>NZ_KE383850.1:0-215960 GCF_000422485.1 Paenibacillus pasadenensis DSM 19293
TGGACGTACCGCTGGTGTACCAGTTGTTCCGCCAGGAGCACCGCTGGGTAGCTACGTACGGACGGGATAAGCGCTGAAAGCATCTAAGCGCGAAGCCCCCCTCAAGATGAGATTTCCCAGTATGTAAGACCCCTGGAAGACGACCAGGTCGATAGGCTCGAGGTGGAAGCGCGGCAACGTGTGCAGCTGACGAGTACTAATCGGTCGAGGGCTTATCCTATTCAAGCAAGAACCAGCCGGTCAGCACGGCATTTCGTTCGATCCAGTTTTCAGGGCGCAAGCTCGTTTTGCTTCACGGACTAGTGCCGGAGAGCAGGACAAGTTGTGCAGGCATTTGGCGATGCCTGACCTGACACATGTGGCGGCATAGCTCAGCTGGCTAGAGCGTACGGTTCATACCCGTGAGGTCGGGGGTTCGATCCCCTCTGCCGCTACCACTTATACGGAAGCTTAGCTCAGCTGGGAGAGCATCTGCCTTACAAGCAGAGGGTCGGGGGTTCGATCCCCTCAGCTTCCACCATTATCGCCTGGAGCTGTGGTGTAGAGGCCTAACATGCCTGCCTGTCACGCAGGAGACCGCGGGTTCGAATCCCGTCAGCTCCGCCATTTTTTCAATCATATACGGCTCGGTAGCTCAGTTGGTAGAGCAAAGGACTGAAAATCCTTGTGTCGGCGGTTCGATTCCGTCCCGAGCCACCATTGGTTTTCTAAGTGAGCTTCAATGGCGCATCTTAGAGCAAATGTGGAGGGCTAGCGAAGTGGCCAAACGCAGCAGACTGTAAATCTGTTCTCTGACGAGTTCGGTGGTTCGAATCCATCGCCCTCCACCACTTCATCTTCAAGAGCCATTAGCTCAGTTGGTAGAGCACCTGACTTTTAATCAGGGTGTCGAAGGTTCGAGTCCTTCATGGCTCACCAGTTTTATCGATCCAAGCCCAGACCTTGTCTGGGCTTTTTTTGTCGTTCCCCCGCAAGCGGCTGGCGATGCGCGTTGGAAGAGGCGCTCTGCTTCATGGTACACTTGGGTCATAGCTCATCCAAAGACAGGAACAGGAGATGACACATGGCATCGGCAGACTGGCTGGAAGAACTGAGGCATATCCTGGACGCGGATCTGCAGCTTCGCTCCTATAAGCCGGGGCAGTGGCAGGAGCTGGAGACGCTGGCGGACGAAGACCCGGAGCTGTTCCGGCAGCTGCCGGATGGTGCGGTAGCGGTGCAAGGGACAGCAGACGCGCAACGGGCGGACGTGCTGGAGATCCGGCGAGCAAGGCCGCTCGGCCATACCGAGCTGCGCCTGATCGGCTGGATGCTAGGAGCGATGAAGGCCGGCAAAGCCGCGCCTGCGGCGCCGACCGGAGTCGAGAAGCAGGCGGCGTCTCTCGGAGCCTGGATCATGGAGCAGCTGGAGAGGCCGCAAGCGGAGATGCTGCCGGAGGCGCTCACGATGGGCGGCCGGCTGTATGCCGACATGATTCCTTTCCTGCTCATCCGAGAATATCACGGACTCGTCGACGAGCCGTACGCCGAGCTGGAGAAGCTGCTGCGCTCCTTCTTCGAGGAAGAGATCATCCTGCTGCCGCTGCAGCGCAACGAGTGGCTTATCCTGAGCCCGACTGCGCCTTTGAGCGACTCTTTGCTGGATTCGGGGGAAGAGGAGGAATCGGAAGAGGAGAGCCTGCGCTCGATCGGACTTGGCCTGCATGACATGCTGGCAAGCGAGTGGCTCGGCGAATGCCATATCGCAATCGCTTTTCCGATCCAGCCGTCCAAGTCGATCGTCGAGACGACCGCCCTGCTGCGGGAAACGGTGCAGCTCGGACGCCGCTTCCAGATCGGGTCGAGCGTGCACCTGCCCTGGGAGCTCCACCTCGAGCGGCTGCTCAGCGCGATCCCCGAAGGAGACCGCGCGCGGTTCGTGGAGCAGGCGTTCAGCCGCTCCGACTACTATGTGGAGCCGGAAATCATGACGACGCTGGAGACGTTCTTCTCGCTCGACTGCAACGTGAGCGAGACGGCAAAAAAGCTGTACATTCACCGGAATACGCTGCTGTACCGACTGGACAAGCTCAAGCAGGAGACCGGACTCGATGTGAGGCTGTTCCGGGACGCAGTCATGGTCAAGGTCATTCTGCTATTGTATAAAGTTACGAAAAGACCCTGATTTTTTTGTAGGAGTTGTGCATAGTCACACGCTTACATTTTCGGTTAAGATGGATCTACAAGAGGAACAGCAGGAACTCACCATCACTCACATAGGGGGAAAACGAACATGGCAGGCGTACGTTTAGAGCATGTTTACAAGAAATACCCTGGATCCGACAACGCATCGGTCAAGGACATCAACCTCGACATCAAGGACAAGGAATTCCTCGTTCTGGTCGGTCCGTCCGGCTGCGGCAAATCCACGACTCTTCGTATGATCGCTGGCCTTGAAGAAATCTCCGAGGGCAAGCTGTTCATCGGCGACCGCCTCGTGAACGACGTCGCTCCGAAAGACCGCGACATCGCGATGGTATTCCAATCCTATGCCCTGTACCCGCACATGAACGTGTACCAGAACATGGCCTTCGGCCTGAAGCTGCGCAAGTTCAAAAAAGCGGATATCGATAAGCGCGTGCGCGAAGCCGCGAAAATTCTCGACATCGAGCATCTGCTCGATCGCAAGCCGAAGGCGCTCTCCGGCGGTCAACGCCAGCGTGTCGCCCTGGGCCGCGCCATCGTCCGCGAACCGCAAGTGTTCCTGATGGACGAACCGCTCTCCAACCTTGACGCCAAGCTGCGCGGCCAGATGCGCGCTGAGATCAGCAAGCTGACGAAGCGTCTGGAAACGACCACGATCTACGTAACCCATGACCAGATCGAGGCCATGACGATGGGCGACCGCATCGTCGTCATGAAGGACGGCATCATCCAGCAAAACGCAACTCCGGAGGAGCTGTACAACCATCCGGTGAACATCTTCGTCGCTGGCTTCATCGGCGCTCCTGCCATGAACTTCATCACGGGCACGCTGAACGAAGTCGCCGGCGCCCTGCGCTTCAAAGCTCCAGGCGTGGACGTCGTCCTGCCGGAAGGCAAAGCTCAAGCGCTCCGCGACAAGGGCTTCTCCGGCAAAGAGGTTGTTCTCGGCGTGCGTCCGGAAGACCTGCATGAAGAGCCGGTGTTCCTGGAAGCATCCCCGAACAGCATCGTTACGGCGAACATCGAAGTTGCCGAGAACCTGGGCCATGAGATGTACCTGTACCTGAACGGCATCGGCAACGATACGGTCATCGCTCGCGTAGACGGACGCTCCGGCATGCGCGACGGCACGACGGTCAAGCTGGCGCTGGACATGAACAAGGTCCACATCTTCGACAAAGCGACCGAGCTGAACCTGTTCGAGAACTAATTCAACGAACGACAAAGGCGATCCCATCCGGGATCGCCTTTTTTTGCGCTTGGAGCTGCTGTCGATGCGGGATGGGATGGGCCCGCGCCGGGCTTCAGGGAGCCGTGCCGAACGGCGCGAGAGCCGCTTCGACCTGCCCGTTCAGCCGTTTCAGCGAAGGGACGGCGTTTGGCGAGTCGTCGAGCTTGTAACGAAGCTTCAGCGCGAGGATGCGGTATATGCTGTCGTTCAGCCTTCGGGTCGAAACCGTCCCGTTCTGGACGGCTTTTTGCAAAGCGGCGAAGACGAGCTGCGCCTGCTGCGGATCGTGGCAGACGAGCACGAGATCTCCGCCTGCAGCGACGAACCGCACCGCGGCATCGCCGAGATCATAGTTGTCCGTGATCGCGCCCATCGTCATGTCGTCGCTGACGACGAGGCCGTCGAATCCAAGCTTGCCGCGCAGCAAGCCGCCGATGATCGAGCTGGATAGAGACGCCGGCCAGTCGGGATCGAGCTTGGGCAGCAGAATATGGGCAACCATGACGGCGTCCGTCCCCTTCTCGATGGCGGCTTCGAATGGCGCCAGCTCTATTTTGGTCAGGCGGCTCAAATCATGGGTCAAGACAGGAAGCTGCTTATGCGAGTCGACGGCTGTATCGCCATGTCCCGGGAAATGCTTGACGACGCCGAGGATGCCTGCCTCCTGATGGGCTTTCAGCTCGGCGATGCCTAGCTTGGCGACCAGCTCGGGGCTGCCGCCGAACGAGCGGTCGCCTATGACCGGATTGTCGGGATTGCTGTTCACGTCCAGCACGGGAGCGAAATTGACGTTGAAGCCGAATGCCTTTACCCGCTCGGCCAGCTGCTTGCCTACCGCCCGAGCATAGTCGACATCGCCGCTTTGACCGACTGCTCCGCTTGCCGGCAAGCGGGTCATGGAAGCGGGAAAGCGGGTCACGCGGCCGCCCTCCTCATCGACGCCGAGGAACAGCGGCTGCCCGCCAGCCTGGCGGTTAAGCTTCTTGAGCTCGTTCAGCAGCGACACGGTGCTCGAGATCGTCTCCATATTGCGCCGGAACAGGATGAAGCCCCCGGCCTGGCGATGTTCGATGAGGCGGGCGACGGCTTGATCCGGCGCGCTGCCGTCGATGCCGGCGACGAGCAGCTGTCCGATCTTTTCCTCCGGGGCCATCCGCAGCACCTGATCCGCGAGCTGCTTTCGCTGCGGCTCGGACAGGCCGGAGATGCGGGGCCAGACATGCGCGGGAACGGCGGCCGAAACCGAATTGGCGTAGGAAGCGGGAGCGGACGTATCGGCGACGGGAGCGGGAATCGATTCGGCGGACGAAGCAGAGGCAGCGCCAGCAGCGGACGGCAGCGCGGGCTTGGCAGGAGCCGTAAAGGCGGCGACAGAGGCGGATGCCGGCGCGAGGGCGGTGACGGCTGCCGTCAGCGCGTCGGGCGAGTCTGACGGCCGGGATGACGCGTAGGCCAAGGGAAGCGTCGCCGCAGCGGAAAGCAGCAGGCAAGCGGCAAGACGTCCCGGCCGCAAGCGGGACGGCGACTTTCGTTTTGATCTCATGGGGCAGCACCTCCGCAGGGACAAGGAATGGACGGTCCGGACGATCCGCTTGAAAAGATGGACGACAAGCGCTTCCAAAAGGTTTCTCCGGCGAGGATCGGGAATCCTTCCGAAATCAGGAAAAGCCGCATTGGGCCGCTACGTTGCGCCGAAAGCGGATTTCCATTAGGATGGAACTAACAGCCAAGGAGCAATGAACCACCACTATTCCTACATAAGTCTTGCAGAAGGAATCGATACAGGGAGGCTTCCATGCCTAAAAAAGTAAAGGTATCTGAATTGATCCAGCCGTTCCAGCTGGAAATCCTGGCCGGCGAGGACGGACTGAAGCGCTTCATCACGACGGATGATCTGTACCGGCCCGCTCTTGAAATGGCCGGCTATTTTCATTATTACCCGAAAGAGCGCGTTCAACTGCTCGGCAAGACCGAGCTTGCCTTCATCGAGACGCTGGGCAGCGAGGAGCGGCGCGAGCGGCTGGAGCGGCTCTGCCATGACGAGACGCCATGCATCCTGCTGACGCGCGGGCTGGAGCCTCCGACGGAGCTGCTGGAGCAGGCGACGGAGAAGCAGATTCCGGTGCTGCGCAGCCAGATTTCGACGACGATCTTCTCGAGCCGGCTGACGAACTTCCTGGAGCGCCGCCTCGCGCCGACGACGACGATCCACGGCGTGCTCGTCGACGTCTACGGGATGGGCATCCTCATCACCGGCGGCAGCGGCATCGGCAAGAGCGAGACGGCGCTCGAGCTCGTCAAGCGCGGCCATCGGCTCGTCGCGGACGACGCGGTGGAGATCCGCCAGACGTCGGACGGCCAGCTGCACGGCACCGCGCCGGAGCTGATCCGCCATCTGCTGGAAATCCGCGGCCTCGGCATCATCAACGTGATGACGCTGTTCGGGGCAGGGGCGATCCGCAACAACAAGCGCATCAGCGTCGTCATCCGCCTCGAGAACTGGCAGCCGGACAAGCAGTACGACCGGCTCGGACTGGACGAGGAGACGACGCGCATCATCGAGACCGACGTGCCGCTCGTCACCGTGCCGGTCCGGCCGGGACGCAACCTGGCGGTCATCATCGAGGTGGCGGCGATGAACTACCGGCTCAAGCGCATGGGCTACAACGCGGCGCTGCAGTTCACGAACAAGCTGACCGAGACGATCGCCGACGATATGGACGATTACGAATAATAGAACGGAAAGAGGTCTGTCTGGATGACGCCTATCAGCCTGCTCATTGACCCTATCGCTTTCAAGCTGGGACCGATCACGGTCCATTGGTACGGCATCATTCTCGGGCTCGGCGCGCTCGCCGGCCTGGTGCTGGCCATCCGGGAGGGCAAGCGCTTCGGGCTTTCCTCCGATTTCTTCATGGACATCCTGCTGCTCGGAGTGCCGTCGGCGATCCTCGCGGCGAGGGCGTACTTCGTCCTGTTCAAGTGGGACTACTATCGCGAGCACCCCGGCGAGATCCTCGCCATCTGGAACGGCGGCATCGCCATCTACGGCGCGCTGATCGGCGCCGTCATCAGCGCGGTCATCTACTGCCGCGTCAAAGGCTACAGCTTCTGGAGAATCGCCGACATTTGCGCGCCGTCGCTGCTGATCGGGCAGATCATCGGGCGCTGGGGCAACTTCGTCAATCAGGAAGCCTACGGCGGGCCGGTGACCAAGCGCTTCCTCACCGGAGAGCTGCATCTGCCGGACTGGATCGTCAACCAGATGTATGTCGAGAAGGACGGCCTGTTCCATCATCCGACGTTCCTGTACGAGTCGCTGTGGAACGTGCTCGGCATCGTGCTGATCTTCGTGCTGCGCCGCCGTCCATGGGTGCGCGCGGGCGAGATGTTCTTCACCTATCTGATCTGGTATTCGATCGGCCGCTTCTTCGTCGAGGGGCTGCGCACGGACAGCCTGGCGTTCCAGGGACCGGCTTGGCTCGCCTCGCTGATGGATGCGCTCTGGTCGCCGATGACGGCGATGTTCCAGGCCGGATTCCTCGATCCGAACTACGGAAACGTCCGCAGCTCGCAGCTGATCGCGGTGCTGACCGTGCTCGCCTGCGCGATCCTGATCGCGGTGCGGCGCAAGGCGGGCTGGTCCTCGGAGCGCTACAGCGACCCGATCCTCAACCGCAAGACCGGCCTGCCGGCCGGAGCGGAATCCGAGACGGCGCCTGCCGTCTCTGCCAAAGGCAAGGAGAATCAAGATGACCCGCAAAATCAAAACCCTACTGTTTGACCTCGACGGCACGATCCTGGATACGAACGAGCTTATCATCCGCAGCTTCCTGCACGCGCTGCAAGGCGTCGCGCCGGAAGGCTTCGGGCGGGAGCAGATGATTCCGCATATGGGACTGCCGCTGCTCGACCAGATGAACTTCTTTTCCGGACTGGCCGATGCCTCGCATCTGATCCCGATCTACCGCGAAATGAACCTGCGGCTGCACGATGATCTCGTGAAGCCGTTCCCCCATACGCTCGAGGTGCTGCAGCGCCTCAAGCAAGAGGGCTTCCAGCTCGGCGTCGTCACGACGAAGATCCGCCTGACGACCGACAAGGGCCTCAAGCTGACGGGGCTGTTCGACCTGATGGACGCCATCGTCACGATGGATGACGTGACGCAGCCGAAGCCCGATCCGGAGCCAGTGCGGCTGGCGATGGAGCAGCTCGGCGCCGATCCGGCCGCGACGTTCATGGTCGGCGACAGCGCGGTCGACATGCAGTCCGCCATTGAAGCTGGCGCGGTGCCGATCGGCGTCGCCTGGTCGCTCAAGGGCGAGCAGCTGCTCCGCGAATACGGGGCGCAGCATGTGCTGCAGGATATGAGGGACCTGTATGCGCTGGTCGGACTGGAGCCGAGCCCCGCGTGAGGCGGGTGGAGCGATATCCGACCGAGGGGCCGAACGCGCTGTGGCAGGTGTATCGGACCGTCAGCCGCTTCAAGGCCGTGCGCAATTTCGCGGCGATCCAGGTTTCCCGATACTGTCCGTCGCTTCCGGTCAAGAACTGGATCTACCGGAACGTGCTCGGCATGAAGGTCGGGCGGACGACTTCGTTCGCGCTCATGGTCATGGTCGATGTCTTTTTCCCGGAGCGGATCACCGTCGGAGACAACTGCATCATCGGCTACAACACGACAATCCTGACGCATGAATACCTCATCCGGGAATACCGGCTCGGCGATGTCGTCATCGGCAACGACGTCATGATCGGAGCCAACACGACGATCCTGCCGGGCGTAACGATCGGGGACGGAGCGGTCGTCGCGGCCGGTTCGGTCGTGCACCGGGACGTGCCTGCAGGAGCGTTCGTCGGGGGCAACCCGGCGCGTCCGATCGAACGGAATAAAAGGGATGTATAAGGGAATCGTTTCAACCAGGGAGAAACCTTTTGCGAAAGCGGATCGTCAGGGAGATGGATTCGCTGAGGCAAGAGGAGGACAATCAATATGGATCGGACCGGCCGCTTCGCGCTGCTGACCGCGCTGCTTGCCGCCGCTGTTCTCGCCACGGGCTTGGCGGGAGCGGCCTTTTCGTATAAAGACAGAATTCCGATGCTTGGAAAGCTGCTCGGGCCGCAAGGCGAGCCCGTCTTGTATCAAGGATTGAAGCCGGAGCCGGATACGCCGGACGGCCGCTACTATCGGAACAAGGTGCTCGTGCTGATGATCCACGATGTCGCGCCCGCTCCGGCCGACGACAAGGCGCTCGCGCTGGACAAGCTGGACCGGCAGCTGACGCTGCTCCGGGCGAACAACTTTCATGTCATCTCGATGGACGAATACAAGCGCTTCATCCGCCGCAAAGGGCCGGTGCCCGACAATGCCGTGCTGCTGACGTTCGACGACGGCTACGAGTCGTTCTACCGCTATGCGTATCCGCTGCTGCTCAAGCATGGCGTCACGGCGACGAACTTCCTGATCGCGAGCACGATCGGCGATGCGAGGCGCGACGGCGTCGCCAAGCTGAGCTGGGAGCAGGTGCGGGAGATGAAGCGGGGCGGAATGGAGTTCTACAGCCATTCCTTCAACTCCCACGCTTACGCGCCGGAGGCGGCGCTGGGCGGCGGACAGACCGCGCTGCTGGCCGGCCGCGCTTTCGTCCCGAGGCTGGGAAGACGGGAGACCGAGCGCGAGTACGAGCGCAGGATCGCAAGCGATGTGCGCCAGGCCAATGCGGTGCTGCGCGAGAAGCTCGGCGTCCGCAACGACGTGCTGGCTTTTCCTTACGGGGCCTTCTCCCAGCCGCTGCTGCGCGCGTGCCGCAAGGAAGGGATCGACGTGACGCTGACCGTCAAGCCGGGACTCAACGGTCCCGGCCAGCACAACGGCTACCGGCTCAACGCCGGCGGAGCCGACAATGATCCGGCGCTGCAGATCGCGCTCATGAAGCATGCGGAGGAGCGGCTCGGCCATGTCCGGTACGAGCGGCCGAGCTTGATCTATATGCTGCTGCTGCTGCCGCTCGTCTGCCTGCTGCTCGGCGCCCTGTGGCTGCGCAGCGCGTGGGAGCTGGCCGTAGAGCTGCGGCTGCGATCGCGGATGCGGCGAGACCCGATGTAGCAAGAAGGAGCGGAAGTCGGCACGAGCCGCCTCTGCCGGCAACCGCCGGACGGAGGCGGCTTAACGCAGGTTGACGGATGCGGAGCGTTCGTGATAGTATAACCCATACCTTTACTTTGGCAGTATGGTAACATGGTAGTACATTAACGCGTTAAAGTGATGCGCGTCTTTATAGGAGATTGGATCATGTCGAAACCGAAGGTGTTTGAAAAGCCGGTCGGCGTCAAGGACTACTTGCCGCTGGCCGTGTCGAAGCTGCGCCAGATCGAGCGCAGCGTGCTCAGCTGCATGGCCGGCTGGGGCTACGAGCAGATCATGACGCCGACGCTGGAGTATTACGATACGGTCGGCGTCGCGAGCTCGACGTCGGATCAGCGGCTGTTCAAGCTGCTCAACAACCGCGGCACGACGCTCGTGCTGCGCTCGGACATGACGGCGCCGATCGCGCGCGTCGTCTCCTCCTTGCTGCGGGAGCACGAGTTCCCGCTGCGGCTGTCGTACCATGCGAGCGTTTTTCGCGCGTTCGAGAACGAGGCGGGGCGGGACGCGGAGTTTTTCCAGACGGGCGTGGAGCTGGTCGGAGACGCTTCCGCCGAGGCCGATGCGGAGGTGATCGCGCTGGCGATCGCCTCGCTGCAGGCGGCGTGCGTGCAGCGGTTCCGGATGGCGGTCGGCCATGTCGGTTTCCTCAACGGGCTGCTGGAGGAGCTGCTGCCGGGCCGGGAGAGCGATCAGGGCCGGCTCAAGGACTATCTGCTGAATCGCGACCATGTCGGCTATCGCGACGAGCTGCGCCGGCTCGGCCTCTCCGAGAGCGTGCGCCGGGAGCTCGAAGGGCTGCTGCGCCTGCGCGGCGGACGCGCGGCATGCGAGCAGGCGCTGGAGCTGAGCGCCAACGAGACGGCGCGCAGCGCGATCGGCCATCTGTGCGGAGTGTGGGACGCGCTGGAGGCGTACGGCGTGAGCGAGCATGTGCTGATCGATCTGACGATGATCGGCGACTTCTCCTATTATACGGGCATGACGTTCGAGGGCTATGCTTCGGATCTCGGGTTCCCGGTCGTGGCGGGCGGACGGTACGACAATCTGCTGCAGCAGTTCGGCCGGCCCGCGCCGGCGACGGGCTTCGCGATCAAGACGACGCGCGTGCTCGAGCTGGTCGGCGAGGAGAGCGAGCCGCAGCGGCGCATCCTGATCGGCTACGACGCCGCCTCGCGCGAGCGGGCGCTGGCCGAGGCGGGCCGCCTGCGCGGCGAGGGCGCCGTCGTCGTGACGGCGCTGCTGGAGGCGCCGGGCGTGGCCCATGGCGCGCAGGCGCGAGCAGCCGGAGCAGCCGCAGGAGAGCGGCTGGAGCGCAAGGCGCGGCGGCTGCCGGATGGAGAGTCGGTCCGTTATGGCGGACAGACCTACGGGGTTTTTGTTCCTTTTTTCAACGATGAAGAGGCAGGAGAGGGGGCGGGACGATGAGCGGAGAGCCGACGAAGGACATTCTCAAGGTGGCGATGCCCAAGGGCCGCATCTACAAGCAGGCGTCCCGCCTCTTCCGCGAGGCGGGCTTGCTGATCCAGGAGGACCTGGAGGATACGCGCAAGCTGATCATCGAGGTGCCGGACGCGCGGATGGAGTTCATCATGGCCAAGCCGGTCGACGTGCCGACCTATGTGGAGTACGGCGTGGCGGATATCGGAGTCGTCGGCAAGGACGTGCTGATGGAGGAAAACAAGGACGTCTACGAGCTGCTCGACCTCGGCATCGCGCCGTGCCGCATGTCGGTCATCGGACTGCCGGACTGGAAGCCGGTCATGAACCCGCGCGTGGCGACCAAGTATCCGAACGTCGCTTCGCAGTACTTCCGCGAGCGCGGCCAGCAGGTGGAGGTCATCAAGCTGAACGGCTCGATCGAGCTGGCGCCGCTGATCGGCCTCGCCGACCGGATCGTCGACATGGTCGAGACCGGACAGACGCTGCGCGACAACGGGCTCGTGGAGATGGAGTCGATGTTCGGCGTGACGAGCCGCCTGATCGCCAACCGCGTCAGCTACCGGATGAAGAACGACCGCATCCAGTCGCTGTGCGACCGGCTGCAGGCGACGCTGTCGGCGCGAGTCTAGAGTCTAGGAAGGAAAGGGGAGAGAGACGATGCGGATCATGCGAGCGGAGCAGTTCAAGCTGAGCCGGGAGGTCGAATACGGCACGCCGGAGCAGAACGAGTCGGTGCGGCAGACGGTCGAGGCGCTGCGGACGCGCGGGGA
This sequence comes from Paenibacillus pasadenensis DSM 19293, assembly GCF_000422485.1. Taxonomy (GTDB): domain Bacteria; phylum Bacillota; class Bacilli; order Paenibacillales; family Paenibacillaceae; genus Paenibacillus_O; species Paenibacillus_O pasadenensis. Next base: position 11,774 of record NZ_KE383850.1, read on the forward strand.
CGAGGCGCTGCTGGAGCTGACGGAGCGCTTCGACGGCGTGCGGCTGAGCGCGGCGCAGCTGCGCGTCGGCGAGGCGGAGATCCAGGCGGCGTACAGCCAGGTCGAGCCGGACTTTCTGGAGGCGCTGCGCCAGGCGGCGGCCAACATCCGCGCCTATCACGAGCGGCAGAAGCGCCAGTCGTGGATGGACGTGCAGCCGGACGGCACGATGCTAGGGCAGGTGATCCGGCCGCTGAAGCGCGTCGGGGTCTACGTGCCGGGAGGCAAGGCGGCGTATCCGTCGTCGGTGCTGATGAACGTCATCCCCGCCCAGGTGGCGGGCGTGCCGGAGATCGTGATGGCGACGCCGCCGGCGACCGGGGGCAAGCCGGGCATCGACCCGTACATCCTCGTCGCGGCGGCCGAGGCCGGCGTCAAGGAGATGTACCGCATCGGCGGCGCGCAGGCGGTGGCGGCGCTGGCCTACGGCACGGAGACGATCCCGCCGGTCGACAAGATTACGGGACCGGGCAACATCTATGTGGCGCTGGCCAAGCGCGCCGTCTACGGGGCGGTCGACATCGACAGCCTGGCCGGGCCGAGCGAGATCGCGGTGCTGGCCGACGAGACGGCCGATCCGGCTTATGTGGCGGCGGACCTGCTGTCGCAGGCGGAGCATGACGAGATGGCGTCGAGCCTGTTGATCACGCCTTCGGCCGCGTTGGCCGAAGCGGTCGCGGCCGAGGTGGAGCGCCAGCTCCCGCTGCTGCCGCGGGCGGCGATCGCGCGCGAGTCGATCGACCGGCACGGCGCCGCGCTGCTTGTCGACTCGCTGCAGGCAGGCGTCGACGTCGTCAACCGGCTGGCGCCGGAGCATTTGGAGATCATGACGGCTGATCCGATGGGGCTGCTCGGCTCGATCGAGAACGCCGGCGCGATTTTCCTCGGGCCGTACAGCTCGGAGCCGGTCGGCGACTACTTCGCCGGTCCGAACCACATCATCCCGACCAACGGCACGGCGCGCTTCAGCTCGCCGGTGAACGTGGACGACTTCATCAAGAAGTCGAGCCTCATCTCGTACAGCCGCGAGGCGCTGCTGCGGGACGGAGCGCAGATCATGACGCTCGCCCGCCACGAGGGGCTGGAGGGCCATGCCCGCGCGATCGGGGCGCGGCTGGACAAGGAAGCGGCCGCAGGCGCGGCCGGACTTCAATCGACAGAAGGAAAGAGGGCATAGAGATGGCGACTGGGGACAACGGGCGGGAGCTCCGCCGCGCCGAGGTGGCGCGCAAGACGAACGAGACGGACATCAAGCTGGCGTTCGCCGTGGACGGCACGGGCGTATCGGAGATCGAGACGGATGTGCCGTTCCTGAACCATATGCTGGACCTGTTCGCGAAGCACGGCCAGTTCGACCTCAAGGTCGACGCCCGCGGCGACGTGGACATCGACGACCACCATACGGTGGAGGACATCGGCATCTGCCTCGGCCAGACGCTGGCGGAGGCGCTCGGCGACAAGCGCGGCATCAAGCGGTACGCCAGCGTGTTCGTGCCGATGGACGAGGCGCTCGCGCAGGTCGTCATCGACCTGAGCAACCGGCCGCATTTCGAATACCGGGCCGAGTATCCGTCCCAGCAGGTCGGCAGCTTCTCCACGGAGCTCGTCCACGAGTTCCTTTGGAAGCTGGCGCTCGAGGGGCGCTTCACGCTGCATGTCATCGTGCACTACGGCAAAAATACGCATCACATGATCGAAGCGGTGTTCAAGGCGCTCGGACGCGCGCTCGACGAGGCGACCTCGATCGACCCTCGCGTGCAGGGCGTGCCGTCGACCAAGGGAGTGCTCTAGCATGAGCGCGATCGCGGTCATCGACTACGGGCTCGGCAATCTGCACAGCGTCAGCAAGGCGGTGGAGCGGCTCGGCTGCGAGGCGCTTGTGACGTCGGACCTGGCGGAGATTTTGAGCGCGGACGGGGCGATCCTGCCCGGCGTCGGCGCGTTCGGCGACGCGATGGCATTCCTGCGCGAGACCGGCATGGACGAGGCGACGCGCGCGTTCGCCGCATCCGGCAAGCCGCTGCTCGGCATCTGCCTCGGCATGCAGCTGCTGTTCGACGAGGGCGAGGAGCACGGTCCGCATCAAGGACTGGGGCTGCTGCCGGGCCGCGTCGTGCGCTTCCGGGGCGAGTACAAGATTCCGCACATGGGCTGGAACCGGCTGCAGTTCCGGCAGGAGAGCCCGCTGCTGGAAGGGCTGGAGGAGGGGCATGTGTACTTCGTGCATTCCTACCACGCGCTGCCGGCGGAGCCGTTGGATCTGATCGCGGTGACGGACTATCATCAGCCGGTGACGGCGATCGTCGGCCGCGGCAACGTGACGGGAATGCAGTTCCACCCCGAGAAGAGCGGGGAGCTCGGCATGAGCCTGCTGCGAAACTTCCTGAGGCTGGCCGGAGCGCCGGCGGCAAGCGACAACCGATAGGGCGAGAGGCCCGCTTGGAGGAAAAGACATGACCACATTCACGATCTATCCCGCGATCGACATCCGCGGCGGCAAGGCGGTCCGGCTCGTGCAGGGCGACTACGCCCAGGAGACCGTCTACAACGACAGTCCAGTTCAGGCGGCCCGCGACTGGGAGGCGCAAGGCGCGTCCTGGATCCATCTCGTCGACCTCGACGGCGCCAAGGCCGGCCATCCCGTGAACGCCGAGCTGATCGGCGAGATCGCGCGCTCGGTGTCCGTGCCGGTGCAGCTCGGCGGCGGCCTGCGCACGGAGGAGGACGTCGAGCGCCTGCTGTCGCTCGGCGTCTCGCGCGTCATCCTCGGCACGGCGGCGATCGAGGACCGCGCGTTCGTCGAGCGCGTGCTGGCGCGGCATGGCGGCCGCGTGGCGATCGGCATCGACGCCAAGGACGGGTATGTGGCGACGCGCGGCTGGCTGGAGACGAGCGAGGTCAAGGCCGAGGAGCTGGCCCGGGAGCTGGCGGCCAAAGGCGCGGAGACGTTCATCTTCACCGACATTTCCCGCGACGGCATGATGCAGGGGCCGAACGTGGAGGCGATCCGCTCGCTGGCCGCGTATTCGGGAGCGGACGTCATCGCATCGGGCGGCGTCAGCCGGATCGAGGATCTGCGCACGCTGGTCGAGCATGCGGGAGAAGGCATCCGCGGCGCGATCGTCGGCAAGGCGCTGTACACCGGCGCGATCTCGCTCGCGGAAGCGGTGCGGGAGCTGGAGCCGCAAGGCCGGCGTCAGGGAATCTAGCGAAAGAAGGTCGAGCCTATGCTGGCTAAACGAATCATCCCTTGCCTGGACGTGAAGGACGGACGCGTCGTCAAAGGCGTCAATTTCGTCAATCTGCGGGACGCCGGCGATCCGGTCGAGCTCGCCTCGCTCTATGACCGCGAGGGGGCCGACGAGCTCGTGTTCCTCGACATCTCCGCCTCGGTCGAAGGGCGGGCGACGATGATCGAGGTCGTGCGCCGCACGGCGGGCGAGATCACGATCCCGTTCACGGTCGGCGGCGGCATCTCGCAGACCGACGACATGAAGCGCATCCTGCGCGCGGGCGCGGACAAGATCGGCATCAACACGGCGGCGGTGCTGAATCCGCAGCTCATCTCGGACGGCGCGCGCCGCTTCGGCTCGCAGTGCATCGTCGTCGCGGTGGACGCCCGCTTCAACCCGGAATGGGGCGAGTGGGAGGTCTACACGCATGGCGGACGCAAGCCGACGGGGCAGCGGGCGCTGGAGTGGGTGCGCCGCGCCGAGCAGCTCGGCGCCGGCGAGCTGCTGCTGACGAGCATGGACGCGGACGGCACCAAGGACGGCTTCGACCTCGCGCTGACGCGCGCGGTGTCGCAGTCGGTCGGCATTCCGGTCATCGCCTCGGGCGGTGCGGGACGCAAGGAGCATTTCGGCGAGGTGTTCCGGGAAGCAGGCGCGGACGCGGGACTGGCGGCGACGATTTTCCACTACAAGGAAATGACGATTGCCGAGGTCAAGGACGAGCTGCGGCGGGAAGGAGTGGCGGTGCGATGAGCAAGGATCTTCAGGCGTCAGGCGGGCTCGAGCTCGACCTGAGCCGCATCAGGTACGACGCGGCCGGTCTCGTGCCGGCCGTCGTGCAGGACGCGCTCACCAAGGAAGTGCTCATGCTCGCCTACATGAGCGAGGAATCGCTGCGCCTCTCGCTGGAGAGCGGCGAGACGTGGTACTGGAGCCGCTCCCGCCAGGAGCTGTGGCATAAAGGCGCGACGAGCGGACATACGCAGCGCATCCGCTCGATCCGCTACGACTGCGACGGCGACACGCTGCTCGTGCGCGTCGAGCAGCAGGGACCGGCCTGCCATACCGGCGCGTACAGCTGCTTCCACAACCCGCTGCCGGTCGCGGGCGGAGAGGCGGCAGCGGAAGCGGCGGCCGGCGACCGCTTCGCGATGCTCGGCGAGCTGGAGGGCACGATCGCCCAGCGGTACGCGGAGCGGCCGGACGGCGCGTATACGACGTACCTGTTCGAAAAGGGGCTCGACAAGATCCTCAAGAAGTTCGGCGAGGAGAGCATCGAGGTCGTCGTCGCCGCCAAGAACGGCGACAACGAGGAGCTTCGCGCGGAGGCGGGCGACCTGCTGTTCCACCTCATGGTGCTGCTTCGCGAGCGCGGCTTGCCGCTGGACGACGTCATGGCCGTGCTTCGCGAGCGCCACGGCCAGCCGACGACGAACAGGATGAATAGGTAGCGAGTTCCGGGAGATGCCGGAACGAGAGCGCTGAGCAGCGAGCTATCCCATAGCGAGAAGCGCCTAGCGGCGAAAGGAGCCCATCCATGACGATCCGCATCGACTACCATACCCATCACGAGCGCTGCGGCCATGCCGTCGGCACGCTGGAGGACTATGTGCGCCAAGGCATCCGCAGCGGCCTCGCGCAGATCGGCCTGTCCGACCACATGCCGCTGCTGCATGTCAGGCCGGAGGACTATTTCCCCGAGATGGCCATGCCGATGGAGGAGCTTCCCCGCTACGTCGAGGAGGTGCTCGAGCTGCGGGAGAAATACCGCGGCCAGATCGACATCCGCCTCGGACTCGAGGGGGACTACATCGAGGGCTGCGAGGAGCAGATCCAAGCGATCATCGAAGCGTATCCGTGGGATTACGTCATCGGATCGGTCCATTTCCTCGGGACATGGGACATCACCGACTTCCGGCAGACGGCCGGCTGGGAAGGCCGCGACCGGCTGCAGGTGTACGAGACGTACTACGACGCCGTCATCAAGGCGGCGCGCACCGGCTTTTACGACTACATCGGTCATATCGACGTCATCAAGCGCTTCGGCTACGCGCCGGAGCAGGACGTGACGCATCTGGAGGACGCCGCGCTGCAAGCGGTCGCGGACGCCGGCATGGCGATCGAGCTCAACGCCTCCGGGCTGCGCATGCCGTGCGCGGAGATGTTCCCGGGACCGCGCATGCTGAGGCGCGCGCATGAGCTCGGCATCCCGGTCACGATCGGCTCCGACTGCCACCAGCCGGAGCGGCTCGAGCAGTACCTGCCCGAAGCGCGCGAGGCGCTGCGCCAGGCCGGCTACACGCAGCTGCTCACGTTCAAGGAGCGCAAGCGCTTCCCGATTCCTTTTTGAAATCTGCGGCTCAGGATGTATAATAGATGTGTCGAACACGCAGAGCTTTAGCAGGATGATGTCAAATTTTTGGTTGGAACGCTCAGGAGGGTATCATGTTTAGCGACAAGTTGCGAATTTTTTCGGGTTCCTCGAACCCGGAGCTGGCGAGGAAGATCAGCGCGGAGCTGGGGCTGCCGCTTGGGGCGATCACGATCTCCCGGTTCAAGAGCGGAGAAGTCTACTGCCACTATGAGGAGACGATCCGGAACTGCCACGTATTCCTGGTGCAGTCGTTCTCCCATCCGATCAACGAGAACCTCGTGGAGCTGCTCGTCATGATCGATGCCGCCAAGCGCGCGTCGGCCAAGACGATCAACATCATCATGCCGTACTACGGCTATGCGCGCCAGGAACGCAAATCCGCGCCGCGCGAACCGATCTCGGCCAAGATGCTGGCGGACATTCTGACGACCGTCGGGGCGACCCGCATCATCACGATCGACCTTCACGCTCCGGCTATCCAAGGCTTCTTCAACATCCCGGTGGACCATCTGACGGCGCTGGACCTCATCAGCGATCATCTCAAGAGCAAAAACATCAAGAATCCCGTTGTCGTTTCCCCTGATGCCGGACGAGCTTCCACGGCGGAGAAGCTGGCCAACTACCTGGATTCGCCTTTCGCTATCATGATCAAGAAACGCCCGGCCCACAACGAGTCCGTCATCACCCACGTCATCGGCGACGTCGAGGGCCAGACCCCGATCATCATCGAGGATCTGATCGACACCGGCACGACGATCGTCAACGTTGTCGAAGGACTGAAGGAGCGCGGCGCCGAAGACGTCTACGTCTGCGCGACGCATCCGCTGTTCTCGGGCAACGCCTTGCAGAAGCTGGACCATCCGCTCATCAAGGAAGTCGTCGTGACCGACTCCATCGCGCTGCCGGACATTCGTTCGGACCGCTTCAAGGTGCTCTCCGTCGCTCCGATGCTGGCGGACGCCACCAAGATCATCATGCAGGGCGGCTCGATCAGCACCCTGTTCAAAAATGCCGGCATCTGACCGGCCAACCTGCTCTTCCGAAGAACGGAAGGCCACTCGCGGCCTTCCGTTTTTTGACGTTTTCGTTCCTTATTTTCTACCGTGTTAAGCGTTACACGTTATGGTATAATCATGTGCATTCGATTTTAACGGAATCAGAGGAGGTGCCTTGGCGGGTGAAAGAGGACAACAGGGCGGCTGCGGACCAGGCAGCGAAGATTATACCGATCCAATGGGACGCGACGTTCTTCTTCGAGCGCGCAGTGCGCTCGATGGACCGCTATCATTACGACAAGGCGCTGAAATATTTCCGCAAGGCCGTGGAATACGAGCCGGACAATCCGGTCAACCATTGCAATCTGGCCGGAATCCTGTCGGAGACGGGCCAGTACGAGGAATCCAATCGGATCCTGATCGAGATTTTGGAGACGCTGGATCCGTCTATGACGGAATGCTTCTTTTATATGGCCAACAATTACGCCAACATGGAGCAGTATGACAAGGCCGAGCACGCCCTGCTGCGTTATCTCGAGGAGGACGAGGAAGGGCATTACCTCGACGACGCCGAGGAGATGATGGAGCTGCTTCAGTACGAGCTGAAGCGCCCTGCGCCGGCCGTAACGATCAAGGCTCGCCAGGGAACGGCGGAGCATGACCGCGCCCGCTCTCTGCTGGAAGAGGGCCGATTCGCCCAAGCGGCCAAGCTGCTGGAGTCGATTTTGGAGCGGACGCCGGATTTCATGGCGGCGCGCAACAATCTCGCCTTGGCCTACTATTATATGGGCCGTCTCGACCGCGCGATGGAGACGATCCGGGAGGCGCTGGAGCAGGAGGAGGGCAACCTTCACGCCTTGTGCAACCTGGCGATCTTCTATCAGCATGCGGACGATCGGGAGCCGCTGGAGCCGCTGACCGATCGGCTGCGCCGGACCGTGCCCTTCCATCAGGAGCATGTGTTCAAGCTGGCGACGACGATGGGCATTCTCGGCGAGCATGAATGCGCCTTGCGCCATTTCCGCCGGCTGCTGAAGGGGGAATCGGGAGAGCATGAGGCTTCGCTCTACCATTATGCGGCGGTAGCGGCCGTGCATTCCGGTCGGCTGGAAGAGGCGCGGCGGTTCTGGCAGCAGGCGGCGCGCCTCGATCCCGAGTCCGATGTGGCCCGGTATTACCTCGAGCAGCTGCCGATGCTGCGCGGGCAGGAAGAGCGGATGACGGCGAGCTACCATTACCACCTGCCCTTCGAGGAGCAGTTCCAGACGTGGGAACGGACGCCGGAAGCGATGCCCGAAGGGATGAGCAGCAATCCGCTCGTGCGCTCCTCGTTTTTCTGGGCGCTGCGCCACGGCGACAGCAAGACGAAGCTGCAGGTCATCCAGGCCTTCGCCGCGATCGGCGACGGAGAGGTGCAGGAAGCGCTGCGGGCGTTTCTGCTGGAGCCCGACGAGGAGGACGATCTGAAACGCATCGCGCTGTTCGTCCTGCGCAAGCTCGGTGTCGAGGAGCCGGTGCCCGCCGTCTTGTCGGGACGCCGCCGGATGCTCGGCTCGGTGGCCGAGACGGCGTTCGAGGACGGCAGCCCGCTGCCGGATTGGGAGCCGAGCTGGCAGATCGTGCTCGATACCGCTTTCCGCCATATGGGGAAAGAGTACGGCCTGCTGCAGCAGTACGATCTGATGAAGCTCTGGCTCGACTACCTCGTCCGGGTGTATCCGGACGTGCCGCGCATGGCCAAGCCGGAGAGCTGGTCGGCCGCGCTTGAATATTTGACCGCCAAGCAGCATCGCCGGACGGTTTCTTATCAGGAGGTAGCGGAGCGCTACGGCGCGTCCGCGGCGACCGTGAGCAAGCATGCCAAGCGCATTGATGAGATTTGCGGCCATTGGGAAAAGTAACGGATGAACGTTTTATGAAGAATACGCCGCCGCTTTTGACGGATCGCCTCGCTTTGGATTAGAATAATTATAATCAAGCAGGCAACAAGGAGGAGTTTCATCGTGTACAAATCCATCATTATCGGTACCGGACCTTCCGGGCTCACCGCCGCCATCTATCTTGCCCGCGCCAACCTGAATCCGCTCGTCATCGAGGGACCGGAGCCGGGCGGACAGCTGACGACGACGACCGAGGTCGAGAACTTCCCTGGTTTCCCTGACGGCATCCTTGGCCCTGACCTCATGGCCAACATGCGCAAGCAGGCGGAACGGTTCGGCGCCGAATTCCGCACGGGCTGGGTCAACAGCGTCGACCTCTCGCAGCGTCCGTTCAAGCTCCAGGTCGAGGGCCAGGGCGAGCTCGTCGCCGAGTCGCTCATCATCTCCACCGGCGCGTCCGCGCGCTACCTGGGCATCCCGGGGGAAAAAGAAAACGTCGGCCGCGGCGTCAGCACCTGCGCGACCTGCGACGGCTTCTTCTTCCGCGGCAAGAAAATTGTCGTTGTCGGCGGCGGCGACTCCGCGATGGAGGAGGCGAACTTCCTGACGCGCTTCGCGACCGGCGTCGACCTGGTTCATCGCCGCGACGAGATGCGAGCCTCCAAGATCATGCAGGACCGCGCTCGCGACAACGAGAAGATCAGCTTCGCGCTCAACCGCACGCCGCTGGAGGTCGTCGCCGGCCCGCTCGGCGTCACCGGCCTCAAGGTGCGCAACAACGAGACGAGCCAGGAAGAGCTCATCGAGACCGACGGCATCTTCGTCGCGATCGGCCACACGCCGAATACGAAGTTCCTCGGCGGGCAGGTCGACACGGACGATCACGGCTACATCGTCGTGAAGCCGGGCACGACCGAGACGAACGTGCCGGGCGTGTTCGCTTGCGGCGACGTGCAGGACACGAAGTATCGCCAGGCGGTCACCGCCGCGGGCAGCGGCTGCCAGGCCGCTCTGGACTGCGAGAAGTTCCTTGAAGGCTCGATGGTCCATGACTGGAGCCAGTCCCTATAAGCTTGCTTCGGGCGTCCCCATCCTTCCGGATGGCGGACGTTTCTTTTTACGGGGAAAAGCGGATCGCCCTGCGGCTAACGTCGATCTGCAACGTCAGGCGCGAAGGTCGGCGAGAGACGGGGCGGACCCGGTATTGCCTGGTCATGCGGCAGTTTGGGCAGCGCCCCGAAGACGCTTCGAGAGCGGTCTGAAAGCCATTCGAAAGCCATCAGAAAGCCATCCAAAAGCAATCCGAGAGCAATCCAAAAACGATTCAAAAGCCCTTCCCGGCGCTCCCGAAAAGCCGCGAGAGGCCAGCTTCGGCGCGGTTCGCCGGGGGGCGTTGTTACCTTGACCTAACCCATGCCTTCGCTTATAGTAGCTAAAGAAGTTAAACTAATTCGTTGAGGTGGCTATCACATGTCAGAGACGATCTACGTTGGAGCAGATATCGGCGGCACCGCCATTAAAGTTGGAGTATGCAGCGCGGCGGGCGAATTGCTCCAGACGTACGAGGGACCGACCGAGGCGAGCCATGGGGCGGACCGCATCGTCGACAATATCGTCAAGTACGTGCGCCATATCGTCGATGCGACCGGACATTCCTGGGAGCAGGTAGGCGGCGTCGGCGTCGGAATCGCCGGATTCCTCGACATTCCGAACGGCATCGTGAAGTTCTCCAACAATTTGAACATACGCAACGTTCCGCTGAAGCAGATGCTCGAGGATCAGCTCGGCGTCATCGTCAAGGTGAACAACGACGCCAACGTGGCCGCGCTTGGCGAGGCGTGGGGCGGAGCCGGCCGCGGCGTGCCGAACTGCGTCTGCTACACGCTCGGCACGGGCGTCGGCGGCGGCGTCATCATCGGCGGCCGCATCTATGAAGGCTACAACGGCATGGCCGGCGAGCTTGGCCATATGTCGATCGTGCCGGATCTCGAAGCGATCCAATGCACCTGCGGCATGACGGGCTGCCTGGAGACGGTCTCCTCGGCGACCGGCATCATCCGCATGGCCAAGGACGCCGTCGCCCGCGGGGACAAGACGAGCCTGTCGCTCGTGCCGAACCTCATGGCCAAGGAAGTCATCGACGCCGCCAAGGAAGGCGACGAGGTGGCGGCCCGCATCGTCAACCGCGCGGCCTACTACCTCGGCCGCTCGATGGCCGCGACGGCGGTCACGCTCAACCCGCAGCGCTTCATCGTCGGCGGCGGCGTCGCCAAGGCCGGAGATTTCCTGTTCGACCAGATCCGCGAGGTGTTCGCCAAGTATACGCAGCCGGAAGCCAAGGAAGGCGTCGAGATCGTCGCGGCCACGCTCGGCAACAATGCCGGCGTCGTCGGAGCGGCCGGCCTCATCCTTCGCTCCTAGTCCGGCCCGCCGCCGCCTCGCGCGGCGGCTTTTCGGCTTGATCCAGCCGCAGGAAGGGGAATCCCGATGGAAACCAACTCACCCCAGCTCGTCATCATCACCGGCATGTCCGGCGCAGGCAAAACGATCGCGGTGCAAAGCCTCGAGGATCTCGGCTTCTTTTGCGTCGACAACCTGCCGCCCGTCCTCATTCCCAAATTCGCGGAGCTGATCGACGGCTCGAGCGGCAAGATCGCCAAGGTCGCGCTCGTCATCGACCTGCGCGGCCGGGAATTCTTCACGGCGCTGGCGGATTCGCTGGAGCATATCCGCACTCATTTCACGATCCCGTACGAGATCCTGTTCCTCGACGCCACCGACAACGTGCTGGTGCGCCGCTACAAGGAGAGCCGCCGCCGCCATCCGCTCGCCCCGGAAGGGCTGCCGCTCGACGGCATCGCGATGGAGCGCCGGCTGCTGGAGGAGCTCAAGGACTCGGCGACCCAGATCATCGATACGAGCAATCTCAAGCCCGCCCAGCTCAAGGAAGCGATCATCTCGCGCTTCACGAACCTCAAGCAGTCCCGCTTCTCCGTCAATGTGACCTCGTTCGGCTTCAAGTACGGCATCCCGATCGACGCCGACCTGATCTATGACGTGCGCTTCCTGCCGAACCCGCATTATGTGGATCACCTTCGTCCACGCACCGGACGGGAGCCCGATGTATATGAATATGTTATGAAATGGCCCGATACCCAGACGTTTCTGACCAAGCTGCTGGATATGCTTCAATTCCTCATTCCTTTATACCGCAAGGAAGGCAAGAGCCAGGTCGTCATCGGCATCGGCTGCACGGGAGGCAAGCACCGCTCCGTGGCCATAGCGGAATATCTCGGGCGGATGCTCGGCAGCAGCGAGACGGAGTCGGTCCGGGTCAGCCATCGCGATGCTGACCGCGATCGCCCCTAAGGCGGGAGTGCAATGGCAAGAAAAAGGTCTGCGGACCCGAAAAACCCCAAGATCGTCGTCATCGGAGGCGGGACCGGCCTGTCGGTCATGCTGCGCGGCCTGAAGGAGAAGCCCCTCGACATTACGGCGATCGTCACGGTCGCCGACGACGGCGGCAGCTCCGGCGTGCTGCGCAGCGAGCTGCAGATGCCGCCTCCGGGCGACATCCGCAATGTGCTGATCGCGCTCGCGGACGTGGAGCCGCTGCTTTCCGAGATGCTCCAGTACCGCTTCTCCAATGGCACCGGCCTGGCCGGACATAGCCTGGGCAACCTGATGCTGGCGGCGATGACGGACATCTCCGGCGACTTCGTCACCGGCATCCGCGAGCTGAGCCGCGTGCTTGCCGTGCGCGGCACGGTGCTGCCGGCATCCGACCAGTCGATCGTGCTCAAGGCGGAGCTCGCGGACGGCTCGATCGTCGAAGGCGAGTCGAGCATTCCGCTGGCGGGCCAGCCGATCAAGCGAGTATTCATCGAGCCGGCGGACGTGGAGCCGCTCGAGGAGGCGTGCCTGGCGATCCAGGAGGCCGACGCCATCCTGATCGGACCGGGCAGCCTGTACACGAGCATCATTCCGAACCTGCTCGTGCCCAAGCTCGCCGACTGCATCGTGCAGTCGAGCGCGATCAAAATTTTCATCTGCAACGTTATGACCCAGCCGGGGGAGACGGACGGCTACTCGGTGAGCGATCATCTGGAGGCGATCGAGCGCCACGTCGGCCACCAGCTGTTCGACTACATCATCGTCAATGACGGCGAGATTCCGCCGCAGGTGCAGGACCGCTATGCCGAGATGGGCGCCCAGGCAGTCCAGCTCGATCTGGACGAGGTGACGCGTCAAGGCTACAAAGTCATCGCCGACCGGCTCGTGCTGTTCCGCACCTACCTGCGGCATGACGCCGTGCGGCTGAGCCATCATATCTACCAGCTCGTCGACAGCTGGATGGACCGAAAGGGGTGAGAGAGGGATGTCCTTCGCCGCTCAAACGAAAAAAGAGCTGACGCTCGTCGAGAACCAGGATGCCTGCTGCGAGCAGGCGGAGCTTTCCGCGCTCATCCGCATGAACGGCTCGGTGCATCTGTCCAGCCGCAAGGTCATTCTGGACATCTCCACCGAGAATGCAGCCATCGCCCGCAGAATCTACAGCCTCATCAAGAAGCTGTTCGACGTGCATACGGAGCTGCTGGTGCGCAAGAAGATGCGGCTTAAGAAGAACAACGTCTACATCGTGCGCATCCCGGCGCGGGTGCAGGAGATCCTCAAGGAGCTGAACATCGTCTCCGAGGGCTTCATGTTCAACCAGGGCATCGACAAGGACATGATCCGCAAGCCATGCTGCAAGCGAGCCTACATGCGCGGCGCGTTCCTCGCCGGCGGCTCGGTCAACAATCCGGAGGGCTCGTCCTACCATCTGGAGATCGCCTGCATGTACGAGGAGCACTGCTCCGCGCTCGTCACGCTCGCCAACAAGTTCGGCCTCAACGCCCGCTGCATCGAGCGCAAGAAGGGCTTCGTCTTTTACATCAAGGAAGGCGAGAAGATCATCGAGCTGCTGAACATCATCGGCGCGCATCAGGCGCTGTTCAAGTTCGAGGATGTCCGCATCATGCGCGACATGCGCAACTCGGTGAACCGGATCGTCAACTGCGAGACGGCCAATCTCAACAAGACGATCGGCGCGGCCGTGCGCCAGATCGACAACATCCGGCTGCTGCAAAAGGAGCTCGGCCTCGAGAACCTGCCCGAGAAGCTGCGGGAGGTGGCGGAGATCCGGCTGCAGCATCCTGACATGAACCTCAAGGAAGTCGGCGAGATGCTCAAGGGCTCCGTCAGCAAGTCCGGGGTCAACCACCGATTGCGCAAGATCGACGAGCTCGCCGAAAAAATCCGGGGAAGCTGAACTTTCATGTTGCGCCGGCCGATGGTATAATGAAAGCAATTGTCACGCAAGGTAAGGTCCGTTCCACCCGGCGGCCCTTTGCAAGAGCATGCCTCACGTTCGCCTTCCGGCGGCCATGCAGCAATGAATTAGGATTAGGGGGTATAGAGTTCATGACAAGACAACCCGTAGTCGTGAGACTGAAGACGGGTCTTCACGCAAGACCGGCCGCGCTCTTCGTCCAGGAAGCGAATAAATTCTCCTCCGAGATCTTTGTCGAGAAGGACGAGAAAAAAGTGAACGCCAAGTCCATCATGGGCATCATGAGCCTTGCCATCAGCTCCGGCACCGAAGTTCACATCAGTGCCGAAGGTTCGGACGCCGAGCAGGCTGTAAACGCTTTAGTATCGCTCGTCAGCAAGGAAGAGCTGGAGAACCAGTAGGTCTCGGCCTGCCGGTCCCCAAGCTTGATTCGCTGCGGCTCCCGAGGCTCCCGATCCGGGGGCTTTTTTTGCGTTTTGGCCATTGGCTGAAGCCCCCGTTGGGACCTGTATGTGCAACATTTTCAGGCGGGCGAGCGTTTCAAAGGACAAACCGAAACGGAGGCGAACAGATATGGGAAGCAAACAAGGATTCGGCAAGCTGGCAAGTCAAGGCAAGGTGCTGCTGCTGGCGGCCTCGCTGACGGCAGGATCGCTGCTGGCTCTGAACGGAGCCGGCGTGCTGGACTCGGGATCAAAGCCCGTCTATGCGGCGGAGCAAGGAGCGGCGATGGAGAACACGATCGCAGTGCAAGGCGTAGGCAAGCTGTCGGTGGCGCCGGACATCGCGTATGTCACAGCGGGCGTGAACGTGACGGCCAAGACGGCGAAGGAGGCTCAGGCCGGAGCGGCCAAGCGGTACGACGCGGTCGTCAAAATGCTTAAAGGAACCTACAGTCTGGCGGACAAGGATCTGAAGACGACGTCCTACTACGTGCAGCCGCAGTACCGCTACACCGAAAAGGAAGGCCAGGTGCTGACCGGCTATACGGCGACGCATGAGCTGAGCATCTCCTGGCGCAGCATCGACAAGACCGGGGAGCTGCTCGACAGCCTCGGAAGCGCGGGCGCGAACCAGATCAGCGGCGTCTCCTTCGGCACGGAAAAGACGGACGCGTATACGAACGACGCGCTCAAAAAAGCGCTCGACAACGCGCGCGTCAAGGCGGAGGCGCTTGCCGCCGCTGCGGGCCGCTCGCTCGGTCCGGTCGTGAACATCACCGAGAACGGCGCGCAGGCCGTGCCGGTGTACCGCGAGATGGCGCAGATGAAGGCCATGGCTGCCAGCGACAGCGCTTCGACCTCCGTCGAGCCGGGCCAGGTCGACGTGCAAGGCCAGCTGACCGTCGTGTACCAGCTGAAGTAGCATAGCTCTCGGCCAGCCCCGGTCTGCCGCGGCAGCCGCGGCGCCGCGCAGGATGGCCTGCGCGCGTGCCCGCGACGGCCGCGAGAGCGTCGAAACGCAAAGCGCCGCCCCTTCCGATTCGGAAGGGGCGGCGCTTTTTGCCTGTCGCAGCCTGGCTTACAGCTTCTCGATGACCTTGTCGACGAGGCCGTACTCGCGGGCGGCGTCCGCGCTCATGAAGTAGTCGCGGTCGGTGTCCTTCTCAATGCGCTCCAGCGGCTGACCGGAACGCTCGGCGAGAATATGGTTGAGCTTGTCGCGCATCTGGAGGATGCGGCGCGCGCGGATCTCGATGTCGCTGGCCTGGCCTTCGGCTCCGCCGAGCGGCTGATGGATCATGACCTCGCTGTTCGGCAGCGCGTAGCGCTTGCCCTTGGCGCCCGCGGCCAGCAGGAACGCGCCCATCGAGGCGGCCATGCCGACGCAGATCGTCGAGACGTCAGGCTTGATGAACTGCATCGTGTCGTAAATCGCCATGCCGGACGTGATGGAGCCGCCGGGGCTGTTGATGTAGATGGAGATGTCCTTCTCCGGATCGTCGGCGGCGAGGAACAGCAGCTGGGCGATGACGGAGTTGGCGACCATGTCGTTGATGCCGGTACCGAGGAAGATGATGCGGTCCTTGAGCAGCCTCGAGTAGATGTCGTAGGCGCGCTCGCCGCGGTTGCTCTGCTCGATGACCATAGGCACGTAGTTCATGTTCATGTGCAAGTCCCTCCTTATATCCTCATTAAGGTTGTCACTGCAGGTGCTTTTTTCATTCTACGAGAATCGATTGTTAAAGTCAAATTTGGTCAAAGAGGTCGGAGACGGCTTCGCCAAGCCGGTTCAATAGCCCATTTTAACCGGCTCGGGCGCCTCTTAAACGAGGCTTGCAAAAACAAAAAAGGATCGCGCCCTGGAGGGGCGCGATCCCATGTATCGGAAAAGCATGATGTAAATGATTGGCGCGCCCGCTAGGAATCGAACCTAGATCTCAGGCTCCGGAGGCCTACGTCATATCCATTGGACCACGGGCGCATGTATGCTTGAAAAGCGTAACGTCTAAGATTGTATAACAGCCTGCCAGAAAAAGCAACACTAACCTGTCCGGCTTCCGGAGGGCTCCGTTTCCCTGCAACTGCTGGAAAACATTTAGGCCGAAAGGCGTGTCGGCAACCGTTTTCATCGGGTAAAGGTCCCTTGCGGGTCCTCGGCAGAAGGAGTACAATGAGGTTGTGGGACGTTTATTGAATAGCTGGGACATTAATTGTCCCGTACGGATAGCTAACGAGTGGAGTTGGAGCGCTCATGCGCAGCCTTATTGATTTGCAGCGTCAGCTGGTGCCCGATCTGCTGGAGACGGTCCGTCTCCGCTATGGGATTCTCCATCAGGTGCTCGTGGCGGACATGATCGGCCGCCGCTCGCTCGCTTCGGCGCTCGGCATGACCGAGCGGGTGCTTCGGGCCGAGACCGACTTCCTCAAGGAGCAGGGCTTCCTGGAGATCAACGCCTCCGGCATGCGCGTCAGCCAGAGCGGCCGGCGCCTGCTCGAGGAGATGGAGCCGGTGCTGAGCGGACTGCTCGGCCTGTCCAACCTGGAGGAGCAGCTGCGGACGCGCTTCGGCCTGAGCAAGGTCGTCATCGTGCCGGGTGACTCCGACCACTCCGCTAGCACGAAGCGGGAGCTCGGACGCGCCGGGGCGTCCGCCCTGCTGGGACAGCTGCGGGAGGGCGACGTCGTCGCCGTCACCGGCGGCTCCACGCTCGCACAGGTGGCGAGCCATCTGAACGCCCCCGTCCCGCATCCGAGCAATCTGTTCGTACCGGCCAGGGGCGGGCTCGGAGAGAGCCTGGAGTACCAGGCGAGCACGATCGTCTCGGCGATGGCCAAGCGCACCGGCGCCCAGTACCGGATGCTGCATGTGCCGGACCATCTGAGCGAGGAGGCCTATACGAGCCTCATGCACGAGCCCGGCGTCAAAGAGGTCGTCGGCGTCATCCGCGGAGCCCGCATCGTCATCCACGGCATCGGCGATGCGATGACGATGGCGCGGCGACGGCGAGTGGAATCGGATGTCGTCGAGGAGCTCCGCCAGGAGGGGGCGCTCGCCGAGGCGTGGGGCTACTACTTCGACCGGGCCGGGTCCGTCGTGCACAAGATGCCGACCGCCGGCATCCGGCTCGAGGATATCATGACGACCGAGGTCGTCATCGCCGTCGCCGGCGGCAGGTCCAAGGCCGAAGCGATCGCGGCGGTGCTGCGCTTCGGCCACGAGGATGTGCTCGTGACCGACGAGGCGGCCGCGCTGGAGATCGCCGCGATGGCGGACTAGACCGGCGATCCGCGTCGCAACCGCGACCGTGAATGAAGGCGAAGCGGGCTCTGCGCCTGACAGGGGCAGGGCCGAGCGCTTCGCGTTGAAGGATCATGCAGGACCATCACCTAATTTCAGGAGGTTTTCAACCATGGTAAAAGTTGGTATTAACGGATTCGGACGTATCGGACGCAACGTATTCCGCGCCGCTCTGAACAGCAGCGAAGTTCAAATCGTCGCCGTCAACGACCTGACCGACACGAAAACGCTGGCTCACCTGCTCAAATACGACACGACGCACGGCGTGCTGGACGCGACCGTCGAAGCCAAAGAAGGCGCGCTGATCGTCAACGGCCGCGAAATCAAAGTGTTCGCCGAGCGCAATCCGGAAAACCTGCCTTGGTCCTCCGTCGGCGCTGAGATCGTCGTCGAGTCGACGGGCATCTTCACGGCGAAGGAAAAAGCCGAGCTTCACCTGAAAGGCGGCGCGAAAAAAGTCATCATCTCCGCTCCGGCTACGAACGAAGACATCACGATCGTCATGGGCGTCAACGAAGAGAAATACGACGCGGCTTCTCACACGGTCATCTCCAACGCTTCCTGCACGACGAACTGCCTGGCGCCTTTCGCCAAAGTCCTGAACGACAAGTTCGGCATCGTCAAAGGCATGATGACGACGGTCCACTCCTACACGAACGACCAGTCCGTGCTGGACGTGCCGCACAAGGACCTGCGCCGCGCCCGCGCTGCCGCAGAGAACATCATTCCTTCCTCGACGGGCGCTGCCAAAGCCGTCTCCCTCGTTCTGCCTGAGCTGAAAGGCAAGCTGAACGGCATGGCGATGCGCGTGCCGACGAAAAACGTGTCCGTAACGGATCTCGTCGCCGAAGTGAAAAGCAACGTCACGGTCGAAGAAGTCAACGCGGCCCTCAAAGAAGCGGCTGAAGGCCCGCTGAAAGGCATCCTGTACTTCTCCGACGAGCCGCTCGTATCGAGCGACTACAACGGCAACCCGGCTTCCTCCACGATCGACGGCCTGTCCACGATGGTCGTTGAAGGCAACATGGTCAAAGTCGTGTCCTGGTACGACAACGAGTGGGGCTACTCCAACCGTGTTATCGACCTGGCGGCTTACATCGCCTCCAAAGGGCTGTAAGAAGCGGCGCTTAACTGCATAGACAGCGGTAAGGTTAAAGAGGAGAGGCGAGCGTTTCGTTCTCCTCTTTAACGATGTTTAACCCATAGAAACCTATATATCGGGAGGGCGAGCAGCTGTGAGCAAAAAAAGTGTTCGTGATGTGGAAGTAGCAGGAAAGCGCGTCTTCGTGCGCGTCGATTTCAACGTGCCGATGGAAGACGGCGCGATCACCGACGATACCCGGATCCGCGAGACGCTGCCGACGATCCAGCACCTCATCGAAGGCGGCGCGCGCGTCATCCTGGCGGCCCACTTCGGCCGTCCGGGCGGAGAAGTCAAGGAAGAGCTGCGCCTGACCCCGGTCGCGGCGCGCCTGTCCGAGCTGATCGGCAAGCCGGTCGCCAAGGCGGACGACACCGCCGGTCCGGACGCCCAGGCTAAAGCCGCGGCGCTCCAGGACGGCGACGTGCTGCTGCTGGAGAACACGCGCTTCAACGCCGGCGAGGAGAGCAACGATCCGGAGTTCGCCAAGCAGCTGGCTTCCCTGGCCGACCTGTACGTCAACGACGCGTTCGGCGCCGCGCACCGCGCGCATGCTTCCACGGAAGGCATCGCTCATCTGCTCCCGGCCGTATCCGGCCTGCTGATGGAGAAGGAGCTGGACGTGCTCGGCAAAGCCCTGAACAATCCGGAGCGTCCGTTCACCGCGATCGTCGGCGGCTCCAAGGTGAAGGACAAGATCGACGTCATCAACAAGATGATCGAGATCGCCGACAACATCCTCATCGGCGGCGGCCTGAGCTACACCTTCTTCAAGGCGCAAGGCCATGAGATCGGCCAGTCGCTCGTCGACAACTCCAAGCTGGACCTGGCGCTCGAGTTCATCGAGAAGGCCAAGAAGCTCGGCAAGAACTTCCTGCTGCCGGTCGACATCGTCGTCACCGACGAGTTCAGCAAGGACGCCAACACGAACATCGTCGGCGTCGACGGCATCCCTTCCGACTGGGAAGGCATCGACATCGGACCGAAGACGCGCGAGCTGTACGCGAACGTGATCAAGGACTCCAAGCTGGTCGTCTGGAATGGACCGATGGGCGTGTTCGAGATCGAGCCGTTCTCCCACGGCACGCGCGCCGTCGCTCAGGCTTGCGCCGAAACGGCGGGCTACACGGTCATCGGCGGCGGCGACTCCGCGGCGGCGGCCGAGAAGTTCGGCCTCGCGGACAAGATGGACCACATCTCCACCGGCGGCGGAGCATCCCTCGAATTCATGGAAGGCAAAGCCCTCCCGGGCGTTGTCGCCCTTAACGACAAGTAGAGAGGAGAACAACCTATGGCAAGAACCCCGATCATCGCAGGCAACTGGAAAATGTTCAAGACCGTCTCCGAGGCGGTCTCCTTCTTCAACGAAGCGAAAGGCGGCGCTGAGGTCGATGGCGTCGAGAGCGTCATCTGCGCTCCGTTCACGACCCTTCCGGCTCTCGTCGAAGCGGCCAAAGGCACTTCCATCGCCATCGGCGCGCAAAACCTGCACTTCGAGGACAACGGCGCGTACACCGGCGAAATTTCCGGCGTCATGCTGGCCGATCTCGGCGTGAAGTACGTCATCGTCGGCCACTCCGAGCGCCGCGCGTACTTCGGAGAGACGGACGAGATCGTGAACAAGAAGGTCGTCGCGGCGTTCAAGCACGGCCTGACTCCGATCCTGTGCGTCGGCGAGAAGCTCGAGGAGCGCGAGGCCGGCGAGACGAAGGACGTCTGCAAAGTGCAGACGGAGGGCGGCCTGAAAGGCCTGACGGCAGAGCAGGCGGCCGAGACCGTCATCGCCTACGAGCCGATCTGGGCGATCGGCACGGGCAAGTCGTCCACGGCCGAGGATGCTGAGGACGTCATCGCCTATATCCGCCAGGTCGTTGCAGGGCTGTACGACCAAGCGACGGCGGATGCGGTCCGCATCCAGTACGGCGGCAGCGTGAAGCCGGCCAACGTCAAGGAATACCTGGGCCAAGCGAACATCGACGGCGCGCTCGTCGGCGGCGCCAGCCTGGAGCCGGCTTCCTACATCGCCCTCGTCGAGGGGGCGAAGTAAGATGGCTCCCAAACCGGTTGCGCTCATCATCATGGACGGATTCGGCCTTCGCAGCGACATCGTCGGCAATGCCGTCGCGCAGGCGAACAAGCCGAACTATGACCGCTTCCTCGCGGAATATCCGAACACGACGCTGACCGCTTGCGGCGAGGCGGTCGGCTTGCCGGAGGGCCAGATGGGCAACTCCGAGGTCGGCCATCTCAACATCGGCGCCGGCCGCATCGTCTACCAGGATCTGACCCGCATCACCAAGTCGATCCGCGACGGAGAGTTCTACGACAACGACACGCTGATCGGCGCCGTGCGCCACGCCAAGCTGAACGGCAAAAAGCTGCATCTGTACGGCCTCGTCAGCGACGGCGGCGTCCATAGCCATATCGCGCATCTGTTCGCGCTGCTGGAGCTGGCCAAAAAGGAAGGGCTGGAGCAGGTGTACATCCATGCCTTCCTTGACGGCCGCGACGTCGCGCCGGACAGCGCGGTCGGCTACCTGACCGAGCTGCAGGGCAAGATCGAGGAGCTCGGCATCGGCCGCATCGCGACCGTGCAGGGCCGCTACTACGCGATGGACCGCGACAAGCGCTGGGAGCGCGTCGAGAAATCGTACCGCGCGATGGTGTACGGAGACGGCCCGCAGTACACGGACCCGATCCTGGCGGTGCGCGAGTCGTACGAGAAATCCGTCTTCGACGAGTTCGTCATGCCGACGGTCATCGTCGAGGCGGACGGACAGCCGGTCGCGCTGGTCGAGTCCGAAGACGCGATCGTGTTCTTCAACTTCCGTCCGGACCGCGCGATCCAGCTGTCGCAGGTGTTCACCAACGAAGACTTCCGCGGCTTCGACCGCGGGGACAAGGCTCCGGCCAACCTGTACTTCGTCTGCCTGACGCTGTTCAGCGAGACGGTCGGCGGCTTCGTCGCCTACAAGCCCAAAAACCTCGACAACACGTTCGGCGAGGTGCTCGTGCAGAACGGCAAGACGCAGCTGCGCATCGCCGAGACGGAGAAGTATCCGCATGTGACGTTCTTCTTCAGCGGCGGCCGCGACCAGGAGCTGCCGGGCGAGACGCGCGTGCTCATCAACTCGCCGAAGGTCGCCACGTACGACCTCAAGCCGGAGATGAGCGCCTACGAGGTGGCCGACGCCGCCGTGCGCGAGATCAACTCGGACAAGCATGACGCGATCATCCTGAACTTCGCCAACCCCGACATGGTCGGCCACTCCGGCATGCTGGAGCCGACGATCAAGGCGGTCGAGGCGACGGACGAATGCATGGGACGCGTCGTCGACGCGGTGCTGGCCAAGGGCGGCGTCGTGCTCATCACGGCCGACCACGGCAACGCGGACATGGTCATCGGACCGGACGGACGCCCGTTCACGGCGCATACGACGAATCCGGTGCCGCTGATCGTCACGCAAAAAGGCGTGCAGCTGCGCGAGGGCGGCATCCTCGCCGACATCGCGCCGACGCTGCTCGACCTGATGGAGCTGCCCAAGCCGGCCGAGATGACCGGCCTGAGCCTCATCCGCCCGAGCTGACGGCGGTTGCGGCCGAAAGGCGCGGGCCTTTCGGCCCGCGCCTTCGCCCGCACTCGTTCCGCGGCTGGCAATCGGTTATACTGGTTACAGCCTGCTACAACCAACTCAATTCCTTGAAGGAGTGTTCAAACTATGTCTATCATCGTTGACGTATACGCACGCGAAGTGCTCGACTCCCGCGGCAACCCGACCGTCGAAGTCGAAGTATCCCTCGAATCCGGCGGCAAAGGCCGCGCGATCGTTCCGTCCGGCGCCTCCACCGGCGCTTACGAAGCTGTCGAGCTTCGTGACGGAGACAAAGGCCGCTACCTCGGCAAAGGCGTCCTGAAAGCCGTCGAGAACGTGAACACGCTGATCGCTCCGGAAATCATCGGCCTCGACGCGCTCGACCAAGTGCTGATCGACCGCAAGATGATCGAGCTGGACGGCACGCACAACAAAGGCAAGCTGGGCGCGAACGCGATCCTGGCCGTGTCGATGGCGGTAGCGCGCGCGGCTGCGGACGCGCTGGACGTGCCTCTCTACACGTACCTGGGCGGCTTCAACGCCAAGGTGCTGCCGGTGCCGATGATGAACATCATCAACGGCGGCGAGCATGCCGACAACAACGTCGACGTGCAGGAGTTCATGGTGCTGCCGGTCGGCGCGGAAAGCTTCAAGGAAGCGCTGCGCATCGGCGCCGAGATCTTCCACAGCCTGAAGTCCGTCCTCAAGGACAAAGGCCTGAACACGGCTGTCGGCGACGAAGGCGGCTTCGCGCCTAACCTCGGCTCCAACGAAGAGGCGATCACGACGATCATCTCCGCCATCGAGCGCGCGGGCTACAAGCCGGGCGAGGACGTCTTCCTCGGCATGGACGTCGCCTCCACGGAGTTCTACAAGGACGGCAAATACCACCTCGAGGGCGAAGGCAAGTCCTACACGTCGGCTGAATTCGTGGACCTGCTCGCCGAGTGGGCGGACAAGTACCCGATCCTCACGATCGAGGACGGCTGCTCCGAGGACGACTGGGAGGGCTGGAAGCTGCTCACCGACAAGCTGGGCGGCAAAGTGCAGCTCGTCGGCGACGACCTGTTCGTCACGAACACCGAGCGCCTGGCGGACGGCATCGACAAAGGCGTGGGCAACTCGATCCTCGTCAAGGTCAACCAGATCGGCTCGCTGACCGAGACGTTCGACGCGATCGAAATGGCGAAGCGCGCCGGCTACACGGCGGTCATCTCGCACCGCTCCGGCGAGAGCGAGGACAGCACGATCGCCGACATCGCCGTGGCGACGAACGCCGGCCAGATCAAGACGGGCGCTCCGTCCCGCACGGACCGCGTCGCCAAGTACAACCAGCTGCTCCGCATCGAGGACCAGCTCGGCTCCACGGCCCAGTACGCCGGCCGCAGCGCGTTCTACAACCTCAAAAGCTTCAAGAAATAGAGCTCTCTTATCCTGTCCGCCCTGTGCGGACAGGATTTTTTTAGGTTCGTTAGGCCAAAATCACAAACAAACGGCGCAAAAACCGGCATAGCCCGCCGTTCCCTGAAAACGCTATACTGAGGCTAGGCTAGACGAACCTATCGAACAGGCGGTGTTAAGCGATGGCAAAACCTCAAGTCGGACTGCAGCTGTATACGCTGCGCGACCAGACGGAAAAAGACTTCCTCGGCACGATCCGCAAGGTCGCTGATATGGGCTATAAGTACGTGGAATTCGCGGGCTACTTCAACACGAGCCCGGCGGATCTGAACAAGGTGCTGGAGGAGACGGGCATCCAAGCGGTGTCTGCGCATGTCGGCCTGAACTTCAACGATCCGAACAAGATGGAGGCGGACCTGGCGGAGCAGATCGAGTACGCCAAGGCGATC
This sequence comes from Paenibacillus pasadenensis DSM 19293, assembly GCF_000422485.1. GTDB lineage: Bacteria > Bacillota > Bacilli > Paenibacillales > Paenibacillaceae > Paenibacillus_O > Paenibacillus_O pasadenensis. Next base: position 35,952 of record NZ_KE383850.1, read on the forward strand.
GGCCTCAAGTATCTGATTACGCCGTGGGCTCCGCTGCCGGAAAACCCGCAGCTGGAGGACGTGGACAGCCTGGCCTCGACGCTTGAGAAGGCGGCCCGCCAGGTGAAGGAGGCCGGCCTGATCTACGGCTATCACAACCATGACTTCGAGTTCAAGCAAGTCGACGGAACTCCGGTCATCGACCTGCTGCTGCAAAAAATTCCGGCCGACCTCATGATCATGGAGTTCGACCTCGGCTGGGTGCATATGGGCGGCCAATCTCCGGTCGAATACGTGCAGCGCTACGCAGGACGCACCCCGATCGCGCATCTGAAGGACTTCGGCGTCGGACGCCGCGACACCGAGGTCGGCAGCGGCTCGGTCGAGTTCGACCCGGTATTCGCGATCGCCGAGGAAGCCGGCATCGAATATTTCATCGTGGAGCAGGAGGAGTTCGCCAGCTCCTCGCTCGAGAGCGCCAAGCTGAGCCTCGACTATTTGCGCGGCAAAGGCTACTAGGCTCTGGGCGGATTCTGCTTTAGCGGACGCAGCCCTTCCTCAGGAAGCCCGTTCGGACCGGCACGGTTCGGACGGGCTTTTTCGGAGCGCAAAGGACGCGCTTGTTTCCACAGGCCTGGCTATGGTACAATGAAACCGCTGTTTATGATTTGGTTTTGCCCATGCAAGCCGCTTGCTGGCCGCAGGAGACGGCCTGCATGTGCAAAACTCATAGCGGCAGGCAGCCGGGAGGCTGTACGAAGGCTGGGAGGTAACGTACGCATGGATATTTTCCTGAAGATTCTGCTCGTGATTTTTTCCCTCGGACTGATTGCGGTAGTTCTGCTGCAAAAAGGTAAGAGCGCTGGCCTCTCCGGAGCGATTTCCGGCGGAGCGGAGCATCTGTTCGGCAAGCAGAAGGCGCGCGGCCTGGACCTGTTCCTGCAGCGCCTGACGATCGGGCTCGCCGCCGGATTCTTCATCGTCGCGCTGCTGGTCGCCTACCTGAAATAGCACGGAATACAGCCTTGAGGAAGCGGGGGAATCCCCGCTTTTTCTTTATATTCCGGAACGTTGGCGGTTGATGAGGCCCGAATTCGTGTATACTATCAAGGAGATAGAAGTGGCTGGATCTGCCAGGATAGCAGGACGGGTCCTTACGGCACGAGGTGAGAAGGAGAACATGACCATCGAACATCAAACATTGCTCGACTTGATGAACCAGCCGGCTTACAAGCCGATGACGTATCAAGAACTGGAACGGCAGCTCGGCATCGACAACGCCTCCGATTTCAAGGCGTTCCTGAAGCTGCTCAATGAGCTGGAGGATCAAGGAGCGATCTTCCGCAACGACGCAGGCGCATACGGCCTGCCGCAGCATATGGACCTGCTCAAGGGCCGCCTTCAGGTGCATGCCAAAGGCTTCGCGTTCCTGCTGCCCGAGGACAAGACCCACCCCGACGTCTATATCGGGGCGAACGATCTGAACACCGGCATGAACGGCGACACCGTGCTCGTCCGCGTCCAGACGCGCGGACCGGGCGGCGGACGCATGGAAGGGGAAGTCGTGCGCGTCGCCGAGCGGGCCGTCAAGCAGTTCGTCGGCACGTTCGAGAGCCATGAGAGCTTCGGCTTCGTCTCGCCGGACGACAAGCGCCTCGGCCGCGACATCTTCATCCCGCAAGGCTCGTTCGGCGGAGCGGTGACCGGCATGAAGGTCGTCGTCGACATCACGCACTACCCGCAGGGCCGCGCCGCGGCTCAGGGCGAGGTCGTGGAGGTGCTCGGACACAAGAACGATCCTGGCGTCGACATCCTGTCGATCATCCGCAAGCATCAGCTGCCGGAGAGCTTCCCGGACGACGTGATGGCGGAGGCCGAGGCGGCTCCCGACTCCATCACGGAGGAGGAGATCGTCAGCCAGGGCCGGCGCGACCTGCGCGCCAAGACGATCGTCACGATCGACGGCGAGGACGCCAAGGACCTCGACGACGCGGTCAACGTCGAGCGGCTGCCGAACGGCAACTACCTGCTCGGCGTCCACATCGCCGACGTCAGCTACTACGTCCGCGAGCGCAGCGCTCTCGACCAGGAAGCGTACCGCCGCGGCACGAGCGTCTACTTGACCGACCGGGTCATCCCGATGCTGCCGCATCGGCTGTCCAACGGCATCTGCTCGCTGCATCCGCAGGTCGACCGGCTGACGATGAGCTGCGAGATGGAGTTCGACGCCTCGACGCTGAAGCGCGTGCGCCACGACATCTTCACGAGCGTCATCCGTTCCAAGGAACGCATGTCGTATACGAACGTGCGCAAGATTCTGACTCCGGTGGAGGAAGAAACGGCGGAAGCGATCGTATCGGACGAGCCTCTGGAGCCGTTGCAAGCGCCTCAGGCGGACTTCGCGTCCGACGAGGCGGAGTTCGACCCGAGCTTGAGCGCGCCGGCCGAAAAGCTGCCTCCGGGCGGCATGGGCACGATCGTCGCCGACGATGACGGCGGCGTGCCGCGCCAAGCGGAGGAGGAAGAGGAGCCGTTCGTCGAGGCCTCGAGCGACGAGGACGAGGATGAAGGCGTCCGTCAGCCGGAGCGGCTGAGCCGTCCGTCGGACATGGGCCTCATCATTCCCGGAGGCGATGCCGGCAGTCCGGGCGAAAATACCGACGAGGAGTTCGCTGCCGATGACGAGCCGGATGCTCCGGCCGCGCAGGCGGACGACGGCGAGCCGTATCCGCTGCGCGGAGCCGGAGCCGGCGGACCGACGCGCTCCCGCGAGTCGGACAATCCTTGGATGGCGCAGGAAGCGCAGCCGGTCATCAACAACAAGCCGATCCGCAAGGCGGAGAAGGTGCGCACGCGGCAGGAGGACTTCGACCAGCTGGACGCCTTTGCCGGCGGACAGGCTCCGGCTTCTCAGCCGGCCGAGACGGATGCCGAGCGCGAAGCGCGGCTCGCCGCCGAGCGCCAGGACCGCGCCGAGCGGCGCGCGGAGCGCGAGCAGCTGCTGGAGCGCTATGCCGAGCTCGTGCCGACGTTCCAGCTGATGGAGGAGCTCGCGATGAAGCTCCGCCGCCAGCGCATGAACCGCGGCGCGATCGACTTCGATTTTTCGGAATCGAAGATTCTCGTGGACGACGAAGGCAAGCCGACCGACATCATCAAGCGCGATCGCACGATCGCCGAGATGATCATCGAGGAGTTCATGCTGGCGGCGAACGAGACGGTGTCCGAGCATTTCTTCTGGCTCAAGGTGCCGTTCCTCTACCGGGTGCACGAGAATCCGGAGGGCGAGAAGCTGATGACGTTCATCCAGATCGCCTCGAACTTCGGCTACTCGGTGCGCGGCAAGAACAACACGGTCCATCCCAAGGCGCTGCAGTCGCTGCTCGAGGAGATCAAGGGCACCAAGGAAGCAACGGTGCTTTCGACGATGATGCTGCGCTCGATGAAGCAGGCGCGCTACGATGCCCAGAGCCTCGGCCACTACGGCCTGGCGGCGGAGTACTACAGCCACTTCACGTCGCCGATCCGGCGCTATCCGGACCTGGTGATCCACCGGATCATCCGCGAGGTGCTGGAAAATGGCGGCACGCTGTCCGAAGCCCGCATCGAGGCGCTTGCCGCCCGCATGCCGGACATCGCCCAGCAGTCGTCGGAGCGCGAGCGCGTGGCGGTCGACGCCGAGCGGGATACGGATCAGCTCAAGAAATGCGAGTTTATGCTCGATAAAGTAGGAGAAGAGTTCACGGGCCTCATCAGCAGCGTGACCGGCTTCGGAATTTTCGTGGAGCTGCCGAACACGGTAGAAGGTCTCATAAGGCTGAGCAGCCTGAACGACGATTACTACCACTTTGACGATCAGCAGATGATCCTCATCGGTGAGCGCACCTCCAACATGTATCGCATCGGAGACGAGGTGAAAGTGCGCGTGGAGCGGGTAGATATGGATGATCATCAGATTGACTTCGCGATGGTCGAAGGTGGTTCGCGCGGAGCCGCTCAAGGAGGCGGAGCGCGCGGGAAGGGCCGCGGAGCCAAAGGGCGCCGCGGCAAGGAAGCCGCCGGCCGTGCAGGCGGCCAGCAAGGCGGCGCAGCCGCCGGGCGCGCCGGCGCAGGCGGCAGGCCCGCCGCGCAGGGCGGCGGGTCGCCGGCAGCGCCGGCGAGCGGCGCGCGTCCGAGCGCGCAGCGCGGACGCGGAGCCGGCGAAGCCGGCGGCCGCGGCCCGGGCGGAGCCGGGCGCGGTCCTCGCGGGGGCGGCGGCGGCAGAGGCCGCCGCGACAGCGGGTTCGGCCCCAACGGCTGGCGGGGCAGCATGCCGGAGGATATCCCGAACGTGCGGGATGACAACCCTTGGAGCGTGCGCGAGGGCGGCAAGATCGAGAGCACGAAGCGCACGGACATGTGGGGCTTGCCGGTGCCGCCGTCCAGCCTCGGCAACCGTGGCGGTCGTCCGGGCGCAGGCCCGGCAGCGGACCGCAGCCGCGGACGCGGGCCGTCTCCGGACGGCGCGCCGCGCGGCGGACGCCCTAAGGGCGGACGCGGTCCGACGATCAGCGGGGCTTCCGCCGCAGAGGGCCAGACGGCCGCAGGCGTGCCGCAGGAGCAGGCCTCCGGCGGAGCCAAGGCGAAGCGCAAGCGTCGCAAAGGCAGCAGCACGGCGCCGTCCATCCGCGAAGTGACGCGGGCGGACATCGCCGATCTGTTCCGGGACATGGATCCGGAATCGCGCGCTTCCGTCACGCCGGACGCGGTTCCGGCCGAGGGCTCCAAGCGCAGCCGTTCGCGCCGCAAGAAGAACAAAGGCGCCGCAGGCGCTCCGCCGGTGAGCGGCGGCGATGCGGGAACGAATCCGAGCTCCGCGCCTCAGGGCGGATCGGACTCTGCGGAGTAAGCAGACATGGACAGGGGTTGCCGAACCGGCAATCCCTGTTTTCAACGAAAGGAGGAGATCGAGGCATGGCTAAAAACAAAGATCAGTCGCAGAAGCCGCTCGCTCAGAACAAGAAGGCCTCGCATGATTACTTCATCGAGGAGACGTACGAGGCCGGCATGGTGCTGATGGGGACGGAGATCAAGTCGCTGCGGACCGGGCGGGCGAACTTGAACGATGCGTTCGCGACCGTGCGGAACGGCGAGATATTCCTTAACAACCTGCATATCAGCCCGTTCGAGCAGGGCAACCGGCATAATCCGACCGATCCGACGCGCGCGCGCAAGCTGCTGCTGCACAAGGCGCAGATCGCCAAGCTGTACGGCCAGTCCAAGCAGGATGGCTACTCGATCGTCCCGCTCAAGATCTACGTGCGCAACGGCTACGCCAAAATCCTGATCGGACTCGGCAAGGGCAAGAAGCAGTACGACAAGCGCGAGTCCGCCGCCAAGCGGGATGCCCAGCGCGACATTCAGCGGGCGCTGCGGGAGAAGCAGAAGGTGGCTCGCTAGCTCCTGCTGCCTGCCGCCAGATTTTCGGGCGTTGCTGACGCCAGGTCGCATAAGACCTGCTTCCAGCGTTTCGCTTCGCTTTTTCCGATTCACCTGTGGTATACTAGGAGTATCAAGTTACGTTGGCTTTGAATTTGCAATGCTGTGCGAGTGTCTCGCTCAGTCCTTGCGCTTCGGACCGCCGCGCGGCTGCTGCAGCTTAGGTGCATGCGCCGGCAGGACGGATCTGTCCGGGGGCGTTTATGGATTCGACGGGGGTAGTTCGAGCATGGGTTGCGGGTAGTGGGGACGCGTCCGCTTCATCAACGCTAAAGCCTATTAAATGGCAACCAACGTACAACTTTAGCAGCAGCCTAAGAAACTGTATGCTAAGCTCCTCTCCAGCATCGCCTATGTGCCGGATGTAGGGGCTCACCCTTAGTAGGCTACGCTGTTCGGTCTCCGCCTGGGGTCGGCAGAAGAAGACAATCAGGCTGACTTGTGAGATAGCCGGTTACGGGGCGCTCTTGCAAGTGACATCAAATCCGTGACTACACCCGTAGATGCCTGTGTGCCGTTGCCTTCGGACAGGGGTTCAAATCCCCTCGCCTCCATTAAAAGAAAAACCCACAACCCGAAAAGGTTGTGGGTTTTTGCTTTATCTGGATTTGAATGTAGAAGACGAATTCTTGCTTAGACTAAAAAAAGAGGAAGAAAAGGGAATGAAATCCGCTATAATAAGGCGAAACCATTCCTTTGTTGTCATTATAGTCGTGTCAGGGGGCTGTTCAGTTGACGCCAGCGCAGTTTGAAGAAACCGTAAAGAAATTGGAAGAGAAATCTCGGATCAGCCCATCTGCCTACCGGTTGAAGGTGCTGGGTATTGTCGGGCTGGGCTTCGCCTATTTGATCGGCATCCTGCTTCTTCTCGCAGGAAGCATAGCGGCGCTTGTCGTCGGGCTCTCGGGGAAGGCGTCCGTGCTGCTCGTCAAGCTCGTCCTTCCGCTGGCCGGCCTGATCTGGATGCTGGTCCGCTCGCTGCGCATCAAGTTCGACGAGCCCGAAGGCATCCCTCTGACCCCGATCAATGCTCCCGGACTGTTCCGCGAAATCAGCGGCCTGGCGTCCAGCCTGCGGACGCTCCGCATCCACAAGGTGCTGCTGACCCCGGAGTTCAATGCCTCGGTCGTGCAGATTCCTCGCTTGGGCCTTTTCGGATGGCAGCGCAACTACCTGATGATCGGACTGCCTCTTCTCCAGGCGATGCCGATGAACGAGTTCCGCGCCGTGCTGGCTCATGAGATGGCCCATCTGTCCCGGTCCCACAGCAAGTTCCATGGCTGGATCTATCGGGTGCGCCGGGCATGGGGCCAGCTGATGGACAAGCTGGAGGAAAAGGACAGCGCCTGGGTCCTGCTGTTCCAACGGTTTTTGGACTGGTACAGTCCCAAGCTTGGCGCATATACGTTTGTCCTGGCACGGGACAACGAGTATGAAGCCGACCGGCTCGCCGCGGATGCCGCTGGAGCCCGCTCCGTCGCTTCGGCTCTTCTGCGGATCCGCATCGCTGGAGCCCGTCTGCAGTCCGACTTCTGGCCCGGATTGGAGCGGCGGGTCCGAGGAGCGGAGCCCATTCCTGCCGTGCACTCCTTGATGGGACAGGAGCTCGCCCAGCCGCAGCCGGCAGCGGAAGCAGAGCGGCTTCTGCGGGAGGCGATGCTTGTAGAGACGGCATACGACGATACGCATCCTTCTCTGCGCGACCGTCTGGAGGCGCTGCAGCAGACCGCTTCCGTGCCTGATCCTGCCTATGCCTCTTGCCTTCAGGAGCTGCTGGGAAGCTCTGCGGAGGAGCTTACATCCCGCCTGGACGACCAATGGAAGCAAGAGACGGCCGACTCCTGGGCAGAGCGAGTGGAGAGCTATCGGGAGATGGCCAAGGAGCATGCCGAGCTGAGCTGCCTGGATTCGGATGAACTGACCGACAATCAGCTATGGGGCTTGGCTCGCCTCGAGGAAGAGCTGAACGGCCCGACTTCCGCGCTCCCGCTGTACGAGCGGCTGATCGCCCGCAATGATCGGCTCGCTCACGCCTATGCGGCTGCCGGAAGGGCGCTCATGAAGCAGGAGGGGGCGGCGATGGAAGCGCAGGCGGCGGCTTACTTGAGCCGTGCTGCTGAGCTGGACGAGGATTATGCGCTGAGCGCCTATGGCGAGCTGGCGGATTATTGCACCCGGATCGGCATGGCCAGGGAAGCCGAGCAATACCGGGACAAGCAGGTCCGATTCCTGGAGCGGCTCCGTCAAGGGCAGCTGGAGCGCGCTTCGGTGCTGCCGACCGATTCCTTCGTGCCGCATGGCCTGGAAGCGTACGAGCTGGCTCCGCTGACGCAGGAGCTGAGGCAGTACCCGATCTTGCGGGAAGCCTATCTCGTGCGGAAAGTCGTGACGCATTTCCCGAACAAGCCGAAGTTCGTACTCCTCATCCGCAACAAGCGGAAATGGAGGGTGTGGAGCCGTACGCTTGCCCGGCTGATGGTCCGGAATCTGGCCAAGGAGGAAGCGCTCCCGAGCGGGACGAGCATCATCGTGCTGAACACGTCCCGCCGGTTCAAGCCGGTTCAAGAGCAGGCTCTTCTTCATCCGCATGGAGTGCTGTTCCGTAGGGAATCGGCCTGGACGCCGGCGGCGATGCTCCGCAGCCTGTCCTCCCGGAGGATGATGGAGGCGATCGCCAAAAGAAGGACCGGTGCGGTCCGCTTCTGGCTGGCCATGGGCGCCGATCCGAATCGGATCGAGCAGGGGATGCTGCCTCTGTCGATGGCGGCAAATCAGGAGGATCTCGTCACGATGAAGCTCTTGGCGGAAAAAGGCGCCCGCATCGACGAGAAGAATGAGGACGGCAACACGCCATTATTCTGGGCAGCGTATCAGGGGGACGAGGAAGCGGTGAACTGGCTGCTGGAGCAAGGGGCGGATCCGAACGTGCGGTATCTGACCGGACGTTCCGTGCTGTCGGCAGTATGCATGCACGGTCATGCAGCCGTGCTGAAGATCCTTTTGAACGCCGGCGCCCGGCCGATCTACACCTGCCATGCAGACGGTGAGACGCCTCTGATGATCGCGGCCTACAACGGGCATGCGGAATGCGCCTCGCTGCTGCTGGCCGCAGGAGCGGACCCGGAGGTTCGGGACAAGCACGGCAATACGGCGCTCAGCTTCGCCAAGGACTGCGGCCACGAATCCGTCGTTCAGGCGCTGCTCGACCATGCTTCCCAGGAGCAGCCTGCTTGAGGACATGTCCCCAAGCGTAGAGGTGCCTTCCGGGACGGATCCTTTTTGTCTCGGCCTTCACCTGGATGGGCATAGGCAAAAACAATACAGAGGGTGCTTCAAAGCCAAGGCTTTGAGGCACCCTCTGTAGCATTCGGAAGAGCCCTTCGCCGAGGGCTCTAAAGAACGATGAGTAAGATCATTCAGGCATTGGGACGCAATGCGCCTCGATGATTGCAGCTGCATGGTGACGGTCGAATCGATGATTGACCATATCCACCGTAAAATCCTCGGCTTCTTTTGCGTCCATTATAAATTGCTGTTGGTTGTAACGAAGAGAAATCACCATGGCCGTAAATGCCGTACGTTTATTCGCATTATGAAAGGGATGGTTTTGTCCAAGCGACTCGAACAAGGCTGCTGCATTATCGAAAATCGTTGGATAAGCATCTTGGCCCAAAACAGATGTTTGAGGACGATGAAAGGCTGACTCGAGCAATCCAGCTTCTTTGACGCCCACTTGTTCGCCCGGACTGTAAACCCGAATCATCGCTACATTAATGGCGATCGCTTCCGTGACTGAAAGATAGCGAATCGGAGTCATCTGTCCTTAAGTCCATGAAGCGTCTTGTCGTACTGCTCCATAACTTCGGATAGAGTATCCATGAAGTCTGCGCTGATTCCCTCAGGCAGAGAGACTTTGGTTGATTTCCTAATCTTGATTTCACCTGTAGCGGGACTCACTTCAATGCTGACCAGATCGCCCTGCTCCGCTCCGATCTGCTTCAGCGCTTCAGTCAGCGTCAAGCCAAGGCTGTTGCCGATTCGGGTCACTTTTCGTTCCATTTCAACCACCCTGTTCATGGAAATCCCTCCTTAGGAGTATATTCAACTGTTATAACAATTATACAACAATGGAATAGATGTTCAATGACAACGTCCCCAGTATCTCCCTGATCTCTCTGCCGTCCGCCAGGCAGGAGTTGCCGCGCGAACCGCGAATTCAAGGGTATCCTTTTCGCGAGGTGACGCCATGCTCGATCTGCGCCGGATGTTCGTCGAGGAAGACAGCAGGATGAGCCGGTGGTTCAGGTTCTCCTCCCTGCGCAAGCGGATCATGCTGTTTCTGATCGTCGGCTTCGCATGCTTCGCCATGCTGATGGCCGCGGTGTCCTACAATGCGATCTATACGATGCAGCGCGACAAGATCAAGACGTCCATGGCGTTCAATCTGTATCAGCAAAGCAGCAAGCTGAACCAGCTCTACAGCCATCTGCTCCAGGTCACGCAGCAGATGGCGCCGGAAGGCACGGTCGGCAACCTGACGGAGGCGTACCTCGCCGCGCCCGACTCCTACCGGCAGCTGCTCCTCTCGCGGGACATCGCCTACAATATCGGCCTGATCACCTTCTCCAACCCGTCCATGGAGCTGGTCATGTACTACGACGAGGCGAAAGGCCAGGCCTCCTACTCCAACCTCCCGCTTCGCGAAAGCTTCCATCTGAGCGCGCTGCCCGATGCGGCCGCCTCGGCAGGGATCGCCTATCAATCTCCCCATCTCTCGATGTGCCGGTTCAGCGACGATCAAGTCGTATCGGTGACGCGGGAAATCCGATTCTCCGACGGGACGGAGCGCGTCGTCTATGTCGAAGCCAGAGCCGAAATCATCACCGACATGAAAACGCTTACAGACAACTTGGACCTGCCGTACATCCTGCTCGTCGCCGATGCCGCGGGCAAGGTGACCTACAGCAGCGCTCCGAATGCCTACGCCGCCGGAGCGAGCCTGCAGCTGAACGGAGAATCCGGCATGACGGACGGCTACGTCTGGAACCGGGTACAGGGCGAGTACGGCTATGACCTGGCGCTGCTGCTTCCCGTATCGAGCTACAACCGCGAGCTGTATGCCTGGAAAAACCACATGCTCTGGATCGTCTGCGCCGCCCTGCTGACGATGCTCCTGCTCATGCTGCTGCTGCGCCGGCTGATCAATCGGCCGTTCCGCTTGATCGAGAAGGAAATGAAGACGTTCGGCAAAGGCTACATGGGCACCCGGACGGTCCATACGGGCATGCTGGAGTTCGACCGCATCTTCGACCAGTTCAACGTCATGAAGCGGCAGATCCAGCAGCTGATGATGGAGGCGGAGCAGAAGGAAAAGCGCCGGCATCAGCTGGAGCTGGAGAAGCTCGCCAGCCAGATCAACCCGCATTTTCTGATGAATACGCTGAACTCCATGCGCTGGCTGGCGGCGCTGCACAAGCAGGAGGAGATCGAGAAGTTCGCGGCGGCGCTGATCGCGCTGCTCAGCTACAACCTGGGCAAGTCGAATGAAGCGGCTACGCTGCGATCGGAGCTGCAGGTCATGGCGACGTACCTGGAGCTGCAGCAGATGCGCTATGACTTCGAGGTGAGGCTGGACGTCGAAGAGGGCTGTTATCTCGACTGTCCCGTCGCCCGCTTCATCCTGCAGCCGATCGTGGAAAACGCCGTCTGCCACGGCATCGACGACAACGGAAGGCTGGACATCGTCGTTCGTCCCGATCCGTCGACGGAGACGGTCGCCATCGTCATCCGCGACGACGGCAAGGGGCTGAGCCGCGAGACGCTGGAGCTGCTGCAGCGCGAGACGCCGGACGAGCGGCAGGCAGGATGGGGCATTGGCTTGCGCTATGTCCGCTCGATGCTGGAATCGTTCTACGGCTTCAAGGCGCGCCTGACGATCGAGGGCGGCCCGAACGAGGGCACGACGGTGACGCTGCTGCTGCCCTATTCCCTTCCCCAAGCAAAGGAGCGAGCGATATGATCCGGGTGCTGATCGTCGACGACGACAAGCTGGCGCGCAAGGGCTTGATCTCCATCCTGCCCTGGTCCCGGCATGGCATGACCGTAGTGGGCGAGGCGGCGAACGGCGCGAAGGCGCTGGAGTTCATGGAACGGCAGGAGGTGGATCTGCTGTTCGTCGACCTCTCCATGCCGGTCATGTCCGGCCTGGAGCTGCTGCGCATCGTCCAGAGCCGCTTCCCGGACGTGCGGTCGGTCGTGCTGTCTTTTCACGAGGAGTTCGAAAGCGTGCAGACGGCGTACCGGCTGGGCGTGCTGGACTATCTGTCGAAGGTCCGGCTGGAATCCGAGGACGACGAGCAGATCCTGCAGCGGATCGGCGAGCGGCTCGCAAGCGAGACGCCGCGCTCTGCTCCTGCCGCGGCTGCTCCCGGCAGCGTCCCTCTTCCCGCGGAGGAGGACTGGACCGCGCTCGAGGCTCAGTGGCGCTCGCTGCACTGGCTGTACAGCGAGGCGCTGTTCCAGCGCCTCTGCCAGCGGACGGCGGAGGCAGGCGTCTCCGTGCGCCGGCTGGCCGGGCTGTTTCCCCGCATCCTCGCGCCGCTGGAGAACGTCCATGCGCCGGACTTCGGGCGGCTGGCGGAAGCGGGCGACGTCGCCGCCGCCCTGCAGTGGATGCGCGACTGCCGCTCGGTGATCTACGCTCAGGTCGCGGCGGCCTCCGACGGCGCCACGACGATGGAGAGCATGCTGAAGGCCGTCCTGTTCATCCGGGAGCGGGCTACCGGCACGCTGCATGCCGAAGACGCGGCCGAGCATGTGCATATGAGCCGCAGCTACTTTTGCCAATGCTTCAAGAAGTGGACCGGCTCGACGTTCAACGAGTACTTGCGGCAGGAGCGGATCCGCGCCGCCGAGCGGCTGCTGTGCGAGACGAACCGCTCCATCGGCTGGATCGCCAATGCGGTCGGCTACAGCGATTCCAAATATTTCTCCCAGCTTTTTCACGAACAGACGTCGCTGCTGCCGTCGGAATTCCGCGCCCAGCACCACAAGGGGGAGGAATGATCGCTGCGGACGAAACATCTGACCGCCCCTGCCGCAGAGGCCGCCGAAAAAGGCGGCACAGCTCCCCGACTTTTGTGAAGCGCTTTCATATTACAATGGGAAAGCACCGATTCAAGGGGAGGGATCTTATGAAACGAACGATGGCCACGATGCTGGCCGCCTTCATGCTGGGGCTAAGCCTGACCGCCTGCTCATCTTCCAACTCGACGAATACGGACGCGCAGGCGCCCGCGGAATCGTCCGGCCCGGCGCTGTCGGGAGACGATCTGGCGTTCTACCGATTCCCGGAGCCGGTCGACGTCCATATCGGCATGCCGGTCGATCCGACCGACAAGACGCTGCCGGCGGGCGACAGCGTCAGCAACAACCAGTACACGCGCTACCTGAAGGAAAAGTACAACATCAACGTCATCGTGGACTGGACGGCGGCGACCGGCAACGACTTCAAGCAGAAGGTGAGCCTGACGATCGCCTCCGGCAAGCTACCGGACGGCATGGTCGTCGACGACCGCTCGTTCATGACGAAGGCGGCCAGCTCCGGCTTGCTCTACGACATCACCGACCTGTTCCAGCAATACCAGTCGACTCAGGTGAAGGACATCATGGAGAGCACCGGCGGCCGCGCCATGGATAACGCCAGCTACAAGGGCCGGATGGTCTCGCTGCCCAACATTACCGTTGACACCGACGGCGTCCACCTGCTCTGGATCCGCAAGGACTGGCTCGACAAGCTCGGGCTGCCGGTGCCGAAAACGCTGGCCGACATCGAGAAGACCGCCCAGGCGTTCAAGGACGGCAAGCTCGGCGGCGCGAACACGATCGGCATCGCCGGACCGTCGAAAAACACGTTCCCTTACGCTACCTTCCTCACCTCGTCCAACAACCTGGGAGGATTCGATCCGCTGTTCGGCGCGAAGGACGCCTACCCGGGGTACTGGCTCGACAACGGCGACGGCTCGGTGACGTACGGAACCTTGACGGAGCAGACCAAGGAAACGCTGGCGACGCTGGCCGACTGGTACAAAAAAGGGCTGATCGATCCCGAGGCCGGCACCCGCGACAACGTCGGCGATCCGATCAACGCGAACCAGACGGGCATCTTCTTCGGCCCTTGGTGGAGCGGCGGCTACGGCAACGGCGATTCGTTCAAGAACGATCCGACGGCCAACTGGCAGGCCTATCCCGTCTACACCGACGACGGCAAGTGGAACGCGCATATGAAGACGACCGGCAGCACCTATACGCTCATCAGCAAAAACGCCAAGCCCGATGTCGTCAAGGCGATCCTCATCATGAACAACGCGCTCGTCCGCGACGAGGCGACGTTCGACCTGTCGGTAGCGGTCGGCTGGTATCCGCTGCGCAACGTCATGGCAGCGGCCAACGAGACGGAGTACGAATACGCCGAGCTGCTCAAGGTGCTCAAGGGCGAGACGCAGGCCGAGGACTACAACGTGCCGAACAGCCTGTACAAGCTGATGTACGCCGACGCCAAAAAAGTGAAGGACGTCATCAAGCCGCCCTATGACGAGCTGAACGTCAGCAACTTCAATACGGCGAACTTCGGCGACTTCCAGCGCCTCTACTCGCTGCTGATCGGCGATCGTCCGTTCTCGACCGTGCCGATCGACAAAAAGGTGTTCAGCGTCACCTACAACCAGACGCCGACGATGGAGACGAAGTGGGCCAACCTCAAGAAGCTGGAGGACGAGACGGTGCTGAAAATCATTCTGGGCCAGGCGCCGATCGATTCCTTCGACAAGTTCGTGAAGGACTGGAAAGCTCAAGGCGGAGACGAGATCACGGCCGAGGTCGCCGAGCTGCTGAAAAAATAACGAGTCGCCGGCCAGCGGCTCCGGCTGCCTGCAAAAAGGCGGCCGGAGCCTGCGGCAAGCCGGCGAGTCCGTGAAGGGGGGATCGGCGGCCATGAGAAGAATGAACGTCGAGAAGCATTACTATCTGATGCTGCTGCCGGGGATGGTCTGGCTCGTCCTGTTCAGCATCGTGCCGATGGCCGGCATCGTGATGGCGTTCCAGAACTACAATCCGGGGGCGGGCCTGCTGAAGTCGCCGTGGGTCGGGCTGGACAACTTCCGGTACATGTTCCAGCTGAGCGACAGCCGGACGGTCATCGTCAATACGTTCATCATCGCCATCGGAAAAATCGTGCTCAATCTGATCATTCCGCTCGTCTTCGCGATCCTGCTGAACGAGCTTCGGCATCTGCGCTTCAAAAAGCTCGTGCAGACGGTCGCCTACCTGCCGCACTTCCTGTCCTGGGTCATCATGGCGACGATCGTCATCGGCATCTTCGGCTATTACGGCGTCGTCAACACGGTGCTCGGCATGTTCGGCGTGAGTCCGCAGCTGTTCATGGCGGATGCCGGCATCTTCCGCCAGCTGCTGGTCGGCACCGACGTGTGGAAGGAGTTCGGCTACAACGCCATCATCTACCTGGCGGCGCTGACCGGCATCAACCTCAACCTATACGAGGCGGCCGCGATCGACGGCGCCAGCCGCTGGCAGCTGATCCGGAACGTGACGCTGCCCGCGATGACGACGACGGTCGTCCTGCTCGGCGTGCTCAGCCTCGGCAACGTGCTCAACGCCGGGTTCGACCAGGTGTACAACCTGTACAATCCGCTCGTCTACTCGACCGGGGACATCCTCGACACGTGGGTATACCGCCTCGGCCTGCAGAACCTGCAATTCTCGCTGGCGACGGCGGCGGGACTGTTCAAGTCGGCCATCAGCTTCGTGCTGATCGTCGTCTCGTACCGGCTGGCCTACCGCTATGCGGATTACACGGTGTTCTAAGGGAGGGAGACGGCATGGTCCAAAGCAAGACATTCGGCTCGAGGGCGTTCGACGGCGCCAATTACGTGCTGCTCGCCCTTCTGCTGTTCAGCTGCCTGTATCCGCTCTGGTATACGTTCTGCGTATCGATCTCCGACAAGGCCGCCGCCAACGCGGGCCTCGTGACGATCTATCCGATCGGCTTCTCCTTGGCGTCCTACAAGGAAATTCTAGGCGACGCGCTGTTCTTCAACTCGTTCTGGATCTCCATCCAGCGCACCGTGCTCGGCACGGGGCTGTCGCTGTTCGTATCGGTGCTGATGGCTTACCCGCTAGCCAGGCCCTCCCGGGAATTCCGGCTGCGCAACGTGTTCATGTGGATCCTCGTGTTCTGCATGCTGTTCAGCGGCGGACTGATCCCGTGGTATCTGACCGTCCAGAGCTACGGCCTGATCAACTCGATCTGGGCGCTCGTGCTGGCCGGAGGCTTGCCGGTGTTCAACGTCATCCTCATCATGAACTTTTTCCGCAACCTGCCCAAGGAGCTGAACGAAGCCGCCGTCGTCGACGGCGCCGGCCCGTGGGCGATCCTGTTCCGCGTCTATCTGCCGTGCTCGATTCCCGTGCTGGCGGCCGTGGCGCTGTTCATCGGCGTGTACCATTGGAACGAGTTTTTCAACGGGCTCGTGCTGATGAACACCTCCGACAAGTACCCGCTGCAGACGTACATCCAGCAGCTGGTCGTCAACATCCCGACCGGGACGAACCTGACGCCCGACCAGTACAAGAAGCTGTCGGAGCTGTCCAACCGGACGCTGAACTCGGCCAAGGTGTTCATCGCGATGGTGCCGATGCTGATCGTCTATCCGTTCCTGCAGAAATATTTCGTGTCGGGCATCATGCTCGGAGCGGTGAAGGAGTAGGACTCGGTCCTACTCCTTTCTTTTCGTTTGAAAGTCGCCCCGAATGAACTTCTCTCCCCATTCGCATAGCTGGTCCAAAATGCCGCTGAGCGATTGTCCAAGCTCGGTCATCTCATAGACGACCCCTGATCTCATTATATGAATCATACTCTACCTATTCCAGATTTGGTCAGGAGGAGAGGCAATGGCTCAGAACGTACTGATTGTAACGGCCCATCCGAGAAGCGGCTCGCTTACGTTTGCGGTGACGGAGCGGTTCAAGCAAGGCCTGCTGGACGCAGGGCACTCGGCGGAGGTGCTCGATCTTCATCGCAGCGGCTTCGATCCGGTGCTGCGGGAGGAGGATGAGCCCGACTGGTCGAACGGGAGCAAGAAATACTCCGCCGAGGCGGAAGCGGAGATGGAGCGGATGAGGCGGCATGATGCGCTCGCCTACATCTTCCCCATCTGGTGGTATGGCCTGCCGGCCATGCTGAAGGGATATATCGACCGCGTCTGGAACTACGGCTTCGCTTACGGCGACTCCAAGCTTCCGCATCAGCGCGTGCTGTGGATCGGTCTGGCGGCGGCCACGCAGGAGCAGCTCCGGAAGAGGGGCTTTGACGAGATGCTCGGCCACCAGCTCAATGTCGGTCTGGCCCATTACTCCGGCATAGCCGAGTCCAGGCTAGAGATCCTGTACGATACGCTCAGCTCCGATCAAGCGTACATGGAGAAGCTGCTGGACGATGCGCATGAGCTGGGCGTCCATTATGACCAGTGGCATGCGGAGCATGCCGCGAGGTTCAAGGTCGGGACGGAAATCTGATGCGAAGCCATGAACCGGAACTTCCGGTTCATGGCTTTTGCGGTTATTCCGATAATCATCGACTCAGTTCTGCGATAGGAAGCGGCAAATCCCAGCAAATGATTGTTTCGCAACCTGGAGTCGGGAAGGTAAGGTGAAGGAGCTTTCGAGAGCTTCTGTCGGGAGCCGATTCTAGAGTCCGCATCCGGAGGGGAGAGGAGGACAAGCGAAGCGATTTATTGAAAGCGGTTGCATGCATTCGAGAACGGCAGCGAAGCGGCATCGGCCGAAATCCTGCATGAATTCAGGAGGGATTCCATTGAAGAAAAGAATCATCCGCTTGGCCTGCGTGGCTCTGGCGGCAGCGCTGCTGCTGACGATCCTGTCCGGCGGAAGGGCCGCCACGATCCATGCTGCCGGCCTGGCGATCACGAGCGCAGGGGGCTGGAACGAGACGGCCTATGTGGAATGGACGCCGGAGAGCGGGGCGACGGGCTACCAGGTCTACGTCAAGCCGGCCGGCGCCGCCGACGCCCAGTACCGCCAGCTCGACAACGAGCTGATCCGCCGCTACCCGTCCTATTGGCGGGCCGACGCCGTAGGGCTGGCCGCGGGATCGTATGTCCTGAAGGTCGAAGCGCTGCTGTCCGGCGGCGGAAGGACCAGCGTCGTCACCGGCGCGCTGCCGGTAGCGGCCCACGACCGCTCCGGATTCGCTTTTGCCCCGGGCTCGGCCTATGGCACCGGATCGGGCGCCTACAACGAGGACGGCACGCTCCGGGCAGGAGCGAAGGTGCTGTATGTCACCTCTGCGACGGCGCGGACGGTCGAGCTCGATGTCGTCACGAGCAGCTCCGGAGCGGTGCAGAAGGGCATCGGCATCGCCCAGATCATGGAGCTGAGGCAAAAAGGCTACGACAAGACGCCGCTGGCGGTCCGGATCGTCGGACAAATTACGGAGGGCGACATGAGCGGGCAGCTGAACGGCAGCGGCTACCTGCAGGTCAAGGGGAAAGCCGACTACGCCGAGCTGAACCTGACGATCGAAGGCATCGGGAAAGACGCCTCTGCCTACGGCTGGGGACTGCTGCTGCGTTCCGTCGGCAACGTCGAGGTCCGCAACATCGGCTGGATGCTGTTCCCCGACGACGGCATCTCGCTCGACACCGGCAACGCGAACGTGTGGGTGCATCATAACGATCTGTTCTACGGCAAGGCCGGCAGCGATGCCGATCAGGCCAAGGGCGACGGCTCGACCGATCTCAAGAAGGGCTCGACGCACATTACAATCTCGTACAACCACTATTGGGACTCCGGGAAAGCCTCCCTCGTCGGCTTGAGCGAGACGGCGGAATTCTTCGCCACCTTCCACCACAACTGGTTCGATCATTCCGACTCCCGCCATCCGCGCATCCGCGTCGCCTCCGTCCATATCTACAACAACTTCTTCGACGGAATCTCCAAGTACGGCGTAGGCGTGACGACGGGGGCTTCGGCCTTCGTCGAAGCGAACTATTTCCGGCACGCCAAGCATCCGATGCTGAGCTCGCTGCAAGGCACCGACGCGCTTGGAGAAGGCACGTTCTCGGGCGAGAACGGCGGCATGATCAAGGCGTACGGCAACATCGTCGTCGACGCCGAGAGCTTGATCTACGCCAACTCCGACGCGGGCACGGCTCCGGCCCATGCCTCCTCGTTCGACGCTTATCTCGCATCGGCGCGGAGCGAGGCGGTTCCGGCAGCCTACAAGGCGCTCAAGGGCGGCACGCCGTACAACAACTTCGATACCCGGATCGCGACCGGAGCCGACGCCTCCGACGTCGATCCCGCCGGCCAGGTCGAGGCGATCGTGACGGCAGAGGCCGGACGCCTCGGCGGCGGCGACTTCGCGTGGACGTTCAACGATGCGGCGGATGATACGTCCTATGCGGTCCTTGCGCCGCTGATGGCCAAGATCGTCTCGTATCGGACGCAGCTCGTCTCGGTCGGAGGGAACGCGAGCCCGGCCACCCCGACCCCATCTCCGACCGCGAGTCCGACGGCGGCTCCAACGGCTACGCCAACGGCCACGCCGACGCCGACGTCCGGACCGACCGCGACTCCTGGTGCAGGAGTCCGCGTGCATAACTTTACGGCCGACGGCCTGACCAGCTCCTTCTTCGCGATTCAGGGCAGCCTGTCGTCGACGAAGGGCACGGTGATCTACGACGGCCTGACGCTGACGAGCTGCTTGAAGATGGAAAGCTCGACCTCGATCTCGTTCACGGCCGCGACGGCTTCGACGCTGACGCTCGTCTTCAATTCGCCCGACGGGACGAAGGTCAATATCGACGGCGCGGCGCATGCGATGACGAACGGGACCGTCAGCGTCGCCCTGTCCGCGGGCGCGCACAGCATCTCGAAAAACGCGGTCGCCAACCTGTACTACATGAAGCTGGTTCCTTCTTCGTGACGGAAGCCGGCTGCACGAGCATGCCAAAGCCATGGACCGGTTCCGGTCCATGGCTTTTCGGGTATATACTAGATTCAGAAACGGAAAAAGGGAGGCGATAGACATGCAAGAGACGATTCCGCAGCGAGAACTCAACGACGGCCTCAAGGTACCTGCCATCGGGCTTGGCACGTACAGCCTGCGGGGAGCCGAAGGCGCGAAGGCGATCGCCGGGGCGATCGACATCGGCTACCGGCTGCTCGATTCGGCGTTCAACTACGAGAACGAGGGGGCGCTTGGCCAGGCGGTGCGCCTAAGCTCCGTGCCGCGGGAGGAGCTGCGCCTCTGCTCCAAGCTGCCGGGCCGCCGCCATGCCTACAAGGAGGCGCTGCTGACGGTCGAGGAGTCGCTCTATCGATCCGGCCTCGACTATTACGACCTTTATCTGATCCACTGGCCGAATCCGAAGCGGGACCGCTACGTCGAGGCTTGGCAGGCGCTGATCGAGGCGAAGAAAAGAGGGCATGTCCGCTCCATCGGCGTGTGCAACTTCCTGCCGGAGCATCTCGATCGGCTCGTCGCCGAGACGGGCGTCGCCCCGAGCCTGAATCAGGTGGAGCTGCATCCGCTCTTCCACCAGCCGGAGCAGCGGGCCAAGGATGCCGAGCTCGGCATCGTGACGGAGTCGTGGAGCCCGCTCGGCCGCGACCATGACCTCGCCGGGCTGGAGCCGATCCGCAGCATCGCGGAGCAGGTCGGCAAGACGCCGACGCAGGTCGTGCTGCGCTGGCATGTGCAGCTCGGAGCGCTGCCGATTCCCAAAGCCGGCTCGGCCGAGCATCAGCGGGAAAATCTGGCGATCTTCGACTTCGAGCTGTCGGCGCAGCAGATGGAGGCGATCGGTACTCTCCATCGGCCGGACGGATGGCTGTGGGGCCAAGGCCCGGCGGAATACGAGGAATTCTGAGTCAGTGCGGCAGCTTGACGCGGGCGGCAGCGCTGTGTTAAACAGATGATAGCGCTTTCCATCTGTCATGCAACAGCTGCAGAGGCGAGGGAAGCCGGGAACCAACATGCCGACGGAAGGATGGATTCACCATGCCAAGCGGAACGCATCGCAGCGAGGTCAAGGCCAGTCTGGAGCAGGTCCAAGCCTTCATCCGCGATCCCGACCGATGGGAGCCGCTCATGCCGGGCTACATCAAGCACGAGATCGTCAGCGCGCGGGAGTCGGTCTGGACGTTCAAGGCCGATCTGGGCTTCACGAAAAAAGCCGTCGAGCTGAAGCTCGAGCTGGAGGAGGAAGCGGACCCGAGCCGGGTCGCCTTCCGCCTGACCGGCCTCTCCGATCCCGTCGAGGGCAGCGGCAGCTTCGAGGCTGCGGCCGCAGGCGCGGCGGCGAGCCTCGTCGGCAGCCTCGACATCAGCGGCAAGGGGCTCATGGCGATGATGATGAACAGCGTCATGAAGGAGTTCGTGCCGCGCGCGGTCGAGCAGCTGACCGCAGCGACGGCGGCCGCCATCGAGGAGCGGGCGGCAAGCTGACGCGAACGAAGCCGATCGGAAGAAAGAGAAAGACAGCCTACCCCGATGAGAGGGGCAGGCTGTCTTTTTGCGTTGGAATGGCCGATCGCAAGGGGTCTGCCTGGTCAGCTGCGCTCGAAGGCGACGATCCATTCGCCTTGCGTCTGCGCGTAGCCGACATCGCCCTCGGCGACAAGGCCGTACAGCTTTTTGACTTCGAGGAATTCCTTGCGCTCGCCGTTCTCGAACTCCAACGTGATGTAGTAGTCCGTGCGCGAGGAGCCCGACGTATGGAACTGATTGTCCGGGCCGTGGGAATGGCCGGAGCTATGATGTACTTCCATCCGCTTGGAGACGATGCGGGCGTGGACGGATTCGCGCGGCGAGCTGGCGTTCTGCGCGTAGCGGACGCCGCGCGCGATCATCGTGACGATGACGATGACGAACACGATGCCGATCAGCACCGGCACGAGCGTGAACATGAAGTTGAAGCCGGAGCCGGGACCGGCGACGGGGCCGAAGCCTCCATGCGAACCGAAGCTGGCTGGGGAGCCGAAGTCGATCTCCGGCGAGAAGCCGCTGTCGGGCTCGAAGCTGATGCGGGAGTCCGGTCCGAACTCGGGGCCAAAGCTCATTTCCATCTGCAGCGCCTCCTTTGGGATGATTGCTTCTAGGTGAGACGCAACGAGCAGGAGTGAAGTTTCAGAAATAGTTAAAAATGGATAAATGGAAATCTACACGGCATCTTCACAACCTCTCGGTACAGTAGAGGCAGGGCGAGGCGTCGGCGAAAATGGCCATCCAAGGCACAAATGTGTCTTGGACGGGGTTGGGCAGCGACGGAGTTGGCCAACCAAGGCACAAATGTGCCTTGGATGGGGTTGGGCAGCGATGGATTTGGCCAACCAAGGCACAAATGTGCCTTGGATGGGGTTGGGCAGCGACGGAATTGGCCATCCAAGGCACAAATGTGCCTTGGATGGGGTTGGGCAGCGACGGAATTGGCCATCCAAGGCACAAATGTGCCTTGGATGGCCGGCGGGGCAGTCGTCCGTATCGAGACTAGAGCGGATCGAGTACTGGAACGGCAAGGAAAAGGAGATACTTGCCTCTAGAAGAGCCTAGACAAGAAGCGAAGGAGGCGGCAGAAGCATGAGACGGATCGGAAAAGGACTGGCTGCGGCCGCAGTGCTGGCGGTCGTATTGGCCGGCTGCGGAGCCAAGAACGGAGGACATGAGGCCATGAACGTGGAAAACCACGGAGCGGCGAGCAATGCGGAGGGAAACACGGCGGCGCCGGGCGGGGAAGCGGCGAATTCCGCCCATGAAGGCATGCACCATGGCTCGGACGAGCTCCCGGACGACATGGTGGCGGCGCAAAACCCGGCATTCCCGGTCGGCAGCCGAGCCAAGCTGCAGGCCGGCCATATGCCGGGCATGGAAGGCGCGGAGGCGACGATCGCAGGCGCCTATGCGACGACGGTTTATTCCGTGTCCTACACGCCGACGACCGGCGGGGAACGGGTGACGAACCACGAGTGGGTCGTGCATGAGGAAATCGACGGCGCCGGTTCCGAGCCGTACAAGCCCGGCGACGAGGTCGTGCTGGATGCCGAGCATATGGCCGGCATGGACGGCGCCGTGGCGACGATCGATACGGCGGAGCAGACAACGGTGTACGCCGTGGACTATGTCCCTGTGGACGGCGGCGAGCCCGTCAAGAACCATAGGTGGGTGACGGAGAGCGAGTTGAAGGCGGAGTAGGCTACGGCGAAATGGATTGTATTGCAGCACTCGGCTCTGGGAGGAGCCGAGTGCTGTTTTTGCTAGGATATCCAACCGACACAAGACGCTCAGATGGCCTCTTTCCTTTCTTCTCCAACGTTTCCGGCTTGTCAGAGCTTCCATCTATCTCCTATGATTGAAGAAGCATGGAAGAACGGAGGAAATGTCCGTGAAAGAGGGTTCGCTAAGCGCGCAAACGCTGCGGGGCATACCGGAGCTGAAGTACGTGAACGCCGACAATGTCGTGCGTTATCGCGCGATCATGCGCTTTTTTTATTTGGAATACAAGCGGCTGCGCTACTGGCTGAGGCCGGAAGAGATTTTCGACGCCATGTCCGCCGCGAGCCTTTGGCCTGGCTATACGCTGGAGATGTGCCAGCAGGATCTGGAGCAGCTGGCGCAGTGGCAGAACCTGACGTCGCGGCATGAAGGCGGCCGTTCGTCGACGTTGGAGGAATACTTGAAGAAAAAGCTGCAGTATTGCTTGCGGCCGTACTCCATCGAGATCGAGCGCATGCTCGAATCGCTGGAGAAGGTGACCGGCTACGGCGGATCGCTGGAGGCGAGCCTGTTCGACACGATTGCCGAAAAGCTGTTCGCGATCCGCCTCGATGCGGTCGAGCTGGAGCCGGAGGCCGCTTTGCAGCTATGGAAGTCGCTGTACGAATCGTTCGTCAAGCTGCATGAAAATGCCGCCGACTACATGGCCAGCCTGCACACCGCAAAAGCCGAGGAAATGATGGTGACGGACGCCTTCCTGCTGTTCAAGGAGAAGCTGACCGACTATCTCCAGCATTTCGTACAGGCGCTGCAGCGCAGCTCCTACTCGATTGAAGGACATCTGCTCCAGATCCGCGAGCCGGTCATGGAGCTGTTCCTGGAGCGTGTCGCCGCAGGCGAGCTGAACCGTCCCCGGCTGGAGGACGGGCCAGACAAGGAGGAGCTGCTGGAGGAGCTGCGCCAGGGCTGGGGCAATATCCGGCGCTGGTTCCTTGGCAGCGGCTCCGCGGCGAGCGAGCTGACGATGCTGGAACGGGCGACGAAGGATGCCATCGCCCGCATCGTGCGCAGCGCCATCCGCATCCAGGAGCGCAAGCGCTCCGGGATGAGCCGCAAAAAGGAGCTGGAGCATCTCGCGAGCTGGTTCGCCCGCCTGGAGTCCATCGAGGACGCCCATCGGCTCGGCGCGCATGCGTTCGGCTTGTTCCGCACGCGCCATCTGCAGGGCGAGGATCTCCGCACGACGGACCGCTCCGATCAATCTTCCTGGGAGGAGCAGCCGATGCTGCGCCGGCTGCGTTCCCGCAGCCGCAAGCGCTCCGAGCGCTCCGTGTCGGATTCGGTAACGGATCATGGGGCGCGCAAGCAGCGGGAGCGGGAAGCTTATCAGGCGAGGCAGGCGGAAGAGAGGCGCGGCATCGAACGGATGCTGCGGCTGAAAGAGCTGTCGATCTCCGAGCTGGGGCCGGTGACGGCCCAGGAGCGGATCCGCTTGCTGCAATGGATCGGCCGCTGCATGACGGCAGGAACGAGGCGCAGCTTCGTCACGGCGGAAGGGGTGCGCATCACGCTCCAGAAGCCGGAGCATGGTGAGCGGGCGCTGCTGCAGGCGGAGGATGGAGAGCTCGAAATGGCGGATTATCGGCTGAGCTTCCAGCTGACCGAGGCCGCTTCAAGTGAGCTGGAGCTGGCCGAGAGAGAAGAAGAGGAGGCGAGGCGATGAATCGCGGAGCGGCACGCCGCGCAGCCAAGCGAGAGCGCAGCGCGGAGCAGCTGGCCGAGCGCAAGCAGGAATGCGCGCAGGCTCTGCTCAACCGGCCGTGGGTGTCCAAGGAAGAGGACGCCGAGCTTTATTATGCGGTCAAGGATCATTACGAGGAGCTGAGAGGCTGGTTCATGGACAAGGCGGGCTTGCCGCTGCTGCTGACGCGGACGATGGCCAAGCTGGATAAGGCTCCGGTCGGCGCGCAGCCCTGGATGGGATTCGAGGAGTTCCGCGAGCCGCAGGACTATGTCTTTTTCACCTACGGCCTCTGGTACCTGGAGTCCAAGACGGAGCTCGACCAGTTCCTGCTGTCCGAGATGGTGGAGCAGATCCGCGAGCAGATGATCGCCGGAGGCATGGATGCGGACTGGCGAGTCTACTCGCATCGGCTCTCGATGGCGCGCGCGCTCAAAAAGCTGCGCGTGCTCGGCGTGCTGCTCGGCGTAGACGGCGACGAATCGCTATGGGCGCAGAACGAGGAGCGCAACGTGCTGTACGAATGCTCCCCTGCCGCCCGGTATGTGCTGCGCCGGTTCCCTTGGGACCTGACGGATGCCCGGGAGCTGCGGCAGCTCGAGGATCCGGTCACGTACGCGGATACGGCCGATGGGCAGAACGGACGCATCCGGCACCGGGTGTTCCGCCGGCTGCTGATGGAGCCGCTGGTCGAGGATCGGGACTGGAGCGAGGAGGAGCTGAAGTACGTGCAAGGTCAGCGACGCGCGATTTTGGACCAGCTTGAGAAGACGCTCGGCTGGAACGGACGGCGCTATCGCGAAGGCATGGCCTTTTTCCACCCTGGCCTCACCTCGGAAAGCGAGCTGTTCCCGACGCAAGCCGCCGTCTCCGATCTCGCGCTGCTCGTGTCCGGAGAGCTGCGGCGCCTGAAGGACGAAGGAAGCCTCGAGCCGCAGCCGGATGGGGCGATCCGCTTGACGATGTCCGAGCTGGAGACGATGCTGCTTCGCCTGCGCAAGCAGCATGGAAAGTACTGGAGCAAGGAATGGAGGGAGGATCTGTCCAGCAGCGAGCTGGCCGCCCTGTGCCTGGACCATCTGAAGTCTTGGGGGCTGGCGGAGCGCACGGCGGCAGGAGAGGTCCGAATATCGGCTATCCTTGGGCGATGGCAGGCCGAATATGGGGAGGAGGAGCGGGAATGAGCATCGAAGCGCGTCGGGAAGAACGGGTGGAAGAGCAGGAGGACGACGGAAGAGAAAGCAGTTTTCGAGCGGCGGAGGCCGCGGCGGCGCCGTCCTCGGCCCGCTGGCAGATGAACCGGGTCGGCATCCTGAACTTCTGGTATTACGACGAGGAAGAGTTCCAGCTGGAAAATGGCCGCATCATCCTGCGCGGAGCGAACGGCTCCGGCAAGTCGGTCACGATGCAAAGCTTCCTGCCGCTCGTGCTGGACGGCGACAAGCGGGCTCATCGGCTCGATCCGTTCGGATCGAGGGACCGCCGGATCGAGTATTATTTGCTCGGCGAAGAAGAGAGCGGGTCGGTCAAGACCGACTCGACCGGATACTTGTGGATGGAGTTCAAGCACGGCGAGACCGGCTTGCATCGCACGATCGGCATCGGGCTGAGAGCGCGGCGCGGCGGAGCGCAGGTGCAGTTCTGGGGGTTCGCGATCACCGACGGCAGGCGGATCGGACGCGATCTCTGGCTGTATGACCGTCCGGCCTGGCTGCAGGACAAGATCAAGACGCCGCTCGACCGCAAGGAGCTGGAGAAGCTCATCGGCGCAGGCGGGCAGGTCGTCCACGACCAGAAAGCCTATCAGGATCTCGTCAACAAGCAGCTGTTCGGCTTTCCGGACAGCGACGCGTTCCAGGATTTGCTGCAGCTGATGATCCAGCTGCGCAGTCCGAAGCTGTCCAAGGACTTCAAGCCGTCCGCCATCTACCAGATCCTGCATCAGGCGCTGCCGCCTCTGCTCGAGGACGATCTGCGCCCGCTGTCCGAAGTGCTGGAGGACATGGACCAGATCACGGATCGGCTGGACGAGCTGCGCCGGCACCGGGCGAGCGTGGACAAGCTGCAGCAGCGGTATGATTTCTACAACAAGCATCAGCTGCTGGAGCGGTCGGACCGCTATCGCGCCGCGGCGGCGGAGCTGGAGCAGGCGCTGGCCAAGGTGCGGACATGTCAGCAGGAGCTGGACGCCGCCGGGCAGGATCGGGAGGCGGCGGAGTCGAGGCTGGCCGCGCTGCAGGATCAGGTCCGCACGCTGAACGCGGAGCGCGAGCTGCTGGGCCGGCATGAAGCGATCGGCAAGCAGCAGGAGTACGAGAAGGCGCAGGAGATGCTGGAGGATCTGGAGCGCCAGCTGGCTCGGGCCAGGGAGTCGCTGCGCAAGGCAGGAGCCCGGGAGGACCAGCTGCGGCGCGAGCAGGAGGCGCGGCAAGCGGATCTGCAGCGGCTCGGCGGAGGGCAGCTAGAGCTGCTGGATGAGCTCGAGGCGCTGGCCGGCGAGTTGGAGTTCCAGGAGCATGCGGTCTATCACCGCTATTGGATGCCGGATGTTCCGGCCGGGGATGCATGGCGCGAGCCTTGGCGCCGGGATCTGAGGCAGCATCGTCAGCGCATCGAGCAGGCGCTTGCCCGGGCGGTCCAGGAGCGGGAAGCCGGAGCGGCCGCCAGGGATCGGGAGATCGAGCTGGGCGAAGCGAGCCGCAGCCGTGACGAAGCGGAGCGGATTCGGGGAGATCGCGGACGGAAGCTCGACGAGGCCAGGGAAGAGCTGAGAAACGAGCTGGCGATCTGGGCCGGCCGGCTGCAGGTTCTCCCGTTCGACGAGGCGTCGCTGCGGGCGGCGCTGGAAGCCGTCAGCGAGTACAGCGAGGAAAGCAGCTCGCTGGAGCCGCTGCGCGCGCCGCTGGCCGCCGCCTATGACGGGGAGCGCGAGCGTCTCGTCTCGGCGCGGCTGGAGCTGGAGAGGGAAAGCCGCCAGCTGGCCGCAGATCGCGAGCAGCTGGTCATGGAGAAGCGGCGCTGGGAGCAGAGCCGGGAGCCGGAGCCGCCTCGCAGCGAAGCGCGCAGCCGCTTTAGGTCCCGGCTGGCGGGCGAGATCGCCGGAGCTCCGCTTTATGCAGCTTGCGACTTTGCCTCGGGCCTGACGGAAGAGGCGCGGGCACGCATCGAGGAAGCGCTGGAAAAAAGCGGGCTGCTCGATGCCTGGATCGCGCCGGACGGGCGGATCGAAGCGGCGGCTGCCGGCGAGGAAGAGAGCTGGCTGGCTCCGGTTCCGTACGAGTTCGGCTATACGCTGGCCGATGTGCTGGTCGCGGATCCGCCGGAGGGCAGCGGTCTGAGCGCCGAGCGGATTCGGCAGGTGCTGCGCAGCTTCCTGTGGGACGAGAGCGGCGCGGCGGGCGACGGCGATTGGGGAGGCGCGATCGGAGCCGACGGCTCGTATCGTCTCGGTCCGTTGTCCGGGCGGTCCGCCGTGAAGGAGCGGGCCGAATATATCGGCCGGGAGACGCGCAAGCGGACGAGGCTGCTGGAGATCGCCCGCCTCCAGCAGGAGATCTCGGAGCTGGACGGACAGCTTGCGGCTGCGGCGGCAAGGCTGGCAGCCGCGGCGGAGGCCGAGAGCAGGCTGGCGCAGGAGCGCGACGCCTACCCGTCTCCATCCATGATGGAAGCGGCGCGCAAGGAGCTGGAGGCAGCGGGGCATCGGCTGGCGGCAGCGCTGCATCAGGAGCAGCGGGCGCTCGAGCGGTTCAAGGCCAAGGCGGAGGAGTGGCATCGGCTGCAGCGGGAGCTCGCCGAAGCGACGGCAGACTGGAGCCGGCTGAAGCGGGAGCCCGAGCTAGCCGCGGCGCTGCGCTCGGCAGCGGACTACGAGGCGCAGCTGTCCGAGCTTGCCTCGCTCTGGAAAGAGCATGAGGGAACGGCGCGCGCGTTGGAACGCCTGTCCGAGGAGATCGCCTCCGCTGGACAGGAACGGGAGGATCTGCTGCAGCTCGAAGACGAGCTCGATCTCCGCCGCCGCGACCAGCAGGCGCAGACCGATGCGCTGAAGAGGCTGATCGAGGAGCTGGGGCTGGCCGATGTGTCCAGGCGGCTGGAGGAGCTGCGCCAGCAGCTGCAAGCGCTGTTCCGGTCCGTACGCGACGAGGAGGCGGCCGTGGATCGGGCCAAGGGCGAAGCGGCGCGCGCGGATGCCCGGCTGGTCCTGCTGCGGGAGCAGCAGCAGGAGCGCGAGCATGCGGCTAGGCAGACGAGCGGGCAGCTGGAGCAGGAGATGGAGCTCGGGCTCGCCGGAGACTGGAAATCGCAGCTGCATCAGGCGCGCGCTGCCGGCAAGCCTGCGCTCGGACGGCTGGCGGCGGAGGTGAGGAGCGAGTACGCCGGGCTGTTCGAGAACCGCAACGTCGACAACATTACGAATCGCCTGCTGGAAGAGATGTCGGCGGCGCGGACGCAGCTGACCGATTATGTGCTGGAGCTGGCTGTCGACGAGCGAAGCGGCCGATTCATGGTCTGGTCGATGCGCAACCCGCAGCAGCCGCTCGCTCCGCAGCGTCTGCTGCAGGAGCTGGAGGAGCTGGAGGCGGAGCAGGACGCGCTGCTCAGCGAGAAGGATCGCGTGCTGTTCGAGGACATCATCCTGTCCAGCGTCGGCAAGGCGATCCGCCAGCGCATCCATCGGGCCGAGCAATGGGTGCGCGAGATGAACCGCCTCATGGAAGCGCGCGAGACTTCCAGCGGCCTCAGGCTGCGCCTGGAATGGGGGCCGAAAAGCGCCGCTACGGAGGAGCAGCTCGACGTCCATGATCTGGTCGAGCTGCTCAAGCGCGATTCGCAGCGGCTGCGGGAGGATGAGATCGAAGCGATGATCCGCCACTTCCGGGAGCAGATCCGCCTGGCCAAGGAAACGGCTCAGAACGAGCAGGAATCGCTGCGGCTGCATCTTTACCGCATCCTCGATTACCGGAACTGGTTCGAGTTCGGACTGAAGTCCAAAAAAGGAACCCAAGCCGCCTATCGCCCGCTGACCGATGCCCGATTCAACGTCCTGAGCGGCGGAGAAAAAGCGATGGCGATGTACATCCCGCTGTTTGCGGCAGCCTGGTCGCGCTATTCGGATGCCCGTGAGGATGCGCCGAGGCTCATTTCACTGGACGAGGCTTTCGCCGGCGTCGACGAGGAGAACATGCGCGACATGTTCAAGCTGCTGACGGATATGGGCTTCGACTTCATGATGACCTCGCAGGTGCTGTGGGGCTGCTACGATACGGTTCCGCAGCTGGCGATCTATGAGATTTCCCGTCCGAAGGATGTCGACTTCGTCACGTTGTTCCACTATCGATGGAACGGCAAGCGCAGGACGTATGTCGAGGCGGATGAGCCGTCGTGACGCAAGGACAGGCCGAACAAGAGGCGAGGGCGTATTTCCTGCGGCCCGGCATGAATCGATTGCTGCAGGCGATCTGGAAGCGGTACGAGGGCCTGGGGCGGATCGGCGGCAAGGCGGTCGTGCCGAAGCTGAGGCCGGAAGAGTGCGAAGCGCTGAATGGATTCTTCGGAACGTATTACAGGCCGGGGGAAAAAGCCGAAATCAGCCTGAGTGAGATGGAGCTCGAGCTTCGCCGCTCCGTGTTTGAATGCGGCCTGGAAGAGCTTTATCAGCGTCTTTACGGAGAGCCTTTGCTTAGCCGTTCAGATAGGAAACGGATGAGCCAGCAAAATTGGCAGGCTCTGTTCACCGCGGCTGAGCGCCGGCTGCATGCAGAAGGCTTGCTGCCCCCGCCTTTCGTCGAGGAATGGTGGCTCATGCTGAGAAGCGGGAAAGGGATGGGCTATCGAACGTTGAAAGAACTGTGGGACCGGGGAGAAGCGGAGGCTTCGGAAGCGCTGCTGCACGCCACGCTGGCATGGTGCCGATTAAGCGGCGAGGAGGAGCGAGGGGCGAGGCGGCCGATCCGAAAGCCCGTGCTGGCGGCGGAAGTGTCGGGCAACCCGCATGCGCTCGATCGGGATCAGCCGGCCGGCCGCCTGTTTTTCCAGGCCCTGCTGTCGATGCCGGCTCCAAGCGGCCATTCAGAGAGGGCAGCTCGCGAGGCGGATCAGGCTTCACTTGTCGTTAGGGAAGGGGCGGAGGACTCGACTCTGGAAGCTGCGGATAGGCAGGAAGAACCCCCGCTCGAGCGGATGGTTCGCGAGGCCGCCAAAGGGTTGGATACGCTGGCCGCGCGCGAAGTCTACCGAAGCTGGGGAGTGCTCGACGACGACTTCTCGTCCTACGTCCATCTGTATAGGCAAGGATCAGATCCGTCAGCCCAGTCGGGCCATCATGCCGTTTGGACGCTGGCTCATGTAGAAGAAGCGAGAATCCTTCCGCTCGTCTCGGAGCTGTTCGTGGTGGAGAATCCGGCCGTTTATGCCGCCTTGATCGATGAGCGTAGGAACGGAGCCGTCATCGGGAACGCAGGGGCGAGGAGCGGCAGTCCGCTGCTGCTCTGTACGAGCGGGCCGGCAAGCGCTGCCGCGCTGCGGCTGATGGACCGGCTCGTGGAGTCCGGCAGGCTGAGCGGCATGATCCGCTACTCCGGCGATTATGATGGGAAAGGAATCGTCATGGCCAATGTGCTCTGCCGACGGTATCGGGAGCGCTTCCGGCCCTGGCGTTTCGATCGCGAGACGTATGCGGATTCGCTTGCGCAAGGGAAGCTGGCTGCCCGCGGCCTCCATTTTTCGCCGGAAGAGTGCCGGCAGCTTTCCAAATTGCGGGCAGAGTGGCAGCCGGATCTGACCGCCAGGCTGCTGCAATCGAAGAGGAAGCTGTTTCAGGAAGAGCTGCTCGATCTGCTCGTCTCGGATTGGATGGAGGCATTCAACCCGAATGCATGACAATGAAAGGAGAGAGGGTCTATCGTCGCCTTTCTGATCATCCTGTCGGTCGTTGTCGTCATCGTGTACGCCTCGATGCTGGGCACCTATCTCCCGCAGGCCGCCTATCGCCATGGCATGCGGTTCGCGGTGGCGCTTCCTCCGGAAGCGGCGTCGCATCCCGAGCTGGAGGCGGCGAGCGCCCGCTTCCGGCGCGAGATGAAGACCGCCGCGCTCGGCATGGCGCTGGCGCTGATCCCGCTCTACGCGCTCTATGACTGGATTGCCTTCCAGTCCCTCTACTTCGTGGCTTGGCTGCTCGCCTTCGTCCTGCTGCTCGTCCGGCCGTTCCGCCGCGCGTTCCGGACGACGCTGGCGCTCAAGCGCCGCGAAGGCTGGTCCGCTCCGACGGCAAGGCCCGGCAAGCCGGAGGAAGAGGACGAATGGTGGGCGAACGGGTTCACCTATCATAATCCGCATGATTCGGCCGTATTCGTCGCCAAGCGGGTCGGCATCGGGATGACGGTGAACTCGGCGTCGCGCGGCGGCAAGTGGTTCCTCGGCGTGACGCTGGGGCTCGCAGCGGCGGTGCTCGGCCTCGCCTGCGCCCTGCTGCTCGTGTCCGAGCTCGTCTCGCCGAAGCTGGAGCTGGCGGAGAAGCAGGTGCGCATCGACTATCCGCTGCACTCCGCCTCCTTTGACCTCGGCGAGGTCGCCGAGCTGAGCCTGACGGACGAGATTCCGCGAGGAGCCAAGCTCAGCGGGGAAGCGACGGGCAAGGTGCTGAGAGGCAGCTTCCGGCTGAGGGAGCTCGGCAAGGCGCAGCTGTTCGTCTATCGCGACCGCCCGCCGTACATCCGCTTCCGGCTGGATGGCCGCTATGTGTACTACAATGAAGAGGATCCCGCGCGGACGCGGGAGCTGTACGAGCGGCTGCAGGGCAGCCGCTGATCCAGGCTCGCGCCGCCGCAATTCCCGCAGCGGCGGCAGCGCCGCCTCCGCAAAGCCGCAAACCCGCGCCATGGCGCGGGTTTGCGGCTTTTTTTCGGTTCTTTTCCGCAAGCCGTTTGTGGAATGACGAAGCCTCGTTTTCGGTGTGAAATGGAAAAAGATCGCTTATAGTGAAATCAAGGGAAACAACGACAGCACGAACCGGAAGCGGGCAACGGAACGAAGAGACGACGAGGGCGAGGAGGAGACGGCATGCAGGGATTTTCATTCGGAAGCGGATTGACGCTGGTCCATCTGGA
This sequence comes from Paenibacillus pasadenensis DSM 19293, assembly GCF_000422485.1. Taxonomy (GTDB): domain Bacteria; phylum Bacillota; class Bacilli; order Paenibacillales; family Paenibacillaceae; genus Paenibacillus_O; species Paenibacillus_O pasadenensis. Next base: position 68,572 of record NZ_KE383850.1, read on the forward strand.
GGCGAGCTCGCCGAGGCTGTTCGCAGCGACGGACCAGCTGGACTGCCGGTACGTGAGGGCCTACTTCAGGCAGCAGGGCACGCCGACGGCGCAGTACATCCAGGCCAGCCTGGCCGGATTGTACGAGACGGCCGAGGATCTGCTCTCGCTCGGCAACGATGCCGTCGCCTTCCACGTCACTCCGGCCTCCTACCGTCTCTGCCGGGAGCTGAGCGGGACGCTCGGAGCCCTGGACGGCTCGCTCCGGATCTTCTGGTTCGGCGAATGGGCGGCCGAGCTGCCGGACGGCTCGCTGCCGGACGCGGTGGAGCGGCTCGTCCGCTCGGAGCCCGAACGCGTCCTGCACCGGCTGCTGGAGCCGGACGCGCCGAGCGAGGAAGCGGACGAGGCCGACGCGCTCGATGCCATCGCCGGGGTATGGGAGGATGCGGCGTCCATGCGGCAGGCTCCGCTGCTGGCGGTCAAGGCGGCGGATCGCCTCGGAGGCGATGCGGCCCCGGGCGGCATCCGGCTGCATTCGCCGGAGCGGCTGCTCCGCGACATTCGGCTCGCGGCCGCCGCTTCCCGCCAGATGCGGCCGGAGCTGCAGCTGCTCGGCTACGAGGCGGCGACTGCCGACGAGGCGCGGGAGGCCGCTGTCGCCGAAGCGCTGGAGGCGTGCCGAGCAAGCGCGACCTGGTCGGCGGAGCTGACGCTGGAGCGCTGGCGGAGAGGCGGCGCCGCCCGCCTCGCGGAGCTGGGCGCCAGCACGCTGACGCTGCGGCTGCCGGACAGCTTGGCCGAGGCGGAGCCTTTTCTGGCCGACATGCTGCGGGAGCTGAGGATCGCCTACCCGGACCTGCGGCTGCGCATCGTGCTGGAGACAGCGCCTGGCAGCACGGAGTCGGGGGCGCGGCGGGTCGCCGGGCAGCTCAGACAGTGCCTGGACGAAGGACTGCTCGCCCGGGATGCGATCGCTGCTGCCGTCCCGGCTGCCGCCGGCGCGCAAGCCCGCACGCTGCTGCCGTCTCCGCTGGAGGAGCTGGCGCGCGAGCGATTCGGCTCCAGCCCGGAGACGGCGCTTGTGAACGGCTTTCTCGCCTTCATGACCGGGCACTATCCGGCCCATGTCCTCGGGGGCGGCGCGAAGCATATCGGCGTCGGCGAGGACGGCTGGAGGCCCGAGACGATTCGACGCATAGGCGAGCACTCCGCCCTCAACAGCGCCGTCTTCTTCGAACAAAACCAAGCATGCGGGGAAGAAAACTCGAATTCTGTCGAGCCCCCGATCTTCTATGACCAGGACGGCAAGTGGAAGCGGCTCGACCGCCGCTTCGATCAGGCGAGCAGCGAGGCGGAGCGCGAGGGAACCTATCTCTCCAACGCCAACCGGCTGGAACGCTTGGGCGGCGGCCGCTGGCAGCTTCAGCTGAACGACTTCCTGCTGGCCGAGCCGATCTCGCTGCTGCGCCAGCGCTACGAGGAAGCCGCAGCCGAGGAAGGCGCCGATGCTTCTGCGGACTTCCGGCTGCTGGACATCCGCAGCGAGCGCGACCTCGACCGGTTCCTGGAGGACGTCGACGCGTTCAGCCGCACGGGACGCTTCGCGCATGGCTACGAGGTCCAGTCGTACGTAACGGACAGCTGCCGCTGGTCGGCGGCGGGCGCCTGCTCGGCCCGCAAGCTGCCGAGGCTGTTCGCGGACGGGGAGGGCGATGTCGCCGCCTGCCGGGGCTGCGCGCCGATCGGCCATCTGGACGATACGCCCGACCAGCTGCTCATGCAGGCCGCGGTGCTGTCCGATCAGGAGCAGCTGCTGCGCGGATGCGCTTCCTGCGAGATTCGATCGACCTGCTCCCAGTGCGCGTTCCTGCCGTCCTACATGACGGCGGCGCAGTACTGCTCCATCCGCCGCAAGCATGTCATGCTGCATCGCTACATGCAGGTGGTCCAGCTCGTCAAGGGACTCCGCCGCCATACGCAGGCGCTGTCCGCGCTGGACGCCGAGACGCTGCTCGTCTCGCTGCCGACCTGCACGCATTACTACCCGCTGGCCGGAGGCGCCGAGCGTCCCTCGCTCGTCAGCGAGGCGGTCTTTCTCCTGACGACGGACGGCACGCCGGTGCTCTACCAGGCTGTCAGCCAAAAGGTGCTCAAGCTGAGCGAGCCGATGGCGCTGCTGCTCGAAGGGCTCATGGTCGGCGCGACCGAAGCCGAGCTGGCCGGCGCGCTGCAAGCGGCGTACGGCACGGAGCCGTCCTACGCGGCGGCCGCCGTCAGCCAGGCGATCGAGCTGTTCAGCCGCCAAGGCTGCCTCAATCTGCCCGCACGGGCATCGTGAACGAAAGGAGATCCGCTATGCTGACACCTGCACCTGCACCTGCATCTGCGCCCGAGTCTGCGCCGGCGCCTGCATCCGTCCCTGCGCCGGGAAGCGCCGCCGCTCCGGTGGCTCCGCTGCCGCCGCCCGGCTACCCGATCGTCCATCCGCTCAAGGATGTCCGTCTGGGCGAAGCCTTCCCCTCCTTCGCGGCCGGCGAGGGCATCTACGTCCAGGACACGAACGGCAAGACGTACATCGACGGCATCAGCGGGCTCTGGAACGTCTCGCTCGGCTATCGGCATCCCGGCATCCGCCAGGCGATCGTCGACCAGCTCGACCGGCTGCCTTATGTCAACCCTGTCGACGGAGCGAACCCGACGACGCTCGCCTTTGCCGAGACGCTGCTGCGCCTGACGCCGCCGGCGCTGGCCAAGGTCGCGTACACCTGCACCGGCTCGGAGTCGGTGGAGCTGGCAATCAAGCTCATCCGCAAGTTCCATCAGCTGTCGGGCCGTCCGGAACGCACGCTCATCGCGGTGCTCGACAAGTCCTATCACGGCACGTACTACGGCTCGATGAGCGCGAGCGGCATCGACCAGGAGATCTCGGAGAGCTACGGCCCCCGAGTGCCCGGCTTCCGGTTCCATCCGGTGCCGCTCGGCGACGACGGCAAGCCCGCCGTGCTGGAGGGCGAGCTGCTGGAGCGCCGGCTGGCGGAGCTGGAGCGGCTGTTCGAGGAAGAGGAGGGCCGCCTCGGCGGCATCATCCTCGAGCCGATCATCGGCTCGGGCGGCATCCTGCCGCTGCCGGACCGCTACCTGCGGCGGGTCCGCGAGCTGTGCGACCGCTCCGGCGCGCTGCTCGCCTTCGACGAGGTGGCGACGGGCATGGGACGCACGGGACGCATGTTCGCCTTCGAGCACAGCGGCGCGGCGCCGGACATCCTCTGCCTGTCGAAGGGCATCAACAGCGGCTATCTGCCGCTCGGCGCGACGCTGTTCAGCGACGCGATCTACCAGGCGTTCGCCCGGGCCGGATCGCATATCGAGCATCTGTCGACGCAGAACGGCAATCCGATCGCCTGCGCCGCCGGCCTCGCGACTGTTGAGGCGCTGGAGCGGCCCGGCCTGCTGGCGGAGGTGACCCGCAAGGGCGAGCTGCTCCGCCGCCTGCTGGAGGAAGCGCTGGCTGCGAATCCGATGTTCCTCGAGACGCGGGGCAAAGGGCTCATGATCGGCGTCGCCCTGACCTCGGACCGCTCGGCCCGGGCGCTGCTCGATCCGGACCGCTTGCGGGAGGTCGTCGCCCGGCTGAGGCAGCGCGGCCTGCTCGTCTACCCGATCCACACGCCCGGCGTGACGACCGGCTTCCACCTGTTCCCTCCGCTGATCATCGAGGACGGCGAGATCCGCAAGATCGTCCAGATCGTCGCCCGCTCGCTGGGAGGGAGGTGAGAGCGAGCATGAGTCCGGCCAAGCATGACCTGGCCTCGCCGCTGGAGCTGACTCCGGCCGAGCCGGAGCCGGAGGCCGCCGTCATCTCCCGGCTGCGGGCCTGCCTGCACCGCATCGGCAGCTTCCTTTCCTTCCGCTGACCCTTTTCGCAACGGCGACATTCCGCTCAGGAGGTGATGACCGTGATGGCAATCTGGCCGCTTCCGTTCCCGAAGCTTCCGATCCCGCTTCCGTTCCCGATCGACCCGATCATCCTGTTCTAATCGCTCCCGCTCCGCCCATTCCCTTTCAGGAGGTGAGATCCATGAACGAAATCTCCCTGCAGCTCGAAGAGCTGGAAGCCGTCGCGGCTCCAGGCTGGCAAGATACTGTCGTCATCATCGCCATCGGACTCGGCATCGCGGCCCTCACCTAGTTCCGATTCCCGCATAGCGATATTCCTTGAGAGGAGGTGAAATCCATGAAAAACCTGTCCCTGCAGCTCGAAGAGCTCGAGGCGGTCGCCGCTCCGGTCGATTGGGGCGATGTCGCGATCGGCATCGGCATCGGCATCGGCATCGGCGCCATCGCCTTCACGTAATCCGCGTTTCCCTGCATCCGACATTACGCCAAGGAGGTGAAATCCATGAAAAACCTGTCCCTGCAGCTCGAGGAGCTGGAAGCTGTTTCCGCTCCGGACTGGAAAGACGTTGCCGTCGGCATCGGTATCGGCATCGGCATCGGCGCGATCGCCTTCACGTAATCCATTTATCCCATCCACTTTCATCCAAGGAGGAATGATCCATGAATCCATCCCTGAACCTGCATATGGAACTGCTCGAGGACGTATCCGCTCCGGGCAGCGGCAAGGACTTTGTCGAAGGCGTAGCGGTCGGCCTGGGCGCCGTCGCGGCTGTCACGGCGATCATCGCCTTCACGTAAGAGCGACCCCGTACCTTTTCGGAAAGGAGGCCAAAACCATGAACCAAGCTCTGTCCCTCCAACTGGAGGAAATGGAAAGCATCGCAGCACCGGGCGACGGCGCGTACATCGCCGGCGTAGCGGTAGGCGTCGCGATCGGCATCGGCATCATCGCCTTCACGTAATCGAAGCTTTACTTAACCCTATCCAAGGAGGAATCATCCATGAACCAATCGCTGAACCTGCACATGGAGCTGCTGGAGGACGTATCCGCTCCGGGCAGCGGCAAAGATTTCGTCGAAGGCGTAGCGGTCGGCCTGGGCGCCGTCGCAGCCGTCACGGCCATCATCGCCTTCACCTAAGAACCGCTTCGGACGAACAATCGCCCGCAAGACCCGGCTGAGCCTCTCAGCCGCTTCAGATGGGAGACTCTCTCCCCGCCCGGACGATGGAGCCGGGCGGGGGAGTCCTCCCCATGACGAGCATCGCCGCATTATTTTTTTCCTGGATTAACGATGAAGCCTGACCCGGACATTATCCACGATTCGAGGTGAACGAGATGTCGACCGCATCATCAGCCTTCGATATCCATGAGATCGAAAACAACCTATTCCTGGTTCAACATAAATCGAGCCGCAAGTTCATCCGCATGGGGCCGCGCGAGACGGAGTACCTGCAGTTCCTCGCCGCCGTCCCCGCCGCCGCCGCGGACCCGCCGCAGGGCGAAGCGGCCGCCCAAGCCGCCCCGGCCTACGCCGGCAGCCTGACGGAGGAGGAGCGGGCCTATCTCGCCGCCAAATTCGGCGAATGGGGCTTCCTCGACCCGGCCTTGCCGGAGGAGGAGGCGGCCGGAGCCCGCAAGTGGCGCTTCAACTGGCGCATCGACGACCTGACGACGATCAAGTTTTTCTCCGTCGATCCCGACGCCTGGCTGGACCGGCGGCTGCCGCTCATCCGCCTGCTGCTCCACCCGGCGGCAATCGCCGCCTACGGGCTCGTCATGCTCGGCGCGTTCGCGCTGCTGCTGTCGCAGCCGCAGCTGACCGTCGGCCTCGACCCGTACGGCCTCGGCTGGGGCCAGTACGCGGCGATCTACGCGATGATCGTCCTGACGACGGTCATCCACGAGCTCGGCCACGGCATGACGTGCAAATATTACGGCGGGCGCGTGAAGCAGATGGGCGCGATGCTGTTCTACTTCAGCCCGGCGATGTTCTGCGACGTGAGCGACACGTATACGTTCCGGCGCCGGCGGCATAAGCTGGCCGTGCTGGCGGCGGGCGTGTTCAGCCAGTGGCTGCTCTCCTCGCTCGCCATCCTCGCCTACGGCGCGCTCCAAGCGGCCGGAGCGCAGCCGTCGGAGCTGCTGCTGTACTACGCCTTCGCCAACCTCGGCATGAGCGTGCTCAACCTGCTGCCGCTCGTCAAGCTCGACGGCTACTGGATGCTGAGCCACGGCCTCGGCATCGCCAACCTGCGCGCCAAGGCGTTCCGCTCCCTGTGGAGCCTGCTGCGGCTGACGAAATTCCGCGGGGAGGCTGCCCAAAGCGGCGCCAGCCGCCGGGAGCGCGCGATCCTGCTCGCCTACGGCGCGGCGGCGACGGCGTTCACTCCTTGCTTCTGGCTGTGGGGCATCCTGCAGGTGCAGCAGCGGCTGCAAGCCTGGATCGGCGCCTTCAGCTTCCTCGTGACCGCCTGCATCGCGGTCGTCATGCTCTATCATATGGGCAAGTTTTTCCGGACGATGAGACAGCCGGCCTGACCGGCTCCAAACCAAGACAAGGTGGGATATGAGATGGGACTGGAAATCAATCATCTGATCAAGCGCTACGGAGGGAAGACGGTGCTGCACGGCATCTCGCTCGAGGCTCGCACCGGCCAGGCGTTCGGCCTGCTCGGCGGCAACGGGGCGGGCAAGACGACGACGATCCGCTCCGTCCTCGGCCTGGTCGAGTACGAGTCCGGCTCCATCACGTGGGACGGCAAGCCGATCAAGGACAACCGCCCGAGCATCGGCTATTTGCCGGAGGAGCGCGGCCTGTATCCGAAGGAGAAGGTCAGCGAGCAGCTCGTCTACTTCGCCATGCTGGAAGGGCTGTCCCGGCCGGCGGCGGTCAAGGCGATGCGCGGCTGGCTGGAGCGGCTCGGCATCGCCGAGCATGAGGGCAAGCGCGTCGAGCAGCTGTCCAAGGGCAATCAGCAAAAGGTGCAGATCATCTCGTCGCTCATCCACGATCCCGAGCTGGTCATCCTCGACGAGCCGTTCAGCGGCCTCGACCCGGTCAACTCCGACATGCTGGCCGCCGTCGTGCAGGACCAGCTGAAGCTCGGCAAGACGATGATCTTCTCCAGCCACCAGATGGGCCAGGTCGAGCGGTTCTGCGACCAGGTGTGCATCCTGAAGCGCGGCGAGATGACGGTCTCCGGCAAGCTCGCCGACATCAAGCGCTCCTACGGGCGCACGAGCCTGCTGCTGCGCAGCGAGCAGGACCTGACCCCGCATCTGGCGACGTTCGGCGTGCGGCCGGTCGAGGAGTCGCTCCACGAGTGGCAGGTCAAGGTCGACAGCGAGGAGCAGGCCCACGGCCTCATGCAGTCGATGGCGGGCGCGGGCGTGAAGCTGCTCAAGTTCGAGATCAAGGAGCCGACGCTCCATGAAATCTTCATTGAAAAGGTAGGCGAAGGAGCATGAAGCAGTTCGGCCTCGTATTCCAGTACTCGTTCCGGGAGCGTCTCCGCTCCAAAGCGTTCACGCTGACGATCTACATCGCAGCGGTGCTGCTGGCGGCGCTCATCTTCCTCCCCAAGCTGCTGCAATCGGACAGCGAATCGGTGGACGGCACGATCGCCGTCGTCAACAAGACGGACCTGGCGGTCACGTCGGAAAGCCTCCAGCAGGGCGTATCGCCCTCCTACGCCTGGAAGCTGATCGAGCCGTCCGGAGAAGCCGAAGCCCTGGCGCAGCTGGCCAAGGACGACGACAGCCTGCTCGGCCTGGCGGCGATCGAGGAGAAGAACGGCAAGCCGGTGCTCTCGCTTACGGTCAACAAGCTCGACGACGCGCCTTACGCCGAAGCGCTCGGCACCTACCTGCAAGGGGCGTACACGGCGAGCGAGCTCGCCAAGCTGACGCTGGACCCGGCGCAGAAGGAGCGCGTGACCGCGGCCCTGCAGCTCGACGTGCAGGAGCTGAAGGCGGGCAGCAAGTCCATGTTCTCCATGTACATGCCGATTTACTTGATCAGCTTCATGCTCTATCTGCTGCTCTACATGTGCGGAGGCAGCGTGGCTACCTCCGTCTCGGTCGAGAAGAGCTCGCGCGTCAAAGAGATCCTCATCACCAAGGTGAAGCCGGAGCAGCTGCTGTTCGGCAAGGTGCTCGGCGTCGGCCTCGCCGGCCTGCTGCAGTTCGTCCTGATCCTCGGCATCGGCTACGGCATGATCCTCGCCTCCGGCTCGGGCAGCGGGCTCAGCCTGTTCGGCTTCACGGTCGACTTCTCGATGCTGGATGCCAAGACGATGGTCCTGCTCGTGATGTTCTTCATCCTCGGCTACTTCTTCTACGCGGCGCTGTTCGCCGCCTGCGGCTCGCTCGTCAGCCGCAGCGAGGAGGTCAACGCCGTGACCTTGCCGGTCTCGCTCCTCATGATGGGCGGCTTCGTGGTCGCGCTGCTCTCGCTCGGCTCCCCGGAAGGCAGCCTCGCCGTCGTCAGCTCCTACATCCCGTTCGCGACGCCGTTCGCGATGTTCGTCCGGATCGGCATGTCCGACCCGTCCTGGACGGAGATTCTCGTGCCGACGCTCATCCTGCTTGCCTCCTCCGTCCTCGCCTGCTGGATTTCCGCCAAGGTCTATCAGGTCGGCGTGCTGCTCTACGGGCAAAAGCCGACGCCGAAGCTGATCTACAAAGCGCTTCGGTCGACGATGTAAGGAGGGGCGCACATGGCGATAGACATCACCAAGGAGACGCCGTCCGTCCGCCCCGTCCCGATTCCGCCCCCGGCCGTCCGGGGGGAGGAGGCGGCGGCCCGGCCGCTGCTCGGCCAGTGGGCGATGGTGACCGGAGCCGGGCGCGGCATCGGCGAGGAGATCGCGCGGCAGTTCGCCGCCTCCGGCGCGTCGCTCGTCCTGACCGAGCTGCCGGATCGCTTGCCGCTGCTGGAGGAGAGCGCCGCCGCGCTGCGGCGGGAGCATGGCGTGCAGGCGAGCTGCCTGCCGCTCGACCTGCGCCGATTCGAGCAGATCGAGGCGGCGGCGGCGCGCATCGGCGGCGAGGTTGAAGCGGGCGTGGACTACCTCGTCAACAACGCCGGCGTCAACCTGCTGCAGCCGGCGCTGTCGCTCACGCAGGAGGAATGGGACTTTGTCGTGGACATCAACCTCAAGGGCACGTTTTTCCTGACCCGCGAGGTGGCCAAGGCGATGGTCCGCAAGAAGCGCGGCTCGATCGTCATGATCGCCTCGCAGCACGGCGTCGTCGCCAACGAGAACCGCGCTCCCTACTGCGCCAGCAAGGCCGGACTCATCCATCTGTCCAAGGCGCTCGCGGTCGAATGGGCCAAATACGGCATCCGCGTCAACACGGTGTCGCCGACGTTCGTGCTGACCGAGGCGAGCGAGCCGCATCTGACCGACCCGCAGTTCCTGCGGGCCAACCTGCCCAAGCTGCCGCTGCGCAAGTTCGCGACGCCGGAGGACATCGCCCGCTCGGCGCTGTTCCTGGCGACGGACGCGGCCGGCATGATCACCGGGCACAATCTCGTCGTCGACGGCGGCTGGACCGCCATCTGACGGCGGCAGCGCCTGAGGCGGCTGCCCGACCGGGAGCTCCGTTTCGAGGGTCCGCCACGCATAAGCAGCACCGCAAGCCGGATACCCGGCGAAGCGCATCCATAAGCAGCACCCGAGCCGGATACCCGGCGAAGAGCATCCATAAGCAGCGCCGAGAGCCGGATACCCGGCGGCCAGACGGCGGCGCAGCGCCCGGCCGGATACCCGGCCCGATCAAGCATCGTCCGCAGCGGAGCCGGTTCCCGGGCCTTGGCGCCCGGCGGCTTCCGCGAGGGCGGACGGCGCTTCAAAGCGGCACTTATCCCTATCCATTCGACGCGAGGAGGCGGTTGCGATGTATTTCGGCGTATTCAAGGACCTGAGGAATTTGGGGCTGCCCGGCAGCCAGGATTTCGACCTGTATGAAGGGTACTATTCCGAGTTCTACGAGGCGGTGGCGGGCCGCACGGACTACGACATCCCGCTGCTGCTGGAGCAGGCGGCGGCCCTTGCGGGCGACGGCAAGGTGCTGGAGCTGGCCTGCGGCTCGGGCCGCGTTCTGATGCATCTGGCCAATCGCGGCTTCCAGACGGTCGGCCTCGACCTGTCGGAGGATATGCTCAAGCTGTGCCGCCGCAAGAGCGAGCAGCTGCCGCCGCGCCTGAAGAACCGCATCGAAGTGCGCCAAGGCGACATGACGAGCTTCGAGCTCGGCGAGAAGTTCCCGCTCATCATCCTGTCGGCGACGAGCATCAGCCTGCTGCGCCAGCAGGCCGACCTGGAGCGCATGCTGCAGACGGTGGAGCGCCATCTGGCGGACGGCGGACGTTTCGTCTTCGACTACGTGCTGTCCAACGACATCCACAACAGCCAGCTGCGCGGCGGCCGCGTCAACGGCGTCACGCTCGATCTCGGTCCCGACCACAAGCAGTTCGTGCTCATGGGCGAGGAGGAGAATCTGGACGATCAGAGCGCGGTCATGAATTTTTACGCCGAGGTCATCCAGGGGGGCCAGACGAAGCGCTATTTCGGCTCCACGTTCAAAAAATTCTTTCCCGAGCCGGACATCTACGCCAGCATCGCCGCTTCCGGCCTGCGCATCGTGGACACCCGCACGTACAGCGTCGAGGGCGACGGCAATGTGCGCTGCCTGATTCTGGAGAAGGAGGGCGCCCGATGAACGCCTTCGTCACCCTTCTGGGCGGCTGGGGAGAGAGCGGCGAGGCCGAGCCGATCGCCGCCGCCCTGCGCGGCCTCGGCGTCGAAGCGCGCGCCGCGTCGGCGTTCGGCGAGATCGATCCCGGCAGCGACCTCGTGCTCGTGCTCCAGGCGGAGCGCCAGGGCGCCGCGTTCAACGCCTACGCCCTGGAGCATGGGCTGACGTGGCTGCCGGTCGCGTTCTCGCATACGGTCGGCCGGCTCGGACCGATCGTCGTCCCCGGCGAGACGGCCTGCTACGAATGCCTGGAGCTGCGCGGACGCGCGAACGGCGTGCCGCCGCTTGCGCCGAAGCCGAGCCGGTTCGATCCGAGCTGGTCGATGGTGGCGTCGCTGGCCGTCATGGAGACGGTCAAATGGCTGTCCCGCTCCACGAACAGCTTCGCGCCGCTGTCGCTCGGCCATCAGGTCGAGTTCGACGCCTTTCACCTGCAGGGCGAGGTGAACCCGGTGTACCGGCTGCCCACCTGCCCGTCCTGCGGGCTGCGCCATCAGGCGCGGCTCGCGGCCCAGCCGTGGACCGAGGCCGGGCTGGTGCATCGGCCATGAGCCGCCAGCTGATCCGCCGCTGGAGCGGCGCGGCGGCGGCGTCCCCAAGCGTCGCCAGCCGGCCGCTCGGCCTTGCCCTCGGCCTGACGGAGCCGCTGGCGCGGGCGATCAGCCCGCAGGGCGGCATGGTGCGCAGGCTGATGAGCCTCAGCACCGATCCCGGCGATCCGGCGCTGTTCCTCAGCCTCGCCGCTCCGGCCGATCCGAAGGCGTTCGGCGGCCGCCAGCACGGGCTGATCGACCGGTTCGCCAGCGGCATGGGCTTCACGCTGCAGGAAGCGAACGTCTCGGCGGTCGCCGAAGCGGTCGAGCGCTACTGCGCCGCTTACGTCATGCCGGACCGCACCGTGTTCGCCTCGTGGAGCGAGCTGCGGGCGGAGGCGCTGCATCCGCGCGAGCTGCCGCTGTACACGCCGGAGCAGCACGCGGCCTGGCAGTTCCCCTACCAGCCGTTCACGGAACAGGCGCGCATCCGCTGGGTGCCGGCCGTATCGCTCGCGACCGGCCGCGAGAAGCTTGTGCCCGCCGCGATCGCGTGGGACTCCTATGTGCCGCAGAGCGACGACGAAGCGGCGATCTGCTTCGGCCTGATGACCGGATCGGCCGCCGGCTCGACGCTCGAGCAGGCGATGATCGGCGGGCTGCTGGAAATCGTCGAGCGCGACGCGTTCATGATGATGTGGTACAACATGGCCTCGCTGCCGCGGCTCGACATCCGGGATCATCCGCTGGCGCGGCCGTTCCGCGAGCTGCTCGACGAGAGCCGCTTCGAGCTGTCGATCGTGGACACGACCGGCGACACCGGCATTCCGTCGTCGTTCGGCCTGCTCCGGACGAACGACGGCCGCGTCAGCTTCGGCGGCTCGGCGCGTCTGTCCATGGAGGAGGCAGTCGTCAAGACGCTGATGGAGATCAGCCAGCTGTTCATCGGCAACAAGGCGCAGATCTACGCCGAGGGACTGCCGTCGCTGCTGCCGCATCAAATTACCGACTACGGCCTGCGGCTTCCGTATTACGAGCAGCCGTTCGCCCATGAGGAGCTGGCCTTCACGGCGGCCTCGCCGCTGCTGCGTCCGGTGCCGCCGGCTCCGGCCGTCGCTTCCGCCTCCGAGGCGGAGCGGCTCGCCTATCTCGTCGAAGCCCTGCAGGCGCGCGGCCTGGAGCCGCTCTGCGTCGACGTCACGACCGACGACGTGCGCGAGCTCGGGCTGCATGTCGTCAAGATGATCGTGCCCGGCACGATCCAGCTGCCGCGCAGCGAGCGCGAGCGGCTGATCGCCAGCCGCCGCATCTACGACGTGCCGGTGGAGCTCGGCTGGCGCAGCTCGCCGATCGCTCCTTCCGAGCTGAACGTCAGCCCGCATCCTTTTCCTTGATTGGCCTCGACCGGCGGCCTCGCGCCTCCCGCGCCTCGGCCGCACCATCAACCCATAAGGGCGTGATTCCATGCAATCCAAGTTCATCGACTGGCGCGCCGACGCGCTCGCCGGCGAAGATTCTCTGTCCCTGACGTATCACCTCAACTCCAGCCATTATCCCCAGCTCGAGGTGCTCACCCGCTCCCGGATGAAAATGCTGCGCAAGCTGTTCGCGCAGATGAACGCTCCCGCCACGCCCGCCAAGCGGTATTTCTCCGCGCCGCATTCCCGGCTGGCGGACGATCCGGAGGCGGAGGCAGAGGGCGGCCTGAACGACCATCCCGCGCTGCGCCGGCTGCTGGTCCGCCTGCGCCGCCAGCAGCCGCAGACGGCTCCGTTCGCGGACTTCGGTCCGCTCGAGGAGCTCGGCGGGGCGGCGCTCGACTCGCCGGAGCTGTACATCCTCTCGCGCAGCTTGGCGACGAAGCGGCTGGAGCTGTTCTACTTTCATCCGCACGGCGACTGCCTGCAGGAGCTCGGCGCTCCGGACGAGGAGCGCTGCTCCGCGCTGTTCGATCCGGCGGTGAATGCCGGTCCGCTGCAGGGCGCGATTTTCGTCGCCGCCAACCTGCATCGGTCGCTGCAGCTGTTCGGCGAGCGCGGCTACCGGCTGAGCCTGCTCGAAGGGGGCCGCATCACGGAAAGGCTGGCCGCCTGCTCGGCCGGCAGCGGGCTCAGGCTGCAGCCGGTGCTCGGCTTTTACGACAGCCGCGTGCATCAGCTGCTCGGGCTTGACGGCCAGTACGAGGTCGCGCTGAGCTGCCTGCTGCTGCAGGCCGAGCCGGAGGCTTCCCGATGACAGACCGCACCGAGCCGCTCCCCCTTCTCCCGGGGGAGCTGCCGCTGCGCGTCTCGCCGGATAGCGCGCAGCCGCTATACGCCCAGCTGGAGGCTCAGCTGCGCGAGCTGATCCACAGCGGGGCGCTGCCGGAGGATATGCAGCTGCCCAGCTTGCGGGATCTCGCCTCGAAATTGGGCTGCAGCCTCATCACTGTTCGCCGCGTCTACCTGGATCTGGAGCGGGAAGGGCTGCTGACGATCTCCAAAGGCATCGGCACCTTCGTCTGCCGCAGCGGCTCGGAGCGCTCCGCGCGGCGGTCATGGTCGCGGGCGCTCGTGCAGGAGTCGTTCCGCAGCGCGGTCGCGACCGGCTCGAAGTATGGCCTGAAGCCGGACGAGATGCGGCTGCTGCTCGAGGAGCAGCTCGAGAGATGCGCCTCGGGACCTGCGCCGGATCCGGGACCTGCGGGCGGCTCGGGCGGAGGCCAGCCGCGTGACGAGCGCCCGCTCGGCCCGCGTCCCCGCGACGGCGAGCCGAGCGGCGGTCCGTAAGCGTCCCGGATGCAGAAAGCGGTTCCCGCGCCGGCGCAGGCGGGACTTTTCGGAGGCCGCGTGGAATGGCCTTGCGGTCCTATCCAGCCGTTTCCTTGCCTGCAGGCAAGGAAACGGCTTTTTTCGGCTGTCCGCTCCCAGGGATTGAAGGATATGGATAATTTTCTGTGGAATAAGTCATGGGACCTCATGCACACGCCGTAGTCGCTCACACCTGGGGCATAGGGATCAGATCGGGGGGGATTTGATGGAGCAGACGATCAGACGGATGGAGCAGGCGATGAAGGAAAGCGTCGAGGCGCACTTCGTGCTGCCGCAGCTGCGCGAGATGGCGCTCGCCTGCCTGGAGCAGAAGCTGAGCGAATCGATGCTGTTCGGCAAGATGACGATGCTGCATTACCGCATGTACAAGGGCGAGGACGACGAGCGGATCTACCGGGCCGCGGCGGCGGTGGAGCTGATGATCCTGAGCCTCGACATGATTGACGACGTGCAGGACCAGGACAATCCGGCGGTCCCGTGGAGCGCGTACCGGCCGGAGATTGCGCTGAACCTGGCGCTCGGCATGCTGATGATCGCGCAGCGGCTGCTGCTCGAGAGCGGCTTCGAGCCGGAGCGGGCGCAGCAGGCCGCGCGGCTGCTCAGCATGCAGGTGCTGACCGCCGTGCACGGGCAGACGCTCGACCTGCTCAACGACATCCCCGACGAGGACGCCTATCTGGCGATGGTCAGCCAGAAATCGGCGGCGCTGCTCGTCTGCGGCTGCATGATCGGCACCGTGCTCGCCACCGGCGAGTGGAAGGAGCAGGTGCGCGGCTACGCCGAGCAGCTCGGCATCGCCGCCCAGATCAAGAACGACATCCGCGATCTGGCCAACTGGACGGACAAGAACGACTTTTTGAACCGCAAGCTTACGCTGCCGACGCTGTTCCTGCTGCAGGCCGTCACGGACGAGGACCGCTGGGTAATCGACTACTACGAGGGCCGGCTCTCGATGGAGGAGGTCCGCCACCGGCGCGAGGAGCTGGAGGCGATTCTGGAGAAGACCGGCACGATGCTCTACTCGTCGGTCCGCATGCGCACGCATTACTACCGTTTCCTGGAGCTGCTGGAGCAGCTGGAGCTGGAGGAAGGCTGGCGCGACCAGATGCTCGCTCTGGCGGAGTAAAGGGCGGACTTTCCGTGCGGGAGCCGGCTCGGCCAAGTGCGGGCGAATGCTTCGGCGCGGGGGCGAGCCAGACCGAGTCGGGCGGACTCTTCGGTGCAAGAGAGGGCAACGCCGCCGGCCGAGGGGCTGAATCCCGCCATCCGGCATATCAGCGGCTCCGCCATCCCGCAGCCCGCCATCTCCGCAAGCAGCCGCATGCGGGGCGCGCAACAACGTTTGCGGCTTTCCCCTAGCTGCTTTTCGTTTCCGACATCCTGGCGCCTTGCTATAGTGGAGTTAAGAGATGCGACGCTCTTAAAACCCAATTCGGAGGGATGTACCATGTTGAAAGAAATGATCCAATCTATCGTGAAGGAATCCGGCTCTGTGATGCGAATTCAAATGGGACAGCTTCAACTGGCAGGCCTCAGCGATGCGGAGCAAAGAGCGTTCGTAGACGTAGTGGAGCGCCGGGAGCAAGGCAAGGGAACCAGCTTGCTGCAATCGGGTATCTGGACTTAAACCATCCAAGGGTAGGTGAGTTAAGCTGTCTTTCAAGCTCAAGCCAGTCGGATTCATCCTGACAGTCTTACTGCTCGCCTTTTATCTCGTACAGACCATCGCCATTCATCCACTCCTCGGAGTAAACGTACAACGAAGCGAAGACGGCACATACACCGTCGAAAGCATCGAGCCGGAGTTCTGGGGTCATGGAAAAATTCAGGTTGGAGACCGGCTTGTTTCGACAGACGGGCAAGATCCGGACCATTTATTCAATCTTCGGACCTTTGGCTATTTGGAAATGGTATCTACAATAAATTTAGTCAGACAGACAGACGCTGGAGAGGAAAACCTGACCTTTGTCGTACCTCAAAGGCTTGTAGGAAATCAGTTGATCTTTTATCTCATTCTGCCTTCGATTGCTTTGCTCATCTTTATCTCTTTTTCATCCTTTGTCTACAAGCGAAAAAAAGAAGACCCTGCTGCCCTCCGCCTGATTTTATTTTTCCTGTGCATCGGGTTCGCTTACCTCAGCGCCATGGTTTCCGGGAGAGGGGATCTGGTCGGCAGAGTCGTGCTTACGGCTTCCTTTGCCGGAGTGCCGCTGACCTTCCTGCTCTTCCTGGACCGCTACTTGCAGCGCTTCGGCAAGCGGTTCGCCTCGAAGGCGGCTCTGCTCCTGATGCAAGCGGGCTTCATCGCGCAGCTTGCCGTTCAGGCGATCGAGATGACTGGGGCGGTACCATTCAAGTCGATCTTCCTGATGGCCTACTTCGTGCTCGGCAACGCATACATCATCTACAAGCTGGTCCGCTCGTACCTCGCTCATCGGCAGGATGACTTGAAGTCGCTGTTCAAGCTGACGCTGCTCGGCCATCTGGTCGGGTTTCTGCCGTTTCTGCTGCTGTTCGGCGTGCCGCTGCTGTTCGGCGTGCCGATCATCCCGGGGCAGGTGGCGGCGGCGTTCCTGCTTGGACTGCCGATCGTCTACCTGTACATGTTCACGACGCAGCGGCTGTTCGACATCGACTTTTTCCTGAGCCGGTTCTCGTACTACACGATCATCGCCTTCTTCCCGACGCTGCTCATCACGGGACTGGCGGTCGTGCTCACGAACCACCGCCAGCTCGCCTGGGTCGGCTGGGTGCAGCTGTTCCTCGTCGTGTACCTGCTCATCACGGCCTTCCTGTTCGGCAAGGAGTTCCTCGACTACCGGCTGCGGCCGAAATGGAACAAGGACCTGAACAACTTCCAGGGCAGCCTCGACCGCTTCTCCTCGCGCATCTCGCGCGTCATGAAGCAGGCCGATCTCGAGCGGGTGCTCGAGCAGGAGGTGCGGTCCATCCTGCCTGTGCGCGAGGTCGCTTTTTTCCGGTATGAGCCGGAATCGGCGCCGCAGGCGCAAGACGCGGCCGAGACGCCCCAGGCGATCGCCGCCCGCGAGCTCGCCGCGAGCGGCCGCCGGCTTGGCGTCGGCGCCGCCGTTGTCCTGTCGACGGGGCTGGCCGTCGTCATCGGGCAGAAGCGCTCCTCCTACCAGATCCTCTGGATCGGAGACAAGACGAACCGCACTAAGTTCAATCCTGACGAGCTCGGGTGGCTCAAGACGCTGGCCAACTACAGCGCCATCGTATTCGAAAACCTGCATCTGATCGAGAATCTGATCGGAGATCTGGAGGCCGAGATGTCCAAGCGCCAAGGAACGCCCTCGTGGGTGCTGCGCATGATTTTCCAGCTGGCCGAGAGCGAGCGGCGCAAGCTGGCTTCGGATCTGCACGACACGGCGCTCCAGGACCAGCTCGTCTGGTACCGCAAGCTGGAGGCGGCGATGCTCGACCACGACATGCCGCCGGAGATGCGCGGCCAGCTGACGGACATCCGCGAGGGGCTGCTGGACGTCATCCATCAGATCCGCGAGACGTGCAACGAGCTGCGGCCGCCGCTGCTCAAGGAGATGGGGCTCGTCGAATCGCTGCGCAGCCTGTTCGAGCAGCAGCAGATCCGCGCGAACTACGCGATCGAGTTCAACGCCGGCGAGCCGCCGGAGTCGCTCGGCGACGAGGAGACGCTGACGCTGTTCCGCATCGTGCAGGAGCTGCTCGTCAACGCGAGCAAGCATGCCCGCGCGACGCTCATCCGCATCGAGCTGCGCGAGGACGAGGGCGGCGTGCGGCTGCGCTACCGGGACGACGGCGTCGGGCTGGCGCTCGAGAAGCTGCAGGATTCGTATCAGCATATGGGCCTCTCCGGCATCAAGGAAAGGGTGCGGAGCCATGCAGGGCGGATCCGGTTCCTGTCGGAGCCGGGCGAAGGACTGGAAGTCGATCTTTGGCTGCCGATCGATTCGGCGGCTCATGAAGGAGAAGATGGGATAGATGAGCGCGATTCGAATCTTGCTGGTTGACGATCACCCTTCCGTAGGCGAAGGAACCAAGACGATGATCGAACAAGACCCGGACATGAAGGTTACGGTTCTGCATTCCGCCATGGAAGCGCTGGAGATCGTCAAGGCGGAGGCCTTCGACGTCATGCTGTTCGATCTCAACATGCCGGTCATCAGCGGCCTGGAGCTGACCAAGCGCCTGATGGCGTCCAATCCGGAGCACCGGATCCTGATCTACACCGGCTACGAGATCAGTCCCAACTTCAATCTGCTGATCGAGTCCGGCGTCAGCGGCTTCGTGAGCAAGACCGCCTCGCGCGAGCAGCTGCTCACCTCGATCCGCTGCGTCCTGCGGGGCGAAGCGATCGTGCCCGTGCAGCTGCTGCGCCAGCTGCGGCGCCGCGACATCCGGCTGCCGCAGGAGCATGGCGAGCGCGTGCTGGAGGAGGTCAGCATCAACGAGCGCGAGACCGAGATCCTGCAGGAGGTCGCCAGCGGCAGCAGCAATCGCGATATCGCGAGCAAGCTGCTCATGAGCCAGCGCACGGTGGAATACAATTTGACGCGCATCTTCGAGAAGCTCGGCGTGCGCTCCCGTTCCGAGGCGATCGTCGAGGCCAAGCGGCTCGGCATCTTGTCGGCGAGCGAGTTCCGGTGAAAAGTGGAACTTTTTCCAGCGGATTCTTTGCTTTTGGGTACCGGAACGTGCTACAATAGGGGAATCGTATAGGAGACACCAGTCGCCTAGGCGAAGAGGGCCGGCGATGCTGCCCTTTTCCGAACGGCGGCTTTTTCTTTTGTTTACGTAAATCCCATCAAGGAGGAATGTTCCATGCAACAAGGTACTGTAAAATGGTTCAACGCAGAAAAAGGCTACGGCTTCATCGAGGTAGAGGGCGGCGAAGACGTATTCGTACACTTCAGCGCCATCCAATCCGAAGGCTTCCGCACGCTGGATGAAGGCCAACGCGTTGAGTTCAACGTCGTTGCCGGCAACCGCGGCCCGCAAGCCGAGAACGTCGTTAAAATCTACTAATTGCCGCGCCCTGCATCAGCAGGGCTTTTTTTCTCGAATTGCCGGCGCCAGGAGGCGGGCTACTTTGAACAGGAGGCGAAGCTCGAATGTATTACTCCCGCAAGAAACCTCAGGCGGAGCTGCCGACCGAGATCACCGAGATCTGGTCCTGCGTAAGCGAGGACTGCAATGGATGGATGCGCAAAAATTTCGCTCTGGACGAAGTGCCGACATGCTTCTTATGCCAGTCTCCGATGGAGCACGCGACCCGCGAGCTGCCGGTGCTGCATGACAACAGCGCTTCCGCGCTGAAAAAGCAGGCTTCCGGCGACGAATAGGCCAGACCCGAAGACAGCCCCGAGCGGGCTGTCTTTTTTTATGCCGCATTCGTGCATGTTTTTCCAGGCGGAAACGTGAGGACGATCACAGTCTCTCCTGCCTCGCGCCTCTACAATGGAGGCAAAGGCTAGCGCGCCACCGAAGGAGGAGCCCTCATGTACGAACAACCGCTGGAGAAGCTGGCGAGGCTGGCTGCGGACAAAAGCCGGATGCAGCGCGAGCGGCCGCTGCGCTATCTCGTGCACTGCATGCTGGCCGGAGCGTATGTCGGCCTGGGAATCGTGCTGATCTTCCTGATCGGCGCGCCGCTGCTGGCGGCGCACTCGCCGGTCGTCTCGCTCGTCATGGGCGCGTTTTTCGGCATCGCGCTCACGCTTGTCGTATTCGCCGGAGCGGAGCTGTTCACCGGCAACAACATGTATTTCACGGTCGGCCGCCTCTCGGGAACGGTCACCTGGGGGGATGCGCTTCGCAACTGGGCGTTCGTGTTCGCCGGCAACCTGCTCGGCGCGCTCGTGCTGTGCGGACTCGTCGTCGGCGCCGGCGTCTTCCACGGCATCGGTCCGGATCATATCCTGTTCGCGATCGCGGCGAAAAAGATGCATCTGGGCTATGCCGAGCTGTTCTTCCGCGGCATCCTCTGCAACATGCTCGTCTGCCTGGCGCTCTGGTGCGGAGCCCGCGCCAAGTCGGAGACGGCGAAGCTCATCCTCATCTGGTGGATGCTGCTGGCCTTCATCGCAAGCGGCTACGAGCACAGCGTCGCCAACATGACGCTGCTCAGCCTGTCGCTGCTGCTGCCGCATCCCGGCACGGTCACGCTCGCCGGATGGCTGCATAACCTGATTCCCGTCACGCTCGGCA
The DNA here is from genome assembly GCF_000422485.1 of Paenibacillus pasadenensis DSM 19293. Classification (GTDB taxonomy): domain Bacteria; phylum Bacillota; class Bacilli; order Paenibacillales; family Paenibacillaceae; genus Paenibacillus_O; species Paenibacillus_O pasadenensis. The sequence goes on from NZ_KE383850.1 coordinate 88,764, forward strand.
ACATCGTCGGCGGCGGCCTGTTCATCGGCGCGTCCTACTGGTTCATCAGCCCGGTGCGGCTCGGAGGGAGCGCTCCGCGACCATCTGGCGGCAGCGACGGGCCGAAGCGCCGCCGCCAAGTGCTCTAAAGCGGCAAGAAGCGCCCGGATCCGCATTCCATGCGGGCCGAGGCGCTTTTTTCGATTGGCCGTCCTGCTGCTGCAAACGGCCCGTTGACAGCCCGGGAGGGGTAAGCTATAGTCATACAAATTAAACCCACTATGTAGATGTGATAAATATACTTTGGGGGGCGGCCCATGAACATCGACAATATCGAGGCATTCGTCTACGTCAACCATTACGGCAGCTTCAACAAGGCGGCCGATGCGCTATACCTTTCCCAGCCGTCCGTTACCTCACGCATCCAAACGCTGGAACGGGACCTGGACGCCAAGCTGTTCGAGCGCCAGGCAAAGGGGGTGCAGCTGACGGACACGGGCAAGACGTTCCTTTCCTACGCGCAGCAGATCCTCCAGACGTATCGCAAGGGCAAGCTTCATCTGCAGAAGAAGCCGTCCGTACCTCAGGAGCTGCGCATCGGAAGCACCGTCTCCGTCTCCACCTACATCATTCCGGAGCTTCTGCCCTTCCTCAAGGGCCTCTTCCCCGAGCTGACGTTCAAGCTGACGACGGCTACGACCGACGAGCTGGGCGCGCGGCTGCTCGAGCAGGAGATCGACATCGCGTTCGTGCGCAAGCTGACTCATCCCTCCCTCCGCTCCTATCCGCTCTACGACGATCCGATCCGGCTCTATGTCTACGACAGCCATCCGTTTGCCGCTCGCGGCCGGATCGAGCTGTCCGAGCTTGCGGGGGAGAAGCTGGTGTTCTTCGAATGCGGGTCGCTTGACTGGCTGCGGCTGCATCGGGTGTTCGAGAGCTTGGAGCAGCCGCCGGATATCGTCTGCCATGCCGATCAATCCGAGACGGCCAAAAAGCTCGTGCTTGGCCGCGCGGGCATCGCTTTCCTGCCTGGCGTCTGCATTCGGGAGGAAGCGGCGAAAGGACGGCTCGTGCCCGTCGAGATCGCGGAGACGGCCGGCATCTCCCTGCAGACGAGCCTCAGCGTGCGCAGCGGCGAATATGCCGAGCTGGTGGAAGCGATCCGGAGCTTCCAAGCCTTTTCTATGATCGAATAGAACAAGTCTATTGGCCGGGCGGCGGCAGACGGTGCTACAGTAGACACAGGGCTTAATTCTTACTAATTGCATAGGAATTGTTATGAAATTAATGGCTGAGGAGGAATCAGGATGGGGGAGCTGTACCGGATCGCCGTCGAAAAGGATGCGCCGCGCCTGCAGCAGATCGTCTACGGCGCCTACGAGCAGATCCGCGAGCTGAAACTGAGCTGGCCTGCCGCCCATGCGGATGAGGAATTGATCCGAAGCAACATCCGCGAACATGAATGCTACGTGCTGGAGCTGGACGGGGAGTTGGCCGCGACGATCACGCTGTCGAAGGGCGAGGAGGCGAAGGCGATTACCGACCTGCCCTTCCTGAAATGGTTCGCGGTCGCCCCGGAGCTGCAGAGCCGCGGCGTCGGCTCCAAGCTGCTGTCTTGGGTCGAGCAGGAGGTGCTGGCGCGCCGCTTGGGCGCAGAGGCGGTCACGCTGGCGACTGCGGAGCGGCATCCGTGGCTGCTCTCGATGTACGAGCGCAAAGGCTACGAGCGGTATCGAGCGATCGACTTCGGCAACGGCGACGGGACGATGCATCTGCTGCGCAAACGGCTGCAGCCGCAGCTGCAAGACTAAGCGAACGATTGAAAAAGGGGAGATTCCGATGAACAGACGACTTTCACCATCCTGGACTTATTCGGCACGGCCGCTGCTGCTGTCCGCCGCGCTGCTCGCGGGGCTGGCGCTGGCCGGCTGCGGAGCCGGAACCAATGCCGATGCCAATGGCGGAATCGCCGATACCGGCGCTTCGAAGGCCAGTGCGGCGCCCGGAGCGGAAGGCTCGGCGCAGCCGGCGAAAAAGATCATCGTCGGCACGGGCACGCAGTTCCCTCAGGTGTGCTTCATCGACGCCAACGGCAAGCTGACCGGGTTCGACGTGGAGCTGGTGCGGGAGCTCGACAAGCGTTTGCCCGCCTACGAGTTCGAGTTTCAGACGCTGGAGTTCAAGAGCCTGCTGCTCAGCCTCGAGACGGGCAAGATCGACTTCGCCGCGCATGAGTTCGAGAAAAATCCGGAGCGGACGGAGAAGTACCTGTTCAACAAGGAGCCTTACGCCCATTGGCGCAACAAGATCGTCGTCGCCAAGGACAATAACGATCCGATCGAGTCGCTGGCCGACCTGCACGGCAAGAAGTTCCTGACCTCGCCGACGAGCGCGCAGGCGCAGATTCTGGAAAACTACAACAAGGAGCACGGCGATCCGCTGAAAATCGTCTACTCCAGCGGAGTGGCCAACGATACGGTGAATCAGATCACGAGCGGCCGCGTGGACGCGGCGCTCGCAGCCGACTTCTCGCTGTCGCTGATCGATCCCCAGGGCAAGCTGAAGCGGGTCGGCAAGGCGTTGTCGGAGGCGGACATCTTGTTTGTCTTCCGTAAGAACGAGCCCGAGTCGCAAAAGCTCGCTGACGACATTGACGCCGCGCTCAAGGAAGTGAAGGCTGACGGCACGCTGGCGAAGCTGAGCGAGCAGTGGCTCGGAGCGGACTTCACCTCCGAAGAGGACTAACAGCCCGAGCCGGCTTCGGGAACGAGGAGGACCTGCCGATGGGCGGATTGCCGTTTGACTTTGCCTATGTGATCGACTTCATCCCCAAGCTGCTCGGCACGCTCGGGCTGACGCTGCGGATCGTCGCCGGCTCCTTGCTGCTCGGCCTGCTGGCCGGCCTGCTGGCGGCGTTGCCGCGGCTGTACCGGATCCCCGTGCTGGCGCAGCTTTCGCAGCTGTACGCGTCGTTTTTCCGGGGGACGCCGATCCTCATCCAGCTGTTCCTGTTCTACTACGGGCTGCCGGAGCTGCTGAAGCTGGCGCATGTGGACGTGAGCAAGACGCCGGTGCTCGTTTTTGTCATCCTGACGTACGGGCTTCATACCGGGGCGTACGTTTCCGAGACGATCCGCGCGTCGATCCAGGCGGTCGACCGCGGGCAGGTGGAGGCCGCCTACACGGTCGGCATGACCGGCGTGCAGGCATTCCGCCGCATCGTCGCGCCGCAGGCGCTGGCGATCGCGGTGCCGGTGCTGTCCAACCTGACGCTGGCGCTGCTCAAGGACACCTCGCTCGCCTTCACGCTCGGCGTCATGGAGATGACCGGCAAGTCGCAGACGCTGGCCTCGCTCACGCAGCATTTCGCCGAAGCGTATTTGGCGCTGGCGCTCGTGTACTTCGTCGTCGCGTTCGTGCTGGAAAAGCTGATGAAGCTCGGCGAGCGCCGGCTGCTGCGGCATGAGCGGAGCGGAGATGAGCCGGGGAGCCCCCGCCGCTTCGCGGGCCTGAGGCCGTCCGTGCGGCCATCTCCGATCCAGGAGCTGAAAGGAGGGAACGCGCCATGAATCTGGACCTGGCGTTCATCGCGGAGGCGCTGCTGAAGCTGCTGCCCGCCGTGCCGACGACGCTGCTGCTGACGGCGGTGTCGGCCTTCTGCGGCCTTGCGGCAGGCAGCGTGCTGGCGCTGCTGCGATTTTTCTCGGTGCCGGTGCTGGGCCGGCTCGCCGCCGGCTGGGTGACGGTCATCCGGGGCACGCCGATGCTGACGCATCTGCTGCTGCTCTACGTCGGGCTGCCGCTGCTGATCGACAGCGTGGCCGGTCAGCTCGGCTCGTCGTGGACGTCGGCGCGCATTCCGATGATCGCGTTCGCGATGCTGTCGTTCTCGATCACGGCATCCGCGTACGGCTCGGAGGTGATCCGCTCCGGCCTGCTCGCCGTCAGCCGCGGGCAGATGGAGGCGGCGCTTTCGGTCGGCATGACCGTGCCGCAGGCGCTGCGGCGCATCGTCTTTCCGCAGGCGCTGGCGGCGAGCGTGCCGAACCTGACGAACTTCGTCATCGGCATGCTGCACGCCTCGACGCTCGCCTTTGTCGTGTCGGTCGTCGACATCAACGCGCAGGCCGAGATCGTCGCTTCGACGAACTGGAAGTACTTTGAGGCGTTCCTGGCCGCGGCGGTGCTGTTCTGGGCGATGACGCTCGTGCTGGAGCGGATCGGGGCGGTATTGGAGAAGCGCGTCAGTCGTTACCATCGGGGGGGAGTCGCATGATTCGGCTGAAGGGAATCCGCAAGTCGTTCGGACGGACGGAGGTGCTCAAGGGCATTGACCTGAGCGTGGAAAAAGGAGAGGTGCTCGCGATCCTCGGCCCGAGCGGTTCGGGCAAGACAACGCTGCTGCGCTGCCTGAACTTTTTGGAGCGGCCGTCGGAGGGCAGCATCCATATCGGCGGCTTCTCCGCCGACTGCCGCTCGATCCGCCGCCGGGACATCCACGAGCTGCGCCGCCGCACGGCGATGGTGTTCCAGCAGTACAACCTGTTCCGCCACAAGACGGCGCTCGAGAACGTGATGGAGGGGCTGGTCGTCGCCCGCCGGATGCCCCGGGAGGAAGCGCGCCGGCGCAGCGTCGAGCTGCTGGAGAAGGTCGGGCTCGGCGAGCGGCTGGACGCCTATCCGAGCCAGCTGTCGGGCGGGCAGCAGCAGCGGGTCGGCATCGCCCGGGCGCTGGCGCTCGAGCCGGAGGTCATCCTGTTCGACGAGCCGACGTCGGCGCTCGATCCCGAGCTCGTCGGCGAGGTGCTGGCGGTGCTCCGCCGCATCGCCCGCGAGGGCATCACGATGATCGTCGTCACCCACGAGATGGGCTTCGCGCAGGATGTCGCGAGCCGCGTCGTGTTCATGGACGACGGGGCCGTCGTCGAGGAGGGGCCGCCGGAGGAGCTGTTCCGCAGGCCCAAGGAGGAGCGCACGCGGCAGTTCCTGCGGCGCATCACGCCGGAGGCGACGTATTCAATCTGAAATAGGGAGGTTCCGCCATGTCTTCGTTGTCCATCAGCGTGCTTGACCAGAGTCCGATCCATCCCGGCGAGACGCCGGAGCAGGCGCTGGCCCATACCGTGCGGCTGGCGCGCCGCGCCGAGGAGCTCGGGCTGCGGCGCTTCTGGGTCGCCGAGCATCATGACAGCGAGCAGCTCGCCGGCTCGTCGCCGGAAGCGCTCATCGGCTACCTGCTGGCCCGCACGGAGCGCATCCGCATCGGCTCGGGCGGCGTCATGCTGCAGCATTACAGTCCGTACAAGGTAGCGGAGACGTTCCACGTGCTGGCGGCGCTGGCGCCGGGCCGCGTCGATCTCGGCGTCGGCCGCGCGCCCGGCGGGCTGCCCCGCAGCACGCAGGCGCTGCGGCAGGGAGCGGGCAGCGCGGGCGGGCCGCTCGAAGGCAAGCTTGAGGAGCTGAGCGGCTACCTCGGCGGCCGTCCGCTCGCCGAGCCGCATCCGCTGGCGGGCCTGCGCGCCGCGCCGGCACCGGCGCAGCCGCCGCTGCTGCATGTGCTCGGGGCGAGCGAGGAAAGCGCCCGCTCGGCCGGGAAGCTCGGCTTGCCTTATGTATTCTCGCTGTTCATCGGCGCAGACGAGGAATTGGCAATACGAGCGGCGCAGGCGTACCGCGAAAGCTTCGACGCCTCCTCCGGGCGGCAGCCGGAGCTGATCGTCGCCGTCGCGGCGGTCGCTGCCGATACGGACGCGGCGGCCGAGGCGCAGCTGACGCCGCAGAAGGTCGTCAAGACGCATCTGCAGGACGGGCGCACGGTGACGCTCGGGACGCGGGAGCAGGCCGAGGAGTTCGGCCGCCAGTCCGGCCTCGAGTACCGGATCGAGGAGAAGGAAGCGATCGTCTACGCCGGCTCCAAGGAGACGGTGGGACGCAAGCTGCGGTCGCTGCAGGCAGCGACCGGGGCGGCGGAGTTCATCGTGGTCACGAACGTGCCGGACTTCTCCGCGCGGCTGCGCTCGTTCGAGCTGCTGGCGGAGCTGGTTGCGGAGCCGGCGGCGGGGCTGGAAGCCGGGGCGGATGCAGGATTGGGGGTCGAAGCGGCAGCGGGGCTGGAAGCCGGGGCGGCCGCCGGAGAGCCGGCGTGAGCGGGACGGACCAGGAGCTGGAGGCGCGGCTCGTCGCCGTCCGGCGGGAGCTGCACCGCCATCCGGAGCTGTCCCGCGAGGAGCGGGAGACGACGCGCCGCCTGCAGGCCTGGCTGGAGGAGGCGGGCATTCGCCCGCTCGGCCGCTACGGGCTCCGCACTGGCCTGATCGCCGAGATCGGCGGGCCGGGTCCGGTCGTGGCGCTGCGCGCGGATATCGACGCGCTGCCGATCCAGGAGGAGACAGGGCTGCCGTTCGCCTCGCTGGCGCCGGGCGTCATGCATGCATGCGGGCATGACTTCCACGCGGCGGCCCTCGTCGGAGCCGCGCTTCTGTTGCAGCGCCGGGCGGGCGAGCTTCCCGGCACGGTGCGGCTGCTGTTCCAGCCGGCGGAGGAAAAGGCGAGCGGCGCCCGCGAGCTGATCGCCGCCGGCGCTCTCGACGGCGCGCGCGCCGTGTTCGGGCTGCACAACAAGCCCGACTTGCCGGTCGGCGCTGCCGGCATCAAGGCCGGCCCGCTCATGGCCGCCGCCGACGGCTTCGTCGTCGAGGTGAGGGGCCGCGCCGCGCATGCGGCCGTGCCGGAAGCGGGCCTCGATCCGATCGCGGCGGCGGCGCATGTCGTGACGGCGCTGCAGACGATCGCGAGCCGCAGCGTCGGTCCGCTGGACAGCGTCGTCGTCAGCGTGACGAAGCTCCATAGCGGCACGTCATGGAACATCATTCCCGACCTGGCGGTGCTGGAGGGCACGATCCGCACGTTCGACGAGGCGGTGCGCCGGCGCGTGCTGGAGCGCTTCGAGGCGATCGTCGTCGGCGTCGCCTCGGCGCTCGGAACGGAGGCGACGCTGCGCTGGGTGCAAGGTCCGCCGCCGGTGCTGAACGATCCGTCGCTGGCGGAGCTGGGACGCGAGGCGGCCGCGGCGGCCGGCCTGGAGCCGGTCGAGCCCTCGCCATCGCTGGCGGGCGAGGACTTCGCGTTCTACCAGCGCGAGGTCCCGGGCCTGTTCGTGTTCCTGGGGACGAACGGGCCGCAGGAGTGGCATCATCCCCGCTTCGACGTCGACGAGCGGGCGCTGCTGCCGGCGGCGCGGCTGCTGGCCGAGCTGGCCGAGCGGGCGCTGCGGCGGTTCGCGGCAGAGGGGGATGGGACGGGGACCGAAGAAAGCGGAGAGTCGAAGCATGGAGGAGGAGAAGCGCATGAGCGCGATCGATCTGCAAGCCTTTCGCCAGACGCATGAGCAGCTGGCGCAGGCCATCGAGGGACTGGACGAGCGGCAGCTGAAGGAAAAGGAGGCTCCCGGCAAGTGGAGCGTGACGGAGGTTCTGGCCCATCTGGCCGACCACAGCATCGTCGTGTCGTTCCGCATCCGCGACATCCTCGCCGATACGGAGGCCGGGCTGCCGCGCTTCGATCAGGACCGCTGGGTGTCGGGCCAGCATGGCAACGAGGAGGAGGCAGCGGAGCATCTGGCGGCGTTCGCGGCGCTGCTGCGGGCGAACGCCCGGCTGCTGGAGCGGCTGGATGCGGGGGAGCTGGCCAAGCGGGGCATTACGTTCAAAGGCGACCCGATCGACCTGCGAGGCATCGTGGACGGCTTCGTCCGGCATGTCGGCACGCATCTGGCGCAGATCGCCCGCATAAGGCGGGCCGTGGAAGCCGTGCGCTGAACGCGGAAAACAAGGGGGAATTCGAGATGGGCAAGCGCAAACAGCTGCGCCTGGGAGCGATGCTCCACGGCGTCGGCAGCAGCACGTCGCTATGGAGGCATCCTGATATCCAGGCGGATGCGAGCACGAACTTCAAGCTGTACCGGGAGTGGACGCGCAAGGCGGAGGAGGGCCGGTTCGACCTCGTGTTCGTCGCCGACGGTCTGTACATCAACGAAAAGTCGATTCCGCACTTCCTCGACCGCTTCGAGCCGATCACGATTTTGAGCGCGCTCGCCGCCGCCAGCGAGCGGATCGGCCTCGTCGGCACGCTCTCGACGTCGTACAGCGAGCCGTTCACGGTCGCCCGGCAGTTCGGCTCGCTCGACAAGATCAGCGGCGGCCGCGCCGGCTGGAACATCGTCACCTCGCCGCTCGAGGGCTCGGCGCTCAACTTCGGGCCGAAGCGGCATCCGCAGCATGACGAGCGGTACCGCATCGCCAAGGAGCATCTGGACGTCGTGCGCGGGTTGTGGGACTCGTGGGAGGACGATGCGTTTCCGCGAGACAAGGAGCGGGGCATCTACTTCGACCGCAGCCGGCTGCATGAGCTGAACCACGAGGGCGAGTTCTTCTCCGTCAAGGGGCCGCTGAACATCTCGCGCTCGCCGCAGGGGCATCCCGTGCTGTTCCAGGCGGGAGCCTCGGAGGTCGGGCGGGACTACGCGGCTCGGGAGGCGGATGCGATTTTCGCCGGCCACGATACGTTGGAGGAGGCGGCTGCTTTTTATGCGGACGTCAAAAGGCGCGCGGCCTCGTTCGGCCGGAATCCGGACGACCTGCTCGTCTTTCCGGGCATCGGGCCGATCGTCGGCTCTACGGAGGAGGAGGCCGAGCGCAAGTACCGCGAGACGGCGGAGCTCGTCTCGGCCGAGGACGCGCTGCTTTATCTGGGCCGCTTCTTCGAGCATCATGACTTCTCGCAGTACGAGCTTGACGCTCCGTTCCCGGATCTCGGGGAGCTCGGGCAGAACAGCTTCCGCAGCACGACCGACCGCATCAAGGCGACGGCCCGCGAGCAGGGACTGACGCTGCGCGAGGCGGCGCTGCAGGTGGCGACGCCGCGGACGCCGTTCATCGGCACGCCGGAGCAGGTCGCGGACCGCGTACAGGCGTGGTTTGAGGCGGACGCGGCGGATGGCTTCATGATCGGCGCGAGCGTGCCGCGGGCGTTGGAGGACTTCATCGACCATGTCGTGCCGATCCTGCAGGCGCGCGGCCTGTTCCGCCACGAGTATGAGGCGGATACGCTTCGCGGCAACCTCGGCTTGCCGGTTCCGGAAACCCGTTACGCCGCCGCCCGACGTGCGGAAGTGCGGACGAATGCGGGGGCAGCGGTGGATGCGAGGACGCCGGCGGAGGCATAGGCTGCGAAAGCGGCCGGATCAGGCGCAGGGCTGAGGAAGCAGGGCTGAGGAAGCAGGTCTGCGGAGGCGGCAGCGACGATCGGCGGGCGGATGCGCCTGCGCCGAGCGGCAGACTGGAGCGGGGCCAAGCCCCGCTTCTTTTTCGCGTATTCGCGAAAGTCGATTCCGCCGTAGACAGACGCCGGACAGCCATGATACAACCATGGGTAGATCGAACCAGACGAGGAGTCCCGTCCATGCCTAAGATGCCCCGCCTTTGCTTGCCTCCTGCCCGCAAGCTGCTGCTTGCGGGCGCCGCGGCGCTGCTGCTGGCAGCCGCATGCCCGCTCCATCCTTCGCTGCCGGCCGCTTCCGCAGCCCAGGCTCATGCCGATGGTTCGAAGCCGTCCCTCGGCTTCGAGCTCAAGATCGAGCCGATCTGGCTGTCGGGCCAGATGATGCTGCCCGCCAAAGCGTTCGCCAAAGGAGCCGGCGCCAGCCTGGTCTTCTCGAAAGGCGCCATCACGCTGAAAAAAGGGGCGATCCAGGTAAACGGAGCGGTCGGATCGCCTAAAGCGGTCGCGAACGGCCAGTCGGTCCGACTGCCCTATTCGCCGAAGCTGATCCAAGGCGCGCTCTATATTCCGGTCCTCATGGCCGCGAAGACGCTGGGAATGGATCAAAGCGCCTATGAGAAAGCGACAGGAAAGCTGACGTTTTCCTACAGCCCTTACCAGGCGATGGAATTCGAGGAACGGATGTTTCATGCGGCCAGAGATGGAGAGGCGGCCACGGTCAAGGAGATGCTGCGGCGCGGAGCCGATCCGCTGGCGCGCGGACATGGCTACGGCGACTCGACGGCTCTGGATGTGGCGATCCGCCTCGCTCGGATGGATGCGGTCGAAGCTCTGCTCGCCGCCGGGTCGACGTTCGATCCGCAGCTTGCCGCCGACTTCCTCGAGCCGTCTCAGAGAGCGGGCAAGAGCGGCCTGCTGCGGCTGCTGCTGGAGCATGGCCTGGATCCGAACACGATCGAGCCGGTGTCAGGACGCTCCCTCCTGGAAATCGCGAGCTCGGGCGGCGCTTATACCGTCGACGGCAAGGACGTCTTCTTCGAGATCGACCCGGAGCTCGTCCGGCTGCTGCTGCAGCATGGCGCCGACCCGAACGTAGGCTCGCCGCTTGCCCAAGCGGTGTTTGGCGGAAGCTTCGAAGCGACGCAGCTGCTGCTGGCGAGCGGAGCCGATCCCGAGCGCTCCGTCGGGAACCGGGGAAGCGCCGCAGGCACGGCTCGCATGCAGGGCCTGTCGAAGTGGCTCCGCCCAAGTCAAGCCAAGCCAGCGATTCCCGAGCTGTCCTTCCTGGACGACCAAGGAAACGCGCTGATTTATGGAAGCTATCTGCTCGGCCTGGACGCGCAGCCGGAGTTCCCGCTGTATTGGAACGGCCCTGCTGCATATGTGGATCGGGCGGACGGGGCTTATCGGCTGCGCAACGTCACGAGCGGTCCGGCAGCGTGGCTGCTGAGCGATCAGACGATCGCTCTTTCAGCGGGCAAGGCCGTGCCATCCCAGCTGCGGCTGCCTGCGTTCAACGTGTCGGTCTCCGTGGAAGCAGAGCGCGCCGACCTCTGGTCCGGCTACGGCGGGCTCTATGACGCGCAGGGCAGCCTGCTGCTCTCGCTGTCCGTCCACTACGGGAAGTGCCGGCTGCATCTTCCGCCGGGCCGCTATGATCTCGTCGTCTCCGGCTCGGCCGGTCCCTACAGCGGGAACGAGAGAAAGGTCGCTTCCATCGTCGTACCGGCGGACGGAAGCGCGGTTCAAGCGGTGGCGGTGACGAAATAAAGCGATATTTTCAACTGCCCGTTGTATACCCGACTATTCCGATATATAATCTGCTTACATCAACGCTACATGGGGATCATTCGGGGGAGGAATTCAATCATGGCAAGAAAAGCTTCGCCGGTGGAGCAGGTCGTCGCCATCGGCATCGGCGCGGCGCTGTTCGTCGTGCTGGGAAGGTTCGGCTCGATTCCGTCCGGCATACCGGACACGAACATCGAGACGACCTACGCCCTGCTGGCGCTGTTCGCGGTGCTGTACGGACCGCTCGCGGGCCTGCTGATCGGCCTCATCGGCCACACGATCAAGGACGCGATTTCATTCGGCCCGTGGTTCAGCTGGATCATCGCCTCGGCGGTGGTCGGCCTGATCATCGGCCTGGCGGCGCGCAAGATCGACGTGCGGGACGGGGAGTTCGGCAAAAAAGACCTGATCCGCTTCAACCTGTACCAGATCATCGCGAACGCGGCCGCCTGGTTCGTCGTAGCGCCGGTGCTGGACATCGTCATCTACGCCGAACCGGTGAACAAGGTGTTCACGCAAGGGCTCGTCGCCGGCCTGTCCAACATCGTGACGGTCGCGGTCCTCGGCTCGCTGCTGCTGGCGGCCTACGCCAAGACCCGCACCAAAAAAGGCAGCCTGACGCGCGAGCTGTAATTGCCCTGCAGGCACGAGATCAATCGAGACAAGCTTGGGGCCGGCGCGCTGCGCCGGCTCCGCTGCTTTTTCAGAGGAGGACATCATCATGAACGAACGCATGGACGAGACGGCTCCGCATGCGGGCGGCATCGGCCTGGCCGCGCCGCCGGCAGCGGCGGGCCGCGCTGCCGGAGCCCGCGCCGACAACGGGCCGCCGGTCATCGAGCTGGACGGCTTCGGCTTCCAGTACCGCAGCCAGCAGGAGCCGACGCTGCATGACATCACCCTGACGATCGCCGCCGGCGAGAAGGTGCTCATCGTCGGTCCGTCCGGCTCGGGCAAAAGCACGCTCGCCCACTGCCTGAACGGCCTCGCGCCGCATGTGCATTCCGGCGAGATGACGGGCCGGGCGCGCGTCTGCGGCCGGGAGCTGGCCGGACTCGGCATCCTCGAGCTGTCGAGGCTGATCGGCACGGTGCTGCAGGATTCCGACGGGCAGTTCGTCGGCATGACGGTCGGCGAGGACATCGCCTTCGAGCTGGAAAACCGCGCCGTGCCGCAGACGGAGATGCGGGAGCGCGTGGAGCGGGCCGCGCGCGCCGTCGGCATGGAGGCGCATCTGGGCGCTTCGCCGCAGACGCTGTCGGGCGGCCAGAAGCAGCGCGTCTCGATGGCGGGCGTGCTCGTCAGCGACACGCCGGTGCTGCTGTTCGACGAGCCGCTGGCCAGCCTCGATCCCGAGGCCGGACGGCAGGCGGTGGAGCGGATCGACGCCATCCACCGCGAGACGGGCAAGACGATCGTCATCGTCGAGCATCGGCTGGAGGAGGTGCTCCATCGCCCGGTCGACCGCATCGTCGTTTTCGCCGACGGCCGGATCGTGGCCGACCTGCCGCCGGCGGAGCTGCTCAGCTCGCCGCTGCTGGCCGAGACGGGCTTGCGCGAGCCGCTGTATGTGACCGCGCTGCGGCATGCGGGCTGCGCGATCTCGCCGGAGCTGCATCCGGAGAGCCTCGAGCGGCTGGAGCTCGCCAGCATCCGCGAGCCGCTGCGCGACTGGCATGAGGCGGCGCCGTCCGACCCGCCTCCGCCTCGCCGCTCGCCCGTGCTGGAGCTGGAGGACGTGCAGTTCGCCTATGACGACGAGGGACCGGCGGTGCTGAGCGGGCTGTCGCTGCAGCTCGGCGAGGGCGAGCTGCTGGCCGTCGCGGGGCATAACGGAGCGGGCAAGTCGACGCTGGCGCGGCTCATCTGCGGCTTTTACCGGCCGACGTCCGGGCGCATCCTCCACCGGGGGCGCGACCTGGCGGGCGACACGATCAAGGAACGCTCGGAGCGGATCGGATTCGTCATGCAGAACCCGAACCACATGCTGTCCAAGACGCTGCTCTACGACGAGGTCGCGCTCGGCCTGCGGCTGCGCGGCGTGCCCGAGGACGAGGCGCGGGAGCGGGTGCTGGAGACGCTGCGCATCTGCGGCCTCCATCCCTTCCGCAGCTGGCCGGTCTCGGCGCTCAGCTACGGCCAGAAGAAGCGGGTGACGATCGCCTCCATCCTCGTGCTGGATCCCGACATCCTGCTGCTGGACGAGCCGACGGCCGGGCAGGACTACCGCCATTACAACGAGATGATGGAGTTCGTGCTGCAGCTCAAGGAACGGGGGAAAAGCATCCTCGTCATCACGCATGACATGCATCTGATGATGGAGTACGCCGAGCGCACCGTCGTCATCGGAGACGGCCGGGTGCTGGCGGACGCGCCTCCCGCGACGATCCTGACTGATGCGGAGCTCGTGCGCCGGGCGAGCCTGCGCGAGACGTCGCTGCAGCGGCTCGCCGAGCGCGCGGGCATCGGGGCGCCGGCGGAATTCGTCGGGCGGTTCATCCGCCGCGACCGGGAGGGGAGAGGACGATGAAGGCCAAGCTGATCGCCTATACGGGACAAGACTCGCCGATCCACCGGCTGACGGGCGCGGCCAAGCTGGTCGTTTTCGCCGTCTGGTCCGTCACCGCCATGATCACCTACGACACCCGGGTGCTGCTCGTGCTGCTCGCGCTCGGCCTGATCGCCTTCCGCGTCTCGCGCGTCCGCTTCCGGGACTTCTCGTTCGTGCTTGCGCTCATCCTCGTCTTCTTCCTGATGAACCATGTCGCGATCTTCCTGTTCTCGCCGCTGGAGGGCGTCCGCATCTACGGGACCCGGCACGACCTGCTGCACCTGGTCGGCCGCTGGTGGGTGACGGAGGAGCAGCTGTTCTACCAGCTCAACGTGGCGCTCAAGTACCTGGCCGTCATCCCGATGGCGCTGCTGTTCATCCTGACGACCGATCCCGGCGAGTTCGCCTCGTCGCTGAACCGGGTCGGCGTCAGCTACCGGATCGCCTGCTCGGTGTCGATCGCGATGCGCTACATCCCCGACATCCAGCGCGATTTCCAGAACATCCGCTTCGCGGCGCAGGCGCGCGGCCTCGACATCTCCCGCAAGGAGAAGCTGGTCAAACGAGTGCGCCATATGGTCGGCATCCTGCTGCCGCTCATCCTGACGAGCGTGCAGCGGATCGAGACGGTCAGCGCCGCGATGGAGCTGCGCGGCTTCGGCCAAGGGCCGAAGCGCACCTGGTACAGCGCGCGGCCGCTGCGCGCCGCCGATATCGCGGCGATCGCCTTCGTCGTCCTGCTCGCGGCGGCGTCGTTCTGGCTGACGTTCGAGGACGGCTCGCGCTTTTATAATCCGTTTGCGTAGCGCCGCCGCCGCCGTTTGGAGGCGGCCGCCGGGCGGGGCATAATGAAGAAGAAGCGACGCGGCGCGCGGAAGGAGCGGATAGGCGCATGAATGGAACCGAGGCGAAGGCAGCGGCAGGGCGAAAGGAAAGAACGGCGGCGTTCTCGATGGGATGCTTCTGGAGTCCCGAGGCGCTGTTCGGCGCGCAGGAAGGCGTGCTCGCCACGCAGACCGGCTATGCCGGCGGCTCCTCGGAGGCGCCGACGTACCGCGAGATGGGAGACCATTCGGAGACGGTGCTCGTCCGTTATGACGCGGCGGCCGTTTCGTACGAGGAGCTGCTGCGGCTGTTCCGGGAGCATCACGATCCGGCCAATACGAACGGCTACAAGGGCCGCCAGTACCAGTCCATCGTTCATTGGAGCGAGCCGGAGCAGCTCGCGGCGATCGAGGGCTGGCTGGAGGAGCGGCGCTTGGCGGGACTGCCGGAGCCGGATACGGAGGTCAGGGAGCTGGGGCGGTTCTTCCCCGCGGAGGAGCGCCATCAGAAGCATTCCCTCAAGCGCTACCCCGATGCCTGGACAAAGCTGCTCGGCCTGTTCCCGTCCGAAGCGGAGGCGGAAAGCTCCCGGCTGGCTTGCCGGCTGAACGGGCTGGCCAAGGGCTTTGCCAACCGCTCCGCGCTGCTGGACGAGCTGGAGCGGTGGACCGGCGAAGCTCCGGAGCGCCGGCGCGAGCTCGCCGCCGCCGTGCGCAGCATCCGCTGGTAGCGGGCCGGCCGCGGGCTCAAAAGGATGGCGAGCGTGATCGGGCTGGCCGTACGGCTCGCCAAGCCGCCAACCGACGCTGCCGAGCGAAGCGGTGACGCTGCCGAGCAAAGCGGGACGCTGCCGAGCGAAGCGGGGACGCTGCCGAGCGAAGCGGGGACGCTGCCGAGCGAAGCGGGGACGTTGCCGAGCGAAGCGGGGACGCTGCCGCATGATGCGGCAGCCGCTTGCCAAGCCGCGCGCCACCCCGTTATAATCTAGCTATATGATAAATCTATAGCACAGACCAGGCCGTGAAGCACACGCCGCCTCTGCTCGTTCCCGTCTTCGGGAGCGCGCGGGGCGGCGTTCGCTTTTTTTAACGGCACCTGGCGAGGAGGAGACGAGCGTGGCAGACTTCAAGCAAGCGTATACGGCATGGCTGGAGGAGGTGGTGGAACGGGAGGAGAATGTCCGCCGCAGGGAGCGGCTGGCAGAAGGACTGGGGCACGGCACGGTAGAGTTTCTGCGCAGAGCATGGTTCCCGGCCATCGGAGGGTTCCAGCACCTGCACCCGGAGTGGGAAGTCCGCGACATGGGGGGAGGCTGCCGCTACATCGATCTGGCTTACTTGCCCCCGGCCGGCGGAAGAGGCGCGTTCGAGATCCAGGGGTACGGTCCTCACGCCCGGGATCTGGACGTGCGTCGTTTCAAGGACTTGAGCTGGAGACATAGCTATCTCGCGATAGACAGCTGGGTGGTCCTCCCGGTCGCCTATCCGTCGATTCTGGAGGAGCCGAAGCGCTGCCAGCAGCTGGTGCTCGCCTTCGTCGGCCGATTTGTGGCGATGAGCGTATCCCGGGAGCTGGACTGGCAAGAAGCGGAGATTCTGAGGTTCGCGTTTCGGCAGATGGTGCCTTTCTCTGCGATGGAGCTGTCCAGCCATCTGAGGACATCCGAATCCCATACTCGGAAGCTGCTCGGGAAGATGGTCGACGGAGGCTATCTGAGCATCGTCAGCGGAAAGCTGCGCTATCGGCTGTACGGACTGTCGGAACGCTCCCTTGCCGAGGGTCTGGCGACGAATCAGATCGTTAGAAGGCCGAAATCGGGCGGCCAGGAATTTTAACGACGCGTGGTGGGCTTAGCGGTGCCAAAGGGACGGAACTGCCGACAAAAAAGAGGCTGTTGGCTGCTGTAAGCGTCTGACGCGTCGTTAGCTTTCTGGAGGCGTGGAAAAGGGGCTTCTAAGCATCTCAGCCGTCGTTAGCGAGGAGATGTGCGATGCAAAAGCCCGTTCCCCGCCGTCGAGGCAGGAACGGGCTTTTGCATCGTCGCAAACGGTTAGGGCGGACCAACGCGCTGCGGGCAAGTCTCGCCATGCGCGGCATTCGTGCGCGCGTCCGCCGCCATGCGCGACATTCGTGTGAGCGTCCGCCGTCATACGCGTCCGCCGCCATGCGCGGCATCCGCCGTCAGCGCGGCGAGCGTGCCTCCGCCATGCGCGTCAGAAAGGATTCTGCACGTGGTAGAACACGTTCGGGCTGGCCATGCGGTAGTAGTAGCTGCACCAGCCGAGGCTGCCGCCCTGCTCCAGGTTCACGGTGCTGTACGGGAGCCGCTCCTGCTCCAGCTCCTCGAGCCGCGCCGCGCGGCCGTCCAGGTAGTCGCGCAGGCGCAGCGCCGCCGTGTCGAGGCGCGTCAGCACGCCGCCGTAGCGGATGTCGAGCACCTCCCAGCCGAACGGCTTGAACATCGACAGCCACTGGCGGCGATGCGCCTCGCGCAGCGCCCGCACCGCCTCGGCGATGCGCGGCAGCAGCTCCGACGCGAGCCGCTCCAGCTCCGCGCGGTCGTCCGCGTCGTAGGCGGCCTTGAGCCGGAGGCCGGCCTGGCTTTTCCAGCGCAGCACCCCGCATAGCCGCTCCGGCACCTCGAACAGCGGATCGAGCGCCGCGCCCGGCCGCCGCGACGCGGCGATCTCCGCTTCCAGCTCCGCATAATGCGCATCCAGCTCCAGGCCGGCGATCTGGCGGTCGAACAGGCCGAGCAGCACGTCCTGGTACAGCAGAAACTTGGACGGGTTCGTCTGCTTGCGGTTGCCCGGCTCCGCGCCCGGCGTCTCGTCGAGGCCGTTCAGCAGCAGGAACGCCGCCGCCTCGGTGCCCGTGCAGGCCAGCGTCCGGGCCTCGACCCGGCTCCACTCCGGCCTGCCGTCGCAGTACGCCTGCTCCGCGTAGTATTGCAGGCCGAGCAGCGCGATGAACGGGTTGCTCTCCATGCCGTCGTCGCCCCACATCGTCGCATACACCTCGTCGACTCCCTCGGCCTTGCAGGCGAGCAGCGCCGCTTCCGTCGCCGCCAGCGACAGGCCGTAGTTGACGCCGAACGTGTTGAACACCCAGACGCCGCCCGCGAACACGACGCGGCAGCCGAGCGGACGGTGCTTGCCGAGCTGCGCCTCGTAGTGCTCGGGCTCGAAGTGGTTGTAGTCCCAGTACACCATGTCGACGTCGGACGGGATCTGGCGGGCCATCTCCTCGGGAATGACCGTGTTCCGGTCGAAATGCTCCTCCCCGTTCGCGGAAGCGAGCTTGAGGAACATGTCGCTCCACATCATCGGCGACAGGCCGCGGCGGCGCACGATGTCCAGCACGGCCTGCAGATGCCCCGCGATGATCGGGAAGCGGCCGTCGAAGCCGTGCAGGTCCAGATGCTTGCCGCGCCCGACCTCCTCCGCCTCGTCCATGCCGATGTGGATCTTGCGGCTGCGGAACGGCGCCGTCGCCCGCTCGATCATCCGCTCGACCAGCTCCAGGACGCGATCGTCCTGGGCGAGCAGCGCGCCCTTGGTGTCCTTGTAGCCTTTGACCGGCTCCCACTTGAGGAACTCCTCCAGATGGGCGAGCGTCTGGATGCTCGGGAACGCCTCGATGCCGAACAGATCCGCGTAATCGTCGATCGCCCGCAGCTCCTCCGCGCTGTAGCGCCCGCGCATGTAGCCGAAGTACGGCTCGCCCGGAATCTCGTACGTGTCCTCCATATACAGCATGACGCTGTTCAGCCCCATGAGCGCCATGCGGCGCAGCAGGCTGCGCCAGGCGTCGAGCGTAAGCACGCCGTTGCGCGACAGGTCGAACATCGGTCCGACCGTCCCGATCCGCTGCTGCTCGGCCAGCTCCCAGGCCGGGCCGTCGACGCCTTTTTCCAGCAGCAGCGAGAACGCGCGGAAAAACTGATGCTTGCGCTCATAACGAATCCACGCCCGTCCGTCCGCATAGCCGGCCGCCAGCCCTTCGCCGCCCCGCTCGACGCGGACCGTCACGGCCCGCTCGGCCTCCGTCGTTCCGTCGCCGCGACTGTGGCCGCCGGCTTCCCGTGCCGCTCGATCGTCCGCGGCCTCGCTGCGTCCGATCGCCTCGGCTCCTCCAGCCATGTTTTCCCCGCGTCCGATCGCCTCGGCTCCTCCCGCCTTGCCTTCCTCGCCGAGCTCGATCTTCAGCTTCAGCTCGTCCGCCAGCTCGCGCAGTCCGGCTTCCACCTCGCCGAGCTCGCCGATCCATGTCCATGTCGTCTTCATTGACGTTGCCCCCTATGCCTTCCGCTGCCGCGCGGCTGTCCCCGTCGGCGCGGACTCCTCGATCCTGTCCTTCATTGTACCGGATGGCGGCTCGGCGCTGAACGGTGAGAAATCAACGAAATAGGGGGTGAAATCGCGGGGAATTGCGTCGGGGACCGGGAAAGGATAAGCTGGGGGAAATGCAGCGGCAGCAACGGAGACGAGGAGGACAAGGAATGGACGACATGCTGGAAACGATCCTGGACAGCCTTGGGCTGGAGGGCAGGATGGCCGAGGTGCAGCGGGTCCAGACCGCGCATCGCATGAGGCTGGCGGAGTTCTGGGGCATCCGGCAAGGCGCTCGCGTGCTGGAGATCGGATGCGGGCAAGGAGACACGACCGCGGTGCTCGCTTGCCGGGTCGGTCCGTCCGGCCTCGTGCGCGGGGTCGACATCGCGCCGCCCGGATACGGAGCGCCGATGACCGTCGGCGAAGCGGCGGCAAGGCTGCAGCAGTCCCGGATCGGCGGTCCGGTGCGGATGGAGTTCGGCCTCGACGTGCTGCAGGACGACGTGGATTTCGGAGAAAATGCCTATGACGAGATCGTCTTCTCGCACAGCTCCTGGTACCTGCAGTCGCCGGAGCAGCTGGAGCGGCTGCTCGCCCGCGCGCGGCGCTGGGGCCGCCGGCTCTGCTTCGCCGAGTGGGACCCGCGCATCGGCCGGATCGGGCAGCTGCCGCATCTGCTCGCCGTGCTCGTGCAGGCGCAGGCCGAGTGCTTCAAAACGGACAGCGAGGCCAACGTCCGCACGCTGCTCGCGCCGGCGGACATCCGGCGAATCGCGCACAGCGCCGGTTGGAGCGTGGACGAGGAGGCGACGCTTCCGGCAAGCGGCCTTCAGGACGGAGGGTGGGAGGTCGATCTGGCGCTGGGAGAGCTGGCCGAGGAGCTGCCGCGGCTGCACGGCCTCCCCCGCAAGAGCCGTCAGCTGCTGGAGTCGCAGCTCGGCCTGCTCGCCGCATACGCCTCCGCCGGCTCAAGCTTCGAATCGATGGACAGCTGGGCGATGACGGCCGGCTGAGCTTCGGACGGCTTCGGCGAGACGCCGCGGCGGCCGAGATAGGCAAGATTCAACGTGTTGTCACACATGAAGGACATGCCGTTGCCTATAATGAAGAGTATCAACAGGCAATGCGAGAAGGAGGACCATCCGCCTTGAACGAGTCTCCGAATTCCATCCAGCCGACATCCGGCCGCAATTTCACGACCTGGATCATCGGCATTTCCTTGGTGGCGAACGTCATCATTCTGGCGCTGTTCTTCGGGCCGATCGGCTACAAAGGCAGCGTCGGCTGGGACATCACCGTCCTGCCGCGGATCAACGCCATCCTGAACAGCTTCACGTTCATCTTCCTCGTGGCCGCGCTGGTGTCGATCCTGCGCAAGAACATCAAGCTCCACAAGGGCTTCATCCTGGCGGCGTTCTCGTCGACGCTGCTGTTCCTGGTCACGTACCTGACGTTCCACTACCTGTCGCCCGAGACGGCGAAGTTCGGCGGCGAAGGCATCGTGCGGCCGATCTACTTCACGATCCTCATCACGCACAGCTTCCTGGCTGCGGTCATCGTGCCGCTCGCGCTGTTCTCGCTCGTCTGGGGCTGGACGATGCAGGTAAAGAAGCATAAGCGCATCGTGCGCTGGGCGATGCCGATCTGGCTGTACGTCAGCTTCACCGGCGTCATCGTGTATCTGTTCATGGCGCCTTATTATGTGAGCGGCTGAAACCACGCTGATGCGGAAGCTGGTCGATTCGTGATGGAACGGAGGATGGGTCCGGCATAAGCATCGGTTCACTGCTCTTGCAGATGCCGGTTTCCGAATGTTCCACGAGCCCGACTCCCTCCTCATCCGATGCGAACGATTCCTGAAGCCTGGCGGCGCGGCGGTTCTGGAAGCGCAGCGCGCCCTCCTGAGAATTCAAAAAAACACCCTCTGGCATTTTTTAATTGCTAGAGGGTGTTTTTTATCTAAGCAGAATTCAGCCGCCCAGCCGCTGGACCTGGTCCAGGATGGCGGTAATTTGCGACAGCGTCTGGCCGATCTGCGACTGCTCGATCGCCTGCGCGGTCAGCTGGCCGCTGTTCACCGCCTGCAGCAGGCCGTCGATCTGTCCGCTCAGCACGCCGTTGTACTGCTCGAGCTTGGCGTCGATCGCCGAGGCGAACTCCGGCGCGGTCAAGCCGTTGAAGGCGGCGATGTCCGCCTTCATGGCGCCGAGCTCCGTCTCCAGGCTCGCCAGCGCGTCCGGATCGGTCAGCGCCTGCTGGGCCAGGCCGGGCAGCTCGTTGGAAAACTGGTTCGCTTCGTTGATATAGGTGGTCGCTTCATTCACATACGTCAGGGAATCGTTCACGCCGCCGAGCGCTTCGTCGACGCTGCCCGGCAGCGAGCAGCCGGCCAGCAGGGCGGGCGCGAGCAGCAGCGCCAGCAGCCGCCGGCGGCCGAGAGATACGGCTCGCGCGGGAAGGCGGAGCCGGTGGTTTTGCTTCATCGGTTCATCATCCTTTCGCGGTGTCGTTCCTCTCCTTTACTCCCCGCAGGGCCGGATGGTTTCACCTTTCGGCGCCGGGCGTCCCTTTTCAACCGGGTCGAGTCGGGTATACTTGTAGCAGAAGGGAGCGTGAATGCCCGATGCAGACGCGCGTGCTCGTCGTCGACGACGAGAAAAGCATCGCCTCCGCCGTGGCCTACGCCCTCGGGCGGGAGGGCTACGAGGTGCAGACGGCGCAGGACGGGGAAGAGGCGCTCGCCAAGGTCGAGAGCTTCCGTCCGCGCGTCGTCGTGCTCGACGTGATGATGCCCAAGCTGAACGGCTACGAGGTGTGCCGCCGCCTGGACGGACGCGAGGACATCGGCATCATCCTGCTGACCGTCAAGAACGATATCGTCGACAAGGTCGTCGGCCTGGAGCTCGGCGCGGACGACTACATGACCAAGCCGTTCGAGATCCGCGAGCTGCTCGCGCGCGTCAAGGCGCTGGCGCGCCGGCTCGAGCGCATCCCCGAGGCGGCGCAGGAGGCCGCTGCGGAGGGCGGCCTGCGGGTGCTGCCCGAGCGGCGCGCCGCCTATGCGGACGGCCGTCAGCTCGATCTGACGCCCAAGGAGTTCGATCTGCTCGCCGCGCTGCTGCATCATCCGGAGCGCGTGTACACGCGCGAGGAGCTGCTCGATCTCGTCTGGGGCATGGATTACGCCGGCGGCACGCGCACGGTGGACATCCATATCCAGCGGCTGCGCAAAAAGCTTGGCGAGCCCTGGCAGGCGGCGCTGCAGACCGTCTACGGCATCGGCTACAAGGCGTCGCCCTCCGCGGCCGGAGGCTCGGACTAATGCGGCTCGGCCTGAGGCTGCGGCTGACGCTGTTCCTCGCGGCGCTGCTGCTGCTCGCGGCCGGCCTGCTGAGCCTGCTCGTCGAGCGCGGCATCCAGGACAACCAGCAGGCGCGCATGGAGCAGGAGCTGGCGCAGCAGACCCGCATGGCGAACCTGCGCATCCGCCAGGCGTATTACTCCGGCTCCGGAGGCGATCCGCAGGAATTCCTGCGGCGCAGCGGCCGTCAGCTCGCGCAGGAGCTGTACGCTTACGGCGGCTTGCCGCTGACGCTTTACGACATGGGGGGCACGGTCGCAGGCAGCTCGCTGCAGGACGGGACGGGAGCCGCTCCGCCCGCCGGCTCGCCCGCGAGCGAGCTGCTCGGCTACGCGCTGGACAATAAAGTCGCCTTCACCGAATCGGACGGGACGCTGATCTACCTCGCTCCGCTCGAAGGGCCGGACGGACAGCTCGGCGCGGTGCAGCTGCAGTATTCGCTGCGCGGCTCGGAGCAGTTCCGCCAGGAGATCCGGCGGCTGTTCCTCGTCATCGGCGGCGGCGTGCTGGCGGCGGCGTTCGCGCTCGGCTACCTGTACTTCAGCCGCATCGCGTCCGCGGTCGTCCGCTTGAAGGGCGCGGCGGACCGCATCCGCCGCCAGGATTTCATCGCAGCGTCGCCGGTGCGGCGGCGGGACGAGCTGGGCGAGCTCGGCGAAGGCATCGCCTTCATGAGCCGGGAGCTCGAGAGCGGCATCGGCGCGATGGAGCGCGAGCGGCGCAACCTGCAGCTCGCCGTCGACAAGCTGCAGGCGCTGGAGCGCCAGCAGAAGCAGTTCATCGGCAGCATCAGCCATGAGTTCAAGACGCCGCTCACCTCGATCAAGGCGTATGTCGAGCTCGTCGGCATGTACAAGGACGACCCGGAGCTGCTGGGCGAGGCGCATCGCAACATCGGCAAGGAGACCGACCGTCTGTACGACATGGTCGAAAAGGCGCTCCAGCTGTCCTCGCTCGAGCGCTACGAGTTCGAGTCCCGGGCCGAGCGGCTCGACGCCCGCGAGCTGCTGGAGGATGTGGCCGGCCGCATGCGCGGCAAGGCGGAGAAGTTCGGCCTGCGGCTGGAGCTTGAGCTGCGGGACGCGCAGGCATGGTGCGACCGCGAGAGCCTCATGCATATGCTCGTCAATCTGATCGACAACGCGATCAAGTACAACCGGCCGGGCGGCTTCGTCCGGCTCGGCAGCCGCGCCGAGGACGGCTGGGCGGTGCTCGACGTCGAAGACGGAGGCATCGGCATCCCCGAGGAGCTGCTGGAGCGGGTGTTCGAGCCGTTCTATACGGTGAGCCGCGACCGCAGCCGCGAGACGGGCGGCACCGGCCTCGGCCTGCCGCTCGTGCGCGAGCTGGCCGCCAAGGAGGGCGGCTCCGTGGAGGCGGGCCGGCGCGCAGGCGGCGGCATGCGGTTCACGCTGCGGCTGCCGCTTGCGGACGGGCGGAGCGGGGAGTGAGGCATTTGTTTACAACTCGGAAACATCCTCGACATCGCGCCGACGCATCCTACGGTTAAGCTGAAAGCAACAACCGCAAGGGGGAACCGATGATGATGAAAGCCAACCCGAACAAGATGCGCCGCTCGGCGCTCGCCGTCCTGACGACCGCCGCTCTGCTGTCCGCCGTCGCCTGCGCCTCCGGCAACGCTCCCGACCGCGAGACGGTCGAGAAGCCGGGCTCCAAGGTGACCGTCGTCGAGAACAAGCAGGAGTCGGTGTACGACACCGGACTGGAGATCGACAAGGTCAGCACGCTCGAGGGCGTGCGCGGCCAGGAATGGCTGGACGAGGAGCGCATCGTCGCGATGGCTCCGAACGCCGAGCAGCCGCCGACCGCGACGGAGGGCGAGCAGCGCCAGCCTTTCAACCTGTATATTCGCGCGGTGGCGGAAGGAAGCGAGCTCGAGACGCTGCAGGCTTCTCCGTCGGATACCGGCTTCGCCGCGCTGTCGCCGGACAAGAAGCATCTGTTCTTCAAGAAGACCGAGGAGGCGACCGGCTTCGGCCGGATCCTGAACCTCGAGACGGGAGCGGTGACGGAGCTCGACAACATCCACATCCCCGCCACCGAAGGCGCATGGGCGGATGACAGCACCGTGATTTTCCCGACGCTCGAAGGAGAGCTCATGCAGGTCGATCTCCAGGGCAAGGCGACGGTCGTAGTGAAGGAGAAGGACAAGTTCATCCGCGGCTTGGCCGTATCGGGTGCTACCTGGTATTACATCGCGGGCGAGAACCAGACGCTGTTTGCCTATGACAAAGAGACCAAGGAGAAAAAAGCCGTGGCCGAGGGCATCGATTGGGTCGTTCCGTCTCCGGACGGCAGCCGCCTCGCCCTCGTGAAGCGGTCCGGACAGGCCGGCGTCAAGCTCGTCCTGTCCGATGCCGGCGGCGCCGAGCAGAAGGAGCTCGCCTCCGGCACGCAGATCTTCGGCACGAGCTGGTCCCCGGACGGCCAGACGCTCGCCTACTCGCTCAGCGCGGAGGGCGTCGAGGATCAGGGGCTGTTCATGTCCGAGGCCGAGACCGGCAAGCAGACGAGTCTCGTCAGCACGCGGGACCTCGCGGGCGATGCCGTCCGCTGGAGCCCTTCCGGCAAGCAGCTGATGATGACGACGTCCTCCTACGGCGGCCAGGGCATCGAGTTCAAGACGACGATCGTTCGCTTCAAGGATCAATAAAAGGCGGCAGGCGCCGGAATTCCGCACCAAGCGGGATTCCGGCGTTTTTGGTGCGGGGTGAGCGGGACTAGGCCATGCTTCACCGATAGATGAAGCTTGCCTCCGTATGATTTTACGTAACTTATTGGGTGAACTTATAGTATACTGGATGCATCTGACGGAATACTATGACAAAGGAGAAGATGAGAATGGTGGTGAAGGTTTTGGCGAAACCGACGTTTACGGTGGATCAGTTAACCTCCTCTTCGGAAGCTTCCAAAAAATTCGGTGAGCTGCGGAAGAAAGCGAAGCAAGTTCCACAGTATATTACGGAAAATGGAACGGTCGATACGGTCTTGCTCAGCTATTCTTTGTTCGAGGATATTTATGATCGCTTGAGCCGGTTGGAGGCGGAGGAGGAAGAGCGTACTCTCCTTCATCGTCTGGAGCGCATAGAGCGGGATCCAGAGTCCGCGAAGTCCTGGAAAAACGTCAGGCGGGAGAGGTAGCGTTCCGTGACGTTGGAAGATCGCTTCGATGTTCGGCTGGATGTGGATGCGGAAAAGGAATATGGCCGACTGGACGGTTCTGTTCTAGCTATTGTCAACGCTGCGATCGACGAGCTTGTTTGTCGGGCCGATGAAGTAGGCAAAGTTCTGAGCAATTCTACCCATACGAAACTTGCGGGCTGCAGAGAGATCAAGCTTCGCGACGCTGGAATACGAATCATCTATCGAGTGACGGACGAGATCGTGCATGTGCTCCGAATCGTGTATATCCTGACTATTGAAAGGCGCACTCGCGATATGGCGTTCAAAATCGCTCATTCGCGTTATAAACAGTATCGGAAAATCAGCAAGAAGGATCTTATACGATTTCACGAAGAACAACATACATGGCCGCTTCGAGCTTCTACTCGAAGAGGGAAAAAAGGAGGAGCGACTTGATTCGTTCCTCCTTTCTTCTGCCTGCAGAGCGGGACGCCTTCGAATGCCCAAGCCCCTGGCCGCATGGCAGACTGGTCTCGGGTCCAGACCGGCTTGCGGCTGCAGCCGCTTCCGGGGCCGCCGTCCGCGATGGTAATCTGTTTCCATCGAGCCAAGGAGGCGAAGAGGCATGGGCACGGGCATTCCCGAGGAGCAGCAAGGGAGAAGGCTGTACATCCTTCTCACGGATACCGGCACGCTGTTCACGCGGCTGATCAAAGCCTATACGGGAGCGCCCTGCAATCACGCCTCCTTGGCGCTGGATCCGAGCCTGCGGCATATGTACAGCTTCGGACGGAAGGATCAATCCCATCCTCTGGCGGCCGGATTCGTCCGGGAGGAAGCGGCAGGCATGTGCCTGGAGTACCCGAGGACGGCTTGCGTGCTGCTCCGGCTCGAAGCGACGGAGGAGCAGTTCCGGCGAGCCTGCGGCGTCATCCGCTATTTCGAACAGACCGTGGACCGGTACGGCTACAACCTGCTCGGACTGCTCGGCTTCGTGCTGAACCTGCGCTTCGAGCCGCAGGATCGTTACTTCTGCTCGCAGTTCGTCGCCGATGCGCTCGAGCGGAGCGGAATCGCCTTGTTCGACCAGCCGCCGGCGCTGACCGCTCCGCATCATTTCCTGGAGCATCCCGAGCTGCAGGTCGTGTACGAGGGCCTGCTCTCCGACTACCCGCTGCTCGACCGGGACGGCCGTCGCGCCGGATCGGCCGAGGGGGAGAGCCTTCCTTTGCGGCTGCCGAAGAGGGCTGCGGTCTGAGCGGGCGGCGATCTAACGGAAAGCTAACAAACGCGACAATACAATCCCATAAATCGCAAGGAGCGCCCTGTTTCTTCCTGCAGCGGTGCTTTATTCTTTTCTTATATGTAACCGCTTCCAGTCTGTTCTCGGGCGGTGTCAGAATCAGGAGGGATGAGATGAAAAAGAAGACGACTTGGCTTGCCGGAGCGCTAGCCGCTGCCCTGGCCGCCGCGCCTGTCGCCGCTGCCGCCGCAGGCGGACAGGGAGAAAGAGCCGCCGCTGCCGAAGCGGCGGGAGGCGCGCCGTCCGCAGCGGCAACGGCGGCCGGACAAGCCGCAGCGGCCCCGTCCGCGGACACGCAGGGACACTGGGCTCGGGAAGCGATCGCCCGCTGGGCGGACGCGGGCATCCTGAGCGGCTACCCGGACGGACAATTCCGGCCGTCCAGGACGATCACCCGGGCCGAGCTCGCGGCGGTCGTCAACCGCTTGTTCGGCTATTCGGCGGATGGCTCCGCCGCCGCCTTCAGCGACGTGTCGGCGTCCGCCTGGTACGCCGAGGCGCTTGCCGCTGCGCGTGAGGCCGGGTATTACCAGGGCGACGGCGCGAACAAGGCGCTGCCGGAAGCTGCCGTCAGTCGCCAGGACGCGGCGGCGCTGCTGGCGCGCGCCTTCGGGCTGCAGGCGGCGGACGGAGCCGGGACGGCAGGCTTCTCGGACAGCGCGAGCATCCGCGCCTATGCCCGGGACGCGGTCGAGGCGCTGCGGCCGGCGCTCGGCGGCTATCCGGACGGCACGTTCCGTCCTGCCGGGCCGCTGACGCGGGCCGAAGCGGCTCAGCTGCTCGACCGTCTGGTCGCGGCCTATGAGGGCAAGCCGGGCACGGAGCGCGCCGCCGATGCGGACGGCCATGCCATCGTGAACGCGGACGGCGTAAAGCTGAAGGATATGGCCATCGACGGCAACCTGTACCTCGCGCCGGGCATCGGGGACGGCGACGCCAGCCTCGAGCGCGTGCAGGTGGCGGGCACGACCCGAATCGCGGGCGGCGGCGAGCATTCCATCCGCGTGACGGACTCGGCGCTGGGCGAGACGGTCGTCGAGCGCAAGCAGGGCAAGGTGCGGCTCGTGCTGACGGGCGGCACGGTCCAGCGGCTGTCCGTGCGGGGCTCGGCGCTCATCGAGCTGGCCGGCGACGCGCGCGTGGAGATGCTGGAGCTGAGCGGCCAAGCCGAGCTGACTGTCGGCGGCCAAGCCCGCATCGGCAGGCTCGTCGTGCCGCAGGGCGGAGCGCTGGTGAACGGCCAAGCCGTCTCCGCCGGCGAGTACCGCTGGGCCGACGGAGCGCTAGCGCCGCTCGGCGCCGCTTCGCCTGCGCCGTCGGCGGCGCCGAGCGCGACGCCGGGGCCGACCGCCGCGCCGACCTTCGTGCCGACCGCGACGCCAACGCCGACGCCGGCGCAGACCGCGACGCCAACCCCGACGGCATCGCCGACCGCGACGCCGACGGCATCGCCGCAGACGATCGACTTCGTCGACCGCCAGGCGACGGCGGAGACCCGCTCGCTTTTCAGCTATCTGAACGAAATCCGCGGCACGGGCATCCTGTTCGGCCAGCAGCATGCGACGACCGAGGGCCTCAGCATCACGGAGCGCGACGGCACGCAGTCGGACGCCAAAAACGCCGTCGGCGACTACCCGGCCGTGTTCGGCTGGGACACGCTCAGCCTGGAAGGCCATGAGAAGCCGGGCGTCCAAGGCGATCCGATCCAGAGCCGCGACAATCTCGTTGCCGTCATGAAAAAAGCCTACGAAAGCGGAGGCGTGCTGACGCTGAGCTCGCATATGCCGAACTTCGTCACCGGCGGCGACTTCTACGACCTGCGCGGCAACGTCGTCTCGACGATCCTGCCGGGCGGCAGCAACCATGGCGCCTACAACGAGTTCCTCGACCTCATCGCGGACTTCGCGCTGCATCTGAAGGATGACGGCGGCAAGCCGATTCCGGTCGTCTTCCGTCCGTTCCACGAGCAGAGCGGCAGCTGGTTCTGGTGGGGCGCGGCGTTCACGACCAAGGAGGAGTACAAGGAGATCTACCGCTACACGGTCGAGTACCTGCGCGACCTCAAGGGCGTGCGCAACTTCCTGTACGCCTACTCGCCGGGCGGCGGCTTCGGCACGGACGAGGCGCGCTACCTGGAGACGTATCCGGGCGACGACTACGTCGATCTGCTCGGCTTCGACAGCTACTACAACGGCGAGGGCCAGTCGTGGTTCGACGGCGTGGCCGTCGAGGCGGCGACCGTCTCCCGCGTCGCGGACGCGAAGGGCAAGATCGCGGCGCTGACCGAGTTCGGCTACCAGAAGATGAAGACTTCGGGCAACGCGACGCCGGACTTCTATACCCGCCTGACCGCCGCCCTGCAGTCCGATCCCGATGCGAAGCGGATGGCCTACATGCTCACCTGGGCCAACTTCGGCGACACGTCGACCTACGTCCCGTATCCGCGCGCCGAGGGCGAGCCGAACGAGATGCTGCCGGACTTCATCCGCTTCTACGAGGAGCCGTACACGCTGTTCGCGCGGGAGGTGCGGCAGGCGTACGAGCGTCAGACCGAGGCGGCGGAGGAAAAGCCGTTCGTGCATGTCGCTTCGCCGACCAACCAAGCGTCCGTCCGCACGCCGAGCTTCAAGGTGCGGGTGCGCGTGCAAAACGCCGAGGGAGCCCGCGTCGTCATGACGGCGGACGGCATGACGCAGGAGCAGCCGCTGGTACTCAATCCGGCGACCGGCTTCTATGAGGCGGACTGGCAGCTGGACGGCCGGCTGAACGGCACGGCGGCGGCCGTGACGGTGCGGGCGTATGCCGCGGACGGCGAATTGCTGCAGGAGGAGACCAAGACGGTGGCCGTCAAGATTCCGGAGGCGCCGCTCGGGGAGTACATGTTCGACGAAGGGCTGGAAGGAGCGTCGAGCGGCGGCGGCTGGAAGGCCGACGTCGGCGAGGCGCAGCAGGTGCAGTGGAACGGCGGAGGCGCGCTCAAGCTCGACGTCGGCGGGCTCGATCCGGCTGAGACGTGGCAGGAGATCAAGCTGCAGCTGAACGGAGCCGCGGCCAAGCTCGGCTTGGCCGACATGAGCCAGGTGCGGCGCGTCAAGCTGGACGCGTACATCCCGCTGGATTTTGCGGCGGCGAGCGGCGACGAGGCGAAGATCCAGGCGTTCGGCATGCTGCCGCCCGACTTCGAGGCGAAATACGGCATGGGCACGACGCAGGTCCGCTTGAGCGAGCTGCCGACGGTGACGGTCGGGCAGCAGGTCTACGCGCATTACGCGCCGGAGTTCGACCTGACCGATCTCGCCAAGCTGCAAGCCTCGCAGGAGCTGTTCGTCTCGCTGGCAGGCAGCGGCCTGTCCGGCGCGGGCAGCGTGTACATCGACCGCATCGGGCTGTACAGCACGTTCGTCGACGCTTCGCTCGATCCGGCGTCGGTCGATGACTTCGAGGGCTACATGGGACAGGATGCCGCGCTCCAGACGAAGTTCGTCCATGCCGGCGGCGACAGCGCCTCGGCGGCGCTGGACAGCTCGCGCAAGCATGGCGGCGGCTACGGCCTGAAGTACACGTACACGCTCGGCTCGAGCGGGTACGCGGGCATCACCAAGTCGATGGGCGGCGCCGACTGGTCCGACTACAACGCGCTCCAGTTCTGGTACGAGCCGGACGGCAAGGGGCAGAAGCTCGTCATGCAGATCAACGCCTCCGGCAAGACGTACGAGTACTACCCGGACACGACCGGCACCGAGCCGCAGCTGATCGTCGCTCCGTTCCGCGACTTTCAGCCGGCCAACGGCGCGACCGGCACGCTGACGAGGCTGAACCTGAAGAGCGTGAACGCCTTCTCGATCTATACGAACGCGGTGCCGGACGGCAACCGGCTGACGAGCTCGATGTACTTCGACGACATCCGGGCGCTGAACGATCCGGCTGCCGGCACGGTGCCGAGCGGCGAAGGCGGAGCCGGCCTGCCGAAAGGCGTGCTGCAGGACTTCGAGCAGTCGCTCGGCGGCTGGGCCATCGGCGGCAACGACATCGGCCTCGGCGCGGCGGCGCTCGCTGCCGATGGCGGCGGCCAGGCGCTGGCCGTGACGATCGGCGCCAGTCCGGCCGCCGGCAAAAACGGCGAGATCGCCCGCGTCGGCGCGCTCGATCTGAGCAGCGGGTCCAAGCTGCGGCTGCGGGCCCGCATCGAGGGCGGCAGCGCTTCGGCGCAGCTGTTCCTCAAGCATGGCGGCGGCTGGTCGTGGGCGGCGGCGGGCGGCAAGCCGCTGACGAGCGAGTACCAGTGGTACGAGATCGACCTGGACGGCCCGGACAGCTACGGCAAGCCGATCGACAAGTCGTTCCTGCAGGCGATCGGCCTGCAGGTGTACGACGCGGCCGGCGGCGGCACGGTGTACATCGACGACGTGACGCTGGAGTAGGCGGCGCTTGGTTCCGATGCGAGCAAGCCGCGCCGATTTCGTGTAGGATGGAGGAAAGAAATCGGCGCGCGTCCCGCTGCCCGGCAAAGGCGGAGCGGACAAGCGCGCTGCGGGAGGATGCGGCATGAGCGAGAGCAAGAAGGTTGAAGCAGGCGAGATTGTGGACGAGCAAGCCGCCGGCAGCGGCGGCGCTGCGGCTGAGGTCGAGGAAGGCACGACTGCAGAGGGACAGGGCGAAGGAACGGAAGGCTCCGCTGAGAAAAGCCTGAGCAAGGAAGCCGAGATCGCGCAGTGGATGGTCGAGACGATCCGCGACAGGGGGATGCTGCGCCAGGAGGAAGCGATCGAGCATGTGCGCGGCGTCTACGGCGAGGCGTACGTGTTCGTCAACGAGGCGGGCAACGTCTCGCTGGAGAAGGAGGTCAAGAAGGCGTTCCGCAAGCTCCATCGCGGGCGGATCGCCTGGGACCGGGACGGCTTTTTCTGGGCTTGGACGTAGAGGAAGGAACAGGGCGGCCGAAGTCAGAAAATTTTCCCTTTTTGCTGGAAGTCCGGTTGCAATTGCTTTCATGGATATGCTACCATAACCGTAATAACCACTCGGCTGAATCTTCATATTGGTTGCGTTATTGCTTAATAACCCTGAATATGTTGCATCTCAGATACAAAGGTTAGATCTCAGTACGGCAGGAGGTGTAACACATGCAAAGAGGTACAGTAAAATGGTTCAACGCTGAGAAAGGCTACGGCTTTATCGAAGTTGAAGGCGGTAGCGACGTATTCGTACACTACTCCGCCATCACGGGCGAAGGCTTCAAGACGCTGGACGAAGGCCAAGCGGTCGAGTTCAACGTTGTTGACGGAAGCCGCGGACCGCAAGCCGAAAACGTCGTGAAGCTGTAAGCTTCCGATTCGGCAAGCGCCAAAAAGGCTGCCTGCTCATCCTCGAGATGAGCGGGCAGCCTTTTTTTGCGTTGGGCGGGTGCAGAGTTTCGTAGTGCCGCTTACCGTGAAGGAAGGCGATTCTAAAATCGAGTCAGCGGGCGGGTGAAGTGAGGTAGGCGGAGGGAACGATGTTGACGGGAGTTGCGCGGAAAAACCGAGCAACTCTGCTCGGGCGGTCGCCCTGACGCCGGAGTTGCGCGGAAAAACCGAGCAACTCTGCTCAAGCAGGCGCCCTGAGGCCGGAATTGCGCGGAAAAACCGAGCAACTCTGCTCGAGCAGACGCCCTGACGCCGGAGTTGCGCGGAAAAACTCCGCTCGAGCGTCCCTGTCAGACAACGCTCTTGACCGGCAGCAGCGGCCAATGCTGGCCAAGCTGCCAGGCGAGCAGCGTCGAGGCGAGCACATAGAGCGCATAGCCGGCGTCGGCGGCGGACAGGCGATAGCGGTAATAGAAGGTGCGCGCGCCCGCGCCGCTGGCGAAGCGCTTGGCCCCCATCGCCGCTGCCGTCCGATGGGCGCGCCGGATGCACTGCGCCAGCAGCGGAATCGCGTACATGCGCAGCCGCTCGTACAAGCCGCGCAGGCCGCGCGGCCTGCGGCCGCCGCGGATCTGCAGCGCCTGA
Organism: Paenibacillus pasadenensis DSM 19293; assembly: GCF_000422485.1. GTDB lineage: Bacteria > Bacillota > Bacilli > Paenibacillales > Paenibacillaceae > Paenibacillus_O > Paenibacillus_O pasadenensis. Next base: position 121,324 of record NZ_KE383850.1, read on the forward strand.
CGCAGCGTGACGAACTCCTCCGCGAGTAGCGGCAGCATGTTGAACGCCGCGAGGAAGCTGTAGGCGTAGCGCGCCGGCAGCTGCAGCTGCTGCATGAGCGAGTAGAACAGCGCGACCGGCCGCGTCGTCAGCGCGAACGCGAGGCCGACGGCCGCCACCTGCAGCGAGCGGAAGCCGAGATGCAGGCCGCGGTAGAAGCTTTCCTCGGTGATGCGGATCAGGCCGTACTGGAACCAGACGGTCTCGCCGCTGCCGAACATCATCATGCCGGACGCGGAGCTGACGAACAGCAGCAGGAACGGCGAGGCGTACAGCAGCAGCCGCAGCGGCGGATGCCCGGAGAACAGCGCCAGCGGCAGCAGCGCGGCGACGGCGAGCAGCAGCATGACGTTCGGGTCATGCGTCAGCAGCACGAGCAGGAACAGCAGCGCCGACACCGCCAGCTTATGCGTCGGATTGACACGGTGCAGCCACGTTTCGCGGTACGGAAAGGAAAGGTTCATCGGGTCGGCGCTCCTTTCGGCAAGACGGAACGGGCCAAGGCCGCCTCGGGAGAGCCTGTCGGCGAGGCTTCTGCAGCGGGATCCGCTCCGTAATCCGGTTCGTAATCCGGTTTGTGATCCGATGCGGGGGCCGCTCCGCGGCCCGGTCGACGACTCGCTCCGTCATCGGGCGGCGAGGAGGGAGCAGGCCGCGCCGGAGCGGGAAGCTCCCGCACGACGCCCTGCTCCACCTGCCAGCGGCGGGTGGCGAAGCGGCGGACAAGCTCGTCGTCATGCGTCACCATGAGGATGGCGCAGCCGCTGCGGCGCAGCTCCTCGAGCTGCTCCATCATCGAAACGGTGCCGGCGGCGTCGAGGCCGAACGTCGGCTCGTCGAGCAGCAGCAGCCGCTGGCCGCAAGCCATCGCGGAGGCGACGCTCAGCCGGCGCTTCTGCCCCATCGACAGCTGGTACGGATGGCGCCGCTCCAGCCCGGCGAGCGCGAACCGCTCCAGCAGCGTCCGGACCCGGCCGTCCCGCTCGGGCGGTGACAGCCGCTCCGGCATCGAGAACGCCAGCTCCTCGGCGACGCTGTCCGTGACGAGCTGGAACTCGGGGTTCTGAAAGCAGTACGCCGCCAGCTCCGCCGCCTGCCGGGGCTTGCGCAGCCGGGCCTCCGGCGCGCCCAAAAGGCGCATCCGCCCTTCGCTGCGGACGAGCCGCATGATGGCGAGCAGCAGCGTGCTTTTGCCGGCGCCGTTGGCTCCGGTGACGGCGATCCAGTCGCCGGCGCAGACGGACAGCCGGTCGGCGCGCACCTTGACCTCGCGGCCCCGCATCCCGGCGAAGCCGTCCAGCTCCAGCAGCGGGGCGGGAAGCGGCGGCGTGCCTGCAGCGGGTGCAGCCGCGGCAGAAGCGTCCGCGCCTGGCGCTGCCGCTGCCGCTGCGAGAAGCGTCCCGCCGCCGGCCGGAACGGGCGCATGCGGCAAGACATGAGTCTCGTCGGCCGCATCGAGCGGAGCCGCCGCTCCCGCATGCGCTCCGCCGTCCGTGGAGCCGAAGCGGCCTGCCTTTGCCGCTGCCTCATCGTCCCAGAAGCCCGGGTACCAGACGCCGTAGCGACGCAGCTGCGCGCGGCAGTCGCGAAAGATCTCCTCCGGCGGGCCGTCCGCCTCCAGCCGTCCGTCCGGCGAGAACAGCAGGATGCGGTCCATATCCCCGGCGATGAGGTCGATCTTGTGCTCGACGATGAGCACGGTCCGGCCGTCCCAGATGCGGCGCAGCGCGTCCCATACCTGAGCTGTGCCTTCCGGGTCGAGCAGCGCGGTCGGCTCGTCGAGCAGCAGCGCGTCAGGATCGACGGCCAGCATCGAGGCGACGGCGAGCCGCTGCTTCATGCCTTGGGACAGCTCCGAGACGGCCGTGTGCGGGTCGGGCAGCTCTAGCCCGGCCTGCTCGAGGCAGGCCGCGATCCGCTCCGGCATCTGTTCGCGGGGGACGGCTTGGTTCTCCAGCGCAAAAGCGATCTCTTCGTCCGCATAAGGCATGCAGAACTGCGCTTCGGGATCCTGGAACACGTAGCCGGGCCGCTCCGGCACGACGAGCCGCTCCGCCTTCAGCGGAATCGGGATCGCTGACGGCACGAGGCCGCCGAGCACCTGCAGCAGCGTCGACTTGCCGCAGCCGCTCGGTCCGAGCAGCAGCACCTTCTCTCCGCGCCGGATCGTCACGTCGAGGTCGCGGAACAGCAGCGGCGCTTCTTCGCCGGGGTACTTGAGCCGCAGGCCGATCGCCTCGGCCGCGACCGGCACGGCCGCAGCGCCGCTCCGGGCAGGCGCTCCGGCGGCTTCCGTCCGCAGCGAGCCGGCAGCCGCGCGCTCCGCGTCCTGACTGGCCGCTTTTCCCGACTCCTCCGCGTTCCCCGACTCCGCCTCGTTACCCGGCGCTGCCGCGCCCCGGTTGAGGCCGCTCATCCGCTCAGCCATCCAGCGCGTCGTAGTCCTTGGCCGAAGCCGGACGCAGCAGGCTCGTCACGCCGGTGCGCTCCAGCGCGCGGGCGAGCGCCCAGGCGAACAGCCCGGCGATGACGACGCTGCCGAGCAGCCGCATGGAGACGAACAGCGCGTAGTTCCAGAACGCGAGCTGGTCGATGTAGCCGTAGTAGCGGTCGATGAAGATCGAGGCGACGGCGGCGCCGACGGAGGCGAGCACGGCGACGATCGGACCGGCCTTGCGGTACAGGAACAGCGCGAAGAACAGCTCGGCGCCGAGGCCCTGGAACAGGCCGTACCAGAGCGTCGAGATGCCCCACGATCCGCCGAGGAACGCCTCGATCGCGGCGGCGGCGACTTCCGCGAGGATGGCGACGCCGGGCTTGCGGATGAGCAGGAACGCGAACGTGCCGGCCATGAACCACATGCCGTAGCTGAGCTGCTCGGCGTGCAGGCCGAGCGGCTTGAGGACGTCGTACATCGGCCCCCAGATCTTGTAGACGAGGCCGAAGACGACCGAGACGACGATCGTGACGAGGATGTCGGCGAGGGTGAGGCGATTGCCGGCGCGCGTCGCGCGGCCGGAGGCTGGTGCGGTGGACATGGGATCAGCTTCCTTTCGGATGGGGAATCGGTCTCTCACAGCGGCATGATCCCGGAGCGGCTGCTGTCGGCGGATGCGAAAAAAAGCCCGCCGGACAGCCGGCGGGCAGATGGAATCGGACAGGCGCGCCTCGCGTCCCCCTATGGCGGCGGAACGCAGGACTCGGCCGGCCTGCACGCGGCAGGCCGGACAGGAAAGGCTCCGCCCGCCCGGACGGAGCGGCGGACGGAAGTCCCTAAGCGGACAGGGCCTTTCCCAAGTTGGCGCGATGCATTCTCTCTACGCTGGCATTACCCAGATCAGATCAATGGTCAGCGGCATGCGGCCGCAGTCTCAGCCCGACTTCATCGAGCCCCCATGCATGCTATGAAAGTGCTCTTACTATACCTTGGAAAATCCGGTTCGGCAATAGGGAGTGCCGGCGGGCGGCAGGACGGGCATTGCGGACGGAGTTGAGGGCGTCGGCGGTTGCATCCGTTTTCAAAGGCGGGTAAGCTGGAAGAAAAGGAGGGATTGGCCAATGAAATATCGTCGCTTGGGCAAAACGGAGCTGAACGTGTCGGTCGTCGGCATCGGCACCTGGCAATTCGGCGGGGAGTGGGGCATGGACTTCTCGCAGGACGAGGCGGACGCGATTCTCGACAAGGGCGCGGAGCTCGGCATCAACCTCATCGACACGGCGGAATGCTACGGAGACCATCTGTCGGAGCAGCTCATCGGAGGGTACCTCAGCCGCCGCAGGCGCGAGGACTGGATCGTCGCCACGAAGTTCGGCCATCATTTCCACGAGCGGTTCAAGCGGACCGACGTGTACGACGCGGAGGATGTCGTGCGGCAGCTCGACGCCTCGCTCAAAGCGCTGCGCACCGACTACGTGGACCTGTACCAGTTCCACTCGGGTCCGGACGCGGCGTTCGACAACGACGACCTGTGGACGGCGCTGGACAAGCAGGTGCAGGCAGGCAAGATCCGCCATCTGGGCACCTCCATCGGCAGCAACGACAACCTCCACCAGACCGAGGCCTCGACGCGGGTCGGCTCGCAGGCGATCCAGGTCGTCTACAATCGGCTCGACCGCAAGCCGGAGGAGCGCGTCTTCCCGGCCTGCGAGGCGCAGGATCTCGGCGTGCTGGCGCGGGTGCCGCTAGCGAGCGGCTTCCTGAGCGGCAAGTACAAGCCGGGCACGGAGTTCGGCGCGACCGACGTGCGCCACCGCCAGGATGCGGAGCAGGTGCGCCGCCGCCTCGAGGAAGTGGAGCGCATCGCTGCGGAAGAAGTGCCGGAGGGCGTCGACATGGCGGCATGGGCGCTCGCCTGGTGCCTGCGCCATCCGGCGGTGACGTCGGTCATCCCCGGCTGCAAAAATCCGCAGCAGGTGCAGAGCAACGCCGATGCCGTCGCGCTGGTGACGGAGCCGCATCCGCAGGATGTCCCGGCTCCGGCGCGGGCGTAAGGCGGGGGACGGCAGCGTGCGGACGCAGGGGCGGGCGTAGGCGCGGAGCGAGCGTAGGCGGCGCGGCCCGCGCCTAAGCGCCGGCGAGGCGCAGGCGAGCGTCAAGCCTGCCAGGGCCGCCGATGCCCAGGGCCGGCGGCTCGCGAAGGGCAGGTTCAGCCCCCTTTAGAATCGTCAGCGCGTCGACAAGGAGCCTTCATCCACACCGTGGATGAAGGCTCCTTTCGTTTTCGAGGTTGGATCGCGCGGGCAAGCAGGGAGGAAGGCTGGAGCAACGCGAGTAGAGGCTGCAGCCGGAAAAAGTCGTGCTGCAGGCCGCGCGGACGCGCCAGCCGGAGCTGCAGCCGGAAAAAGTCGTGCTGCAGGCCGCGCGGACGCGCCAGCCGGAGCTGCAGCCGGAAAAAGTCGTGCTGCAGGCCGCGCGGACGCGCCAGCCGGAGCTGCAGCCGGAAAAAGTCGTGCTGCAGGCTGCGCGGATGCGCCAGCCGGAGCTGCAGCCGGAAAAAGTCGTGCTGCAGGCTGCGCGGATGCGCCAGCCGGAGCTGCAGCCGGAAAAAGTCGTGCTGCCGGCCGCGCGGACGCGCCAGCCGGAGCTGCAGCCGGAAAAAGTCGTGCTGCCGGCCGCGCGGACGCGCCAGCCGGAGCTGCAGCCGGAAAAAGTCGTGCTGCCGGCCGCCCGGACGCGCCAGACGGAGCTGCAGCCGGAAAAAGTCGTGCTGCCGGCCGCGCGGACGCGCCAGCCGGAGCTGCAGCCGGAAAAAGTCGGGCTGCCGGCTGCCCGGACGCGCCAGATGGAGCTGCAGCCGGAAAAAATCCGCTAGCGGGCCCGCTCTTTGCCGAGTACGGTCTTGCCGTCCTGCGACAAGTACACGGTCAGCGTGCCCGCATCGCCCGGCCCTATGACGCGGAAGCGGACCGCATGCACGGTCCGGCCTTCATGCTCCGCGCCGATCCGCTGCGCCAGCTCCGGGCCTGCCGTCATTGCCGAGACGGCGGAATCCTTCGGGCTGGCCGGCAGCAGCCGGCTCTCCTCCGGCGTCAGGCCGGCATATGCGGCCAGCACCACCCTCTTCCGCGCCGAGGCGGCTTCGTCCGGAGCGGCCTTGCCGATGGCCGCCCAGCCGTCTCCGGAGGCGGGCGGCCCGATCAGCAGCCAGGCTGCGGCGGCGGATCCGGCGGCAAAGATCAGAAGCGGCAGCAGCCAGGCGGCCGCCCGCTTCAAGCTGTCCCTCCGTTGCCCGGCGGCCAGTCGGCGGCCGGGATTTTGCCCGCGTGCTCCCGCCAGTCCGCCGGCACCTCCACGGAGCACATGAGCTCGAGGCTGTTGCCGTCGGGGTCGTCGAAGTAGATGGACGCGTTGGCCTGATGAGGCCTTACGAACGGGGCGGCGTCCGGCTGCCGCCCGAACGGCGCCGGCTCGATTCCCCGCGCCTTCAGCCAGGCCGCGCTGCGCAGCAGCCCTTCCCAATCGACGCGGAACGCCGCATGCCGGATGGCCGGATGATAGGGCAGAGCCGCCAGCTCCGGAGCGAGCCACAGGCCGATCCAGCTTTTGCCCTCCTCGATCCAGAAAAAGACGGTGTCCTCGTCCTCCCAAGCCTGGCGAAGGCCGAGACCCGCGTAAAACGCCCGGCTTCGCTCCAGATTCGATACGGGCAGATGGGCTTCGTACAGCCCTTCGATCAAGCTCTTCTGCGGCCCGTCCGTCTTCGTCGTTTTTTTCTGCATGCCGACTCTCCTCTTTCCCGTCGCAAGCTTTGTCTGTGTGTCCGCAAGTCTACGGCTCTCATTCTTGAACGCGGCAAGGTGCGGAAAAGTTGTCCCCTCCTGCCGGCCTGCGATCGCTTTCCCTCTCCGTCCATGACGAAACGTCAGGAATCAGAAAAAAAGTTTGCCGATTCTGCCTGTGCGGGTGTAGGATAGAACCAATCGAAATGAATGAAAGCCGCATTCGGATGACGGAATTCGTCAATTCGAAGCGAAAGGAGCCAAGCCGATGCAAACCGTATCCGCCATGCTGCCGATGCTGACGGAGCTGGCGCAAGGCATCGCGGCGCAGTTCGGCGAGCGCTGCGAGGTCGTCATCCACGACTGGTCGCGGCCGTACGACAGCACGATCGTGTTCATCGCCAACGGGCAGGTGACCGGCCGCAAGGTCGGCGATCCCGGCACGAACCTCGGCCTCGAGGTGATGCGCGGCACGTCCGAGGGCGGCCACCGGCAAAACTACGTCACGCGCACGAAGGACGGGCGGCTGCTGCGCTCCACCTCGATTTACCTCAAGGACGACGAGGGCCAGGGCATCGGCGCGCTCTGCATCAACCTGGACATCTCCGAGCTGATGGCCGCGGAGAAAGCGCTTCAAGGGCTGATCGGCCTGCAGGAGCTGCCGCCGGTCCGGGAGTCGTTCGCGAGCAACGTGAGCGACCTGCTCGACTCGCTCATCCAGGAGGCGGAGGACGCCGTCGGCTGCCCGCCGGCGCTCATGGGGCGCGAGGACCGGATCCGGTTCATCGCGCTGCTCGACCGCAAGGGCGCGTTTCTGATCAAGAAGGCGGGCGAGAAGGTATGCGCCTACCTCGGCATCTCGAAGTACACGCTGTACAGCGATCTGGAGGAAGCGAAGGGGAGCGATGGAGATGGAGCGTAACGAAGCAGCGGTTGGAGCGGGGGAAAGGCTCGCGGACGGCATCGACACGCCCTGCGTCGTCATCCGCAGCGAGGCGGTCGACGCCAACATCGCGGCGATGGCCGCGGAGGCGGCGCGGCGCGGCGTGCGGCTGCGGCCGCATGTCAAGACGCACAAGCTGCCGGAGCTGGCGCATCGGCAGGTCGCCGCAGGCGCCTGCGGCATCACCGCCGCCAAGCTGTCGGAGGCGGAGGCGATGGCGGACGGCGGGATCGGCGACATCTTCGTCGCCTATCCCGTCGTCGGCGCCGTCAAGGCGCGGCGCGCCGCCGAGCTGGCGCGGCGCGTCCGGCTGCTCGTCGGCGTGGACAGCCTCGCCGGCGCGCGGCAGCTGTCGGCGGCCGCCGAGGCCGCCGGGCTGGCGCTGGAGGTCCGCCTCGAGATCGAGAGCGGCCTGCAGCGCACGGGCGTGCCGCCCGAGGCGGCGCTTGCGCTCGCGCGGGAGATCGCGGCGATGCCGGGGCTGTCGCTGACCGGCATCTTCACCTACCGCGGCGCGATGCTCGGCGGAGCGCCGACGCTCGACCTGCGGGCGGCCGGCCACGAGGAAGGCCGCCTCATGGCCGGCGTCGCCGAGACGCTGCGCCGGGGCGGCATCGCGATCCGCGATGTGAGCGTCGGGTCGACGCCGACGGCGATCTACGCCGCCGAGATCGACGGCGTCACGGAGATCCGGCCCGGCACGTACGTGTTTCAGGATCGGATGCAGACGGCGTTCGGCGTCTGCCGTCCGGAGGACTGCGCCGCCGAGGTGTGGGCGACCGTCGTCAGCCGTCCCGCCCCGGACCGCATCGTCATCGACGGCGGCAGCAAGACGTTCGCCACCGACGTGCAGCCGGATAAGCCGCCGCTTCATCTGCAGGGCTTCGGCCGCGTCATCGGACTGCCGCATGCGGTGTTCGAGCGCATGAACGAGGAGCACGGCGTCATCCGCATCTCGCCGGACGACACCTGCGAGCCCGGCGACATGCTGCGCATCGTGCCGAACCATATCTGCAGCACCGTCAACCTGCACGGCAGCGTGTACGTGAGCGGCAAGTCCGGCCTGCGCCGGGTGCCGGTCGCCGCGCGCGGCTGCATTCAATGAGGGAGATGACCAACCCATGCTGGATCTAGTGCTCAAAAACGGCCGCATCGTCGACGGCAGCGGCAATCCGTGGTACCGGGGCGACGTCGGCGTCAAGGACGGACGCATCGCCGCCGTCGGCCGCATCGACGAGGAGGCGGCCGCGACGGTCGACGTCCGAGGCCAGGTCATCGCGCCGGGCTTCATCGACGGCCATTGCCACTCCGACCTGATGATCCTCGACCATCCGCTCAGCGAGATCAAGCTCAGCCAGGGCGTCACCGCCGAGGTCGTCGGCAACTGCGGCCTCGCGCCGGCGCCGGTGTTCCCGGACCGCGAGGAGCTGCTGCGCAGCTACATCTCGCCGGTCATCGGCAGCACGAAGCAGGACTGGCAGTGGAATACCGTCGGGGAATACATGAACTACGTCGGCCGCTCCGCTCCAGCCGAGCATATGGCGACCTATGTCGCGCATGGCGCGCTGCGCATCGCCGTCATGGGCTTCGACAACCGTCCGGCGACGCCGGCGGAGCTGCAGCGCATGAAGGAGCTGCTCGAGGAAGGACTGCGAGCCGGCGCGATCGGCCTGTCGATCGGCCTCCTCTACTCGCCCGGCAGCTACACGTCCAAGGAGGAGCTGGCCGAGCTGTGCTCGGTGCTGCCGCGCTACGACGGCCTGCTCAGCACGCATATCCGCGGCGAGGGCAACAACCTGCTGCCGTCCGTGCGGGAGGTCATCTGGATCGCCGAGCAGGCGGGCATCCCGCTGCATGTGAGCCATCTCAAGGCCGCCGGCAAAGCCAACTGGGGCAAGGCGCTCGAGGCGATGGAGCTCGTCGAGGACGCCCGCGCCCGCGGCATGGACGTGACCGTCGACGTCTATCCGTACAACGCCGGCTCCACGTCGCTCACGACGATCCTGCCGCCGTGGGTGCTGGAGGGCGGCATCCCGGGGGCGCTCGAGGCGTTCCGCGACCCGGCGCTGCGCCGCCGCATCCGCGAGGAGCTCGGCCGCGAGCAGGACGACTGGGACAACCTCGTCTGCTCGACCGGCTGGCAGAGCGTCTTCGTCGCCTCCGCGAGCGGAGCGAACGCCGGGCTCGAGGGCAAGCACATCGCCGAGATCGCCGAGGCGCGCGGCGTCCACCCGGCCGACTGCATGATGGACCTGCTGCTGGAGGAGGACGGCCAGGTGCCGATCGTCTACTTCCACATGTCGGACGACGACGTGCGCCAGGTCATCGGCTACAGCCGCTCGCTCATCGCCTCCGACAGCCTCACCTGCGAGACCGGCATGCCGCATCCGCGCCTCTACGGCACGTTCCCGCGCGTGTTCGCAAAATATGTGCGAGAGGAGCGCGTGCTGACGCTCGAGGACGCCGTGCGCAAGCTGACGAGCTTCCCGGTGCAGCGGTTCCGCCTCGGCAAGCGCGGCCTGATCGTGCCGGACTACGCGGCCGACCTCGTCGTCTTCGACCCGGATACGATCCGCGACACGGCCACCTACTCCGAACCGAAGCAGCAGCCGGAAGGCATCTCGACCGTCGTCGTCGCCGGCCGCATCGCCATGCAGGACGGCGCGCATACCGGCGCGCGCGGCGGCGGCTTCCTGCGCGCCTCGTCTTGCGCTTGCGGCCACGGGTACGCGCATGGCGGCGCCGGCCGCTGAGGCCGAGGCCGGCCGATGCGGCATCGCCTCTGGGCCAAGTCGGCTCGGAGCAAGCGGCTCCAGGCTGTCGCCGGCGGATTTGCCGGGATTTCGCCGGCCCCCATTTCCCAAGAAGAGAGGAACGAACTCATGTCCATCATCGAAAAACGTCTCGCCGAGCTCGGCATCACGCTGCCGGAGCTGCCGGCCCCGAAATTCTCCTACATCCCGGTCAACCGGACGGGCAATCTGATCTACACGTCCGGCTTTGACTGCCGCATCGACGGCGTGCTCCTGTACGAAGGCAAGGTCGGCTCCGACCTGACGATCGAGCAGGGCCAGGAAGCGGCCCGCCAGGTCGTTGTCAACCTGCTCGCCGCCATGAAGGCGTACCTCGGCGATCTCGACCGCGTCGTCAAAATCGTCAAGCTGCTCGGCTTCGTCAACAGCGCGCCGGGCTTCGGCGACCAGCCTTACGTCATGAACGCGGCGTCCGATCTGCTGATCGAGGTGTTCGGCGAAAACGGCCGCCATGCCCGCTCTGCCATCGGCACGAGCGATCTGCCGTTCCACACGCCGGTCGAGATCGAGCTGATCGCGGAAATCCGCGACTAGCCCGAATCGGATGGTTTTTGCGATCTAACGATACCGACGAGCGCTATTCAGCCTTTTTGGCGGGGGAAAAGCTCATCCTGGAGCTATAAGCCCGCTCCGTATCGTTACGTTTTTTGCGAGCCTCTTTTGGCGTAAATAGCGTGTGAGTATCGTTGGAGCTGCGAACGGCCAGGATCGTCCTGTCCTGCAGGCAGCCGCATTTTGCGGCTGCTTTTTTATTTGAACGCGTTGTTCCAACAGGGATTCTCTGGCCGCGGCAGCTGGACAATCCCTGTTTTTCGTTTGCGCAGCCGCGCATCTACTCCTAGAAGCTGCACAGGCCGAGCACCAGCTTGAAGCGCTTCTGCCGCTTGCGGCCCGACTTCCAGCCGTCCCGCGTATCCAAAATGTACACGCGGCGCCCGATCCACAGACGGACATACAGCGACCGGATCCGAATCGGTCCGACCGCGCCGCGCCGCTCCTCCTCCGTGCCGTCGGCATGCTCGATTTCCGTCCGCAGCCACCACCGGTTGCCGATGCCGGCTTCGATGTATTTCATCTCCGTTCCTCCTCCAGTTGTTTCCTCTGAAAACTTAATATACATTATGTACATAACTTCACAAAATGGACGTCATGGCGTATACTTAAGCGGCAGAGATTAAAGCGCTTGCAGGACTTGGGGGCAAGCTGAAGGCGCTGCGGCTCGCCGCAGGCCGATGCCTCGCTTCGCGCGGCGCTTAAACCAGATCGAAAGGGGAACGACAACGATGGGACGTCTGACAGGCAAGACGGCGATCATTACGGGAGCGGCTACGGGCATGGGAGCGGAGGAGGCGCGTCTGTTCGCCCGCGAGGGAGCGCAGGTCGTGCTGACCGATGTGAACCTCGAGGCGATGAATCAAGTCGCGGAGGAGATCAAGGCGGCAGGCGGCGAGGCGCTGGCGCTCCGGCATAATGTCGCTTCCGTAGAGGAGTGGACGAAGGTCGTCGAGGAGACGGTCGCCCGCTTTGGCAAAGTCGACATCCTCGTCAACAACGCCGGCATCGCGGCGCGCACGACGATCGGCAATCTCGACCTGGCGGAGTGGCAGCGCGTGCTGGACATTAACCTGACCGGCTGCGTCGTCGGCATGAAGGCGGTCATTCCGGAAATGCAAAAGGCCGGCGCCGGCTCGATCATCAACATCTCCTCGATCGGGGGCATCGTCGGCATGGCCGGCTCGAGCGCCTATACGGCGGCCAAGGGCGGCCTGCGCACGCTCACGAAAGCGGCTGCCGTCGAATACGCCAAGCAGAGCATCCGGGTCAACTCCGTCCATCCCGGCATCATCGTCACGCCGATGACCGAGCCGTCGATGAAGGACGCCATGCCGTATTACCAGACGTTCACCCAGCTGCCGTACTTCGGCAAGCCGGAGGATGTCGCGTACGGCGTGCTGTTCCTCGCTTCGGACGAGTCCCGCTTCATGACCGGCTCCGAGCTCGTCATCGACGGGGGCTGGACGGCTCTGTAAGCTTTTGACGGGAAAGACGGCCCGAGCCAGACGCGGGGCGCGCCCGCTTCATTCGCCCCGTGCGGGTCTAAAAAGCCGTTTCTTTCCGTGTGGACGGAAAGAAACGGCTTTTTCTGCGCGCAGCGCGGTGCGGACCTGTCCGTCTTGCGAGCGGGAGGCTTGTGACGATCAGCAGCTTCCACAGAGGCCGTTTAACTTGTCGAAGTGCCGTACCTGACCAATACCTTCATCGCCCATTCCGGAGGTTCTTTAATACAACTTAATAGCTGATCCGAGGCGATCTCAGCAATAATTATCAATAAGAATGACTTCGTCCGCTATTCCGAGGGCGGGGCCAAGATTCTGAAGAGATTGCCCATACCTCCACCGAATATCCGTTTCGGAAATCCAATGCCCTCCCTGCTCCACTCTGGATGCCACCCGGTCAATATGCATGTGCACATCCATTAGCCGATGTAATAGAGAACAATCTGATATCCTTGATCCTTGGACATTTGCGACAATCTGGCTCATCAGCCGGCTCAAGGTGCTTTCCCCCGCTCCGTTCCGGCAAAGACCGTCATGACAGCTTTACGGCTCATGCAGTACCCGTTCGACTCGGTTGCCCGATTCGTCAATCATGATTTCAAACTTCTTCCCGTCCGCGGACTCGCGGATTCTTTTCTTTTCTCTAATATAATAAATGGATGCCCCAGCTCGTTTGGCTTCCGTCCTCGCTTGATCGGCAGCCCGGTCCAGGATGGCTTGCAGTTTCTTCTCTTCTCTGAAGCATCAGCAAAGTCTCCTTTTCATCCTGTAATCTGCTCATTCATTACATGCCAAATAACCGTTTAACTTCCATCTCTGCTTTTTCTCGTTCCTTCTCGCTTCTGAGCGGAAAATGACCTGTCCACCGTGCGAGCCGGCCGATTTAACCGCTCGTCTTTCCGCGCCCGGAGCCTGCCCAGGCAGGAAGCTCCCGATACGGACCGAAGATCGACAGGTCCATGAGCTGCGCGGCGATCTCCTTTTCGGCATAGGGCATCTGCTGCTCGATCCACCAGATGATGACCTCGACATAGGCGGCTTCGGTATACTTGAGCGTCACGTCGCGGCGGGCGGTCAGCAGCCGGTCGTCCGGCTGGGCGAAGGCAAGTCCCTCGGCCACGAACTGGCGGACGACTTCCAGCATGCCCGCGGCAAGCTCGGGCACGCGCCTGCGGACGAGCAGCGCGTGATAGACGTCGTAGCGCTCCGCCAGGTGCCGGAACAGCCGCACGAAGCTCGGATGAGGCTCGCCGCTCGCATAGTCGTAGTCCGGCGGCTGGCCGCCCGGATCGAACACGGCGACGCGCAGCTCCTCCAGCAGCTCCGCGATGTAGTCGGCGAGCAGCGCCTGCTTGTCCTCGTAATGAAGGTAGAAGGTGGCCCGCTTGACCGTCGCCCGGTCGGCCAGCTCCTGCACGGAGAAGCCGTCCAGGCCGCGCTCCTCGGTCAGCTGCACGAGCGCTTCCCGCAGCAGCCGGCGCGTCCGCTGCACGCGGGGATCGACTTTGGCTGGTTTCATCGTTTCGGCCTCCTCTTCGCTGTCCATCTCCTTGTTCCGCTAGTATAGCCGCCAGAAAAGAAAAGAGGAAGCTCCAACCTGCCTGGAAGCGCCAGAAGGGCTCCAAGGCGGGAAAACGGCTCAGGAAGCCTTTGCGGATGCCTGCAGCGCGCGGCTCCCGAAGCGCAAAGTTCTTATTGATTAATCCTCCCTTTTTTCTTATAGTAAGTTCCGAAAATCTTTCTATTTTATAGCAAAAAATCTTTCATCAGGAGGTAAGGTGAAATGAAAAAAGCAAGCGCATTCCTGGCAGCCATGCTGCTGGCTTCCGCGCTCGGCGGAACGGCGTTCGCCGCGAATGAGGCGAAGAGCGGCACGACGCTCAAGACATCGGTGGAAGTATCCGGCTCGAAAACGACGACCGATGCGATCATCGCGGACGGCGTGCTGTACGTGCCGATCCGCTCCGTGGCGGCCGCGACCGGCTACAAGACGGAGTGGAACAGCGCGAAGAAGGAGGTGCGGCTGTACACGCTGGCGAGCGGCCAGACGGCGAAAGCGGTGAACCGGATCGCGCCCGCCCAGCAGGTGGAGCTCAAGCGGCTGGATATCGCTTTTTACCTCGACGACAAGCTGACCGCTCTCGTCGGTGCGGACGGCAAAGCCATGCAGCCGCTGTTCCAGCAGGACACGCTGTTCCTGCCGATGCGGGCGCTGGCCGATGCGCTCGGCCTGACGGCGTCCTGGAACGCCAAGGAGAAGAAGCTGACGCTCGGAAAAGCCGACGAGTCCGGCTCGACCGTTGTCGTTCCTGTCAAAGGGGACAAGGGCGACAAAGGGGACAAAGGGGACAAGGGCGATAAAGGCGACACCGGCTCGCCCGGCCCTGCAGGAGCGCCTGGCGCGACCGGCGCTCAAGGCGACAAAGGTGAAAAAGGCGACGCCGGCGCGCAAGGTCCGGCGGGTCCGAAAGGCGACAAAGGGGACAAAGGGGACAAAGGCGACACCGGTCCGGCGGGTCCGCAGGGCGAAAAAGGCGACAAGGGCGACACCGGAGCGCAAGGCCCGGCGGGTCCGGCAGGAGCTAAAGGCGACAAGGGCGACACGGGCGCAACGGGTCCGGCGGGCCCGAAAGGCGACAAGGGCGACACCGGCCCGCAAGGTCCGGTAGGCCCGGCAGGAGCCGTCGGTCCCGAAGGAATCCCTGGTCCGCAAGGTCCGCAAGGCCTGCAAGGTCCAAAAGGCGATCCGGGACCGGCAGGAACGGGATCGCTGCCCGCCATGTCGGCGTACACTTCGAACGGCGTGGTTTCGACTCTGCTGCAAGGCACGAGCATTCCCTTGCCGACATTTGTCGCCTCGGACAGCGCATTTTCCAGGAGCGGCGACCACACCCGCTTCACCGTCCTTCAGTCCGGCTGGTATTACTTGAGCTACAGCATCCGCAGCACGTCGGCCGCGCCGGCGAGCTCGCGCATTGTGGTCAACGACGTGGAGAAAACAGAGCTGTCGAACGACAACCTGGGCTTGAGCCAGTCCCGCTGGCAGGCGGCCGGACTCATTCATCTGCAAGCGGGCGACGTGGTATCGCTGCAGCTGTACGACTATATGGGAAGCGTTCAACTGGATGGCGGACAAGGGGCATCCCTGTCCCTGATCCGGATCGCCCTCGACAGCACGATCTGACCGGATGCGGCCCGGGCCGCGTCCAGCCGGCGTCATTGCAGAAGGCTTCTTTTCAGCCGGAGACGAGCCCTTTCTCCGGCTTGTCTTCGTGGACCGCCGCTTCCTTCGGCCGGGAGAACGCGAGTCCCTCGGCGACGTACGGGCGGGCGATCTCCAGCATGCCCGCTGCACGCGGAGATCGGCTTTGGGCGGTTCCATCGTTCCGGCCGCTTTAGGATGGATCTATCCGTTTTCATTCCCATAATGACGATACTCTCACTGTGCATTTTTATAGAAGGATACTTTTTATCAGGAGGTAAGGTGAAATGAAAAAAGCAAGCGCATTCCTGGCAGCCATGCTGCTGGCTTCCGCGCTCGGCGGAACGGCGTTCGCCGCGAACGAGGCGAAGAGCGGCACGACGCTCAAGACATCGGTGGAAGTATCCGGCTCGAAAACGACGACCGATGCGATCATCGCGGACGGCGTGCTGTACGTGCCGATCCGCTCCGTGGCGGCCGCGACCGGCTACAAGACGGAGTGGGACAGCGCGAAGAAGGAGGTGCGGCTGGATACGCTGGCGAGCGGCCAGACGGCGAAAGCGGTGGACCGGATCGCGCCGGCCCAGCAGCTGGAGCTCAAGCGGCTGGACATCGCATTTTACCTCGACGGCAAGCTGACCGCTCTCGTCGATGCGGACGGCAAAGCCGTGCAGCCGCTGTTCCAGCAGGACACGCTGTTCCTGCCGATGCGGGCGCTGGCCGATGCGCTCGGCCTGACGGCGTCCTGGAACGCCAAGGAGAAGCAGCTGACGCTCGGAAAAGCCGGCGACGAGTCCGGCTCGACCGCTGTCGTTCCTGTCAAAGGCGACAAGGGCGACAAAGGCGACAAAGGCGACAAAGGCGATAAGGGCGATAAGGGCGACTCCGGCGCTGCGGGATCGAGCGGCGCGACCGGCGCTCAAGGGTCGAAGGGCGACAAAGGCGACGCCGGCGCGCAAGGCCCGGCAGGTCCGGCAGGAGCCAAGGGGGACAAGGGCGACACCGGCGCGCAAGGCCCGGCGGGTCCGGTCGGAGCCAAAGGAGACAAAGGCGACACCGGCGCGCAAGGCCCGGCAGGTCCGGCAGGAGCCAAAGGGGACAAGGGCGACACCGGCGCGCAAGGACCAGCGGGTCCGGCAGGCCCGAAAGGCGACCAGGGCGACATCGGCGCGACAGGTCCCGCGGGAGCCACAGGTCCACAGGGAGCTGCAGGCCCGCAGGGAGCTATGGGACCGGTAGGCCCGCAGGGCGCGCAAGGCGATCCGGGGCCGGCCGGAACGGGCTACCTGCCGAGCATGTCGGCGTACAATACGATTCCCGAAGACAGGATTATACTCGATTCGAATGGAAACAACATTCGCTTCACTCAGCTCACCTCAACGCCCAACAGCTCCATTGCTGCGGATATATCGAGCGGCCGATTCACCATCGACAGCAGCGGCTATTACTATCTGTCTTACAGCATTCGCAGCAATCAGACGAGAGCCGCCAATTCTCGAATCCTTGTCAACCAATTGGAAATACCGGAATTCTCGAACCTGAACCAGTCGAGCCAGAGCCGCTGGCAAGCATCCGGGCTCATCCGGCTGAATGCCGGAGATGTCGTTTCCCTGCAGCTGTTCGGCTCCATCGCGGGCTCGGTCGATCTGGATGGCGGCCAGGGAGCTTCGCTTACGCTTATCCGGGTTTTCTAAGGCCCGAGATAGATGTCCACGGCTGCCGTTCTTGCGGCAGTCGGGAAGCCATCTTGCCGGAGACGAACCCCGTCTCCGGCTTTTTATCCTGCCGGCGGCCCCATCGGCGCTGCCGGCGGCCTCATCCCTGCCGATCCGTTTGCTTTCGCCCCCCGGCATGAGGCATGATACGGACAGAGAAGCCCGGCCCGCAGCGGCAGGGGACGAAGGAGAGGACAACATGCGGATCCATGTGCTCGTAGCCGACGACGATCCCCATATCCGCGAGCTGCTGAGGCTCGTGCTGACGAGGGAGGGCTACGCGGTCGCCGAGGCGGCGGACGGCGAGCAGGCGGCTGCCGTGCTGGAGCGGGAGCAGGTTCATCTGGCCGTCGTCGACGTCATGATGCCCCATAAGGACGGGCTGCAGCTGACGGAGGAGATCCGCCGGCACTACGACCTGCCGGTCATCCTGCTGACGGCGAAGGGCGAGATGGCCGACAAGGAAAAGGGCTACTCGGCCGGCACCGACGACTATCTCGTCAAGCCGTTCGAGCCGCAGGAGCTGCTGTTCCGCATCCGGGCGCTGCTGCGCCGCTACCGGATCGCCAGCTCCGAGACGATCGCGCTCGGGCGGGTCGTCATCGACCGCCAGAGCTACGAGGTGACGGCGGGCCGCGAGACGCTCACGCTGCCGCTCCGCGAATTCCAGCTGCTCTCGCAGCTGGCGAGCCAGCCGGGGCGCATCCATACGCGGGAGCAGCTGATTTCGCTCATCTGGGGCGCCGACTACGAAGGCGACAGCCGCACGGTCGACGTCCATATCAAGCGGCTGCGGGAGCGCTTCGAGGCGTACCGCGACGATTTTACGATCGTCACGATCCGCGGGCTCGGCTACAAGCTCGAGCCGGGAGGACGCCGCGGATGAGGACGCTCTACTTCCGCATCGTGTTCATCTTCGTGCTGATCGCGCTCGCGAGCGGCCTCGGCGGCCTCGCCGTGACGAGCTTCTATTATGAAGCGAAGCTCAAGTCGGGCAGCGAGCACGCGATGGAGGAGGCGTCACGGCAGGTGCGCGAGCTCGACGCGCTTGCCGGAGCGGAGCGCAGGGAGCAGACGCTGCAGGCGGTGTCCGGCCTCAGCTACCAGCTTTACGTCGTGCGGCCTGACGGCTCGGCGCAGACGTACGGAGCGGCTTTTCGGCACGGCTTCCTCCCCCCGGAGAAGGCTGTGCGCGAGGTGCGGTCCGGCGGCATCTACCCCGGCATGACCGAGGAGGACCGGCGGTTCAAGCTGCTGGCCTATTTTGAAAACAGCCCTCGGAACACATACGGCTTCCCGCTGCCCCGCCCGGACGGCGGCATCGATGCCGTCTTCATCCGTCCGGATCTGGAAAGCCAGATCGGCGAGGTGCGGATCATCCTCGCCGTGCTGCTCGCCAGCACGTTCGGCCTCAGCCTGCTGCTCATCGCGGCGCTGAGCCGACTGATTGTCGCGCCGGTGAAGCGGCTCACCCGCGCGGTCCAGCGGATGGCGGCCGGCGATTATGACGTGCGCGTCGATACGGCCCGCCGCGACGAGATCGGCGAGCTTGGACGGCGGTTCACCGCGATGGCCGGCGCGGTGCGCCAGCTCGACCGGATGCGCCAGGAGTTCGTCGCCAACGTCTCGCATGAGTTCCAGTCGCCGCTGACGTCGATCCGCGGCTTCATCCGCACGCTGCTGGACGGCGGTTCGGCCGCGCGGGACGAGGAGGCGCGCCGCTATCTGACGATCATCGACGAGGAGAGCCGCCGTCTCAGCTCGATGAGCCGCCAGCTGCTGCTGCTCGCCGACGTGGACCGGCCGGACCGGGCGCTCGACAGGCGCTCGTTCCGGCTGGACGAGCAGCTGCGCCAGGCGATCCTGCTGCTCGAATGGCAGTGGACCTTCAAGGAGCTGGAGCTCGATTTGGAGCTGCCGGAGCGGACAGTTTTCGCGGACGAAGGGCTGCTCTACGAAATCTGGCTGAACCTGCTCGGCAATGCGATCAAGTTCAGTCCGCAGGGCGGCGTCATCGGCGTCTCGATGCGCGTCCTGGAGAACGGGCGGGACGGAAGCGCCGACATGGATCATCCGCTCGCGGAGGGGACGGGGCGGCCGGCAGGACGCTCGCAGGAGCGCCGGGACAACCGGAAGGCGTCCGCCGGCCGCTGGCTCGAGGTCGTCATCGCGGACGAAGGGCCGGGCATCCCGCCGGAGGAGCTGCCGCACATCTTCGAGCGGTTCCACAAGGCCGACCGGGCGCGCACCTGGCAGGCCGGCGGCATGACGGAGCATTCATCCGCCGGCCCGCATCGGGAGGGCTTCGCGCCGGAGGACTCGTCCGCAGGCGTCCTCGCGGAAGGCGGCGGCGCGCCTCGGCGAGATCCCCGGCCGCTGTCTCCGGGAGGCGGGCAGGCATCGCCGCCGTCGGGCGCGGGCAGCGGGCTCGGCTTGTCGATCGCGCAGCGCATCGCCCGCCTGCACGGCGGAGACATCGAGGCGCTGTCGGAGCCGGGCCAGGGAGCGGCGTTCCGTGTGACGCTGCCGGAAGGCGGCGCGCAGGGCCGGGAGGGAGGCGGAGCGTGAAGGAAGCGGGCGCGGCCGCTCCGCGGCAAGCCGGATGGGAGGGGCGAGGTCCCCGCTCCTCCGGCTTTTTCGCTTGCGGCCGGAGCGGCTGCCGAAAGCGCCTTCGTCTGTGGTATGCTGGGGGGAGCCGCGCCTCGGGCGCCAAGAATAATCAAGCAGAAAGAGGGAGAGCGATATCGAACGGAAGCAGAAGTCCCGCCTCAACGCCGTATCGGCCGTCGTGCTGGTGCTGCTCGGGCTTGCGCTTGCCGCGCTGTGGATGGATCATGTGCATCGGGATGGACGCCAGGAAGCCGTCACGGTCCTGAAGGCGATTGAAGGAGAAGAGCTGGTGTTCGCATCGGAGGACGGCGAGGACCTGCGAGCCGAAGCGCCGCAGCTGCTGCTGCCGCTGCTGGAGGTCGGACGGGAATATCGCATCGTCGTCGACCGGAACCGATTCCGCCATGCGGTGCTTCAGAAGATCGAGCCTCACGACGCTTCGCCGAAATAGCGGACGCTCCTCCCGATCGCGGCAACGCTGCGGCTGTCCGGCGCGTATGAAGCGGGTGAAGCGAGGACGGACATCAATCAGGAGGGGTGCGGACATGGAGCAGGATCAACGACAGCCGGAGCGCTCGATCGTCACGGGCGGAGCGGCACCGGCGCCGGAGCTGACGAGCGCCGCTGCCGGACAAGCGCAAGAGCGCCCGGACGGCGAGGCGGGAGCCGGTGGAGGGCGGCAGGTGGAGCGGCCATTCGCGACGGACGGGGAACCGTCCTCCAGCGAGCCGCTGCGTCCGCTCGATCTGCGGGTCATCCGCGCCCGCCGGCTGGAGGGGGCGGTCACGAGCGGCGTGTATGCCGCCGTCGTGCTGGCGCTGGCTCTCCTGAGCGCCCGGTTCGGCTGGCCGTGGTGGATCGCGGCCGGCGCCGGAGCGCTCGCGCTGGCCGGGGCGGCGCTGGAGCTGCTGTGGCTGCCGAGGCTGCTGCATCGCAGCTGGGGCTACCTCGTGCGAGAGCATGAGATCGAGCTGGCCCATGGCTTCATCGTCCGCAAGCGCACGCTTGTCCCGGTCGCGCGCATCCAGCATATCGACACGAAGCAAGGCCCGATCCAGAAGCGCTGCGGCATCGCGACGCTGACGATGGCGACGGCGGCCGGCAGCCACGCCATCCCCGGCTTGCCGGAGGAGCAGGCCGAGGCGATGCGGAGCCGGCTGGCGGAGCTGACGAGGAGGGCCGACGATGAGATCTGAGGCCGCCTCCGCAGAGCTGCGGCGCGTGCATCCCGCCTCCATGCTGTTTTTCCTGGCGAAGGGAGTCAAGGAAATGTACGGCATGCTGCCGCTGCTGCCGCTTTTTGTGCTGTGGGTGCCGAGAGCGACGGGGCTGGATGTGAGCCGGATCGGCCTGGGAGCGCTGCTCGGGGGCGTCGGGCTGTCCGCGCTGCTCGCCGCCGCCTGGCTGCGCTGGAGGGGCTTCGGCTACGCCGCGGAGGCGGGTGCGATCCGCATCGAGCAGGGCGTATGGAGCCGCCGTACGATCTGGATCCAGCGCGAGCGCATCCAGTCCGTCGACACGAGGCAAAATCTCGCCGAGCGCGCGCTCGGCCTCGTCCAGCTCCGCATCGAGACGGCTGGGGGCGGCGAGAAGGCCGAAGCTGTGCTGCCGTCGTTATCCGCCGCCGAGGCGGCACGGCTGCAGCGGCTGCTCGGCTTCGCGGAGGCCGGAGCGGCCGAGCCGGAGGAGCCTGCCGCCGGCGTGGGCGCGGGGGCTGAAGCCGTGCGGCGGGCCGCCGCGTCCGAAGCGGGGAGAGACATAGGCCCCGATGGGCTCGAGCGCGAAGCCGGCGCTGTCCTGGCTGCGTCTGACGCGGCGCGGCAACCGGAGCCGACGTTGGACGCGGCAGCTTCGGCGGCAGGCCGGCGGACCGAGCTGGCGGTCGGCCAGCGAAAGATCCGGCCGGGCGACCTGCTCGGCTACGCGCTCACCTCGTACCGGACCGGCCTCGTCTTTCTGTTGCTGGCCGGCCTGCTCTCGCGTGCGGCGGACAGCGGCTGGCTGCGGAGGCTGGACATGCAGGCCGAGCTGGAGCAGCTGTTCGGGGATTATGTTCTCGCGGCCGCGAGCCTGCTGCTGCTGCTCGCCGCCTGGCTGCTGACCGCGCTGCAGCTCCTTAATGCGAACTGGGGCTTCCGGCTCGAGCGCCGCGGGCGCAAGCTGCATGTCGAGCGCGGCCTGCTGGAGAAGAAGCGGCAGACGATCGACATCGCCCGCATCCAGGCGCTGGAGCTCGCCCAGCCGCTGCTGCATCGGCCGCTCGGCTGGGTGGCGGTGCGTGCCTTCATCGCCGGCAACGCCGAGGAGAAAGAGCGCCATCTGCTGCTCTTTCCGCTGCTGAAGCGTGCGGAGGCGGAGGCGTTCTTGCGGGAGTTTGCTCCGGCGTTCGTCCTCCCGGCGGACTGGAGCCGGCTCGAGCGCTCCGCCTGGACGGCCTACGCGGGCTGGCCGGCGCTCGCCAGCCTGCTGCCGGCAGCGGCCGGGTGGATCTGGATCCCGGAGCCGTACCGCTGGCTGGCCGCGCTGCTTCCAGCTGCCGTGCTCGCGTACGGCCTGCTGGAGCACCGCCACGCGGCTTGGGCGCTGGAGGCGGGCCAGCTGTCGCTGCGCCGCGGCGCGCTCATCCGCTCCGAGCTGCTGCTGCCGGGCAGGCGCATCCAGTGGCATCGGATGAGCCTTTCCCCTATGCAGAGGCGCCGAGGCCGAGCGAGCTTGTCGGTCAGCATCGCGACCGGCAAGGGCGCCCGCTCGTTCCAGCTGCGCCATGCCCCGGCCGCGGCGGTGGAGCGGCTGCTGCGCCAGCTGAGCTGGCGGCCGGGGCGCGGGAGCGGATCGCCTGCCGCTGTGCGATCCGCTCCGCAGTCGGAGTAACGCCCGCATATGTGGTAAATATGCCACTGATGCACGCCGGAGTCGGGGAAACGCCCGCCCAGTTAATCAAGTCCACTCTAAAAAAACTTGCCTGACCGGACCCTCTGTCCGTGTCAGGCAAGTTTTTTTGCGGTTCAGCGCGGCATCGCCGGAACGGGCGTCGCTGCGCCGCGCTCCCAGTCGCCTCGCAGCAGGCCGTAGCCGAACGAATCGTATAGCCGGCCCTCCTGCGGCCAGCTTTGGCGGTGACAGCTCTCCAGCACGAACAGCGTGCCGCGAAACGCCGCCTGCATCCCGGCATTGTCGGTCCGCGTGTGGCCTTCGATGCGGATCGCAGACGGGAATTCCCGGAACACATAGTCCGCCATCCAGCGCAGCGTGGAGCGAGCCGCTCCCTGGCGGCGATACGCCTGGCGGATGCGCAGGTCGAACAGCAGGGTCGGGTCCTGCGTGTCCATGATCTTGAGGAGGCCGGCTTTGGCGCCGGCGGCGTCCTCGATCCAGAACGTCCTCGTTTCATCCCCGTGATAAGCCCCGTCGTCGAAAGCCTTGCGAATCGTCTCGGCCTCCGGCCGCACGATGCCGTGATAAGGCCAGGGCTCGCCCGTCAGCAGCGCGGCGAGCGCTTCGCGCTCCTCCGCCGACGTGCCGACCGGAGTCCAAGACCAGCCGGCGCCGTCCATCTCGTCGATCGGACCGGCAAACTCGCCCGCACTCGATTCGCGCTTGTCGCCGCCGCTCTCGTCAGCCCGCTCGCCGTCGCTCTCGTCAGCCTGCTCGCCGCCGCACCCGCCCGCCTGCTCGTCATCGCTCCCGTCCATCTCTGCCGCCGCATCCCGCCTATACTCCAGCCCCAGCTCCTCGAACCAGCGGTTCAGGCCGGACCACAGCCGCTCGCACGCAGCGTGCAGCTCGTCCGCATGCTGCAGCCGGCCGGACTCGCTCAGCGCCGCCAGCTCCGCGAAGCCGTCCGGCTGCGAGGGCAGGGCGGCCGCTTCCCGCAGCGTGCGGACGCGCGTCGTGAACGGCCGGCGGTTCGCCAGCCCGATCAGCTTGGCCGCCTGCCACGTCAGGTCCATCGCCGCCCGCGGCAGATGGCCGTTCTCGCCGCTTGCCCGGAGGTTGCGGATCTTGCCCATCGTCTCGTACGGCTCCCACACCATGAACTCGCGCATGACGCCGCGAAAAGCCTCCTCGCTCCCGTCCAGCGCCGCCTGCGCGCCGAGCGCGAACAGCCCTTTCGGATCGTGGAGCGGCATCACATGCGTGAAGCTGCCCGCCCAGATCGGCCAGCCGTCGTCGACGCGCGCGGCGCGGGCCAGATAGCCGGCGCGGGTCCGGCAGCTCAGCTCGAGCTTGAACGGCAGCTCCACGAATTCGTCGCCAGGCAACGGCTCCGCTCCGTCCGGCGCGACGACATGCAGCTCGAGATCGGAGCAGGGCTGGTCGGTGCCGCGGGCGACGGAGCCGTACAGGCCGATCGCGAGGATGCGGCCGGGATGCTCGGCGAGCAGCCGGTCCTTGACGCGATGGGCGTAGGCGAGCTTCTGCTCGCGGGTCGTGGCGGCGGGATAGGGCAGCATGGAAAGATCCTCCTTGGCGGTCATTTCGTCCATCCCTAAGTATACCTGCCCAAGGCGGGCCGGAGGCGGTCAAGAACGGCTGAAGCCGATCTTCCCCGGCCACGACGCCGGCGCAGCAAAAAAAGCCGCTCCGGCGTCGTGGCCGGGACGGCGAGGGCGGAGCGTCGGCAGCTCTAAGGGCGCAGCTCCGAAGCGGTCAGCTCGGGCGCGGCGAGGCCGTTCTCCAGCCAGACGTTCTTGAAGTCGACCCAGCCGAGCCGGTTGAGGCGGACGCCATGCACGGACGGATGGAGGTAGGTGCTGAGCTGCTGATGGTGGAGGAAAATGAGCGAGCCGTCGTCGCGCAGCTGCTCCTCGACCTGCCTCATGATCTGGCGGCGGCCTACCGCGTCCGGCGTCGCCAGGGCGGCATCGATCCGTCCCCGGATCCAGCTTCGGGTATCGTCGGTCAGATAGTTCCCGAGGATGCAGTCGCCATGCTCGTAAGCCTCGATCTCGCATACCTCGTCCTCGGCGATGACGATGCACCAGACCGTCAGATCGGCCTCGCGAAAGCCGTGTTTGGATGCGATCGCCTCCAACTTCGTCTCAACCCGGATGCCCCACTCGGCGAGCTTGCGCGCGGCCCAGTCGACTTCGTCCTTGTACTTGGCTACGGTCGTCAAGCGGATCGGCGTGCCGTCGTATTCCGCTTCGCGCAGCGCCGCGCGCAGCCGGTCCGGCCGCGGCGGCTCGGGGGAACGCAGCGCGCTCGTCTCCGGCAGGAAGCCGTAGGCGGGCAAGACGCTCTTGTCCTTGAGCTCGTCGAGCAGCTCGGACGGATCGAGGATCATGCGCACGGCCCGCCGGAACGCCTCGGACTGATGCGGACCGGGCTTGTTCATGTTCCAGCCGAGCATGGCGCAGCCATGGTTGACGTTGTGGATGGACGACCATCCCTCCGACGGGGGAGCCGTCTCGGGCTCGTTGAAGAAGCCGTCGCGGATGCGCAGCAGTCCGGGAACGCTCGGCGTGACCTGGACCGGCTGGCAGCCCTCGGGCAGGACGACCATATCGACGGCGTCCAGATAGGGGCGGCCGCCATAATACGGCTCATGGGCGCCGAGCTCCAGGCCGCAGGAGGTGTGCTTGAGCAGCCGGAACGGACCGGTGCCGATCGGCCGGCGCCAGAATTCCTCCTCGGGCAGGCCGCGCAGCCCTTCCGGCAGCAGCGAGGCGGCGCCGGCGCAGACGAAGCGGTCGAAGATGAAGTTCGGCTGATGCAGATGGAAGCGTACGACATGGGTGCCGACCACCTCTACGCTCCGGACGCTGCGCATGAGCCAGCGATTGGGACCGTGGCGCAGCCGCTCGAAGGTGAAGGCGACATCGCGCGAGGTCAGATCGGCGCCGTCGTGGAACAGCACGCCCTTGCGCAGGAAGAAGGTCCATACGGTGCCTTCGCCGTTCACGCTCCAATGATGCGCGGCGGCGGGGACGATCCGCTCGTTCTCCTCGCTGTACTGGAGCAGCCGGTCGTACAGCTGGCGCATCACATGCGCGTCCAGCGCATAGTTGAGCTGGGAAGGATCGAAGGTGCGCACGCCGTACAGCAGCGGGAAGCGCAGCGTGTCGCGAGACGGCTGGCCTTGCTGCTGCTCCTTGCGGTAGCCGAATCGCCCGTCGAGCCATTCGAGAAACCGCTCCTTCGCGGAGGTGCCTCCGGCATGCCGGCCGATCAGCTCGAAGGCGGCCGGGTAATTGCCCGCCTCGGCTTCCGCCTGGAGAAGCTCCATGAGGTACGGCTCCTTGGGGCGAAGAAAGACGATCCGCGAGCGATGGCCGCGTCCGCGTCCCGGCAGCCACTCGATCAGTCCCTCCTCCTGCATCCGGCGGAGGATGAGCTTGGCGTTGCGCGGCGTGCAGAACAGCGCGGCGGCGATGCCGTCCAGCGTCGCCTCGACGGGCGAGCCTTCTGCCGCAACGCCCGAAAACCGCTCCAGCAGGGACAAGTAGCGTTCGGCTGCATACATTGGGGTTGGCCTCCTTCTGGCTGGAAAATGGCAAAAGAGGAAAAGAGTCGAAGCGATTATACGCTTTTTAGCCCCTTTTGCCTAGCGCATACTTGGTTCAGAACGAAACGAACGGGAGATGAGGGCATGTTGGAGGATCAATACGTGTCGGAGAAGCTGGAACAGTTCCGCCAGGAGGAGTGCCGGAACGTCAGCGGCAAGGGAGCGCTGCTTGGCAAGCTCGGCGCGAGGGCGTTCAGACGATGGAGCCGGATCAATCGGACGGGAGATGAGGAGCATGATGGAGGAGCAATACTTGGCTGAGAAGCTGGAGCAGTTCCGGCAGGAGAAGTACAGGAGGATGGAGCGGCAGGGACGATGGCGTCTGGAGCTGGAAAAGGACGAAGCGCCGGCTGGCCGATCGGGACGCTCCCGGCTCGGCCGAGCGCTTGCCGCGATCGCCTCGCTGCTGGCTATGCGCCGCTGATGCGGCGCTTTTTCTTTTTAGGCCCGCAGGTAAAAGAGGAAAAGAAGATGGAAGGACAGGCTCCTTTTTGGCGATGGCCATTGATGACAACTCTCTGCGCGGCGATCATCCTGTGGGAAAAAGCGAATAATAGGTTTGAAATGAGGGTATATTTGGAACTATAATTTAAAAAAAGTCCCATTTTTGAAAATAGGGGGGTGAGTGGATTGAGATACGAAAGGTTAACTAAGCTTTTTTATAAAGTGGATCGGGAAACGTTGGCCAAGGAATTAGATCATAGAAAAAACGGTTACGGCAGCTATTTGAGCTCATTATTCATTAAGGGATTTAGAAAAGGACAAACGACGGCAGATTCATTCGAGTTGTTTTATGTAAATACGCATGAATTAATGAGTCTTAACAACGAAGTGTTGTTGAACAGCTCGAAGATTTCTTCTCTCATCAGCAAGCTGCCTGATTTTATCGTAGAGCCTTATTTCCAAAAGCTCATCGTTAACGAGGCGCAGAGCAATAATGAAATTGAAGGCGTACGCAGTACGAAGAAGGAACTGCAGGAGGCTCTCCGTGAAGTCAAAAATGTGGAGCCTAAACACAAAAGATTTAAAGGTTTGATGAAGACCTATCTTTATATCGATCAGATCGACGCGTTCGAAAAAGTTCAAGACTTTAGAAGCTTGTACGATGAGCTGGTAGCCGATGAAATTAAAGCCGAGGACAGACCGGATGGCGATCTGTTCCGGCAAGGCCATGTCGAGGTCAACGATGGCCAGGTCACAACTCACATAGGCGTGAGCACGGAAAAAAACATTATCGCGTCGCTCGGGGCGCTAATTCATTATTTAAAGGATGACGCCCATCCTCCCTTATATCGTTATATGGTGGCCCATTATTATTACGAGTATATCCACCCCTTTTATGACGGCAACGGGCGTACGGGACGTCTGCTTGTAGGCAGTTACTTGTCGCGCTATCTGGAGAAGTACTCCGCGATTACATTCTCCTATGCGATCAACAAGAATAAAGCCAAGTATTATCGAGCGCTGGAGGAAATCGCATTCCCTTTGAATCAAGGCGACCTGACCTTCTATCTGATCGACATGCTGGAGCTGCTGTCGACGGGTCAAAAAAGCATCATCGAAGACTTGGAGCTTAGCCTGATCAAGCTCGAAAGAATCAATGAATATATGAAAAAAGAAAAATGGTCAAAAGCCGGAGATGCAAGACAGATTTTGTCTTCCATGCTGACGATCAATGTCTTTATCGCCGAAAACACCGTTTTATCGTTGAAAGAGTTGATGGGCTACACCGGCAAGTCCAGGCATAAAGTGAATCAGGCGGTGGATTACCTCGTTCAAGAAGGATACATTGAGGTGGTTGCGAAGAAGCCGAAATCAATTCAAATCTGCGACGGCTGCATAGAAAAAATATTATCTCTGTAAGAAAAGGCGCCCTTTTCCGATCGTCCGCCTCGCCCGTCCAAGCCATCTGCGAGACCCCCCCATAGAGTAGTAGAGCAGCGACAAGCTGCGAGCGACAAGGGGGCGGTTCGCATGATGGATTGGCAATGGCTGCCCGCCGTGCTGCTGCTGCCTGCCGCGGCCGGCGTCTGGTGGATGGCCGGACAGGCCGGGGCTTGGCTGGCGGAGCGGAGCATGCCGGAGCATGAGCCGGGCGAGATGCTGGTGAAGTTCGCCGAAGGGCTTGCTGCGGAGGGCAGGCACCGCATCCACCGCCGCTGCGGCTGCGAGGCGGTCGAGGAGCTTGGACGGACAGGCTTGCATGTCGTCCGCTCCGTCCGCGGCCGAGCGAGCGCGCGCAAGCTCAAGGCGCTGTACGAGCGGCATCCCGGCGTGGAGTTCGCGGAGCCGAACTACGTGTACCGGACATGCCTCGTGCCTGGCGATCCCTACTACAGCCTGCAGCACGGGCCGAAGCAGATCGGCGCGGAGCGGGCCTGGGAGAAGACGCGGGGCGACCGCAGGATCATCATCGCCGTGCTCGACACCGGCATCGACTCGTCGCATCCGGATCTGGCGGATAAAGTGCTGCCGGGAAAGGACTTCGTCGATCCGGCCGGTACGGGCGAGGACGGCAACGGCCACGGCACGCATGTGGCCGGCATCGCCGCGGCGGAGGCGGACAACGGCATCGGCATCGCCGGCATCGCGCCGGGCGTCTCGCTGCTGCCGGTGCGCGTGCTGGACGCCGCCGGCAACGGGACGCTGCGGCGCATCGCCGCCGGCATCCGCTATGCCGCGGATCAAGGCGCGCATGTCATCAACCTGAGCCTCGGCGGTCCGGCGAGATCGTCGGCGCTGCGGGCGGCGATCCGCTACGCGGTCGCCAAGGGCGCCGTCGTCGTCGCCGCGGCGGGCAACACGGGCTCGTCCGATCCGGTCTATCCCGGCGCCTACGACGAGGTGATCGCCGTCGGCTCGGTCGATCCGCAGGATCTGCCGTCGGCGTTTTCCGCGTACGGGCCCTGGGTGGAGCTTGCGGCGCCCGGCGAACGGATCGCGTCCACGTATGCCGGCGGCCGGTACACGTACTTCAGCGGCACCTCGATGGCCGCTCCGCATGTGGCCGGCACGGCCGCGCTGCTGGCGAGCCTCGGCCTCACCGGCGAGCAGATCCGCGCCCGGCTGCTGGAGACGGCCGACCGGTCCGGAGACGGCGGACTGTGCTGGAGCTGTGGCCGCGTCGACGCCGGACAGGCGGTAGCGGGCGGCGGCGAAGGCGGAACGGACGGAGCCGCCTGACCGGCGAGTCTGGCGGGAGCGGCAAAAAGAGCCTTTCGAGTCGAATCGAAAGGCTCTTTGCAATGGGAAGGGGAGGGGCGCATGCCGAGAGCGAAGCGGCAGCCGGCGGCTCCTGTCTGCCCGTCCGGGCGCCGCGCGCGAACCCGCTCAGAGCGCCTCGCCCTCCTGCAGCGTCCGGGCAGGCGAGGGGCCGTCATGCTCGTGCAGATCGAACATGATCTTGTAGATGACCGCGGCCGCCAGAGCCAGCAGGGCGAGCGCGCCGAACGTCCAGGGGAAGCCGATCCATCCGCTCAGCGGAATGGACAGCGGCGCGACGGCGCGCCCGATCGTGAAGCGCAGGCTCGAGGCGGCGAAGTATTGCCCGCGCATGCGCTCCGGCGCGAGCCGGCTGACGAACTGCTGCTGGGGACCTGCGCACAGCAGCTCGCCGAACGAGAACAAGGCGACGATCGCGACGAGTCCCGCGAAGCCGAGCGGCTGGCTGAACAGAGCCATCGCTGCCGCATAGCAGACCGCGCCGCCGATGAAGATCCAGCGGTCCTTCTTGCGCGAGGCCCAGCGGGTTACGGCGACGGTGAACAGCGCGACGAGCAGCCCGTTTTCGGCGACGAGCAGGCCGAACGTCTGCGCGCCGGCAAGCTCGACGGCCGAGCCGCTCCAGAGCGGCGTCGACGGGTAGGCCTCCTCCAAATAGACCGGCAGCAGCAGGTCGAGCTGCATGAACGTCTGCGACAGCAGCACGCCGGCCAGGATGAACAGCAGGAACACCCGGTCCGAGCCGATGATGCGGTAGCCCCGGATCTGCGCGGCCAGCGCTTCCTTCCAGGATGCCGGCTGAAGGGAGGCCGGCCCGCCTGCGGGCGGGCCGGCGGCAGGCATCGTCTCGCGCAGCCGCCGCGAGAGCAGCGCGGCCAGCAGGCCGCAAGCGATCGCGCCCGCCGCCGGCAGGATCGTGCTCTGGGCGGCATACAGCAGCGAGCCGAGCAGCGGTCCGACGACGACCGCGATGTTCACCGACGTGTAGAACACGGCGAAGACGGAGGCGCGGTCCTTGACCGGCACGACGTCGGCGACCATCGCCTGGCTGGCCGGCTGGTACAGGCTGATGGAGCCGCTCGCGAGCGCGAAGCCGGCGAACGAGAGCGCCGGCAGGCCCGCCAACCCGCCTGCCGCCAGCAGGCCGTAGCCGAGCGACTGGCCGCAGGCGGCGAGCACCATGATGCGCTTGCGGCCGTAGCGGTCGGTGAAGTAGCCTCCGATCAGATTGACGAATACGGCGGCGAGCTGCGACAGCACGAGCAGCAGCCCTGCCGTGCCTTTGCCGAAGGCGCGCGCGAAGTAAATGGCGAGGAAAGGAAAGAATGTCCAGAAGATGACGTTCGTGACAAACTCCCCGCCGAGGCGCAGCTTGAGGTTGGCATCCCAGTGGCGGAGCTTCATTCGGGCACTTCCTTTACGGAATCCTTTATCGATAAGAGAACAGTCAAGGAGCATCGTATCCGGTTTCCTTTGACTTTGTCAACGCTTATCTTTACAATCTAGGAAAGGAGCCGCGCAGGCGGCGAAGAGCGAGGGGGAGGATACGGATGTCGACGAAAGACAAGCAGCCGGACAGCGCCAGCGCGACCCGGACCCGCAGGCAGATCGTGGATCTCCTGAAGCAGCACGGCCCGCTCGACGCCGCCGCGCTGGCCGGACGCCTCGGCGTCTCCGGCATGGCGGTGCGGCAGCATCTGTACGGACTCGAAAAGGAAGGGATGATCGACCACCGCGAGGAGCCGCGCGCGATGGGCCGTCCGGCCAAGCTGTGGGGACTGACGTCCGAGGCCAACCGGCTGTTCCCGGCCGGCTATGCGGAGCTGACGATCGGCCTCATGGACTCGGTGCGCGAGACGTTCGGCGAGGAGGGGCTGGAGAAGCTGCTCTCCGTCCGCAACGGCAAGCAGATCGCCCACTATTCCTTGTCGGAGGGCGAGGCGGAGCAGGCGCGGGACGGCGGCTCGCTGCTGGAGGAGAAGCTGCGGCGGCTCGCGGAGTTCCGCACGGCGGAGGGCTATATGGCCGAGTACGAGCGCGAGCCGGACGGCACGTATGTCTTCACCGAGAAGCATTGCCCGATCTGCGACGCCGCGCAAGCCTGCGCGAGCCTGTGCCGGTATGAGACCGGCATGATCCGCGGCGTGCTTGGCGACGGCGTCGGGGTGGAGCGGACCGAGCATATGCTGAGCGGAGGCCGCCGCTGCGTGTACCGCATTACGCCGTGAGCGCGGGGCAGCCGGGGGCAATAGGGCCCATGCCAAAAAGCTTCTCCATGCAGCCCGCTCAGGCTGCATGGAGAAGCTTTTTTATGATTATTTGTTGCTACGGTAACTCCATTTCGGAAATCGTAGATGTAAATGAAATAAACTAAGAGTCGAGTAAACGTCTTACTTCTATTTGTCAAAATAAGTGCTAATGCATAAATTATTACCAATGTTTTCTCGAAAAGTTTTATTCATCACATATTCTTTAGTGAAGCCGTTAAATTGGCTCGGAATGACTAGATGAAAAGGATCAATCATAATTATCTTGTAAGCTGCTTTGAATTGTCCTTCGTCATTTCTGCTTACTTCACACTTAACGAATATACGGACTCCAGTTTGACCACTATAAAATGAGGATAGGTCGATTTTAAAAATATTCTCGTCAATTTCAATTTGGTCAATATAGAGAGCGAGACAACTCTTTATACGATCATTTAATCGTACTTGATCGCCTTTATCATTGTCGATATAGCTTAAATCATATCCTAATTCGGCAATTTTATCGCGCTTTGCAGATTCTGTTGTATTGCTAAGGTAATTTGTAAACTGTAATTCATCAATTCGCTTAGAATGTTTAACGTTTTCGTTGTGCAATTCAAAAACATGAAGTATATGTGCAGTAGATTCAGTAAATCCGCTACTTTTTAGTTTATCTACACCCATTTTTTTGAGAAAGCTAATATTCTCTTTGGGCTTGATTGAGCTACTAAAGAGATTCTTTGACTTTCTTCTAGAGGGTGACATATCTGTCGGAGTATTCCTTTATAATCTCATCACTATTCATTGGAGTGGATTGATTCTTTGCGAATGCCTTTTTCCATACCCAATCCTCGTGACTCCGATCAACAAGAGTAAAATCACTGACTGCATCTATTTGTTCAAAAAGCTCATCAATAAACTTTTTGGCTTCGGGGTTTTGCCCAATAACGATATTTGCCTCGGCAATTTCTTCTGGTGATCCGTACAGACCGTCTCGATCCCGGAAATAAACCTCACGAATAACTGGACCAAATTTCCATGCCTGAAACTCTGCATTAAAAAGATATTTATTTTGGCTAGCTATAGAGCCTTCTAAAACGCCTTCCTCAGCTTCTTCAGTATAATACGCACCATGATAAGCAAATAAGAAATATAGACTTTTTTGAAGCTTTAAAGGTGAAATATCAGGCTTTTTGCCATAAAGGTAATTTGCGACGGTATCAACTTCAAAAAGAGCCCCTGTAGTATTCATAGAGAAGATCCTCCAGTTCCTACCTCTCAATAGAACGTATGTTCTTTAAGAGGCCGGTTTAATGGGTGTTACTAATGTAAACACCCATACCTTCATTTTACACAAGACAAGGGTTTTGTATACGTTTATGTTGAAATTTCTTTGATAAATTTAAAAAAGGCCGCTCCTTAGAGTAGCCCTTCGGTACTAAGGAACTGGCTCGAATTTAACGAGCGCGTAATTGCTTATTGAATGGTTTAACCATTACCTAAAGAGAGTTTATGTCGGGCTAAGCACATTGATCGGGACGATATTCGAAAATGACGAGAAATCGAGTAATCGTGGGAATAACATCAGAATTTATAAATTCCATTATTAGCTTTGCATAGCGGCGGCTCACGTCGCCTTGGCGCGGTCACCGCCCGAGCCGGTCGTAGGCGTCCGCGACCGACCGCACGAGGCGATGCGAGCGCGGCAGGCCGAGCTTGCGGCTGAGCGCTCCGTCCAGCCCTTCACGGCGGAGGATGCGCTCCAGCTCGACCGACTCCTCGTCGAGCGGATTGCGGTAGGCGAGCGCGGCCGCGATCGCTTCCTGCAGCGTCGGCATCTCCAGGCCGAGCTCGTGGCCGAGCAGCAGGGGGCGGACGAGCCGGTCGCTGCGGTCCAGCTTGCGGCGCGGCGAGCGGGCGATCCGGCTGATCTTGTCGGAGAGCGCCGGATTGGCGAAGCGCTCCAGCGTCTTGTCGACGTAGGCATCATGCTCGGCCGCGTCGAAGCCGTGGCGGGCGAGCAGCAGCGCGCCCGTCTCCTCAAGGACGGCGCGCGCCTTGGCCCGCACCGGCTCGCTGGCGAGCGCCTCCTGGACGGTGCGGAAGCCGGCCAGGTAGCCGAAGTAGGCGGCGGCGCAGTGGCCGGTGTTGACGGTGAACAGCTTGCGCTCCGTCCACGGGCCGAGATCGCGCACGTACTTGACGCCGCGGATGCGCTGCATCGGCTCGGCTCCGCCCGTCTCCACGACCCACTCGTGGAACGGCTCGACGCGGATCAACAGCGGATCGCGGTTTTTTTGCGCCGGCACGATGCGGTCGATCATCGCGTCGGGGAACGTCAGCTGCCGCTGGGCCTGCTCATGCAGCGCCTCCGGAAGATGCCGGAAGACGAGCCGTCTCAGCTGGCTGCTCGCGCGAATGCCGTTCTCGCAGGCGATGATCGGCAGCGGCCGCCCGCCGCTTTTGTCCAGCCGCTTCTCCAGCGCCTTGGCCAGCGCCTTGGCGATGGAGGGCAGGGCGGAGAGGCCGACGGCGGTCGTGATCAGCTCGGCCTCGCCGATTTGGCGGGCCAGCTCCTTGTCGCTGCCGATCGGCACGGCGTCCACCGGGCCGACCGTCTCCCGCTCGCCGCTTTCGCTGGCGTACTCGACGGCGTATTCCTTCTGCTCCCGCAGCAGCCGGATCTGCTCCGGATTGCGGGCGACGAATACGACCTCGTAGCCGGACTTCGCCAGCGTCACGCCGATGAAGCCGCGCCCGATGTTGCCGGCTCCAAAATGGACCGCCTTGGGCCGCGCGGCCGCTTCCTCGCGGCGCGAAGCCGACAAGCCCGCCGGCTCGGCGCCGATCCGTCCGGCTGCCGTCTCCCGGATGGCCGGATTCGGTATGGCTGCACTCAAGATAGACTCTCCCCTTTCGAATCGTCGATGCTTCTCTCTGTCGATTTTACGGAATATTCGGTCAAATCAGCACATGGCGGTTGAAGTCGATCTGCTCCAGCGAGTCGGCCAGATGGGTGCAGGGGCCGAACTCCAGGCCGCGCGTAATCGCATTCGGCGCGACGACGCAGCGGATGCCGGCCGCATGGGCGGCTTTGGCGCCGTTGGGCGAATCCTCGATCGCGACCGTCTCCTCCGGCTGTACGCCGAGCGCCTCCATCGTCTGCAGGTACAAGGCGGGATGGGGCTTCACCTGCTCCACATCGTCGGCGGTGCGGATGACCTCGAAATAATCCAGCAGGCCGAGCTGAGCGAGAAACTTGACGACCCATTCGCGCTTGGAGCTCGAAGCGAGTCCGATGCGCATGCCTTGGCGGCGCGCTTCGTCGAGGTAGGACTGGACGCCCGGGCGGATCGCCTCCCGCTCCATGAGGCGGGCGTGGCGGAGATGGACCGCGTCGCGGAATTCGGCTTTGTCGATTGGCAGGCCGAGATCGGTCATGAGATATTCGTACGGATTGAAGCGGTGGAGGCTCGTGCCGATGCAGCCGGAGTACATGTCGAGCGACAGGTCGACTCCATGCTCCTTGTAGGCGTCGCGGAAAGCGGTATACCAAGCGGTCTCGGTGTCGATGATCGTCCCGTCGAAATCGAAAATGACGGCTTTAGTCGTTTGGTTCAAATGGATCTGCTCCCTTTCGTCGGTAGGATGGGGGCGGCAGTCCGGCAGAAGCGGGGGCCAGGAACAAAGCTCGGAAGGAGCTCTGCCCGGAGATGAGGATAACGCAAACAGACCCGTTGCAAGGCAAGCGGGCCATGGAAGCATACGCTGATGAGTGACCCATCTCAGGCTGACGAGGTTAGCTGACGGACTCGGGTGGATGGTACCCTACGCTCGCTGCGGCCCGGTGGCCGCGGCGGACGATTCGCCCCTGAAAAGTGGTTTCCCCGCTTCCCGGAAAATGGCTGCCGGGAACTAAGCACAGAACAATCGTACCTGGCTTGAAAAAGATTGTAAAGGGAGGCATCGGCCCAGGAATGGCGTCCGCCCGCAGGGTGTAAGCGCTGTCCGGGAGCTGCTGCGGACGGCGGAATCGGAGCGGCCGGACCGCAGCCCGCAGTCCCGGCCGGGACGAGCCGCCGAACGGCATGGAATGCCGGCCGCTGCGGCAATGGAAGCGCTGCCGGATTGCCTTTGCCGAAACCGCCTTCAACGGGCTGCGGAAGACCGGAGAGAACAGCGTTCCATGCCGGGAGCACGGCAGCGGAAATAAAGCGGATTCCGCATGGAAAAAATTTTTTTCAAAACCGGACGGAACCGCTTCCGGCGGCGAGGATTGACGGCAGATGGAAGAATCCTTTATGGTAGGGGTAAGAACATTTGTTCCCTTTTGTCCCGTTTTATCGCAATAGGGGAAGCGCTCTTTTAAAATGGCGAACAAAGAAGGGAAACGCGAGGCGAAAGCCTAATTCTAGGTACGAGTCCGCGAGACGATTGGCGGCTGGCGAGCCGCAGGCGGCTGCTTCCGAACATGCCGATCGCGGTTATGTCAAGGGTATCTACCCTGCGCCGCGGACGGATGAGAGGAGGCGATGCCGCGACCCGGCCAAAGCCGGAGAGGCAGAAGCGAGCCCTGCTGTGGGCAGACACCTTGAGGAACAAAGGAGAACGGTTCATGATGGAAAACGAAGATTGGCCCCTCTGGGCGTCTTTTGCGGAGGATGTGCTGACGGCGCTGCTGGCGCTTGCCGTCATTGTCATGGTGCCGATTCTGTGCCGGCGCGGCGTCGCGTACTTGACGGCGAGAGTCGGCGAGCAGCAGCGGGTGCTGCTGCACCGCATCGCCGAAGAGGCCGCGGCGCTCGCCGAGTCCGCCTATCCGAACGGCGGCGGGCCGCAGAAGCTGGCCATGGCGATGAAGTATGCGCAGGAGCAGGCGCAGCGTCTCGGCATCCGACCGGGCTCCGAGGTGCTGCGCGCCTCCATCGAGAAGGCCGTCTTGGACTACAATGCCATGATCAAGCCCTGGGAGGGCATCCCGGCATCGGCCGTCATCCGCAGTCCCTACGGGGAAGGCGTGAGCCAGTAGCGGCAGGATCCGAGCAGGGGAAGGAGACGCTGGCGGATTGAAATGGAGCGGAGCGCCGAAGACAGACGTTGCAAAGCTCCCTTGAGTTAATTATAATTATTATCAAATAGAATTAATTCGTGAAGGGAGTAGGTTCGCTATGGCGATCGCGCCGAATGGACGCAATGCTGCCCCGTCGCCCTTGTCTCCTGCCGCTCCGTCCTCTGCCTGCCGCTTGCAGGATGCCGTCGATCAGATCGAGGCGAGAGGCATCCGCCTCAATCCCCAGCGCTATGCGCTGCTTGAATATATCTACACCGCCGACCGCCTTTCCACCGTCGAGCAGCTCGTCCGCGAGCTCCATGTCTCCGGGCATGGCCGCGGAGCGGGAGCGACTGCCGTCTACAGCCAGCTCCGCGTCTTCGAGCGGATGGGGCTCGTGCGCGAGTCCAAAAGGGACGGCGAGGTTCCGTGTTACGGACCCGCTCTTGCCCGCAGCTCCCGTCCCGCAGTCTGACGGTCCAAAGCTTTTTCGTGCCGCTGCTCGTCTTTGGAGCAGCGGCTTTTTCCATTCCTGCCGGATCGCGAGAGGCGGCGCCGAAGGAGGAGACGGGGAGGGAGATGGATGCTGCCGGCAAAACGCCTTTAATTGACAATGAGAATCATTTTCACTAAGATGGAGAAACAACAGGTTGTCGATCGCGCGATGCAGGACATTCTTCAGACAAGGACGGTGGATGCGAATGGGCGCAGGAGAGAAACAGGCCGGACCGCAGGAGTTGCCGATGCCGCGAGGGCTGGACGAGATCTGGTTCAAGCTGCGGGATGCGGCGCCGTTCGGGGCCGCGGGGCTGACTCCGGTACGGCCGGAATGGCAGTCGGACTTTCGGCTCGTCGCCGTGACGGGCGGCCAAGGCATGCTGGCGGCCGGAGACCGTGCCGTGCCGCTGCGGAGCGGCGTCGTCTACATCAGTCCGCCCGGAGAGAACCTCCGCGCGGATGTCGCTTCCGCCTATCGGCTGGAGATGTACGTGTTCCGGTTCCAGGCGCTGACGCCGGACGAGACGGACAGCGGAGCCGTGCCGCTGCCGCGCCATGCTCCGGAGATTCCGCTGTCGGGCGAGCCTCTTCCGTACCCGGCGACGGCGCTCGTGTCGCTGTGCAAGACCGTCTGCGCATGCAGGAGCAGCCTGGATCCGCTGGAGCGGTTCCGCGGGCAGACCGTCTTCGAGGATCTGCTGCATCGGCTGTTCAAGGAAGCGCTGAGCGGGTCGGAGCAGCAGCTCGACGCGGCGCTGGAGACGGTCCGGACCTACATCGAGCAGCATTACGAAAAGGAAGTTACCGTGAAACGGCTGGCGGAGATGTCCCGCATCAGTCCCCGCCACCTGATGCGCCTTTTCAAGGAAAGCTACGGCATGACGATCGGCGAATACACGAAGGAGCTGCGGCGGGCGGGAAAGCGCCCGGCGGGCATGCTTGCCCGCAGCGCGCTTGCCGAGCGCTACCTGCTGCCGGAAGCGGCGGGCCATCGGTTCGGCTGAGCGATCCTGACTAAGACCGGCCTTCTCGGGGTATGACATAAGGGAAGGCGGGAGCCGCACCGGCGCCGCCCAAAGGAGGAATCGTCCATGGCTGAACCAGCGCCGGAAAAATCGGGCAACGGCTACGTCATCCGCGAGGGCGGAGAGCCGATCGGAGAGATCACCTACGCCCCTGCTGCAAGCGGCAAAGTATGGATCGTCGACCACACGTACGTATCGCCCTCGCATCGGGGACGGAGCCTGGCGGCGAGCCTGCTGCAGGCCGTCGTGGACGAGGCGCGCCGCGAAGGCGTCAAGATCGAGCCGGCCTGCTCGTATGCGGCCGCTCAGTTCAAGCGGCGCAAGGACTACGCCGACCTGCTCGCCTGAAGGCGAGCGGATGGCAACGGACGGCCGCCGCCATAGGCCGGCGGAACGTTGCATCGGCTGCGGCCGGACCGGATCATCCGGGTCCGGCTTTTTGCCGTTCGCTCCGCAAAACGCGGCTGGAACAGCTGCTGGGGCGGAGGGCCGGAGCCGGCTGCAACAAACGGTATTTTCCGTACGTCTACTTAGTGGAATCTCCCAGTATCCGCATTCATCCCCGGCTATGGTATAATAGACGGGATATTGTCCCGGCAGCGGCCCGGAAGCCTGGCTTGCGCCAGCATGGAGCGCTGCGACTGGGGAAGCAGAGAGGAAGGAATTCGACATGCAAAATCAAACTTCCCCGCAAGAAGCAGGGACATTGAAACCAGGAATCGAGAACTTATTCTCCATCATATCCGGCGAGATCGAGAAGCGGACGGAGCTTGCCGGCGAACAGGGCGATGCCCTGAACGGCCTGCTCGAGGAAGCTCGCCAAGCGATCGCCGGCGAAGACTACGCCGCCGCCGAGACGCATCTGGGCGGCATCGTCGAGCGCGAGCCCGAGCTGGGCGCGGCCCAAGCGGCCGTGCTGTACGCGCTCATTGCCCAAGAGAAGTGGGAGGCGTTCGAGGAGCGGGAGAAGGCGCTGCTGCAGACGGCCTCCAACGCCGACGAGCAGGCGGACATCCAGGCGATGGTCGCCAACCTGCTCGGAGAGCTCGGCCATTACGGCCGCGTCGTGGAGCGCCTCGAGGCGCTCGTCGCCGAGCATCCAGAGCGCAAGTCGGGCTTTGCCGCCCTGCTGTCCGCAGCGTACATCCGGACGGGCCGCGAAGCGGATGCCTGGAGCGTCGTCGAAGAAGCGCTGCCGGCCGAGGGCGAGGAAAAGCCGGAGCATCTGCCGCTGCTCGTCGCTCAGATCAACCGCGTCATCGACCTTAAAAAATGGGACCGCTGGTCCAAAATCCAGCCGCGCGTCCGCCGCTTCCTGAAGTCGCTGGAGCAGGGCGACGATCTCGTCCGCGCCCGCATCGTGCTGCTGCTCGAGTGCCAGTCCTACATGCAGGCGGGACGCTTCCGCGAGGCCGAGCTGTTCGCAGAGCTCGTCTACGGCATGGACAGCAAGAGCGAGGAGATCCGCGAGCTGCGCAAGCAGATGCAAGAGATGCACGCGCTCAGCAAGGAGCTCGAAAAGCTTCAGAAGGACACGGCCGTCCACCCGGCCATCGTCATCCGCAACATGGAATGGTACTATGGCGAGTTCAACGAGGAAGCCGCCGCCGGCCTTCGCGCCCAGCTGCCGGCCGAAGTGCTGAGCCGCCTGGATGCCGATCCGGAAAAGCTCATGCACGGCATCCTGCAGCTGCGCTTCCGCTACCCGGCGTTTTACCGCCGCTACCAGGAAGAATGGCAGGAAGTATACAAGCAGAAACAGGCTGAGCTGGCTCAGCCGACCGGCAAGTAAAGCGAAGCCAAGATCAATAGGACGGGCCATGCAGAGCGGAAAGCTCTCTGCATGGCCCGTCTTTTTTGGCTTCTTGCGGAGGAAGGCATGTCGGCAGAGACGCCGATCAGCGGGAGCGGCGGTCGGACGGCGAGCCGGGGCGGATGCCTCCTGTGCAGAGCAGCAGGACGAAGGAGAAGGCCACGATGGCGGCAGTCCACGCCCAGGCCATGCCGGTCTGTCCGCTGTCGACGGCGACATAGATGGCCGTCGGCACCGTCTGCGTCACGCCCGGGATGTTGCCGGCGATCATGAGCGTCGCTCCGAACTCCCCGAGGCTGCGGGCGAAGCCGAGCACGAAGGCGGCGAGCAGCGAGCGGTATGCGAGCGGTAGGGCGACGTAGCGCAGCACCTGGAGCTCGCTGGCCCCGGCGGACCGGGCAGCCTGCTCCAGGTCGGCATCGATGGAGGCGAAGCCGGTTTTCATCGTCTGGTAGACGAGCGGAAACGATACGACGACCGAGGCGATGACCGCGGCCCACCAGGTGAAGACGAGCGGCGACGAGAAGACGGCCTCGATCAGCCGCCCCGCCCAGCTACGGCGGCCGAGTCCGACGAGCAGCACGAAGCCGACGACGGTCGGCGGCAGCACGAGCGGCAGCAGGAACGCCGTCTCGACGAGCAGCTTGCCGCGCAGCCGCGTCCGGGACATCCAGCGCGCGGCAGCCGTGCCGGCGAAGAGGGCGGCGATCGAGGCGAGCAGCGCGACTCGCAGCGAAAGCAGAACGGGAGGCCAGAAGGCCTCCCAGTCGATGGCAGATAAACTCATGGCGCTTCGGAGAAGCCGAAGCTGCGGAACACGTCCAGCGCCTCCGCAGAGCGGAGATAGTCGAAGAAGGCCGCGGCTTGCTCGGGATGCTCGCTCTCGGCGAGCACGGCCGCCGGGTACAGGATCGGCGAGTACGCGGCGGGATCGACCTCAAGGGCGATTTTCGCCTTGTCCGAGCCGAGCGCATCGGTCTCATAAACGAAGCCGGCATCGGCGTTGCCCGTCTCGACCATCTGCAGCACGGCCTTGACGTCCTTGGCCTGCACGAGCTTGTCCTTGAGGGCATCCCACAGTCCGGCGCTGTCAAGCGCCTGCTTGGCGTATTGGCCGGCCGGGACGCTCTCCGGGATGCCGACGGCGATGCGGGAGTATGCCGCGTCCTGGAGAGCATCCAGGCCGCTCGGCGCCAGCGTGCTGTCCTTGGAGACGGCAAGCACAAGCTTGTTGGCCAGCAGATCGGCCGAATGGGCGGCGTCCACGAGCCCGGCGTCGGAGAGAGCCTTCATGTTCTTGGTGGAGGCGGACAGGAAAAGATCGGCGGGAGCGCCTTGCTCGATCTGCTTCTGCAGCGTGCCGGAAGCGCCGAAATTGAAATTCAGCTCGATGTTCGGGTTCGCGGCTTCGAACGCGGTCTCGATCTGGCCGAGCGCCCCGGTCAGGCTGGCGGCGGCGGAGACGGTCAGCTGGACGGGTTCGGCGTCCGCCGGAGAAGCCTGCGGCGACGGCTCCGTGCTGGCGGCGGCGGACGGAGCCGGGGAGGCGGTGGCGGCAGCCCCGCTGTCCGTGCGGTTCGAGTCGGAGGCTTGTCCGCAGCCGGCGAGCAGCAGCGCGAATGCGAGCGCCAGGAAGAAGGCGCTTTGGAACGGGAAGGCAAAACGGCGGTATCGGTTCATCTCTCTTACTCCCTCTAATCCATATGGTTTTGTTATATCTAGATATAATTAGTATGATTATATAGAGGGGGAGAGCCGTTGTAAATGAGCCGATTCGATCTATGGTAAACTGGAGATCGACACTATCGCTGAAAGCCGGGGAGATACCGCCATGCCGGATGAATCCTATACGACCGAAGACATCGCCCGCCTGCTGAAAATATCGAAGCTGACCGTCTATGATCTCATCAAAAAGGGGGCGCTGTCCGCCTACCGGGTCGGCAAGCAGATGCGAGTGGACGCTTCCGACCTGGAAGCCTACAAGCAAAAAGCCAAGGAACGGGAAGCCGGCGCATCGGCGTATGGCGCGCGTTCGGACAAGCCTGGGCCAGGCGCGCAGCGGGACCGGACAGGGACGGGCGTGCACTCGGACAGGGCCGGATTGGCGTACCCGGACCGGACAGGGCTGGACATGCACTCGGACAGGATCGGGCAGGGAGTTTACTCGGACCGGACAGGTCCGGGCGTGCACTCGGACAGGCCCGGATTGGCGTACCCGGACCGGACAGGGCTGGGCACGTCGTTGGACCCGACAAATCCGGCCGCGTCGATCGGGACGCCCCGGGGAGAAATCGGCAGCTTCGAGGCCGCACGTCCGCTGGCGGCATTCGAGCCTGCGCATACGGTCGTCCTGACCGGACAGGATCCCGGCATGGACTTGCTTGCCGCTTATTTGTCCCGGGCGGGCTTTCGGCCGCTCCGTTCCCATAAGGGAAGCCTCGACAGCCTGATCGACCTGTACCAGGGAGCCTCCGACGTCGTCAGCACCCATCTGTGGGACGGAGATACGGATACGTACAATCTGCCTTATATCCGCAGGCTGCTTGTCGGAGCGCCATTGATCGTCGTCAATCTGCTCGTCCGGCCGGCCGGGCTGTACGTCGCCCAAGGCAATCCGCTCGGCCTGACGGGCTGGGGCGATCTCGGCCGGAAGGGCTTGCGCATCGTCAATCGGGAGCGCGGCGCCGGAGCGCGGGTGCTGCTGGACGAGCAGCTGCGGCTGCACGGCCTGGCGGCCGACGGCATTGCCGGGTATGACCGATGCGTGAACAGCCATCTGGAGATTGCGGCGGCCGTCGCTTCCGGGGAAGCGGATGCCGGAGTCGGCATGGCGAAGGCGGCGGAGCTTGTCGGCGGACTTGATTTTCTGCCGCTCATCCAGGAGCGGTACGATCTCGTCGTCCTCCGGACGAAAGCGAACGAACGGCTGCTCGCGGAGCTGCGCCGCGTCCTGGAGCTGCCGGCTTTTCGCAAGGAGCTGGGCGCCATTACGGGCTGCGACGTGAGCCGGACCGGAACCGTCTGGCTGGAGGCTTGAGCGGAAGGGCCGGCGAAGGAAGACGAAAAGGCGGCGGCCCGTGCCGAGAATGCGAACGCGGTCGACGAAGAATTGAGCATGGCCGCATGGCGCGCCCCCGCGGGGCGCGCTTTTTTGTTCTCGGATGGCATGAATCCACGGGAAGAAGAAGCTCGGGATCATGCGTGTCGAATCAAAACGGCATTGACACGCAAAGCCTGCCTTCCGTATGATGACTTTATAAAGAAAAATATTTATAAAGTTAAGGCGTGGATCAAGCAGTCGGTTCAGCCGAAAAGGAGCAGGTCACCTATGAATCAACCGCGACAATTCCGCTGGCTTTGGGCGGGCCAGAGCATCTCCAATCTGGGCGACGCGCTCTACCTGCTGGCGATCGTGACGATCGTCTACAAGCTGACCGGCTCGGCGCTGTTCTCCTCGCTCGTGCCGCTCGCGCGAGTGGCAGGCCAGCTGGCCTGCGGCGCAGCCGCGCCGATCGTGATGGACCGCTGGCCGCTGACGAGGCTCATCAAGCTCTCTCAGCTGCTGCAGGTGCTGCTGTTCCTCATGCTGCTGCTCGCCGTGCGGGGGCTGACCGAGGACGGCATCGGCTACGTGCTCGTCCTGATCGGGCTGCTGAGCTTCACCGACGGAATCACGACGCCGGTGCGCAATGCGCTCGTGCCCCGGTATGCCGGCAAGAAGCAGCTGCTGCGCGCGAACGGCCTCATGTCGACGACCGACCAGATCGTCATGATGGCCGGCTGGGCGGCCGGGGGAATCATCGTCGCTTGGCTCGGAGCCTCGCCGGTCCTGAACGCGACGCTCGGCATCTATGCTGCCGCGCTGTTCATGACGCTGCGCCTGCGCGAACCGGAAGGCGCAGGAACGGGAGAGGGCGCGAAAGCGGACGGAGGCGTAGCGGCGGCTAGCGGCACGAAAGCGGACGTGGACGGAGCGGCGGCTAATGGCGCGAAAGCAGACGTGGACGGAGCTGTGGCTAGCGGCGCAAAAGCGGAAGCGGGCGTAGCAGCGGCTAGCGGAATGAAAGCAGATGTGGACGGAGCGGCGGCTAGCGGCACGAAAGCGGACGCAGGCGTTCGCAAGGAAGCAGACGCGAGGAGCGATGCTGGAGCCGAATGGAGCGAGAGCGCGCAG
Organism: Paenibacillus pasadenensis DSM 19293; assembly: GCF_000422485.1. Classification (GTDB taxonomy): domain Bacteria; phylum Bacillota; class Bacilli; order Paenibacillales; family Paenibacillaceae; genus Paenibacillus_O; species Paenibacillus_O pasadenensis. The sequence goes on from NZ_KE383850.1 coordinate 165,458, forward strand.
GCTCAGCGCCGCGGCGGCTCTGGGACGAAGCTGGAGAACGGCGCATGGGCCTCGATCCAAGAGGGCTGGCGGAACATCTGGCGCAATCCGGTGCTGCGGCTCATCTTTTTCATCGAGACGATCGAAGGCACGGTTAGCGCGACGTGGATCGGAGCGCTGCTGCTCGTGTATGCGACGGAGCAGCTCGGCTCCGGCACGCAATGGTACGGCTTCATCAACGCCGGCTACTTCGCCGGCTGCATCGCGGGCGGACTGCTCGTCGTCGCCTTCACGCGGCGGCTGTCCCGCCAGCCGGCGCTGTCGATCGCGGCGGGCGCGGGCTTGATGGGACTGTTCACGCTTGCTTTCGCCTGGACGACGGCTCCGCTGCTGGCGCTGGCGCTCGTCGTGCTGATGGGGCCTCCGCAGCAGCTGCGCGAGGTGACGAGACGGACCGTATTCCAAAAGGTCTGTCCGCCGGAGCAGCTGCCCAAGGTCATGAGCGCCGAGAACACGCTTGTCTATTCATTGTTCGGCCTGTCGGTCGTGCTGCTGTCCTGGATGGCGGATCGCTGGGGAGTCGGAGCCGTCTATGCGATGGCCGGCCTGTTCTACCTGACGACCGCGATTCTAACGGCGCTGTTCCGGCATCGGATTGATGCTGCCGCCCGGGAAGCGGACGCTGCGGAGGCCGCCGCCGAGGCCGAAGCGGCTGCCGGATAGGGACGCGGCAAACGGAGCGGCCGCCGAGCCGCTCACCCGGCCTTGACGCCGTAGCCGGCCAGCTGGCGGCGGGCCTGCTCGGCGATGGCGGAATACTGCCGCTCGAGCTCGACAATCGCCCGCCACTGAGCGAGCAGCTGCGAGCCGCTGCCGAGCATCGAGCCGAGCGCGCGTTCGACGAGCGCGGCGTCGCCTTTGCGGGCGGCGGCGGAGAAGTCCTTGATCGCGTCCCGGAGCGCCGCCTCGGGAATGCGGGCGGAAGCCTTGCGGACGCGCAGCGTATCGTTCAACGGCTCCAGGCCGGCAAGCGTCTTGCGGACGTCGGCGATTTTGGCCGAGCGGGCGCGGCGCAGCTCCTTGAGCTGATCCTCCTGCAGGCGCACGGCCTGGCGGGCGAGCTGCACGCCGCTTTTCATCAGATCGGCCTGCAGCCGCAGCGCCTTGGCCATCTCTTTGCTGCCGGCGCTGCGGCTGCGCTGGCCGAGCGCCGTATAGCCGGCGTAGAGCGGCTCATAGACGCTCTTGGCCTTGGCGATGCGCGCCTGCTGGACGCGGATCGCCTCGTCGTCGATGGCGGTCGCGGCTTGGCGCACCGCCGTCGCCAGCTTGGCCGCAGCCGCATGCGCGTCCTGCGCCTGCTTGCGAGCGGCGTCAAGCTCCTGCAGCTGGGCGGCGTACTGCCGCCTGCGGTCGTTCATCCGCTTGGCCGCTTCCGGCGAAGCCTTGGCGGCGGTCTTTTCGAAGGCGGCCTGCGCGCTTGGGCTGATCTCGATCGAGGAGGCGGCTGCCGGCGCGGCAGGGAGCACGAGCAGCAGAAGCAGCAGGAGCGGAACGGAAAGGAGCGGGCGAAGACGGCCCGTACGGGCCGGGTCGCGCTTGGCGGACGGGGACGCCGGGACATCGGCAAGAGAAGCGGGCGAGGCGGCGACAGAGGACGGCGGAGAGCCGGCGGCAAGCGCAGAGAAAAGCGGGCCATGGAGCGGAAGCGGAGACGGCTCGGGCGCAATCGGGACGGGACGGCGGACGCGCTTCGGACGGGCGGGGACGCGTCTCGGACGGACGGCAGAAAACAACGGCATGGGCAAGAACCTCCTCTGGAATCGCCCCTTGCAAGGCGAATCGGCATTCGCCGTCCTCTGACGGCGATGCAGCTTCGCTGGCGAGAAAGACAAGCTCGGCAAGCGGCTGAGCCTGTCTGTCAACGCAAAAAGCACCGCAGCAAAAAGGCTCGAGTCGAGCCCAATGCTGCGGTGCTTCCGCATGCTTGGAGCGTACGTATGTTCGTGAAATCACTATACCAAGGCCGGCGGAGGCTGTCAACCGTCTTCGAGGCAAAGATGGAACAGCCGGACGAAATGCCCTTTGGTCAGCCTCGCGGTCGCCTCGATGCGGAAGCCGGCCTCTCGGACGATCGCCTCGATCGGCTCGGTCGTGACGACGACGGCGCGACCGGACAGCCGGCGCAGCGCGCGCAGCATGCCGAGCTGCTCCTCCGGCGGGGAGACGGAGCAGAGATTGTACGGCAGGTCGAGCACGGCGGCGTCGAAGGCCCCGCCGAGCGCGCGCATGTCGCCGATGGAGACGAGCTCCTCGGCATGGCCGAAATGCCGCAGGTTCTCCCGCGCTCCGACGGCGGCGAGCGGGTTGAGGTCGTTGCCGCGGCAGGAGAAGCCGAGCGAGAGCGCCTCCAGCAGCACGGTGCCGATGCCGCAGCACGGATCGACGAGCGAGCTGCCGGCCGGCTCGCCGGGAGCGGCGATGTTGACGGCGGCGCGCGCGGCGCGCGTCGGCAGCGCGGTGGAATATTGGCGCGGCTTGTCCTGATGCCGCAGCCAGAGCGGCTCCGCCTCGGCCAGCTCGCCGGCCAGCCAGCGGCCTTCGTGCCGGGTGAGTCCGTAGACGACATCCGGCCGCTTGAGCTCCGGCTCGCCGGTGACGGCGAGGCCGAGGGCTCGTTCCAGCTCAAGGCGGCGGCGGTCGGGATGCTGGTCCGGCGCCCCCGTTTTCACATAGCGGGCTCGAAACAATCGCTCTCCCGGCGAAAGGACGGCTCCGGCCAACTCCAGCAGCTCCGGCTCGGAGGCGGCGTCGGCGCGGATGTCCAGGCGCTGCTTGAGGAACGGGCTGCGGCTCGGATCGAGGCGGCGGGCATGGCGGAAGGCGCGGCTGTCCGGCGTCATGAGGAAGCCGGGGAACAGGCAGGCGAGCTCGAGCGCGCACAGCTCGGCCTCGGATTCGTGGCAGGCATAGACGTAGAGAAAGTCGCCGGCGATGGGCGCAGAGCCTTTGCCGGGACGGGATTCGGTCGGATTCATAGAAGGCGGTTCCTTTGCGTATGTCGTTCGGGGCGCTTCGCCGCCGATGCTTCATTGTACCTCGCCGGGGGGAGGGGAGGCCAGCGGCGGACGGGGCGCAGGAGGATGAGGAGGCGGACTTGCGGGACGGAGGGGAGGAGCGGGCGGAAGCGCGTTGCTGGGAACACGGAGGGATGAAGGAGGGACGAGGGAGGGATGAAGGAGGGATGAAGGAGTGAAAAAGGAGGGAAAAAGGAGTGAAAAAGGAGGGACGAAGGAGCGGAGAAAGCGGAAAGACCCGCGGCCCATCGGGGCGGCGGGTCTTCGGAATGCCTGGGAGGGCTTGCGGCAAGGCGTGAGGCAAAGGTCTGTGGCAGGGCCGGGAAGGCTTACGGCTTGTAGAAATTCTGCGTATAGCGATAGTCGTAGACGCCTACGCCGAGATTCGTGTAGCTTTCCGCTAGCATCGCTTTGCGGTGGCCAGAGGAATTGAGCCAGCCGTTATGCGCCTCGATGGCGGAACGGTAGCCGTAGGCGATGTTCTCGGCGGCCGCGACGTAGCGGATGCCTTCGGCCTTCATCCGGTCGAACGGGCTGATCCCGTCCGGATCGGTATGGCTGAAATAATCGCGCTTGGCCATGTCGGCGCTATGCTTGCGGGCCGCAAGGGCCGCCGTGTCGTCCCAGGCCAAGGCATGGAGGCCGCGCTTGGCGCGCAAGGCGTTGGTCAGATCGAACACCTGCCGCTCATAACCGGAAGCGAGCGCCTCGGCGGCCGGCTCGGGACCGGAAGGGGCGCCGGCAACGACGAGCACGGCGTCGAGCTTGCCTTCGTCGAGCGTATCGAGATAAAACGTCGTGCGGATGCCTCCGGAAGCAAAGCTATGCGTCTTGGCGGATCCTTCGATCTTCTGACCGGAAGCCTGCTGGAGCGCGGCGGCGCTCATGCCCGGACGAAGCGTCTTCCACAGGCCGCCGCCGTCCTCGTAGGACGCCGCCGTCCTCGTAGGACGCCGGGGAGCCGGAATAGAGGGCGACGACCTTGCCGCCGGCCACGCCAGCCTGCATGTAGCGGCTGTAGTCCTTGTTGTAGACGTACCAGGTGAAGCCTTCGAGCGCGGGGGCCTTGCGGTCCGGAGCTCCGAGCGCTTGCAGCAGCGACGCTTCGCTGTCGCCAAGCTGGATGCCGCGCAGCTGCGGCCCGGCCGCGGCTGTCGCCGGAGCCGGCGTAGCCGAAGGCGACGGCGAGGCGGACGGCGAGGCGGAAGAAGCAGGCGATGCGGATGGCTTCGGCGAGGCCGAAGGAGCAGGCGAAGCCGAAGGCGCAGCGGATGGGGCCGGAGAGGCGGACGGCTGCGCCGGGTAAGCCTGGAGCATGCGGCGGAGGAGGGCGACCGCCTCCGCGCGGGTCAGCGTGCTGCCGCTCTCGTAGCCGGCAGCCGTCGACGCCGTGCGCCCGCTCGCGATGCCTTCCGCGAGCAGCCAGGCCACGGCGTCGGCTTCGCCTCCGGAGCGCCCGGCGACGGAGGCCAGCAGCCGCGCGGCCTCGCCCCGCGTATAGCGGGCGGCCGGCTGCGCGGCATGGAACGCTGCCCAGCCTTCGGCGGCGGCAGCGGCATAATACGGCGCGTGCCAGGCCGCGCCGGAGGCTGCGCCCGCGGCAGGCGAGGCGCCGTAGGCGCGCGCCGCCAGGGCGAGGAACTCCGGCTCGCTGAGCGCAGCCGAGGGCCGGAAGCGGCCGTTGCCGTCGCCTTGGGCGAAGCCGGCGGCGACGGCCCAGGCGATGTCGCCGGCGGCCCAATGCTTGGCGGGGACATCGGCGAAGCCGGCTCCTTGCGCGGCGGCGGACGAAGGAGCGGCGACGCTGCCGGCGAGCAGGGAGGCGACGAGCAGGGAGGCGACGAGCAGGGCGGCTGCCGCGACGCGGACAGGATGCTGGCTCTGCGGGGAGCCCGCGAGGGTGGCGGATGGGCCGAAGAGGTTGCTGAAGAGGTTCATCAAATCTGATCTTCCTTTCTGGATGCGGGAATGGATGTCCATTGGACGCGCGGGACAGGCCGAGGTCGTGCGGAGTGGATCTAATTACTCCAAAAGTCCCGGTTGCGGAGGGAGTTCCAACGCGGTAGCCCGAAAAAAACGGGCTGCAGGAGCCGGGAGGCCGAAATCCGAGGCCGTAACCCGAAAAAAACGGGCTGCAGGAGCCGGGAGGCCAGAATCCGACGCCGTAACCCGAAAAAAACGGGCTGCAGGAGCCGGGAGGCCAGAATCCGAGGCCGTAACCCGAAAAAATCGGGCTGCAGGAGCCGGGAGGCCGAAATCCGACGCTGTAACCCGAAAAAATCGGACTGCAGGAACCGGGAGGCCAGAATCCGACGCCACAGCCCGAAAAAAACGGGCGGCGTCCTTTTACCGTTTCTCCATCTGCTTCTGACGCCCGGCTAACAAAAGTTCTTTAGCCTAGTAAAGATTGGGTTCGAGATGGAGAGACATCGGATCGCGGACGGGCGGGATGGACAAGCCTGCTGCGACAAGAGGAGGAACAGGAACGTGCCGAAGGAAGAGCGGCGCCAAGGGCTCCAGGCGCAGGGATGGATGACAGGGAATAGGGAGGCTTCCGCCGGAGGTACCGACTCCCGAATCGGCGAGGCTTCTGGCGAAAAGGCGGCGGCAGTCGCCGCTTGCTCCATGCGGGACGGCCGCCGTCAGCAGGACGGGCAGAGCTCCATGCGGGACGGCCGCCGTCAGCAGGACGGACAGCGTTCCGTGCAGGCTGAGCCGCACAGGACGCTCAGCCTGCGCGGCCTGCAGCGCCGCCTGCGGCGCATGCCGTGGCGCAAATGGCTCGCCGGCGGACTCGCCGCGAGCCTGATCGCGGGCCTGCTGCCCGTCGCCGGCCCGCTGCCGCAAGCGGCGGCAGCCCCGGCTCCGAACGGCGGCTCGCTGTCGCCGGTCATCGTGACGGAGATCGTGCCCGACAACGTCGGGACCGACGTGTATGAATTTTTTGAGCTGCACAACGTCAGCGCCGCTCCGCAGGATGTGACGGACGCGCTGTACTACCGCTATACGGCCAGCAGCTCGCCGGATCTGAAGTTCAGCCTCCCGGCGAATACCGTGCTTGCCCCCGGCGAGACGAAAGTGTTCTGGAACAATACGGAAAAGAAGGCGCTGGCTGCTTTCAATTCCTTCTACAAGACGGAGCTGGCCGAAAGCCAGGTCGTCTCCCTGCCGGCCCAGACCGGCGGGTTCTCGGCGTTCGCCAACGACGGCAACCGCGCCGTCGTCGTCAAGAGCGAAGGCCAGGACCTGGCGATCGCCGCGTACTTGAAGGCTGACATCAGCAGCAGCGGGACGACTCTCGATGTCCACTACCAAGCCTCCCGAACGGCCGAGCAGGGCAAATACGCCGTGCTGGCCGTGCCGACGCCGGGCTCGGTCGAGGCGGGCCAGCTGATCGCGCCGCCGCCGCCCGTCGTGCCGGGCCAGCCGGTCCTCGCGCATGAGCCGGCTGCGTCCGCCAAGGGCGGACAAGCGCTGCCGATCGTCGCGCAGGTGGCGGACGGCGACGGCCAGCCGCTCCAGACGGCGACAGCGGCCGTCTATTACCGCACGGTCAACCAGTCCGTGTACAAGAGCGCGGCGCTGCGCCCTGCGGACGGCGGCGGCACCGCGTTTGCAGGCAGCATCCCGGCGGCGGCCGTCGCCGAGGAGACGCTGTACTACTACATCCAGGCGGACAACGGCGGGGTCAAGGGCACGACTCCTGCCGCCGCGGTCCAGGTCGAGCTGCCGCAGGCCGATCCCGACCGCGTGCCGCCGCTGCTCGTCACCGAGGTGACGCCGGATACGGCGAACATCGGCGGCTCCGACGGCTACGAGTTCATCGAGATCTACAACAATACGGATCGCGAGCTCGATTTTGGCGATTACAAGCTCTACTACCGCTATCCGGAAAAAGGGCCGGAAGCCGACGTCGTCTGGGCGAGCGATCCGGAGCAGGTCACGATTCCGGCGCAGAGCGCCATCGTGCTGTGGGTCATCAATGCGGCCAACGGCTCGGCGACGGCCGCCCAGTTCAACGCGAACTTCGGCAGCTCGCTCGTCGAAGGGCAGAACCTGTTCCGCGTGCACAGCGCCGGCATGGCCAACGGCTCGCCGCGTGCGCTCGTCATCGGCACGAACGCGCATGTCGACATCGCATCCGCTTCCTATGAGGCGGCGGACGTCAAGGCGGACAAGGGCATCCAATACCGCTACCCGACGCTCGGCGGCAAGGACATGCTGAATCTCGGCCCGGCCGCGGCCAAGTCGACCCCCGGCAGCGTAGAGCCGTGGCAGCTGCCCGCCCGTCCGGTCCATGCGGCCGACGACGCGGCTGCGCCGGCGCTGCTCGACCGCACCGGCGTCGCCGAGGCGGACGCGTCCAAGGACCTCGACATCCGGCTCGAGGCGGAGGACGAGAGCGGCATCAAGTCCGTCCGGCTCCAGTACCGCACCGACAAGAGCGATTGGGCGAGCTTTTACCTGACGCAGGACTACAACGACACGTACTATCACTACCTCATCCCGGCGGCCGATCTGATCGGCAAAAGCTACGTCGAGTACAAGGCGGTCGCCTCTGACGGCCAGAACCGGACGGAGCTGCCGGCCGTGCGCGTGCCGGTGAAGGATGGCCGCGACAAGTCGCCGCTGCGCCTGAACGTGGCCGAAGGCCAGTTCGTCCGGGGCGTGCAGACGCTCAAGGGCACGGCGGAGCAGCATGCGCCGGGCGAGCTGCAGCTGGCGCTGGACGGCAAGACGGTGACGGAGGGCGTGTACGCCTCGCTCGAGCAGGACGCCTATCTGGCGTTCGACGTCAGCGGCGTCGACTACTATTTCAAGAACGCGGTGACGATCGGCAAAGAGATTCTGTATACATTCATGGATCCGATCCCGTCGTGGCGCACGCTGCTCTATCCGATCGGCCAAGAGCGGCTGAAGGCCGGCGACAACGGCATCTGGATCCGGGTCGGATCCAAGTCCGGTCCGTTCGACGACCGCACGGAGGAAAACAAGGACGACTTCCAGATGCGCAACGTGCGCCTCATCCTGGCGGACGGCACGATCATCTACGATCCGGCTTATGCGGACCGGAGCAAGGTGCTGGAGATGGGCGACAAAGGCAAGATCGAAGGGATCGAGTTCAAGTTCCCGCTGCTCGCCGAGCAGCTGCGCTCCCGCACGTACGCCTGGGATACGACGGCGGAGGCGGACGGCAAGCATGAGATCGTCCTGACGGGTCCGGGGGGCTTGTCGCTCGCCCGCAGCGTCGTCGTGGACAACGCGGCTCCGGTCATCGCGCCGACCGTGGAGGAAGGCCGGACGTACCGCGGCGCCTTCGCGATCGACGCGGCGATTACGGATGCGCTCTCCGGCGTGAAGGCCGCTTCGGTCGCGGCGACGCTGGACGGCAAGCCGGTGAAGCTGCCTTATGCGGCGACCAGCTCCGCGCTGGGCGGCGGCGAGCATGTCCTCATCATCGCGGCCGAGGACAACGCCGGCAACCGGACGGAGCGGACGGTCCGCTTCCTCGTGCCGGACGAGAACCCGCTGGCGCCGGAGCTCGTCGCTCCGCTGCAAGGCGCGGACGTCTCCGGCTCCTCGGCGGAGCTGGCCGTGCGGGTCGCCGACCCGACGGGCGACGAGCTGAGCGTCGGCTTCTACGAGGGCTTCAAGCATAGCGCGGAGCGGAAGGAATCGTTCCGGGCGTACGCCGGCCAGGCGGCCGTCGAGCCGCCGCCGGTGCTGCGGCCGGAAGGCGAGCGCGAGCTGACGGCGGCCGAATACGCCCGCATCGCGTCGGCAGACGGGGACAAGCTGGTGAACGACGCCACGGACGCTTTCCCGTACCACCGCTTCGAGATCAAGCTGGACGCGGCGGTGAAGCCGCAGGACGAGGTCCGTCTGGAGTGGAAGGGAAGCTCGCTCGCGGGCCGCAAGGTGACGCTGTACGCCTGGAGCGCGTCCGCAGCCAAGTGGGAGCGGCTGGCGCAGAACGTGCCGGCGGACGAGGGGCCGTTCGAGCTGAGCGCCTCGGTGGAGGCAGGCGCCTACGCCGTGGACGGAGTCGTGCACGCGCTCGTGCAGGACGAGATCGCTGCCGCTCCGGCAGCCGCAGGCGGCGACGGGCAGGAGGGCGGAGCTGCCGCCACCGCCGCCTCGGGGCGGGGCTATGACTTCTCCTTCGTCTGGATGTCGGATACGCAGTATTATTCCGAGAGCTGGCCTTTCATCTATGAGGGCAATACGAAGTGGGTGCTGGACAACCGCGATGCGATGGACATCCAGTATGTCATCCATACCGGCGACATCGTGGACAAGTCGTACAAGCCCGAGCAGTGGGACAACGCCCAGCGGGCGATGAAGCCGTTCGACGACGCGGGCATGCCGTACGGCGTGCTGGCGGGCAACCATGACGTCGGCCACCAGACCGGCGACTATACGGAGTACGGGAAGCATTACGGCGAGGACCGCTTCAAGGACAAGCCGTACTACGGCGGCTCCTACGAGAACAACCGCGGCCACTACGACCTGATCTCCGCCGGCGGCCAGGACTTCATCATCGTCTACATGGGCTGGGGCATCGGCGAGGAGCAGATCCAGTGGATCGACGGCGTGCTGAAGCAATATCCGGAACGCAAGGCGATTCTCGCCTTCCACGAGTACCTGCTCGTCTCCGGCAACCGCGCTCCGATCGCCGACGAGATCTACGAGCATGTCGTGACGAAGAACAAAAACGTGTTCGCCGTGCTGTCGGGCCACTACCATGACGCCGAGACGAAGATCGACGAGATCGACGACAACGGCGACGGCGTGCCGGACCGCAAGGTGTACCAGATGCTCGCGGACTACCAGGGCGCGGAGATGGGCGGCCTCGGCTACATCCGGCTGATGCAGTTCAACCTCGCGGCGAACCGCGTGGACATCAAGACGTACTCGCCGTATCTCGACGACTACAACTACTACGATGCCGACGTGCATCCTGGCAAGGACGAGTTCAGCCTCGAACTGAACCTGGCCCCGATGGTCAAGCGGGTCGCGACCGACTCGATGACCGCGAGCGTGTACACGCAGACGCCGATCGGCTCCGTGCAAAAGGCCGCGAGCGGCGCTGTCGCGCGCGCGGTATGGACCGGTCTGGCGGACGGGCTGCATCAATGGTATGCCGTCGCCCGCGACGAGCATAGCGGCTATGCGCGCTCCGACATCTGGAGCTTCGCGGCGAAGGGCGGCGCAACGCCGACGCCGAAGCCGACGACAAGCCCGACACCGACGCCGAGCGCCGAGCCGACGCCGGGTACGGGCACCGGGCCGGGACCGATCGCGACGCCGACGCCAAGCGCGAGCCCGACGGCGAGTCCTTCGCCGAGCGCGGCTCCGTCGCCGACGCCGAGCGCCAGCCCGGCTCCAAGCGCAAGTCCTGCGCCGAAGTTCAGCGACGTCGAGCCGGGCCACTGGGCGGTCGGCGCGATCGGCCGCGCGGCAGCGCTCGGCATCGTGACGGGCGACGCGGACGGCCGCTTCCGCCCGGACGCCGGCGTGAGCCGCGCCGAGCTGGCGACGATGCTCGGCCGCGCCCTCGGCTGGCCGGACGGCGGCCGCGCGGACAGCTTCGCCGATGCGGCGAAAATTCCGGCGTATGCCCGCGGCTATGCCGCCCAAGCGGCAGCGGCCGGCATCATCGGCGGCTACGCGGACGGCACGTTCGGGCCGCAGCGCGCGTTGACGCGCGCCGAGCTCGCCGCCGTCCTGGCCCGCGCCGCCGGGCTGCAGACGCCGGCCGGCGCCAAGCCGGACTTCGCCGATGCGGCGAAGATTCCGGCCTGGGCGAAGCCGTACGTGGCGGCCGTGCAAGACGCCGGCCTCATGAACGGCATCGGCGGCGGCCAGTTCGCTCCGGCCCAGCCGGTGACGCGCGCCCAAGCGGCCGCGGCGCTGATCGGGCTGATCGACCTGCGGGCGAACCGCGGCTAAAAGGTGATATTCCGTTGCGGCCTCCCTTTAAACAGGGGAGGCCGTATTTCTGTCTCTAGCATGAAGGAGGCAGGAGTATGTCATCCGATCGACGTATATACTAGAAACAGATAAAGGACATCAATTCCATTATTGAGGGTGAAGCGATGCATATCGAAGGCTTAAGATTAAAAAACTATAAAGTGTTCAAAGATTTGAAATTAACGGATTTGCCTAATATGGTTGTTTTCCTGGGAGCAAATGGGTCGGGGAAATCGACTTTGTTTGATGCTTTTGGATTTTTACATGATTCTCTGGTGGACAATGTCCGTGCGGCGCTTACCAAACGAGGCGGGTTCAAGGAAGTCATTTCGCGAGGCGAAAAGGGACCGATTGAATTTGAAATCAAATTCAGGCCTGACCCGGAAGAGCCTCTTGTTACTTATGAGCTTCACATTGATCTGGACGAACGTGGGCTTCCCATTGTCAGCAAAGAACTTTTAAAGTATCGTCGAGGCAAGCATGGAAGGCCATGGCATTTCCTGGATTTCTCTAGAGGCTCAGGAACGGCAATTATCAATGAAGATGAGTATGGACAATCAGGCGTGGAGGAAAAAAGAGAAGAGCAAAAACTAGACTCCCCAGATATTTTAGCGATAAAGGGGTTAGGCCAGTTTCAAAAATTCAAGCAGGTGGCTGCATTTCGAAGGCTGATTGAAGGCTGGCATGTTTCTGATTTTCACATCTATGCGGCACGTTCCAGCCAGGATGCCGGGTACGCGGAGCATCTTTCGACGACAGGGGAGAACCTTCCGCTCGTGGCCAAATTCCTCTACGAGCATCACCGTGAAAAATTCAATGCGATTTTACGCAAAATGGAAGAAAGAGTGCCTGGAGTAAGTTCGGTTGAATCTACGGAGACGGAAGATGGCCGGATCGTGCTGAAATTTCAGGATGGTTCCTTCAAGGATCCTTTCATTGCGCGTTATGTGTCGGATGGCACGATTAAAATGTTTGCTTATTTAGTGCTTTTGAATGATCCGAAGCCCCATCCGCTGCTTTGTATTGAAGAGCCGGAAAATCAGCTGCATCCAGACTTGTTATATGAACTTGCCGAAGAGTTCCGCTCCTATACCGAAGAGGGAGGACAGGTATTTATTTCGACACACTCTCCAGATTTTGTGAACGGCATTGCTCTGAATGAGCTTTTCTGGCTGACCAAGCAAGAGGGATTCAGTCACGTCAGTCGGGCTGGCGATGTGGAAATTCTTCGTAATTTGGTTCGAGAAGGCGATCTTCCGGGATATCTCTGGAAGCAAGGCTTTTTTCAAGGAGCGGGTCCTCTCCAATGATGCTTATCTTCCTCTTAGAAGAGATTTCAATGAAAGCTGCGCTCGATGAGCTTCTCCCTAAAGTGATCCCTCCTCAGGTAGCATTCATGACGATCAAGCATGAGGGGAAATCGGATTTGGAAAAGTCGATTCCGATCAAGCTGAAAGCCTTTCGTACGCCGCATACGTACTTTGTCATTTTGCGCGACAAGGACACGGGGGATTGCATGGAAATAAAGAACCGCTTGAAATCGCTATGCGAAAAGGGAGGCAGGCCAGATACATTGGTTCGTATCGTCTGCCATGAGCTGGAATCGTGGTTTCTGGGCGATCTTCAGGCTGTCGAAAAAGCATTTTCACAAGAAGGCTTATCCGAGCTTCAAGAAAAGGCTAAGTATCGCGATCCTGATCGATTAGCCAATCCTGCCCAAGAATTAGGGAAATTGGTTCCTTATCGCAAGCTTGCTGGATCAAGGGCGATTTCGCCGTTCTTAAGCGTGGACGACAACAAATCCCGCAGCTTTCAAGTTTTTATAAGCGGCATTCATTCTCTACTTAAAAAAGCAGACCATCCGATTCAATCCTCTTGATCCTCGAAACCATGGTGAAAGCGAAAGCAGCCGTGGTTTTTTTGTTGGTCCTTTTAAACGAAATTTAACTACCGCGCGGCCTTCGGGAAAGACTATGATGAAAGGATCAGCTAGCGGCTCGAACACAGGGAAGCGGAGGAGGCGGCGCATGAACGGAAAAGCGAGGCTGCTGTACATCGAGGACGATCCGGAAATCGGCGGCTGGCTGTCGCGCGATCTGCGGGAGCGCGGCTACGAGGTGGAGTGGCGGCAGAGCGGCGAAGGAGCGGAGGCGCTCGCGGAGACGGCCGACATGGCGATCCTCGACGTGATGCTGCCGGGACTGGACGGCTTCACGGTCGGACAGAAGCTCAAGCGAGGCTGCCCCGGCCTGCCGATCCTCATGCTGTCCGCCCGCTCGGCTGTCGAGGACAAGCTGCAGGGACTGCGCTTCGCCGACGATTACATGACGAAGCCGTTCCATCCGGAGGAGCTGGCCGCCCGCATCGAGGTGCTGCTGCGCCGCTTCGGCAAGGGCGAGGACCAGCCGGTGCGTCTCGGGCATCTGCTCGTCCGCCCGCGCGAGCTGACCGTCACCGACGGAGAGAGCGGGGAGGAGATCGCGCTGACGCCGAAGCAGCTGCAGATTCTGCTTTTCCTGCTGCGCCACCCCGGACGCATCCTGACGAAGGAGCAGATCTACGAGTCGGTATGGGGCGAGCCCTACCTCGAGGGGGACAAGACGGTCATGGTGCATATCCGCTACTTGCGCGAGCGCATTGAAAAGGACCCCGCCAACCCGTCGCTGATCGAGACGGTGCGCGGCATCGGCTACCGGGCGAGGCCGTCGTGAGCCGCCTGCCATCGCCCCGCCGCCTGCTCCGCCGACTCCGCCGGCCGTCGCTGCTCCTGCGCTACGGCGGCATCGTGCTGTCGGCGATCATCCTGCTGCCGCTGCTGCTCATGCTCGTCGGCGTCGTGACGATGACGTCGCTCGGCTGGCTATGGCCGCGGGACGAGCCGTCGATCTATTCGGACACGACGAAGCTGCGCCTCGCGTGGGAGGCGGAGGCGGCCGCGATGGGCGGGGAAAGTCCCGCTGAAGCGGCCGCCCGCATGGCGGCCTGGAAGGAGCGCTACCCCCGCACCTATATTTTTCGCGTCGATGCGGAGGGCCGGCTGCGGGACGTCATGCCGGCGCGCAAGGACTTGCCGTCCGTCTGGTCCGCGGCCTATACGGTCGAATATATGAAGGATGCGGTGAGCGGCGACCGCTTCACGGTCGTCAGCTTCGTCGGCTCCTCGCGCACGGAGGGCTTCATCGCGATGGAGGTGCCGCGCTATTTGACGCTGCCCTACTCGCAGCGGATGGACCGCGTGAGCGGCGGCGTATACGCGGGCGGCGTGCTGCTCATGCTCGGCCTGTTCCTGCTCGTGTCGATGCTGTTCTTCCTGCGCATCCGCCGCCGCCTCGTGCGACTGCAGGCCGCGATGGAGCGCCCGTCGGCCGGCGGCCTGCCGGAGCCGGTCGAGCTGTCGGGCGCCGACGAGATCGGAAGGCTCGAGGGCAGCTTCAACGGCATGGTGCGCCAGCTCGAGGACGCCCGCCGCCGCGAGCGGCAGGAGGAGGAGCTGCGGCGGGATCTCATCGCCCGCCTCTCCCATGACCTGCGCACGCCGCTCACCGTGCTGCGGGCCCATGCGCATACGCTGGCCAAGGAGCCGCTCGGACCTTCCGGCCGCGAGTCGCTGTCGCTCATGACGGGCAAGCTCGATTATCTCTCGGAGATGATGGAGAACCTCTTTTCCTACAACCTGCTGTCCGCGGGCAAATATCCGTACCGTCCCGAGCGGCTCGACGCCGCCCGGCTCGTCCGCACGCAGCTGGCCGCCTGGTACCCGGCGTTCGAGCAGGCCGGCCTCGAGCTGGAGTCGGATCTGCCCGAGGAGCCGCTCTGGTGGACCGCCGATCCGCGCTGGCTGGAGCGCGTGCTCGACAACCTGCTGCTCAACGTGCTGCGCCACGCCGCCGCCGGGGGCTGGAGCGCCGTGCGCCTGTCGCCGGAGGCGGGCGGCACGCTCCGCGTCGAGGATCGCGGCCCCGGCATGGACGCTCCGTCCGCGGCCAAGGGCAGCGGCCTCGGGCTGGCGATCGCGGAGCTGATGCTGCGCGAGCAGGGGCTCAGCCGCACGGTCCGGTCTTCGCCGGAGGGAACGGTCGTGGAGATCCGGCCGGCGGAGCGGGCTGGCGCGGACTCGGCCGCCGGCGGCTCGGCGGATCGAGGCGCAGATCAGCCCTGAGGCGGGAGGAGCCTCGGCCCGGCTCTGTCCGCAAGAGAGACGGCCTTCGCATCCCCACGCCGAACCTGCGGACAGGCGCCTAGCAACGCTGACGCTCAAGCGCTCCAAAACCTGAACAGCCCGACCGGGATGACGCAATCCCGGTCGGGCTTTTTTCTACGGAGAAGGATTGCTCCGAGCCTTCGCCGGCAACCGGCGCGAACTCGCCCCTACGGCGTCACCTTGACGTTGTCGAAGCGAGTCTCGTTGTACATCGAGCGCAGCCCGGCCTTGCCGTGCAGGAAGGGGGACGGGCTGTTGTCCGCGTAGGTCAGCTTCGGCGCGTTCATGTCGCCGACGTAGACGCGGATGACAGGCCCGCTGACAGACACCTTCATCTTCTGCCAGGCTCCCGAGGCGATCGGCAGCGGCGCGTAAGCGAGCTGCTGCCAGCCGTAGTTCATTTTGCCGAGATAGACTCCGTCCGGCTTCAGGAAGGCGTAGTACCCTTGCACATAGTCCGGGTTGTTCGCCAGAACGGTGCCGTTCGACGGGTTGTTCACCCGCGTCAGGATGCCGGCGTCGCCGGTCGTGCCGACCAGCTTGATGTCCGCCTCGACGGAGTAGTCCGACCACAGCGAGGAGCCGACGACCGTCTTGGCAAAGCCGCTTCCCGCCGCAGCCAGCTCCCCGCCTGCGACCGACCAGCCGCCCTCGAAGCGCGTCCAGCCGTTGTCGTTGCCGTCGCCAAAGTCGTCCGTAAATACGCTCGGAGCCTGCCCCCGCTCGAACGTCAGGCTGCTGAAGTCGAACTCGCCCTGCACCGTCTCGACCCTCAGCTCATGGTAGCCCGCCGTCAGGTAAAGCCCCTTCTTGGCGACGTTGATCCACTTCTCCCAGTCGCCGCTGCCGCTCGACTGCACGACGCCGGTCAGGTCGGCCGCGCCATCCCAGATGCGGAAGCCAACGGAAGGGAATGTCGTGGCGATGCGGGCGCTCACGTCGTACAGGCCGGTCTCGGCGACGTTGACCCGGTACGTGAGCCATTCTCCCGGCTGGTTCCAGCCGACGACCTCCTTGCCCTCGGCCGCGGAGGAACGGATGTCGACGCCGTCGCTCCGATAGGCGCCGCCGGTATTGCCGGCCGTCAGGTCATGGTAGCCGACGCTCTCCCCGCCCTTGCGGTAATGGACCGCCTCGATCGTGCCCGGCAGCGGCTTGTAGGCGTTCCAGACGCTGCTGCCCTCGACGTCGTTGCTGAACGCCGTGTAGCCGAAGTCGGCGTGGGCGTCGAGCGTCGAGTAGCCGATCCGGCCGCCGCCGAGCCCGCCGACAGCGCGCGTCTGCTTTTTCATGCCGTCCACATAGATGGAAAAGGCCGAGCCGCGCTTCTCCACGCGGATCTGATGCCACTTCGTATAGTCGTATCCAGCGGGCAATGCCGAGTATTGCCAGCCCTGCGAGACGCCGCCGACGACGAAATTCGTCTCGAGCCGGTTCAGCTTGCGGTTCAGCACGGCGGTGCCGTAGCTGTTCTCGTCCGTATAGGAGAACACCGCTCCATACAGCGGATTGGCGCTCGTGCCCATCTTCATCTGCTTGGCATGGAATTCGGCCGTATAGTCGGACTCGGTCGAGGCGGCCGTCACCTGGCGATGCCAGACGGAGGTGCCGATCGTGTCCTGCCACATCAGCTCCTGGTTGTAGATGCCCCAGGTTCCGCCGCCGACGTTGGTCCAGCCGGAGCCGATCGCCGTCCGCGCGAACCGGTCCTCGAACGTCGGTCCGGCCGGATTCGGCTGGGCGCCGGCCGTCGGGCCGAGCACGGTCATCCGGCCGCCGTTCCAGGCGACGCGGTCGAGGTTCATCTTGCGGCCGGGATACGTGGCGTTGCCCTGCGAGGCATGGCTGTGGTACACCATGTAGTCGGAGTCGAGATCGGGACCTTTCACCATGGAGCTGTGGCCGAGGCCGACGTTGCTTCCTTCCGTGCGGATGAGCACGGGATTTTGGCCTGCGGCAGGGACGAAGCCGGTCGTCGGGCTCGAGCCGGCCGCATAGTCGACGCGGTAGGCGGTGCTCCAGACGTGGTTGCCGGTATAGGTCATGTAGTAGGTTCCGCCCCGCTTGAACGTCGTCGGTCCCTCCGTCCAGCCGGCCATCGAGAACCCGGCGGACACCGGCGCGCCGAAGGAGAGCGGCGAGCTCATCGGCCGGACGTCGATCCGGTCGGCTCCCGTCGAGTAGAAATACCAGCGGCCGTCGTCGTCGATGAAGACGTGGCCGTCGATGCCCATGCCGAGATTGCTCGTCTGCACGGTGAACGGTCCGAGCGGGCTCGGGCTCGACAGCACGTAGTGGCCGTGGCCGGCCGGGGACGTGTACATGTAGAACAGGCCGTTCCAGTAGACGACCTCCGGCGCGTAGGCGCCCTTCGTGAGCGGGTCGGTCGCGCACAATCCGCGGTAGGTCCAGTCGACCAGGTTGGTCGACGACCATACCTTCACGCCGGTCTGGTCGTCGACCGTGCTGACATAGAGGTAGTAGACGCCGTTGAACTTCAGGAGGTACGGATCGCCCTCGCCGTAGAAATCCCCGTTGGCCCAATGCCAGGAGGAGGGCAGCGAGAAGGGGTTGCTGTAGGCTCCCGCGGCGGAAGGGAGCAGCACGAAGGCAGCGGCGGCGAGCAGCAGAGGCTTCCATTTCATGAACGATCATCTCCTTTGAGCGGATAAAAGCAAAAGCTTGCCTTCCCTAGGGCATCGGGCCTGTCGCCCGGCATCTCCTCCCCTCCGGCAAAGTCGCTTGATAGCGCTTGCAATTCCGGAGTATAGCAAATCGGCTGGAAAATCGAAAGAACTATTTTCGATTTTATGGAATAAATGATGAATGTTCCCATATAGCGGGAGGATAGGGCCTTGAAGCCGCTATTTATAGGGAATATTCGGCAGCGGGCAGGAAGATCGGAACTCGCCGGCTTCCGACGAGCACTCTCTCGGAAAGCCTGTCCCCATCGTGAATCGATCCGATATAGGCGAAGGAAAGCGTTGACATGAAGAAGATAGAGAGGCTATAGTCACAAGGAAAACAAATAAAATGGAATAAAACATAATAACGGTTGTATTCCTCGGTCCCGCATCGGGACGGCAAAGGAGCGCGAGAAGCGATCATGACGACGAAAAGCTACATCAAGGACTACCCCCGGCCGCAGCTGGTCCGGAGCGGCTGGATCAATCTGAACGGCGAATGGCGGTTCGGCTTCGACGACGCCGACGAGGGGGAGAGGCTCGGGTGGCCGCGGCAGTTCGGGGGCCGGCTCGGCATCCAGGTGCCGTTCACCTATGAGACCAAGGCGAGCGGCATCGGCCAGGAGGAGCATCACGCGCAGGTCTGGTACAGCCGTGCCGTGGACATCCCCGCCGAGGCGGAGGGCAAGCGCGCGCTGCTGCATTTCCAGGCGGTCGATTACCGGGCGAAGCTGTGGGTCAACGGCCATTATGTCGGCCAGCATGAAGGCGGCTATGCGGCGTTCAAGTTCGACATCACGCCTTGGCTCGCCTTCGGGGAGGAGAATACGCTGACCGTCAAGGTCGAGGACAGCCTCGACGCGACGCAGCCGCGCGGCAAGCAGCGCTGGGTGCAGGACAGCTTCGAATGCTTCTATGTGCAGACGACGGGCATCTGGCAGACGGTATGGATGGAGTTCGTCGAGCCGGCCCATCTGGCTGCGGTCAAGACGACGCCCGATCTCGACGCCCGCACCGTCCGCTTCGAGTACGAGGTGGCGGGGCTGCGTGCGGGAAGCGAGCTGCGGCTGGAGACGATCGTCACGCTGCGGGGGCAGACGGTCAAAAAGGCGAGCCTCGTCCTCGACCGGCCGCGGCTGCAGCTGGAGCTCGATCTCGTCCACGAGGCGAGCGGCCCGTGGATGCAGAGCCATTGGTCGCCGGCGCATCCGAGCCTGTACGACGTAGAGTTCATCCTGTACGAGGACGGCCGCGAGGCGGACCGCACGCTTTCCTATTTCGGCATGCGCAAGATCTCGATCGAAAAGGGGCAGGTGCTGCTCAACAACGTGCCGCTCTACCAGCGCCTCGTCCTCGATCAGGGCTACTGGCCGGACACCCATCTGACGCCACCGTCGGAGGAGGCGATCCTCGAGGATATCGGCAAGCTGCTCGAGATGGGCTACAACGGCGTGCGCAAGCATATGAAGGTGGAGGATGCGCGCTTCCTCTACTGGTGCGACGTGAAGGGCGTGCTCGTCTGGTCGGAGATGGCGGCCACGTTCGAGTTCAGCGACCAGGCGGTGGAGTGGTTCACGCGCGAGTGGATGGAGGTCGTCCGGCAGCAGTACAACCACCCGTCGATCGTCGCCTGGGTGCCGTTCAACGAGTCGTGGGGCGTCCCGAACATCCTCAAGGACGAGCGCCAGCAGAAGTTCACCGAGGCGATCTACCACTTGACCAAGGCGTTCGATCCGCATCGTCCGGTCGTCGCCAACGACGGCTGGGAGCACACCGTATCGGATATTCTGACGCTGCACGACTACGTCGAGCGCGGGGAGGAGTTCCTTCGCCGCTACGCGGCCAAGGACGATATCGTCGGCAACGGCATCAGCTTCAACAAGTCGAAATACGCCTTCGCGGACGGCTATGCGTACCGGGGCCAGCCGGTCATCGTCAGCGAGTTCGGCGGCATCGCCTTCCGCTCCGAGAAGGGCTGGGGCTACGGCAGCCAGGCGGGCAGCGAGGAAAGCTTCCTCGAGCGCTTCCGCAGCATCCACGAGGCGATCCGCGCGACGGACTACATCGTCGGCTACTGCTATACGCAGATCACCGACGTGCAGCAGGAGGTCAACGGGCTGCTGACCGAGGACCGCCGGCCCAAGGTGCCGCTGGAGAAGATCCGCGAAATCAATCTCGGGTAGCGGCTTCGCGTTTTAACCGTATTTTAACCGGCTTCCTCCCCGGGATTTAACCTCGGTCCGTTACGATGAGGTCAGAGGTGATGGACATGAATCATGGCATCGGCCAGCCCCTCGGCCAAGAGGGGCGCCAGCCCTGGCTGCTCGAGACGAGCGGCCTGACGAAGAAGCTTGGCGGCAAGGCCGTCGTGCGGGATGTGGAGCTCCGAATCGGCGAAGGAGACATTTACGGCTTTCTCGGGCCGAACGGCGCGGGCAAGACGACGACCATCCGCATGCTGCTCGGCCTCGCCAAGCCGACGCGCGGCCGCGTGACCGTATTCGGCAAGGATTTGGCGAAGAACCGGCTCGACATTTTGCGCCAGGTGGGCTCGCTCGTCGAATACCCGTCGTACTACGGCCATCTGACGGGCCGGGAAAATCTGGAGGTCGTACGCCGGCTGCTGGACGCGCCGCAGGAGCGGATCGCGGAGGCGCTCGGCATCGTGCGGCTGGAAAAGGATGCGAACCGCCTCGTGAAGGGCTACTCGCTCGGCATGAAGCAAAGGCTCGGCATCGCCGCCGCTCTGCTCGGGCATCCGCGGCTGCTCGTTCTGGACGAGCCGACGAACGGCCTCGATCCGGCCGGCATCCAGGAAATCCGCGAGCTGATCAAAAGCCTGCCGCAGCAGCGCGGAGTCACGATCCTGCTGTCGAGCCACCTGCTGTCCGAGGTCGAGCAGATGGCGACCCGCGTCGGCATCATCACGAGCGGCAGCCTGGTGTACCAGGATCGCATCGAGCAGCTGAAGCGGCGCACGGCCGGCCGCATCCGCCTTGCCGTCAGCGAGCCGGAGGCCGCCTGGAAGCGGCTGCTCGAGCAAGGCTGGGAGGCGCGGCGCGACGAGCGCGGCTTGACCGTGCCGGGCGGCGACGACCGCGACATCGCGGCGATCGTGGCGGAGCTCGTGCGGGAGCGGCATGCCGTCTACCGCGTCGAGGAGGAGCGCTCGTCGCTGGAGAGCGTGTTTCTGGAGATGACGGGCACAGGGGGGAGCCTCTGATGCTGGCGCGGGCGATAGCGGCCGAATGGCTCAAGCTGAAGCGGAAATGGATCCTGGCGCTGGCGGTCATCGGCCCGCTCGGCGTCGTCCTGCTGCAGGCCGTCAACTATGGGCTCCGCTATGACTACGTGATGAAGCAGAATGCGGACGATCCGTGGGGCGGGCTGCTCCAAGCGACGACCGGCCTGATGCTGCCGGCGCTGTTCATCGGGTTGGCGCTCGTCGCCTCGCTGTCCGCGGGCGTCGAGCATGCGGCAGGCGGCTGGAAGCAGCTGCTGGCGCTGCCGCTGACGCGGCTGCAGGTGTTCGCGGCCAAGACGCTGCTCACGCTGCTGCTCCTGCTGCTGTCATGCACGCTGCTGGCCGTCTTTACGCTGGCGTTTGGCGCCGTGCTTGGATTCAGCCTGCAGGAGCTGCCTTGGCCCGATCTGCTGCGGCAGTCGTATGCGCCGTATGCGGCGGCGATGCCGTTCGTCGCGCTGCAGATCGGGCTGTCGCTCGCCATCGGCAACCAGGCGGTGCCGATGACGATCGGGGTGCTCGGCATGGTCGTCAGCCTGTTCGGCATGCTGCTGCCGGACTGGGTTCCGTACAACTGGCCGTGGCTCGCGCTGAAGGCGGAGACCGCGCTGCGTGCGGCAGCGGCGGGGCTGGGCGGAGGCTTGCTGCTGCTCGCGGCCGGCTGCATGCATTTTACGCGGAAGGATGTGAGCTGACATGAGGCTGCTGCTGTCGGGAAGAAAGCAGCGTTGGGGCAGGAGAAGGCCGCTGTCGGCCGACTGGATGCGAGAGGGGCGTGTGTCGGCATGAGAAGACTGCTGTCGGCCGAATGGACGGGAGAGGGGCGTGCCGGCATGAGGAGATTGCTGTCGGCCGAATGGACGGGAGAGGGGCGTGAGCCGTCATGAGGAGACTGCTGTCGGCCGAATGGACGGGAGAGGGGGCGTGAGCCGTCATGAGGAGACTGCTGTCGGCCGAATGGACGGGAGAGGGGCGTGAGCCGTCATGAGGAGACTGCTGTCGGCCGAATGGCTCAAGCTGCGCCGCTCCATCGTCTGGCTGCTGCTGCCGGTCAGCCCGCTGATCGCCTTCGCCGTCGCCTGGAAAGCCCCGCTGGAGGCGATCGGCGGAGCGGGCTGGATGGAGGCGTACATCATCAGCGCCAATGTGCACGGACTGATGTTCCTGCCGCTGCTCGTCGGCATCTTTGCGGCGCTGCTGTGCCGCTTCGAGCATGCCTCGGGCGGCTGGAAGCAGCTGCTCGCGCTGCCGGTTCGCCCAGGCGCGGTCTATTTGTCCAAGCTGGCCGCGCTGGCCGGGCTTGTCGCCTTGCTGCAGCTGCTGCTCGGAGCGGCGCTGCTCGCCGGCGGCCTGCTGCGAGGCATGGACGGCGGCGTGCCGTGGGCCGAGCTCGGCCGGGCGCTGCTCGGCGGCTGGGTCGCCTGCCTGCCGCTAGCAGCGCTGCAGCTGTGGGCTTCGTTCGCGTGGTCCAGCTTCGCGGCTCCGCTCGTGCTGGGCACCGTGTTCACGCTGCCCAACATGCTCGTCGTAAACTCCGAGCGGTTCGCCCCCTGGTACCCGTGGGCACAGCCGCTGCTCGCGATGATGCCGCGATCGGAGGAAGGCTTCGGCGCATTCAACGTCCCCGCCGAGTCGCTGTTCCTCGTCATCGGCGGCAGCTTCGCCTTGTTCCTTGCCGCCGGCTGGCTGCATTTCCGCCGGCGGGCGGTGTAGCGGGCCGGGTCGGCTGGGGGCGCGGCGGCCGACACGACCGGGGGGCGCAGCGGCCCGAGGCCTAATCCAAGGCAGAAAAGTGCCTTGGATGGGCCGGATCTCGGCTGGATAGCCGAATCCAAGGCAGAAAAGTGCCTTGGATGGGCGGATCCCGGCTAGATGGCCGAATCCAAGGCAGAAAAGTGCCTTGGATGGGCGGATCTCGGCCGAAGGGGCCGGAACCAAGGCAGAAAAGTGCCTTGGATGGGCCTGATCCCGGCTGAATGGCCGAATTCAAGGCAGAAAAGTGCCTTGGATGGGCGGATCTCGGCCGAAGGGGCCGGAACCAAGGCAGAAAAGTGCCTTGGATGGGCGGATCTCGGCTGGATGGCCGAATCCAAGGCAGAAAAGTGCCTTGGATATGCGGATCTCGGCCGAAGGGGCCGGAACCAAGGCAGAAAAGTGCCTTGGATGGGCCGGATCTCGGCCAAAGGGCCGAATCCAAGGCAGAGGAGTGCCTTGGATTCCCGAGAATCGGCCGAATGGCCGGAGTCTCAAGATTGAATAAAGCGTCCGAGTCACCTTAAGGTGGCACGGACGCTTTTCAGGTTTCCAGCAATGGCCGAGTTAGCCCCCGACTAGCTCCAGCAACCGACCGCCCTAGCAACCGACCGCCCTAGCAACCGACCGCCCTAGCAACCGACCGCCCTAGCAACCGACCGCCCCAGCCCCCGACGGCTCCAGCTACCGTCTGCCGGTCTTGTCGGCCGCGATCAGGAAGAACATCGGCCGACGGACCTCCTCCGCCCAGGCGGGATTGCGCTCGAGCATCTCCGCCGTCGGAGCGAGCTCCGACAGCTGGCGGATCGAGAAGCCGGCGGCGAGCAGCGCGTTCAGATACGTGGAGACGGTGCGATGATACTTGATGACGTCGCTGCCGAGGAAGCGGGCGGAGCGCAGGCCCTGGTCGTGATAGCGGTCGACGGGCCAGTGCAGCTTCTCGCCGTTCGTCCCGTACTGCCAGTCCTGCGCAGGTAGGGCGGTGAAGATCGGATGCTCGACCGAGAAGACGAAGCTGCCCCCGTCCGCGAGCGCGTCATGCACCTTGACCGCAGCCGCGGCGAAGTCGCCGACATAGTGGAACGCGAGCGAGCTCAGCACGACGTCGAATTCCCCCGGAAGGAAAGCGATGTCTTCGATCGCGCCGCGCCGAAAGTCGATCGCGGGATCGTCGGTCAGCTCGCGGGCGCGTTCCAGCATCTTTTCCGACAGGTCGATGGCGAGCACGGACGCCGCCCCTTGCTCCCGCGCGTAGCGGGCATGCCAGCCGTAGCCGCAGCCGAGATCGAGCACGCGCTTGCCGTCAAGCGGCGGCAGCATGGCGCGTAGCGCCGGCCATTCGCCGGCGGCGTCCAGCCCGCCCTGCGAACGGGGCATCCGGCTGTAGCGGTCAAAAAACTCCGGATCGTCGTATTTGTTTTCCTTCATCGTGCAAGCCCCCTTTTCTCTTATTTTACCTCGCCCGACCGCAGCGCAACCGGCAGAGAACGGCTTGAGCCGTTTTTTATGCGTGGCCGGCATCCGGCGCAAGAACGGGAAGGCCAGCCAAGACGGGCCATGCCAGCCAAGTCGGGCTATGCCAGGCATGGCCGGGCGACGCTGCAATCATGCGAAAGCCCGGCCTCTCGGAAGAGGCCGGGCAATGGACATGCGGCTTCGCGCAGCGGCGGGAACAACCGCTTTAGCCGAAGTAGCCCTTCATTGCGTTGGACCAGACGTAGCTCGTCGTTTTGTCCCAGTTGATCGACCAGGTCATGACGCCGCGGAAGCCGGAGTAGCCGCCCGGAGTCTGCAGCGTGTACTGGCCGCCGAACGATTGGCCCTTGGTGAGGTAGTTCAGCGCCTTGACGATGTCGGCCGGCTGCGTGTAGCCGCCGCCCGCCGCGGCCGGAGACGACGGCAGGCCGATCGCGACCTGGTCGGCGCGCAGCGCCGGGAACAGGTTGCTGGCGTTGCCGGCGATCGGGAAGCCTTTGAGCAGCACCTCGGCCATCGCGACCTGGAAGTCGGCCGTGCCCTGGGCGTAGGACTTGCCGTCGAGTCCTTGCATGGAGCCGCTGTTGTAATGCTGGACGTGGATGTAGTCGAGCTGGTCGCGCACGGCGTGGATGACCGGTAGGTAGGCGCCCCACGGGCCGCCGTAGGCGATCTGGCCGCCCTGCACGTACGCCGTTTCCGGCGCCATCGTCAGATCGAAGCCGGAGCCGTACGTCGCCATGATCTCCTTGATGGCGCTGATCAGGTTGACGACCTTGGGCGTCGTCGGGTTCTTGAAGTCGGTGTCGCCGCCGTTCAGCGACAGCGAGCTTCCTTCGAGGTCGATGTCGATGCCGTCGAAGCCGTACGTATTGATGATGTTCTTCAGCGAGCTGACGAAGCTGGCCTTGGCTGCCGCCGTGTTCAGCTCGACGGTGGCGTTGGCGCCGCCGATGGAGATGTGCACGCGGCGTCCCTGGCTTTGCAGGTAGGCGACGTCGGCCTTGAACTGGGCCGGGGTCGTCTGGAACGGCACGAACGTGAGCGTCGCATGGTCGCTCAGCGTCTCGGCGAAGCTGACGTTGATGACGTTGAAGTTCGGCGACACGTCGCGCAGCGGGATGACGCCGGAGCCGTTGTCGAAGTTATGCCAGTAGCCGACGACGACCTTGCCGGTCGAAGGCGTGGCCGAAGGAATCGGCGTGGCGGTCGGCGCGACCGTAGGCGTCGGAGTAGCGGTGGGAACCGGCGTCTTGGTCGGAGTCGGCGTCACCGTCGCGGTAGGCGTCGGCGTCACGGTCGGCTTGGGCGTCGGCGTGGCGGTCGGAGTCGGAGTGGCCGTCGGCGTGGCGGAAGGCGTCGGAGTCGGCGTCGTGCCGCCCGTCGGCGTCCACAGCGCGGGCACGTTCGGCGGCTCCCAGCCGGTCAGCGCCGTATGGGACTGCACGCAGCGGTAGTCCTTGCCGGCGTACGTCACGACGTCGCCCGCCTTGTAGGCGGTGCCGGGCGTCCAGGCCGCGGCGCCGAACACCGTTGCCGGCACGATCGCCACCAGCAGCATGAGGATCAGGGTAAGGGCAAGACTTTTGCGTTTCATCAATCCATCCCCTTTCGGAATTTCCTTGCGGAATCTTCTACTCTATTGGACCACTGAAATAGATTTCAGATAAGGGAGAATATTCCGAGAATCAGGGGCAGATTTTTTGAAGAAAGACGCCGGTTCGTCACGGAACTTCGCGGATGCTATAATCGGGGTGACATTTTTGACGAGACAAGGAGCGAATCATGAGGATCGGATTCCGTACGCTCAAAACCGCCGTCGGCGTCAGCCTGTCGGTGCTGACCGCCCAGCAGCTCGGACTGCTCAACTTCGCCTCCGCCGGCATCCTCACGCTGCTCTGCATCCAGAAGACGAGGCGCCAGTCGTTCAACGCGATCTGGGAGCGGCTGCTCGCCTGCCTCGTCGGCATCGCGGTCTCGGGGCTGGCCTTCGAGCTGGCCGGCTACTACGCGCTGCTGTTCGTGCCCATCTACCTGGTGCTGATCCCGCTGTGCGTCGGGCTGCGCTGCACCGGCGGCATCGCCAGCAGCTCGGTCATCATGATGCATGTGTACATCCACGGCGACCTGACGCTCTCGTTCATCGGCAACGAGCTGGCGCTGATCGCGATCGGCCTCGGCCTGTCGCTCGTCGTCAACCTGTACATGCCGGGCATCGAGCGTCAGGTGATGACCCTGCGGCGGCGCATCGAGGACAACATCGAGCGCATCCTGCGCGAGCTGGCGATCTATCTCAAGGACGGCAGCAGCCTGTGGGACGGCCGCGAGCTGCTGGAGCTCGACAAGCTGCTGGAGCAGGCGCGGGCGCTCGGCGTGCAGGCGACGGAGAACGACTTCAGCGGCCGGCGCAGCCTGTTCTACACCTACTACGAGACGCGAAGGCGCCAGGCCGACATCCTCAAGACGATGATGCCGCTCGTCTCCCAGGTCGACGCGAGGCTGGAGCAGGGCCGCCGCATCGGCGAGTTCCTGGACGATCTGGCCGACCACTGGAACACGATTCCCGGCGGCCGCGACTACCACGAGCGGCTGCGCTCGATCCGCGACTACCACAAGGAGCTTCCGCTGCCCGAGACGCGCGAGGAGTTCGAGACGAGGGCCAGCCTGTACGGCATGGCCAACGAGCTGGAACGGTTCATCCTGACCCTGGCTTAGGGCGTGCTTCCAACATGCCCTAAGGCCGGAGGACGGGGGGCCGTTTTTTTATTTCTTTACTAAAGCATCATGAAACGCTGATCCTCCGCTGAATGAAGTCCCGTACGCTAATGGGCGATGCAACCACAACGGACAGGCAGGAGGAAGCGCATGAGACAGTGGGTACGGAAAGGGCTCGGCATCATGCTGAGCGCCGCGCTGGCGGCCGGCATCGCATGGCCGGGGGCACAGCCGGCGCAAGCCGCGGAGGAGACGCCGCTCAAGCTGGTCGAAGGGGGCGGCAACTGGAAGGTGCTGGTGACGCCGGCCGATCAGGGCAGCGTCTGGAGGGCGGTCTACGACGACTCGTCATGGGACGCGGGGACGGCTCCGCTCGGCTACCCGGTACGGGCGGAGACGGCGACGTCGAGGTTCGGCGGCATCGCCACGACGATCGGCTACGGGGGCAGCAGCAGCAACAAGTACCTGACGACATATTTCCGCAAGACGGTGCAGCTGAGCGGCGCTGCCGACTACAAGCGCTTCGTCGGCAGCTTCGGCGTCGACGACGGCATGGTGCTGTATGTCAACGGGACGGAAATCGCCCGCTACAACATGCCGGAAGGCCCGATCAGCTACTCGACCCTGTCGGTCGAAGGCAAATCGGCGCCGCTGTCGTTCTACGACGTCGACCTGACGGACAAGCTGGCCGGCGTCGTCAAGGAAGGCGCCAACGAGATCGCCGTCGAGGTGCATCAGCAGAGCAAAAGCAGCTCCGACCTGTACTTCGACATGGAACTGCTGGCGTACAAGACGGCGGGGCAGACGCCGGTCGATCCGCCGCAGTCGCCGCTGCCGCAGTCGGTGGCGCTGACGTTCCATGGAGATCCGCGCACCGAGCTGGGCGTCGCCTGGTATACCTATGAGGACTACCCGGGCACGAAGCTGCAGGTCGCCGAGAAGAGCGGCGCTCCGGCGGGAGGCGGCTTCCCGGCGGACAAGGCGCTGACGTTCGAAGGCTCCGCGGAGCGCGTCGAGACGTACCAGACCAAGGCGGACAAAGCCGCCGGCAAGAAGACGGTCTACCAGAGCCACAAGGCGAAGGCGGTCGGCCTGAAGCCGGGCACGGACTATGTGTTCCGCGTCGGCGACGGGGAAGACGGCCATTGGAGCGGCACCGGCTCGTTCCGGACGGAGGCGGCGCAGCCGGAGGCGTTCACGTTCCTGTATACGACGGATTCGCAAGGCACGACCGACGCGGACTTCGTCACCTGGGCGCATACGCTTCAGGAAGGGCTGGACCGGTTCCCGCAGTCGGCGTTCGTCGCCAATACGGGCGACCTGGTGGACAACGGCGACCTCGAGGAGCAGTGGTCCTGGTTCTTCGACAAGCCCAAGGAGCTGCTCATGAGCCGGCCGCTCGTGCCGCTCGTCGGCAACCACGAGTCCAAGAGCTACGGCAACTTCACGCAGCACTTCAACCTGCCGAACCTGTCGCAGACGGGCGCCAAGCCGGACGGCTCGGTGTACTCGTTCGACTACGGCCCGGCGCACTTCATGGTCATCAACACGGAATATTCGCTTGCCGCGAGCAGCGCGGAGTACCAGCAGATCTACCGCAACCAGGTGGAATGGCTGCGCGCCGAGGCGGCCCGCACGGACAAGAAGTGGAAGGTCGTGCTGCTGCACAAGTCGATGTACTCCGTCGCGAGCCATGTGTCGGACAGCGACGTCGTGAGCTTCCGCTCGGAGCTGACCAAGGTGTTCGACGAGATGGGCGTCGACCTCGTGCTCGGCGGCCACGACCATACGTATACGCGCAGCTTCCAGATGCTCGGGGGCGAGGCGCAGAAGGACAAGCTGCCGGATGCGGACGGACAGGTCGTCGATCCGAAGGGCACGCTGTACCTCATCACCAACGCGGCCGGCGACAAGCGCTACAACGTCAAGACCGGCATGGAGTTCCCTTACGCGGCCAAGTACGAGCAGCCGGGCAAGGAGATGTTCACCGGCGTGCAGGTGAGCGACGATTCGATCGGCTTCCAGGCGTACACGACGACGGAGGCGGGCACGACCGATGCTTACGACGCCTACCGCATCAAGCGCACGGACGCCGCTCCGGCGGCGGTGCGGGACGCCCGCTGGTCGGTGAACGCGGCCGGCAAGCTGCAGGTGGAATGGACGGCTCCGGCCGGCGCCGCTCCGACCGCCTACCGCCTCTATGAGCGCACCGACGCGCTGGGCGCGAACTGGACGGTCACAGTGCCGCATGTCGATGGAAAGACGGCCTACGCTTACGTGCTCGAAGGAGCCGATCCGAAAGGCAAGTACGAGCTTGCCGTCCGCGCCACGGCGGGACGCGGCAACTCTGCCGCGGCGTTCGTGAAGACGAACGCGGAGACGGCGACGCCGACGCCGACGGCGAGCGCGACTCCGACGCCAACGCCGACGGCGAGCGCAAGCCCGACGACATCGCCAAGCGCAAGCCCGACGACATCGCCAAGCGCAAGCCCGACGACGTCGCCGAGCGGAACCCCGGCGCCGACTCCGGTCGTCACGCCGACGCCGACGCCATTGCCGAGCGCAAGCCCGACGGCAAGTCCGACCCCGGCGCCGACGAGCAGCCCTACCCCGGCGCCATCGGCGCTGCCGTCGGCCACGCCGGCCCCGGCGCAGATCAAGGACGTGCCGGCGACGCACTGGGCGTCCGCAAGCATCCGGCAGGCGATCCAGCTCGGCATCGCCCAAGGCTATGAGGACGGCAGCTTCCGTCCGGACGCCTCGGTCAGCCGCGCGGAGCTGGCGGTGCTGCTGGCGCGGGCGCTGCAGCTTCCGTCGGCCGGCGGACAAGCGGCGTTCAAGGACGCCGCGCAGATTCCGGCCTGGGCGCGCGGCTCCATCGCCGGCGCAGCCGGAGCCGGCCTGATCGGCGGCTACGAGGACGGCAGCTTCCGTCCGGACCGCGCGGTCACGCGCGCGGAGCTGGCCGTGCTGGCCGCCAAGGCGGCCGGCCTGAGCCCGGCCGCCGGCGCTCGGCCGGACTACGCCGACCTGGCGAGCATCCCGGCGTGGGCGCGGCCGTCGGTGGCCGCCCTGCAGCAGGCCGGCCTCATGGGCGGCATCGGCGGCGACCGCTTCGCTCCGACGGCTCCGGTGACGCGGGCGCAAGCCGCCGCGCTGCTGGTGCGGCTGAGCGCGCCGCAAGCGGCCTAGGCCGCGGTTCCGGATCGCGGACAATAGCAGACAAGCCAAAGGCACCCTCCTCGAGGGTGCCTTTGGCTTTTTCACCTGCACAATCATCCAGGCCAGCTGTTCCGGTCAAGTCTGAAGCAGCGTCGCGATGAACCGCTCCGCGCTCTTGGACAGGTACCGGTCCTTGCGCCAGACGATGCCGACCTCGGAGTGGAAGCGCTCGCCGCCGAGCTCGCGCAGCTCGATGCCGGACATCTGGAACGAGGCCAGCACGGAGCGCGGCAGCACGGTCGCCCCGATGCCTTCGGAGACGAGCGCGAGGATGACGGCGACGCTGGAGCATTCGCACAGGATATGCGGCTCGCAGCCGGCCAGCCGGAACTGCTGGAGCAGCTTCTCGTGCATGGCGGTCGTGCGCTCGGTCTTGAGCGTGAGGAAAGGATGCTCCGCCAGCTCGCCGAGCGAGATCGGCCCCCCTCTCTCGGGCGCCCAGCCCGCAGGCAGGATGGCGGCGAAAGGGTCCGAAGGCAGCGGAGCGATCTTGTAGGCCGACGGCTCCGAGTCGAACTCGAACGGCAGGCGCGTCACGATCAGCTCGATCTCGCCCGCGTCCAGCTCCTGGCCGAGCGAGAAATGATCCCCTTCATGCACCTTGAACGTCACGTCGGGATACTGGCGGTGGAACTTGCGGATCGGATCCGGCAGCAGCGAGATGCACGAGACGACCGCCCCGACGGACAGCACGCCGCGGATGCCCTCGCCCTGCTCCCGCACCTCCTGCAGCGTGTCGGAAAACTCGCGCATGAGCCGCTCCGCGCGCTCGAGCAGCAGCTTGCCGGCGGCGGTCAGCCGCAGGCTGCGTCCCGTGCGGTCGAACAGCACGACGCCGAGCTCCTCCTCCATCTGCCGCAGCTGGCGGCTGAGCGGCGGCTGCTCCATGTGCAGCGCGCGCGCCGCGCGCGTAATCTGGCCTTCGCGGGCAATCGTCACGAAGTAATTCAGCTGGCGCATATCCATACGGAAGACTCCTTTCGGCAACAATGGAAAAGCCTGGCGGCTGCGGGCGATCGTCCGGAATGCCATACCCGGAAGGTATGGAGAACTGAATGAAACCGATCCTTTCACTATAGGGGATCAAGTGGTAGGATGACTAGTAGAAGAATGCTCGGACGCCGCACGAGGCGGACGACGGAAGGAAGGATCGCAGATGGCTTACGAGTTCAAGATCGAGCGCACCAAGGAGCCGAAGGCCAAGGAGTCGCTTCAAGGCTCCGTATTCGGCACCCGCTTCACGGATCATATGTTCATCCTGGATTACGACAAGGGGCAGGGCTGGCATGACGGCCGCATCGTGCCCTACCAGCCGATCACGCTGGATCCGGCCGCCAAGGTGTTCCACTACGGCCAGACGATCTTCGAGGGGCTCAAGGCGTACCTGACCGAGGACGGCCGCGTGCTGCTGTTCCGTCCGCGGAGCAACATCAAGCGCATGAACCTGTCCAACGCGCGCATGAGCATCCCGACGATCGACGAGGAGCTGTTCCTCGAGGCGCTGCGCCAGCTGCTCGTCGTCGAGCGCGACTGGGTGCCGTCCGAGGAAGGCACGTCGCTGTACGTCCGTCCGTTCGTCATCGCGACGCAGGCGACGCTGGGCGTGGCTCCTTCCCACCAGTACAAGTTCATGATCATCCTGTCCCCGGTCGGCGCGTATTACTCCGAGGGCGTCAATCCGGTCTCCATCTACGTCGAGTCCGGCTACGTGCGCGCGGTGCCGGGCGGCGTCGGCGAGGCCAAGACGGCGGGCAACTACGCGGCCGGCCTGCAGGCGCAGGAGGAAGCGACGGCCAAGGGCTACTCGCAGGTGCTGTGGCTGGACGGCGTGCACCGCAAGTACATCGAAGAGGTCGGCAGCATGAACGTGTTCTTCGTGCTCGGCGACAAGGTCGTCACGCCGGCGCTGAACGGCAGCATCCTGCACGGCATCACGCGCGACTCGGTCATCTCGATGCTCCGCCACTGGGGCTACGAGGTCGAGGAACGCCAGCTGTCCATGCAGGAGGTCGCCGACGCGCATCGGGCCGGCACGCTCGTCGAGGCGTTCGGCACGGGCACGGCGGCGGTCATCTCGCCAATCGGCGAGCTGTACTGGCAGGGCGAGGCGATGAAGGTGAACGAGGGCCGCACCGGCGACCTGTCGCAGCGGCTGTACGACGAGCTCACCGGCCTGCAGCGCGGCGAGAAGGAAGACCCGTTCGGCTGGACGGTCGAGCTGCAGGGCTGACGGATCGGCGGACGGCGGAATGACGAATTGTCGGACGGCGAAATGACGGACCGGCGTATCGCTGGATCCGCGGAATGACGAATCGACGGAACGATGGATCGTCGGAATGATGGATCGGCGGAATGACGAATCGACGGAACGCTGGATCGGCGGAATGACGGTCGACGGACCGTAATGCATGCGCGCGTAGAGGGGCGGCTTCCCGCAAGGGGAGCCGTCTTTTTGTCGTTCGCGGAGGTGGCGATCGCCGCCCGCGGAGCCGATCGCGCCGCTGCGGCCGCCTGTCCGGAGGCGTCGCTGAGGGCTGGAGGCGCCACACCGCTGCGGGCGCCTGACTGGAGGCGCCGCTAGGGGGTTGAACCGTCGCACCGCTTCGGGCGCCTGGCCGAAGGCGTCGCTGGGGGCTGGAGACGTCGCGCTGCGGGCGCCTGGCCGGTGGCGCCGCTAAGGGCTGGAGCCGTGCCCTGCGGGCACCTGCTCAGATGATGGGCGGCCTCTTGCAGGGGGGCGTCTGTTTGTTGGTTGCCAAGCCGAGGTTTTTCTTTCGCAGCGCAGTGAGTCTAGCCTCGGATGTGCCGCATCCAGGGCTGCCTGCGAATGCTAATGATACTCAGAGACGCTATTTGCTGATTTTCGAGCCTTTTTGTCAGCTAACGATACTGGCGAGCGCTATTCGAGTCCAGAACGATGATTTTGGCCGATTTTAGTCGAATAGCGCGCCTCAGTATCGTTAGAATTTCCAGCTGTTCGTTTTGGGCAAAATAGCGCTTCTCCGTATCGTTAGCGGCACGGCTGACGAGCAGGCGAGGCGGACGAGGCAGCAGGCGGCTGGAGGGATGGCATGAGGAACGAGACGAGCGACGAATGGAACCAAGAGCTTGGTGGGCGAGACCGGTGAAATGGACGAAGGAACGAGTTGAGCGAGGGGCAGGTGGACGAATGAACGAATTGAACGAGATGGACGAGATGGACGGAGCGTGCGAATGACGAATGAACGAGTTGGACGAGGCGGGCGAATGGACGAATGAACGGGATGGACGGAGCGGGCAAGGTGGACAGATGAACGAGATCAGTGGGGCGGGCGAGGTGGACGATTGGACGAGATGAACGAGGCTGGAGCGACGAGGCGAGGCGGGCGTGAGAAGAGAGATGGCAAGACGGACGTTCGGCAGCAAGGAGTACATTCGGAGGGACGTTTCAACAGCAGCAGGAATAAAGTCGGCGGCGATCCGAACTCCCGTCACCTTACCTGAAATATGGGGATATAATCCAACATTGGATTCCTCTATAGTAAGTAGCATCTCATTATGAAAGCGTTAACATCAGAAGGGGGCATTGGAATGAGAAAAGGGAAAGCGGCCGCTGCAGCGCTGTGCGCGCTGCTCGTGGCTGCAGGAGCGATGCCGGCCTATGGAGCGCCGGCAGGCGGAGGACAAGCCGCGCCAAGCAGCGGCCAGGCTGCGCAGACGATCGGGGCGGCAGCTGCGAATGGAGCTGCAGCACGAGAAGCGCAAGGCGCGAACGCGGCCTCGACGGCCCCAGCGGCGGCACTGGCAGCGACCGGATCTGTACCGGCGGCCGAATCGACAGCCGGAGCTGCTCCGTCAGCCTCGTCAGCCCCAGCAGCGGCCGGCCGATGGTCGGATGCGGTCATGGCGAAATGGGCGCAGCTTGGACTGGCGGCGGGCGATCCGGACGGCTCGGCGCGTCCGCAGGCGGCCGTGACGCGCGCCGAGCTGGCGCAGCTGATGGTCCGCCTGTTCGGCCTGCCGACGCCTGAACGGGCGTCGGCGGCCTTCGCCGACGTGAAGCCGGGCGCCTGGCACGCGGGAGCGATCGAGGCGCTGCGCGCCGCGGGCCTGGCCAGCGGCTATCCGGACGGCAGCTTCCGTCCTTCGTCTGCCGTCACGCGGCAGGAGGCCGCCGTGCTGGCCGCCAAGCTGTTCCGACTGGCGGATGCGGGCCCGACGGCGAACAAGCTCGGCGCGTTCTCCGATGGAGCCAAGGCTGCGGCTTATGCGCGGCCGGCGCTGGAGGCGCTGCTCGCCGGCGGCTACCTGTCGGGCTACGGCGACGGCAGCCTGAAGCCGGGCGCGCCGGTGACGAGGGAGGAGGCGATCGCTTTGCTGGACCGGCTGTCGGGCGACATCGTCGCCGCGCCGGGCACGCATGCCAAGGCGGAGGCCGGCAATCTCGTCGTCAAGACGGGCGGCGTCGTCGTGCAGGGCACGGCGGTGGCGGGCGACCTGTACCTGGCGCCGGGCATCGGCGAAGGCGACGTGACGCTGAAGGGCGTCCGCGTCAAGGGCCGCATCCTCGTGCAAGGCGGCGGCGCCAGCAGCATCCATCTGCAGGACAGCACGGCGGGCGAAGTCGTCGTGGACAAGCCGTCCGGACCGGTGCGGGTCGTGCTCGAGGGCTCCAGCGAGGTCGGCCGGCTGCAGGCGCAAAGCCGCGCCACGATCGAGATCGGGCCGCAGGCCGAGGTCGGCGAGATGGAGGTCGGGCAAGGCGGAGCGGGCTCCGAGCTGTCGATCCGGGGCAGCGCAGGGCGCGTCACGGCTGCGGGAACCGGCGTGACGCTGAACGGCGAGCCGCTGCCGGCGGGCGAGAGCCGTACGGTCGCTTCCGGCGCCGTGAGCGGCGGCAAGGCCGCGAGCCCTTCGCCGAGCCTTTCGCCAACGCCAAGCGCCGCGCCGCCGATCGTTTGGCCGACGCAGGCACCGACCGCAACGCCAACGCCGACGTCGTCCGCGTCTCCGACGCCGACCCCAACGCCGACCCCAACGCCTACGCCGACCCCAACGCCTACGCCGACGCCGGCTCCGACTTCGACGCCGACGGAAAGCGACTGGACGCTGACCTGGTCGGATGAGTTCGACGGCAATGCGGCGCAGCCGGATACGAACGGCGTCGACCTCAGCAAGTGGGGCTACCAGCTCGGCAACGGCGCGGAGTACGGCGTCGACGGCTGGGGCAACAACGAGCAGCAGTTCTATCGCAAGGAGAACATCAAGGTCGAGGACGGCAAGCTCGTCATCGAGGCGCGCAAGGAGAGCGTCGGCGGCAAGCCGTACACGTCCGGCCGGATGTGGACGTCGCCGACGTTCAGCCAGACGTACGGCAAGTTCGAGGCGCGCATGAAGCTGCCGGCCGGGGAGGGGCTGTGGCCGGCCTTCTGGATGATGCCGCAGGACAGCGTCTACGGCGTCTGGGCGTCCTCCGGCGAGATCGACATCATGGAGGCGCGCGGACGGCTGCTCGGCGAGGTGGGCGGCACGCTCCACCACGGCAAGACCTGGCCGGACAACCGCTACACCGGCAAGGAGTACCATTTCCCCGAAGGCGAGGACATCACCGGATTCCACACGTACGGCGTGGAGTGGGAGCCGGGGGAGATCCGCTGGTACGTCGACGGCAAGCTGTACCAGACGCAGAACGAGTGGAGCAGCCAAGGCGTCGGGCAGCCGGACAAGTACGCGTTCCCGGCGCCGTTCGACCAGCCGTTCCACCTCATCGTCAATCTGGCGGTCGGGGGCAACTACGACGGCGGCCGGACGCCCCAGGACTCCGACCTTCCGGGCCGCGTCGAGGTCGACTACGTCCGCGCATACGAGCTGACGGGCCGCGACTACCGTACGCCGCAGGAGCCGAGCGGGGTCAAGGAGCCGATCCCGGCAGACGCCAAGCAGCCGGTGGACGGAAGCTGGATCCATGACCGGGAATTCGCGCGCGGCCTGACCGACGTCGCGGCTCCGGGGGCGGCGCTCGATCCGCTTTACTGGAACTTCCTGCACACCGGCGAATTCGGCGGGGCCGGCACGGCCAAGATCGAGACGGTCGGCGGCACGCCGATGGCCCGCATCACGGCGACGGACGGCGGCCAGCAGAACTATTCGCTGCAGCTGATCCAGCACGCGACGCTCGTCAAGGGCCGCAACTACAGGCTGGCCTTCGACGCCAAAGCCTCGGCTCCGCGCGCGATCGCCGTCAAGCTGGGCGGCGACGCCGACAACGGCTGGGCCGCTTACACGGACCAGTTCGCGCCGCAGCTCGGCACGGAGGTCAAGCCGTTCGAATACCGCTTCGCGATGGGCAACGCGACCGACTCCACGGCGCGGCTCGAGTTCAACGTCGGCCTCGCGGCCGGCGACGTCTGGATCGGCAATGTCCGCCTGGAGGAGGTCGAGCAGCTGCGCGACCCGCTGGCGGCCAAGGAGCCGCTCGAGAACGGCAACCATATCTACAACGGCAGCTTCGAGCTGGGCAAGATGGACCGGCTGACCTACTGGACGCTGGATGCGGCGCCGACCGCCGGCGCGTCCGCATCGGTCGATCCGTCCGCCCGCGAGGTCCGGCTGACGACCGCAGCGGCAGGCGCGCCGCAGGACGCGGCGCTGCGCCAGGACGGCTTGCAGCTGCTGCAAAGCGACGACTATGAGCTGACGTTCCGCGCCCGGGCTTCCACGGCGGGGCGGACGGTCGGCGTGCAGCTCGGCAGCCAGGGCGGCAGCCGGACGTACGCCTCGCAGGAGATGGCGGCCGGGACGGCGATGGCCGAGCATAAGCTCGCCTTCACGATGCCGGCGGGCGAAAGCGATCCGCTGGGACGACTGTCCTTCCTGTTCGGAGGCGCCGCGGGCGAAATCGTACTGGACGAGGCTCGCCTGCTCCGCCTGTCGGACCGCAACGTCGACTACTCCGGCGTGGATCTGTTCCCGCTGCAGAACGGCGATTTCAGCGGCGGCCTGGCTTCGTGGGAGCCGTTCGTCCAAGGAGCCGGAGCGACCTTCGCGGCGGATGGCGGCGCGGCACGCATCGACATCTCGAATGCCGGGAGCGAGAGCTGGAACGTCATGCTGAACCAAGGCAGCCTGAGCCTCAAGAAAGGCTTCGCCTACAAGCTGGAGTTCGACGCCAAGGCGAGCGAGGCGCGGCCGCTGCAGGCGACGCTGGAGAACGCCTCCTACGCGCGGCGCTTCGACTCCGGAGAGAAGGCGCTGACCGGCGACTGGCAGCGCTTCGCCTACACGTTCCGGCCGACCGCCGACGAGACGCTCGCGCTCAAGTTCCTGCTCGGCAGGCTGCCCGGCACGCCGGCGGGAAGCCATCAGGTCTGGATCGGCAACGTCGTGCTGGAGGTCGCCGACGCTCCGTTCAAGCGGCCGGTGCGGCTGAACGAGGACCTGGACGGCAACTATGCCGGCTCGGAGCTGCAGCTGACGTTCGCCGACGATGCCGACTGGCGGGCGGCGGTCCGCTCGGTGGCGGCGGACGGAAGGACGCTGGCGCCGGACGCCTACGTCCTGGAGCCGGGCGTGCTGCGGCTGCTGCCGGCAGCCGGGCTTTCGGCCGGCACGGCGACGGTGACGGTGCAGGCGGAAGGCTATGCCGACGCCTCCGTCCGGCAGCCGGTCATGGAGGCGGACGGCAATCTGCTCGCGAACGGCTCGTTCGCAAGCGGCGAGGCCGGCTGGACGTACTGGAAAGGCGAAGGCGGAGATTCCGCCTTCGCCGTGGAGGACGGGGCGGCGAAGATCGACATTTTCTACCACGGGGGCATCCATCCGCAGTGGAACGTGCCGGTGAGCTGGTCGAGCCAGCTCATCCAAGGCGGCCTCAAGCTCAAAGGCGGGGTCAGCTACGAGCTGACGTTCCGCGCATGGAGCGACGCCGACCGTCCGATCGAGCTTGAATGGACGGGCGCGGCCGGCGTCGGCAAGTCGGCGGTCCGCCTGACGGGAGACAGCGCGCGCGTGCACCGCGTCGTCGTCACGCCCGCGGCAGACGGCACGGTAGAGCTCAAGTTCCTGCTCGGCAACGTCGTCGACGGCGCGGCCGCGACG
Source organism: Paenibacillus pasadenensis DSM 19293 (assembly GCF_000422485.1). Lineage (GTDB taxonomy): Bacteria > Bacillota > Bacilli > Paenibacillales > Paenibacillaceae > Paenibacillus_O > Paenibacillus_O pasadenensis. The sequence continues at coordinate 203,858 of NZ_KE383850.1, forward strand.
CCGGACGCTCCGCATGCGATCCGCATCGACGACGTCGCCGTGCGCGAGCTGCTGCCTTAGGCAGAGCAAAGCCGGTCCGGCTGCAGCCGAATGGACGGGTGGCGGGAATGGGACGGACTCCGAGCTTCATATCCTTTTCAGTAGGCATCACGCAGGGGGAAGGATGGGGAACATGACCGTCTCGTACATGGACTATACGGATCCCGATCTCAAGTTCTCGTTCGACATGAAGAAGAGCACGGCGTTCAAGACGAACGCGAGCAACTACATCAACATCCTCGGCTACAAGCAGCTGCCGACGCTCGGCTCGGCCTCGCTGCTGGACATCTTCCTGAGCCGGGGGCATTATGTCGAGCCGCACTATCATCAGAACGCCTCGGAGCTCGTCTATCTGATCTCGGGCAGCGCGACCGTCAGCATGATCAATCCGTTCACGAACAAGCTCATCTCCATCCCGATCGTGCCGCAGGAGGTCGTCATCGTGCCGCAGGGCTGGTGGCACTTCGAGGAGGCGACTTCGGACGACACGCATATTCTGGCGATCTTCGACGCGCCGACGCCGCAGGTCATCCTCGGCTCCGACATCCTGCGGCTGACGCCGGCCAAGGCGATCGCCCAGACGTACTGCCTCGACGAGGCGAAATGGAAGGAAGCGATCGCGCCGATCAAGCAGACCGTCGCGATCGGTCCGCTCGACAGCTGCAAGCAGGCGCGCGAGAGCGGGGAGGAAGGGCAGGCTGCGGAGGCGCGGGCTCAAGGAGCTCGAGGGCCGCAGGGAGCGGGGGAGACGCGAGCTCAAGGAGCTCAAGGCCCGCAGGGGGCGAGGGAGACGCGAGCTCAAGGAGCTCGAGGGCCGCAGGGAGCGGAGGAGCTGGAGGACGCGCCGACGGTCGGCGCGATCTCCGCCTACCGGACCGCGCCTTCCTGGGCCGGCACCGGCGTGTCGGGCCAGCCGGCCTATGTGTACGGCCAGTCGCCTTTCCAGGCGCAGCCGCCGTACGGCCAGCCCTACGCGCAGGCCGGCCAGCCGTATGCGGCCGGCTACGCGGCTCATCAGGCGGCCGCCGCCCGGGCGTATGCGCCGCAGGCGGCCTACTACGCCGGCTACGGGCAGCCGCAGCAGGGCTGGGCGGCCTACGCGCCGCAGGGCTACGGAGCGTCCGCGGCGTACGCGCAGCGGAGCTACGGCTCGCCAGCGGCGTATGCGCCGCAGCAGGCGCCCGGCGGCGGCTGGCGCTGAGCGCCAGCGGCGGCCTCGCCTGCCGCTGAGGCGAGCCGGCCTCGCCGCCGCCAGGGCAGCGCCGATGCAGGAGCCGCTCGCAGGCGTCTGCGAGCGGCTTCAAGCTTGTCGCCAAGCCGGTCCCTCAGGGGCAATGCCATCAAGATCAGCTTGACTTGATGGCATTGCCCTCGGGGGCCGGCTTTTTGACGTGCGATCGGCATGGGCGCCGCACTCCTCGCAGCGGGAGATTCCAGCGCAAAGCGCTCTAGGCAAGCGGGAAATCCTCGATATACTGGAAGAGATGGAAGCGGCATCCGGACCATCCGCCGGCCGGGATGGCCGCAATCGATCCAGGAGGAGGAGAACGGATGATCGAACGAGCGAAACGGGAGGACCTGCCGGCCATCCTTTCGCTGCAGAGGCTCGCTTATCTGAGCGAGGCCGAGCTGTATGACGGCATGGCGATCCCCCCGCTGACGCAGACGCTGGAGGAGCTGGAGCAGGATCATCGGGAGGGCGTTGTGCTGATCGTCGTGGAAGGCGGCGACATCGTGGGCTCCGTCCGCGCCAAGCGCGACGGGGACAGCGTGCGCATCGGCAAGCTGATCGTGCATCCGTCCGCTCAGAACCGAGGCCTCGGCAAGCGGCTGCTGCTGGAGGCGGAGCGGCTTTGGCCGGATGCGGCGCGCGCAGAGCTGTTCATGGGCCATCGCAGCACGAAAAACCTGGCGTTCTACCGCAAGCTCGGCTACGAGCCCTTCAAGGAAAGGCTCGTCGACGAACGGCTGACGCTCGTCTTTTTGGAGAAGCGGCTGCCGAAGCGGGAGCGCCGGGATGAGGAGTAAGGGACAGGAGGACGGCCGGATGCGGCAAAAGGGGCATGGCAGATGCAGCAAAAGGGGCGGACGCGGCGCAAGGCTTGCCGTCTCGGGCGCAGGTCGGCGCGGCGCGCGGGCTTGCGGAGGAGGCTCCGCGCCGAGGCGCGGGGATGGGCTTGCGCGGCTTTGCGGATGGCGGCGCATCGGTACTATCTTTCGCCGGCCGCCTATTGGAAAGGGCAGCCTGAAGTCGAGCTGGAGGCCCGGCTGCCGGATAGCTGGGGCTGGAGGCTGCATAGCAACGTGCCGCTGCGCTGCGAGGACGGCGTCTGCCGGGTGAAGCTCGACCGCCTGCCCCTGGAGGAGTGGACGATCAGCTATGCCTCTTCGAAGAGGCTCCTTTTCCCGATCAACCGCCAGCTTTTTTACAATCTCTGCGTGCTGATCACGGCGGCGGCGCTGACGCTGTACGGAGGCGATCTCGCCCGCAGGCTTCGCCGCTTCTGGGTTTCGCTGATCGGTTCGGGGCTGGGCCTCGCGCTTGTGGTCGTCTACATCGCCCGCCTGGGCGGCTATCCGTTCGAGATCATCCTGCTGCCGGGTCTATATGGACTGGTTTTCCTGCTCCAGGCGCTGTATTTGAAAAGGCTGGCCCGGCAGCTCAAGCGTCTGCCCGCCCGCAAGCCGAAGGATGAGCCTGCCTGACGAGCGCTGCCGCCATCGGCAGGGAGCTCGATCGGCCGGCGCTGGCCGCGGCCGGGTGAGCGCTTCGCGGCGGATCGGGAAGCGGTTCGCCCCGTGCAGCGCGATAAAAAAGCCCGCCAGCGGCCGAGGCCGGTGGCGGGCTTGAGGATATAGGCAGCAGCCTTTCGGAGCCGCTTTGCTTCGATGCGGGTTTGTGTTCTAACGACGGGTCAGAAGCTTAGACGCCTGTTTTTCCGCTTTCCTCTGCGTTAACGACTCCTCAGACGCTTAAACGTTCGCATGGCGGTATTTCTACTCGTTGGACGCTGTTTTCCCGACGCTAAGCTTCTCACGAGTCATTAAAGTTCGGCGAGGGCTGAATTCGGCCGTCTAATGAGCGGATTCGTCGTTAGCCTCTTTAATGAGGGTGCTTGCGTCAGAACGGACCGCTGCGGGCGAATGAACCTACGCCTGCAGCAGCTTCAGCAGGCGCTGCACCGCGGCGGCGGCTTCCGCGCGGGTGAGCTCCGCCTGCGGCCGGAACGCGCCGTTCGCGTCGCCTTGCAGCAGGCCGGCCTCGTAGGCGGCCGCGACGGACGGCGCCGCCCAGGCACCGATCGCTCCCGCGTCGGCGGCAGCCGGCCGTTCGCCGGCGGCAGCCACGAGCGGCTTGCCCGCTGCGGCGGCGGCGCGCACGAGCATCGCCGCCATCTGCTCGCGGCTCAGCAAAGCTTGCGGAGCGGCGATGCCGTCCGCCTGGCCGCGAAGGATGCCCGCGTCCAGAGCGGCCGAGACCGCTCCGGCGTACCAGGCGTCCGCCGAGACGTCGGCGAAGCCTGCCGCGGCGCTGCCGGAGGCGCTCAGGCCGAGCGCCCGGACGAGCATGGCCGCCAGCTCCGCGCGGCTGACGGACTTGGCGGGCAGGAAGCCTGCCGCGCCTGCGCCTTGCACGATGCCTTTGGCCGACAGGCTGGCGATGCCCGCCTGCGCCCAGTGGCCGGCCGGCACGTCGGCATACGCGACGCTCAGCTCCAGCACGGCGTAGCGTCCGGCGGAGCGGACGTCGGCGTCGGCGGTCCAATCGCCGCCTGCGAGCCGGGAGCCGAGCTGGTAGGCCGGCGCGCCGTTCGCGTCCAGGCGGAAGATGCCGGAGCGCTCCGGATCGAAGCCGGCTGCCGCGCTCAGCTTCAGCCGGATCGAAGCCGCTTCAAGCGGCAGCTCCCGGCCGTCCGCGGCGATCGAGCCGATGGCGAGCTCCACGCTGCCGCCTGCGGCGGCATACGCGCGGCTGCCCGGCTGCTGCAGCGGAGCCAGCTGCTCTCCTACGCCGGCCGCCGCGCTCAGGCGGATCGACAGCGGCGCATCGCCGGCCTGCTGCCAAAGCTGGCGCAGCTCGTCGCCGGACAGCTCGGCGCTCAGGCCGGGCAGCTCGAGGCGGAGGCCGTCCGCCAGCCGCGGCTTCAGCTCGGCGCCCAGGCGCACGGTCGCCGCTCCGTCCAGCTTGAGGACGGCGGCGGCTCCGGCATCGCCGGACAGCTGGCCGGCCTGCACGGCGACGACGCCGCTGCCGGCGCTCGGCGTCGGCGAGGCTGCCGCGCTTGGCGCCGGCGTAGCGGTTGGCGCCGGAGTCCGCTCCGGCGTCGGCGTCGGTGTTGCCGGAGGCTCGCCGGTCGCCGGAGGCTCGCCGGTTGCCGGAGGCTCGCCCGTTGCCGGAGGCTCGCCCGTTGCCGGAGGCTGGCCCGTCGCCGGAGGCTCGCCGGTCGCCGGAGGCTCGCCGGTCGCCGGAGGCTCGCCCGTTGCCGGAGGCTCGCCCGTCGCCGGAGGCTCGCCCGTTGCCGGAGGCTCGCCCGTCGCCGGAGGCTCGCCGGTCGCTGGAGGCTCGCCGGTCGCCGGAGGCTCGCCGGTCGCCGGAGGCTCGCCGGTGCCCGGCAGGTCGCCGGTCCGCGTCAGCCGAATGTCGTCGAACCAGCCCCATGCCGCGCCGGGCGCTTCGACGTCGAAGCCGATCGTCACCTGGCCGTTGGCCACTTCGATGCCGCTGACCTTGTATTCCTTCCATACATTCCAGCCGGTGTTGACGATGTCCGCGTTCCAGCGCGAGCCGATGCCCGTCTCGGCGTACAGCTGCAGCTTCGTCTCGCCGCCGCCGCCCGATGCGGCGGCCGTGAGCTCGTAGACGCCTTTCGGCAGCTGGCTCACGATCTGCGTCAGCGTGAAGCGGTACGGATCCTCATACCAATAGTTGAACGCATGCGTGCCCGCATGGGCATTGGCCGCATTGTTCTCGACCTTGCCCGCGCCGGCGGTGCCGCCGAGCGTCCAGCCGGTCAGGTCGCCGTTTTCGAAGCCGGGGTTCTGCACGGGATTTTTCTCCGGCGCCTTCACCAGCTCGAAATCGTCCAAATACCCCCATGTGCCGCCCGGAGCCTCGACGTCGAAGCCGATCGTCACCTGTCCGTTCGTCACCTCGATCTCCTCGACGGCGTACGGCTTCCATACGTTCCAGCCCGCATTCACGGCATCCGCGCCGAGCGGATCGCCGCCGTACCCTTCGGCGAACAGCCGCAGCTTCGTCTCGCCGCCGCCGCCCGACGCCCAGGCGCTGAGGCGGTACGTGCCGTTTTCCAGCCCCGTCACCGTCTGGCTGATGCGGTAGCCGTACTCCGTTCCGTAATAATAGTTGACCGAATGCCCGCCGCTATGCGCGTTGCCCGCTTCCTTGGACAGCTTGGCCGCGCCTTCCGTGCCGCTCAGCGTCCAGCCGGCCAGGCCGTCCTGCTCGAAGCCGGGGTTACGGACGAGGTTCGGATTGTCCACGACCTTGACGGTCACGGCGGCCCGCATCGCGGCGTCCACGCCTTGCACGGAGCCTTGCAGCTCGTACGTCCCCGGCACTTTCCACTGATCCGGATCGGCCGGCTCGTCCCAGACGACTGCCCGCTTCTCGATGCTGCCCTCGCTGAGCAGCACCTCGGCCTCGGCCGGCAGCTCCGGCGCGGAGCCGGCGCTCGCGGTCACGTCCAGGGAGGGATAGACGAGCAGCGGCTTGATGTCGTCCAGATCGCCCGGCACGAACCGGAACGCATCCAGCGACTCCAGCGCGTTGCCGTCGAAGTCGAACATCGCCTGGTTCTCCCACGCGTTGCCTTCGCCGGCCTTCCAGCCGACGCCCGCCAGCCAGGCCGGCTCCCAGTAAAAGACGCCGAGCCCCTTGCCGCCCTGCACATGAGCGACGGTGTTCAGAATGAGCTCGGTGACGAGCTTCTGGCTCGCCACGCTCGCCTCGAAGCCGGTCAGCTTCGCCTGCGCCTCGCCGGCGATGTTGCCGTGGCCGTCCGCGTCCTCGAGCGTGTACGGGTAGGCCGTCTCCGCGACGACGACTTCTTTGCCGTAACGGGCCGCCAGATCGTCCATGTTGCTCTTGAGCTCTTGGAACGTGCCGTGCCAGTACGGATAGTAGGACAGTCCGATCACGTCATAGTCGATGCCCTGCAGCCGCGCCTGGTCGAAAAACGTCCGGAACTTCGCGTTGCTGCCGCCTTCGGCCAGATGCAGCATGATCTTGGTCTCGTGCCCGGCGGGCGTCGTCTCGCGCACCGCGCGCACGCCCTCGGACAGCAGCTGGGCCAGCTGCGCGAAGCGGCTCGTCGAGCCGTCCGGCAGCAGCATGCCGGAGTTGATCTCGTTGCCGATCTGCACCATGTCCGGGTATGCGCCCTCGGCGAGCAGCTCGTCCATCACCTCGCGGGTGTAGCCGTAGAGCGCCGCCTTCAGCTCGTCGAAGCCGAGCGAAGCCCAGGCGGCGGGCTTGACCTGCTGGCCGGGATCGGCCCAGAAGTCGCTGTAATGGAAGTCGACGAGCAGCCCCATGCCGGCGGCCTTCACCCGCTTGGCCATCTCGATGAGATGGGCCTTGTCGTTGTAGCCGTCCGCCTGGACGGGATCGTTCCACAGGCGCAGGCGCACGTAGTTGACGCCATGCTCCTTGAGGATCGCGAGCAGGTCGCGCTCGGTTCCGTCGTCGTAGAAGGCGACGCCCTTGTCCTCGAGCGCCTGCAGCGTGGAGATGTCTACGCCCTTGATGAAGCCGTCCGGGTCGGACGAAGCGGCCGCGTCGGCGACCGCTCCTCCTGCCGGCAGGCCGAGTCCGGCGAGCCCGATGACGAGCGCCAGCATGGCGGCGCCGAGTCGGCGCAGCAGCTTGGTATGCACGATGATGATTCCCCCTTGTACCGTTGTCTCTCCTATTGTAGGGAACAGGTGAAAGCGCACCCATTCAGCGGGTCAACAAAAAGAGATACACTTTCAACGATGCGGGGTGGAAGGAGCGTGGGGCACGGCTCTCCTCAGTGGTAAAAATGGCATTGAGAGGCCCCGCCGCCGAGGAACGGCCCTCCTCAGTGGTAAATATGGCACTGAGGAGCCCGTCCGCCAGCCGCCGGAGCCGCTCGAAAAAAAGCAGACCGCCCCGAACCTCGTAAAAGGTTAGGCGGTCTACTCGCTGCTATGCGATTTGACGGGATGCAAGCCGACGCTCCGGATCCGATCTGGACCTCGCGCCAAGCCCTTGCGCCGGAGCGCTGGCCTGGCCGCTCCTTCAAGCGCCTAGCTGCCGAGCGTGACGGACACCGTCGTCAGGTTCGTGCTGTTCTGCCGCAGGCGCAGGCTGGCGGCTCCGCTCGAGCCCGACTTGATGCGGACGGTGAGCTGCTTGGAGGCGCTGCCGCTGCTGTCGGCCGTCAGGCTGAACGAGGAGCTGTAGCCGTAGGCGGTCGGCCAGCTGCCGTCGGCGTTCTGCACCTGGGCGATCTGCGTGCCGCCGGATGTCAGGTAGATGCCGACGTTGTACCCGCTTGTCGTGCCGTTCGGCGTCAAGCCGCTTGCCTTGACCGTGATCTGGAACGACGTGCCGTTGCTCGGCAGCGTCGCTGGCGTCACGAAGCTGTAGCTGAGCACGCCCGGCGTCGGAGTCGGCGTTGCCGTCGGCGAAGCGGTCGGCGTCGGGGTCGGCGTCACGGTAGGCGTTGGCGTCGGAGACGCGGCGCCGTAGCCGTAGGAGCCCGTCTTGAACGTGGACGAGTCGTACCACTTGTAGCCGGCGGCCGGCGCGGCCCACGGCTCCGCCTGCGGCTCGGTCGAGGAGGCCGGATTCTCAAAGGCGAGCAGCGGCGTCGGGCTGTCGAGCGTCAGGCCGCTCACCTGCGACAGGCTCGTGTAGCTTTCCGGCACGGCCAGCCAGTTCACGAGGTTGACGAGCAGCGTGTCGTCGTCGACTTCCTTGAAGCCGTCGTACGTCGTCTTGCTCGCTCCGGTGTCCTCGCGCTTGTACTTCGGCGAGGCGTCCTCGACAGGGGAGGAGTCGCCGATGAACGCCGCTTTGCCTGCGCCTTTCTTCGCGACCGCGACATACGGCCCCTCGGCGACGCCGCCTCCGGCATAGACGCCCTGATCGACGGCGCTGCCCCACTTGGCGGATGTCTGCGGCAGGTAGACGATGCCCTTGGCTTTGGCCGGATCAATGATCGCGAGCGTCGAGCCGGCATGCATCGCCACGGACGACACGCCCTGCGTAATGCCGAACGCCTGGCTCGGCGCGACGATCTGCGTCGCGTTCACGTCGCCGAGCGCGTTGTAGCGGAAGCGCACGCCGAAGTTCGTCGCGAGCCAGTCCGAGCTGACGACGCCCTGCATGGCGGGGGAGGCGGCTTCTTCGGCGCTCATGCCTTTGGCCGGGTTCGTCCAGGCGCCGCGGCGGTAGCCGTTGATCGCCTCGCTGCCGTCCCAGCGGTTCTTGTTGCGGTCCGCGTTGTAATGGTCGCCGATGAAGAAGATGCTGCCGCCGTTCTGCACGTACTGCGCCATCGCCGCCTGCTCCGTCGCCTTGTACGGCACGTTCGGCTCGGCCGTGATGAACACGTTGTACGGCGTCAGGTCGGAGAGGGTGATCGGAGTCGTCTTGCGCAGCTCCTTGACGTAGAACCCGGCGGACGCAAGCGCGTTGCCGAAGTCCGAGAAGCCGCCGTCGATGACCCAGTCCGCGGCGCCGGCCGTCTGGGCATGGGTGTTGTCGAAAAGGATCTTCTTGCCGGCGTTGCCGTTCACGACCTTGGCGGCGATGGACGGCGCAGGGTCCGACGGCCCCTCCGCATAGGCGCGGTAGCCTCCGGGCTGCGCCAGCGGGGCAGGGAGCAGGAGGGCTGCGGCGACGGCCGCGCCGAGCAGGCGTTTCTTCCATGACAAAGCTGGTTTCATAACTCGTCCCCTTTCGATGGGCGCGGAATCTTCTTCCATTCCGGCTGAGACTACTATAAGGCGAGAGGAGGGAGTTCGGATAGAGGGATGTGAGGGGCATGTCCGTCATATTTTTGTAAATGTCGGCAGGGAACCTTTTCCTGTTCAAGTGGAAGATACTCCCTCTAAGTCAACCGACATGATAACATAGGGAGCATAGACTGATCTTAGGAGGATCCTATTTGCAGCTCGTGATTGAAAAGCTCTACCACGGAACGACAGATGACAGCTTAGCTGGGTTTTCCCGTCAGCTGATCAACTCCGAATACTGGAGGCCGGGACGAGATTTCGGACCGGGCTTTTACGCAACGCCCGACATTGACCAAGCACGTGAATGGGCGCACAAAGCGGCGGAGAAACGAGCGCGTGTGGGTGAGTTTGTCCGACCCTGCGTTCTGGAGGTTGATTTTCTCCCTCAACCCTACATAGATGATGATGGTGGCGTGGAGAACGAGACGACTATTTTCAGTGGTGTCTCGCGCTCGTGGGCGTATTTTATTTATCAACACCGGTTAGCTTCTAGCCAATCCGGAGACCCTTGTAAAAAACACCCCGCTGTTGTAATCGGGCCTATGGCCGACAACGACACTGGCGCTATTGTTCAACAAGAGATACAATACCAGTACGGGTTCGACTGGTTCTACGACAGGATTATTCATTCCCGACAAAATCAAAAGCTCAGTCTCCCTAGATTAGGAACGCAGATTGCATTTTGCTCCGACGTGTGGGATTCGCGGCTGGCACTCACCGGGTATTATGTTTATAGCGAGGAAGGAGCGTGGAACCATGAAGAGCGAAAAGCTGACTCCGTATGAAACGGCAATTGCCAGGGAATTGCACCATCACTTCGGCTTTTCCGAAGAGCAGGGTGAAGAATTGGTCATCCGTTACCGGACTCCTATCCATCTTATTGGTAGCTATGACCCGCCTTACGAGCACGCTGAGGCCATTGCTAAGTGCGTGGAGAAAAACATTTCCCCCGCCCGCTCCGCAGCCAACATCCGCAAAGTGTCAAAGCAAAGCAAGTCCGACTCTGGCATAGATCCTCTTACCAAGATTGAGATGGCTGCGGCGTTAATCTCCCACTAATACTTAAACCCACCTCATGTAGAGGTGGGTTTTTCTTATCCATCGCGCTTGAAGGAGCGAGAGTCGATGAACGGATAACGCCCCCGCTTGGCGACCAGACTAGAGTGGTAAAGTTCTCCTATAGTGATGTGGAGCGCTTGCGGGACGGAAAGCGGCTATGCTACACTCGTAGCAATCAAACGCGAAAGCCGTCCGCGGGCCGTCAGGCTCCAGCCGGGCGGCTCGCGATCGAACGGAGGGTTGCGTGTGATTCATTCGATTCGGATCCGCACGGTGCGTCGCTAATGGAATAACGCCCATGTTCTGCCTTTGTGCAGGGATCTCGAATCGTGGATGAATCCACGTTCATCGCTTTGACGCGCCTCTTTCGCATCTCCCGTCTCCCGGCGGCTTCGGCCCCTTAGGCGGAGATGTCGGCGAGGCCGCCTCTTCCGTCCGCGGAGGAGCCTTTCTGTCCGGCCGGAGAGCGGCGCGGCGGCATGCTGCCGTCCGCGTCCCTCCGGGCGCCGCTGCCATGCGGCGAGGCGGACAGGGACGAAGCCGATCCATCCTGCATAACTGCGAACACGGGCCGCCAGGCCCGTGTTTTTTCATACCCGCCCCAAGAGAGGATGATTTCCCATATGACAACACATTCCAACCAACACCCCCGCGAGCGCGCGATTCTCGTCGGCGTGCACGAACAGAACAACCACCAGTTCGCCTACTCGATGCAGGAGCTGCAAGGGCTGGCCGAAGCCTGCAACATCGAGGTCGTGGCCGAGCTGACACAAAAGGCGGAGCGCATCCACAGCACGCACTACCTCGGCTCCGGCAAGCTCGAGGAGCTGGCGGCTCTCATGGAGGCGTACGATTCCCCGACCGTCATCTGCAACGACGAGCTGTCGCCTTCGCAGATCCGCAACCTCGAGGCCGCCGTCAAGACGAAGGTCATCGACCGCACGATCGTCATCCTCGACATCTTCGCCGAGCGGGCGCAGACGAAGGAGGCGCAGCTGCAGGTCGAGGTCGCCCGCCTGAACTACATGCTGCCGCGCCTCGTCGGCTTGCGCGAGTCGCTCGGCCGCCAAGGCGGCGGAGGCGGAGCCGGACTGCGCAACCGCGGCGCGGGCGAGACCAAGCTGGAGCTCGACCGCCGGCGGATCGAGGAGCGCATCCACCTGCTGGAGACGGAGCTCGAGAAGCTCGTCCACCAGCGCCAGGTGCAGCGCAAGCGCCGCAAGAAGAACGAGATCCCCGTGCTCGCGCTCGTCGGCTACACCAACGCCGGCAAGTCGACGCTGCTGAACGCGCTCGTCGATACGTTCCACCCCGATTCCGGCAAGAACGTGCTCGCCAAAGACATGCTGTTCGCCACGCTGGAGACGTCGGTACGCAGCATCGAGCTGCCGGACCGCAAGTCGTTCCTGCTGACCGACACGGTCGGCTTCGTCAGCGGGCTGCCCCATCATCTCATCAAGGCGTTCCGCTCGACGCTGGAGGAGGTCGCCGAGGCCGACCTGCTCGTGCATGTCGTCGACGCCTCCAACCCGGAGTTCAAGCAGCAGATCGAGGTCACCGAGCAGACGCTCAAGGAGCTCGGCGCGGACGGCATCCCGATGCTGTATGCGTTCAACAAATCCGACCTCGCCGGCCGAAGCTACCCGCGCGTAGAGCAGGACCGGGTGTATCTGTCCGCCTCCAGGCGCGAGGGCGTCGACGAGCTCGTCGCGCAGATCCGCAAGCAGATCTTCCGCGACTATATCGCCGCCGAGGTCGTCGTGCCTTTCCACCAGGGCGCCTGGGTGTCGTTTTTCAACGAGCATGCTCATGTGCAGGAGACGGAGTACGAAGAGGCCGGCACGCGCCTCAAGCTCGAGGTGCGCGAGGCGGATCTGAACCGCTTCTATCAGGAGACGGGCGCGGAGCGGCAGCCGGCGGTCCGGGAGTAGGGCGAGGGGGCGAGCGGCATCCGGTGGAAAAGGCGCGGCTCATCCAAGGCAGAAAAGTGCCTTGGATG
>NZ_KE383850.1:216478-272814 GCF_000422485.1 Paenibacillus pasadenensis DSM 19293
CGGCTCGGTCCCAATTAAAGAAGCGTCCCGCCCATTCTTGATGAATGGGGCGGGACGCTTTTTTATAAATGATGCCCGAGCTCGCCGATCCTGATTCGCCGAAAGGGATGCCGCCGCTTGCCTGAATTGTCCTTCATGCTGCATCTGGCCCTGCTCCCTCGCTCATCCTGCTCCCTCGCTCATCCCGCTCAGCCGAGCGCCTTCAGGCCGACGGCCGCGCCGAGCACGAGCGTGATGCAGAGGATGCGCAGGACGCTGCGCGACTCGCCGAAGAACAGCATGCCGACGACCGCGCCGCCCGCCGCTCCGATGCCGGTCCACACCGCATACGCGGTGCCCATCGGCAGATCGCGCATCGCCAGGCTGAGCAGCAGGAAGCTGAGGATGAAGCCGGCGGCCAGCAGGGCGAAGTTCGCGAAGCTGCGGCGTTCGTTGAGCCGGTTCATCATCGTCACGCCGAACACCTCGCACAGCCCGGCGCCGATCAGATACACCCAGGCCATGTCAGACCGCCTCCTTTCCGGACTTGTCCGCCGCCGGCTCGTGGCCGAGCAGCTTGAGGCCGACGACTCCGATCAGCAGCACGCCGATGAGCGCGAGCTTGATCGGCTTGACCGGGTCGCCGAACAGGATCATGTCGGCCAGGACGGTGCCGGCCGTGCCGAGTCCGACGAATACCGCATAGACGGTGCCGACGGGCAAGTGGCGCGCCGCGTTCAGCAGCACATAGAAGCTGATCAGGATGCAGACGGCGGTCAGCGCCCATTCGAGCGCCGTGTCGGCATGCTTGAGACCGATGACCCAGCCTACCTCGAACACGCAGGCGCCGACGATTTGAAGCCAGTAACGATTCATGATGAAGTCCCCTTTCTGATGCCGCACTTGCTGCGGCTCGCTGGACGCGCTCCGTGCGGCCGCCGTTTCCAGTATGCCCCATCCCGCGCAGGAGATGCCCGCAACAAAGCCCGGAAGACTGCCGCTGCGAAAGCGGTCATCTCCCGGGCTTTTATCCCTCCGTGTCTGCGCGGCCATGCGGCCGTGCCGTTCCCTCTCGGACCAGTCCGGCGCGCTGCGCCGCGGAACCCTAGGCAACTGATTCCCGACATTATAGCAACCGGGGCGACAGATGGCAAGGGCAGCACCTGGAACTTTCTTGCAGGGAGAGGCGTCTAACCGGATAACAGCGAGCTATGGAGAGGAGCGGGACCGGATGAGGCGAGGCGGCGGTTCGGATAAGGGACGGCAGAAGCGGGGCGAAGGGCCGGGCGGCCATGCCGGATCCGGCAGCGGCCAAGAGCGGGGCGGGCGCCAGGGTGGGCACAAAGGTCGGATCGGACCGGCCGGCGGGGCGGACAAGAGGGCGAAGCGCATCGTCAGCGCCGCGCTTGGCGGCTCGCTGCTGCTCGCGGGATGCAGCCTCGCGCTGCTGCAGTATGGACTGACCCATGCGGACGATACGCCTTGGGACCACGAATCGCCGCTTGCTCAGGCAGGCTTGTGGGGCGTGCTGCTGTTCAGCGGCGGAGCGCTGGCTTTGGCGTTGGCGAGGGCTTGGTTGGCGCTTGCGCCGGGATTCCGCAGAGAAGGAGGCGGGCGATGATGGAGAAGAACAGGTCGACGACAAGGGAGCGAGCGGCGGTTTCGGGAAGGTCCGGACAACTAGCCGGCGGCGGCTCCCAAAACGGTCGAAAAAACGGCAGCGCCATCGTGACTTATTTGCTGCTGCTGAATTTCATTTTCATCGCGCTGTTCATGGGGGCGGTGCTCGGCGTGGAGCGGATCGAGGGGTATAAGATCGCGACGACGGAGTATTACGGATTAATGAATATTGGAGGCATCTTCATCGCGTTGACGCTGCTCCTCGCGGTCGCGCTTTATGCCGTTGTGATGCTGCCGATCACGCTCGCGGCAAACCGCTGGCTGCGCCACCCGCTGCTGCAGACGGCTTTGTTCACCGGGCTGTTCCTATGGGCGGGGCAGCTGCAGTACCGGGATTACCCGCTGGACTTCCGGGAGGGCTACGGCCTCAGCCCGTGGACGTCGTGGTGGATGTTCGGGCTGGCGGGGCTGCTGTATGCGGGGGCGAACCTGCTGCTGGGGCGGCTGGCGGGTCGAGAGAGGCCCTGAGGCTTGCTTGATGCAGCATCAGGGCTATTTTTTATAGCTGCGAGGCAATGAAGGTTCATCCGGAGATGGAGGCGGGCGAGGGGCGCGGAGGCAAAGAAAAAGCCCCGGCAGCAGCCGAGGCGGCGGAGCGGAACGGCAATCATCGAGGTCAGGCGAAGCCGACCTTCGGCTTTTCCCTCTCCTTCAGAGGCAGGTTGATCGTGCGGATGGACGTGATAGGGATGTACAGCTCCTGGTAGTCGGTGACGTACTTCACGAATTTGTCGTCGGCTTGCTCGAGGACGCCGTTTTCGGCCAGCGTGCCGTCGATGAAGTGGATCAGAACCTTTTTTCCAATGAGCTTATCCAGCATGAACGGTTCACCTCGCTTGAGCGGAATAGGTCTTGCTTCCATCTTACCCTATCAGGGAATAGAATGGGTGAAAAGGCGCGCTGCCGCTAAATCTGTATGCGGTCTATGATCGAGCTTGGAACAAGCGCGCTGCCGCTAGATTTGGATGCGGTCGATGGTCGAGCTTGGAACAAGCGCGTTGCCGCTAGATCTGGATGCGGTCGATGATCCCGTACTCCAGCGCCTCCTCCGCCGACATGAAATAGTCGCGGTCCATATCCCGCTCGATCCGCTCGAGCGGCTGGCCGGTCCGGTCCGCCGCGATGCGGTTGAGCGTCTCGCGCGTCTTCAGGATGCGGCGGGCGGAGATCGCGATGTCGCTCGCCTGCCCTTGCGCGCCGCCGTGCGGCTGGTGGATCATGACCTCGCTGTGGGGCAGGGCGCTGCGCTTGCCTTTTGCTCCCGCGAGCAGCAGGATCGCGCCGAACGAGTACGCCGCGCCGGTGCAGATCGTCTGGACATCCGGCTTCACGAGCTGCATCGCGTCGTAGATCGCCAGCCCGGCTGTCGTCGAGCCGCCGGGGCTGTTGATGTACATGGTGATATCCTTCTCCGCATCGTCCGCCGCCAGG
The DNA here is from genome assembly GCF_000422485.1 of Paenibacillus pasadenensis DSM 19293. Taxonomy (GTDB): domain Bacteria; phylum Bacillota; class Bacilli; order Paenibacillales; family Paenibacillaceae; genus Paenibacillus_O; species Paenibacillus_O pasadenensis. The sequence goes on from NZ_KE383850.1 coordinate 219,569, forward strand.
AACAGCAGCTGGGCGATGACCGAGTTGGCGACGGCGTCGTCGATGGCCGAGCCGACCAGGATGATGCGTTCCTTGAGCAGGCGGGAATAGATGTCGTAGGAGCGCTCGCCCTTGGCGGTCTGCTCGACGACGTACGGCACGTGGTTCATCGGGATTCCTCCTCGTAAGCCGGGCCGCTTCAGGGGCGGTCGGCCGATGGTTTGCTTTTTGCCCCCGGTAAACGAACCGGCGCCACCCGAGGATACGGGGCTGCGGGAGAAATAAATTTTGCCGGTTCGCGTATCCTTTCGAGGCGGCCGTTCGTTTACCGAATACCGAGATCCGCACGCTGGAAAGGAGCTGCCCGCATGGACGCAATTCGCATGGCCGCCGAGGAGGAGCGCAGCGCCCTTCGCCGCTACTGCCTCGCCCTGGCCGGTTCGCGCTGGGACGCCGAGGACCTGGAGCAGTCCGCCTGGTGCCGCGCGCTGGCCTACCCCGGCTGGGAGGCGCATGCCAACCGCGAGGCGCTGCTGCTGCGCATCGCGCGCAATCTGTGGACCGACCAGCAGAGGAAAAAGGCGCTGCACCAACGCTCCTTGCCGGAGCTTGCCGCAGCCGAGCCGAACCGGGAAGCAAGCGGCGAGGCCGCCGGCGGGTGGGAGCTGGAGACGATGCTCCACTCTCTGGGCCGGCGGCTGACGCCGCTGCAGCTGGCGGTGTGGCTGCTGCGTGAAATGCACGGCAGCAGCATCGCCGAGACGGCGCTCCGCCTCGGCATGACCGAGGGCGCCGTGAAGGCGGCGATGCACCGCGCCCGCCGCGCGCTCGGCGCGGTCCGCCGCGACCTGGCCGCCGGCGGGCTGCGCGAGCCGGCGGACGAGTCGCTGCTCGCGCGCGTGCGCGGCCTGGCGGCGGCGCTGCGCACGGGCGACGCCGCCGCGATCGCGGCGCTCGCCGAGCAGGAAGCGCTGGAGCCGGCCGTAGCCGCCGCCGCGCTGGCGGGGCGCGTGCAGGCGCGTGCCGCGGCCGGCGCAGCCGCCGTGCCGGCGGAGGGCCGCGGCGCGTGCGATGGCGCGCCGCAGGCGCAAGCCGGCTGGAACGCCGTTTCCGATGCGGTCGCGCCGCAGGCGCTTGCCGCCTGGAGCGGCGTTGGTGCCACCTGGAGCGGAGCTTCCGCAGCCGGCTATCCCGCCGGTCTGGCCGGCTGCGCCATCTGGGGCTTGGCCGGTTAAGCACGGCCCAAGCATAAAAGCCTTCCCGAGCCTCGGATCGAGGCGGGAAGGCTTTTTTGCTGCGCGCGGCGGCATCGCGGTCGGCGGACGGTCTTTTTCGCATCGCGCTCTCGAGGGGAATGCAAGTCGGATCGCCAACCGTTTCTCGGAGGTCGACAACAACGTGATGCGTCGTCGGTTCGTCCGGAGTGGCAGCACCAGGGAGTCGAGAATGCCTTGGATGGCGGAACTCCGGCGCGTCGACTCAACCAGGGAGTCGAAAGTGCCTTGGATGGCGGAACCCTGGCGCATTGACTCAACCAGGGAGTCGAGAGTGCCTTGGATGGTAGCCCCCCGGCGCATTGTCTCAACGAGGGAGTCGAGAGTGCCTTGGATGGCGGAACTCCGGCGCATTGACTCAACCAGGGAGTCGAAAGTGCCTCGGTTGGCGGAACTCCGGCGCATCGACTCAACGAGGGAGTCGAGAATGCCTTTGCTGGAGGAAACCCGGCCTACCAGTACAACGAGGGAGTCGAAAGTGCCTTGGTTGGCAGAATCCCGGCGCACTAGCACAACCAGGGAGTCGAAAGTGCCTGGGATGGCGGAACTCCGGCGCGTCGAATCAACGAGGGAGTCGAGAGTGCCTTGGCTGGCGGTCCCCCGGCGCATCGACTCAACGAGGGAGTCGAGAGTGCCTCGGTTGGCGGAACTCCGGCGCATTGACTCAACCAGGGAGTCGAAAGTACCTTGGCTGGCGGTCCCCCGGCGCGTCGACACAACCAGGGAGTCGAGAGTACCTCGGTTGGCGGAACTCCGGCGCGTCGACACAACCAGGGAGTCGAGAATGCCTGGGATGGCGGAACTCCGGCGCGTCGACTCAACCAGGGAGTCGAGAGTGACTTGGATGGCGGGACCCCGGCGCGTCGACACAACCAGGGAGTCGAAAGTGCCTTGGATGGCGGAACCCCGGCGCATTGACTCAACCAGGGAGTCGAAAGTGCCTTGGATGGTACCCCCCCCGGCGCATTGTCTCAACGAGGGAGTCTAGAGTCCCTTGGTCGGCAGAGCCCCGGCGCGTCGACACAACCAGGGAGTCGAGAGTGCCTTGGATGGCGGAACTCCGGCGCATTGACTCAACGAGGGAGTCGAGAGTGCCTTGGTTGGCGGAACCCCGGCGCATTGAATCAACCAGGGAGTCGAGAGTGCCTTGGCCCGCAGAACCCCGGCGCACCAGCACAACAGGGGGTCCAGAGTGCCTTGGCTGGCGGTCCCCCAGCGCCCCTTCGCTAGCGCCCGAGGAACCCGCCCTCCGAGCGGATCGACTGGCCGGTGATCCACTGGGCCTCGTCGCTCGCCAGGAAGGCGAGCGCGCGGGCCGCGTCCTCCGGCTGTCCGATGCGGCCCATCGGGAACAGCGGCAGCAGCTGCCGCTTGAGCTCGTCCGACATCCAGCCGGAGTCGGTCGGGCCCGGATCGAGGCCGTTGACCGTGATGCCGAGCGGAGCGAGTCCGGCGGCCAGCGGCTCGATCAGGCCCGCCAGCAGCTGCTTGGTCGCGAGGTAGGCGAGGTTGTCGGCGTCCGGCCCTTTGGACAGCAGGAACAGGATGCGTCCCGCCCCGCCGGCCTGATGCGCCTGCTCGAAGCGGCGCGCGAACTCCATGCTAAGCAGGGCCGGAGCCCGATTGTTGACGATATAATGCCGATCCAGCGACTCCTGCGTCAGCGTCCGGTAGCTGGTCGGCGCGCAGTAGCACGCGTTGTGGATGATGATCGAGGGCAGCCGTCCGAGCGCGCGCTCGGCTTCGTCCAGCACCTGCAAGGGCACGTCCGGGTCCATGAAGTCGGCCTCCATCTGCCCGGCCCGCACGCCGATGCCCTCCAGCTCCTGCTGCAGCCGGTCCGGCCAGCCTTCCTGCAGGCCGCAGCCCTCCTCCGCGTCGTAAGCGCGCCAATGCGTATAGAACAGATCGGCGCCGCCCTCCGCCAGCGCGCGGCAGATCGCTGTGCCGATGCCCGCCTCCCGGCTGACGCCGGTGACGAGAGCCGCCCTTCCTTTCAACGTCATGCGCATCTCCTCCTTCTGCAACCAGCATAAGCCCCAGAGGCGTCGGAGAGTAGGGGGGCGAACGGCTAAAGCCGAACTTGCCCTCCCGGCTGGCATCGTCCAGGCTGCCGAATGGCTGAAGGCGAACTTGCCCTCCCGGCTGGCATCGTCCAGGCTGCCGAACGGCTAAAGCCGAACTTGCCCTCCCGGCTGGCATCGTCCAGGCTGCCGAGCGGCTGAGGCCGAACTTGCCCTCCTAGTGCCATCGCCTGGGCTGCCGAGCGGTTGAGGCCGAACTTGCCCGCCCGGGTTGAAGCCGGCTGTCCTCCTGCATATAATGAGAAGGCACAGCGGATGATGGCAGCGGGAGAGATTGCCTGCATGATCGAGGCAGCGCCGAAGGAGCAACCTGCACGCAGGGGAATCTCTCAGGCAAAAGGACCTTTGCCGGACGCAGCTCTGGAGAGCATTCCGCGCCGCCTTGCGGACGGCCGAGCGGGCATCCAAGCCCGGTCCGGCCGCAGGGCGGCGCGTCGGAATCACCCAAGGGGAAACTTCATGGCGCCGGCATCGCGGCGCTGTCGGGGGCAACTCTCAGGTACAAGGGACAGAGCGGTGGAATACGGGGAAGCAAAGGGCTCGCACGAGCCTTTGTTTCGACGCATTCCGCCGCCCTGTTCCTTTTCATTTCAGCCACTAAAAAGGAGGAAGCGCATGCGCTTCAAGGATGTCTTCTCGATCATCGGGCCGTCCATGGTCGGCCCGTCCAGCTCGCATACCGCCGGAGCGGCGCGCATCGGGCTGGCCGCCCGCAGGCTGCTCGGCGCGATGCCGGAGACGGCTCGCGTCTCCTTCTTCGGCTCGTTCGCCGCGACCTACCAAGGCCACGGCACGGACACGGCCGTCGCCGGCGGGCTGCTCGGCATGCGCACCGACGATCCGCGCCTGCCGGATGCGGTCGAGCTCGCCGAGGAGGCGGGCATGGACCTGACCTTCCGCGAGGGCAAGGGGCTGTTCCCCCATCCCAACACCGTGCGGCTCGACCTGCAGGCGGCGGACGGGCGCAAGCTGTCGCTGCTCGGCACCTCGATCGGCGGCGGCAACGTGGAGATCGTCGAGGTGAACGGCTTCGCCGTCAAGTTCGGCTGCTCCTGCCCGGCGCTGCTCGTGCGCCATCGCGACCAGCCGGGCGTCATCGCCGGGCTGACCGCCGCCTTGGAGGAGGCGGGGCTCAACATCGCCGGCTTGTCGCTGAGCCGGATGGAACGGCAGGGCGAGGCGCTGGCGGTCGTCGAGCTGGACGGCGAGGCGGCGGTGACGCTGCTGGAGCGGGTGCGGCGGCTGCCGCATGTGCTCGGCACCGATTACGTCGATCTGAACGGAGAAGAGGAGGAGATGGCGGATGAACTTTCGGACGCTGAAGGAGCTCAGTGAGCGCTGCCGCGAGAGCGGCCTGTCGATCGGACGCCTCATGCTGCAGCAGCAGGCCAAGGAGTCGGGACGCGAGGAAGCGGCGGAATTCGCGACGATGAAGGAATACTACGGCATCATGAAAGACGCCGTGCATAACGGCCTGACCCGCGACACGACGTCGCGCAGCGGACTGACCGGCCTCGACGCTCAGCGGGTCGCCGCCTACAACGAGAGCTCCGAGCCGAGCCTCGGCGGCGACGCCGGACGGGCGATGGCGTACGCGCTCGCCGTCTCCGAGGTGAACGCCTCGATGGGCCGCATCGTGGCGACGCCGACGGCGGGCTCCTGCGGCATCATCCCCGGCGTGTTCGTCAGCTCGCAGGAGCGGTTCGGCTGGGACGACGACATCATGACCGAGGCGCTGTTCGCCGCGGGCGCGATCGGCTACGTCATCGCCAACAACTCCTTCGTCTCCGGCGCGGAGGGAGGCTGCCAGGCCGAGGTCGGCTCGGCCATCGGCATGGCGGCGGGCGCGCTCGCCGAGCTGCGCGGCGGCACGCCGGAGCAGGCGGTGCATGCCGTCGGACTCGCGCTCAAGAACACGCTCGGCCTCATCTGCGATCCGGTCGGCGGGCTCGTGGAGATCCCGTGCATCGTGCGCAACGGCTTCGGCGCGGTCACCGCGCTCGCCGCGGCCGACATGGCGCTGGCCGGCGTGCGCAGCGTCATCCCGAGCGACGAGGTCGTGCAGGTCATGCTCGAGGTCGGCGCGGCGATGCCGGAGAAGCATCGCGAGACCGCCGGCGGCGGACTGGCCCAGACGCCGACTGGCAAAAAGCTGATGGAGGACCTGCGCAAGAAGAAGCGGCGCTAGCGGTTTTCGAATGCGGCCAACCGTGCCGCCGGTTAAAGGAATATCGCAGCAAAAAGCTCGGCGAGACGACCTCGCCGGGCTTTTTCGGCTCTTCGCCGACCTCGGTCCGAGGGCCTAAATTCATGCCGGACGAGCAAGTTCAGGTGAAAAGCGGAATAAACTGAAAGCGGATACATCAATCAGGCGCCCGGCTCCGGGACCGGCAGAGGCCTGTCCCTGGTCCGGGCGAAGTCCAGCATGTCAGGAGGAATGGCGGAGTGGTCAAATTCCGAAGGATCGGCTTGCCGTTGCTGTCGCTCGCCCTGGTCGCCGCCGGCTGCGGCGGCCCGGCTCCAGCCGAGAATACGAAGACGCTTACGCTCTGGTACTGGAACCGCAGCCTCGACGACGGACTCATCCAATCGGTCGAACAGAAGTTTCCCGGCATCAAGATCAACGCCCAGAAGATCGGAGGCGACTTCAAGTCGAAGCTGAAGACGACGCTCGCCGCCGGCACGGACGGACCGGACATCGTCGCCTTCAACGACTGGGTCTCCGAGCTGTTCGTCAGCTCGGACCGCTTCTACGATCTGTATGAGCTCGGCGCCAAGGAGATCGAGCCGGACTTTCTCGACTGGAAATGGAACTTCGGCGTCACCGCGGAAGGGACGATGATCGCGCTGCCGATCGATACCGGCCCGACCGCGCTGTTCTACCGGGCGGATCTGTTCGCCGAGGCCGGCCTGCCGTCCGAGCCGGCCGACGTCCAGCGGGAGCTCGGCACCTGGGAGAGCTACCTCCAGGCGGGCCGGCAGCTCCAGGACCATTTTGGCGGCAAGGTCAAGCTGCTCGACAATGTCAAGAACATCTACACGCAGTTCAACGCCCAGTCGGACCGCATCTACTTCTCCACGGACGGCGAGTTCATCGGCGACAAGCCGGAATCGTCGGTGAAAAAGGCGTGGGATCTCGCCGTCCAGGCCGCGCGGATGAAGCTGGCCGGCAACGCGGACGCCTTCACGAGCGAGTGGAACGCCGCCATGAACAACGGCAGCATCGCCTCCTTTGTCGGCGCCGTCTGGATGAAGGAGATCCTGGAGCAGGGCGCACCGGATACGGCCGGCAAATGGCGCGTCGCCCGGGCGCCTGGGGGAGACGGCAACAACGGCGGATCGTTCCTCGCCATCATGAAGTCGAGTCGCTATCCGAAGGAAGCGTTCGACGTCATCCGCTACCTGCAGAGCCCCGACAACCAGATCCGGACGTACAAGAACATCAACCTGTTCCCGTCCGCGGCGAAAGCGCTGGACGATCCCATCCTGCAGGAGAAGGAGCCGTTTTTCGGCGATCAGGCGACTGGGCAAATCTTCGCGGAATCCGCTCGGGGCGTCAAGCCCGCTTATTTTGGAGACAAATTCACCAATGTGAACGGCATCGCCCTGCGCGAGCTGAACTCGGTCGCCCTGCAGGGCAAGGACCCCGACAAGGCGTGGCGCGACGCGCTGAGCCGGATCCGCAAGGAGCTGCTGCGCTGACGGGCGCGGTCCGCCGGCCGCCGCATCCACAGACCAATGGCTGACAGGAGGTCATCCGATGGGAAAACCTATGCTGAACCCGGAGCCCGCCCGCGTCCCCTCGTCCAGACGGACCGAGGGCGGCCTGGCCGCCCGCATCTGGAAGCATCGCAAGGAATACCTGGCCATATCGCCGTTCTACATTCTGTTCGCGGTATTCGGCTTGTTCCCGATCGCCTTCTCCATGTACCTCTCCTTCCAGAAATGGGACGGAATCGGACGGATGAGCTACAACGGCTTGAACAACTACCGCTTCATGCTGACCGATCCGGAATTCTGGAGAGCCGTCGGCAACACGCTGCTGATCTGGATCTACTCGACGATCCCGATGCTGTTCCTCGCGCTCGTCGTCGCCTTTCTGCTCCACTCCTCGTTCGTGCGGATGCGGACGCTGTACCGCGTCGGCTACTTCCTGCCCAACGTCACCTCGCTCGTCGCGGTGGCGATCGTCTTCGGCACGATCTTTTCCAACAACTACGGCTTGCTGAACTACACGCTGAACCTGCTCGGCCTGAATTCCATCGAGTGGCTGAACCGCACCTGGGGCATCCAGCTCGCGATCTCCGTCATGGTCATCTGGCGCTGGGCGGGCTACAACGCGATCATCTACCTGGCCGGGCTGCAGAGCATCCCGACCGTGCTCTACGAAGCGGCCAAGATCGACGGGGCTTCGGGCGTGCAGGCGTTTTTCCGCATCACCGTTCCGAACCTGCGGCCGATCATCCTGTTCACGCTCATCACCTCGACCATCGGCGGGATGCAGGTGTTCACCGAGCCCCAGGTGCTCGTCGGCAACGACGGCGGCGCCGGGGGCGGCGGCCTTACGATCGTCCTTTATCTGTACCGGGAAGCCTTCGTGCACAACTATTTCGGCTACGGCGCGGCTGTCGGGTGGGGGATGTTCATCCTGATCGCCCTCTTCTCCATCGTCAACTGGCTGTTCGTCCAAGGCCGGCCGTCCCATGACCAGGGGGTGAAGTGAGATGAAAGCCCGATCGATCCTGCTGCATGTCGGCCTGACGGCCGGACTGCTGCTCTCCGTGTTCCCGTTCTACTGGCTGCTCGTCATGGCGACCCGCACGACAGCGGACATCTACAGCTTCCCGCCGAAGCTGTGGTTCGGCACGAAGCTCGGGGACAACGTCTCCCGCGTGTTCGAGAACATCGACTTCTTCGGCGCGTTTTGGAACACGCTGTTCGTCGCGACGGCCTGCGCGGCGCTCGTGCTGTTCTTCGACTCGCTGGCGGGGTTCACGTTCGCGAAGTTCGAGTTTCCCGGCAAAAAAATCCTGTTCGTGCTGCTGCTCGCCACGATGATGGCCCCGGCCCAGCTGTCGCTCGTGCCGTCGTTCGTCATCATGGCCAAGCTCGGCTGGGTCGGCTCGTTCAAGGCGCTCATCATCCCCGGCATGGCCAACGCATTCGGCATCTTCTGGATCCGGCAGTACGCCCAGGAGTCGGTGCCGAGCGAGCTGCTGGACGCGGGCCGCATCGACGGCTGCGGCTTCTTCCGCCTCTATTGGAACGTGGCGCTGCCGATCCTGCGGCCGGCGCTGTCGTTCCTCGGCGCCTTCACGTTCATCGGAGCGTGGAACGACTACCTGTGGCCGCTCATCATCCTCACCGACGAGAGCAAGTACACGCTGCAGGTGGCGCTCGCCTCGCTGAACGGCATCTATCTGTCCGACTACTCGATGGTGATCGCCGGCACGCTGCTGGCCGTCATCCCGCTCATCGTCCTGTTCCTGTTCGTCAGCAAGCAGTTCATCTCCGACATCGCCGCGGGCGCGATCAAGAGCTGACGCTTTCCTGCCGGGATAAGTCGAGCCGATTGATAAATGGATCTGTAAAATAAATTGCAAATACTCCTTCTGAATCGGCTATCAAGGCTGTCGATGGAAGGACATCGGCTAACTTCTCCGCACCTCTGGTGGATCATGCGACGTTACTCGGGATGCGAACAATACAGTGGAAATTGCTTGTGATTGACAAAGCAACCTTTTCGAGGAAATCGCGTCTACTCATTTGAGAATATGATCCTTATCTTGAAAGGGCTGAGAAAATTGTCTCGTCGAATCCAAGTACTCTTTCTGGCATTGATCGTCGGACTGTCTGTTTTTGGGGCCGGGTTGGCAGGGGCTGCTAAAGCTCCATCGAATAACGACGGAATTCATCGCCCTGCGATTGTCATCAACGGCAAGGTTGCCGAGCTGAAGGCCGTGATCCCGCCAAGCGGGTCGGCGATGGTTCCGTTTCGTTCCTTTTTTGAAGCTCTGGACCTGAATGCTGAATTCGACAACAAGACCAAAACGGTGACCGCCAAGAACGAAACGACAACCGTTACTTTGACCGCCGGCAAAATGACCGGGACGATCAACGGCAAGGAAATCAAGCTCATTCAAGGTCCGTCATTGTCAGACGATGATGACTTGATGTATGTCAATGTGCGATTCATCGCCGAAGCATTTGGCGGAATTGTCGGCTTTGACAAGAGCACGCTTACGGTGACCCTTGATTTTGATTAAGATCAACTTGAGAAAGGGACCTTCCCCGCCCATCAGGCGCGGAGAGGTCCCTTTTTCGGTCGAGATCGTTCGGCTGCGGGGGCGATGTCGTCCCCTTCCAGTACTATTCCATTTCTAATTCGACCTCCTTTCTTCGTCCCCTCTCATCCGCATGCAGGCCATTGACACCGAGCCCGGCCATCTCTTATTCTTCCTTTGACCTGTCGAACGGGTGTTAGCCTAACGGAAGAGGATGATCCAACATGATGAACCGGACCGCGCCGGCCCCGATTTCCAGCGCTTCCTTCGAGAGCGCCTTCCAGCAGGCGGCGACGACGGAGAACCGGACGGCATTCCAGTATCTGATGTCGCTGTACAAGGGGAACTTCCTCAACCTGACGATCTCGATCGTCTTTTTCCTCGTCAAAAGCCTGCCCGTCTACGTGCTGCCGATCGTGACGGCCAACATGATCAACATCGTCGCGCAGCCGGACCAGCACAGCCTGCGGGAGCTGTGGATCAACTTCGCCGTGCTGATCGCCGTCGTCCTGCAGAACATCCCGACCCACGCCGCCTACGTCAGCTTCCTCAGCCGCGCGATCCGCTCGGTCGAGGCGGGCCTGCGCGGCGCGATGGTGCGCAAGCTGCAGCAGCTGTCGATCAACTCGCATCGCGAGCTCGCCGCCGGCCGGCTGCAGTCCAAGGTGCTGCGCGACGTCGAGGCCGTCGAGGGCATGAGCAAGCAGCTCATGCTGGCGTTCATCCCGGCCATCTTCAACGTCGTCATCGCCTTCGGGCTGACGCTCTACTCCAACTGGCTCGTCTCGCTCTTCTACGTGCTGACGGTGCCGGCGGCGATCGGCGTCATGCAGATGTTCAAGCGGCGCATCCGGCAGAGCAATCGCGAGTTCCGCAAGGAGATCGAGACGATGAGCAGCCACGTCTCCGAGATGGTGGAGATGATCCCCGTCACCAAGGCGCACGGGCTCGAGCAGGTCGAGATCGACCGCATCGACACGACGCTGCGGCGCCTGCAGGGCAAGGGGTACCGGATGGACCTCGTCGAGGCGTACTTCGGCGCCTCCGGCTGGGTGACGTTCCAGATCGTGCAGGTCGTCTGCCTGCTGTTCACCGCCTATCTCGCCTATACGGGCAGCATCCCGGTCGGCAACATCGTCATGTACCAGGGCTACTTCGGCATGATCCTCGGCTCGATCACGGCGCTCATCAACGTCTACCCGATGATCGCCAAGGGCACGGAGTCGATCTCCTCGATCACGGAGATCCTGCGCTCGACCGACATCGAGGACAACGCCGGCAAGCTCAAGCTGACCCGGCTGAGCGGGGAGTACCGCTTCGAGGACGTGCAGCTGAAGTTCCCGGACGGCGACCAGCATGTGCTCGAGGAAGTATCGCTCGACGTGCGCGCGGGCGAGTGCATCGCGTTCGTCGGGGAGTCCGGCGCGGGCAAGTCGACGATCCTCAACCTCGTCATCGGGTTCTTGAACCCGACCTCCGGACGGGTGCTCGTCGACGGCGTGCCGCTGTCCGCGCTTGATCTGTCCGAGTACCGCCGCCATCTGGCCGTTGTGCCGCAGACGAACATCCTGTTTTCCGGCTCGATCCGCGACAACATCACCTACGGCCTGCAGGGCATCACGGAGGAGCAGGTGATGGAGGCGGTGGAGCGGGCGCATCTGACCGAGATGGTCTCGCGCCTGCCGAAGGGCATCGACACGATGGTCGGCGAGCATGGCGGCAAGCTGTCCGGCGGCCAGCGCCAGCGGATCGCGATCGCCCGCGCGCTCGTGCGCGATCCGAGCGTCATCCTGCTCGACGAGGCGACGTCCGCGCTCGACAACGCCTCCGAGCATCATGTGCAGCAGGCGATGCAGCAGCTCATCCAGGGGCGCACGACGTTCATCGTCGCCCATCGCCTTTCGACGATCCGCCATGCGGACCGCATCGTCGTCATGAAGCGCGGACGCATCGCCGAGGTCGGCACGTTCGACGAGCTGATCGCGCGCAAGGGCGAATTCTACAACCTCAAGCAGCTTCAGATGTAGGCTTGGAGTATATGGTTTAAATAGTGCAAAAAAGCCTGCCGAAGCGGCAGGCTTTTTTTGCTTGATTTAAATCTGGACCGCGCATGCGGGAGTTCCGCCGCGCGCGTGAGCCGAGCAGGTTCAGCTTTTTTTGCGCAGCTCGAAAAACTCGCATTGCGCCCGCGCGTGGTAGGCGAGATCGGCGACGCCCGACTGCAGCACGACGGTGCGCTCGTCGAAGCGCACGATGCAGCTGCCGGACTCGACCATATGGTCGTCGCGGAAGACGCGGACCGGGATGCGCTCGTCGAGCGCTTCCTGGAAGTCGGCATCGGTATGGAGAGGTCGGATATAGGCCATGGCGGCGGCGCTCCTTTGCAAAGGGGGATGGCCCGGATCGGGCTTGGCTCCGGCCATTATACCATAGCTCAGGGCAGCTCGATATCGACGCTGCGGCTGGCCGCATTCCAGGAGACGGAGATGCCGAACGCCGCGGTCAGCGCGCGGATCGGCACGTAGGTCAGCCCGTCGCGCAGAATCGGCTGCAGCTCCGGAGCGGCGAGCTTGCCGTCGATCCACAGCTGCGGGAAGGAGTAGGCGCCCTTGCGCGGAGCGGGCGGCTCGGAGCGGATGAGCGCGCTCCACGACGCCTTGTCCCAGACGACGGACTTGCCGGCGAGCTTGGCGATGGAGCGCAGCGGCAGCAGGGCGCGCCCTTCCCGCAGGATGGGCCGCAGCGCCGCGTCCAGCGCGGGCTTGCCGTCCACGGACAGGAACGGCTCGGCGGCGGGGAGCAGCGACATCTCCCCTAACGTTCGGCTGCCATTGCCTCCATAGGCGACGTATAGGCTGAGAGAACCTTTTGATTCAAGGAATTTCATCGTTCCATCCTTTGCTTTGCCATAGGCGGGCAGCGTGATGGAGAAGTCGTAGTAGCCGAATTGCTGCGTGCCTGTGCCGATCAGCAGGGAGTGGTCATAGGGATAACCGGATGAATCCGAGGAGGAGGAATAGGTTTCGGCATTTGGCGTCCAATACACAAAGAGCTCCGGGGAGAAAAGGAGCGGATCATGTCCTTTCAGCCGAATCTTCTCTCCGAAGCGAGCGGTCGCGGGAATCTCGGCGATTTCCTCATTCCTGACGAACAGCGAGCTGTAGTCTTTCGACACGCTGATGTCGTCAAGCTGCAGGAAGGTGGAGCCGGATTCCAGGTACAGGCCGCCGGTCGAGCCGAAGATGGAGGCATCGCCCTTATTGGAGAAGGTCAGGCTGAGTCCATAGAAGAAGCTGTAAGGCGTAGAATCGAAAGCCTTGACGGGCTTGCCTTTCTTCGCAAAGGCTTGCACCATCCCGCAAACCTTCTTGATCCGCGCGGCATCCTCCTTGCGGGCTCCGTACAACTGGTCGTCGACGCCGCTTGCCCCGCCGATTAGCACCGACTTCAGCGTGCTCGGACCGCAGGACGCGGCCAGCTCCTTAAAGGAGGTCGCTGGCGTGGGAGAAGCAGTCGGCTTGACGGCCGCTGCGGGCGCTTGGGACCCTGCCGGCTCGGCAGCCGCTGCGGGCGTCGTAGCCGAGCCGGACAGCAGGAGCACGGCGAGCAGCATTCCGAGCGCGCTGCGGCCGGCGCGCCTCGTTCCGAGGGGGGCTTTTGCATGAGCATGGCGGACAGGCTTCATAAGCTCATCTCCTTTGATCGGTCATTCGGGCAGTCTCTGCTCCTCGGCCGGCGCGACGAGCTCGACCTTGATCCGGTCCGGATCCTCGAAAAAGAGGATGTACGTCCCCGCCCCGCCCGCATGGGGATGGCGGTCTTCATAGAGCAGGTTCATTCCTCTGGCGCGGACTTCGTCGGTCAGCCGGTCCACCTGCTCGCGCGAGGCGGCGTGGAAAGCGAGATGGTTCAGTCCGACCCGGGCACGGTGGTACGGCACGTCCAAGTATTTCTCTTTCGCTTGCACGAACACGAGGTAGGTCGAGCCGTGCTTCCAGCTGCGGCCCTCCGGCCATTCCTGAAAGGGCTCGTACCCGAGCTCGCCGAGGAACCAGCCCCAAAAGGAAGCGGACTTTTGCAGATCGGAGACATATAGTTCGATGTGATGCAGCATGAATTCTCTCTCCTTGGCGCTGTAGTGGAGCCTGAGGAGCGGGGCTCTTATTTTCCTTTCCTTTAGACGTAAAGGGAATGGAAAGGTTTCTGTGATCTTCCAAAATCCGGATGAACTGTGATAGGGTAGGGCGAGGAGGGATGCATCTATGGATCTGGAGCGGGAAGTGCAGGACTTGAAGCGGCGGGTCGAGGAGTTGGAGGAGCGGGAGCTGGCGACGTCGGAGCGGGGATATGGGCCGGTCGGGCGCAGGGACACCGGGCTCGGGGGTAAGTTTTTAATCGGCATCGGCATCGGCGCGGCCGTGCTGGTTCTACTTCTATTTACGATAGGCGTCATTCAGTTCATCCGCGTTTGAGGAAAGAAAAGTCCAAAAGCCCATCCGGCGGGGAAACCCGTTTGGGTGGGCTTTTGACGCGGAACGGCAAGGCAATGGGCCTCGCGGCTGGACTCGGGGCGAATGCCGGAGCGATCAGCAGCCGAGCTCTTCGTGCCGGACGCTGGAATCCTCGATCTGGATCGTGCAGTGGCGGATGCCGTGCCCGTCCCGCAGGAGGGCGATCGCCTGCTGCAGGACGCGGCGGCTGTCGGCGTCGTCCTCGACGAGCAGATGGCAGGTCATGGCGTCGAAGCCGGAGGTGATCGTCCAGATATGGAGATCATGCACGTCGATGACGCCGGGCAGCGACTCCAGCTCGAGCTGCACCCGCTGCGTGTCCACCGTCTCGGGAGCGCCTTCCATGAGGATATGGACGGTGCTTCGGAGCATGCCCCAGGCGCTTTTTACGATCAGCAGCGACACGAGCACGGAGATCGCCGGATCGGCCCAGTACCAGCCGAACGCCCACATCAGCGCCCCGGCCGCGATCGCGCCGACCGAGCCGAGAGCGTCGCCGAGCACATGCAGATAGGCGCTCTTCAGGTTGACGTTGCCCTTCACGTCGCCCTGGCGCATCAGGAACCAGGCGCTGGCGAGATTGGCGAGCAGCCCGACCGCGGCGATTAGCAGCATCGAGCGGCTGGCGACCGTCGGCGGCTCCCAGAATCGGCCCCAAGCCTCGACGACAATGAAGATCGCGATGGCGATCAGCGTCGCGCCGTTGAACAAGGCGGCCAGAATCTCGAACCGGCGGAAGCCGAACGTGCGCTTCGGCGAGGAAGGGCGGGCGGCGAAGCCGACGGCGACGAGGCTCAGCAGCAGCGCGCCGGCGTCGCTGAGCATATGGCCGCTGTCGGACAGCAGCGCCAGGCTGCCCGTCGCCAGGCCGCCGACGAACTCCAGCACCATGATGCCGGTCGTAATGAGGAGGGCGATGAGCAGTCCGCGCTTGTTGCCGCTCCCGCCTCCGTGGAAATGACCGTGCCCGGCGTGGGAGTGGCCGTGATTGTGGGAGTGGCTATGGCCCGCGTGGGAGTGGCTGTGTCCGTTGCCGGAGTGGCTATGGCCTGAGTGGGAATGGCTGTGTCCGTCGTGGGAGCGGCTATGGGCAGAGCGGGCGTGGCTGTGTCCGTCGTGGGAGCGGCTGAGGTGGTCATGGTTGTGGGTTTGCCCTGGCTCTGCCTGCCCAAGGCTGCGCGTGCTTTCGAATGGAGGCGTGTCCTTTCCAACTCTGCGCCTTAGATCCGGTTCATGACTCATCATGAGCCTCCTTATCCCTTGATAATATATGAGCATTTGTTCATATATTGAGTTTAGTTGAGCCGCCTCGTCATGTCAAGCCGTGAGGGAGGCTGAATAGAGAGTTGAGAACGGCGCTCGCCTGGAGAACCATGCGCTTCCCATTCGATGCCAACGACTCCTCAGACGCTTAGCCGCCCTTTTTTCGCGTCTCCAAAAATCGAACGACTCCTCAGACGCTTAGACTAGCAATTCGCCTCTTTCCGCATGTTTTTCCGGCGTTTTGGCATGGCTAAGCTCCTCGCGCGTCGTTAGATTTTGAAGCTGTCCCATTTAGGGCTGCTAACGATCTGATTCGTCGTCAGCAGCCGTCATGTATCGACCGGAGAAGCCGCTTGCAAAACGGAGCGCCTTCCGCTGGAGCGAAGGTGCGATGCACGCGATCGGGACGAAGCGCGACGAAGAGGCCGGCATGGTTTATCGCTCGAATAGCTGCAAAAAAGCCCCGATCCAAGCTGCGAATCAGGGCGGATCGCAGCTGTTCGAGGCTGATTGCTCTTATGGCCAGGAGGACCGCGGCGCCATCCCCGCAAAGGCTCCGCACCGGGACATTCGCGCAGCGCTTAGCTCCGCAGCAGCGCCGGGTCGAAGTCGGGGACAAGGCCCTCGCGGGCGGCGCGGCCGAGCAGCGACTCGACGGCGGCCAGCCCGTCCTCGCCGAGCGACCGGGTGAACTCGTTGACGTAAAGCGCGATGTGGGAACGCGCGACGTCCGGCGACATCTCTTGGGCGTGCTCGCGTACATAGCCCGCCGATTCGTCCGGATGCGCCCAAGCGTATTCGACCGAGGCGCGCGTCCAACGGGCCAGCGACTCGACGTCCATGCCGCGGCGGGCGATGATCGCGCCGAGCGGGATCGGCAGGCCGGTGTCGGCCTCCCACCAGACGCCCATGTCGGCCATGAGCGTCAGGCCGTAGTCGGGATAGGTGAAGCGCGCCTCGTGGATGACGAGGCCCGCATCGACGCGGCCGTCCCGGACGGCGGGCATGATTTCGTGAAAAGGCAGGACGACGATGCGCGGCGGCTCGCCGGTGATCTGCTGCGCCGTCCACAGCCGGAACAGCAGGTACGCCGTGGAGCGGTCGCTCGGCACGGCGACCGTCCGGCCGCTCAGCCAGGACGGGTCCATGCCCGGCGCAGCAGCGCCGACATGGGAGCGAGCCGCTCCGGCTGACGCGTCGGCCGACGGGCGTGCCGCTGCGCCGCTGCCGCCTTGCGAGCTCGCCGCAGCATCTCCGGCTTCTCGCCGATCCGTTCCTGCGGTCGGCTCCGCCGCGCCGCCAACTTCCGCCCGCTCCGCAGCGATCCGGCCGCCGCCGGCCGTCAGCACGAGCGGGCCGCAGCCGCGGCCGAGCGCGCCGCCGCATGGGATGAGGGCGTAGCGGTCCAGCACGTAGGGGAGAGCGGCATACGAGATCTTCATGACCTCGGGTCCTTCGCCGCGAGCGGCCCAGCCGTTGGTGACGTCGATGTCGGCGTACGTCACGTCGAGCTCGGGCGCGCCCGCGATCAGGCCGTGCGCCCAGGCGTGGAACACGAAGGTATCGTTGGGACATGGAGAATAAGCGATTTTCATCTTCATCGGATGTTCAGCACCTCCGGCAAAATCGCGGCCGTCCGCTCCAGCGCCGCCAGCGCGTCGCCGATGCGCCAGGCGTCGCGGTCGCGCGGACCGACCGCGTTCGAGAGGGCGCGGACCTCCATCGCCTCGATGCCGTGCATCGAGGCGGCGAGCGCCGCGCCGTAGCCTTCCATCGCCTCCGCCGCCGCGCCGGGCACCCGGCGCAGCAGCTCGGCGGCCGTCTCTCCGCTGCCCGTCACCGTGGACAGCGTCAGCACCGGCGCCGCTGTCGCGGCCATGCCGGCCTGCCGCAGCGCCTCGGCCAGCGCCTCGGCGACTTCGCGGTCCGTCTTCACGCGCCACGAGCCGAAGCCGAGCTCGTCCACGCTGGCGAAGCCCTGCGCGGTCTCCGCTCCGAGATCGGCGCATACGATCTCGGTCGCGACGACGACGGAGCCGATCGGCGCGGCTCCGGGGAAGCCGCCGCCGATGCCGGCGCTGACGACATAGCGCAGCGGCGGCCCGCCGGCGATCGCCAGCGCCGTGCTGGCTGCCGCAGCGGCCGGGCCGACGCCGCCGGCGACGACGATGTAGCGCCCGACCCGGCGCAGGGGGCCCTCCGCCTCGCCGCAGCTTTCTTCGGGGCAAGCCTTCATCAGGCCCCGCACGACGGCATCCCGCTCCGCTTCGACGGCGGCGACGATCAGGACATAGGCGGGCGGGTCGGGCAGGATACGTTTTTTCATTCGGAATGGACCTCTTTCCTCGGATGTGCCGCCTGCCGGTCCTCGGGCCGCATAGGCGCGGCGAGGCCGGGGCAGGTTCGGCTGCTTCCTCTAACGATACTCCTGCGGGCTGCCGGATTCAAGGAAGCCGCGCGTCAGGACGGAAAACGGCGTGAGCGCGTGGGAGGCGGCGCGGCGCAAGGGAGAGGGGGCGAAGCGGGGGAGCATGCCGCATCACCGGCGAAAAAGAGGGCTGCGGCGGAGGCCGGATCAGCGGCGGGGAAAATCGTGAAGTCGGCGAATGTTGAGAATTGGCAAAGCTCGTCTTCCTGCGTATGGTAGCCTGAGAGAGGAGGATAGGTTAGCATG
Source organism: Paenibacillus pasadenensis DSM 19293 (assembly GCF_000422485.1). GTDB lineage: Bacteria > Bacillota > Bacilli > Paenibacillales > Paenibacillaceae > Paenibacillus_O > Paenibacillus_O pasadenensis. The sequence continues at coordinate 237,638 of NZ_KE383850.1, forward strand.
GAGAAAAAAGCAAAGCGGAGCCTAGAGAGCCCCGGCCGGCCTCGTTCTGCCGCAACCGAAGCCGACGCAACCAAAGCCGACGTCGCATTGGCGCCCCCCCAAAACCGAAGCCGTCGCAGCCGAGTCCGCCGCCGCCTCGGCGACCCCCGCAACCGGAGCGGCCGCAGCCGAAGTCATTGCCGCATCGGCGCCCTCCGCAACCGAATCCGCCGCACTTGAGTCCGCCGCCGCCTCGGCGACCCCCGCAACCGGAGCGGCCGCAGCCGAAGCCACCGCCGTCTCGGCGCCCCCCGCAACCGAATCCGTCGCACCCGAGTCCGCCGCCGCATCCGCGCCCCCCGCAACCGCAGCCGCCGCGGACCGTCCCGCTCCGATCGCGCCTATGCTGCGCCTTCGCGTCTGAATAACGGCCGCCAATCGCGCAAGCGCCGCGCCGTAGGGCCGCTTCGGGCTTCGTCTACCATGGCTGAAGGGAGGATCTTCATGAAAAGCAGCTGGTTCCGCAAGCTTCTGCTCTCGTACCTTCCCGCTTTTTTCATCGTCGTGTCGATCCTGTTCGTCGTCTTTTTCCAAGCTCTGAACGAGCAGAGCCGCAAGGAAGCGGCCAAGGCGAACGACTTCCTCGTGCAGCAGGCGATCCGCCATGCCGACAACTCGTTGCGCGCCATCGACTACCGCATCCTGCAGGACATCCTCGGCTCCGCCGTGCTCAAGGATTTCTACCGGGCGGAGGCGGAGGACGTCTTCGTCAACCTGCAGGCGGACCGGCTGATGGACTCATGGGCGTTCGGCAATCCCGCCATCGACTCCATTTATTTGTACCGCCCCCGCGACGGCTTTGTCTTCGGCGACGGCTCGCTCAAGACCGAGCCGTTCCGCGACGCCGCCTTCCTCCGATCCTATCTCGACGGGGAGCGGCCGATCGGCCAATGGAGCGACAAGCGCTCGTTCCAGCCGTATGCCATGTCCAAGCCGGCGGAGGTGATGACGATCGTGCGGGCTTACCCGGGCTTTTCCAGCGTCAAGACGGGCTACGTCGTCGTAAACGTCAGCCTGTCCAAGCTGGGGCAGGAGCTGGCTTCCATGTACGACCCCGGCCAGACGTTCATCGCCATGTCCGACCGCAGCGGCCAGCCTGCGATCGGGCCGAGGCTGGACGGCGGCGAGCTCGTTCTGGCCCAGTATGTCTCGCCGTACACAGGCTGGACGGTTTCCAGCGGCCCGACGGGCAAAGGGCTGAAGCTGACGCTCGACCTGTACAGCGTCTGGCTCGTGCTGGCGCTGGGCGCCGTCCTGCTCGGCATCGCCTGGGTCGTGCATGTCACCCGCCGCAATTACCGGCCGATCAGCCAACTCGTCTCGCTGATTCGCTCCAGCTCGCTCGTGCCGCAGGACGGCCCGGGAGCCGACCGCAACGAGCTCGGCTTCATCCGCCTGTCGCTGGAGCAGCTGATGGAGGAGATGAAGCGCTCCAAGCAGCAGGATACGGAGAACCGGCTGCTGCGCAAGCGGCATCGCTTTCTGGAGGCGCTGGCGGGCGGCGCTCCGATCTCCCAGGCCGAGTGGGAGTCCGATCTGGAGCGTCTTGGCTTCGAGCCCCGCGGGCGGACGGCGTTTGCGTGGACGCTGGAGATCGACCGCCATGCCGCTTTTTGCCGAGCCTACAGCGCCCACGACCAGGCGATGCTCAAGTTCGTGCTCGCAAGCGTCGTGACGGAGACAGTGCAGGGCGGCGGCGGAGCGGCTTGGGCGGAATGGACGGGAGACCGGCGCATGAGCGCGATCGTCTGGCTGCCGCCGGAAGCGGGGCTGGACGAGGCGAGGCGGCTGGCCGCCGAGGCGTCGGACTGGATCCGCGACAATCTGGCGTTCGGCGCCACGATGGCGCTGCACGGTCCGGCCGGACCGCTCGAGGAGATCCGCCGCTCGGCGGACATCGCCGCCAGCCTGCTGGCCTACAAGGCCGCGCTCGGCACGGGCAAGGTCATCACGCCGGATCGTCTCGGCAGCGGCGGCAGTCCGCTGCATGACCATTTCGGCACGATCCAGCAGCTCGCCCAGGCGTTCCGCACGGGCGACCCCGGCTGGAGGGAGCGGCTGCGCAGCCTGTACGCGCAGATCCGCCAGTCCTGCTTCTCGCGTCAGGAGATCGAGAGCCTGCAGCAGGTGCTGTACCAGCAGATGGATCGGATGTTCCTGGAGCTGGCCAAGGAGTACTGGACGGCGTGGAAGGAGGCGGAGGCGGAGCTGCTCGCCCTCGACCGGGAGTGGGAGGCGCTGGACGAGCTGGAGGCAGGCTGCCTCGGCGCGCTGGAGCGGATGGACGCGCGGATGAGCGAGCTGCGCGACTCGCAGTCGGCCCGCAGCGAGATCGCTCAGATCCGGGCTTACATGGAGGAGAACTTCGGCAGCCCGGAGCTGTCGCTGGACTATTTCGGCGATCGCTTCTCCATCCATCCCAAGACGATCAGCAAGCTGTTCAAGGAGCAGTTCGGCGAAAACTTCATCGACTTCCTGATGGGGCTTCGGATGGAGCAGGCGAAGCGCATGCTCGGCGAACCGTCGCTGTCGCTGCAGGAGATCAGCCGGCACATCGGGTATTACAACTACAATTCCTTCAACCGCGCGTTCAAGAACCATACCGGCATGTCGCCGAGCGATTTCCGCAAGCGGGCGCCGCGACCGAGCGCCGGGTGATCCGCAGCCTTCCGGCCTTCCGGCCTTGCCTACGCCATTTGGCGCAGGCAAGGCTTTTTTCTATTCCGCTCGCCGATCGGGTCAGATAATATGACGCGGACGTCACAGAGACGGCTGCGACCGGATCGGAATGGCGGCCGTTTCGGCCCGAAACGGCGCGGAGAAAATCGTGAAGTCAACGAATCTTACGCATTGCGGCTGCGGAGGCGGGCGGGCTACCATCGAATCAGCGACGCCGGCCGCCCGGGCCGAGCCGGTCCCATCCAAGCGGTTGCGAAAGGAGATGCCTATGGCTCATGCATGGACAAGGGTCAAGCGCAGCTGGGAGCTGTACGTGCTGCTGCTGCTGCCTGTCCTGTATCTGATCGTCTTCAAGTACGTTCCGATGTTCGGCGTCCTGATCGCCTTCAAGGATTTCAACATCGTCCAGGGCATCCTCGGGAGCCCATGGGTCGGCCTCAAGCATTTCGAGGCGCTGTTCCGCTCGCCGAACTTTCCGATCCTCATCCAGAACACGCTGCTCATCAGCCTGTACTCGCTCGCAGCGGGCTTCCCGGTGCCGATCCTGCTGGCGCTGGCGCTGAACGAGGTGCGGACCGGACTGTTCAAGCGATCGGTGCAGCTCGTCACCTACGCGCCGCATTTCATCTCCACCGTCGTCATGGTCTCGATCCTCATCCTGATGCTCTCGCCGCATGTGGGCATCGCCGACCGGCTGTACGGCCTGTTCGGCTGGACCGCGCCCAACTTCATGGGCGAGCCGGGCTTCTTCAAGTCCATCTACGTCTGGTCCGGCGTCTGGCAGGAGATGGGCTACGCCTCGATCATCTATATGGCGGCGCTGGCCGGCGTCGATCCGTCGCTGTACGAGGCGGCGAGGATGGACGGCGCGTCGAGGCTGCGCAAGATGCTCCACATCGACCTGCCCGCGCTCGTGCCGATCACCGTCATCCTGCTCATCCTGAGCCTCGGCAACATCATGGGCGTCGGCTTCGAGAAGATCTACCTCATGCAGAACCCGCTCAACGTCGCCACCTCCGAAGTCATCGCGACCTATGTGTACAAGGTCGGCCTGCTCGGGGCGAACTTCAGCTTCTCGTCCGCCGTCGGCCTGTTCAATTCCGTCATCAACCTCATCCTGCTCGTCGCGGTCAACACGATCTCCCGCAGGGTGTCGCAGAACAGCCTGTGGTAAAAGAAGGGAGGATGCCCATGCTCCGCTCCCGGCGCATCAAGGAGCCGATCGGCGACCGCATGCTCGTCGCCGCCATCTACGCGGCGCTCGCTCTTGTCGCCGTCGCCGTCGCCTATCCGCTGCTCTACATCGTAAGCTCGTCCTTCAGCTCTCCGCGAGCGGTCGTCTCCGGACAGGTGTGGCTGCTGCCGGTCGACTTTTCGCTGCGGGCCTATGCTTCGATCTTCCAGAGCTCGCAGCTCATGCTCGGCTACTGGAACAGCATCGTCTACACCGTCGTCGGCACGTTCCTGAACGTGGCGTTCACGGTGCTCATGGCCTTTCCGCTGTCGCAGCGGCGCCTGGCCGGAAGAGGCTTCTTCATGGTGCTGATGATGACGACGATGTTTTTCAGCGGCGGCCTCATTCCCACCTATCTGCTCGTGAAGGAGCTGCATCTGCTCGATACCCGCTGGGCGATGTGGCTGCCGGGCGTGTTCTCGGTATTCCAGGTCATCGTCGCCCGCACCTTCTTCCAGACGTCGATTCCGGCCGAGCTGCAGGAAGCCGCCGAGATCGACGGCTGCCGCGATATCCGCTACCTGTGGAGCGTCGTGCTGCCGCTGTCCAAGCCGATCCTCGCCGTGCTCACGCTCATGTATGCGGTCGGCCACTGGAACGCCTATTTCGACGCGCTCATCTACCTGCGGTCGGAGCATCTGTTCCCGCTGCAGTACGTGCTGCGCAACCTGCTCATCCTGAACGCGTCGGATCCGGAAATGCTGGCCAATACGACCAAGGGGATGCGCGACCAGGGCTTTGAGCAGGCGCTGAAGTATGCGCTCATCGTCGTCGCCAGCGTGCCGGTGCTGGTTCTGTATCCGTTCGTGCAGAAGCATTTCGCCAAGGGCGTCATGGTCGGCTCGCTGAAGGGTTGACCGGCGCGCGGCTTCAAGGAGGTGAGGCTTTCCGTCTGCGCGCCTCTTCCCTGGGAGGAGGCGCGGGAGACAGCACGGCCGGCTCGTCCGCGAAAAGCCGGACGGGCCGGAGCAAGGCTGCGCATGATTGGATTGGACCATATCGAAGGGGGCTGAGCGTATGGGATGGAAGCGCGAGGGGAAGCGGCTGGCCGTGCTGCTGGCGGCGACGGGCCTGCTGCTGGGAGCTTGCTCGAGCGGCAGCGAGAACGGAGCGGCCGGGGGCGAGGCAGCGGGAGCGGCGGAGGACGGAAAGCCGGTCGAGATGACGTTTTTTGCCGTCCAGGGCAAGGCTCCGCTGGAAGAGAACGAGTATACGAAGCGGGTGGAGGAGAAGTTCGGCGTCAAGATCAAGTGGGATCTCGCTCCGCAGGACGCGCTCAAGGACCGGCGGCAGCTGCTGCTGGCCAGCGGCGACTACCCGGAGGTGTTCCTCGAGGGCAAGTTCTCCAACACCGACCTGCTGACGTACAGCAAGCAGGGGGTGCTGATTCCGCTCAACGGCTTGATCGACCAGTACGCGCCCAACCTGAAGGCGCTCATGGAGAAGAAGCCGTACTTGAAGGAGTCGATGACGGCTCCCGACGGCAACATTTACGGCATCCCGCGCTTCAACGAGTGCTACCACTGCACTTATTCCGAGAAGTACTGGATGAACAAGGACTGGCTCGACAAGCTCGGGCTGCAGGTGCCGACGACGACCGACGAGCTGTACGAGGTGCTCCGGGCCTTCAAGACGAAGGATCCGAACGGCAACGGCAAGGCCGACGAGATCCCGCTTACGGGGGCTCCGAACAAAAACGTCTGGAACGGCAATTTCGACGCTTATTTGATGAATGCCTTCATCTATAACGACAACGACAAGTACCTGACGCTTCAGGACGGCCAGGTCGGCTTCGCGGCCGACAAGCCGGAGTGGAGGGAGGGCCTCGCCTATATGCGCAAGCTGTACAAGGAAGGGCTCATCGATCCGGCCGCGTTCACGCAGAACGACCAGGCGATCAGCCAGCTCGGCAATCGCGAGGGAGACGAGATCGTCGGCTCGATGACGACGGCGCTGCTCAGCTATCTCGTCAATGTGTGGGACGACGGCATCACGCGCCATCAGCATTGGGTCGCCGTGCCGCCGCTCAAGGGACCGGGAGGCGTGCAGCTGACCGGCGTGCAGCAGGGCATCACCGACTTCGCCTTCGCGCTGACGAACAAGGCGTCCGAGCGGCAGCAGATCGCGGCGATTCATCTCGTGGACTACGCGTTCAGCGAGGAAGGCGCGCTGCTGAGCGAATACGGCGTCCAGGAGGGCATCGGCTGGAACAAGGCGAAGGAGGGCGAGCTCAACATCTGGGGCAAGCCGGCCAAGTACAGCTTCGACAACCTGCCGCCCGCCGACGAGAACGAGATCCGCAACGACAGCTGGTCGCTGCTCGGACCGAAGGATATGTCCAAGGAGTTCCGCGACGCGTTCGCCTCCAGCCAGAACCCGCTCAGCTCGAAGGGCTACGAGACGCGGCTCGCCCAAGCGACCAAGCTGTACGAGCCGTACGCTCCCGCGGAATTCTATCCGTCCGGCGCGTACCTGCGGCCGGAGGATACGGAGACGGCGGCCCAGCTGACGACGGGAATCAAGGAGTACGTCATGACCAACCTCGCCCAGTTCGTCATCGGCAACAAGGATCTGGACACGGATTGGGACGCGTATGTCAAAGGCTTCGACGGCCTGAACCTGAAGCAGTACATCGACATCTATCAGGCGGCCATCGAGAAGAAGTAGCCGAGCGGGCGCGGCGGGAGCCGAGCGCGCGAAGCGGCGTGAAAACGAGAAAAAACCGGCGGAAAGAGCCGGTTTTTTCTCGTTTTTCGCGATGCGCTTCAATCCGCTCCGCGCCGGAGCCCTTCCGGCCGGCCGGCCGGAAGGCGTCATTCCTCCCGCAGCGAGATGTTGCCCGAGCCGGTGCTCAGCTTCACCTGCACCTGGCCGTCGCCGAAGACCAGCTCGCGCGATTTGCGCTCGCCGTCCTCGTCCTCGTTCCAGTCGCTGCGGAAGCGGCCGGAGCCGACCGAGTACTGGACCGTCGCGGAGGCCGGGGCGATCCTCGTCGCCAGCGTAATGTTGCCGCTGCCGCTGCTCGCGGTGACCGGCAGCTCCAGCCGGTCCATCTCGGCCCGGATGTTGCCGCTGCCCGCATCGAGCTGGAGGGCGGCCAGCACGTCTTCGAGCGAGATGTTGCCGCTGCTCGCCTTGGCCGCCAGCTCCTCCGCGACGACGCCTTCGCCGTCGATGCTGCCCGAGCCGGACCGCAGGCTGATGACGCCGCCTTTGACGCCGCTCAGCTCGATGTCGCCGGAGCCGGTCTTGAACGTCAGCTCCCCGGCCTCGATTCCTTGGGCGTCGATATCGCCGCTGCCGAGCTCCGCTTGCAGCGCTTCGAACTTCCGCGCCGGGACCTCGATGCGCATCGTCACGTTCACGATGTTGAAGCCGAACGTGAAGACGCCGCCTTCCTTGCCCTTGACCGTCAGCTCGTCGCCTTGCGGATCAAGCTCCAGCTTGATCTTGTCGAGCGACTTCTTGCTCGCGCGGCCGGTGATCGTCGCGACGATCTTGTCGTCGCTCGCGCCTGCCGCCAGCTCGATGTCCATGCTGCCGGCCTCCGCCCGAAGGCGCGAGATGCCGTCCGCCGGCACCTCCTCGCTCAGCCTCACTTCTTCCGTGCCGAACTGGAGGAGCGACTCCCGGTCGCCTTGGCCGAACGTCACGCCGGCGCCGATCAAGCCGCCGAGCAGCAGGATCAGGCCGAGCAGGACGACATTCCTCATGCTGCGGTTCATCTCGCCACGCTCCTTTTCATCATCTTCGTGTTGGCCAGCAAATACTTCAGCGTCAGCCGCATGATGCCTCCGGTCAGCTTATAGGCCGCGGCTCCGAGCAGCAGCCCGAGTCCGCCGGCGATCATCGCGCCGAAGACAGCGAGCGGCATCGCGATCGCGTCGCCGGTCCATCCTTCCAGCAGGACCGCGAAGGCGGCGATGACGAACGAGCCGGCGACCGCCCACAGCGCGAGCAGCAGCCCGAGCAGGGCGAGGTACGGGCCGAGCACGAACACGAGATTGAAAAAGCCGAGCCCGACCGCGGCGAACACCGCCCTCGAGACGAGCCGCACGCCTCCGCCTCCTTGGCTGGCTGCCTCGACGCGGTAGCCGAGCAGCAGCTCGCGCGCGACCGCCCGCGGATCGCCGAGCTCCGCCGCTGTCTGCTCCTCCGGCTGCCCCTGCTCCGCCGCGATCCGAAAATGCTCCTCGTAGTCATACATCCATTCCCGCCGCTTCGCCTCGGGAACGGGGGCGAGCTGCTGCCACAGCTCGTTCAAGTAATGCTCCCTCGTCATCGTTCCACACCTTCCTTGATCAATTCGTCGACGGCATGCGAGAAGGTCCGCCACTCGCGCAAGAGCTCCATCAGATGCTGATGCCCGAGCGGCGTCAGCTTGTAGTACTTGCGGGGAGGTCCTTCCGGCGATTCGCGCAGGTAGGTCGTGAAGTACCCTTCCTGCGTCAGCCGGTTGAGCAGCGGATAGACGCTGCCGACCGCGACCTCGAACTTGGACGACATGGCCACCGCCAGCTCGTAGCCGTAGCGGTCCTCCCAAGCGGTCAGGGAGAGGACGCACAGGTCGAGCACGCCTTTTTTGAATTGCACGTTCATCCGCATGGCTCCTATCTTATGCACGGTATTAATTAATGTGTAATAGCTGTCGATGAGGAATACCGTTCGCTGGAACCAACATACCATGCGCTATTCATCATGGCAAGATAGCGGCGCGAAAATCGGACGAAAGCCCGGCGGCCCCTCCGTCTCGAGACGGAGGGCTGCCGAACCAACACCTGAAAAAATCAAACCTCACCCCTGAAGTTCCTGCCTTGTTGCAACCGCTTCACGAGCGCATAATCCAGATATAACTTGCCAAGGGGGACTTGAAAGGTGGAAAAACAGATGAGAAGGTCCGAAAAGAAAGCTCTGAAGAAATCCGCGCTGCTGCTGACGGCAGGCGCGCTGGCGGTCGGCCTCGCGGCATGCGGCAGCGGCAACGAGCCGGCGGCCAATACGGGCGGCGCGTCCAACGAGGCGGCAGCCAATACGGGAGCCTCCGGCGGCGACAGCGGCAAAAAAGTGACGATCACGTTCCAGAACATCTACCCGGACGAAACCTCCGTGACGAACAAGATCATGAAGGAGCTCGTCGCCGACTACGAGGCGGCCAACCCGAACATCAAGATCGAGCTCGACTCGCTCAATACCGACCAGCAGAAGCTGAAGCTGAAGACGCAAGCGGCCTCCAAGGAAGTGCCGGACATCACGATCGTGAATCCGGCCGCCCAGATGAAGCCGTTCGTCGACGCGGGCGTGCTTGCGCCGCTCAACGACATGCTCGACCAGAACGGCCTGAAGGATACGTTCCAAAAAGGGCTGCTCGACTACTACAGCTTCGACGGCAACGTATACGCCCTGCCGGACGGCAACAACATCGAGGTCGTCTACTATAACAAGGACCTGTTCGCCCAAGCGGGCATCACCGACGTGCCGAAGACGTTCGACGAGATGCTCGAGGACGTCAAGGCGCTTAAGGCGAAAGGCATCACGCCGATCGCGATCGGCGAGAAGGATACATGGACCGGCTCGTTCCTGTTCATGAACATCCTGCTCCGCACGAACGGCGGCCCGGGCTTCCTGCAGGACGTCATGGACGGCAAGAAGGACTTCAACGATCCGGCGTTCACGGAAGCGGTCGACGCGTTCCAGGAGCTGGTGCAGGCCGGCGCGTTCCCAGAGGGCGCGACGAGCATCGACGCCAACGCAGGCGGCAACATTTTCAAGACGGGCAAAGCGGCCATGTTCATCATCGGCTCGTGGGAAACGGGCAACATCGACGCTTCCAGCGTAGCGGGCAAGGTCGGCGCGTTCTCCTTCCCGACGGTGAACGGCAAGGGCGACGTCAACCAGTTCATGCTGGCGCCGGGCTCCGGCTTCGCGATCAGCGCGAACAGCAAGCATCCGCAAGAAACGAAGGACTTCCTGAACTACTTCATGACGAACTTCCCGAAAAAGAAATTCGAGCTGAAGGACGCAGTCGGCCTCGGCCAAGTCGTCGAAGGCGACTTCGCGGCAGCGGGCTACTCCGATCTGGCGGTCGGCATCCTCGATCTGTTCAAGAGCGTCAGCGGCGGCGACCTCGCCTTCGACAACACGATGAACCCGGCCGTAGCCCAGGCTCATCTGAGCAGCATCCAGAACCTGTTCGTGCAGAAGGTCGATTCCAAGCAAGTGGCGAAAGAGCATCAAGACGCGTTCGCGGCCAACAAGTAAGCCTGCGATAGGCAGCTAGCCGGCCCCCTGGCCGGAAGAAAGGCCGGGCGGCAAGGACGGTTTCCCCGAAAGGGGGCTGTCCTTGCCTTTTCGGCACAGCGGACGGCTCTCGTCCGCTGCGGGAGAGGAGTAGAGATAAAACCATGAATGTACTCAAAGTGCGTTGGTGGACGATCGGAATCTTCGTGCTTCCTTGTCTGCTGCTGTATATGATGATGGTATTCGTCCCGATCGTCATCTCGGGCTATACGAGCCTGGTCGAGTGGGACGGCATCGGCGTCAACAAGACGTTCGTCGGCCTCGACAACTACGTCGACATCCTGTTCCATGACCCTCATTTCTGGCCGGCGGTGCGCCGCACGCTGATGTACGCGGTGTTCTCCATGGCGGAAATTCCGATCTGCCTGCTGTTCGCGATCCTGATCAACCGCTACGTCAAGCGCGGCAACCGGCTCGTGTCGATCTACTTCATGCCGGTCATCCTGTCGGTCGTCATCATCGGCCAGCTGTGGAAGACGATCTACAACCCGCTCGACATGGGCGGCATGATCAACGGCATCCTGAACGCGCTCGGCATGCAGGGGCATATGCGCGCCTGGCTGAGCTCGCCGCAGTTCGCGATGTACTGCCTGTACTTCGTCTCGCTCTGGCAGTATTTCGGCTATCACCTCATCATCCAGTTCACCGGCGTCCAGAACATCCCGTCCGACATCTACGAGGCGGCCAAGATCGACGGCGCGGACGGCTTCAAGGCGGACCGCTACATCACGCTGCCGCTCATCGTGCCGGTGTTCAAGATTTCCATCGTGCTGGCGTTCATCGGCTCCCTGCAGGCGTTCGACCTCATCATGGTCATGACCGGCGGCGGACCGGCCCACGCGACGGACGTCATCTCGACGCTCATGTACAACAACACGTTCCTGACCTTCAAGTACGGGTACGGCAGCGCCTTGGCCATGACGCTGGTGTTCATCTGCCTGGCGTTCACCTTCGTCATCAACGGCGTTTTCAACCGCATCGAGAAAAAGGTCGGCTAAGGGGGAGATACGGTCTATGGCATCCATCAAAAAAGGAGTCGTGTATCTTCTCCTCGGCATCCTTGTCGTCACGCAGGTGTACCCGCTGCTCTGGCTCATCCTGTATTCCTTCAAGACCAATGAGGAAATCCTAGGCGGGAGCTTCTTCGCGCTCCCGGCGTCTCCGCGCTTCGCGAACTATACGGAGGCGTACGAGCAGGGCAACTATCTGCGCTATCTGTTCAACAGCATCTTCGTCACCGTCATCACGATGGTCGTCGTCATCGTGCTGGCGTCGATGGTCGCCTATGCGATCTCCCGCTTCCGCTGGAAGCTGGCGCCGGCCGCGCTGCTCGTCTTCATGCTCGGCCTCATGATCCCGATGCAGGCGACGCTGCTGCCGCTGATGGTCATGTTCAAGAACATCGGCATCCTCAACACGCATTGGTCGCTCATCCTGCCGTACATCGCGTTCCAGACGCCGGTCGCGGTGTTCATCCTGAGCGGCTTCATGAAAGGCATCCCGCATGAGATCGAGGAGTCGGCGTTCATGGACGGCGCGAGCGTGTACCGGATCTTCCGCAGCATCATCCTGCCGATCTCGGTGCCGCCGATCATGACCGTCTGCATCCTGACGTTCATCAACATCTGGAACGAGTACATCCTGGCGGCGACGTTCATCTCCTCGGAGCGGCTCAAGACGCTGCCGTTCGGCGTCAACAGCTTCGTCAGCCAGTACACGACCAATTACGGCAACATCGGCGCGTTCCTCGTGATGGGCGCGATTCCGGTCATCCTGATCTACTTCATCCTGTCCGAGCGCATCACCAAGGGCATGGTGGCCGGCGCCGTCAAGGGCTGACGCTCTCGGCAGAGCCGGGCAGGGCCGGTTCTGCCGGAGCGGTCCGGAGCCTTCATCGTCAACCGCTTCATTCGGTTCATCCGCTTCAAAAGCGAACCCCGCCTCCCGCGCGAATTTTTTTCGCGCGGGAGCGCGGGGCTTTGCCGTCATTCTGCCGTCCAAAGGGGGGACGCTCATGTGGCCGCGCAGCCAGACGCTCCAGCAACGGCTCTTTCTCGTGCTGCTCTGCTGCATGACCGGGATCGTCATCGTCGTCAGCCTGCTGTTCTACAACCGCACGACCGAGCAGCTGCAGCGCAAGATCACCGACCTGTCCCAGCGCAACGTGTCGCAGACGATCGGCCTGTTCGACCTGCTGGACAAAGGCTTCGACAGCCTGTCCAAGTCGATCTCCAACAACTTCGACCTCGTGCGGCTGCTGCAGGCGAGCCCGACCGAGCCGCGCGAGCGGTTCGCGAACGAGCGGGCGATCACGAACATCATCGGCACCAACTACTTCTCCCGCGACGATATGATCGGCATCCATATCATCACCGACCGCGGGCCGGTGTACAATTACGGCAATTACATCAATGAGATGGTGCCCGGCTACCGCTCGGCGGACTGGTACCGCTCGATCGTCGAGGAAGGCGGCAAGATCGTCTGGCTCGGCATCTATCCGTCGTCGATCGTGGACCAGAACGAGCATCGTCCGGTGCTTGCCTTCGGACGGCAGCTGTTCGACCTCGACGAGCATCGCCCGATCGGCGTCGTGCTGTACGAGTCGAGTCCAGCCCCCATCGTCGCGGCGCTCGCCAACCTCAAGCTGAGTCCGAGCAGCGAGGTGTATCTGATCGACGAGGGCGGCCGGCTCGTGAGCTCGACCGGCGGAGCGCGGCAGCTGCCGGCGATCGCCGAGGGGCCGCGTCCGGAGACGGCCGGGGAATCGCTCGTCACGGAGAAGGACGGCAAGCTCGTCGTCTCCTCGCGCCTGCCGTTCGCGGAGTGGACGGCGATCACGGTGACGCCGGCGCGCGACCTCAAGGTGGAGCTCGTCGAGATGCAGCGCTACCTCATCATCGTCGGCGTCGTGCTCGTGCTGCTGTCAATCGTCGCCGCCTCGGTGCTGTCCAACATGATCTCCTCGCCGATGCGCCGCCTCATCCGCGAGATGAAGCGCGTCGAGCTCGGCAACTTCCAGGGCGTCATCGAATCGGGCAGCTACCGCGAGATGGACGCGATGGCGTCCTCGTTCAACCGCATGGTGCGGCAGATCGGACGGCTCGTCGACCGGGTGCGCCAGAGCGCGGCCGGCGAGAAGAACGCCGAGCTGCTCGCGCTGCAGTCCCAGGTCAATCCGCATTTCCTGTACAACACGCTCGACATGATCTATTGGATGCTGGACGAGCGGGAGGAGGACGATCTCGGAGAGGTCGTGCTCGCGCTCTCGCGGATGTTCCGCTACAGCAGCCACTGGGAGCAGGGCGCGCCGGTGACGCTGAGGGAGGAGCTGGAGCAGATCCGCGACTATTTGACGATCATCACGATCCGGCTGGAGGGCCGGGTGTCGGTCGGCATCGACATTCCGGAGGAATGGCTGGACGTGCCGATGCCTAAAATGATCCTGCAGCCGGTCATCGAGAACGCCGTCAAGCACGGCCTCGAGCCGTTGTCCGGCGACGGCCGGCTGGAGCTGACGGCCGAGGCGCGGGAAGGTCGGCTGCTGCTGACGGTGCGCGACAACGGCGTCGGCATGCCGGAGGAGACGCTCGCGCGGCTGCGCGCCTCGTTCGAGGCTGCGCCGCAGGTCAAGATCCAGCCGGGAGCCGAGCGCAGGCAGGGCGGGATCGGGCTCGCCAACGTGCATCGCCGGCTGCGCCACACGTTCGGCGCCGGCTACGGCCTGCAGGCGGACCGCGAGCCGGACGGCGGCACCGTCATCCGGCTGACGCTGCCGATTCCGCCGCTGGCCGGACGGACGCAAGCGCAGGCGGAGCCTGCGCCGGCAGCCGACTCGCAAAAGGGAGAGGAGACGCAGCAGTCATGAACATCCTGATCGCAGACGACGAAAGCATCATCCGCACCGGCATCCGCCGGACGCTGGAGCAGTCCATGCCGGACTGCGGCATCCATCTGGCCGCCTCGGCCGACGAGGCGGCGCGCGTGCTGTCGGAGCATCCCATCGACATCGTGCTGACCGACATCCTCATGCCCGGCATGGACGGCTTGGAGTTCATGCGCCTGTCGCGGCGCAGTTATCCCGCCATCAAATGGGTCGTCATCTCGGCTCATTCGGAATTCGCCTACGCGCAAAAAGCGGTGCAGCTCGGCGCGAAGGACTATCTGCTGAAGCCGATCGGCAAGAAGCGGCTGCTGGAGCTCGTCGGGGAGCTGGCGGCCGAGCTCGCGGCGGAGAGCAGCGCCCTCAAGGAGGGAGAGCTGCTGCGCAGCAGCCGCAAATACTTGCGCGAGGCGATGTTCCAGCGGCTCGCCTCGGGCCAGGATGTCGGGCAGCTGGACGTGCCTTCCCTGATGGACCGCTATCCTTCGTTCCATCTCGTCATGGTGCGCCTCGAGCCGGGACTGCGCGACGCGGGGCTGGAGCATTTTGTCGTGGACAACGTGTTCAGCGAGCTGCTGGAGCGCAGCGGCGACGGATTCGTCGTCAGCTATGACCGGCATACGCTCATCGGCGTCGCCGCCGTGGAAGCGGAGGAGGCGCTGTCCGGCCTGCTGGCCAGCCTGCGCGGCTACCTCGGCCGCTACCTGCGGATTCCGTTCCAGATCGCCTCCAGCGGCCGGATCGGCGAGATCGGGGAAGTTCCGGACGCCGTGCGGAAGCTGTACCGGACGATGACGGCCGCGGACGAGCCGGGCCAGGCGCCGCTGCGCATCAAGGGCGGCAGCGACAACAAGGCGATCGAGGTCGCCCTTCAATATATCGCCGCCCACTATCGGGAGGAGTCGCTGTCGCTGGAGCGGATCGCGGCCGTCGTTTATCTCAATCCGGTCTATTTCAGCCAGCTGTTCAAGCAGAAGACGGGCCAGGGCTTCAAGGACTACCTGATCGGCTTGCGCCTGGAGGAAGCGCGCCAGCTGCTGCGGGAGTCCGATCTGAAGCTCGGAGAGATCGCGGAGCGGATCGGCTATCAGGACATGCGGCATTTCACGCAGGTGTTCCGCAAGCGATTCCAGATGACGCCGACAGAATATCGGCAAGAGAAGAAGAACACGGCTCCAGGCATTTCGAATACCTGACATCAGAATGGAATCTATGGCCGGCCTCCCGTCTCGACAGGACAGGAGGCTTAGGTCCGTTCTCGCAGAAAACGATTTTGGCGTAGGGCGGATGCGGCGTCGGGGAGGGCCTTGGGACAGATACATAAAACCAAGGAGAGCAGGTAAAAATACACAGGCGGACGATCCCGTCAAGGAGCCTCGGAAACGGAGAAGCGAATCCGGAGCCGAGCGGATGCGGATGCCCCGGCCGTTGCGGAGCCGGGAGTGGCGTGAAATATTATGAATAAAGATGAATGGATATTTATTTCGGTTTCTGGCTTCCAAGAGGCCGCAAGCGGACAAGGAAGGGAATGGAAGCAAAAAAAGCTTATATTATGCAGATGTTTTACTTTATCAAACATTTGCGTTAATTGAATAAAGCGACAACGTATTAGTCAATAAAACTGCATAATTATCAGTAAATTTAAATGATTTACACGATGAGTGCATAGTGATAAATTTATTTGGCAAAAGAAAATAATGCAAGTTGTGCTTCATCAAGTAGAATAGTATAATTCAATATATGCTATTCAACCATTAATGTGAGGGGCGTGTAAGGTTAGTGTACAAAAAGACAGGATTGACACTGGCGGCACTTATGATCGCGGGCGGCGTACTTGCTGCATGCGGCGACAGCAATAATGGCAATGCAGGCAACACCGGCGCAGCCAATACGGGCAACGAGAATGCGGCTGCGAACAATGCAGGCGGAGAAGCGGCAGCTCCTTCCGGCGACCAAGTGTTCCGCATGAACCTCACGTCCGAGCCTCCGACGCTCGACCCGGCCCTGATGCAGGACAACGTGTCCGGCACGGTAGCCGACGGCATCTTCGAAGGCCTGACCAAGAACGACAAGAACGGCGAGACCGTTCCAGGCATGGCCGAGAGCTGGGAAGTATCCGAGGACGGCAAGACGTACACGTTCAAGATCCGCTCGGACTCCAAATGGTCTTCCGGCAACCCGGTCACCGCGCATGACTTCGAATTCTCCTGGAAGCGCACGCTCGACCCGAACGCGGCCAAGCCGGCTCCTTACGCTTACCAGCTGTACTACATCGAAGGCGCTGAAGCCTACAACACCGGCAAGGGCGATGCAGCCGGCGTAGGCGTCAAGGCTCTCGACGACACGACGCTCGAAGTGAAGCTCGTCAACCCGACGACGTACTTCCTCAGCCTCGTCAACTTCTACACGTACTACCCGGTCGACAAAGTCACCGTCGAAAAAGATCCCAACTGGGCGAACGAAGCCGCTACCTTCTCCAGCAACGGTCCGTTCAAGCTGACCCAATGGGAGCACAACGCCAAAGTCGTGATCGAGCGCAACGAGAACTACTACGGCCAAGCCGACGTGAAGCTCGACAAGGTCGACTTCGCCATGATGGCGGACTCCAACACCGAGCTGAACAACTTCAACACGGACCAGCTCGACTGGGCCGGCAAGCCGACGGGCACGATTCCGGGCCCGCAGATCGACAAGCTTCGCAAGGAGAACGATCCGCAGCTGAAGATCACCGACGCCGCGAGCTCGTACTACTACATCTTCAACCAAAGCAAAAAGCCGTTCAACAACGCCAAGGTCCGCAAGGCTCTGTCGATGTCCATCGACCGCCAGCTGCTGATCGACCGCGTCGTGCTCGAAGGCCAGAAGCCGGCATTCGGATTCGTGCCGCCTAGCATCACCGGCGCCGAGAAGAGCTTCCGCGAAGAGACGCAAGAGACGTACTTCTCCGAAAACGTCGATGAAGCCAAGACGCTGCTGGCCGAAGGCCTCAAGGAAGAGGGCATGGACTCCTTCCCGGCGACGACGCTCATCTACAACACGTCGGACAAGCACGCCAAGATCGCGACCGCAATCACGGAAATGTGGAAGCAGAACCTCGGCATCGAAGTGAAGACCGAAGTCCAGGAATGGAAAGTCTTCCTCGACAACCGCACCAACCTGAAGTACGACATCGCTCGTGCAGGCTGGGGCGCGGACTACAACGATCCGATGACGTTCCTCGACCTCTACATCACGGGCAGCGGCAACAACGACATCGGCTACAAAAACGCCGATTACGACAAGCTGATCAAGGACGCTTACGCTTCCGCCGACAAGGCTGAGCGCGTGAAGCTGCTCGCTCAAGCGGAAAAAATCCTGATCGACGACATGGCTGTCATGCCGGTTTACTATGACACCAGCTCTTCCCTCGTCAAGGCTTATGTGAAGGATGCCTTCATGACGTACAACGGCAACATCAACTACAACTACGCTTACATCTCCAAATAAGCATACCGCCTGAGCAACTGACAGAGAGAAGAAGGGACCGCGGCAGGAGCCGTCGTCCGGCGCTTTCCGGCGCCGGACCGTCTCCGGACGTCCCTTCTTTCTTTGCGGTTGGGCAAGGTAATGAAAAGAGGTGCTGGAATGATTCGTTTCATCGGCCGGAGATTTCTGAACATTCTCCTGTCTCTGTTTGTCCTTGCAACCCTGACCTTCTTCCTCATGCAGGCGGTGCCGGGCAACCCTTTCCTGGATGAAAAGACTCCGAAGGCTGCGCAAGAAGCTCTCAAAGCCTTTTACGGCCTCGACAAGCCGCTCTGGCAGCAATATCTCGTCTACCTGGGCAACATCGTGCAGGGCGATCTCGGCATTTCCTATAAAACGCCGGGCCAAACCGTCACGCAGATCATCTCCCAGTCGTTCCTCTACTCGGCCAAGCTGGGCATCTTCGCGATCATCGTCTCGGTCATCGTCGGCGTCGCGCTCGGCATGATCTCCGCGATGTACAACCGCAAGCTCATCGACAAGTTCGCCGTCGTAATCTCCATCCTGGGCATCTCGATCCCGAACTTCGTCGTCGCTTCCGTCACGCAGTACTATATCGGCGCAGAGTGGAGATGGCTGCCGGTGTCCGGCCTCAACTCGCCGCTCGGCTACGTGCTGCCGACGTTCGCGCTGTCGGCGCTGCCGATCGCGTTCATCGCGCGGCTGACCCGCTCCTCCATGCTGGAGGTGCTGACGGCCGACTACATCCGCACCGCCAAGGCCAAAGGCATGTCGCCGCTGCGCATCACGCTCCGCCATGGCCTGCGCAACGCGATCCTGCCTGTCGTCACCTATCTCGGGCCGATGAGCGCCAACATCATCACCGGCGGCGTCGTCGTCGAGAAGATCTACAACGTGCCGGGACTCGGCCAGTTCTTCACGAACAGCGTCACGAACCGCGACTATCCGCTCATCATGGGCATTACCCTGTTCTATGCGGTCATCCTGATGTTCGCCCGCTTCCTCGCCGACATCGGCTACGCGATGGTGGATCCGCGGATGAAGAAGAGCAGCAAGGGAGGCTGATCAACAATGGACCAGATCAAAGAAACGAAACGGCCTCTTCCCGATCCGAAGAAGTTCGTGCCGCTGAAAAAGCGCGATTTCGCGCAGCAGCAAATGGCGCCGAGCTACACGACCTGGAAGCTGGCCATGATGAAGCTGACGGCCAACAAGTTCGCCATGGCTTCGGGTGTCGTGCTGCTGCTGATGATCATCATGGCGGTCATCTACCCGCTGTTCACGCCGCATGACTTCCGCTCGCAGCAGCTGCTGGACACGTTCCTCGCGCCAGGCGGCACGCATTACTTCGGTACGGACGAGCTCGGCCGCGACCTGTTCGCCCGCGCTTGGAAAGGCGCTCAGATCTCGCTGACGGTCGGCATCGTCGCCGCCATCGCCGACGTCATCCTCGGCATCATCATCGGCGGCATCATGGGCTACTTCGGCGGCAAGGTCGACGAGGTGCTCAACAAGATCAGCGAAATTCTCTACTCCATTCCTTACCTGCTCGTCGTCATCCTGCTCGGCGTCGTGCTCGGCCAAGGCATGTGGACGCTCATCATCGCGCTCACCGCGACGGGCTGGATCAACATGGCCTGGATCGTGCGCGGCCAGATCATGCAGCTCAAAAACCAGGAGTATGTCCTGGCAGCCAGAGCCATGGGCTCCGGCGGCTTCCGCATTCTGTTCAAGCATCTCATCCCGAACACGATGGGCCCGATCATCGTCACGATGACGCTGACCGTACCGAGCGCCATCTTCGCGGAGGCGTTCCTCAGCTTCCTCGGCCTCGGCGTGCAATCCCCGGCCGCATCATGGGGCGTCATGATCAACGACTCGCTTACGAGCTGGACGATCTACCCGTGGACGCTGCTCTTCCCGGCAGGCATGCTCTGCCTCGCCATGCTCGCGTTCAATATTTTCGGCGATGGACTTCGGGATGCGTTCGATCCGAAGACCCGGGTGGAATAAAACGTCCGATCCGACCATGAACGTTCTGCCGCCGCCGGCTGCCGGTGAAGGCAGGGCGGCAGCATTTCATATGACTTCTCGCAGCGGGCCTAGCGCGGCCCCTGCGCTAAGCAACCGATAGATGAGGAAGGTGAAGCACCATGGAACCGATTCTTAAAGTCGATGATCTGCGCGTCTCGTTCCGCGTGCGCGGCGGCGAAGTCCAAGCCGTGCGCGGCGTATCCTTCGAGATGGCCAAGGGCGAGGCGCTTGCGATCGTCGGCGAATCCGGCTCGGGCAAGAGCGTCACGGCCCAGTCGATGATGCGCCTCATTCCGACGCCGCCCGGCACGTACAAGGGCGGACAGATCGTCTTTGAGGGGAGCGACCTGCTCAAGAAGACGGAGAAGCAGATGGAATCCGTGCGTGGACGCGATATCGGAATGATCTTCCAGGACCCGATGACGTCGCTCAATCCGACGATGACGATCGGCTCCCAGATCGTCGAGGTGCTGACGCGCCACCAGAACATGAGCAAGGACGCCGCCTCCAAAAAGGCGGTCGACATGCTCCGCCTCGTCGGCATTCCGAACCCGGAAGCCCGCGTGAAGCAGTACCCGTTCGAGTTTTCGGGCGGCATGCGCCAGCGCGCGATGATCGCGATCGCGCTCAGCTGCGACCCGACGCTGCTGATCGCCGACGAGCCGACGACCGCGCTCGACGTGACGATCCAGGCGCAGATCCTGCAGGTCATGAAGGACATGCAGGAGAAGCTCGGCACGTCGATCATCCTTATCACGCATGACCTTGGCATCGTCGCCGACATGTGTGATAAAGTGATCGTAATGTATGCGGGCCAAGTCGTGGAGCGCGGCAACAAGTTCGAGATCTTCAAGTCGCCGCAGCATCCGTACACCCAAGGCTTGCTCAAGTCGCTGCCGCGTCTGGACCAGCGCAAGGACGAGCCGCTCATCCCGATCGATGGAACGCCTCCCGACATGGCGAATCCTCCGCAAGGCTGCGCGTTCGCCGCCCGCTGTCCGTACGCGATGGAGGTCTGCCTCGAGCAGGATCCGTATATGTTTACGCACAGCGACACCCACGAATCCAAGTGCTGGCTCCACGCCAAGCCGGAGTAAGGAGGAGAACCGATGGCAAGCCAACCGAACGCGATGCTCGAGGTGGACAACCTCAGCAAGTTTTTTGAAGTCGGCAAGGGCAAGACGCTCAAGGCGGTCAACGGCCTGAGCCTGTCCATCCGCAAGGGCGAGACGCTCGGCATGGTCGGCGAGTCCGGCTGCGGCAAGTCGACGGCCGGCCGCACGATCATGCGCCTGTACGAGCCGACTTCCGGCCAAGTGCGCTACAATGGCTCCAACATCTACGATCTCAAAGGCTCCAAGCTCAAGGCTTTCCGTCGCGAGATGCAGATGGTATTCCAGGATCCGTACGCCTCGCTGAACCCGCGCTGGACGGTCGAGAACATCATCGCCGAGCCGCTGGACATCCACAAGCTCGTGTCCAGTCCCAAGGAGCGCAAGGTCGCCGTCGAGCGCCTGCTCGATAAGGTCGGCCTGAACCCCTCGCATCTGACGCGCTACCCGCATGAATTCTCCGGCGGCCAGCGCCAGCGCATCGGCATCGCCCGCGCGCTCGCGGTCGATCCGAAATTCATCGTCGCCGACGAGCCGATCTCCGCGCTCGACGTGTCGATCCAGGCGCAGGTCGTCAACCTGCTGCAGAACCTGCAGCGCGCCGAAGGCCTGACGTACCTGTTCATCGCGCATGACCTGGCGATGGTCAAGCACATCAGCGACCGCATCGCCGTCATGTACCTCGGCAAGCTCGTCGAGATCGCCGACAGCGAGGATCTGTACGCCGATCCGCGCCACCCGTACACGCAGGCGCTGCTCTCGTCGATCCCGATCCCGGATCCGGAGATCGAGGCGAACAAGGAGCGCATCGTGCTGCGCGGCGATCTGCCGAGCCCGATCAGCCCGCCGAGCGGCTGCCCGTTCCGCACCCGCTGCCCGGCGGCGACCGAGCGCTGCGCGGCCGAAGTGCCGGAGCTGCGCCAGGTCGGACCGAATCCGTCCCACTGGGCCGCCTGCCATTATGCCTGATCGATCCAGCCTCCGCCATCCCGCTTGCCGGGAGGGCGGAGGCTTTTTTTGCCGACGGCGCCCTGCGTCCGGTCAGCTGCGGAACCAGGACAGGAGCGCGCGGCCGGCGCCGGGGCTCACGGTGCCGGGCCGAACGCTGCCGGGGCGGACGAGCGGATTCGGAGGCGCGGCCTGTCCCGGAAGCCTCGGCCCTCCTGCCGCTTGGCCCGACTGCCGGTGATGCCGCTTCAGCTCCAGCTCGTAGCGATATAGGTCATCTGCCATCATAAAGGGTTCCTCCTTGGGTTCCCCGTCAAGCGGAAAGGCGGGAATGCCTAGTCCAAGCTTGCCGGGCTGCGATCTGAATCCAGCTTAACCGGCAGCTGTGACAACAGGGTGGCAGCAATCCAAAAAAAGACGGAACAAATGTTCCTGGGGAGCGAGAGCGGAATGGGTAATAGGAAACGAGGCGTTGACGGCGGGCGGGCGAAGCAGGTACCCTTTGCACAGAAGGAAGCCCGAGCGGGCGAGGAGGCGGGATGATGAATTCTTATGCGAGCATACCCGGCAACACCGAGCTGAACCATCTACAGCGGCGCAAGATGGAGCTGCAGCTGTATATGCCGCCGCTGACGATGGAGAAGGAGAAAAGCGAGGCGTTCTGGCAGCCGCGCCTCAAGCAGGCTTGGAGCAAGCCGCTGCGCGAGACGCGCAAGCGCGTGGACGAGGAGCTGTTTCCCTATGCGGATGTGTATCGGATCACGTATGAGGGCTATGACGAGACGCCGGTAAGCGGACTGTATATGGTGCCCGCGCAAGCGGCCCGGGAGGGCCGGCAAGTTCCGTGCATCGTCATCTACCCCGGCTACACGGCAGGCGCCGGCTACCCCGAGGATCATGCGGGCTGGCTGCTGGCGGGCTATGCGGTGCTGGCCGTCGATGCGAGAGGCCAGGGGGGCGAGACGGGCAGCCTGCTGCCCTCGCTGCATGGCATGGCCAAAGGATGGATGACGCAAAATCTGCTGGAGGGGCCGGACCGGACGTATTACATGGCGCTTTTTGTCGACAGCCTCAAGGCGCTGCAGGCGGCGGCCTCGCAGCCGGAGGTCGACGCGCGCCGGCTCGTGCCTTGCGGCGGCAGCCAAGGAGGCGGCCTCGCGCTGGCGGTGGCCGCGCTATGCGGCCTGGAGGCGCCCGCCGGCATCGATCTGGCGGCCGTGCTCGCCGACATCCCGAACCTATGTCATGTCGACCAGGCGATCTTCAGCTCGGCTGGCTCGCTGTCCGAGGCCGGGCAGCTGGCGAGCCGCAAGCCGGAGGAGCTGTCGCGGCTGCTGGAGCATCTGGCTTGCTTCGACAACATGAATCTCGCTTGCCGCATCTCGGCGCCGGTGCTCGCAAGCGTCGGCTGGAAGGACCCGATCTGTCCTCCGGAGACGGTCTACGCGGCGTACAACCGCATCCATGCGCCTAAGGAAATCCGCGACTACCCGTTTCTCGGCCATGAGGTGAACGGCGCCCATCGTCGGGACAAGCTGCAGTTCGTGCTGGAGCATGCGGGACGCTAAGTCGGCCGGACTCGGGCGCGCAGCTGCGGAGATCGCAGGCAGCCCTGTTCCGTAATTGAACTCGAAGAAGCCCTCCGGCCGCGCGCAGCGGCAGGGGGGCTTCGCCATGCTCAGATCTTTCTCGTCTGCGACCGGAACATCAAGAACAGGAAATAGGGCGCCCCGATCAAGGTGATGAACAGTCCGGACGGAATCTCGACCGGAGCGAGGATCGTACGGCCGACGGCATCGGCCATCACCATGAGGAGAGCTCCGATCAGGCTGGACAAAAGGATCGAGCGGCGCGTGTTGTGGCCGATCAGGCTGCGGACCATGTGCGGGACGATCAGTCCGAGGAAGCCGACCGTTCCGGCGACGGCGACGGCCCCTGCGGCGAGCAGGACGCCTGTCGTCATCGCGGCCAATCGGGTTTTGCGCACCGGCAGGCCCAGTCCGGCGGCGCTGTCGTCGGAGAACGCCAGCACGTCGAATTTGCGGCTCAGCCGCACGGCCACAGGCAGCAGGACGGCCAGGAAGAGGGCGATCACGCCGACTTGAGTCCATGTGCGTCCGTATGTCGAGCCCGTCAGCCAGATGTAGCCGGTGCTTCCCCATAGGGGACCGAGCACGATCAGCGCTTGAATGCCGGCAGAGCCGACAGCGGAAACCGCGATGCCGAGCAGGATGAGGACCGCGGGGCTGAGCGATTTTCGCCATGCGAACAGGAAGATGATCGCCGCAGCCGCGGCGGCCCCGCCGACAGCCGCGATCGGGAGCAGGAAGATCGGAGACTCGGGCCAGGCGATGAGCACCAGCAAGGCTCCGAAGCCGGCTCCCGAGGTCACGCCGAGAATCGAGGAGTCGGCCAGCGGATTGCGGACGGAGGCTTGGATCAGCACGCCGCTCACGCTCAGCGCGATGCCTGCGCCTGCGGCGACCAGGGTGCGCGGCAGCCTCAGGTTCAAGAGGACGGAATAGGAGCCGGCCTGCTCCGAGCCGATCAGGCTCGCGAAGAGCTGGCCGAGCGGGATGCGCGTGCCGCCCATCGTCATGCTGACGAGGATGAAGGAGACGACGGCCGCGAGCATGATGGCGGCGAGCAGCGGAAACCGGATCGGCACGCGGCCGGAGCCGATCGACATCGGCGACGAGGGCGGCGAGCCCAAGGCGCCGTTCATCTTGCGCAGGATGAGCCAGATCAGCCACGGGGCTCCGATGATGGCCATCATCGCGCCGACGGGCATCTCCCCCATGCTGCTGCGCACGATCCGCGCCAGGACGTCGGCTCCGGTGAGCAGCACGGCTCCCCACAGGGCGGCTGCCGGCAAAAGGCCGCTATGCTTGCTCAGTCCGCTCAGGCGGACGAGATGCGGCGCGACGAGGCCGACGAATCCGATCGGTCCGGCGACGCTGACGACGACGGAAGCGGCAAGCACGGCCAGCGTCAACCCCGCGAAGCGGGCGAGCTCCACCTTTTGCCCGAGCGATCGGGCGGTGGACGGATCCAGGTTCAGGACATCGAATTGCCTGCTCATGAAAAAGGCGATCAGCACGACCGCGACGACCCCCGGCCAAGCGTAGGAGACGCCGTGCCAATCGAGCTGGGCGAGCGAGCCCGAGCCCCACAGGAAGAGCGACTGGGTTTCGGTGGCATGGAAAATATGCAGCGCGCTCGTAAAGGAACCGATGACCATCGCGACGATCATGCCGGACAGGGCCAGCCGGATCGGCGTCGCGGCTCGCCCCCCTCCGAGCACGTAGGCGCATAGCGCGGCCAGGCCGCCGCCGGCGGCGGCGAAGAGGAACGGAGACTGGTGAAGCAAGGTCGGGAAGTAGACCGTTCCGGCGACCACCATGAAATAAGCGCCCGCATTGATGCCGAGCGTATCGGTGGAAGCGAGCGGATTTTTGGTCGCGGTCTGCAGCAGCGCTCCGGCCACGGCCAGCCCTGCTCCGGACAGGACGCCCAATATCGCGCGCGGCAGGCGCATGTCCCAGATGATATGATGCTCAAGCGCATCCTGGCGATGGAGGAGGGCGTCCGCGACGACATGGACCGGAATCTGCGCTTCTCCGAAGCATAGGCTGGCAATCAGCAAAAGGAAGAGGGCAGCAGCGCCGCCCCCGAATAGGATGCTTGTTCTCATTTTGTGATCGCGTCGACGACACGGTCGACCAATGCTTTGGAAGAAAGCGGGCCCCCGAACGTCCATGTATCTCCGCCGATGCCGTAGGTCCGGTTCTCTTTCACGAAGTCCAGGCTGTTCCACACCTTGTTGTCTTTCGCCGATTCGCCGAAGACATTGTCATTGTCCTGGACGATATAGATGAAGTTGGAGCTGCTCACGGCCGGCAAGGATTCGAAGGTCGCGTCCGTAAAGCCGTATTTCTCGAATTTTTCCGACTTCCAGTCGTTGATCAAGCCGATGCGGTCGAGCGTTTGGACGACGGTCGAGGTGTCGGTGAACATGCGCAGCGCGGCTGCGTTCTGGCTGGTGAACGCTTGGGTGATGACATAGTGGAAGTTGTCCTTGCCCGCTGCCGCCAGCTTCTGCTTGGCCTCCGCATAGTGCGCGTCGAGATCGGCAAGCACTTGCTCGGCTTCTTTCGATTTGCCCACGGCTTGGGCGATCGTCTTGAAGTCGTTGACCATGCCCGTGTAGGCATCTCCTTCGTTCGGATAAGGATCGAACTCGATCGTAGGGGCGATGGCCTGGAGCTGATCGTAGATCGCGTCGTTGTTGTCCGTGTTGGAGATGATGAGGTCCGGCTTCAAGGAGGCGATCGTCTCCAGATTGGGCTCCCAGCGCAAGCCGACGTCCGTGACGCTGTCCGCCAGCGCGGCTTCGTCCGTGACATAGAGCTTGTATTCCTTGTTGTCCGCGTTGCCTACGGGCTGAATGCCGAGCGCGATCAATTCCTCGGAATAGATCCACTCCAGGGCGACGACCTTTTCAGCCGGCTTATCCAGCTTAGTCTCGCCTTTTCCGTGCTTGATGACGATCGGACCTGCCGTCTCGGCAGAGCTCGGAGCGGGAGAGCTCGTAGCGGCAGAGCCGGTGTTTTCCGTCGTTGTCGAACCGCAAGCTGCCGTAAGCAGGAGCACGGCAAGCAGGGCTGTCGTGCCAGACAAAAGCCTTTTCATTTTGTTACCCCCGGTGATTGATGATAATTTATCGCGATCAATAATGAGAATCACTATCACTCGCAACGAGTTGAGCCTATCACCGATTCAAAAAGCTGTCAATACATGCCAAGGTGCTGCGGCAGCCTCAAGCCAGCTTGACCGATGCGAAGACGACCAGCATCACGAGCGAGACCAGCGAGTAGAGGCGCAGCGCTTTTTCGGCCGGCGGCCGGCGCACCTCCGCGAGCAGCAGGACGAGCGCCTGTCCAAGCACGTAGGCGACGTCCGCCGCGTCGTTGACCCAGGCCGGACCGGGCAACTGCTTGATGTCCAGCGCATAGGCGGCCAGGAAGATATTCGTGGACAAAAAGACGAGACTGGCCAGGAACCGACGCATCGTCATCGGCAGGAGCTCCTTTCGAATTAAAGGAAATAAGCGCCAGCGCACAGCAGCAGGCTCGGAACCGCCAGCAGCAGGCAGCGGGCCGACCAATCGTTGCGGCGGCGCAGCGATTCGCCGTCGTCCGTGTAGGTGCCGATGCGCCGGGAATCCGCCTGGATGAATGCCCCGGAGAACAGCATCGCGAGCAGCAGCGGAATGCCGCCGCTCCAAGCCGAGATTCGGACGAGGGAGTCTTGGCCGGCCACGAGGCCGACCGCGCCGGCGACGGCCGCCAAGCCGAGCCCGGCGGAGAGGAAGACGAGGGTGATGCGCGTCATGAGGCAGACCTCCTTTTCCATGTTGTACGCGGCAGGGCGGGCAATTGTTTCTCTTTCCCTGAAATGGGCTCGACAGGAAAAAGGCCATCCTGGGTTTCAGGATAGCCTTTTTGAGCGGAGGATTACTCGCCCTTCATCTTGCGGCGCAGGTCGGCGAGCTGCTCGTCGATGGCGGCGGAGCGGCCGTTGTCCGGCGCGGCGGATGGAGCGGCCTCGTAGCCTCCGGCATAGCTCGAAGAGGAAGCGGACGGGCCTTTGTAGTCCCGGCTCAGGCCGAGCTGGGCTTCCCATTGGAGTACTTTTTCCTCGATGCGCTCAAAGCCGCGCGAGGCGCGTCCCGGCTCGAAGCCGTGGCTGAAGCTCGGAGCGGTGCGCTCGGCGGCCGCTTCGGCTTTTTGGATGCGCTCGCTCAGTTCGTTGCGCTTTTGGATGAGGCGCTGCAGCTCTTCCTTGGCGGAGTCCAGCCGGATCTCCAGCTCGACGGAGGCATGCTTCGCCTGCTCGTGCAAGCGGCGGTATTCCTGCTCCTGATCAGAGTAGCGGAGCTTGGCTTCGAGCGCGGCGCGGGCTTCCGCCTCGCGGCCTTCGCGCAGCGCCTCCTCGGCCTTGGCCTGGTTGTGCTGGGCGAGCTGCGTCACTTCCTCCAGGCGGGAGCCGTACGAGCGGCTTGCCGCTTGCTGGCGGTGCAGCTCGCTCTTCATGCCGTCGATCTCTTCTTCCATGTTGCGGATATATTGGTTCATCATCAGCGTCGGGTTTTCCATCTTGTTCAGCATTTCGTTGGCGGTCGCTTTGGTCAGGTTCAAAATACGGTCGAATACGCTCATGGATACACGCTCCTTTTGGGGGTGAGGGAATGATGTTGATTCCGACCTGGACGGAAAGAATGAGCATCGGTCGGGATCAGCTGCGGTGAGGCGATCAGCTGCAGTCGGGCGAGCAGTCAGGTGAACAGCTGCGGTGAGGCGATCAGCTGTAGAAAGGCGAACAGCTGCGGTGAGGCGATCAGCTGCAGTCAGGTGAACAGCTGCGGTGAGGCGATCAGCTGCAGACGGGCGAACAGCTGCGGTGAGGCGTTCAGTTGCAGTCGGGCGAGCAGCTGCGGTGAGGCGATCAGCTGTAGAAAGGCTCCCGCGGGGGCGGGCCGTTCCATTCCGGCTCCTTGGGCAGGACGACGCTGGCTGCGGCGTAGAGCAGCAAGGCCGTGCCGCAGCTGAAGACGCCGACGGCGATGAAGCCGATCCGGACGAGTCCGGGATCGAAGCCGTACGTGCGGCCGATTCCTCCGCACAGCCCCGCGATTTTGCGGTCGGTACGGGAGCGATACAAGGTTTTCATGGCGGTGTCAGTCTCCTCTATATGCGGCACCGCCGGCTGCCCGGCTGTGCGGCTTGATGTCCTTATTGTACCTCCAGGCCCGGGAGCGCCGACACGGCCCCCCGAATGGAATCCGACCTGGACCCGGGACCGGGATCGGCTCGGGCGGAAGTTGTGCGCGGCAGGAACCGCATGAAAAGCTGCCGTCGTGCGCAAGCTATCGGGGCAAGCCCATTATCCACGAAAGAGGTGCCGATTCTCATGGGTAAAAACAAGGCAAGCAAGGCAGACGTCCAATCGACGAAGCTGAACAGCTTCGCGGCTAACCAAGATACGGAGTTCGCGCAGGACCTGACGGCGGATGCCAAAGCCGCATTCGGCTCGGTAAACAAAAAGAAGAAGAAATAACGATTCCGCTCCCCGTTCCATCGGAAGCGGAAGCCGGCCTGTCCCAGGGACAGGCCGGTTTTTGCGTGTCGGCCAGCGGGGCGGATGCCGGATGGCAGGCGCCGCTGGGTGAGCCGGCGATGTCGTAGGGAAAGGCCGTTGGCGGAACGCCGTGGTGAAGAAGGAGAATGTACTGGAACGGTGCCATCGGAGGAGATTGCCGCGCGGAGGAGCTGGAGGGGCGGACGTCGCGGGAGAAGTGCGGACGGCTGGAGCGGAAGGCGTCGCAAAGAGTGGCGTACTAGATGGGCGAGCGTCGTAAAGAGCAGCGTACTGGAGGGAGCGAGCGTCGTAAGGAGGGCACGGCGTACTGGATGGGCGGGCGTCGCGGGAGGGCAAGGCCTACTGGAGTGGCGGACGTCATAAGGAGGGCATGGCGTACTGGAATGGCGGACGTCGCGGGAGCAGCTTGTGACGGCTTCCGGTCCGAGTCGTAGCCAACCTAACGATACGGAGAAACGCTATTTTGCCTATATCCGCGTTTTCCGAAAGCTAACGATACGGAGAAGCGCTATGGAGTCAAAAAAGCATCCCGTCTGCCTCGCAACGCGTCAATAACGTTCCTCAGTATCGTTACAATTTTAGATCGCTCGTTTAAAGCACAATAGCGTCTTCCAGTTTCGTTAGAGCTCGTACACTCGCGCTTGCCGCTCCGCAGACGGAGGGAAATAGCAGCGCAATAGTAAAAAGCCCCGCCCGAGAAGGGCGGGACTTTGGGCCGGCGGCTGTTTCGGCGCCGACAGGTGCCTCGCCAACGAATATTTTGCAGCCATTATTCGGGTCAGCGCGGGTCAGCGCGCTATTCGCCTCGACAGGGCAGACGGGCGCGTGGATAGGGAGCCGCCTGCTTCTGTTCGATCATGGAGTTGTACGAACCCGCCGATGATGGAAACAGATTGGGAAAGCACTAGGCTTTCGGTCACGCTTGAGGCCGATCGGCCTTGGCTCGGCCCGCGGCTTGGGCCGCAGCGGTAGCGCTCGTCGCTGCGCCAGGGTGTGCCCGACGAGCGGCCGGACTGGCCCCGGCCGCGCCCGCAGCGGCAGCGCTCGTCGTTGCGCCAAGGTTAGCGCGGCGAGCGGCCGGACTGGCCCGCGGCCGGGCCGCAGCGGTAGCGCTCGTCGCTGCGCTCCGAGCGGCCGGACTGGCCTCGGCCGCGGCCGAAACGCCAACGCCCCGCCCTGCAGCCGCGCCCGCGGCTCTGCCAGCCGCCGCAGCCGCAGGAGCGGCCGTGCGGAACGCGTCGAGCAGGAAGCGCGACACGTCCGTCTTGCGCCCGCGCCACAGGCTCGGCGAGCTGACGAGCAGCTCGTCGCGCGCGCGGGTGACGGCGACGTAGGCGAGGCGGCGCTCCTCCTCCAGCGCGGCCTCCCGCAGCGAGGCGGGATCGCCCGCCGCAGCCGCTCCGTTGCCGTAGTCGGACAGCTTGTCCGCCTCGAGCGCGAGGCTGTGGGGCAGGATGCCCTCGGAGGCGCCGATGAGGACGACGGCCGGGAACTCCAGCCCCTTGCTTTTGTGGATGGTCATGAGCTTGACGGCATCGCGGGCCGCCTCCGGCGGCAGCGCGCGCATCTCGGCGTGGCGCTCGCCGATCCGCTTCACGAACGCGAGGAACGACGGCACGTCGGCGAAGCGGCCGGCGGATGCCTCCAGCTCGTCGAGCGCCTCGCGCAGCGTTTCCTTGTAGACGGTGTCGGCGCCGCCCGCGCCTGCGGCCTCGGCGTCGAGCCAGGCGTCGTAAAAGTCCTTGCGCATGCGGCGGATGGCGTCCGCCGGCTTCAGCGCCTTCAGCCCCTTGATGAACGTGATCCGGGCCTGGATCGAGTCGCGCTGGAAGTCCTTGAGCCCGTCCAGCGTGAGCAGATGGATGAGCGGGCCTTTTTTGGCGCGGATATGGGCAATGCCCTTGGC
This sequence comes from Paenibacillus pasadenensis DSM 19293, assembly GCF_000422485.1. GTDB lineage: Bacteria > Bacillota > Bacilli > Paenibacillales > Paenibacillaceae > Paenibacillus_O > Paenibacillus_O pasadenensis. Next base: position 268,414 of record NZ_KE383850.1, read on the forward strand.
GCGGCCCACGTACATTGAGGGCAGCACGCCCTCCATCGCCGCGAAGTCGCGCCGCTTGACCGACAGGCGCAAGTAGTCCACGAGCGGACGCACCGCCGACTGGTCGTAGAACAGCTCGCCGCTGTCCTGCAGATGGAACGGGATGTCCGACAGCACGAGCTGCTCGAACATCGCCCGGCTGTTGCTGGCGGTGCGGTACAGGATGGCGAAGTCGCCCCAGCCGCGCGCGCCCTCGTCGACCCGCTCGCGGATATGGGCGGCGACGGCCGCCGCTTCCTGGTCGGTCGTGAACGGCCGGATGTAGAGCGGCACCTGGCGGCTCGTCCGCACCGCCTTGAGCGTCTTGGCGTAGCGGGTTTTGTTGTGCCGGATGATGTCGTTGCCGAGGCCGACGATGCTCGCGGACGAGCGGTAGTTGGTGTCGAGCGTGACGACGCGGGCGCCGGGAAAGGCGTCCCGGAACCCGAGGATATACTCGCTCCGGGCGCCGCTGAACCCATAGATCGTCTGGTCGTCGTCGCCGACGGCCATCAGGTTGGCGCGCTTGCCCGCGAGCAGGCGGATCAGCTCGTACTGCAGCCGGCTCGTATCCTGGAACTCGTCGATCATGATGAGGCGGAAGCGCTCCTGCAGCGTGCGCAGCAGGGCGGGACGCTCGGTCAGCAGCCGATGCGACCAGAGCAGGATGTCGTCGAAGTCCATGCGGCCCTCGCGCTCCTTCCACTCCTCGAAGCGCAGCAGCAGCCGCTTGAGGTCGCGCTCCGCCTGGCTCGCTTCCGGCAGCTCGCCGAGCGAGCGCAGGCTCAGCTTGGCCTCGGACAGCGCGGCGAGCGCCGTCTCCGGCTCCAGCCGGTCGGCGATGCCGAGCTCGCGCAGCATGCCCTTGAGCACGATGACGGCAAGCGGGCCGCCGCCGAGAATTTCCTGGCGATAGCCTTGGCTGCGCAGCAGCTGCAGGAAGAACGAGTGGAACGTGCGGGCGGTTACCGCTTTGGCGGCCGCCGGCGCGATGCCGGGCAGGGCGGAGATCCGGTCCTTCATTTCCTGGGCGGCCTTGACGGAAAAGGTGACGAGCAAAATCGAACGCGGATCGGCTCCGCGCTCCGCGATCAGATAGCCGGTGCGGGCGGCGAGCACGCTCGTCTTGCCGGAGCCGGCTCCGGCGAGCGTCAGCAGCGGTCCGGCGCCGTGGCGGACGGCCTCGATCTGAGGGCCGTTCAGGAACAGGCCGCGGCTCTCGAGCGCGCGGAAATAGTCGCTGTCGGCATCGTCGTCCGGCACGAGGCGGCGGCTGTTCTCTCCGGAGGCGAGCGCGGCTGCGGGCAAGCCGCGGCCGGCCGCTCCGAACGGTTTTTTGAAAGGCAAAGGCAAATTGGCGCTCATGGGGCATGTCTCTCCTGTTGCAAAAGGCGTCTCCCGCGCGGGGGAATGCCTGTTCGTCGTTCCTTTCAGCATAATGGATCGCGCTGCCGGTGGCAAACGCCGACTGGCGGGAGGGGCTTGCGCGAGGAGCGATGCCTATGATAACATTGACCCATCAACGATTGAGGGATCAAGGAAAAGCGGCATCCGGAGGATGCGGAAGAAAGGATGAGGCATCATGAGCTGCCGCACCGAGGATCTGTTGTATGTGCTGATCCATCTGAACAAGCAGCTGGCTTGCCGGTTCGAGACGGATGTCGGGGTGAGCCCGAACCGGCTGGAGCTGCTGTGCCAGCTGCGGGGCGCGGAGGAGATCAGCCAGTCCGAGCTGCAGAAGGCGGTCTCGATCGACCCCGCGGCCGTGACGCGCCATATGCAGCAGCTGGAGGCGGAGGGCAAGCTCGTCCGCACCCGCTGCCAGGACGACAACCGCGTGACCAAGGTGCGGCTGACCGACGAGGGCCGGAGCTGGATCGAGTCGTGCAACCGTCAGAAGGAGCGCTTCATGGAGCGGCTGCAGGCGGGGCTGGAGGAGTCGGAGCGCAAGGAGCTGCTGCGGCTGCTCGCGGCGCTCGGCCGCTCGCTGGAGGAGCCTCCCGCTGCCGGCGGCGCTGCGGCTGCGACGGTCCGGCGCGAGGCGGGCGCGAGGCTGATCGGAGATTGATGGAGCCGGAACCGTCCGGGCCGCGAGGCGGGACGGCGCGTTTTGGACGCAAGCAGGATAGGAACCTATAAAAAGCAGGCCGCAAGAGCCTGCACAAGGAGAGAAACCGAAATGACGAATGCAGCTGCCGTTGTCCGTACCAATGATTACCGCGAGATCGTCGCCGGGCGCCGCTCGGTGCGCGAGTACGATCCGTCCGTCAAGATCAGCCGCGAGGAAATGACGGAGCTGCTGGAGGAAGCGACGCTGGCGCCTTCCTCCGTCAACCTGCAGCCGTGGCGCTTTGTCGTCGTCGAGAGCGAGGAGGCGAAGGCGGCGCTGGCGGAGATCGCTCCGCGCAACCGCACGCAGGTCATCACGTCGGCGGCGGTCATCGCCGTGTTCGGCGACATGCAGGCGTTCGACTATGCCGGCGACATCATGGCGAGCTCCGTCGCCAAGGGCTACATGACGCAGGAGGTCATGGACCAGATGCTGGCCAATTACGGCGCCTTGTTCGGCAGCGTGCCGAAGGAGGCTTTCCGCGACATGATCCTGCTCGATACCGGCCTCGTCAGCATGCAGATCATGCTCGCGGCGCGCGCTCGCGGCTACGATACGAACCCGATCGGCGGCTACGACAAGTCGCGCGCAGCCGAGACGTTCGGCCTCGAGGCGGACCGCTACGTGCCGTCCATGCTCATCTCGATCGGCAAGGCCGCCAAGGACGCCCGCCTCACGACCCGGCTGCCGATCGACCGCGTCGCCGAATGGAAGTAAGGGGCGGTCAAGGCTAGGCCGCGCTTGCAAGGAGCTGCTCCAGGTCCGCGAACCGGACCGGGGGCGGCTTTTTTGCTGCGGGAGGGAGGTTGTGGGAGGGAGGCTGTAAATGCGGGGCGGTGGGCGCGAGGCTGTAGGTGGGGCTGTAGGTGCGAGGCTTTGGGTGGGGCGCGGGGGTTCGGCGCGTACGCTTGGCGAAGCTTTGCGGGAGATATGTCGGAGCATTGCGGGGGCCTTGCGGTTGCTCTTGCGGCCCGCGATTGTTTGAACCGGCCCGCGATCGCAGGTATGCTAAGGGCACGGGACTACATAGGGAAAGGTCGTGCGAGCAGATGGCAGTGCTCATCAATGAGCAGATCAAGGCGTTCGAGGTGGAGCTGACCGGCCTTGGCGGAGAGCGGCTCGGGGTCGTGGAGCGGGCGGAGGCGCTGGAGCTGGCGCGGGCGGCGGGAGCGGATCTCGTCTGCACGTCGCTCATGAGCAGCCCGCCTCCGTGCCGGCTGATGCCGAAGGGCAAGGGTAAGGCGGCCGCCCAGCAAGAAGCGGCTGCGGCGCGGCGCTCGGCCGCACCAGCGGGAGCCGGCGGCAAGCCGGGTGCTGGCGGCAAGGGCGGCGCAGCAGCGAAGGGCGGAGCGGACAAGGCGAAGGAGCTGCGCTTCACCGCCCACATCGAGGAGCATGACTACGAGACGAAGCTGCGCCAGGCGGACAAGCATCTGCGCTCGGGCAAACCGGTGCAGCTCGTCGTCAAGGCGAGCGGCGCCAAGGAGGCGGCGGCCAAGGCCGTCCTGGAGCGGCTGCTGGCCGATCTCAAGGAGGCCGGCGTCAAGGAAACGGGCGTCCAGTCGAGCGGCAAAGGCTCGCAGGTGCGCGTGAATCCGAAGTAGGGCGAAGCAAGGGGAAGGCTAGGAAGGAAGCAGGCAAGCAGGGCAGGCAAGCAGGGCAGGCAAGCAATGCAGGCAAGCAGGGCAGGCAAGCAATGCAGGCAAGCAATGCAGGCAAGGCAAGGCTAGGCAAGGAGGGGCAGTTCCGGCGCGTGCCGGGGCCGCCCTTCTTTTTTGGGGCAGTGATTACGCAGCGGGGGAGAGCGGCTCGGCTCGAACGCTAGCCTCCACGCCGGAGCTGCGCGGAAAAACCGAGTAACTGTGCTCGAACGGTGGCTCTCATGCCGGAGTTACGCGGAAAACCCGAGTAACTGTGCTCGAACGGGGTCAAGTCCATAATTGTGTGTAAAAACACTTCTCGGTAGAAAATGGAATCGGGTTTAAAGGCTGTCCGTCGCTTCCGTCATGGTGGTGCTGGTTTCCTGCTCCTCCGAGCCGGCGCCCTGAGTGGCTTTCTGCTTCTTCCACGCCTTGAAGTCCGTCATGTCCATGTACGGCTTCTTCGTCATCCAGTACTCGTTCTCTTCCATGAGCATGGCTCCGATGAGACGGATGACGGAAGCGCGATTGGGAAAGATGCGGATGACCGTCTCGCGCCTGCGGATCTCCCCGTTCAGGCGCTCCATGCCGTTGGAGGTGCGCAGCCGCACGCGGTAGGCCTCCGGGAAGGCC
>NZ_KE383851.1:0-22331 GCF_000422485.1 Paenibacillus pasadenensis DSM 19293
CTACGCGCGGAAAAACTGTGCGTAGCCAGCGAAGCCGACGCGACGCGGCGCTCTACGCGCGGAAAACCTTGCGAGATGTACATACGAAAAGAGAGCGGCTACAAAGTCCGCTCTCTTCAGGGCATTTACTAGATGGTGTGGGGCGTTCAGCAGGAGCGGAGGGGACGGAAACCTCTTGGAGAAGCGGGAGCGGTTCCCTTGAAGGCCGGATTCCTTCCGTTTCGGGAAGGGAGATCAGAGGAATCTGGGCTTCAGCGGAATCGGAAAGAGGTTCCGTACCCGGAGCGCAGCCAGCGGCCAGCCGAACTGGAATTGCCGTACCCGGAGCGCAGCAGCGGCCAGCCGAACCGGAATTGTCGTACCCGGAGCGCAGCGGCCAGCTCCGGACTAGGAAGTCGTCCGCCGAAGCAGCAGGTAGACGAAGTAAGGCGCGCCGATAAAAGCGGCGACGACGCCGGCGGGCACGCCGTTGGGATCCGCCAGATTGCGGCCGATCGTGTCGGCGGCGAGCAGCAGCCAGCCGCCGATCAGCATCGCGATCGGCAGCGACAGCTGGTTGCGCGGGCCGACGAGCGCCTTGGCGATATGCGGCGCCATGAGCCCGATGAAGCTGATGCCGCCCGTCACGGAGACGGAGGAGGCGGCGAGCGCGACGGCTGCGATGAGCAGCCAGATGCGCTCCTTCTGCACCGGCAGGCCGATGCCGACGGCGACCGGCTCGCTCAGCTCAAGCAGGTTGAGCTGGTTCGCTTTGTACAGCGTGAACGGGATGAGCAGCAGCAGCCACGGCAGCAGCGCCCAGATGAACACCCAATCGGTGCCCCAGATGCTGCCGGACAGCCATTTGGCGATGAAGTCGACCTTCTCGCGGTCGGAGACAGAGGAGATGACGACCGTCATGATGCCGGAGATGGACAGCGAGAAGCCGACGCCGATGAGCACGAGCCGGACCGGATTCAGTCCTTCGCCCTTGCGATACGAGAACAGGTAGATGAAAAAAGCGGTCAGCATCGCGCTGGCGAAGGCGACCAGCGTGAGCAGATAGACGAAGCTGCCCGGCTCGATCGGGGCGAACAGGAAAAATACGGCGACGCCGAGGCCGGCGCCGGTGTTGATGCCGATGATGCCCGGATCGGCAAGGTCGTTGCGCGTCACCCGCTGCAGGATCGCGCCGGAGAGGGCGAGGCCGACGCCGGCCAGGAAGGTGATGGCGATGCGCGGCAGGCGGATCGAGAAGAGCACGAACTCCTCCTTGCGCGAGCCGTCGCCGAACAGGACGGGCAGCACCCGTTTGATGCCGAGATTGGAATAGCCCCAGCTGGCGCTGACGAGCATCGTGACGGCGACGAGCAGCAGCAGGACGATCAGCGCGATGCGCTGCCGCCGGCGCGCGAGCGATTCGATCATCGGAACGCGCCTCCTTTCCGATTGACGATCCAGAGGAAGAACGGCAGGCCGAGCATGGCGACGATCGCCGTGAGCGACGTCTCATACGGCGAGTTGACCGTGCGCGCGAACGTATCGGCGAGCAGCAGCAGCGCGGCTCCGCCGACAGCCGACACCGGCAGCACGAAGCGGTAGTCCGGACCGACGATCGCGCGCGCGACATGCGGCACGAGCAGTCCGACGAAGGCCATATTGCCGACGAGCGCCACCGCGGCGCCGGTGAGCAGCACGACGACGACGAACAGCAGCGTCTTCGCGAGCGCGGTATTTTGGCCGAGGCCGGTCGAGACTTCCTCGCTCATGCTGAGCACGGTGAGCTGGCGGGATAGGAGCAGCGCCCCCAGGATGCCGGCTCCGATGAACGGCGTGACGAGGGCGAGCTGCTTCCAGGTCGTGCCGATGACGCCGCCGGCGTTCCACAGGTTGACCTGCTGCGAGATCTTGAAGTGCAGGCTGACCGCGTCGGAGGCTGCGAACAGCAGCGCGGAGATCGCGGCGCCGGCGAGCACGATGCGCAGCGGCGAGAAGCGGTTGCTGCGGGAGGCGCTGATGCCGAAGACGAGCAGAGCGGCGGCCGTCGAGCCGATGAAGCAGCCGATCATGATGCCGATGTAGCCGATGTTCGGAAACAGCGCGATCGTCAGCGCGAGCATCAGGTTCGCTCCGGCCGTCAGGCCGAGCAGGCCGGGATCGGCGAGCGGATTGCGCGTCATGCCCTGCATGACCGCGCCGGCTACGGCGAGCGCGGAGCCGACCGCCATGGCGGCCAGCTCGCGCGGCAGGCGCAGCTCGCGGATGGTGAGGACGGCCTTTTCCGAGGAGGAAGTGAACAGGGCCATCAGCACATCGCGGAAGCTGGTGTCGGCCGCGCCGAAGGTGAGGGCGAAGAAGAAGCAAAAGGCGAGAGCGACGAGCGAGGCCGCGAGCTTCCAGCCGAAATAAGCGCCTCTTCGCCGGGACAATGGTTGCTGCATGGGGGAACCTCCTTGATCGATCGTCCGGCGGTTCGAGCCGGTCGGCTAAACAGCGAAAGGAACCCTTGAACGAGCAAGAGTTCCAGTCGGATCATCCTTGGTCAGTTGCCGAGGAAATGGGATTTGAAGAAGTCGAGCTGGTAGTCGAGCGTGATCGGATCGTTGAAGTAGAACTCCTTGGCGTTCGCTTCGAACACTTGGCCGTTCTTCACCGCCGGGATGTTCTTGTACGACTCCGTCTGCTGGAACGCGTTCTCCTGGTCGAGGTATTTGCTGATGATCAGGTAGTCACCGGCATATTCCGGAAGCACTTCGGCGGAAAGGGCGTAGTACCCGTCCTGAAGCGCCATCTCCTTGACCTTCTCCGGCATGTTCAGCTTCATCGCCTGATAAAGGACCTCGGTGCCGCGGCCCCAGTTGTCGCCGAACACGTACAGCTGCTTGTCGTAGCTCTCGATGACGGAAACCGTCTTGTCGCCGATCTTGGCGCGGATCTGCTCGCCGGCCTCTGCGGCGCGAGCCTTGAAGTCGTCGATCCATGCCTGGGCTTCCTTCTCCTTGTTCAGCAGCTTGCCGATCTCCAGCTGCTGCGTCAGGTAGTCGACCTTGCCGTAGGTGTAGGTCACGGTAGGGGCGATTTCCTTGAGCTTGTCGAGGTTTTTGGTGGTGGACAAGCCGATGATCAGATCGGGATCGAGCTCGATGATCTTCTCGATGTTCTCCTCGCTGATCTCCTCGACGCCGGCCAGATGGTCCTGGTAGCGCGGATTCATCTTGGACCAGCTGTCGACGCCGACGAGCGGCACGCCGAGAGCCATGACATTGCCCGCATAAGAGGCGACGACGATGACGCGCTGCGGGTTCGCCGGCACTTCGATCGGTCCGTTCTCGGACTCGTATGTAATCGTTCCTTCCGTCGCGGCTGCGGAGCCGTTCGCATTCGCCGCAGCGGCATTTTCAGCTCCGGCGGCGCCTTCGTTCGTGCCGGCGTTGGAGCTTTTCTGACCGCCGCATGCAGTCAAGAGAAGGAGGAGCGACAGGATGAGCGGCAGGCATATCTTTTTCAACGATGATCTCTCCCTAAATGAATGATAATGATTATCAATGACGTTCTTCACTATAGAGCTGTCCGCGGGATCTGTCAAGCCTGGAGTCGAAGATGGCGCGAGAAAACCGCCTTGCCGAAGCGGGCGTTGCCAAGGGAGAAAAAAGACGGTAAAGTAAATGAGAATGATAATCAATGGAGCGGGGGGAACCGGATTGAACGGGAATCGCGAAGGTCGGGAAACCGAGGAGCTGTTCGATACGACCATTATCGGCGGAGGGCCGGCCGGGCTCTATTCCGCCTTTTATAGCGGACTGAGAGGGCTGCGGACCAAGATCGTCGAGTATCAGCCTCGCTTGGGAGGCAAGATCCACATCTATCCGGAAAAGATCATCTGGGATGTCGGCGGGCTGACGCCCGTGCCGGGCGCGCAGCTGATCGAGCAGCTTGTGCAGCAAGGGCTGACATTCGATCCGGAGGTCGTGCTCGGCGAGAAGATCGAGCGCATCGTGAAGGACGAGGAAGGAATCTTTCTGCTCGAGGGCTCTTCGGGCCGGATCCACCGCTCGCGCACGGTCATCGTGGCCGTCGGCGGCGGCATCCTCAATCCGCAGCGGCTGCAGATCGAGGGAGCGGACCGCTTCGAGGTGTCGAATCTCCACTATACGGTCAAGTCGCTCAAGCAGTTCAAGGACAAGGTCGTGCTCGTCTCCGGCGGGGGCAACTCGGCCGTCGACTGGGCCAACGAGCTGGTCGCCGTCGCCCGCCAGGTGTACGTCGTGCACCGCAAGGAATCGCTCACCGGCCATGAGGCCAAGGTCGCCCAGCTGCTCGGCAGCTCGGCGAAATGCCTGTTCCAGACGTCGATCACGCGCTTGCTTGCGGAGCCCGGATCGGACCGCATCGGCAAGGTCGAGCTGACCCATATCGCAACGGGCGAGATCGCGGAGGTGGAGGTCGAGGAGGTCGTCATCAACCACGGCTACGAGCGCGACAGCTCGCTGCTCGACAACAGCCCGCTGGACCTCAAGCGCATCGACAGCTTCTACATCGCCGGCAACGGCAGCGGCGAGTCCTCCGTGCCGGGGCTTTATGCCGCGGGAGACATCCTCATGCAGGAAGGCAAGCTCCATCTCATCGCCGGCACGTTCCAGGACGCGGCCAACGCCGTCAACCGGGCCAAGATGCATCTGAATCCCGATGCCGACAGCTACGCCATGGTTTCCTCGCACAACGACGTGTTCAGCAGCCGCAACAAAGAAATCGTCAAGCAGCTGCTGAACAGCTGAACGCCGCTTCGCCGTCATCAAGGCCGTCCGCATCCGCATGCGGACGGCCTTTTTCGCGCGCTTCTACTCTGCGATAAGTCGATAGCGACTTCCTGCTCCTTCCTTTGTTTAACGCTCCGTTGACGATTCGACCGGCTGGTTTTAATCGTCCTTCCGTAGACTTGAGCCACTCGAATGCAAGCGGGACTTCGGAGGAGGAAGACAGAATGCGCATTTTCAGGGGAAGCGGCTGGTCGGACATGCAGACGAGGCTGATCGCGAGCTTCGCGATCGTCTCGCTGCTGCTGGTCGGCCTCGCCGTCTATCAATTCGAGCGGATCAGCCAGGTCCGCAGCTCGATGACCGAGCAGAAGCGGGAGATGGACAAGCGGCTGTCGACCGCGAAGATCAGCCAGTTCCTGCAGGAGCTGGATCGTTTGGAGGGCGAGCTGAAGCGGGAGAACGACGCGGAGCGCATCGAGCCGTTCCGCACGGTCCATCAGGCGATGGAGACGGAGCTGAGTCGGCTGGACTTCTCCGGCAGCACCGCCGCGCAGGAGGATCTCGAGGCGCTGCGGACGAAGTCCGGCCATTACGCCGGCGAGGTGGAGAAGATGGCCGCGCTGCTTCTGGATGAAAATGCCGATCCGCTGGAGCTGCTGGAGCAGATGGATCTGCTCCATACCCGCACCGCCGCGGAAAACGTGACGATGCTCGACATCAGCAGCCGGCTGAGCGCGGCCGCCGACCGCAACGCGGGCGCCGCCCAGGCGCTCTCGTTCGAGCGGCTGCAGGACACGCTGACGATGTCGGGCGCTGCCGCGCTGGCGGTCATCGCGCTTACCGTGGTCGTCGCGTTCCTGCTCGTCCGCTCGTTCCGCGCGAGCGTCGGACAGCTGGAGCGGGCCGTCGGAAGGCTCGCCGAGGGCGATCTGCGGGAGCGGATCGGCTCCTCGCGGACGGACGAGCTCGGCCGGCTGAGCCGTCAGTTCGACGTGATGGTCGACCGGGTGCACGGAATGCTGCAGCGGAGCCGCGCCGTGGCCGCTTCGCTGGAGAGCCGGTCGGGCGCATTCCGTGTGTCTGCCGACGTGACGGCAGCGGCGAACGAGGAGATCCTGCGCTCGATCCGGGACATCGCCGCCGGCGCGGAGAGCCAGAGCGAGCTGTCCGAGGAGACGAGCCGGCTGATGGACGGGCTGGGCGCGGATGTGGAGGCGATCGCGGGCCTGGCCGACGGGATGCTGAAGCTGCGCGGCACGGCGGAGGGCGATACGCGGCGCGGACAGGAGACGGTCGGCCGGCTGCGGGAGACGTCGCGGCAGACCGAGGAGAGCATCGCCTGCATGTTTGAGGAGCTGGAGCGGCTGAGCGGATTCTCGAGCCAAATCTCCGGCATTACGAAGTCGATGATCGAGCTTTCTTCGCAGACGCATGTGCTGGCGCTGAACGCCTCCATCGAAGCGGCGCAGGCGGGGGCGTACGGCAAGGGATTTGCCGTCATCGCCGAGGAGGTCAGGCGGCTGTCGAACCAGACGAAGGAGTCGACGACGGTCATCGGAGGGCTGATCGGCCGGCTGCAGCAGGGCATGGAGCAATTCCGCTCCTCGATGGAAGGCAGCCGCAGCCTGCTCCTGGAGCAGCAGGAGCAGGTCGCGGCGACGCTCGGCAGCTTCGAGGCGATCGGCGGGTCGATGACCCGCATCAGCAAGAGCATCGACGAGGTGCATGCCCAGGTGGACCGCACGCGCGACGCTTGCGGCGGACTTCGGCAGCTCGCCGCCCAGGTGTCGGGCATCGCCGATAGCGCGGCCGCGGCGGCGCAGCAGGTGCTCGCGTCGGGCACGATGCAGGACGAGGAGATCCGCCGGATGGCCCGCCAGGCGGCGGACGTGCATGAGCTGTCGGAGCGGCTGGCGGCGGATATCCGCCTGTTCCTGCTGCGCGAGGAGGAGGGCGAGGAGGCGAAGCCTGACGGAGGGCGGGCTCGGCCGGACGGAGACGGCGAAGCGGCAGCATGAGCGCAGGCAGGGAGCGGACCCCGCCGCTGACGGATAAGGCGTGCGCGGGCCCGCGCACGCTCCGGCTTGGCCGGACGCTCCATCCGCCGGTTCCTTGCAGCTCGCGGCAAACCTAAAGCAGCCCGTTCCTGGCTCCCAGGACGGGCTGCTTCTTCTTAAGCTCCGACCGCGCTCAGCGGGCCGACGGGATGTCGACGATGGGATCGGCGCCGGGCGCCGCTCAGCGCGCCGACGGGATGTCGACGATAGGATCGGCGCCGGGCGCCGCTCAGCGCGCCGACGGGATGTCGACGATGGGATCGGCGCCGGGCAACGCTCAGCGGGCCGACGGGATGTCGACGATGGGATCGGCGCCGGGCGCCGCTCAGCGCGCCGACGGGATGTCGACGATGGGATCGGCGCCGGGCGCCGCTCAGCGCGCCGACGGGATGTCGACGATAGGATCGGCGTCCTGCTCGTAGTCGACGCCGGCCGTTTCAAAGCCGAACAGCTGGAAAAACTCCTTGCGGTAGCCTTCGAGATCGGTCCGCTCGTCGATGTTGGAGCTGTCGACCTCGGCCCAGATGCGCGCGACCTCGTCCTGCACGTCTGCGCGCAGCTCCCAGTCGTCGATGCGAATGCGGCCCTTCTCGTCGAGCGGGGTGCCGCCATCCGCATACAGCAGCTCGAACAGGCGCGCCGTCTGCTGGATCGTATTCTCGTGCAGGCCTTTGTCCTTCATGACCTTGTACAGCGCCGACACGTACAGCGGCACGACCGGGATCGCCGAGCTGGACTGGGTGACGAGCGCCTTGCTCACGCTGACGTAGGCGCGTCCGCCGAGCGGAGCGAGCTGCCGCTGGAGCTCCAGCGCGGTCGCCTCGAGATCGTCCTTGGCCTTGCCGATCGTGCCTTCCCGGTAGATCGCCTGCGTAATCGAGGAGCCGATGTAGGAGTAGGCGATCGTGACGGCGCCTTCGGCGAGCACGCCGGCCTGCTGCAGGCGGGTGATCCAGCGCTGCCAGTCGGCGCCGCCCATGACGGCGACCGTCTGCCGGATGTCGTCGTCCTCGGCCGGCTCGATCGTCACCTCGCTCACTTCGCCGGTGTGGAAGTTGACGGTCTTGTTCGTATACGGATCGCCGATCGGCTTGAGCGTGGAGGAGAACGTCTCTCCGGTGTCGGGATCGGTGCGGCGCGGAGCGGCTACGCTGTAGACGACGAGGTCGACCTGGCCGAGCTCCTCGCGGATCGTCTCGATGACCTTGTCCTTGGTCTCGTCGGCGAAGGCGTCGCCCGTGACGCTGATGGACGTCAGGCCGGCCTCGGCGGCCTCGCGCTCGAAGGCGGCGGAGTTGTACCAGCCGGGAGATGCGGTGCGCTTGTCCGTCGCGGCGGACGGACGGAAGACGCCGACGGTCGCCGCGCCGGCGCCGAAAGCGAGGGCGATGCGGGCGGACAGGCCGTAGCCGGTCGACGCGCCAAGCACGAGGGCGCGCTTGGGTCCTTCCAGGCGGGGCTGCTGCTGTATGTACTCGATCTGCTCGCGGACCTGGCGCGCGCAGCCTTCCGGATGCGCGGTCGTGCAGATGAAGCCGCGTGTTCTCGGTTTGATGATCATGATCAGGCATCCTTTCTCCTAGCGGCGGGATCGAATGGTTCGGAAGCGGCGGATGCCGGCATCCGACTTTCATTGTAAGGGATTCAGGGGAAAAGGGAAACCTTGCGGACGCGCCTGATGGAGAAGCGGAGGGAGGGGCAAGCTACCGGATGCGGCGCGGCGGCCCTGCGGGGACCGCCGGATCAAGCCCGCGGAAGGAGGCGGATGGAAAATGGCCAAAGGCGGCAAGATCAGCCTCGACAGCAAGCAGCAGTCGCTGGCGCAGCGGTCCAAGGAAGCGGAAAATCGGGCCGCTGCCGGCAGCGACGAGAACCGCAATCAGAAGGGACATGTTCCGAACCAGCCCTCGACCGGTTAAAATGGAGGCAGGACGGGCCTTGGCCCCGGACGCTCGGCCGGATGCCGGCCGATAGATCCGGAGGGCAGCGGGGTATAGAGGTAGATACCCCGGGCGGCTTGGCGGCCGGCCCGAAGCGAAAGGATGAGAGCGATGGAGAGCAGGCGGACGGAGACGGACAGGACGATCATCACGGGAGCGGGCTCCGGCATCGGCAGGGCGCTCGCTCAAGCCTATGCCGGCAAAGGGGACGAGGTGCTGCTCGTCGACCGCAGCCACGAAGGGCTGGAGCAGACGCTGCGGCTGATCGAGGCGGCAGGCGGAAAAGCGCAGGTCCATGTGGCGGATCTGAGCCGCCCGGAAGCAGTGAAGGAGCTGTTCGGGCGTGTCCGGGAAAGCTGGGGCGCGGCCGACGTGCTGGTGAACAACGCCGGCATCAGCGCCTTCAAGCCCCTCTGGGAGCTGGAGGTGGAGGAATGGGACGTCGTGCTGGATACGAATCTGCGCGGCACGTTCCTGTGCAGCCGCGAGGCGGCCGTTCTGATGCGGGAGAAGGGCGTGCGGGGACGGATCGTGAACATCGCCTCGACGCGGGCGTTCATGTCCGAGCCCGACTCGGAAGCGTACGCGGCGTCCAAGGGCGGCATCCTCGCGCTGACGCATGCGCTCGCGCTCTCGCTTGCTCCGCACGGCATCCGGGTCAACTCGGTCAGCCCCGGCTGGATCGAGACCGGCGACACGGCCAAGCTGAGCGTCCGCGACCATGAGCAGCATCCGTCCGGCCGCGTCGGACGTCCGGACGACATCGCCCGCGCCTGCTTCTATCTGACCGATCCGGCCAACGATTTCGTCACCGGCGAGAACATTACGGTCGACGGCGGCATGACGCGCAAGATGATCTATGCCGAATAGGCTCGGCTCTTCGCCGAGTCCGCGGCCTGGCCGCATCATTCAAAAGCCTTCCCGCCCGGCGCTGCCGGAGCGGGAAGGCTTTTTGAATTGAAGCCTGCCGGCCTCGCTTTTGGATATTCCTGCCGATAGAGGGATAATCTAACCCCAAAAGGAGGGGATCGCATGCAGGCCGCGAACCAGATCGGCCGCTTGCCGGCCGTGTTCATTCTCGTGCTGTCGGTCGGACTCGTCAATCACGTCCTGATCTTGCCCATTATCCTTCGTGTCGCCGGCCGCGACAGCTGGATCAGTCCGCTGCTCGCCTGCGTGCTCGGCGTCCTGTGGATATGCCTGCCTGTCTACGGCACGATGAAGCGGCTGCGCGAGCCGTTCTGGTCGGCGGCGGAGCGGACGCTCGGCAAGGCCGGCTCATGGGTGCTGAAGCTGCCGGTGCTTGTCGTACTGCTGGCGAACGCATTCAATTCGCTCATCGACACCATTTCCTGGAGCAAGTCGACCTATCTGCCGGCTACGCCCAATTTCATGTTCGCGATCTGCCTGCTCGGCGTCTCGCTTTATGCCGTCTCCAAAGGGCTGCGGACGATCGCTTTCGCCTCATGCGTCCTGCTGCCGTTCGTCGTCTTGTTCGGAGACTTCGTCATGGGAGCGAACATGCCGCATAAGGACTATCAGTTCCTCAAGCCGTTCCTCGTGCAGGGATTCACCCCGGTGTGGCACGGGGCGCTGCTTGCGGGCTGCTCTCTCGTCGAGATCTACATCCTCGTGCTGTATCAGCACCATATCCGGCAGAAGTTCGCCTTGTGGCAGCTCCTCCTGCTCATGGTGGCGCTCGTGCTGCTGACGATGGGACCGCTGCTTGGGGCGATCACGCAGTTCGGGCCGGCCGAGGCGGCCAAGATGCGCTATCCGGCCTTCTCGCAGTGGCGACTTGTCCAGATCGGCAAGTACATCGAGCATCTCGACTTCTTCGCGGTCTACCAGTGGCTGTCCGGGTCGCTCGTCCGTATCGCGATCAGCCTCTATCTCGTCCAGGAGCTGCTCGGGATCCGGCGGCCCAAGGCGAAGGCGGCATACGGCTGGCTGCTGTTCGCAGCGCTGACCCCGCTGGCCCAGCTGGTCACGAACCATATGATTCCGTGTCGCGAGCTGATGGTGTATTATTTCCCGGCATCCGGACTGCTGCTGCTGCTGGTCAGCCTGGGCAGCTGGCTCGTGGCGGCGCTGGCGCGAAGCGGCCATTCGAAGCCGGCTGGCGGAAGCAAAGGAGGACAGACATGACCCAACAAGGAAAATCGGGCAGCCGGTCGGCGTTCTCGATCGGCCGCGCGCGCGGCAGCGGCCAGGACCGGTCCCGGGAGCGGGACGGCGTCCGGCGCCGCCGCTGGACGAAGGAAGAGCTGCTGGACAAGCTGGAAGGCTGCGGCGACGTCGAGATGCTGGATTCGGGGCTGATGACCGAGCAAGGCGGGCAGAAGGATGTCGTGCTGCTGTATTGTCCGAACCTGATCGACTCCACGCTGTTCCAGCTGTCCGTGCTGAGCGAGCTCAGGCAGCATGGCGGCCGGATCGTAGCCGGCTCGGACACGAAGCTGCTCCATTTCGATCCGGCGGACGAAGTCCAGAACCTGTTCGAGGCTCTGTTCAGCGGAGCGGTGCTTATCCTCGCCGGCGAGGGGGAGGAGCAGCGGATCTACCTGTCGGACATCGCCAACCTGTCGGTCCGGCAGCCCGACGAGTCGGTCATGGAAGTATCGCTCAAAGGGCCGCGCGACGGCTTTGTCGAGAACATCCAGCAGAACATCAGCCTCGTGCGCCGGCGGCTGAAGACGCCGGACCTGCAGATCGACCTGCTGACGGCGGGAAGCGAGTCCCGCACGCAGATCGCGCTTCTGTTCATGGCGAGCCTCGCCGAGCCGGCGATCGTCGAGAGCGCGCGGCGCAGGCTGGAGAACATCGCCGATTCGGTCGTCTCCATCGAGAGCAGCACGCAGATCGAGGAGCTTGTCTCCGACGGCAAGGGAAAGATGTTCCCGCTCGTCCACTACAGCGGACGCCCTGACTTCGTCGCCTCGTCGCTGATGGCCGGGCGCATCGCGATCCTCGTCGACGGCAATCCCGCCTGCGTCATCGCGCCGGCGGATCTCGCCTTCCTCCTCAAGTCGCCCGAAGACCTGCACATGCCGTACTTCTATGTCTCCCTGGAGCGGACGCTGCGCTTCATCGGGCTGTTCCTCAGCCTGTTCGCTCCCGGCTTCTGGATCGCGCTCTGCTCGTTCAACACGGACCAGATCCCGTTCAACCTGCTGGCGACGATCTCCACTTCGCGCAGCGGACTGCCATTCTCGAGCACAATGGAAATATTCCTCATGCTGACGATGTTCGAGCTGTTCCGCGAGGCGGGGGTGCGGCTGCCGCGGGCGGTCGGGCAGACCGTGTCGGTCGTCGGCGGGCTGATCGTCGGCAACGCGGCGATCGAAGCCGGCCTCACGTCGCCGACGATGCTCGTCGTCGCCGCCGCCACCGCCGTCGCGACGTTCTCGCTCGTCAACCAGACGCTGAACGGGACGGTCACGGTGCTGCGTTACGCCGTGCTCGCCGCGGCCTCCGTGCTCGGCATGTTCGGCTTTTTCATCAGCCTGCTGGCGATCGTCGTCCATGTGTGCTCGCTGGAGTCGTTCGGCCGCCCCTACATGGCTCCGCTCGCGACGATGGAATTCAAGAACATGCTGCCGAGCTTCCTGCAGCTGCCGTGGAAGAAGCGCAGGCTGCAAGGCGGAGGCGGAAGCCATGACTAGCCGGCGCGCCTCCCGCGCCGCCTGGCTCCGGCTCGTCGCGGCGCTGCTGCCGGCGCTGCTGCTTCAGGGATGCTGGGACGAGATCGACATGACCGATCAAGGGTACGTGTCGGCGCTCGGAGTCGACTACGTCGACGGCCAGTATGTCGTCTACACGCAGCTGATCCAGTTCAAGGCGATCGCCAAGCAGAAAGGCGCGGGTCCCGGCAACGGCAACGTATGGGTGGGAACCGCCAAAGGAAAGACGCTGCTGACCGCGATGGGCAACCTGCAGCGGACGAGCCAGTTCGTCCTCAATATGGAGCACCTGAAGGCGATGATCGTCCACGAGCGGGCGCTGCCGCTGATGAGCGACATTCTCGACGCGAACAACCGCCAGCGGGCTTCCCGCTATACGACGCTCGTCTTCGGCACGCGGGGGCCGATCGCCGAGCTGCTCCAGACGGAATCGTTCTTCGGCTCCTCGCCGCTGCTCAGCGTGCTGTACAACCCGAGCAGCCAGTACGCGCAGAGCAGCTATATCCGGCCGATCAGCATGCAGGAGCTCGTCCGCTTCCTCGACGAGGAAGGCTTCACGGCGATGCTTCCTTCCCTGAAGCTGGACAAAGGCAATTGGCTGCAGTCCGACCGGGAGCTGAAGGTGCAGGCGTACGACGGGCTGTTCGCATTCAACCACCGCAAGTTCAAGCGGTTCCTGCCGCTGGAAGACACGGAGGGCTTCCGCTGGATCGATCCTTCCTTCCTGCAGTATGTGGTGAATACGAAATCGAAAGAGGACGGGGGAGACGGGGACAAGCAGGGCCAGCCGAACGCGAGCGTAAGCATCACCCGCTCCCGGCCGCGCGTCAGCATGGACGTATCCGATGGGGAACCGCATTTCCGGATGGAGGTGAGCTTGGAGGGCCATGTCGTCGAGCTGGACGGCAATCTGGACGAGCAGGAGATCACGCGGCAAGTGGAGGAGGCGATCCGAAGCGAGATCATGGACACGTTCCGCAAAGGCTGCGCCGCCGGAGTGGACGTGCTGCTGCTTGGAGAGAAGCTGTACCGCGACCGGTATCACGTCTGGAAGCAGCTCAACAGCGGGCGGGAATGGATTCCGAAGCCCGGCCAGCTCGAGGCGGTAGTGAAGCTGGAGCTCATCCACACGGGCAAATTCAACCTCAGCTGACCTGCGGCGTGCAGGCGGACAAACAGTCCGCAGGACAAGACGGCGCATAAACTGTTCTATCGAACCCGATAGAGGAGGAATGCGCCATGAAAGACGGACTGGCCGTGCCGCTCGCCGCCGTCATCGGCTCGATCGTCAGCTTTGCCTTCGGCATCTGGCACGAGTCGCTGACGCTGCTGCTCGTCTGCATGGCGGTGGACTATATCACCGGAATCTCCGCTTCGCTCAAGGAGCGGCGGGGGCTGAGCAGCATCGTCGGCTCCTGGGGGCTCGCGCGCAAAGGACTGACGCTGCTCATCATTCTGATCGCGCATCGGATCGACGAGCTGCTGGGCGGCGGAAGCGCGGTGATGGGCGCCGCGATCTATTTCTACATCGGCAACGAGCTGCTGTCCATCGTGGAGAACTGCGGACGCATCGGGCTGCCGCTGCCGGAAAAGCTGCGGTCGGCGATCGAAATCTTCCGCCGCAAGGACGAGTGAACGACACGGAATGTTCAATGAATTGTCAAAATCTTGCCCTCGATGTCCGCATGGAAGCGGTTGAAGCTTGTGATGGACCCCCTTTATTCGTTATAGTAAGAAATAGCTATGGACAAAACTGGATCATCATCAATGCAAAGGGGAGCAAGAACCTCATGAAATGGATTATGTCAATTCTGCTCGTCATTACCGCTGGCGTCGGCATCTACATGCTTACGCTCGGCCTGCCGGAAGGTCCGAAGGACGAGACGGCGGATCTGCCGGAAGGCGTGGAGCTGCTCAAGGTGACCGCCTCCAACGATTTCGTCTTCGACAAGCAGGAATACGTCGTCAAAGCCGGCCAGAAGTACAAGCTGGTGCTGCATAACAAGAGCGGCATCCATGGACTCGGCATCGAGGAGCTCGGCATCGACCTGCAAGGCGATACGATGGAGCAGGAAGTGACCTTCGACAAGCCAGGCCGTTATGAAATGCACTGCTCGGTCATGTGCGGCATCGGCCATGCCGACATGAAATCGACGCTCGTCGTCGAATAATCGGCGCCGCCGGATCAAGCGCTCCCTTCGGGGGGCGCTTTTTTTGCGCGCTTCGTGCGCCATCGCCGATGTAACCAGCGGTTCACGCTCCGTTCATACGCCGTCCCTAAGCTGAATGCATCGAGACAAGGAGGCGATGAAGGATGTTTTTGGCGCTTCGGGAAATGAGGCATTCGAAGCTGAGGTACGCGCTGATGGCGGCGATATTGATTCTGGTGTCCTTTCTCGTGCTGTTCGTGACGGGGCTGGCCAAAGGACTGAGCTACGCGAACGCGTCCTCGGTCGTCAACATGCCGGCGGACGCGTTTCTGCTGTCGGCGGATGCCGAGCATCGGCTGGCGCGCTCGGAGCTGGCCGCCCCGCAGGCGGAGCGGATTCGCGAGCTGGCTGGGGAAGGCAAGTCGGAGGCGCTCGGCGTGCGGATGGCTGCGGTCGAGGTCGACGGAGCCGGCAAGGCCGACGCGGCGGTGCTCGCCGTCGATCCGGAGGGCTGGCTCGCTCCGCCGGTGGTAGAGGGCGCTGCGCTTGCGCCGGGCGATACGGGCAAGGCCTTGGCGGACGCGCAGCTGAAGGCTGCGGGGGCGCGCATCGGCGGGGTGCTGACCGATACGGCCAGCGGACGGAGCTGGGAAATCGTCGGCTTCGCGCAGGACGAATCGTTAAGCCATACGCCGGCGCTGTTCGTCAGTCCGGCCGAATGGGCGGAGCTGGCTCGGCCGGTCCGCGGCGGAGCTGCCAGCGGCGGCGGCGAGCCGGCGGGCTCGGCGCCGTATAATGCGATCGCCTTGCAGGGCGACGCGCAGCGGCTGGAGGCGATCGCGGCAGAGCTGCCGGACACGGCGCTGCTGAGCAAGCGCCAGGTGATCGAGGCGATCCCCGGCTACTCGGCGGAGCAAGGCTCGCTGTCGATGATGATCGCGTTCCTCTATGTCATCTCGGCGTTTGTGCTGGCGGTATTCTTTTATGTCATGACGCTCCAGAAGCTCGGCCAGTTCGGCATCCTCAAGGCGATCGGCGCCGGCACCGGCTATCTGGCGCGCAGCGTCGCGGGGCAGGTGCTGCTGCTGGCGGCGGCGAGCCTGGCCGCGAGCCTGCTGCTGATCGCGGGCTTCCGCGCCGTGCTGCCGGCCTCGCTGCCGTTCCGGCTGGACGAGATGACGCTGCTCGCCACCTGCGGCTTGTTCCTGGCGACATCGGCCGCCGGCTCGCTCGTATCGATCGTCAAAGTAGCCCGCGCCGATGCGCTGGAAGCGATAGGGAGGACAACGGCATGAACAGGACGAAGGCGAAGCTCGTGCTGGACGGAATCACGCATGCGTTCACGGACGGGGAGAAGGAAAGGACGATTTTGGACGGATTGTCGCTCGAGGTGGGGGAGGGCGAGCTGGTCGCGGTGACCGGGCCGTCCGGCTCCGGCAAGAGCACGTTCCTGTCGATCGCGGGGGCGCTGCTGTCGCCGGACGGCGGCGAGGTGCGCATCGACGGGCAGCCGCTGTCCGGCATGGACGCGATGCGGCTCGCGCAGCTGCGTCTCGGCAAGCTCGGCTTCATCTTTCAATCGGCGAACCTGATCCCTTACTTGAAGGTGGAGGAGCAGCTGCTGCTCGTCGCCAGGCTTGCCGGCATGCCGCGGGCGGAGGCGGCGGCGCGCTCGCGGGAGCTGCTGGAGCGGCTCGGCCTCGGCGGCCGGCGCAAGGCGTATCCGGAGCGGCTGTCGGGAGGGGAGAAGCAACGGGCGGCGATCGCCCGGGCCTGGATGAACGGGCCCGAGGTCATCCTCGCGGACGAGCCGACGGCGAGCCTCGACGCGCCGCGCGGCGCGGATGTCATGGAGATGCTGCGCGCAGAGGTGAAGGCGCGCAGCAAGGCGGGCGTCGTCGTGACGCATGACGAGCGGGTGCTCTCGTTTTGCGACCGGGTGCTCGTGCTGGACGCGGGCAGGCTGAAGCCGGCCTGACGGCGGCGGAAACGGCGGCAGCCCGGCGGCGCGCTCCTTCTTTTAGAGGAGGAGCTTCGCTGCCGGGCTGCTTCGCGCGCGGAGCGCGGCGTCCATGGGGGGGGCCGCCGATGCGGCTTCAGACGCGCCTGCGCCTGCGGCCAGCCGCGATCAGCCGGTCGCAGGCATAGCCGATGACGGCGTAGCACAGCACCGTCAAGGCGTACATGACGATGACCGGCGTCTTGTGGATGTCGTAGAACACGTCGGATATCCAGGCGACCGGACTGAACATGAAGAAGAACACATTATGGGGGTCGTAGCCCGTCGAGCTGAACAGGCACAGGATCAGGCCGAGGGCAGTCGCAGCAAGCGTGACCGGATAGCGCATATGGGCAAAGCTCCCTTCCGCCGGCATTGCCGAATCGTACGGCTTGCGTTATTATGGGTCAAAAGGGCGCCGGACATGCAGACGGCGGACAAGGCCCTTCCGCCTGCGGGCACAACTGGATTGGAGGATACGCGGCAATGTTGACTCATATCGTCTTTTTCCGCCTGAAGGACCGCTCTCCCGAGAGCGTCGAGGCCACGGCGGCCGTCCTGCGCGCCATGGAGGGCAAGATCGAGGTTCTCCGCCATCTGGAGGTCGGCAAGGACGTCGTCCACTCGGAGCGCTCCTACGACATCGCGCTCGTGACGAAGTTCGACTCTCTCGAGGCGCTGGGCGAGTATCAGGTCCATCCGGTCCATCAGGATGTCATCCGCCATATGAACGAGGCGCGGGAATCGTCCGTCGCCGTCGATTACGAATCCTAAGCGGAGCCGGGGAGGAAGCATTCATTCATGGAAGAGCAGCAGTCGCTCGGGGAAGACTTCTATATGATGATCACCTATCTTTTTGTCGTCGTCATCAGCAGCGTCATCATGATCGTCTGGCTGAAGCGTCGCGGCAAAAAGAAGAAATAAGCATTCACGGAGGCGCTTCATGTATTATGTGAACGTGCAGGACATCCGGCTGCGGCTGGATGCGATACCTGACTTGATCCAGGCGCTGGACGAGCTGTCCGCCGTCTGGGACGGCTCGGCGCTCCACGGACTGGCGCAGGAGCGGCTGCTCCATCTCGCGATCGAGACGGTCACCGATGTCGGCAGCTGCCTCATCGACGGCTACATCATGCGGGAAGCGAGCAGCTACAGCGACATCATCGAGATCATCGGCGGCGAAGAGGTGGTGGACGCGGAGCTGGCCGACCGGCTCAAAGCGCTGACGGCGCTGCGCCGCCCGCTCGTGCAGGAGTTCTACAGCTGGCCTCGCGGCGAGCTGCATCCGTATACGCCGGAGCTGGCCGGCTGGCTGCGGCGCTTCAGCGATCAGGTCGGGCACTATCTGCAAAAAGAACAGTAGCATCATTAGCCGCATCCGCCGCCATGAAGGCGCAGGATGCGGCTTTTTTCATCGTTCCGTCAGCCCGGACTCGCGGGCTGGCTTTTTTTTGTGTCACTTGGAGCCCGCGGCGCATCTACTGAGAGCAGGAACTGGGCTCCCGCCCGGTCCGGCAACAGATGCAGCGGGAGGCGAGGCGGATGGAATGGTGGTATGCGGGCTGCGCGGCGCTGCTATGCCTGTCGGCGGCTGCGGCCGCTTGGCAGGCGCGGGCGCTGATGCGGCGGCTGGCCGAGACGGCGGCGGAGCTGGAAAAGGCTTCGTCGCGCACGCTCGGCGAAACGGCGGAGCTGGCCGGCGAGCTTCGCGCGCTCGTCGGAAAGGCGGAGCAGGCGGCCGTCATGGCCGGCCGGCAGCTCGAGAAGCTGGCGCCGCTTGCGGAAGCGGCCGGTTCGCTGCAGGCAGCGGCGGACACGGCCGGCACGGCCGCACGGCGGATCGCCGAGCAGGCGGCCGGCACCGCGGATGCGGCCGCAGCAAGAGTCCGCTCGGCGGCCGGCAAGTACCGGCCTCAGCTCGAGGAAGCGATCGCCATCGCCGACGCCGCGCTCGAAGGCTGGATGTATGTGCGCTCGGCGGCTTCCCGGCTCAGATCGCCTGCATGTTCCGGCGGGGAACAAGGGAACCCTAATGACGAAAGGAGAGATTGACATGGTCAAATGGCAAACGAAGAAACGCGGCGGGGGCTTCCTGCTCGGAGCCCTGGCCGGAGGCGTCATCGGCTCGGTGACAGCGCTGCTGTTCGCCCCGAAATCCGGCAGCGAGCTGCGGAGCGACATCGGCGAGCGCGCATCGCGCGCGGCCGACAAAGCAGGCGAGATCGGCTCGCGGATCGGCAGCTCGGCGGCCGAAGCGGCGCGCCACACGGCCGAAAGCGCCTCGGCGCTGAAGGAAAAGGCGATCCACACGGCCGATCATCTGGCTTCCGGCATCAAGTTCTGGGAGCGCAAGACGGAGGAGCCGATCGTATCCATCGCATCGGCGAACCTTTCTTCGGCCGCGATCGAAGGGGCCGATACGATCGAGGAGCTGGCCGGCAGCCTGCAGGCGGCGGACATCCTGGACGAAGAAGAAGCGGCTGCGATCCAGACGAACGGCGAAGACGACAAGATCTGAGAGCCGATCGCGAATCGGGGCGGAGCCGGAGCGTCGTCCATGCGGCTCGGGCTGCGTCCTAATCCGAGCGGCCGGCGTAGCGGGAAGGCGGCATGCCGAACGTTCGTCCGAATATCCGCTGAAAATACGAAACCTCCCCATAGCCGAGATAATCGGCTATTTCTTCTATCGTCAGAAGCGATTCCGACAGCATGTAGACCGCCGTCCGCATGCGCTGGGCATGCACGTACCCGCTGATCGTCTGTCCGGTCCCCTGGCGGAACAGCGTGGCGGCGTAGTTGGGCGTGCGTCCGATGCAGCGCCCGAGGTCTTCTTTGGTGACCTTCTCCCGATACTTGTCTTGGATGTAGGCTTTCATCCGCTCCAGATGGCGTTCGGCGACCGGTGTCGGCCGACCGGCATGAGCCTCGCGGCTCCAAAGCGCCGCGATCTCAAGCGCGATGCCTTCTCCGCGCACGCGGTAGCCTGGCTCGCGGTCGCTGTCTTCCTCGAGGAGCGTGCGCAGCCGGCCTACCATCCAGTCGAGCCGCAGCGTATGCAGCAAGGCTCCCTGCGACGGCAGGCCAAGCTCCCGCACGGATGCGCAGTCCGCTTCGATTCCAAGCAGGTAAAGCTCCTGCATGCGGCCGCTGCCTGCATGAACCGAGGGCAGGGAGCCCGGCGGAGCATAAGCCATGTCGCCCCGCTTCAGCTCAAGCTCCGTTCCATCCGCGTCCAAGCGCAAGGCAAGGCTCCCGTACGCCATCAAAAGCAGCAGCCCCATCCCCGAGCCTGCCTGCTGCGTTGTGCCGGAGCTTGCGAGCGGCGGTTCGAAGGAGCTACCTGGCAGCGGCGCTTGAAGCGTGTTGTCGGAATGCGCATGCAGCGGCGCATGAAGCGGGTTGTAGGAATGCGCATGCAGCTGCGCTTGAAGCGGGTTGTCGGTATTCGCGTGCCGCTGCGCTTGAAGCGTGTTGCCGGAACTCGCGCGCAGCGGCATGCCGTCGAGCTTTCCCTGCAGCCTCCTGATGGTCCAATCCATTCTATTCCTCCTCTGTTGCAACCCCTAAATCGTACTATAGTTTTCTAATCATACTATAGCATGTCGAATCCTGGCGAACAGAAAGGTACAATAGGGGCAGAAGATGAGGAGGCTATTGCTGTGACTCTACGCAAAACGAAAATCGTCTGTACGCTCGGCCCCGCGAGCGAATCGCCGGAAGTGCTCGTCCAACTGATGGAAGCCGGCATGAACGTCGCGCGCATCAACATGGCGCACGGGGAGCTGGAGGATCATGCCGCGCGCATCCGCGCCGTCCGGGAGGCTTCTCGCGTATCGGGAGCCGTCGTGCCGGTGCTGATGGACATCAAAGGTCCGGAGGTGCGGATCGGCAAGCTGAAGGAGCCTTACGTGACGCTCGTGCCCGGCGGGGAGCTGACGCTTACGACCGTGGAGCTCGAAGGCGACGCATCGCGAATCTCCGTCAACTATGCCGGACTGCCGGAGGACGTAACGGAAGGCAGCACGATTCTGATCGATGACGGCCTCATCGAGCTGTCGGTGCTGGAGTCCGGCGGCACGGAAATCCGCTGCCGAATCGTCAGCGGCGGCGCGCTCAAGCCTCGCAAGGGCGTCAACCTGCCCGGCGTGCGCACCCGCCTGCCCGGCGTGACGGAGCGGGACGTGAACCATATCCGTTTCGGCATCAAGGAGCAGGTCGACATCATCGCCGCTTCGTTCGTCCGCAAGGCCGAGGACATCATGGAGATCCGCCAGATCCTGGAGGAGCAGGGGGCGGGCCACATCCAGATCATCTCCAAGATCGAGAACGACGAGGGCGTGGAGAACCTTGACGCGATCATCGAAGTGTCGGACGGCATCATGGTCGCCCGCGGCGACCTCGGCGTCGAGATCCCGGTCGAGGACGTCCCGGCCCTGCAGGAAGAGATGATCCACAAGTGCAACCTGGCCGGCAAGCCGGTCATCGTCGCGACCCATATGCTCGAGTCGATGCAGGTGAACCCTCGTCCGACGCGCGCCGAGGTGAGCGACGTCGCCAATGCCGTCATCCAGGGCACGGACTGCATCATGCTGTCCGGCGAGACGGCGGCGGGCAAGTACCCGGTCGAGTCGGTGCGCCGCATGGCGTCGATCGCCGCCAAGACCGAGTCGCTCGCCGATCACCGCCTGCAGTTCCGCACGCGGCAGGTGCTGCATGCGACGACGACGACCGAGGTGATCAGCCAGGCTGCGGTAGGGTCCTCGCTCGACCTCGACGCCAAGGCGATCCTGACGCCGACGGAATCGGGCTTCACGGCCCGCATGGTGTCCAAGTATCGTCCAAAGGCGCCGATCATCGCGATCACGCCGGAGCCGACGACGATCGCCAAGCTTTGCCTGCTGCGCGGCGTCATCCCGGTGCTCGGCGAGCGCGCGGAATCGACCGACGCGATGTTCGAGTCGGCCGTCGACGGCGGACGCAAGACGGGCCTGCTGCAGGACGGCGACTTCGTCGTCATCTCCAGCGGCGTGCCGACGGGCAAGGCCGGCGCGACGAACCTGATCAAGATCATGCAAGTGTAAGCCGTCTGGCCCGCTCTAAGCGGACACGACGCCAAGATCGGAAGCCTCTTTCGACCGATGCGAGCCTTTGCGGCAAGCGGATGTCGGGAGAGGCTTTTTCTCATGCAGGGTGCTGCGCGAGCCGAGCCTTTTTCCGATTCCACTGGAAGCCGGATGCCCGGATCGCCCTACCTCCGATTCGGAGGCCATCCGTCTTCCAAGAGGACCGCTGCCGCTTCTCCGAAAGGCATCGTCACGCTCCGCTCCTTTCGTCCCGGGTCTGCCCTCCCCTTTTATGGAGTAAAGGAGCCGTCTCCCGTTCCTTGGCAGACGGCAGCCTGGGTCGCCCGCTGCACGGACCAGCTCCGACTCGACGGTCAGGCCAGCTAGCTGGTCGCGCCAGCAAGGTGATCGAGAAAATCGAGTAGCCCATGTGCGGAGAGGGTGCGGAGCGAAGGAAGTTGCGCGGAAAAACCGAGCAACTCGTGTGCGGAGGGGAGGAACGAAGGAAATTGCGCGGAAAAACCGAGCAACTCGTGTGCGGAAGGGGTGGAACGAAGGAAGTTGCGCGGAAAAACCGAGCAACTGGATGCATGAGTAGGGTTGAATCTCTAAATGGCGTTGGAAACCGCGAGTCGTGCGCGAAGCGCAAGCAGATCCTGAAACCGTAGCGAAGTGGACGGGGAACTCGTGGAGAAGCGGCAGC
>NZ_KE383851.1:22341-27415 GCF_000422485.1 Paenibacillus pasadenensis DSM 19293
CCTTTGGTCTCGGAGGCGCGAAATCGAGCCCGTAAGTCGAAAAAATCGAGTTAGCCGGCGCTTGGGGCGCGAAGTCGAGTCAGTAAGTCGAAAAAATCGAGTTAGCAGGCTCTTGGGGCGTGAAGTCGAGTCAGTAAGTCGAAAAAATCGAGTTAGTTGGAATGCGGGTCGGAGGAAGGGAGCGCAGTTACGCGGAAAAACCGAGCAACTCGGGTAGGAGAAGGCCCAAGCGGTCGGAGTTACACGGAAAAACCGAGCAACTCGGGTGAGAGGAGGCCCAAGCGGTCGGAGTTACGCGGAAAAACCGAGCAACTCGGGTGGGAGGAGGCCCAAACGGACGCAGTTACGCGGAAAAACCGAGCAACTCGGGTAGGAGGAGGCCCAAACGGTCGCAGTTACGCGGAAAAACCGAGCAACTCGGTCGTGCAGACGGACAGGGGCGGTAGCAATTAGTCAGCGGAGCGGGTTGGATGAGCTTTTGCTTGCAAGGGCGGAGGCCTCCTCGCGAAGAAGCAACGTAGGCTCAAGGACCAGCAGTGAAGCGAACGGGGAGCTCGTGGAGAAGCGGCAGCGGTTCCCTTGGAGGCCGGATTCCACCCCAGCTGGGGAATGGGATCAAAGGAATCTGGGCTCCAGGGAGATCGGAACGAGCCCCCGTCCCGCGAAGCGAATACGGTCCTGGCCTGCGTTCGCGAAGCGATTACGGTCCTGGCCTGCCCCCGCGAAGCGAATACGGTCCTGGCCTGCCTTCGCGAAGCGAATACGGTCCTGGCCTGCCTCCGCGAAGCGAATACGGTCCTGGCTCCGCCCCCGCGAAGGGATCGCGGTCCTGGCTCCGCCCCCGCGAAGGGATCCCGGTCCTCCCCCGCCTCCGCGAAGGGATCGCGGTCCTGCCTCCGTCCCGCGAAGGGATCGCGGCCTGCCCCCGTCCCGATCCGCCGATCCGTGAAAGCGGGCCGGGCCTTCCGCCGATTTTGCTCTTTTCGTCTTGCAGCCCCCGTCCCGCTCGGTTGCACCGCTGAGCAGCTACTGAAGGGAGGGGCGGGAAAGCCCGACAATGGCCTCCATCGGATGCGACTCGCCCCGGATCAGATCGCGAAGCAGATGCGCCGCCATCATGCTGTAGACGGTGCCGTTGCCGCCGTAGCCGAGGCAGTAATAGACGCCGTCGCGCTCCGGATCGCGGCCGATGAACGGCAGGTTGTCCCGCGACTCGCCGAAGGCCGCGCTCCACTCGTAGTCGAGCGTGCTGTCGAGCATGGGGAACAGCTCCGCCAGCTGCCGAGACAGCTTGGCGATCCGCTTCTGGCGGGCCGCCTCGCCCTGCACCGGGTCGGGACGCTCCTCGTCGAGGCCGCCGATGACGATCCGGCCGTCGACGGTCGTGCGCAGGTACAGGTACGGCCGCGCCGTTTCCCACAGCATCATCCCTTGATGCCAGGGCTCCAGCGACTGCTGGACCGGCGTCACGCCGGCAAAGGAGCGGTTGATCGCGGCCTTGATCAGCTGCCCGCGCAGCTCCTCCGGCTCGTAGCCGACCGCATAGATGACATGCTTCGCCTCGATGCTCGCGCCGTCGGCCGTCTCGAGCACCTGCTTGCCGCCGTTCAAGCGGTGGAGCGCGATCTCCGTCCGCTCGCAGATGAGCAGTCCCGCATTCACCGCGGCGTTCGCCATCGCTTGCACGAACTGGAACGGATTCACCTCCGCGTCGCCGGCTGTGACGATCGCGCCCGGCTTGGAGAACGGGAAGCGGGAAGCGATGTCCTGCGGCTCCCAAAAATGGACCGGGAAGCCGTGTTCCCGCAGCGCCTCGTATTCCTTGCGCAGCTTGGGCAGATCCTGCTCGCTGCTGGCATAGTAAAGGCTGCTCCGGCGGCGGAAGCCGATGTCTCCCGGCAGCGTGGAGGCGGTCAGAGCCAGCTGCTCGACGGCATGCAGGCATTCCCGGTAGAAGCGCACGGCGTCGGTGCGGCCGATCTGCTCGATCAGCTCCGTCAGCATGACGTCATTGGAAAATTGCAGCAGCCCCGTATTCGCCGACGTGCTCGCTCCAGCTACGGCATCCCGCTCCAGCACGCAGGCGGAAATGCCGCTGCGCGCGAGCACGAGGCCGCAGCAGATGCCGGACATCCCGCCGCCGATGATGGCGACTTCGACTTGCTGCTTGCCCGCCAGAGGCGGATAGGACTCGACATGGGTCATCGTCAGCGGCCAAAACAGCTTGCCGGCATGGTGGTCGTTCATGGACAGATCATCTCCTGGTCATAATATAGCCCATCCGGCGAATCGGCTATGCGCGGTTATCGCGAGCGCCCGCTCCCGACATCGGGACCGGGCAAGCGGCAAAAGCCCCGCCCTCATCCATGAATAGATGGATGAGGGCGGGGCTTCGCAGAGCGCGGCTTTACTCCTGGACGGGATCGGGCACGAGTCCATCCTGCTCGAGCTCGGCATTGGTGCGCACGCGCTCCATGTCGTTGCCGAGCCGCTTCATGTCATCCACGTCCTGTACCATCGACCCGTTCTCGGCCTCGTCGACGTCCCGGTGGGGAGCGCCGGCCTGTCCGTCGCGGATCGGACCATTGTCCTTGGATTCAGGGCTGCTCATCGGAATCGCTCCTTTAGTTGGAGAAGCCGGCTCCGCTGCTGTCGTTCTTGAACACGTTGGCGGAAGCCTGCGCGTCCTTCTTGTTCGCCTCGGCCTCTTCCTTGATGTTGTCGACGTGGCGGCTCGCTTCGGAAGACACCTGCTGGGCATGATCCTTCACGTCCGCGATCGCTTCCTTCGTCTCGGAGACTGCCGTCGCCGCCGTCTCCTTGATGGCGTCCTGATGGACGAGAGCCGCTTCCTTCGCCTTGGCGGCGAGCTCCTGCACCTTGGTGCCGATAGCGGAAGCCTTTTCGCCGGCTACGGCGGCCGTCGACTTGGCCTGCTCGGCGAGCAGCGCGCCTTGCTTCTTGGCGTAATCCGCCGCGTCCGAGGACTTGCGGGCCAGATCCGTACGGAGCTCCTTGCCCGATTTAGGGGCGAACAGGAGGGCTGCCGCCGCGCCGATCGCGCCTCCGATCAGAATGCCTTTCGTTACGCCTCCGCCTTTAACGGTTTCGTTTGCCATGACCGTTCATCTCCTTTAATTCGTCGTTGAAGATAGATAACCGCTATTCGTTTCGTTGAAACGAGTACGGTGGTGCTTGGACGAATCGGACTGGTATAATGGATTGCCGGCTGCTCGGACGTCACCCGTCCGAGGAATCGGGAATACATCGGTAGAAGATCATCGGCACGATCAAAGAAAGGAAGCCTGACGCAGATGGACTACACGCAACAGCATCATCCCGGCGTGCCTCTCTCCGGCACGACGCGAGGACAATGGGCTGAAAACATCCATACCGGCCGCATCGCGGTCGTCGACGCCTCGGGCCGCCTGCTGGCAGCCGCAGGCGATCCCTACGCCGAGGCGTTCATGCGCTCGACCGCCAAGCCGGTGCAGGCGGCTCCGTCCATCGCGGCCGGCCTCATGGAGCGCTTCGGGCTCCCGGAGGAGGCGATCGCCCTCATGTCGGCCTCGCATCGCGGAGCGCCGGAGCATATCGCGCTGCTGGAGCGCATGCTGGAGCTGACGGGAGTGCGGGAGGAGCAGCTCGCCTTCCACGACGACCTGCCGCTCGGACGGCATGAGCGCGACGAGGCGATGCGGGCCGGAGCCGCGCCGCGCAAGCTGTATCATACCTGCTCGGGCAAGCATGTCGGCCTGCTCGCTTACTGCCGGATGATGGACTGGCCGCTCGAAGGCTACACGAACCCGGAGCATCCGCTGCAGCAGCGGATGCTGGAGGCCGTCGCAGCGTTTGCGGATCTGGAGCCGGAAGAGATCGGCCGCGCGGTCGACGGCTGCGGCTTGCCGGTATTCCGGCTGCCGCTCGAGGCGATTGCGCTGACGTACGCGCGGCTCGCGCTGCCGGAAGCCGCGATGGCGGACGACGAGGCGCTGCCCGCCGCCAGGCGCGTCGCGGAGGCGATGCTGGCGCATCCCGCCCTCGTCGAGGGCGAGGGCAGGCTCGCGAGCGTGCTGCTGGAGCATGGCATTCTCGCAAAAAGCGGCGCCCAGGGGATGTTCGCGCTGGCGATTCCGCAAGCCGGAATCGGCGCGGCGATTCAAGTCGACGACGGCGGAGAATCCGCCTGGCCGGTCATCGCGGCGGAGCTGCTCGACCAGCTGCGCGGCAGCCTGGACCTCGCCGGGGTGCTCCCGGAGGATCGGATCGACTTGGAGCGGCTGCTGTCCGCTGCGGCCGAAGGCGTGCGGGCCCAGTTCCCGGAAGTGATGGTCAGCTCGACGGGCGTCGAGACCGGCCGGCTGCGGCCGGCCTTCGAGCTCGAATGGAGCAGCGGCTTGTAAAGGAAGAAGCTGTCCCGGGCGGGACAGCTTCTTTTTGCGGACTGCAATCCAAAGCGGGATGGAGGTCAGGAGCCCCATACCGACTGCCTGTACTCGCTCGGCGATTCGCCGTAGAAGCGGCGGAACTGCCGCGAGAAATAAAGCGCGTCCTGCAGGCCGACGGAGGAGGCGATCTGCTCGACCGTCAGATCCTTGCGCTCGCGCAGCATGAGCCGGCCTTTGTCGATGCGCAGCCGCAGCAGGTACGAGACCGGCGTCGCGCCGGTATGGCGCTTGAACACGCGGGACAGGTACGCGCGGCTGTAGCCGAGCGACTCGGCGATGCCTTCCATCGTAACGGGCTCGGCATACTGCGTCGACAGCAGCCGCAGCAGCGCGCGCACGAGCGCGTTGTCCTCCTCCGCGCCGCCCGGCGCATCGCCGGGCTCGTCGCGGCGCGCGCAGGCGCGGGCGATCTCGCCGAGCGCCAGCTGCAGGCCGCCCGCCGCGGCGAGCTGCGCTCCCGCCGGCTGGCGCAGGGCGTCCATCGCCAGCCGCAGGGCGGCGGCCGGCCGGCGGCTGCGCCCCGTATCGGCGACCGTCCGGCCCGCGCCGAAGGCGGAGGCCGCCTCGGCCGCCCAAGGCCCGCGAAAGGCGATCCAGCGGTACGCCCACGGATCGGCGCGGTCGGC
>NZ_KE383851.1:27470-187905 GCF_000422485.1 Paenibacillus pasadenensis DSM 19293
AGCCGAAGCTGCGGCGGAAATGGCGGGAAAAATAGAGCGGGTCCGCATAGCCGCACGAAGAAGCGATCTGCTCGACCGACAAGTCGGTGGCGAGCAGGTCCTTGGCCCGGCTCATCCGCAGCTGGCCCAGATACTGCATCGGCGACAGGCCGGTGAACGCGCGGAACAGCTTGGACAGATGGGTGCGGTGGTAGCCGAGGCGGCGCGCCAGATCCTGGATCGAGACGGGCTCCGCATAATGCGTCTGCAGCCAGCGCACCGCCTGGTCGACTTGGCGGCGCGCCGCGTCGGAGGAGCGTGCCTGAGGCCGCGCGCGCTCCGGCTGGAGCCGAGCCAGCTCGCAGAGCAGCAGCCGCAGCCAGCCGCCTGCCTCCAGATCGGACAAGGCGGCGCTGCTGCCGCCGGCGAGCGCCTCGCGCAGCCGCCCGTACAGCCGGGAGGCGTCGCCGCAGCCGCGCCCGGCCAGCACCGGGCTCGACGGATCCAATCCCGCCGCCGCCAGCATCGGCAAGACCGCATAGCCGCGGAAAGCGACCCACTCGTACGTCCACGGCTCCTGCCCGTCCGCTTCGTAAAAGAACAGCTCGCCCGGAAAGATGACGAACGTATCGCCCGCTTCCAGCCGATGCTCCGCATCCCGCCAGCGGAACAGTCCGCGCCCGCTGGCGACCGTATGGACAAGCGCGTAATCGTGGATGCCGGGACCGTTCCGGTGGCCTGGCAGCGGACTGCCCTGGCCGCTGAACAGCACGTAGAGCTCCCCAGCCGAGGCCTCGCTTGGATTGTCCCACACTTGGAACGAGTAATGGTCGGGCTGTGCCGGCGTCTCCATCTTTGTCCCTCCGAATCCGGCCTCCCGGCCGAGCCTAGTTTCCTCTACCGTAGCCGAAAAGAAGACATCTGTCCATGGCTTCCCTTCATCCGGCCCTATGCTCCGCCCCGGCGATTCCGTAAGATCGAGTGGAGCGGCAAAGCGGATGCGCTTGCCCTGGAACGCGCTTTCACGAAGCGCAAATCCGGGCTCGGCCCGAAGCGGGCATCGCGGTGCCCGCAGGCGCCGGCCGCGAAGCCGCAGCAAGACAATCATGAAGGTCAGGGAGGCTGGATCATGAAAGGGAAAATCACGTTTCTAGGAGCGGGCAGCACGGTATTCGTCCGCAACGTGCTGGGCGATGCGATGCTGACGCCGGCGCTGCAGGAGTTCGAGCTGGCGCTGTTCGACATCGACGCGCAGCGGGTGAAGGAGTCGGAGCAGCTGCTCGGCGCGATCAAGCGGTCGAGCGGCAGCACCTGCGAGATCAAGGTGTACGCGGACCGCAAGGAAGCGCTGCGCGGCGCGAAGTACGTTATCAACGCGATCCAGGTGGGCGGATACGAGCCTTGCACGGTGACCGACTTCGAGATTCCGAAAAAGTACGGCCTGCGCCAGACGATCGCCGATACGATCGGCATCGGCGGCATTTTCCGCAGCCTGCGCACGATTCCGGTGCTGGAGGGCTTCGCGGCCGACATCCGCGAGGTGTGTCCGGACGCGCTCTTCCTCAACTATACGAACCCGATGGCCGTCCTGACGAACTACCTGAATACGTACGGCAACGTGCGGACGGTCGGGCTCTGCCACAGCGTGCAGGTGTGCGTGCCGCATCTGTTCCGCGACCTCGGCCTCGATCCGGCCGGCGTCAAGACGCGGATCGCGGGCATCAACCATATGGCGTGGCTGCTGGAGGCGACAAGGGACGGCGAGGATCTGTACCCGGAGATCAAGCGCCGCGCGGCCGAGAAGCAGAAAGAGAAGCACCACGACATGGTCCGCTACGAGCTGATGCTGAAATTCGGGCACTACGTGACCGAATCGTCGGAGCACAATGCGGAATACCATCCTTACTTCATCAAGAGCCGCTATCCCGAGCTCGTCGAAACATTCAACATTCCGCTCGACGAATACCCGCGCCGCTGCGTGGAGCAGATCGCGAACTGGAACCGCCAGCGCGACGAGCTGCTCGGAAGCGCGGGGCTCGAGCATGAGCGCTCGCATGAATACGCCTCCTACATCATGGAAGCGATCGAGACGGACGTGACGTTCAAGATCGGCGGCAACGTCATGAATACGCACGGACTCATCCCGAACCTGCCGCGGGAAGCGTGCGTCGAGGTGCCTTGCCTCGTCGACCGCGGCGGCATCCAGCCGTTGCAGGTCGAAGCGCTCCCGCCGCAGCTGGCCGCGCTCAACCGGACGAACATCAACACGCAGCTGCTGACGCTTGAAGCGGCCGTCACGCGCAAGCGCGAGCATATCTACCACGCGGCGATGCTCGATCCGCATACGTCGGCGGAGCTGTCGATGGACGACATCGTCTCGCTGTGCGATGATCTGATCGAGGCGCACGGAGACTGGCTGCCGGAGTACCGCTGATTCCGCGAGTCCAACTTCCGTTCACATTGGCGGGGTAGACTAGGGGCATCAGCGAGATAAAAAGGAGAATGCTGCATGCCCCATCTGCTCATCGTCGACGACGACCGCCATATCCGCGAGCTGGTCGTCCATTTCATGGCTAAGGAAGGCTTCGACACGACGGAGGCGGCCAGCGGGTCGGAGGCGCTGGCGCGGCTGGAGGATCGTCCGGCCGATCTCGTCATCCTCGATCTGATGATGCCGGGCATGGACGGCTGGGAGCTGTGCCGGCGGCTGCGCGAGGACAGCCGGGAGCTGCCGCTGCTCATGCTGACCGCCAAGGGCGAGACGATGCATAAGGTCAAAGGCTTCGAGCTCGGCACCGACGACTATGTCGTCAAGCCGTTCGATCCGCCGGAGCTCGTCGCCCGCGTCAAGGCGCTGCTCAAGCGCAGCCGGATCGCCTCCTCCAGGCAGGTCAAGGCGGGAGCCGTCACGCTCGACCGCGAGACGTACACCTGCCGGATCGGCGGCCGCGAGGACACGCTGCCGCGCAAGGAGTTCGAGCTGCTGTTCCGGCTCGCCAGCTATCCGGGACGCACGCTGCCTCGCGAGCAGCTGCTCGAGCAGATATGGGGCTACGACTACGAGGGCGACGAGCGCACGCTCGACACGCATATCAAGCGGCTGCGCGACCGGCTGGCGGACGGCTCGGGCGTCGAGATCCGCACGATCCGCGGCCTCGGCTACCGGCTGGAGGAGCGGCCGTGAGCGGACGGGAGCGCGGCGCCCCGGCGCGCGGCGGAGGCGCTGCATCCGGCATGGCCAGGCGGGGCTCGCCTGCCAGGCAGCCGGCAAGCTGGGGCATGCGGATCAAGCGGGCCGCTCTCGTCGCGGCTGTGCTGGCCTGGATCGCCCTTTGCTGGACCGCCTCGTTTTATGCCATCGACCTCTCCGGCTGGACGCCGCCGCCGCTGATCGCCCATCTGTCCGCGACAGCGGGAGGATTCCTGCTGTTCGGATTGTCGATGGCGATCGTCGGCCGCTTCATGCACGAGCGCAACATGGAGCTGTTCAAGGCGATCTTCGACGCCTTGAGCCGCATCGCCCGCGGCGACTTCACCGTCCAGGTCATCCTTCCCCGTCCGCATGACAGCGGCGACGAGTTCAGCCGGCTCGTCCAAGGGATCAACGACATGGCGGCCGATCTTGGCCGGATGGAGACGATGCGGCAGGACTTCATCTCCAACGTCTCGCATGAGATCCAGTCGCCGCTCACCTCGATCCGCGGCTTCGCCCGCGCGCTGCAGGACGAGCAGCTGCCGCAGGAGCAGCGGCGGCGCTATCTGGCGATCATCGAGGAGGAAAGCGAGCGCCTCTCGCGCCTGTCGGACAACATGCTGCGCCTGGCCTCGCTCGACTCCGAGCATCATCCGTTCCGCCCGGCGCGGCTTCGCCTCGACGCCCAGCTGCGCACGGCCGCGCTGTCGCTCGAGCCGCTCTGGAGCGCCAAGGAGCAGGAGCTGGAAGTCCAGGCCGGAGCGCTCGAGATCGAGGCGGACGAGGACCTGCTGCGCCAGGTATGGACGAATCTCATCCACAACGCGGTCAAGTTCTCGCCGGAGCGGGAGCGCATCTCGATCTCGCTCGTCCGCGAAGGCGACGAAGCGGTGGCGACGGTGTCCAACACGGGCGCGCCGATCCCGCCCGAGAGCCTGCCGCATTTGTTCGAGCGCTTCTACAAGGTCGACAAGTCGCGCACCCGCGAGGGCGGAGGCAGCGGCCTCGGGCTCGCGATCAGCCGCAAGATCGTGGAGCTGCACGGCGGCTCGATCGCGGCCGGCAGCGACGAGGAGGGCGGCACGGCGCTGACCGTGCGGCTGCCGGTCCGGCTGCCGCCGCGGGACGGCTCCTCCGCGCCGGATGGGCGTCCGCCTGCTTGAACCGACTCTAGCAATCCGCTAAGATGAAGGTACGTTCGGCAGCCCGGATTCATATGCTGTCTTAGCGAATAGCTGACGTCAATTCGTTCAAGGAAAGCGGTGTGTACGTGCAAAGACCGATAGCCATCCTAGATTCCGGAGTGGGAGGCCTGACTGTCGTGCGCGAGGTGATGCGGCAGCTGCCCCGCGAGAAGGTCATCTACTTCGGAGATACCGCACGGACGCCGTACGGACCGAGGCCAGCGGAGGAAGTGGTCCGGTTCACGGATGAACTCGTAACCTATCTGATGCAGTTCAAGCCTAAAATGATCATCATCGCCTGCAACACGGCGACGGCCGTCGCGCTGGAGCACATCCGCAGCCGCGTCGACGTCCCGGTCATCGGCGTCATCAATCCCGGCTCGCGGGCCGCGATCAAGAGCACGAAGTCCGGCATCGTCGGCATCATCGGCACGATCGGCACGGTTCGCAGCCAGGCGTACGAGGAAGCGCTCAAGCGCCTCAACCCGAACATCCATGTGGCCAGCCTCGCCTGCCCGCAGTTCGTTCCGCTCGTGGAGCAGGGCAATTTCCGCTCCGAGCAGACGTTCGAGACGATCCGCAGCTCGCTGGAGCCGCTCAAGGAGATCCCGCTCGACACGCTCATCCTCGGCTGCACCCACTACCCGTTCCTCGCCGACACGATCGGCGAGGTGATGGGGCCGGGCGTGAAGCTGATCAGCTCCGACAGCGAGACGGCGCGGGAGATGAGCGCGATCCTGCAGGAGACCGGCAAGCTCGCCTCCCAGCCGGAGCTGCCGGTGCATCAGTTCTTTTGCAGCGGCGATCCCCGCCTGTTCAAGCGCATCGCCCAGCAGTGGCTCGGCGAGCAGATCGAGCTGACGCCGGTCGTCTGGCAGATCCCGCAGATCGGCTGAGAGCTATCCCCGTCCGCGCAGCGGACGGGGATAGCTGCGTTTGCGGCCGCATATACATCTCTAATCGGATTCGGAGGAGGGGAGCGGCATGGCAAGGACCGGCAAGATCGTGCAGGCGCGGCCGTACGGCCCGGCGGAGCTGGACGAGGATCTGGCGGCGCTGCAGCTGCGCTATCCGGAGCTGCAGCGCCAGCCGGCGGGCGCGAGCGTCATGGGCAAGCGGCTGGAGCTGCTGCGGATCGGCCGCGGGAGCCGGCATGTGCATCTGAACGCTTCGTTCCATGCAAACGAATGGATCACCAGCCTGGCGCTCATGAGGTGGACCGAGGAGCTGCTCGAGCGGCGCGCCGCCGGCGTCGACCCGGCAGACGGGCTGTCGCTCTGGCTGCTGCCGATGGTCAACCCGGACGGCGTGGAGCTTGCGCTGCGCGGCGTGCCGGAAGGGCATCCGTACGGGCGCCAGCTGCTGGAGTGGAATAGAGGCAGCGCCGACTTCAGCGGCTGGAAGGCCAACATCCGCGGCGTCGACCTGAACGACCAGTTCCCGGCCCACTGGGACGAAGAGCGCAGGCGGCGGGGCATGGAGGGACCGGGACCGCGCGACTACCCGGGCGAAAGCCCGCTCAGCGAGCCCGAGGCGCGCGCGGCGGCGGCGCTGACGGAGCGGGAGTCGTTCGACGTCGTCGCCGCCTTGCATACGCAGGGCGAGGAGATCTACTGGAACTACAGGGGGCTGGAGCCGGCCTGCGCGAGGGGCATGGCCGAGCGGCTCGCCCGCGCTTCGGGCTATGCGGCCGTCGAGCTGGAGGGCAGCGACGCCGGCTACAAGGACTGGTTCATCCAGCGCTTCCGCCGGCCGGGCTTCACGATCGAGCTCGGCTGCGGCGCGAACCCGCTGCCGCTGGAGCAGCAGGACGACATTGTGGCGCGTCTGCGTCCTCTGCTGGAGGAGCTGCTGCGGCTGGCCCGCGAGGAGGATGGACCGGCGCGGTAGCGGAGAAAGGATCGCCGGGCGGTGGATAGCGGCATGCCGGACGGCTGGATGTCGGCTTCCGCCGCGGAACGGGAGAGCCTGCGGGCTCTCTTTTTTCCTTTCGCAACCTCGGGGAATCTCTATTCGTATAAGGGAAGGCCGGTTTAAAAGCCTGCTGCGCCGGCGAAGCTGAACCGAGGAGGAATGACGATGCGCAAGCTGCTCTCGCTTCGCCATTGGAAGCATGTATTCGCCCGGATCTTCCGGATCCTGCGCTCGCGGGACGTGAAGCCCGTCCACAAGCTGCTGTTCCTGGTGCCGGTCGCGCTGTACTGGGTGCTGCCCGACGTCATGCCGTTCATGCCGATCGACGACATCGCCGTCACGATGCTGGCCGCCGAGGGCTTCACCCGCTGGATGGAGGGCAAGTATCCGGCGGGTTGAAGTTTCGACGGGCTTTCTATAAAATGATAGAGACGAAAATCGACGAGATTCCCCCGCCCGGCAGGCGGATGGATGACATAGACCCAAGGAGGATATCCCGATGAACTGCAAGATCACCCGCAACGCCGCCAAGATCCTCAAGGCGGAGCTGGACAAGCCCGAGCACGAAGGAAAGTTCCTGCGCGTCTACATTACGCATGCGCACGGCGACCACGCGCATTACGGCCTCGGCATCGACGAGCGCAGCGACAAGGACGAGCTCGTCTCCACCGACAAGGAGATCGACGTGCTGCTCGAAAAAGGCGTCGACCTGCTCGACGGCGTGAAGGTCGACTACCTGTATTCTCCGGA
Organism: Paenibacillus pasadenensis DSM 19293; assembly: GCF_000422485.1. Lineage (GTDB taxonomy): Bacteria > Bacillota > Bacilli > Paenibacillales > Paenibacillaceae > Paenibacillus_O > Paenibacillus_O pasadenensis. The sequence continues at coordinate 34,491 of NZ_KE383851.1, forward strand.
GGAGGGCTTCGTCGTGACGAACCCTGCCAAGGGCAATCACGGTGACCACTGAGACGCTGGAAGCTCCTCTCGGGACGGAAGAGCCGACCTCGCTGAACGACATCCGCATCTGCGACAAATGCAAGTTCACCCGCGTCAAGACGCTGCTGCCCAAGCTGCAGAAGCTGGACCCGGAGGCGGACATCAAGGTCGGCTGCAAGTCGTACTGCGGCCCTTGCGGCAAGCGGGCGTTCGTCTTTGTCAACGGCCGCTACGTGACCGCCCCGACCGAGGACGAGGTGCTGGAGAAGGTCAAGCCTCATATCAAAAAATAAAACCGGCGCCGCCGGCGGGACGCTTCAGGTCCTGCCGGCGGGAGCCGGTTTTTTTGGGGATCGGGGTCTAGCCGCGCGGAGGCAGCGGGCCGAGGTACTGGTACAGCTGGCATTCGATGCGGCCGTTGAACAGCTTGCGCTTCTTGTCCGCCGAGCGGCCGTAGCTCTGCTCGAACGTCTTGGACGGGCTGAGGGCGAAGACGGACCAGTCCTTCTTGACGGCGTCGATGAAGCCGAGCTGCCGGATGACCTTGTCCGCTTCCTTCTCGGTGCCGAGCCGCTCGCCGTAAGGCGGGTTCGTAATGATGCACCCGTACTTGCCGGCCGGCTGCACGCGCGCGATCGGCAGCGTCTGCAGCTTGATGTCGCGGGCGAAGCCGGCCTTGCGCACGGCCGCCTCGGCGACCTCGATCGCCTCCGGGTCGATGTCGGAGCCGGCGATCTCGAGCGGGACGTCGTCGCGGACGGCGTCCATCGCCTCCTCGCGGGCGAGCTCCCAGCGGCGCTGGCCCATGATGTCCCAGCTGCTGCTGTTGAACTCGCGGCGCAGGCCGGGGGCGACGTTCCAGCCGATCATCGCCGCCTCGATCAGGATCGTGCCGGAGCCGCAGAACGGATCGTACAGCGGCCGCGACGGATTCCAGCGGCTGAGCAGCACCATCGCCGCGGCCATCGTCTCCTTGAGCGGAGCCTCGGTCACGAGCTTGCGGTAGCCGCGCTTGTGCAGGCTCGCTCCGGTCGTGTCGAGCGTGATGAGCGCGACGTCGTTCAGCAGGCTCACCTCGATGACGTAGCGGTCGCCGTCCTCGGAGAACCACTCGGTTCCGTAGCTGTCCTTCATGCGCTCGACGACCGCCTTTTTGACGATCGACTGGCAGGCGGGCACGCTCGACAGCTGCGATTTTTGGGAGCGGCCGTTCACCGGGAATTCTCCGTTCTCCGGAATCCAGTCCGGCCAGTCGATGGCGCGCACGCCCTCGAACAGCTCCTCGAAGGTGAGGGCGGGGAACTCGGCCATCTTGACGAGGACGCGGTCGGACGTGCGCAGCCACAGGTTCGCGCGCGCGATGTCCTCCAGGCCGCCTTTGAAGGTGACGCGTCCGTTTTCGGTCTTCGCCTCGCTGTAGCCGAGGTCCTTGAGCTCCCGGGCGACGACCGCCTCGAGGCCCATGGGAGAGGTTGCGATCAGTTCAAGCTGTTGCATCGGTTTGCGTTCACTCCATATCCGGCCGGGGCGTTTGTGTCTCCCGGCCTGTCATCATACAATCAAGTATAGGCGATCGTACCGATCCAGCACAACGAGGAAGGCAGGAACGAACCATGAAAGAACGTTTGCTTGGACCCGAAGAGATGGAGCGCTACATCGAGGAGCTGTTCCCCCCCGATCCCGATCTGCGCCGGGTGCTGGAGGGCATCCGCGAGCGCGGCATGCCGGAGATCTCCGTGCCGACCGGCTATGGCCGGCTGCTGACGCTGCTCGTAGCGATGAGCGGAGCGAGCCAGGTGCTGGAGATCGGCGCCCTCGGCGGCTACAGCGGCATCTGCCTGGCGCGCGGGCTCGCTCCGGACGGCAGGCTGACCTCGCTGGAGCTGCTCTCGGAATATGCGGAGCTGGCGGCAGCGCATCTGGAGGCGGCCGGCTTCGGCGGCCGGACGGAATACCGGGTCGGCGACGCGGGAGACAGCCTCGAGGCGCTGAAGGCGGAGGGCCGGCGCTTCGGCTTCTTTTTCATCGATGCGGACAAAGGCGGCTACCCGCGCTATCTGGACGCCGCGATCGAGCTGGCGGAGCCGGGCGCGGTCATCGTGGCCGACAACACGCTGCTGCGCGGCCGCGTCGCCGATCCGGCGCGCACCGGCCCGTCCGTGCTCGCAATGCGGGAGTTCAACCGCCGCCTCGCGGAGGACCCGCGGCTAGCGGGCACGCTGCTGCCCGCCTATGACGGGCTGGCCGTTATGCGCGTGAAAGGCTGACGGTCAGGTGCTCGCGCGCAGGACGAGCTCCGGCACGAGCCCGACGCGCTCGACCGGCGCGGACGGTCGCGCGATGCGGCGCTCGAGCGCCTCGACGGCGCGCTGGCCGAGCTGCTCCTTGCCGAGGTCCATCGTCGTCAGCGGCGGACGCGTCCAGGCCGAGCCTTCGATGTTGTCGATGCCGGCGACGCGGCAGCGGCCGGGGACGTCGACGCCGCGCTGCAGCAGCAGCTTGAGCAGCTCGGCGGCGATGTCGTCGTTGGCGCAGACGAACGCGTCGGGCAGCTCGTCCGGGCGTGTCCGCGAGAGCCGCGCCTGCAGCGTGTCGATCCATTCGCGCGAATAAGGGATCGTCCAGCGGCGCAGCTCGCCGTCTTTGCGCTGGGCGAACGTCTGCTCCAGCGCCGAACGGCACCCGAGCCAGCGCTCGCGGAAGCTGACGGAAAACCGGTCGCTCCCGACGAAGACGAAGCTGCGGCAGCCGCGGTCGAGCAGCAGGCCGCTGATCATGCGCGCCGCCGCGATGTTGTCGTTGGCGACGCTGTCGAGTCCGGAGAACGGCTCCTGATGGTCGACGAGCACGACCGGGAGGGCCGTGCGCTTCATGGCGGCGAGCTGCTTCAGCGGAAACGAGCCGACCGCGAGGCCGCCTACGCAGCGCGTCCGGTCGAGGTAAGGCGGCAGGATGTCGGAGACATGCCCGTCGTCAAAGGGAGCGAGCACGACGGCGCCCCACCCGTGCAGGCGGCATGCCTCCTGGATGCCGCCGAGCACGCGCTGCCAGTACATCGGCTCCTCCTGATGGATGCGGGACATCCAGACGACGATGTAGCGGCCGTCGGCATCGCCGGCGGCCGACGGCCGGGCGAGAGCCGAGTCGTAGACGGCGGCCCCGAGCGGGGGGCGGGACGAAGGCGCCTCGTAGCCCATCGCGCGGGCCGTCTCCATGACCCGCTGGCGGGTCGCCTCGCTGACGCCGCCTTTGCCGGCGAGCGCCTGGGAGACCGTATATTTGGATACATGCAGCCGATCGGCGATCTGCTGCATCGTCACTTTTCCTCCTCTTGACATCGCATCATGCACCCTCTAAAGTTTGGTTGAAATTCGGATGCTTTTAGCCTAACAAACCTAACGATTTCAAGCAAGCCAAACTTTTGCATAGAGAGGAAGTTGGTTCATGGCGACATGGCTGGCATTTTACGATGGAGGCTTTCCATTCCCCGGGGTTCGCCCCGAGCCGGAGCAGCTCGCGGCGCTGAGCGGTTCCGTCGCGACGGCGGAGGAGCTGGCGGCGCGGCTCGAGACGGAGCGCCCGGAGGCGCTGCTGCTGCTGCACGGGCCTTATTTCCCCAAGGCGGCGTGGCCGGCGATTCTGGGCCATCTGCAGCGCGGCGGCGGCCTCGTGACGATCGGCGGCATTCCGCTGCGCGTTCCGGTCGCGGCGACGGATAGCGGCTGGAAGGAAGAGCTGGAGCAGACGAACTACCATCAGGCGATCGGCATCCACGAAGCGCTGCGCGCAGACGTCTCCAAGGTCGTCCGCTGGAAGGCGTCTTCCGCGATTCCGCTGCTGGACGGCGCGGAGGAGCTGTTCGACGGGGCGCCGACCTACGGCCTGGCGCTGCATGTGACGCGCTCGCATGACCATCCGGGCGAGAACGGCTCGGGAGGCCCGATGGACGCCCACATCTACCCGCTGCTAACGGGCGAGGACAAGGACGGCCGCGAGCGCTGCGCGCCGGTCGTGCTGCTGGAAAATACGAAGGGCGACTTTGCCGGCGGCCGCTGGATCTTCGCCTGCCGCGAGGCCGGGGCAAGGTTCTGGGCGGAGGGAAGGGGCGCCGAGGCGCTTGCCGCCTGGGGCGACTATGCCGCGCGCGGCGTGACGGAGTGGTGGCTCAAGCCCAACTACGCCTGCTACGAGCCGGGCGAGAAGCCGGTGCTGACGTTCCAGCGCCAGCGCCTGAACGAGCGCGCCGACGGCGCGTGGCGCGTCCGCTACGAGGTGAGCCGCGAGCGCGGCGGCGCGCGCGAGGTCGTGGCTGGAGGCGAGCTCGAGCTTGCCTCGGGCGCGCTGGCCGACTATGAGCGCGTCGCGCTGCCGATCGCGGCGGAGCCGGGCTACTACCGGATCGACGCCGAGCTGACGGCGGCGGGCAGCGGCGAGAAGCGCCGCCTCGTGCAAGGCTTCTGGGGCCGCGACGAGACGCTGCTGCGCGAGGGCGGGATGCTCCAGGCGGGCCGCGATTATTTCGTCAAGGAAGGACGCCCGCTGCCGATCGTCGGCATGACGTACATGACGAGCGACGTCGCGCGCAAGTACCTGCATCTGCCGAACGCGGCCGTCTGGGACCGCGACATGGAGCAGATGGCGCGGGCGGGCATCAACCTGATCCGCACCGGCCTCTGGACGGCGCTGCGCAAGATGGCGTTCGTCGACGGCCATGTGAGCGAGGAGATGCTGCGCGCGGTCGACGCGCTCATCCTGACGGCGAAGCGCCACGGCCTCGAGCTCGTGTTCAATTTCTTCGCGTTCACGCCGGAGCTGTGGGAAGGGGAGAACCCGTACCTCGACCCGCGCAGCGTCGAGGCGCAGAAGCGCTTCCTGACGGCGATCGTCTCCCGGCACAAGGACAGCGCGCATGTGCACTGGGACCTCATCAACGAGCCGACGATGTTCAACCCGGCGAAGCTGTGGAACGCGGCGAGCACGCTGCGCGACCGCTTCGAGGTCGCCGCGTACCGGCAGTGGCTGCAGGAGCGGCACGGCGACATCGGGACGCTGCAGGAGCGCTGGAACATGTCGCCGCTCGACCTGCCGTCGTTCGAGAGCATCCTGCCTCCGCTGCCGCAGGACATCGGCTTCTCCACGACGGAGCTGGTCGAGAAGCGCAGCGGCCAGTGGCTCGACTACCTGCTGTTCTCGCAGGATATGCACAACCGCTGGGCGTCGGAGCTGCGGGCGGCGATCCAGGCGGTGCAGCCGAAGCAGCTCGTGACGGTCGGCCAGGACGAGGGCCTGCAGGCGCAGCGTCCGTCCCCGCTGTTCTACGAGCAGGCGGTCGACTACACGACGGTCCACTCCTGGTGGAAGAACGACCAGCTCGTGCTGGACGGCGTCTTCGCCAAGACGCCGAACAAGCCGAATGTCATCCAGGAGACGGGCATCATGTACGTCGAGACGCCGGACGGCTTCGCCAAGCGCACGGAGGAGGAGCTGCACGCGATCCTCGAGCGCAAGTACGCCTACGCGTTCTCGACGGGCGGAGCGGGCGCGGTGCAGTGGATCTGGAACATCAACTTCTATATGCACAACGTGAACGAGTCCCATATCGGGGCGCTGCGCGCCGACGGCACGGAGAAGCCGGAGGCGGACGTCTCGTACGACTTCGGACGCTTCATCCGCGAATGCGGGCATCTGTTCGAGGACCGCAAGCTGGAGGAGGTCGCCGTCGTCTATCCGTACAGCAGCGATTTCTCGAACCGCTCCAGCGTCGAGGAAAGCACGTCCCGCCTGGCGCGCTCGCTTGCGCATCGGATGAACGTGCCGTTCCGCTCGCTCGGCGAGTACGGGCTCGACATTTTGAGCCATCCGTCGTACGAATCGCCGAAGCTGATCCTGCTGCCGTCCGCGCATGCGCTGAGCGACGAGGCGTTCGCGGCGCTGACGGACTGGGCGGAGCGGACCGGCGGCACGCTGCTCGTCACCGGCCCGCTGTCGCTGGACGCGTACTGGCGCCCGACGGCCCGCGCGCGCGGACTGATCGGAGCGACGGCTGTCGGCAACGTCCGCCGCGAGGAGGCGCTCGAGCTGGACGGCGAGCTGCTGCCGGTCGGCTTTGGCGGGGAGGGCATCGCGCGGCTGAGCAAGGAGTCGCCGCTCGGCGAGGACGGCCGTCCGGCCGCCGCGGCCAAGCTGCATGACATCGCGCTTGGCCAGGGCCGCCTGCTCTGGTGCCCGCTGCCGCTCGAGCTGGCCGAGAGCTGGATGCCGCTCGAGGCGGTATACGACATCGCGCTGGAGGCAGCCGGCGTGGAGCAGGAGCTGCTCTGGGAGCAGGGCGGCGAGCTGGCCGGCGTCTACGGCCGCAAGCTGCAGTTCAAGGACGGAGCCGTCTTCATCTTCGTCTCCGAATACGCGCTGGACGCGGACATCCGCGTCGTCGATCCGGCGACCGGCACGTCGTATGCGTTCACCCTCGAAGCCGAGCGCTCCGTGCTGTTCGCCGCCGCCAAGGACGGCTCGCTCGTGAGCGTCTACCGTCCGGACGAGGTGCAGGTGCAGGCGCGCGCCGCGGTTTCCCGGGGCTGAGGCGTCTCTCGCAGATGAGGGCCTCTGCCAGGGGCTAGGGGAGCGGCGGCGTTCGTTGGGCGGGGCAGCCCGCCGGCGTGCGCAGCCGGCATCAAAAAGGGGGCAGCCCCGCGGTCCGAATCGGACCGCGGGGCTGCCCCCTTTTGATTACTCTTTTTCCTTGAAATCCACGATCGGGCGGATCACCTGGGAGATGAGCCGGATCTTCTCGGGCGAGCAGCCCTCCAGCATCTCCATGATCTCGCCTCGCAAGAAGTCCTGGGAGGAGCGGTTCGCGCCGCTCAGCAAGTATTCCGGCGTCTCCTCGAGGACGACGCACAGCTCGGACAGCCGGTCGAGATTGATCGGCGTCCGGCCTCGCTCGATCTTGCTGATGTAGGCGTTGGACACGTCGAGCTGCTCGGCCAGCGCTTCCTGGGTCAAGCCCTTTTCCTCGCGAGCCCTGCGGATCCGCTTGCCGATTACGGAGTAGTCATAAGCCATGTCTTCGATCACCCTAATCCAAACTATAGCAACGTTGAACGCCGCCTTACATGGATCGGGATTCCAATTGAACCTATCGTTCCATTCTTGCGAGCCGAGCTCAGCTCCGCGCGCGCTCCGCGCCGTAGCCGCCGGAGACGAGCGTGCCGAGCACGCGGGCGACCTCCGAAGCGAACACCGGCTTGCCGATGAAGTCCTTCATGCCGGACTCAAGGCATTTGTCGCGGTCGGCCTGGCGGACGAACGCCGTCACCGCCACGATCGCCGGCTGAAGCTCCGCCGGGATGCGGGCATGGATCGCCCGGGTCGCCTCCAGTCCGTCCATGACCGGCATCTGCAGGTCCATGAAGACGATGTCGTAGCGCCCCCGCTCCAGCGCGTGGACGGCTTCCTGGCCGCTCTCGGCGCTGTCGGTCGAGCAGCCCATCTTGCCGAGCAGGGCGTTCAGCAGCATGCGGTTGACCTGATTGTCGTCGACGACGAGCGCCCGGACGCCGCTGAAGCGGGCGGAGGCCGCCGGCTCGACCGCATCGAGCCGGCCCTCGTGGGAAGGCCGGGACTGCCGGAGCCCCTCGTCCTCCTCGACCTCCAGGCGGATCAGCACGCGGAAGGTCGAGCCTTCGCCCGGCATGCTCTCCACGGCGATCGAGCCGTCCATCAGCTCGACGAGGCGACGGCTGATGGCGAGGCCGAGCCCGGTGCCTCCATACTTGCGGTTGAGGCCGGGATGCAGCTGCGAGAACGATTGGAACAGCAGGTTCTGCTTGTCCAGCGGGATGCCGATGCCGGTATCCTGCACCGCCAGCTCCAGCAGGGCGGCGCTGCGGTCGCGGCCGAGCAGCCGCGCGGACAGGCACACCCGCCCCTCTTCGGTGAACTTGACGGCATTGCCGACAAGGTTGACCAGCACCTGCCGGATGCGCCCCGCATCGCCAAGCAGCGCGGCCGGGATCGAATCGTCCAGCCGCAGCTCCAGCCGGAGCTGCTTTTCCGAGGCGACGGCGCGGAACAGATCCGCCACCTCTGCGGCCAGCTTCGGCATGGAGAAGCGCTCCTTTTCGAGCACCATCTTGCCGGCCTCGATCTTGCTGAAGTCGAGAATCTCGTTGAGCAGGCGCAGCAGCGACTCGCCGCTCTGGATGATCATGTCGGCGTAGCTCTGCTGCTCCTCGTCGAGCTCCGTCCCCGCGAGCAGGTCGGCCATGCCGAGGATGCCGTTCATCGGCGTGCGCAGCTCATGGCTCATGATGGCGAGGAACTCCGACTTGGCGCGGTCCGCCTCTTCGGCGGATTCCTTGGCGCGGATGATCTCCTTCTCGTTGGTCATGTCCTGGAAGACGAGCACGGCGCCGCGATGCTCGCCCCGGTCGAAGATCGGCGTGACGCGGAACTCCGCGAGGAAGCTGGAGCCGTCCTTGCGCCAGAGCACCGCCTCCGGGCTATGGTAGGAGCGGCCCTCGCGCAGCGCCTGATGGATCGGCGACTCGTGGCGCTTGTAGGGCGTTCCGTCGGCCCGCGTCTGCTCGATCATGTCCAGATAGGAGCCGCCGCTCGACTCGGCGGCCGTCAGGCCGAGCATCGCCATCGCCGCCGGGTTGACGAACATCGCCCGCCCTTCGTTGTCCAGCCCGAGGATGCCCTCGGACACGGCGTTGAGGATGAGGGTGTACTGATAGCCGAGCTTTTCGATCTGCTCGACGTAGCGCGCCCGCTCCGAGATGTCGCTGGAGATGCCGTATACGCCGACGACCTCGTCGTCCACGATGATCGGGATGTTGATCGTATTGATCAGCAGCTCGTGGCCTTGCTTGTGGCGGATCTTGAGATCGTACGACTGCGGATGGCCCTGGCAGGCGAGCTGGAAATGATGAAGCGTCTTCTCGGTATATTCCTCGGTCACGATCGGTCCCCAGTACATGCCGATCAGCTCGTCGAGCTTGTATCCCGTCAGCCGCTCGAGATGCTCGTTGGCCGTCAAATAGTCGCCCTGCAGGTTCATCGAGTAGACCGCCTGCGGGCTATGCTCGAACAGCGACTTGTAGCGCTGCTCGCTCTCCTGCAGCTTGTGGCTGGCGAGGATGCGCTCGGAGATGTCCCGCGAGACGGCGACGATCTCGAGCGGCCGGCCTTTGCCGTCGCGGATGCAGCTGCAGGTGACCTCGAGCCAGACGTAGGAGCCGTCCTTGCGGAGAAAGCGGTATTCGACCGTCTGCGAGCTGTCGGCCTGCAGCTGCTGCTCGATATAGCCCTGCACCCGCTGCAGGTCGTCCGGATGCACGTACGGAAGGACGGTCCGCCCGAGCAGCTCCTCGGCCTTGTAGCCGAGCAGCTTCTCGACCGAAGGGGAGAGAAAGGTGAACTCGACCTGCCGATCGCCTTTGTGGCGCGTGATCAGATCGGGCGAGGTTTCCGTAATCAGGCGGTAGTTGCGCTCGCTCTCGAGCAGCTGGCGCTGCAGCTGGCGCTGCTCGGTGACGTCGCGCACGATGCCGGTGAACCGGTAGGGCTTGCCCTGCTCGTTCAGCCGCGGCTCGCAGCGGACCTGGATCGTCTTGGACGAGCCGTCGGGAAGGTCGAGCGCGTACTCCCACACCTTTTCGCCGGGAGGGTTGTCCTTGCCGAGGCGGAGGAACTCCTTCATGCTGCGGTCGACCGGCCCGTCGTCGAGGTTCAGCGAGTCGACGAGGGCGTCCACGGGCGCCGCTTCTGCAGGCAGCAGATAGGCGAACATGCGCCGGGCATCCTCGGAGAAGGTGATGAGGCCGCGCTCGATGTCCCACTCCCAGGCGCCGATCTTGGCGATGCGATGGACGGCGGCGAGCATGTCCTCGTATTTTTTCATGCCGGTGACGTCGCGTCCGAACGTAAGCACCCGCTTGCGGCCGTTCTGGAGCCGGATCTCTCGGGAATAGGTCTCCATCCAGATGAAGCGTCCGTCCTTGTGGCGGACGCGGCGCACGAAGTTCCGGCCGGTGTCGTACATCCGCTCCGGAGTCATCTCGCGCGCCTCCTGCTCATGGTAGAACTCTCGCCGGTTGCGCCCGATCATCTCGCTCACGTCGTAGCCGAGAATCTCCTTGATGGAGGGCGCGCAATAAAGGATCGTCCCCTCGGGCGTGCTGCAGGTGATGAGATCGAGCGTATGGTCGGCGATCAGCTCGGCGATGTTGTCCTCGACGAGCGGCTCGTCCGCGGCCGGGCTTGATTCCAGGATATAGACGCCGATGCAGGGACTTCCCCCTGCGGAAGCGTCCGCGAAGGCGGCCCGGACCGGAAGGGAGCCGGAGCGCGCCGTCAGCAGCATCGCGCGGCGCTCGCCGGACGCCCCGCCAAGGACGCCCTCGGCGACGTCTCGGAGCGTGCCGGTCTCCAGCTTCAGCAGCTGCTCGGGGCCGGGCGGAGCCGGGCGGTTCGGCTCTTGTCCGTATCCGGCCAGCCGAAGGAATGCGGCATTCATGCCGGCCCATTCCATCGCATGCGGATCGAGCAGAGCGACGGCAAACGGCGACTGCTCCAGCGCCGAGGCGGCCAGATCGTGGCGAACGGGATATAGAGTCATAGTTCAGCGGTCTCCTTCGCGTATTGACGGCCTAGGGCGCAGCTGCAAACCCGCCCTGACGGAGCATTTGCCCAGGCCGTAAGGCGCCTTTTGCTCATTACCCTAGTATAATCTTTTTGATCGGGGGTTGAAACTCGTTTGTCATAGGATTGTCATAGCCTCCGCGGGGCGAAGGTTGTTAGCGTTTTTGAAAACGGGCATAATGGAAACGATGGGAAATTCATAGAGAGCGAAGGGGCGCGCACATGATCAACAACGACTCCTTCCTCCGGGCTCTCCGGAGGGAAACGACCGGCCATGTTCCGGTCTGGTACATGAGGCAGGCGGGGCGCTACGATCCGGATTACCGCAAGATCAAGGAATCGTACAGCCTGCTCGAGATCTGCCGCCGGCCCGAGCTGGCCGCGGAAGTGACGCTCATGCCGGTGCGCAAGCTCGGCGTGGACGCAGCCATCCTTTATTCCGACATCATGAACCCGGTCGCCTCGATCGGGATCGATTTCGATATCGTGGCCGGCACGGGACCGGTCATCCACAATCCGATCCGCAGCGCGGAGGACGTCCGGCGGCTGAAGCCGATCGACGTCGAGGGCGACCTCGGCCATGTGCTGGAGACAATCCGCATTCTCGACCGCGAGCTGACGGTGCCGCTGATCACGTTCGCCGGCGCGCCGTTCACGATCGCCAGCTATCTGATCGAGGGCAAGCCGTCGCGCAGCTACCTCAAGACCAAGGCGATGATGTACGGCGATCCCGACACCTGGTTCCTGCTCATGGACAAGCTCGGCGATATGGTCATCGCCTACCTGCGGGCCCACGCGGCCAGCGGAGGCAAGGCGTACCAGCTGTTCGACAGCTGGGTCGGCTCGCTGGCTCCGGCCGATTTCCGCCGGTACGTGCTGCCGACGATCCGCCGCATCTTCGCGGAGCTGTCCGATCTGGAGCAGCCGGGCATCTACTTCCCGGGCGTCAGCTCGGGCGAGCTGCTGCCGGAGCTGCGGGACCTGCAGGCGAGCGGCATCGGCATCGACTGGCGCGTCAGCATTCCCGAGGCGCGCCGGCGCCTCGGCGGCGGCTATGCGATCCAGGGCAACCTCGATCCGGTCGTGCTCACCGCGCCGATGGACGTCATCGAGCGCCACGCCGCCGCGATCATCGACCAGGGCATCCAGGAGCCGGGCTATGTGTTCAACCTCGGCCACGGCCTGTTCCCCGAAGCCTCGCTCGACAAGCTGCGCGAGCTGACGGCCTTCGTGCATGACTATTCGTCCAAGGCGCTGTCCGGCGCGCAGCCGGCAGCCGTCCATACGGGAGAGGAGCTGCCTCATGTCTAACGCTGCGATCGGCGTGCTCGTGATGTCGTACGGGACGCCGGAAAGCCTCGACTCCGTCGAGGAGTACTACACCCACATCCGCCGCGGCCATGCGCCGTCGGCCGAGCAGCTCAAGGAGCTGACCGACCGCTACGAGGCGATCGCGGGCGGCGTCTTTCCGCTGCGCGAGAACACGGACCGCCAAGTATCCAGCCTGCAGGACAAGCTGGATACGGCCGAGCCGGGCCGCTTCCGCTGCTACCAGGGCCTCAAGCATGCCCGTCCCTACATCGAGGACGGCGTCGCGGCGATGGCCGCGGACGGCGTGAAGCGCGCGGTCGGCATCGTGCTGGCGCCGCATTACTCGACGATGAGCATCGCCAGCTACAACAAGCGGGCGCTCGCCGAGGCGCAGAAGCACGGCATCGAGCTGGCCTGCGTGGAATCCTACCATCTGCATCCGAGCCTGATCGAGGCGCTCGCGGAGCGCGTGCGCGAAGGCGTCGAGGCCGTGTCGGCCAAAGCCGGCGGAGCGGACGTCAAGGTGCTGTTCAGCGCGCACAGCCTGCCGGAGCGCATCCGCGAGGCGGGCGATCCGTACGAGGAGCAGCTGCTGGAGACGTCGCGCGCGGTCGCCGAGGCGGCCGGAGCGCCGCGCTGGCAGTTCACCTGGCAGAGCGCGGGACGCACGGCGGAGCCTTGGCTCGGTCCGGACATCCTCGAGACGATGGACAAGCTGGCGGGAGAAGGGGAGCGGGCGCTGCTCGCCGCGCCGGTCGGCTTCGTCTCCGACCATCTGGAGGTGCTCTACGACCTCGACATCGAGGCGATGGCCCATGCGGACAAGCTCGGCGTGGCGTTCGGCCGCATCCGCATGCTGAATTCCGATCCGCTGTACATGGAGACGCTCGCCGACAGCATCCGCGAAGCGGCGGCGAAGCTGCCGTCATGACGTCCGGACGGACGCCGGTCATCGTCGTCGCCGGAGCCGGACTGACCGGCCTCAGCGCGGCGTTCTACCTGCAGCTGCAGGCGCGGCAGGAGGGGCGGGAGGCGCGGATCGTGCTGGCGGAGGCGAGCGGCCGCCTCGGCGGCCGCATCGAGACGCTGCGCAAGGACGGCTTCACGATCGAAAAAGGCCCGGATTCGTTCCTCGGCCGCAAGACGGCGATCCTGGAGCTGACGCAGGAGCTCGGCCTGCTGGACGAGCTCGTCACGACCAATCCGAAGGCGGCCAAGACGTACATCTACCAAGGAGGCCGCCTGCATCCGATGCCGGCGCGGCTCGCGCTCGGCGTGCCGGCGGACATGGCCAGCTTCCTCAAGACGGAGCTGATGGACCCGCAGGAGAAGTTCCGCGCCTCGCAGGACTTCCTGACGGCTCCGCGCCCGGACGACGGACGCGACGAGTCGGTCGGCAGCCTGCTGGAGCGGCGCTTCGGGCGGGCGATGGTGGAGCGCATCAGCGAGCCGCTGCTCGCGGGCATCTACGCCGGCGATCTGTACAAGCTCAGCCTCGCGGCGACGTTTCCGCAGTTCCGCCAGGCCGAGCTTGAGCATGGCAGCCTCATCCGCGGCATGCGAGCGCCCAAGGCCGGCGGCGCTCCGGCCGCGCCCGACTATGTGCCGGCGGCGGCTCGCGGCGGCGTGTTCATGACGTACCGGCGCGGGCTGCGCACGCTCGTCGACGGGCTGGACGAGGCGCTGGGCGGCATCGAGCGGCGGATGGAGACGCGCATCGAGGCGATCCGCCGCTCCTCCGGCGAGGCGGCTCCGGCGTATGAGCTGGAGCTGGCGGGCGGGGAGACGCTGGCCGCGGACGCGGTCGTCGTGACCGTGCCGAGCCAGGCGGCCGCCGCGCTGCTGGAGCCGCTGACGGACACGGCCGCGCTGCGCGCCGTCGAGTATGTCTCCGTCGCCAACGTCGTCATGGCGTTCCGCGAGGAGGATATCGCCGACATGGCGTTCGACGGCTCCGGCTTCCTCGTGCCGCGCTCCGAAGGGCGTACGATCACCGCCTGCACATGGACGTCGTCCAAATGGCTGCACAGCAGCCCGGACGGCCGCGTGCTGCTGCGCTGCTACGTCGGCCGCGCGGGAGCGGAGGAGGGCGCGCTGCTGCCGGACGGCGAGCTGATCGCCGCCGTGCGCCGCGACGTGCGCGACACGATGGGCATCGAGGCGGAGCCGCTGTTCACGGAGATCACGCGCCTGCACCGCTCGATGCCGCAGTATCCGGTCGGCCACGTCGAGGCGATCGCGGGGCTGCGCGCCGCGATGCGCCGCGACTGCCCGGGCGTCTATGCGACCGGCGCCGCGTTCGACGGCGTCGGGCTGCCGGACTGCATCCGCCAAGGCCGCGAGGCGGCGCGGCAAATCTGGGCGTCTTTAAGCTAAGAAGAACCGGCTCCTTTCCGAGCGGGGATAGAATGGTATAATGGCGTAAGGTCCGTCCATCTGGCGGAATCCGGTTCGCCTCATCCATTCATTCCTGCCTTCGCGAGAGGAGCTGTCTTTTTGTACCGCAACCGCAGCCAAGCCAGACAGCAGCAGCGCCAGCGCCGCAAGCGCGCGGTCCGCCGCCTGCTCGTCTTGAATGTCATTCTGCTCGCCCTGCTGCTCGGAGCCGGCGCCGTGCTGGTCTTCGGCCTGAGCCGCGACAATCGGCCGGATTCCGGCGGAGCTCCGCTGGCCGAGGCGACGGCCGCGCCGTCCGAGCCTGCCCCGGCGACGGCGCCGCCTTCCGCATCGCCGACGGCGTCGCCGTCCGCATCGCCGACGCCCTCCGCGACTCCGTCGCCCGAGCCGTCGGCTTCTCCGTCGGCAGCTCCATCTGCTGCGCCGAGCGCTTCGCCGTCCGAGCCTTCCACGCCGCCGAGCGGCTCGGGAGCAGGGGCGCGGCCGACGGCTTCGCCGTCCGGCTGGTCGGGCCTCGTGCCCAAGGACGCGCCGACGATCCGCCTCGCCTTTACCGGCGACATCCTGCTGGCCGCCAAGGTAGCCGGCCTGATGGAGAGCGAGGGGCTGGACTACCCGTTCACCGGCGCGGCCGAGCGGCTGTCCAAGCCCGATCTGACCGCCGGCAATCTGGAGACGCCGATCACGTCACGCGGCAATCCTGCCACGGGCAAGCAGTTCGTCTTCAAGGGCAAGCCGGCATACGTGAAGCCGCTCAAGGACGCCGGCTTCGACGTCGTCACGCTCGCCAACAACCATACGCTCGACCAGGGCGTCGAGGGGCTGCTCGATACGATCGGCCATCTGGACGACGCCGGACTGCCGCATGTCGGCGGCGGCCGCACCGACAAGGAAGCGTACGCGCCGGTCGTGCTGGAGAGCGGCGGCGTCAAGGTCGCCTATCTCGGCGTCAGCCGCGTGCTGCCGGTTGTCGAGTGGAAAGCCGGCCCGACCCGTGCCGGCGTCGCCGAAGCCTATGATCCGGCGCGCGCGGAGGAGGCGATCCGCGCCGCTCGCAAGCAGGCGGATCTCGTCGTCGTCATGGTCCATTGGGGCCGCGAGCGCGCCGATCAGCCGGTCGACCACCAGCGCTCGCTCGCGCGGGCGTTCATCGACGCCGGAGCCGATCTCATCATCGGCGCGCATCCGCATGTGCTGCAGGGCTTCGAGCTGTACAAGGGCAAATGGATCGCGTACAGCCTCGGCAACTTCATTTTCACCTCCAATGCGAACTCGAACACGAGCGAGACCGGCGTGCTCGACGCCGTCTGCGCCAAGGACGGCCGCTGCGGCCTCCAGTTCCACCCGATGAAGATCGCTCAGTCGCGCCCTGCGCCCGTCTCGGGCGAGCAGCTTGCGGCTCAGCTGAAGCGGCTGAACGGCATCAGCAAGGCCGCCACCATCGGAGCGGACGGGACGGTGAAGCCGCGTTGAGAAGTCCGCGAGACGGCGAGGCCGCGTTGAGAAGTCCGCGGGGAGGTGAGCCGCGTTGAGGAATCCGTGCGTCGCGCATCGCGGCTGGTCGAGCCTCGCTCCGGAGAACACGCTCTCGGCGCTCCGGCTGGCCGCGGAGGCGCCCGACATCGGCTGGGCGGAGATCGACGTGCAGCTGGCGGGCGACGGGACGCCTGTGCTGCTCCATGACCGCACGCTCAGGCGGACGACGACCGGAGGGCGCCGCGAAGCGGCCGATCTGACGGCCGAGCAGCTGGGCCGGCTCGACGCGGGCAGCTGGTTCTCGGCCGCCTATCGGGGCGAGCCGGTGCCGACGCTGGCCGAGGCGCTGCGCGAATTCGGCGGGCGGCTGCGCTTCAACATCGAGCTCAAGCGCCACGGCGGGGCGGACGGCCTGGAGGAGCGGGTGCTCGCAGCGGTGCGCGACGCCGGCATGGAGCAGCGCTGCGTGCTGACCTCGTTCAGCCGCGGTTCGCTGCTTCGGCTGCGCGAGCTCGGAGGCGCCGTGCCGACCGGCCTGATCGCCGACAGCTGGAACGGCCGCCTGCCGGAGGAGCTGCGGGAGCTGGGCTGCGGCCTGCTGTCGATCGACTACCGCGCTTTGAACCGGGAGCGGCTGCGGCGGCTTCGCGAGGCGGGCCTGCGCGTCATGGCGTGGACGATCGACGATTACCGGCTCATCCGTCAGCATGCTCTGATGGATGACCGGCTGATGATTTGCACGAACGATCCGGCGTGCTGGCGCGAGGCGATGCGCAGCCTGCCGCAGCCGCACCGGACCTGGGACTGACAACAGCGAGGCGCGTTGGCGTCGAAAGGGGGAAGACGATGGACGCGTGGGGCTTGCTCGACGGCCAGCCGCTGCTGAGGCTGGCCGCCGCGGCCGCCGGAGCGGCCGCGATCGCGGGCGCGGCTTGGCGCTTGCGCGCGCTGTCCGGCTCGGGAGCGCTTGCGGCCGCAATGGTCGGCACCGGTTATGTCGCGCTGGGCGGACCGTTCTGGTTCGGCCTGCTGCTGGCGTTTTTCGTCAGCTCGACGCTCTGGTCGAAGTGGAAAAAGCATCACCGCGCCAAGGCCGGCGCGGAGCGCGGCTATGCCAAGGGCAGCCGCCGCGACGCCGGACAGGTGCTGGCCAACGGCGGGGCGGGGCTGCTCCTTTGCGCCGCCTACGCCATCTGGCCGCAGCCTTGGCTGGCGCTCGCTTTTGTCGGCGTCATGGCGAGCGTCAACGCCGACACCTGGGCGACGGAGATCGGCGCCCTGAGCCGCCGCCTGCCGCGGTCGGTGCGCACGCTCCGCCGCGTGCCGGCCGGCACGAGCGGCGGCGTCACGCCGCTCGGCACCGGTGCGGCGCTGCTCGGCGGCGCCTTCATCGGGGCCGCCGCCGCGCTGCTGGCTGCGGCCGCGCCGCTCGCCTGGGGCGCCGCCGCGGCCGTCCCCGCGCCGCCGCTTGGCGCGCTGCTGGCTGCCGGCGCGCTCGCCGGACTGGCCGGCGCGCTCGCCGACTCGTGGCTCGGCGCGACGTTCCAGGTCATGTACCGCTGCTCCGCCTGCGGCAGCGAGACGGAGCGCGCCGAGCATTGCGGGCGTCCCGCCGAGCGAGTGCGCGGCTTCGCCTGGATGACCAACGACGCGGTCAACCTCGTCTCGTCGCTGCTCGCCGGCGCGCTCGCCGCGGCGATGGCGCTGCTGGGATAACCGCCGGAGAGGGCGGGGATCGACGCTCCCGCGCTTTCCGGCGGAGCGTTCCGGACGCTCGCGCCCGCCGCCTCACGCACCGCCTCCATGCCATGCCAAAAAGCCTTTCCCGGCAGCAGCTGCCCGGGAAAGGCTTTTTCTGGCTTTGGCGATGCGATGCGGACTATTCGGACGGAGAATCGACCAGCTCCTCGAGCTGGCGGATGACGTCCTCGAACACGCTCATCGCCTGCTCGATCGGCTCCGGCGAGCTCATGTCGACGCCGGCCTTGCGCAGGATGTTGATCGAGAAGTCGCTGCCGCCGCTCTTCAGGAAGCCGAGGTAGCGGTCGACCGCAGGCTGGCCCTCGTCGAGGATCTGCTTGGCGAAGCTCGTCGCCGCCGAGAAGCCGGTCGCGTATTTGTACACATAGAAGCTGTTGTAGAAATGCGGAATGCGCGCCCATTCCATCTCGATGTCCTTGTCGACCGTCATGCCCTTGCCGTAGTACAGCTCGTTGAGGCCGTAGTAGATCTTGGACAGCTCCTGCGGCGTCAGCGACTCGCCCGCCTCCGCCTTCTCGTGGATGATCTTCTCGAACTCCGCGAACATCGTCTGGCGGAACACGGTCGTGCGGAACTGATCGGCATAGTAGGTGAGCAGGTACATCTTTTCCTTGCGGTCGGTCGACTTCTTGAGCAGATGGTCCATGAGCAGCGCCTCGTTGAGCGTGCTGGCCACCTCCGCGAGGAAGATCGTGTACTGCGCGTCGCGGTACTTCTGGTTGCCGTCGGAATAGAACGAGTGCAGCGCGTGCCCCATCTCATGCGTCAGCGTGAACATGCTGTTGAGGTTGTCCTTATGGTTGAGCAGCACGTACGGATGCGTGCCGTAGGCTCCCCAGCTATAGGCGCCGCTGCGCTTGCCTTCGTTCTCGTAGACGTCGATCCAGCTGTCCGAGTAGCCTTGCTGCAGCGCCTTGCCGTAGTCCTCGCCGAGCGGCTTCAAGCTTTCGGCCGTAATTTTCTTCGCTTCGTCGAACGTGATCTTCATGTCGAATTCGTCCACGAGCGGCGCGAACAGGTCGTACATATGCAGCTCGTCGACGCCGAGCAGCTTTTTGCGCAGCTCCATGTAGCGGTACATGAGCGGCAGCGAGCCGTGCACCGTGTCGATCAGATTCGTGTACACGGTCTTCGGAATGTTGTCGCCGTAGAGCGACATCTCCAGCACGGACGGATATTTGCGGGCTTTGGCGTAAAAGACGTTTTTGGTGACGTTCGCGCTCAGCGTCGAGGCGAGCGTATTTTTGAGCTTGCCGTATGTATCGTACATCGCCTTGAACGCCTCGCGGCGAACGTTCTGGTCCCGGCTCTCCAGGAACTCGATATAGCGGCCGTGCGACAGCTCGACCTCCTCGCCTTGCTCGTTGCGGACCTTCGGGAACTTGAGGTCGGCGTTGTTGAGCATGCTGAAGATCGTGTTCGGCGCGCTGCTGATGTTGCCGACCTGGGCGAGCAGCGACTCCTCGTTTTTGGAGAGCACATGGGCTTTCTGCCGCTTCATCTCCTCGAGCGTATGCTTGTACGGAGCGAGCTGCGGGTCGGCGATGAACGCCTCGAGCTTTTCTTCCGGCAGCGCGAGCACCTCGGGCGTCAGGAAGCTGAGCGCCTCGCCGGCCTCGACGCTGAGCTTTTGGGACTTCTCGGACAGCGCCTGGTATTGCGGCTCCGCCGTATCCTCGTGATGCTTCATGTTGGCGAATACGTACAGGCGCTCCACATGGTAGCCGATGTCGTCCTCAAGCTCGAAGCAAGCCTTGAGGCGGGACGCTTCGGAGAGCGTGCCCTGGAACGCGGCGGCGGAGCGGATGAGCTCCTTCGCCTTGCCGTATTCCTTGTCCCAGGCGGCCTGGTCGGCAAAGATGTCTTCCAGCTTCCAACGGTACTCCGGTGCGGTTTCGGAACGTTTCGGTACTTGGCTCATGATAGCCCTCCTTGGAAGGTTCGGTAGTGGAGCCGCGTCCGCGCTCCCGGAAGCGGGATGGGCGGGCGCGGCGGCGGGCGGCGCGCCGGCGGCGATGCGCGGCGGAGCTCCGCCCAGCAGGGTCAGCGACAGCAGCACGGGCAACCATTTCATTCGGCAGGCCTCCATCGGGAACAAGAATACCCTTTAGTATGCCTGCCTGGGGCTTGCCTTATGTTCCCATGCGGAACAAGGAGGCGACGAGGAGCACGAACGCGATCGAGACGAGCGCGATCGCGCTGATCGCGAGCGGCTTGCGCACTCGATCCGGCAGCGACGACCGGTTCATGAGGACGATCGCGGCCAGGCAGAAGCTGGCGATGATGAAGATGACGGCATTGGTGGTGTCCATCCGGGCAAGGCTCCTCCATTTTATGGGAATTGATCCGGGGATGCGTGTAACCTTCGCGAAGGGCGGGGAGTAATCCTGCCGCCGGCTCTTAGACCTCGCGCAAATTTTGCAGAATCGTCTGCAGCTCTTCCTCGCGGCCTTCGAACTTCTCCGGACGGAAGCGGCTCTCCGCCCAATGCATCAGCTCCGGACGGCTCAGGAACGTATGGCATTCCTCGCCCCATTGGTCGGAAATCTCCCTTGCGATGATCGTCTTGCCGTGGACCTCGACGTTCAGCATATTGTATTTGTCGGTCTTGTAGATCAGATGTTTTTTGATCATGACGATAAATCCCCCTTCATGTGTCGGACTTGCTATCCCTTCATCATAGCGCTAAAAATCGTTGCAAAGCAAACAAGAGGTGGATTAGCATGGAAATGCATCCCTCCTTTTCGAAAAAGGGATGCTCCGCCGTCGCCGCGAGAGCGGCGGGGAAGACGAGAAGAGGAGAGATGAACGCATGAACCCATTCATGAGCAGGGGCCGCGAGCCTGAATCAAATCCGCCATCGTTCAGCCGGGAGCGCTACGAGCAGTCGGGCGTGGCGATGACCTGCCGAAGCTTCGCGGAGTACGCCGCGATGTTCGGCCTCGAGCCGGAGGCGTTCCATGGAATCGCCGTCGCGGATGTAGCCGCAGGAGCATCTTCGTTCTGCGCCGGCGCGAGGGCGGCGGGAGCGGATGCTTATGCCTTCGATCCGCGCTTCGGCGAGCCGCTCGGCAGCTGGGCGCAGTCGGCCCGGGAGGAGATCGAGCTGTCCACGGCCAAGCTGGACGCGCTGAAGGAGACATTCGACTGGAGCTACTACGGCACGCTGGAGCGCCATCATGCGGAGCGGATCGCTTCCCTGGAGCGCTGTCTGGCCGACCGAGCCTCGGTGGAGGCGGAAGGAAGATATTTGGCGGCGATGCTGCCGACTCTGCCTGCGCCGGACGGGAAGTTCGACCTCGTCTTCTGCAGCCATTTCCTATTTCTATATGCGGAGCAGTTCGGCTACCGCTTCCATCGCGACGCGGCGTTGGAGCTGATGCGCGTCTGCCGGCCAGGCGGCACGGTGCGGATCTACCCGCTGCTGTCGCTGGCCGCCGAGCCTTATCCGGAGCTGGAGCGGCTGCTCGACGAGATCCGCGCGGCCGGCGGACGGCCGGATCTGAAGCCCTCGAGGCTGCCTTTTCTGCCGCAGTCGACCCATTTTCTCGAAATCGTCCGGTAAAGAACGGCTATAGCCGTCTCGACCTCATTGCAATCAGGGAGTGGCGAGTGTATAATGGGCTTATTCGCTGCTTCAAGCAGCGTCATTTTAGGAGGTTGTTCATTTGAAAGGAACAGTTAAGTGGTTCAACGCAGAAAAAGGCTACGGCTTCATCCAGGTTGAGAACGGCGAAGACGTATTCGTTCACTTCTCTGCGATCCAAGCAGAAGGCTTCAAGTCCCTCGACGAAGGCCAAGAAGTTGAATTCGACATCACGGACGGCAACCGCGGTCCTCAAGCTGCGAACGTAGTCAAGCTGTAAGATCCGCTTCGTCGGATTCGCTTATTATAGAGCAAGATAAGGCCCCTTTCGAGGGGCCTTATTTTTTTTGCCGAGCGGCCTCCGGCCGCCAGCGGCGGCATCCGTCAAGCGGACCGGCGGCTGGCGCTTGATTCGTCTATGCGTTTTGTCTCCCCGCTCGGGACCGGAATCCCGGCTCGATCCCCCTTTCGCGGCCCACGCGGCGGTGATCGTTTTCCGCTTCGACACTGGATTTTAAGGCATCAGGATGGTAAAGTATCAATGGAGGTTTACCATGAGGGACCGTTTCTTCGTACCGGACGCCAGGCTCGGCATCGACTTGCCCCGCCTGGATCGGAATTGGGATCAATATGACGCCGCGGAGCAGATGGGGATCGTGGAGCAGTGGGAGCTGATCCGCGGCCGCATTCCGGACGTCATTTTCGCTCTGGAGAGACAGATCGTCCTCCTGCAGCGGGAGCTGGACGAGGAGGAGGACTTCGCTCGCTCATGCCGCCTCAATTCCGACATCGCCGAGCTGGCGAGCCGCATCAATGACCTGCATATTTGGTACCGCGTCAATCAGGAGATTGAAGCGCGGCGCCATTCCTGACGACCGCTAGGAGGGCGCCTCGAATGAACGACAGGACGATCGGAGCCGTCAAGGCTCCGTCCAAGCCGATGAACTTGATGTACCGCGTCTACCGCTATGTGCTGCCCGGCGTATCGGCAGAGCTGGCCGCCCTGCGCCGCCGGGCGGAGCTCATCCCCGATCCCGAGCTGCGGACGCAGGCGCTCGCGAGCATGAGGGACAAGCGGTTCCACTGCCAGGGCGGCTGCGTCTACGCGATCCTAGATCCGTCCAAGCGCCGCCTGCTCATTCCGCTGATCGTCGCGCTGCAGACGATCAGCGACTACCTGGACAATCTATGCGACCGCAGCACCTCGCTCGATCCGGACGACTTTCGCCTGCTGCATCGCTCGATGCTGGACGCGATCGACCCGGACGCCGAGCTGACGAACTATTACGCGCGGAGGGCCGAGCAGGATGACGGCGGCTATCTGCATCATCTCGTGCGGACTTGCCAGCAAGCCGTGCGCCGGCTGCCCGGCTATGCGGCCGCGCAGCCCGAGGTCGCGCAGCTCGTCTCGCTGTACGGCGACCTGCAGGTGTACAAGCACATCCGCAAGGACCTGCGCGAGGAGCAGCTGCTCGCCTGGCGGGAGCGGCATCGGCAGCTCAGTCCCGAGCTTCGCTGGAACGAGTTCGCCGCCGCGACGGGCTCGACGCTCGGCATGTTCGCGCTGTTCACGGCCGCCGTGGATCCCGGCCTGACGCCGGAGGGCGCCGCCCGCGTGCGAGGCGGCTATTTCCCGCATATATGCGGCCTCCACATTCTGCTCGACTATTTGATCGATCAGGAGGAGGACCTGGCCGGCGGGGACCTCAACTTCTGCAACTATTATCGGGATACCGAGGAGGCGGCGGCGCGCATCGGCGCCATCGTCGAGCAGGCGCGAGCGGATGCGCTCGCCTTGCCCGACCCCGGCTTCCACCGCTTGATCGTCGAGGGGCTGCTGGCTCTGTATCTGTCCGATCCCAAGGTGGGCGGCCAGGAGGACGTGAAGCGGGTGTCCCGCGCGCTCATGAAGGGCAGTCCGCTCGCCCGGCTGTTCTTCCTGCTCAACAGCGTCTGGATCCGCCGGATCCGGGCCTAGCGCGCTTCCGAACCGGTTTCTTTTCTTTTTGCACCTATACTAATGCGTCATTGGAGGACCTACTATGTCAGCAGTCAAATCCATTGCCGTCCTTACGAGCGGCGGAGATTCCCAGGGGATGAACGCGGCGGTGCGCGCTGTCGTGCGCAGCGCCCTTTATCACGGCCTGGACGTATACGGCGTGCAGCGCGGCTATCAAGGACTGATCAACGACGATCTGCGTCCGATGGACCTGCGCAGCGTCGGCGACATCATCCAGCGCGGCGGCACGATCCTGCAGACGGCCCGCTGCAAGGAGTTCATGACTCCCGAGGGCCAGCAAAAGGGCGCCGAGGTGCTGCGCGAGCGCGGCATCGACGGCCTCGTCGTCATCGGCGGCGACGGCTCGTACCAAGGAGCCAACAAGCTGAGCAAGCTCGGCATCAAGACGATGGGCCTGCCGGGCACGATCGACAACGACATTCCGTTCACGGACTTCACGATCGGATTCGACACGGCGGTGAGCATCGTCGTCGACGCCATCAACAAGCTGCGCGATACGATGACGTCCCATGAGCGCTCCTCGATCGTCGAGGTCATGGGCCGCCACTGCGGCGACATCGCCCTGTACGCGGGCCTGGCGAGCGGAGCGGAGACGATCCTCGTGCCGGAGGTGCCGTACGATCTGGACGAAGTCTCCCGCCGCATGCAGGACAATTTCCGCCACGGCAAGCGCCACAGCATCATTATCGTCGCTGAAGGCGCCGGCAAGGGCCAGGACGTCGCCGACCATATCACGAGCTGCTGCGGCATCGACCCTCGCGTCACGGTGCTGGGCCACATCCAGCGCGGCGGCTCTCCGACCCACAACGACCGCGTGCTGGCGAGCCAGCTCGGCGACTTCGCCGTGCGCCAGCTGATGGCGGGCGAGTCGGCCAAGTCCTGCGGCATCATCAAGGGCGAGCTGACGGCGACGGACATCGACCTGGTCGTCAACACCAAGAAGCCGTTCAACATGGACCTGTACAACCTGGCCCTTCGCCTGTCCCAATAAGCCGCAGAGGAGGGCGAGCCCCTTGTTCCTGTACAAAATCGAGCTGCAGCTGCCGGAAGGCAAGCAGGCGCATCTGATCGTGCTCGCGGCGAGCGACGAGAAGGCGTTCTCCTACGTCGAAAGCCATGCGCAGCGCCATTTCCTGCATACCCCCGAGCTTCAGTCGATCGCCATCGTCGAGAAGAAGCGGCCCGAGCCGGGCAGCGGCTATCTGATCGAAGGCTGATCCGCTTCGCGCGCCGAGCGGCCGCGGCGTCCACCATGGACGCCGCGGCCGCTTTTTTTGGCTTGGCGCGGCAAAAAAAGCGGGAGGAGGCAGGTTTCCCTGCCGCCTCCCGCTCGCAATAAAGGCGGATGAGTCCGGCGTTACTTATAATTCGCTTCCGTGTAGTTGTTGCCCGCGTTCCAGAGCAGGTATTCCTTGACGCCCGTGTCGTGGAGCGCCTTGATCTGCGCCTCGACCTCGGCCTTGCCGTACTTGATGTAGTTGCCCTTGCCGAGCCAGCTCGCCGTGAAGTCTTGAATCCAAGGGCGGATGACCGGCTTGAAGCTGCCGATCGGATCGAGCTTCTTGTGCGTATCGACCATCGAGCCCTTGATGACGTCGTACGGCTTCGTATCCGGCGCCTTGGCGCCGTACCAGCCGGTCGAATAGTGGCTCGGGTAGACCATCGGACTGATGACGTCGACATATTTCGAGATTTTGACGAAGTCCTGGCCGATGCCCTCGGCAGCCGGGACGGAGGCGGCGTAGCCGAAGATGTCGACCGAGACGCGGACGCCGAGATCGGCCATCTGCTCCCGCGCGTACTTGACGAATCCGGCGACCGCGTCGACGCGGCTGATGTCGGTCTTCTCATACTTGAGCGAGTCGGCTTTTTTCTCGAAGCCTTCCGGAAAGCGCACGTAATCGAACTGGATTTCCTTGAAGCCGAACTTGACCGCTTCCTTGGCGACGGCGATGTTGTAGTCCCAGACTTCCTTGGAATAAGGGTTGACGAAGCTGTCGCCCTTGCCGTTCTTCCAGACGCTGCCGTCTCCGCGCACGAAGCTCAGCTCCGGATTTTTCGCCGCGAGCACCGTATCCTTGAAGACGACGATACGGGCGATCGGATACACTTTATGCTGCTCGAGCGTCTTCATGAGGCCCGGGAGATCCTTGATGTATTTCTTGGCCGTGCCCATCTCCAGCAGCTCGGGATTGTCGGTCGGGTAGGTGATGTAGCCGTAGTCGTCCTTGATGTCGACGACCATGCTGTTGAGCTCCGTCCGGTCGAGCAGCGAGAGCAGCTTCTCCAGCCGCGCGCCGCCGGCGCTGTGCGCCGTCGCGTAGATGCCTTTGACCTCGGGCGCGTCCGGCTGCGGATCCTTCTTGACGAACTCGCCGCCGGCGTCCGGAGCCTTGACCTCCGCGGCCGGCATCGCGATCACCGGCTTGCCCGCGGCCGCGTTCACATAGGACGCCATCATCTGATGAGAGGCGTCCGACTCCGGACCGGTCCCGCCCGACATCAGCTGCATCAGCAGCAGCATCGTTGAATACACCATTTCCATTCTGTTCTCTCCCTATGTACTCTTCTCATGAAATTATAAAACAAGATCCGACAAGCTGACACAAGAAATTTCAGCTAAAAAAGGCCCGCCTGGCGGCGGGCCCTCGGCCTTCTCGGATCGAGAAGGGTCAATGCAGAAGCGTCAGCTTCTGGTATTCGCAAATGCTGTGCTGCACGATCTCCATCGCGTCAGACGGCTCCAGCACGGACAGTCCGTCCCGGAGGACAATCTTGAGATCAAGCTCATGCGCCGTAAGGAAGGAATGAAGCTCAGGCGCCAGCTTTTCCACAATCCTCGAAAGTTTGACCGTTTCCACTTCCACCTTGCATCACCCTTTCTCATTCAGATAACAGGGCAGAACGCTGGGCATGAAACAATGAACTACGGGATAGCTCCAGTATACTCCAATGCGGAGGAGGAAGAAAGGGAAGGGGCCACAAATCCGCTTCCGCCTCTTCCTCCGGTCAGCCGTTGCGCCGGAAATCGCCCATGACGCCGACCGTCTCCACGATATTCACGAACGCCTTCGGATCGAGGCGCCGGACCATCCGCTTCAGCTCGTCGAGCTCGTAGCGGGTCGTCACCGTCATCAGCATGTCGCGCTCCTCGGAGGAGAAGGCGCCTCTCGTCTTGACGATCGTCACGCCGCGCGGACGGGAGAGCATCTGCTTCAGCAGCTCCTCCGTCTTCTGCGTCACGATGAAGGCCGTCACCTTGAGGTGGCGGATATGGACGAGGTCGACGACTTTCCCGGCGGTGAAGATGGAGATCAGCGAGTAGAGCGCGATGTCCCAGTTGCCGGTGAAGACGACGAGGATGCCGATGACGAGGCCGTTGAGGATGAAGATCATCATGCCGACGGGGAGGTCGCGGCTGCGGCTGACGATCGACGCGATGATGTCGAAGCCGCCGGACGAGCCTCCGGCGCGCAGGCAGAGGCCGGTCCCGAATCCGAGCAGCAACCCGCCGAATACCGAGGCGAGCAGGATGTCCTGCGCGACCGGCTGGACAGGGATGAGCTGCATGAAGGCGCTGGCGGCGACGACGGAGTAGCTGCTCCAGAAGACGAAGCGGCGGCCGAGCGTGAACCAGCCCCAGGCGAGCACCGGAACGTTGAGCGCCAGGTACAGCCAGCCGATGTTGCTGCCGGTCAGGTAGCCGATCATCATGGAGATGCCGGAGATGCCCCCGCTCAGCAGCTGCTCCGGAATCAGGAGGATATTGAAGGCGGCCGCGATGAGCATCGAGCCGGCCGTAACGGCCAGCCAGGAGGCCAATGCTTGGTAAGGCTTCATGCTTCCTCCGTTTCCGCCGCCGGAGGCTTGTCCCCTGGGCGGCCGTTCCCTTTGCATACGCCCGTAGTATGGCTGTTTGCCTGCGACTGGTATTCACCAGGTTCTTTGTGCTATACTTAACAGGATATTTTTGAAGCGAGCTTCGCAAAGAGAAGGAGTTTGAATAAGATTTGAAAACATTTGCTGAATTTGGCCTCGACGCTAAGGTGTTGCAGGCAATTACGGAGCTGGGATTCGAGGAATCCACGGCAATTCAAGATAAGGCCATCCCGATCGCCCTCGCAGGCACCGATCTCATCGGCCAGGCCCAGACGGGCACAGGCAAGACCGCAGCCTTCGGCATCCCCCTCATCAACAACATTCCGACGACCGAGGATCGCATCGTTGCGCTCATCATGACGCCTACCCGCGAGCTGGCCATCCAGGTCGCCGAGGAGATCGGCAAGCTTTCCCGCTTCAAGGGCATCCGTTCCCTTCCGATCTACGGCGGACAAGAGATCGGCCGCCAGATCCGCGCGCTCAAGAAGCGTCCGCAGATCATCATCGGCACCCCGGGCCGTCTGCTCGACCACATCAACCGCAAGACGATCAAGCTTGACGACGTCCAGCACGTCGTGCTTGACGAGGCGGACGAAATGCTCGACATGGGCTTCATGGAGGACATCACGTCCATTCTGAGCCTCGTGCCGGAGCAGCGCCAGACGATGCTCTTCTCGGCGACGATGCCTCCGAACATCCAGCGTCTCGCCCAGCAGTTCCTCAAAAATCCCGAGCATGTCTCGGTCATCCCTAAACAGGTTACCGCTCCGACGATCGACCAGGCCTACATCGAAGTGCACGAGCGTCAGAAGTTCGACGCCCTGAGCCGCTTGCTCGATATGGAAAGCCCAGAGCTGGCGATCATCTTCGGCCGCACGAAGCGCCGCGTCGACGAGCTGAGCGAAGCGCTGCAAAAGCGCGGCTACTCCGCGGACGGCCTGCATGGCGACCTGAGCCAGAACCAACGCGACAACGTCATGCGCAAGTTCCGCGACGGCAGCATCGACGTGCTCGTCGCGACGGACGTCGCGGCTCGCGGCCTCGACGTATCCGGCGTGACGCATGTCATCAACTTCGACCTCCCGCAAGATCCGGAGAGCTATGTCCACCGCATCGGCCGTACGGGCCGCGCCGGCAAGGAAGGCACGGCATGGAGCTTCGTGACGCCGCGCGAGACGGATCACCTGCACTTCATCGAGAAGGTGACGCGCCAGCGCATCTCCAAGAAGCCGGTTCCGTCCATCGCGGAGGCGATCGAGGGCAAGCAGCGCATCACGGCGGAGCGCATCATCGAGATCGTGCAGACGGACAGCTTCCAAGAGTACAAGGGCATCGCCATCCAGCTGCTGGAGCAGTACGACTCCGTCAATGTGCTCGCTTCGGCGATCAAGCTGATCACCGGCGAGAAGAAGGACGTCAGCATCGAGCTGACGCCGGAAGATCCGATCCGCGCCAAAAAGCGCCGTCCGGATGTACGTTCGAGCGGTCGCCGCTTTACGGGCAGCGGCTACGGCGGCAATCGCGGCGGCACTGGCGGCGGTACTGGCGGCGGTACTGGAGGCAGCGGCAGCGCTCCTCGTGGACGCAGCGGATACGGCAGCGGCAGCAGCAGCTACGGCGGCAATCGCGGCGGCAGCCGTGACGGCTACAAGCCGAGAGGCGAGGGCGGCCGCAGCTACGAAAGCCGCGGAGAGAACCGCGGCAACAGCGGCAGCGGCGGCGGCGACCGTCGTCCCAAGTTCTCCTCGGACGACTTCGTCAACCAATAATCCTGCACGATGCGTCTAGACGAAAAGCCGGGACAACCGCATTTGCGGCCATCCCGGCTTTTCGTTTGCAAAGAAGAAGGTGCATCGCCGTTTCATGCCTAGCCCCGATCCAGCGGAGTCGCCTTCCGGACCGAGCTTATCCTGCCTGGCAGGAGTCCCGTAGTCCGGTCTCGGTCGGCATCCGTCGGATCAGTACCAGAATGCACGTGTGATGATGACCAGAAGAATGAACAGGACCAGAATGGCTCCCGTGCTGTATCCGCCGAAGCCGCCACCGAATCCTCCGTAAGCTGCGCCCATATCGACACCTCCTATGAAATGGATTGATTTGGGTGAAGCTGATGTCAGTGTATGCGGGGGACAGTTGTACGGACAGGACGAATGCCCGGTCTCGATATAGTTGGGCTTCTGCTGCGATACGCGGTATAATAGAAGCAATAGTCAGCTGGGGGGAATGAGTACGACATGGAAATGAGAGGCATTATGGGCGGCTTCTACCGCCTTTCCGAATGGATCATGAGGCTTGCGGTCATCAATCTGCTGTGGGTCGTCTGCTCCTTTCCGTTTGCGTTTTTGGTGCTGACCGCATTCCTTTCCACGGGGATCGAAGATGTCGACGTTGCGGCAAGCTTTTTCAGCTGGATGTTCCTCGCGCTCGTCGTCGCCCCGTTCACGCTGTTCCCGGCGACGTCCGCGATGTTCGGCGTCGCGCGCAAGTGGGTCATGGGCGACCTGGACGTGCCTCTGTTCAAGACCTTTTTCCGGACCTACAAGGAAAACTATGTGCAGAGCATGGTCGGCGGCATCTTGTATGCGCTTCTATTCGCCATCATGATCGTCGATTACCGGGTATATATGAACAATCCGAGCCTGCAGCTCGTCTCGTACATCTTCATCGGCCTGATGCTGCTGCTGTCGATCTCGGTGTTCAATTTCTTCTCGATGGTCGTGCATTATCACATGAAGACGTTCCAGCTGCTCAAAAATGCGATCCTCATCACGATCGGGCGGCCGCTGCGCTCGTTCTCCACGGCGATCGTGGCCGGGTTCATCCTGTATATCAGCTTCACGAAGATCACGTTCCTGATCCCGTTTTTCATGGGCAGCTTGATCGCTTACTTCGCATTCTGGAACTTCTACCTCGTCTACCAGAAGGTGCAGTCCCAGCTGGAGGAGAAGAATCGGCTCGCCGCGGAAGAAGCCGACGTCGTGGATACGGAGCTTGGAGAGGGCGCCAAAAAATAAAGCGGCGAATTTTACTTTTGCGGCCGCAAGGCTTATAATAGCTATACATCCTGCGATGCTCGTTACGGCTTTAAATTGTTTTGAACCAATGGCTGTTTCCCGGGAGTTCAACATCGATGTGCGGCTGACACGCCTTCATTTCATGGAGGATCTCAAAGGCAGATCTGCGGACACCCACCTGCGAGAGCGGGTTCAGAAACAAGCAAGCCGGACGGCATCGCGGGACTTAATTCTAGAGTTCAAGACGACTCTGACAGCTGTCAGAGCCTTTTTTTTGAAACGGCATGCCTGATGCCGACATACGAGCCACACCCTTATACATAGAGGTCGGAGGGGGAATCATCCTTGCTGAAACGGACGCTTTTCGGTTTGCTGCGCAGCTTCGAGCAGTCGGGGGACAAGGCGAAGGATCCGCTGCTCAAGTCCCATTACTACAAGCTCTCCAAGGACAAGGCTTTTGACGAGGTTCTAAGCACGCTCAAGAAGATGCAGGGCTACAAGGTGCTGCATGACGTGCCGTCGGTCGGCGAGATCGTACTGGAGAAGCGGACCGTCACGGGCCGGACGATGGACATCACCGTCTCGGTCATCGGTACGGGACCCGTCACATCCGCGGTCGATATCTACTCCGCCTCGCGGGGCTCCCTCGGGGATCTCGGCGCCAATTACCGGGTCATCCTCGATATTTACCGCACCCTGGACAAAAAGCTGGCGGCCGTCAAGACGACCTCCTGAACAAGCAAAAAGCGAGCGAAGGACATCGTCCCTGCTCGCTTTTCTGTTCCTGGCGCTACAGCAGCGCGCGCACCGCTTCGACAGCGGCTTCGTAATTCGGATGCTCGGTCATCTCGCCGAGCACCTCGACATAACGGATCGTGTCGTCGGCGTCGAGAACGAAGATCGAACGCATGTCGAGGCCGAATTCCTTGATGTAGACGCCGTAGGCTTGGCCGAACTCATTGCCCTTGTAGTCGGAAAGAAGGACGACTTTGTCGATGCCCGCCGCTCCGCACCAGCGCGCCTGGGCGAAAGGCAAGTCCGCGCTCACCGTCAGCACGGCCACGTTGTCGCCGAGCTTCGCGGCTTCCTCGTTGAAGCGGCGGGTCTGGGCGTCGCATACGCCGGTGTCGATGCTCGGCACGACGCTGATCAGCTTGATCTTGCCTGCATAATCGCCGAGCGTGGCCGTGTCCACGAGCGATTTGTTGAGGGTGAATGCAGGGGCTTTGTCGCCTGCCTGAAGCTGCGGGCCGACCAGCGTGATCGGGTTGCCCTTGAAGCTTGCTTGACGTTCTTGAGCCATCTGATATGTCCTCCTTCATTTGCAACAATGGAATAGGAAATGCCTTCTCATTATAAACATTCGCCAACCCGGTTGTCCAATCGGGAAAGAAGGGGAGAGCCTCATGATTTTCCTGCGCTACGAAAGCTTTCGGGGATACCTGAAGTCGTATCCCGTCACGTCGATCCTGATCGCGCTGAACTTGATCCTGTTCGCCGGCCAGCTGCTGACGAACGACCGCCTCACCTACGATCTGATGTTCATCCAGTGGCAGGATCAGCCCGGCTATGCCGACAATGCCTTCGGCCTCCAGGAGCCGTGGAGGTACATCACCTCGATTTTCGTGCACGGCAGCCTGCAGCATCTGTTCTTCAACCTGTTCGCCTTGCTCGTTTTCGCTCCGCCGCTGGAGCGGCTTATCGGCGCCTGGCGCTACACGCTGCTGTACGTGCTGAGCGGCATCGCCGGGAACGTGCTGTCCGCGGTCGCGATTACCGGAGTCCAGTCGTCTCTCGGCGCGTCAGGCGCCATTTACGGCGTTTACGGCGCCTATCTGTTCATGGCGCTGCACCGCAAGGGCATGATGGACGAGAGCTCGGTCAAGACGGTCTACATGATTCTGATCCTGGGCGTCGTGTCGCTGCTGTTCTATTCCAACATCAACTGGTATGCCCATCTGGGCGGCCTCATCGGCGGCTATCTGATCTACGCCGCGATGGACAACAAGGAGCGCTACCGCCGGGCCCGCCAGCGTTGAGGCGGGGGTTGCGGCAACCCTAGCCATGCCCCCCATGCGGCGCTGATCAGCCGCGTGGGGCGTTGCAGGAGCTGGCCTCGCATAACAGCGAGTCCTGCTCCGCCAAACGAAAAGCCCCTTCCGTCTGGAGACGGAAGGGGCTTTTCGTTTGCGTGTTATTCGCGGTTGCTGAAGAAGATCATGATGTACTTGACCAGCTCCAGCAGAGAGATGAGGGCGGCCGCGACGTAGGTCAAGGCGGCGGCGTTGAGCACTTTGGATACGCCGCGCTCTTCCTCGTTGGAGATGAAGCCCTCGGATACCATCAGCTCGCGGGCGCGGCTGCTGGCGTTGAACTCGACCGGCAGCGTGATGAGCTGGAAGGCCACGGCGACCGAGAAGAAGATGATGCCGATGCCGATCAGGCCGGTCGCCTGGAACAGGAAGCCGCCGAGCAGCAGGAACGGCGCGATGCCGGAGGCGAAGTTGACGACCGGGAAGATCCGGTGGCGCAGCGTCAGCATCGGGTAGCTCACCTTATGCTGGATCGCGTGGCCGACCTCGTGGCAGGCGACCGAGATCGCCGATATGGAGCTCTCGTAGTAGACCGGCTCCGACAAGCGGACGACGCGGTGGATCGGATCGTAGTGGTCGCTCAGGCGGCCCGGAACCGGCTCGATCGGCACGTCGTACAGTCCGTTCGCGTCAAGCAAGCGGCGCGCGGCCTCGTAGCCCGTCAGGCCGCTCATCGCCTGCACCTCGGACCAGCGGTTGAACGTGCCCTTGACTCTGAACTGCGCCCAGATCGACAGAGCGAAGGCGATCAGGATCAGGAAGTCCATCGGATGAAAAAACAAGGCAATCCCTCCATCTTTCTTCGTTGGCTACATGAAATTGCCCTTGTTCAGAATCAGCATCAGCGCCTCGATGCATGCCGCGGTCTGCGGGATGAGGCGCTTGACGGCTTGGTTGGCCTGCTTCGGCTTGAGATTCTGAATGACGGGCTCAAGCTCCTTGACCTCGCGCTCGAGCTGCGTCAGATGCAGCTCGAGATCGCTGAGCCGCTGCGTGACCTGGGACACGGATGAGACCTTGGTCCAGCTGTCCAGGGCTTGCTTGATTTCGTCCAACGTATATTTTTCTTTCTTCAACTGTTCTATACGCTGGAGGCGTTCCAAGGTTTCACGACTATAGAGCCGATAATTGCCCTCGCTGCGGGCTTCGGGCTGGATCAAGCCTAGCTTCGTGTAGTAGTCGATCGTTCTGGAGCTGACCTCAGCCTGCTTGGACAATTCACCGATCTTGAGCAGTTGTTCAGCCATTTCTCCTCCACCATCCTTATCAAACCCTTGCTTCTCTATGAAAACTATGATAATCGGTAAGCCTTCATGCCGTCAAACCCAGCCGTTTCCTGTTGCCGGTCCAGCGAGGGAGAAAAGCGGGATTGTCGAGAAAGCTTACATGAAGGCTGGATGCATCGCATGACTTCTGACGGATCGGTTTTTCATCCTGCTTTCGCGGCAAAACCGAAGGATAGCCTGGGAGGATCGTCCGTTCTCGCTGAATGTGGGGGGAAAACTTAACATTCGTTACGATATGAAAGGGGAACGTTTGATATTCTTTTCGTTTCTGAAAAATAGGTTATTGTCAAAGCAGGTACTTCTGACTATAATGGCATTAAGTCTTTCATCACACGTTAGAGAACATTACATTAGGGAGTGGTCGTAGTGGTCAAAAAGATGCTGATTTCCATGAGCGCATTGCTGGTGCTTTTCCCGGCGATGGCGTTCGCAGAGGATCCTTCGGGAGCGACGCTCAACATGGGTCTAAATGCCCTGTGGGTCATGCTGGCGGCGATTCTGGTCCTGCTCATGCAAGGAGGATTCATCCTGCTGGAGACGGGCTCGACCCGCATGAAGAACGCCGGGCACGTCGCCGGCAAGACGATCTTCACGGTCGGCCTTTGCTCGCTGGTCTACTGGGCGCTCGGCTACGGCATCGCCTTCGGAGGCTCCGGCAACGACTTCTTCGGATGGGGAGACTTCTTCTTCGATCCGGCCAAGACGTCGGTCGACAACGGCCTTCCTACTACGGTCTTCTTCCTGTTCCAGCTCGCTTTCGCGGCGGTATCGCTGTCGATCGCATGGGGCGGCTTCGCGGAACGCGCCAAGCTGTCCGTATACTTGATCTTCACGATTCTGTTCACGGCTCTCATCTATCCGGTCGTCGCGCACTGGATCTGGGGCGGCGGCTTCCTTGCCCAAGACGGCGCGCAAGACTTCGCAGGCTCTACCGTCGTCCACTTGACCGGCGCCCTGGCCGCTCTGGCCGGCACGATCCTGCTCAAGCCGCGCATCGGCAAGTTCAACAAGGACGGCTCCGCCAATGAGATCCTCGGCCACAACCAAGTGTTCACGGCGCTGTCGGTCCTCATCCTGTGGGTAGGCTGGTTCGGCTTCAACGCCGGCTCCACGGTCGCGATCGGCGACGGCTTCTTCGGCTTCGTCGCCTTCAACACCCAGCTGGGCGCAGCCGGCGGCGCAGTCGCGGCGCTGCTCATCTCCTGGGCGGTGCTGGGCAAGGCGGACATCGGCACGACGCTGAACGGCGCGCTCGCCGGCCTCGTCGCCATCACAGCCTCCTGCGCGTTCGTCGATCCATGGGCGGCAGTCGTCATCGGCTTGGTCGCCGGCATTCTCGTTTTCTACAGCGTCCGCTTCTTCGAAAAAATGAAAATCGACGATCCGATCTTCGCCCTCTCCGTGCACGGCGCGGCCGGCATCTGGGGCACGCTCGCCAACGGCATCTTCGCCACGGAAGAGCTCGCCACCAAAGTCGGCGTCGGCCAAGGCGGCTTGATCGATACCGGCAGCTGGCATCAGCTGTGGGTCCAGTTCGAGAGCGTCGTCATCTGCGGCGTGTTCGTCCTCGCCGCGAGCTTCATCCTGCTCGGCATCATGAAGGCCATCATGGGCCTGCGCGTCACGGAGGAGCAGGAGATCGCCGGCCTCGACCTGAGCGAGCACGGCAACTACGGCTATCCGGAGCAGCTCAAAAAACCTTCCGGCCAGAATATCCAAGCGTAGCGAAATCTGCTACACTTCATCCAGAGCTTGGATCAGGCCAGAGGGGAGAGACGCCGCATGACAGACCCGGGTTGGCATCAGCTGCTTCACGGAATCGCCCGCGCGGAAGATTCCGCCAGCCTGCATCGCCTTCGCGAGCTTGTCCACGACCGGATGGTCGCCCGGCTGCCTCAGCAACAGACAGAGCAATTCTATGCCGAGCTGAATGACGCGCACGACGCTATGATTCGTCGCGCCATTCAGCTCGCTCAAAGCGAATTGGCGCGGCTCGGGATGGGAACTCCCCCCGCGCCTTTTGCCTATTTGTTGTTCGGGAGCGGCGGGCGCAGGGAACAGACATTGCTCAGCGATCAGGACAGCGGCATCGTTTATGGCGATTCGCCGGATGGCGAAGGCCGAGAAGAAAGCCGCCGCTATTTTGCCGCCCTGTCGGACCAGGTCGTCCAGCTGCTGCTCGGGGCGGGCTATCCGCTCTGCGAGGGCAATGTGCTGAGCAGCAATTCGGAGTGGTGCCGCCCGCTTTCGAGCTGGCAGGAGCGGCTCGGGCGCTGGTTCGACGAGCCGGCGTGGGAGCCGGTGCGCTATTTGCTGATCGTGGCGGACAGCCGCTGCGTGTTCGGCGCTCCGGAGCTCCACGAGGAGCTCATGGCCTACTTTTATCGAGACGTCATCCAACAGCCCGTCATCGTGAAGCGAATGCTGGAAAATACGATGAAGCACAAGGTGCTGCTCAATGTGTTCGGCCAGCTCCTGCGGGAGCCGTACGGCGAAGACGCGGGCAGCCTCGACATCAAATACGGCGCCTACATCCCGATGGTCAATGCCATCCGCCTGCTGGCGATCGAGGCCAACCTGCGCGAGACGGGCACGCTGGAGAGAATCCGCGCGCTCGAGGAGCAGGGGCTCGTGCAGCGCTCTGAGGCGGCGGAGTGGATTCAGACGTTCCGCCTGTTCCTGCGGCTGCGGATGATGACGACCGAGCGCATCGAGAACGGCCGGTTCACGACCAACGGCAAGCTGAGCTCGCGCAAGCTGACGAAGGAGATGGCGGAGGAGCTGAAAAGCGGCCTCAAGGTCGGCAAGAAGCTGCAGCGGCGGGTGTACCGGCATACGATGAACAGGCTCTGACGGATGGAAAGGAGTCAACATGAAGGAAAGCAAAGGCGTCAGTC
Source organism: Paenibacillus pasadenensis DSM 19293 (assembly GCF_000422485.1). Taxonomy (GTDB): domain Bacteria; phylum Bacillota; class Bacilli; order Paenibacillales; family Paenibacillaceae; genus Paenibacillus_O; species Paenibacillus_O pasadenensis. The sequence continues at coordinate 70,876 of NZ_KE383851.1, forward strand.
GAATGTGGCAGCTGTACAAGATGGGAGGCGTCACGCCGGCCCTCGCGTCCATGCTGGGAGCGCAGAACGCGCAGCAGATGGCCTTTATGCGCTCGGTCAACCGCGACCTGCGCAAGCAGTCTCTGCTCGATACGCCATTCGACGATCTGGAGACCGTCGTATTCGACTTGGAGACGACGGGCTTCTATCCGTACAACGGAGACGAGATCATCAGCTTCGGCGCGGTGCTGCTCAAGGGAGGGGAGCCGGTCGAGGGCAAGACGTTCTACAGCCTCGTCAACCCGAAGCGCAAAGTTCCCCTCCATATCACGGAGCTGACCGGCATTACGAGCGCAATGGGCGAGGACGCGCCGGAGCTGGCCGACGTGCTGCATGATTTCATGGACTTCTGCGGGAAGCGCCTGCTCATCGCGCATGGGAGCGGGCATGACAAGCAGTTCCTGAACGCCGCCTTGTGGAGGACGTACAAATGCAATCTGACCCATCGCGTGCTCGACACGATGATGGTCGCCAAATGGCTGCAGCCTGGACGGGAATCATACGGCCTCGACGAGCTGCTGGCGGAGGAGCGCATCCCGATCACGCGCCGCCACCACGCGCTGGAGGATTGCTTTATGCAGTCGCGGCTATGGCGGACGTACCTCGGGAGGATCCGCTCGCGCAACATCCATACGCTCGGCGACCTATACGCTTATTTGAGCCAGCACTGAGCGCCGGAGGCCTTCCGGTCCGGAGGCATAAGCGGCGATTTCCGGTTCGGCGGCGTTTTCCAGCGATACGATCCACATGCCAGGCCCTTCGGCGAGTCCGAAGGGCTCTTCGGCGCGCGGGGAGCCGGTCCAAAGCGCCGCGCGGCGGTCTTCTTCCGACGGGGCGGCAGGTCCTCGAGGATGGGAGTGATAAACGGCGATCAGGCGGAGGCCGGAGCGGACGAGGCGGTAATGCGCTTCGATCCATTCGGCGGGATCGAGCCGGTAGTGGCGCAGCGGATCGGGATGGCAGTTGCGGAGCGGCAAGATGCAGGTGACGATGCCGCAAGGGTCGTCGGCCGAAGCTGCGGCTAGGCCGCATGCCTCCTGCGGCGCTGCCTGACGGCAGCGGGCGACGAGCTGGCCGAACGCCGAGGCCGAGAGCAGGTAATCGGCATTTTTCATAGCGGGCGCTCCTTTGGGGGATCATGGAAGGGACGGCCTTGAGTCGGCCTCCTCATTCATGATACCATGTCGATGACAGGAAGACGGCAGTAGCGAAGGAAGGTAGAGCATGAAAAAGGGAATGACCGTGCTGATTCTGCTGGCCGCGGTGCTGGCCGGAGGCTGGATCTGGATGGACCGGGCGGACATGCCGCTCGGCGCAGGATTGTTCTCGGGCGGCCAAGACGCCAAGCCCAAGGAAGGCTACGATGCGCCCGCGTTCTCTCTCCCCGGGCTGGACGATAAGACCTATGCGGTCGGCGGCGCTCGCGAGAAGCCGGTGCTGGTCAATTTCTGGGCCTCCTGGTGCGGCCCGTGCGACGCCGAAGCGCCGGATTTGCAGGAGCTGTTCGAGAAGTACGGCGACCGGATCGATTTTTACGGCGTCAACTCGACGGACTACGACCGCGAGCGCGACGCGCGCGCCTTCGTCGACGAGAAGAAGCTGACGTTCCCGATTCCGATGGACCGGGACGGTGTGGCTACGAAGGCGTACAAGGTCAGCAACTTCCCGACCTCGCTGCTGATCGGAACGGACGGCAAGGTGAGGGAGCGCATTACCGGCGTCATCACGAAAAAGCAGTGGGAGCAGAAGCTGGACGATCTGCTCGCGCAGCCGCGGCAGCCCGGCGCCTGAAGCCGGACGGGCAGCCGGGACGGACGGGTGAATCGGACAGCCGGATTGGACAGCCGGATTGGACAGCCGGATTGGACAGCCGGGACGGACAGTCGAATCGGACAGCCGAATGGGACAGCCGGACGGGCAGCCGGGCGGACAGTCGGAACGGGCGCTGGATCGGACCGTGGCGAGACGCTCCCGCTCGGCGGCGCGGCGGTGCGATCGAACGGCCCCTCGGGGCTCGCAGGCGCGGACACAAAAAAGGCAGCTCCCCTTGTCGGGAGCTGCCTTTTGGCATATCGAATCAATGATTGACGACGCCGGTCCGCATGCGCAGGGCATCGTCGCCGGAGCCGCTCTCCAGGCGCGCCATGCCGAGCAAGGCATAGCGGATGCTGTCGAGCAGAGCCTCCCAGCTCGCCTCGATGACGTTGCCGGATACGCCGACCGTATTCCAGCTGCTGGACAGGTCGCTGGACTCGATGAGCACGCGCACCTTGGCCGCCGTCGCGTCCTTCTCGTCGAGCACGCGTACCTTGTAGTCGGCGAGATGGATGTCGTTGATGCGCGGATAGAACGGCAGCAGCGCCTTGCGCAAGGCGTTGTCGAGCGCGTTGACGGGGCCGTTGCCCTCGGCGGCGGTATAGACGGACTCCTGGCCGACCCGCAGCTTGACGATCGCTTCGGTGACCATGCCGTGCGAGGTCTTTTCGAGGAGGATCTTGAACGACTCGACGGCGAACACCTCGTCCAGGCCGCCGAAGGCGTCGCGCAGCAGCAGCTCGAGGCTGGCGTCGGCCGCCTCGAACTGGTAGCCCTGATGCTCGAGGTCCTTGATCCGCTCCATGATCGCGCGCGTATTGTCGTTGTTGCTCGTCACGTCGAGGCCCATCTCCTGCGCCTTGGAGATGACGTTGCTCTGGCCGGCTAGCTCGGAGACGAGGATCCGCTGCTTGTTGCCGACGAGATCCGGCTCGATATGCTCGTACGTCTTGGAATCCTTGAGGATGGCCGAGACGTGGATGCCGCCCTTGTGGGCAAAGGCGGCGTTGCCGACATACGGCTGGCCGACCGGCATGCTGACGTTGGCGATCTCGCTGATGTAGCGGGCCGTAGGCGTCAGCAGCCGCAGCCGCTCGCGGCCGATGGCCGAATAGCCGAGCTTGAGCTCGAGGCTCGGCAGGATCGAGCACAGGTTGGCGTTGCCGCAGCGCTCGCCGTAGCCGTTGATCGTGCCCTGCACCTGGGTCGCGCCGGCGGCGACGGCCGCGAGCGTGTTGGCGACGGCCAGCTCGCAGTCGTTATGCGTATGGATGCCGAGCGGGGCGTCGATCTCGGAGCGGACGCGGCTCACGATATCGGAGATCTCGCCGGGCATCGTGCCGCCGTTGGTGTCGCACATGACGAGCCAGTCGGCGCCGGCCTCGCGCGCGCGCCGCAGGACGGCGAGGGCATAGTCGGGATTGTGCTTGAAGCCGTCGAAAAAATGCTCCGCGTCAAAGATCGCCTCGAGGCCGCGCTGCTTGAGGAAGGCGATGGAGTCGAAGATCATGGACAGGTTCTCCTCCAGCGTCGTGCCGAGCGCCGTGTGCACGTGGAAGTCCCAGGACTTGCCGACGAGCGTGGCCGCCTGCACGCCGGACTCCGCGATCCGCAGCAGGCTCGCGTCCTGCTCGGCGACGCTGTGCTTGCGCCTCGTGCTGCCGAAGGCGGTGATCTTGGCGTTCAGGCCTAGCTTCTGCACGCGCTGGAAAAACTCGATGTCCTTGCTGTTGCTGCCCGGGTTGCCGCCTTCGATATAATGGACCCCAAGCTCATCCAGCTTGAGGGCGATCTTGAGCTTGTCGTCGGCGGAGAGGCTGATGCCCTCGCCTTGGGTGCCGTCCCGTAAGGTCGTGTCGAAGATGGAGATGGCTTGGCTCATAGACGAACGAATCCCCCTTTGATGTGTTGCCGCATTCATGCGCAGAAGTATTGGGTGAAAGATTACTTTATTATAACACCGCGGCTGCGCAGGATAGAAGAGAAAGTGCAATTTTTCCTCGCGGTTGACCCTCGGGAAGGGCGGGGGTATGCTTCTAGTACAAGGACGAGGACTGCGGAAAAGGAGGCGCTCTCATGGAGAAGCGGGAAGAGGGCCGGGAGGCGCGGAAGGGACGGGTCGTCCTGCATCTGGACATGAACGCCTTCTACTGCTCGGTCCACGAGGCCGAGGAGCCGGAAAAATACGCCGGCAAGCCGACGGCGGTAGCGGGCAGCGTGGAGCTGCGCAAAGGCATCATCGTCACCTGCTCGTATCCGGCCCGCGCCAAAGGCGTGCGCACCGGCATGACCGTCCGCCAGGGACTGCAGCTCTGTCCCGAGCTGATGCTGATCCGGCCGGACTTCGACCTGTACCGGCGCTATTCCCAAGGCTTCCGGCAGATCGCCGCCTCCTATACGCCGATCATGGAGACGGTGTCGATCGACGAATGCTACCTGGACATCACCGGCTCGTCGCTGTTCGGGTCCCCGCTCGAGATCGCGGAGACGATCCAGCGCCGCATCCGGCTCGAGTGGTCGCTGCCGTGCTCGGTCGGCATCGGCCCGAACAAGCTGCTCGCCAAGATGGCGTCGGACATGAAGAAGCCGTCGGGCCTGACGGTGCTGCGCATCCGCGACGTGCCGCGGCTGCTCTGGGACAAGCCGTGCGACCAGCTGTTCGGCATCGGGCGCAAGACGGCCGACAAGCTGCGCAAGCTGAACATCCGCACGATCGGCCAGCTCGCGGCGGCGGACGAGACGCTGCTGCTGTCGCAGTTCGGCGTGTACGGGCCGCATATGAAGGAGGCCGCGAACGGCATCGACCGCTCGCCTGTGCGCGAGACGAAGGAAGCGAGCAAGTCGGTCGGCCATACGACGACGCTGCCCGCCAACGTCTCCGCCCGGCCGGAGATCCACCGCGTGCTGCTCAATCTCGCCGACCAGACAGCGCGCCGCATGCGCCGCAAGGGCTTCGTCGCCGGCTGCGTGCAGATTACGGTGCGGCTGCCGGACATGACGACCTATACGCGCTCCCGCACGCTGGACAAGCCGCTCGAGGACGCGGCGAGCATCCATCGCGAAGCCTGCCGCCTGTTCGACGAGCATTGGCCGCGGCCGGAGCCGGTGCGGCTGCTCGGCATTACGCTCCAGAGCCTGCAGCCCAAGGACAGCGCGGCGGTGCAGCTCGATCTGTTCGAATACGAGCAGGAGCCTCGGCGGGAGGCGCTGACCAAGGCGATGGACGCGCTGCGCGACAAGTTCGGAGAGAGCGCCGTGCTGACGGCGGGCATGCTCGGAGAGGATCCGTCGGCGCTCATCCGCAACCGCAAGCTGCGCGGCACCTCCTTGCAAATCGATGAGGATTTTGTTATAAATTGATGTGTACAGACAGGCTGATAACGGGTAAGAATACTCTTATCCGATTATAAGGGCCACAGGCTTCATTTATTGGAGGAGGGAACACCATGGGCAAATATACATGGGTCGATAAAGACACCTGCATCGCATGCGGAGCATGCGGCGCGACGGCCCCTGATATTTACGATTACGATGACGAGGGTCTCGCCGAGACGATCTACGAAGGCGACGGCAACACGGGAACGAAGATCATTCCGGACGATCTGTTCGACGATCTGCAGGACGCGTGCGACGGCTGTCCGACCGACTCCATCAAGATCGCCGACGAACCGTTCAACCTGTAAATCATCGACGCTCTCATGCCGCCTGCCCGGATACCCGGGCAGGCTTTTTCGCGGTTCGGGACCGCGGCCTCATGGAGACGGCGCGCCGAATTGCCGATAGTACACCTTGAAGGGCGCACGGAAGGAGCGGATGCGGGTGGACGAAAAGGAACAAGGCGGAAGCGGAGGCGGGCCGCAGGAAGGGGAGACCGCCGCGCGGCAGCGGCTGGAGGAGCTCAAGCGCTATCTGGCCTCCAATCCATCGAACCGGATGGCTTGGTTTTTGCTGGGCAAGACCTACGCCTCGCTGGGCAAGGAAGGAAAGGCCAATTACTGCTATCTGCGATCGGGTCCGATCTACGAGGCGTATGAGAACGAGCCTCATCCGTTCGAAAATCTGGCCGCCGAGGACTGGCTGGACCGCTGGAACGAGCCGCGGCGCGGGGGCGTCGCCAGAACGGCGCTGCGCGCTGCCATCTTGATCGCGGCCGGCCTGGCGCTGCTTCCGGCGGCGTCCTGGGCGCCGGGAACGGCGCTGCCGGCGACGGTGGACAAGCCCGGCGGACAGCCGGCTGCCGTCTCCAAGCCGGCGCAGCGCGACGGGGACGGGAGCGGCATCGGCATTGGCATAGTATGGGTCGACGGTCGGAGCTTCCCGGAAGGCGCGGCTGCCGCCGTCGACGCCTTGTCGCGAGCCGGTGGAGAGGATCGGGCGGTCGCAGCGACGCTGCCGGAGGCGGGCTCGCATTATCGCTGGCGATCGGAAGCGGCGGGAGCGGCGCTGGCCAGCCGCGCGTCTGGCGGGGACTACCTCGTGCGGGAGCCGGCCGGCCAGGAAGAATGCGGCTGCGAGAGCGGACTGTCGGCGGAAGCCGACGAAGCCGTCCGCTCCGAGAAGGCGCTGCAGGAGCAGCGCTGGTCCGTCGTGAGCGGCATCCGGAGCTTCGAGCGGCGATACGGCAAATGGCCGGCCCGCCTGGAGGACCTGCTGCGTCCTTACCCGGACAATATCCTCGCCGGCCGCGCAGACGGCATGGAGGAGCGGTTCGACGGCTGGCTGAAGGAAGCGAAGCAGCCGGCCGAGCCCGCTGCCACCGGAGCGGCCGGAGGGGCGCCTGGCGGGGCGGCGGCCGGACAGGCGACGGGCGGAGCTTCGGCCGGCCGCGGGCGTCTGGCTGCGGCGATGGCAGAAAGCTTCCGCATCGTCGTCGATACGAAGGCCCGCCGGCTCGCCGTCTTCAGCGGCCCTGTCGCGGTGCGCGTCTATGCGGCCGGGCTTGGGGGCGAGCGGACGCCGCTCGGCCGCTTCGAGATCAGCGAGAAGGTCCGCAATCCGAATGGAAGCTCGACCGGCAGCTTCGGCAGCCGCGGCATGACGCTGTCCGACACGCGCTATGCGATCCACGGAACCGACGAGCCGGACTCGATCGGCAAGGACGAGTCCCTCGGCTGCGTGCGGCTCGGGCGGGACGATGTGGAGGAGCTGTACGACCTGGTGCCGATCGGCACTCCGGTCACGATTCAGGAGGGCGGCTTGGAGCGGCTGCAGCCGGAATCCGGACAGCCGAAAAAGAGCCGCTACCGGGTCGAACCCGCGGCTCTCGAGGAGAATCCGGGCAAGCGGTACGACTGGCTGTAAGCCCGTCGTCCGAGCGCTTAGGAATATACGATCAGCAGCACGATCATCGCGACCGCGACGACGCCGAATACAGCCGAAAAGACCGCGATCGCCTTGCGGTTCGGCTGCTCCTTTTGAACCTGCTTCATCGCCGGAGGCTTCCGTTTTGCAGCGCTCATCGTGTTCATCCCCTTTCCGATCAGCCGGCACCGCCGTCTGTCTTCCTATTGTAATCGCTTGCGCGCCGGACGGGCAATAGCCCCTGTCCGAGATAGCGGAAGTTGCCGGCTGCAAGCGCTCGCTTTCGCAGCCGCTCTTTCCTTTTGAGGCGGAACGCGATAAACTGAAGGGCAGAGCATTTTCTGTAGGAACGGGAGTGAAGGGGTTGCTGTATCAATCTTTTCTGAAGCCGGTGTTCTTCCGCATGGACCCGGAAAAAGCCCATCATCTGGTCATCGACGGGCTGCATCAAGCATCGCGCGTGCCGGGCATGGCCGCGATGCTGGAGAGCTTGTACGGCGTGCCTGATCAGCCCGAGCTGCGCATGGAGCTGTTCGGCCTGGACTTCCGCCATCCGGTCGGCCTCGCCGCCGGACTGGACAAGAACGCGAAGTCCGTCGCCGGATTTTCCAGCATCGGATTCGGCTTCATGGAGGTAGGCACGGTGACGCCGCTCGCCCAGCCGGGCAACGAGCTGCCGAGGCTGTTCCGGCTCCCCTCCGACGAGGCGCTGATCAACCGGATGGGCTTCAACAACGACGGGGCGGACGCGATGGCCGGACGGCTCGCGGCGCTGGGGCGGCGCACGGTGCCCGTCTGGGTCAATATCGGCAAGAACAAGACGACGCCGAACGAGCTTGCCCACGAAGACTACATAACCTGCATCCGCAAGCTGCATGAGCATGCCGACCTGTTCGTCGTCAACATCAGCTCGCCCAATACGCCGGATCTGCGCGCGCTGCAGCACGGCGACGAGCTGCGCACGCTGCTCGCGGCGGTCACGTCGGAGATCGCCTCCCAGGCGTCCCGATCCGGCTCGCGGCCGAAGCCGGTGCTCGTCAAGATCGCCCCGGACATGACCGGCGACCAGCTCGCGCTGACGGCGGAGACGATCGCGGCGAGCGGCGTCAGCGGCATCATCGCCACCAATACGACGCTGAGCCGCGACGGGCTCGGCCATGCGAGCCGGAGCGAGGCCGGCGGCCTCAGCGGCAAGCCGCTGCGGGAGCGCTCGACGGAGGTCGTCTCCGAGCTCTACCGGATGACCGGCGGCAGGCTGCCGATCGTCGGCTCGGGGGGCATCTTCACGGCGGAGGATGCGTACGCCAAGATCAAGGCCGGAGCGTCGCTCGTGGAGATCTACACCTCCATGATCTATCGCGGTCCTGGCATCGTCAAGGACATCGCGGCTGGACTCGGCGCGCTGCTGCGCCGGGACGGCTATCGCTCGATCAAGGAGGCTATCGGCGCCGATCATCAATGACAGACAGGAGGCGGACGGATGGACGGCCGGGATTGGAATCTTTTTTTGCAGCCTTATGAACAGGCAGTCGAGGAAATGAAGGTCAAATTCAAAACGCTCCGTTCGGAATTGAAAGCCCGGGAGTCCTACGCTCCCATCGAATTCGTCACCGGCAGGGTGAAGAAGATCTCCAGCATCCTCGACAAGGCGCGCAGGCTGAACGTGCCGATGGAGCAGCTGGAGACCGGCATCGAGGACATCGCCGGCATCCGCATCATGTGCCAGTTCGTCGACGACATCACGCGGGTCGCCGCGATCGTCCGCTCGAGGCAGGATCTGAAGCTCGTCTACGAGAAGGACTACGTGACGAACTACAAGGACAGCGGCTACCGCAGCTATCATATGATCGTGGAATATCCCGTGCAGACGGCGCTCGGATTCAAGAAGGTGCTCGCGGAGATCCAGATCCGCACGCTGGCGATGAATTTCTGGGCGACGATCGAGCACTCGCTCAATTACAAGTTCAAGGAGAGCCTGCCCGATGACGTGAAGCTGCGCCTGCGCAAGGCGGCGGAGGCGGCGTTCAACCTCGACAACGAGATGTCGAGCATCCGCAGCGAGATTCTTGATGCGCAGATCGGCTTCGAGGAAGGCTCGAATATCGTCAACAAGGTGCTGAGCGACATCCAGGACCTGTATTTCTACCGCAAGGTGCGGGAGGCGGTCCAGTTCCAGCTCAAGTTCAACGAGCTGTGGGAGCAGGGCGACACGTTCGGCCTCAAGCAGCTGTCGGGCGAGATCCAGTCGTCGCTGCACAAGGCGCGCAAAAGCCCGCCGCAGGCCGACGAGCTCGAATAAGCCGCGCCGATCGCGCGGCCTGCAAGAAAAAGATCGCTGGCGGAGCCGCACGAGGCTCCGCTTTCTTTTGGCGGGAAACGAGAAGAAGGAGGGAGCGCCATGAGCCGAAGAATCAGGCTGGACAAGCTGCTGTCGAGCATGGGGCATGGATCGCGGGCTGAGATCAAGCGGATCGTCAAGGCCGGCCGGGTCGCCGTCGACGGACGGACCGAGAAGGACAGCGGCAGGGTCCTCGATCCGGAGCAGGAGAAGGTGGAGCTGGACGGGCAGGCGGTCCTGTTCCGCGACAAGATCTATCTGATGCTGCACAAGCCGCCAGGCGTCATCTCGGCGACGGAGGACGGGCGCGAGCGCACGGTGATCGACCTGCTCGCGCCGGAGGATCGGGTGCTGGAGCCGTTCCCGGTCGGCCGTCTGGACAAGGATACGGTCGGGCTGCTGCTGCTTACGAACGACGGCCAGCTCGCTCATGAGCTGCTCGCCCCGCGCAAGCATGTGCCCAAGACGTACGAGGCGCTCGTGCGGTCGGCCGAGCCGGTCGGAGAGCGCGAGGCGGAGCTGTTTCGCAGCGGGATCGAGCTGGACGACGGCTATGTGACGATGCCGGCCGAGCTGGAGACGCTCGGCTGCAAGGAAGCGGGCGCGGACGATCCCGGAGAGGAGACGGACGGCGGCGCGCTGTCGTCCGTCCGGCTGACGATCCGCGAGGGCAAGTTCCATCAGGTGAAGCGCATGTTCCAGGCCGCGGGGGGCCGGGTCGTCCATCTCAAGCGGGTCTCGATGGGACCGCTCGTCCTCGACGATCGGCTGCCGATCGGGACGTACCGGGAGCTGACCGAGGCGGAGCTCGCCTCGCTGCAGCCGGACGCGTTGAAGGCGTATCGGGAGAACCTGCGGTAAAAAACAGCTATAGCCAAGTTGTTTCTTGCCGAAGCCTGGCAAGGTATGGCTTAATATAGATGTCGGGCCGACACATCCTCTACTGGAAGGAGGCTGATAGAAATGGATCAGGCATACGAGGTGGTCTCCGCCTAACGGCGGAGACCCGTGCCAGAAGGGAGGCCGATGGCCTCCCTTCGTTTTTTTTTTCGGTCCAGCAGGAAATCTGTCGTTCGCAAACGAATACAATTGGAATGGCGATATCGCCACCCCCCATCGCAGGGGCAAATTTCGAAAGGAGGAAGCACAAAATGAACAATCAAATCGTTCGTGTTGCTGCAAACGCAAAAGGCATTGTTGCCGAAAGCCGCCGTCTGGTCGTAAAGGGTCATGCAATCGAGGAGGTAGGAAACCTTGAACTACAAAAATGGAAAAGACGTGCTTCCCCCTAGCCTGCTGAAAGAGCTGCAGAAATACATCAACGGGGAATTGATCTACATCCCGAAGCAGCAGGAGCGCCGCGCCGCATGGGGCGAGCTGAGCGGATCGCGCAAGCTCATCCAGCGCCGCAACGAAGACATCTACCGCTGCTATCTGAAGGGATTGTCGCTGGCTGATCTGGAGCAGAAGTTCCACCTCTCCATCGAAAGTCTGCGCAAGATCGTCGTCAAAATGCGCGCTGCAGGCGTCCGCCTGGAGACAGCCGCCGGAGCGCCTGCCATCCGCCATGAAGGCAGCGGCGTCCACTCCTGATGCGCCCGCCGGCACGGCGGCTCGCGGAGCAGCACACCGAACCGAACTCAAGCTTAACCGCAAAGAACCCGCCTTTCCCGGAGAAAGGCGGGTTCTTTGCGTCTATGCGAGCCTACAGCAGGAAAACTTGGGAAACGATAACGAGCAGAATGAACAGCACGAGGATCGTGGCTGTGCTGGTGTAGCCTCCACCAAAGCCTGCGACGGACATGTGATTCCCTCCTCTGGCCAAGCGGCAGCCTTCGAGCTGCTTTGTACTCCAGTCTATGCCCGCCCGCCTGATTGGTCCGGGGCAAGCGCCCGGATATCCGGAAAATAGGCTTGGCACAGAGGAAGGGCCGTTACCGTCCGCGCCGTCCCTGACCGCCGCCGGAGCGGCTTCCCGGAGACGGCTTGCCGCTGCGTCCGCCCGCCTTGGCGCCCGGACGAGGCGAGGCGGAGCGTCCGCCGCCGGAAGCGGGCTTGGAGGCGCGGGAGAAGCCAGCGGAACGCGAGCCGCCTGGAGCGGGCTTGCCGCTGCGCGCGCCGCCAGCCGAGCGGGCGGAGGATCCGCGTCCTGCGGCAGCGGAGGCGCCGCGGGCGCTGCCGCCGCTGCGTGCGCCGCCGCGCGGCTCGTCGCTCCAGCTCGCGACGCGAGCTTCCGGCCTAGCGCCGGCAGCGCCGCCGCGTGCGGAGGCGCTGCGCGCCGGGCCGCGAGCTTCGTCGCGGCGGTCGGAGCCGCCGGAGCGAGCGGAGCCGCTCGAGCGGGAGGAGCTGCCGCGGCCGAATCCGGCCGCGCCGCCTTTGCGGCCAGCGCCGGCAGGGCGGGAGCCGCCGGAACGCGCGCCGCCGCGGGACGAGGCCTCGCCCGTCCGCCGCGGGCGGGCTTCCGCAGGCTCGTCCTGAGCTGCCGCCGCGCCTTGGCCGACGCCGTATTTGGAGCCGGGCACATGCTTCAGCTTGGCGCGGATCTTCTGCTCGATCGTCTCGAGGCTCGTGCGGTCGCGCGGCGTCGCGAACGTGATCGCGATGCCGGACTCGCCGGCGCGGCCGGTGCGGCCGATGCGGTGGATATACGTATCGCCGTCGGACGGAGCGTCATAGTTGAACACATGCGTGACGCCCTCGACGTCGAGGCCGCGCGCGGCGACGTCGGTCGCGACGAGCACCTGCAGCTTGGCGTTGCGGAACCGCTTCATGACCGTCTCGCGCTTGGCCTGCGTCAGATCGCCGTGCAGCTCGTCCGCCGGGACGCCGGCTTCCTGCAGCGCTTCGGTCAGCTTCTTGGCGCGCAGCTTGGTGCGGCAGAAGACGACGGCCAGGTAAGGATTCTCCGCGTCGAGCAGCGCCAGCAGCAGCGGCTGCTTGTTCCGGTCCGTCGTGTCGACGACCCGCTGCTCGATCGCGTCGAGCGTGACGGCCGCGCTGCGGATGCGGATGTCTTCCGGGTCGTCCATGTAGCGGGCGGCGAGCTGCTTGACCGGACCCGGCATCGTGGCCGAGAACAGCATCGTCTGGCGCTTGAGCGAGCATTGGTCGATGATCGCCTGAACCTCCTGCAGGAAGCCCATATGCAGCATCTGATCGGCCTCGTCCAGCACGAGCATGCGGATCGAGCTCAGCGTCACGGTCTCGCGGCGCAGATGGTCGAGCAGGCGGCCGGGCGTCGCGATGACGACATGAGGCGGATTTTTCAGCTTGCGGATCTGCGACTCGACATCCTGGCCGCCATAGGCGGCAAGCACGGATACGCCGAGCGCGGGCGCGAGCTTGGCCAGCTCGCCGCTGATCTGGATCGCCAGCTCGCGCGTCGGCGTCAGGATGAGCGCTTGGGTATAGCTTTTATTGGAATGGATGCCCTCCAGGATCGGAAGCGCGAACGCCAGCGTCTTGCCGGTGCCCGTCTGCGCCTGCACGATGGCGTCCTTGCCCTTGAGAAGCACGGGAATGGCCGTCTCCTGGACCGGAGTCGGATCCAGGATGCCCTCCTGGTGAAGAAGGCCGACAAGCTCCTCCCGGATGCCGAGGGCGTTAAAAGGGGATGACATAAGTTGAGATTCCTCATTTCTGGATAAGTGCAGCGCGGCAGAAGAACCGGCGTCTGCTTATTCCTTCAGTATAACACGCCGCCGCGGCGGGATGCACATGGCAAAAGAGCCGAACGGACGGATTTTGCCAAGCGGAGGACGTCTGTGATACTCTTTGTCGCATGAGACCCGGCCGGAAGGCGGGGAACCGACTAGGCAAGGACAAGGGAGAGAAGAAGGCATATGGCCATTCAAAAACGAATCGACATCCGCGCGGGACTGACCGTCGACATCGTGCTCAAGCAGGATCAGCGATCCGGCAAGCTGACGCGCGGCATCGTCAAGGACATCCTCACGAACTCGCCGACGCATCCGCACGGCATCAAGGTCCGGCTGCAGGACGGACAGGTCGGCCGCGTCAAGGCCATCGTGGCCTACACCGGGGAGCTGTAGCGGGCGGATGGCCTTCGGCATCGGCAGAGGAGAGCTGCTCGCCTGGAAGCAGGCGGTCGCCCGCGGCGACATCGCGCTGCTGACGCATTTCTGGATGGACGAGCGCTTCCCGGGCATGACCAGCGTCACCAAGGTCGGCTGCAGCGACCTCGGCAAGCTGGAGCGGTGGTGCCGGAGCCACGGCTTCGAGCCGCGCTACATCCACCGCCGCAGCGAATACCCGCATCTGGACCTGTTCGGCGTCCATCAGGAGCGGATCTTGACGGAAATGGGCTTGACGGAGCAGCTGAGCCGGTTCAAAATCGGCCGCTCGGGGTAAACTTGTGCAGTCGCCGACCTCGTCCGGACCGGCCTCGGAATCGGACTTGCGGGCGAGCGAAACTTGACGATTGCCTTGATTTCCCTTTTAAGTTACAATAGAAAAGTAGGTAACTTAATTCGTGGATAATTCAACTCAATGGAGGGATTCCGATGTCTTCGCAAGCATTCCTGGACGCCATCAAAAACCGCCGTTCCCTGTACGCCATCAGCAAAGAGAAAGTCGTGCCGGTCGACAAGGTGCAGTCGATCATCGAGGAAGCCGTCAAGCATACGCCGTCGGCGTTCAACTCGCAGAGCGCACGCGTCGTCGTCCTGTTCGACGAGCAATCGGACAAGCTCTGGGACTTCACGCTCGAGACGCTGCGCGTCGTGACGGGCGGCGGCGAGGGCTTCAGCTCCACCGAGGAGAAGATGGCCGCGTTCAAGGCCGGCTACGGCACGGTGCTGTTCTTCGAGGACGAGCATGTCGTGCGCAGCCTGCAGGAGCAGTTCGTCGCTTATCAGGACAACTTCCCGAAATGGAGCGCTCATTCCAACGGCATGCTGCAGCTCGTCATCTGGACGGCGCTGGAGGCGGAAGGCCTCGGCGCGACGCTGCAGCACTACAACCCGCTCATCGACGAGCAGGTGCAAAAGGAGTTCAACGTGCCGGAGAGCTGGAAGCTGATCGCCCAGATGCCGTTCGGCAAGCCGGTCGCTCCGGCCGGCGAAAAGCAGTTCTCGCCGATCGAGGAGCGCGTCAAAGTATTCAAATAAGCAGCCGATCGACCCCGGCCAGCCGCGCTCATGAGCGCGGCTGGCCTTTTTGCGCAGCTCGTATCATCCGCGCCGTCCGATTGGTATAATACGGACATAGTAGCCGGAAGCGTGTCCGGCGCGATCATCGAGAACGACGACAAGCCAGAAACTCAGGAAAGAGGACTGAACCGGACATGACGCAAGGTTTCATCTGGATTGCCGCCGCTGCCGGCGCGCTCGCCGCGCTGCTGATCGCGGCCAGCATTTATTTCTACCGCATGGCGATCCATCGTTCGCCGAAGACGTATCTGGAGGGCGACCCCGATCTGCCGCAGCTGCCGGAGCCGAAGGCCGGGGAAGGCAGCGCCGCCGACCATCAGGCATGGCTGCGCGGGCGCGCGCCGGAGGAGGCCGAGCTGCTCTCGCCGGACGGCCTGAAGCTGCGCGCTTACTGGCTGCCGGCGCCGGGCGGAAGCGCGCGGACGGCGATTCTCGCGCATGGCTATTCCGGCGAGGCCAAGCAGATGGCGGGCTTCGCCCGCTTTTACGCCGAGCAGCTCGGCTGGAACGTGCTGCTGCCGGACGCGCGCGGACATGGCCGCAGCGGCGGCGGCTACATCGGTTTCGGCTGGCCGGAGCGCAAGGATTACCTGGGATGGATCGACTGGGCGCTCGCCCGCACCGGCAGCGACGCGGAGATCGTGCTGCACGGCATCTCGATGGGCGGAGCGACCGTCTGCATGACGGCGGGCGAGGCGCTGCCGCCGCAGGTGAAGGCAATCGTCGCCGACTGCCCGTACACGTCGGTCAAGGACGAGCTGACGTTCCAGCTGAAGCGCATGTACAAGCTGCCGCCGTTCCCGTTCCTGCCGCTGACGAGCGCGCTGACCAAGCTGCTGGCGGGCTACTCGTTCGGCGAGGCGTCGGCGCTGAAGCAGGTTCGGCAGGCCAAGGTCCCGATGCTGTTCATCCATGGGGGAGCCGACACGTTCGTTCCGACCTGGATGGGCGTCAAGCTGCACGAGGCCTGCCCGCAGCCCAAGGAGCTGCTCGTCGTGCCGGGCGCAGAGCATGGCGCGGCGCGGCAAAAAGCGCCGGTGCAGTACGACGCGGCGGTGCGGGCGTTTCTGGAGCGGTGGCTCGCTCCGGATCCGCTTTCGTCGATTACGGCCATGGAGCCCGTCAGAGGTGACTTGTTATGTACAACCTGATGATCGTCGATGACGAGCTGCTGATGCGGATCGGCATCCGGAACATGATCCAGTGGGAAGAGCACGGCTTTCGCATCGTCGGCGAAGCCGCCAACGGCAAGGAGGGGCTGGAGGTCGCCTTGGCGGCCTCGCCGGATCTGATCATCACCGACATCAAAATGCCGGTCATGGACGGTCTTCAATTCATCCGGGAAGTATTGAAGCAGCGAAAGAAATGCCAGTTCATCGTGCTCAGCAATCTCGATGAGCTTCAATACGTCAAGGAAGCGCTCAAGCTGCATGTGGCCGATTATTTGATCAAAAGCGAGCTTACCTCTGCCGCGCTCATGGAGCTGCTCGCCTCCATCCGCGAGCAGCTTCAGCTTGAATCCGGACAACCGGCGAGCGCCGACCATCCGTACGACGGCTCCAGCAGCATCAGCCATAGGAAGGCCGAGTTTTTCAAGGATCTCATCAGCGGCTTCATGACCGAAAGCGAAGCCGATGCGCGGGCGGCGGACCTGCACATTCGCGTCAAGCCGGCGGATCTGATCGCGCTGACGTTGAAAGTGAATCATTTCGAAGCGATCAAAAGGAAATACGTCGAGAAAGACGAAAAGCTGCTCCGATTTTCAATCTTGAACATTCTAGAGGAAATCATCCCGTCCAAATGGGAAAAAGAAATCGTCGTCCTGAGCTCCTCGGAATATTTGATCGTCGTCAACAAGCTGGAGGGAAGCTCGTCGGCACGTCCGGACATCGAAAAGCTGTGCGCGAAAATAATCGCTTCTCTGAAGGATTTCACCAACCTCAGCGTGTCGGTCGGGGCGAGCGCGCCGGCGAGCGGCTTCAGCTCCGTCAAATCGGCGTACAAGCAGGCGGAACAAGCGCTCGGCGCTCGCTTTTTCGCCTCTGGACCGGCGACCTTCTTTTATGACGACAAGGCGGAGGAGCCGCCGCGCAAAGCAGCGAACCCCAAAATCAGCTCGGAGGAAGAGCAGCTGTTCTTCGCCATGCTGAGCTCCGCGGACAAGGAGCAGGCCGGTCGGTTTTTTGCCGGCCTCCGCTCGAAGCTGGATCAGCAGCGGCTCGACGAGAGCAGCATCCGGCTGTTCTACATCCTGCTGCTGGAGAAGATGAATGCCTATTTGTCGCTGGCCGGCAAAAGACCGTTGAGCTCCTTCAACGGGCTGTCGCCTTATGAAAACGTTCTAAAAGGGGACAGCTGGGAAGACGTCCATCACGGACTGCTGGACTATGTGTCCTGCTGCTTCGACCAGGAGGGCCGCGTTGTCGAGGAAAGCACGTATACGGGGATGGCTGTCGACCTGATCCATACCTATTTCGCGGAAGCGATCTCCCTTCAAAGCGTAGCCAGCCAAATCAATGTCAGCCCTTCCTATTTGAGCCGGATCTTCAAGCAGGAAAAAGGGGTCAATTTCGTCTCCTACCTGACCGAGGTGCGCTTGGAGAAGGCGAAAATCTATTTGCGGAGCGGAAAGCTGAAGGTATACGCCGTCGCCGAGATGGTAGGCTACCCGAACTACACGTATTTCAGCAAAATATTCAAAAAGCATGTCGGCGTCACGCCGGAGGAATATCGGGAACAAATCCATTGAATTCGAGCCGATAGAGGTGCAGCATGCGGAGAAGCCGGCCTGTCTCGATCAAAACGAAAATCATCCTGATCTGCATGGTCGTCATCGTCTTGCCGATCACCGTCATGACGATCAGCTCCTACCGCTCCTCCGAGCGGCTGCTGGAGCGGAATTATAAGCGGATCATGGAGGACTTGGGCTATCAGACGAGCATTCGCATCGACGACTTCTTGAAAAAGATCGAAAAAATATCGCTGCTGGCCAGCACCGGGCTCAGCGGCAGCCAGTCTGCGACCGGAGTCGGAAGCGATCCGGTGCAGGATTTTTTGCGAGAGGGCGGCGAGCCGAACACGACGCTCGCTTACAACAATCTGATGACCTACATCATGATGGAGGATCGCGTTTTTTCGATCTACCTGTACAACTTGAACGGCGGGCCGGATCTGATCGTAAGCCCGAACAGCCCGGTCCATGAGGCGTACAACGTGGAGACCGAGCTGTGGTACAAAAAATTCATGCATGACAAGGAGCGGACGATCACGCTGACGACTCGCGTCGACGAGCAGATCGAAACGAAGCCGCTGGCCGTCTCCCATGCCCGGAAAATATACGATTCGTCATCGGGAGCGCTTCTTGGAGTCATCGTCGTAAGCATCGACATTAAATTCGTGGAAAATGTGAACCGCAATCTGCAAGATACGTTTCGTTCCAACTATATGATCGTGGACAGCGAGGACAAAATCGTCTACAGCCGGAACGAGTCGCTGATCGGCACCTTGTTCCGGGCGAACGTCCGTCCCGACGAAAAGAGAAATATCGTCGTGACCAATCGGCTGGGCCAAAAAGATTGGATGACGTATTTGTACATGCCGAAGGGCGAGCTGACGAATGAAGGAAGGCTGCTGGGGCGCAATCTGCTCCTGCTGGCGGGTCTCATGGTGCTGTTCGCGGCCATCGTGTCGAGCTTTCTTTCCTCCGTCATTGCCCGGCCGATGAAAAAGCTGATGAACAACATCGTGCTCGTGGAGAAGGGGCATTTCGAACGGGTGCAGCAGATCAACGCGCGGGACGAGTTCGGGCAGCTCTCCCAGCGGTTCAACAAGATGGCCGATGAGCTGAAAAGGCTCGTCGGAAAAATCCAGCAGGATGAGATCGAAAAAGCGAAGACGGAAATCCGGGCGCTTCACTCTCAGATCAATCCCCATTTTTTGTACAATACGCTCGGCTCGTTGAAATGGATCGCGGCGATGCAGCAGTCCGACAAGATCGTCGACATGACCGAAGCGCTGATCTCCATGCTCCGGTATGCCTCGCGGCTCGAAAGCCCGCTCGTGACGATCCGCGAGGAGCTCGACAATGTGGACAATTACATTACGATTCAAAACGTGCGCTATTATGATTCCATCCAGATCCGCCGGGAAATCGAAGAGCCTCTGCTGGATTACCGGATTCCGAAAATGATCCTGCAGCCGATCATTGAAAATGCGATCTTTCACGGCTTCGCGGAATTGGAGGAGGAAGGCTGCATCACCATCCGCATCTACTCGATCCAGGCCGATGTCGCCATCGAGATTCACGACAACGGAGCGGGGATGGAGGAGGAGACGGTGCGGTGCTTGCTGGAGAGCTGGAGAACCGGGACGGAGGCCGAAGCGCGGGGGATCGGGCTGTTCAACGTGCAGCGCCGCATCAAGCTTCATTTCGGCGAGCGTTACGGCATCGGAGTGGCAAGCAGCCCCGGGGAAGGGACGACGTTTACGTTCCTGCTTCCCGGTATTTCCTGAACGATCAAAAAACGGCGCTTCCTATGCGGAAGCGCCGTTTTTGCCCAGCGGTCAGCCTTTTACGCTGCCGAGAACGAGGCCTTTCGTGAAATATTTCTGCAGGAAAGGGTAGACGAGCAAAATCGGAATGGCGCCCAGGAACATCTGGGCAGCGCGGCCTGTCCTGGCATTCATCATCGACAGCAGCTTCGTGTAATCGGAGCCCGACTTGAGCATAAGCTGCTAGAAGCTCATCAATAACGTCTGCAAATAGCTCTGCAAAGGATAGTTGGCCGGGTTTTTCATATAGATGATGCCGTCGAACCATGAATTCCAATGGCCGACGATGCTGAACAGGCCGACCGTGGCCAGCGCGGGCTTCAGCAAGGGGAGCAGGACTCGGATCAAGATCTGCATCGGACTCGCCCCGTCGATGATGGCGGACTCTTCGATCTCTTCCGGCAAGCCGCGGATGAAGTTCATGAGGATGATCATGCTGAATACGGGGAGCGCCCCGGGCAGGATCAACGACCAGATCGAATCGATCAAGCCGGTTTTGACGACGATGAGGTAGGTGGGAATCAAGCCTCCGTTGAACAGCATCGTGACGATGAAGAAGGTCATGTACCAGTTGCGGCCCGCAAGCTTGCCCGATGACTTGGATAGCGGATAAGCCGTCAAGACGATGAGCAGGAGGTTGACGATCGTCCCCAGGACGACCCTTTGCACGGATACCCATAAAGAAGTGAGGAACTTTCCGCCGGTCATCGCGAACTCGTACGCTTTGGTCGTGAAGTCCACCGGCCAGAACACGACGTCTCCTGCCGACACGGCGGCGCTGCCGCTGAACGATACGGCCAGCAGGTTGACGAACGGCAAGATGCAAAGCAGCGATGTGGCGATCAAGATGACATAGTTGGCGGCTACAAACAAATATCTCCCGACGCTTCGGTCCTGAATCATCCGGATCCCCCCTTAGAAGATTCTATAGTTGGCGACTTTATAGGCAAGCACATAGGATACGCCGACGAGGATACAGGAAATGACCGACTTGAACAATCCGACTGCCGTGCTGATTGAATATTGGGCCTGCTGGATGCCGAGGCGGTAGACATACGTATCGATGATGTCGCCCGTCTGGTACACGACCGGCGAGTACAGATTGTAGATCTGATCAAAGCCGGCGTTCAGCACGTTTCCGAGCGACAGCACGGACATCAGCACGATCGTCGGCATAAGCAGCGGCAGCGTAATATAAATCGTCTGCTTCCAGCGTTTTGCGCCGTCGATGACGGCAGCCTCGTACAAGCCGGGATCGATGCCCGACAACGCCGCCAAATAAACGACCGTCCCAAAGCCGAAGCCTTTCCATATATCGCTCACGATCATCGTCCAGGGGAAGAGGGACGGATTGCCGAGGAAATTGACGGCGGGAATTCCGAGCAAGCTCAGAAAATGGTTGATGATGCCGTCGGAGCTGAGGATGTCGAGCAGGATGCCGGCCATGATGACCCACGACAGGAAGTTCGGAATATAAACGAGCGTCTGGAACGTCCGTTTGACGAGTCCGTGCGCCACCTCGTTCAGCAGCAGGGCGAAAACGACGGGGACGACGATGCCGCCGATGATTTTGAAGGCCGACATATAGAGCGTGTTCCATATCGTTCGGACGAAGTTAGGCTGCTGGAAGACATGATTGAAGTTGTCCCAACCGACCCACGGAGATTGGAAGCCGAGTCCGGGATTATACTTTTGAAACGCAATGACCAGGCCGTAAAAAGGAATGTAGCTGAAAATGAAGACGAGGATGAGGCTCGGAAGCAGCATGAGATGCAGCGCGCGCTGCTGCTTTAATTTCGTCAGCATGGATGGTCGCCTCGTTTCTTGACTTGGATAGGTGGAAAAGGGGCTGCGGAAATCCGCATCCCCTCTACAGAAAGAGTCACTTGTTTCCGTAAGCTTCGTTTACGGCCTGAGTAGCCGCATCTCCGCCTGCAGTCTTCCAATTTTGCACGACCGTATCGAAATAATCGATGCTTTCGGAGCCCATGATGATTTTGGTGAAGCCTTCCGTCAAAATATCATCGAGAGTCGTTCCGTACGCTGCAAGCGCCTCTGGAGTCGCTCCCCACAGCTCGGTCTTGATATAGTTGCCGCTGTCATAGATTTTTTTGGCCAGGCTGAACGCCGACTTCGGCGCTCCTTGCTGCAGGTAGTCGCCCACGGCGCTAGGAGTCGCATTCTCTTTGAATTCAATGCTGTTTTTATATTTCTGCCACATGCCCGAGGAGGTGAGGCCGCTGGAGTCGCCGGATTCCAGCGCTGCCGAAACGGCTTCGTACTGCTCGTAGTCGGAGGTCGGATTGAGCACCCGGAAGGCGCCTACGACATGCGCCATATCGTTGTCGAGCAGGCCGGACAGCGTTTCCTTCGACTCTTTTTCCAATCCTTCATCGACGATGTAGGCGTAATCGTTGAGCAGCTTGACGGCCGCTTCAGGATGCTTGAACGACTTTTTGGCGACGATATAGCTGCCGTTGGCAAAGGAGATGGATTGCTTCGCTTCCTCGCCGTTCGCCGTGCGCAGCAGGTAAGGATAGAAGATGGCTTCCTTGCCCAGATTCGTAATCGTATCGACGCCGGGATTGTAGCCCCACCATTGATAGTACGGCTGCAGGCCTACTTTGCCGGCGACGACGTCCGCGTTCATCGCGCTGAAGTCCTTGATGGCGAACTCCGGATCGATGATGCCTTGCTTGTACCATTCCGCCCATGCCTGGAGCGCGTCCTTCATTTCCGGCTGGATGGAGCCGTACACGATGGAGCCGCTGCTGTCCTTGATCCACATGTCGGGATGGGCGTTCCAGCTGACGGCAAGCACATTGAGGTAATCCAGCGTCTGGTCGACGGCCATGCCGTAGCCGCCGTGCTTTTCCATGAAGGCAAGCGCGATGTTCTTGATGTCTTCCGGGCTTTGCGGATCTTTAAGTCCCAGCTCTTCTTTCCAATCGTTGCGGATCCAGATGTAGTCGGATTGATCGATCAATCCCCAGTGCAGCTGCGGGATGCCGTACAGCTTGCCGTCCTTCATCCCCGATTCATAGCTGTCTGTATCCGCTTTCATGTAATCCTTCAAGCGGCTGGAAGCGTACTTGTCGAACACCTCCGTCAAGTCCATGATCATGTCGGCTTCAATGAGCTGCTGCAGCTGGGAGGCGTTGACCTTGAACACGTCGGGAAGGTCGTTGGAGGTGATCGCCAGGTTCAGCTTGGTGTCGTATTCATCGCTTACCCAATCCGTCACGACTTTGATGTTGTATTTTTCTTGGTAGCGCCGGATCCATACATTGTTGGTAATGTCGTCGCCCTGCGGATATTTGGCCGAAGGATATTCCGAAGTGACCGTATGGATCGTCACCGGCTCCTTGTAGGCGCTGAAGGCAGGGTCGGAAGGATTTGCTTCCAGAGCGTCCGCGGCCTCATTGCCGGTCGAAGCGCTGCCGGCGCCGTTGCTTGCGCTCGGAGCGTTGCTGCAAGCCGTCGGCAAAGCCAGCATCATGCAAAGAGACAACAACAGAGCGATTTTCTTCTTTGACATTCAATTTCCCCCCATACTGGTCTGACGGAACAATCCGCCAGTTCATTGTAAATCGGGGGAGAACGCAAGCCTATGAAGATAATTGTCCAATCGCATTTCCTTTTTTGCGGTATTTGGCTGGGGGTGAAGGCCGGGGAGGAAAAATTTGTCGACGGATGTTGCTTTTTTTGTCGGCTCGTCCGAGCCAACCGGGGGCAAGCAGGCTGCGGGTTGCGGGGAGCGGCTTTGCGGCGAAGCGGCGGCAAAGAAGCAAGGGGGAAGCGCAGCGGCAAGCATGGCGAGCATGGCTGCAGGCCGATGAAGGAGCCGCCGCGCTTTTTTTTCATTCCTGCGTGAAAAACTTCGGCAAATACGCCCGGTTCGCCTCCAGCATCTCGCCCAGCAGCGCCTGGGCGACGCGGACCGACGGCACGAGCGGATGATGCGCCAGCGCCTGCAGCGCGATGCTGCGGTCGCCGCTGACGGCGGCTTCGATCGCGAGCGACTCGTACGTCTTGACGGCCTGGATGAGGCCGACGCACGGGGCCGGCACGGCCGTCAGCTGCAGCGGGATCGGGCCGCCGCTCGTGACGACGCAGTTGACCTCGATGCAGGCGTCGTCCGGGAGGAAAGGCAGGATGCCGTTGTTCGGCACGTTCAGCGTCTGCACGTCTCCGGTGCCGCCATAGAGCGAGCGCATCAGGTTGACTGCCGCCTCGGAATAGTAGGCGCCGCCGCGCTGCTCCAGCTGCTTCGGCTTCTCCTTCAGCTCCGGATCCTGGTACAGCTCGAACAGCTCCTTCTCGACGCGCTTGACGACCTCGGCGCGGTTGCCGTCCTTCTCGAACGCGGCTTTCTGCTCGGCGAGCATCGTGTCGGTCATGTAGAAGTATTTGAGATAGTAGGAGGGCAGCGCGTTCAGGCCGGAGATGAACGCCGGATCCCAGTCGGAGCCGGAGACGTTTTTGGCGGAGAAGCTGTCCTCGCCCCGCACGAGCTCCGGCAGCCGGTCGACGCCGTCGACGGTGACGCGGCTGACCCAGTGCAGATGGTTCAGGCCGACGAACTCGGCGTAGACGCGGTCCGTCGTCGTGCCGTACTTGCCGGCGAGCCATTTGAGCAGGCCGATCGGCGCGTTGCAGAGGCCGATGCTTTTGACCTTGGAGTGCTTGCGGATCGCCTCGGTGACCATGCCGGCCGGGTTGGTGAAGTTGAGCAGCCATGCTTCCGGAGCGAGCTCCTCGATGTCGCGGCAGATGTCGAGCAGCACCGGAATCGTGCGCAGCGCCTTCATCATGCCGCCGGGGCCGGTCGTCTCCTGGCCGATCACGCCGTGCTTGAGCGGAATCGCCTCGTCCAGGCCGCGCGCTTCCAGCATGCCGACGCGCATCTGCGTGCTGACGAAGTCGGCTCCGGCGATCGCCGCTCGGCGGTCCGTCGTCAGATGCACTTCGATCGGCAGCCCGGAGCGGTCGACCATTCGTTTGGCGAGCTCGCCGACGATGTTCAGCTTCCATAGGCCGGGCTCGATGTCGACGAGCCACAGCTCGCGCACGGGCAGCGAGTCATAATAGCGGATGAAGCCTTCGACGAGCTCGGGGGTGTAGGACGATCCGCCGCCGATGACGGCGATCTTGAGGCCTTTTGTTTCGGTCATGGTCGATTCCTCTTTTCGTTAAAGTGGGGCGATCGGGATGTCGTCGAACTCGCGGTGCTGGCGCATCGATCGGTACATCTCCGGCGTGATGTCGATGCGGTCCGCCTCCAGCGCGCCCCAGAGGGCGCCGACGACCGGCTCGACATCGAGCTTGACGAGCGACGCTCCCGGAGCCGTCTGCCGCAGCATCGCGGCGATCGGGCCGCTGATCCAGCCGTGGTCGCCGCGAGTCAGCAGGCTGCCGGCAAGCACGACGTCGAACGGAAGCTTGCGCATGCCGAGCCGCTCGATGACCGCCTTGACGGACAGTGCGAGCTCCTCGCCCTGATGCGTCAGGATGCGGAGCGCCGCTTCGTCGCCCTCGGAGGCGGCGCGGAACAGCAGCCGCACGACGTCGGTCGGCACGCCGAGCGAGCGGTCGAGATAGTCGTGGAACATCGCTTCGACCGTCGGATAGCCGAGCATCTCCAGCAGCATCGGCGTCAGCTTCGTCGGGCCTTCGCGGCCGTCCCAGGAGCGGATGACGGTGCGGAAAACCTCGACGTTCAGCCCGCCGCCGCCGCCGAAGTCCCCGTACATGTAGCTGAAGCCGCCGCATTGGTACATGTCGCCGCTCGGACTCACGCCGGCGCAGTTGACACCGGTGCCGCAGATGACAGAGACTCCGTACGGCCTGGCCGTGCCGGCCCGGAGGCCGATGATCGTGTCGCAGACGACCGTATAGCGCTCCGCGAAGCCGATGCTGCCGAGCAGCGGATGCAAAATGTCGAGGTCGGCCTGGCGGTCGGCTCCGGCGAGTCCGAAGTACGCGTGGGCGAGCGCGGAGCGCTCGACGCCTGCTTGCCGCAGCGCCTCGGAGACGGCGGCGTCGAGATTGCGCCGGGCGGAGTCGCGGCCGTTCTGATGGTTGCCGCCTGCGGCCATGCCTTTGCCGAGGATGCGTCCATCGGCATCGGAGACGAGAGCATGCGTCTTCGTGCCGCCGGCATCGACGCCGAGATAGAAGCTCATACGGAATTCTCCTTCCAAGCGGATAATGGCGGAGCGGTGCTCTCGCGCACGACGAGCTCCGGTCTCAGCACGACAGGAGGCGGCGCCTCGCGCCCCTCCATCTGGGCGAGCAGGCCGTCGACCGCGGAGCGCGCGATCTCCAGCACCGGCTGCGCCACGGTCGTCAGCTTCGGATGCAGCAGCGTCGCGAGGTTCTGGTCGTCGTAGCCGACGAGCGACAGGTCGCGGGGGATGGCCAGGCCTGCCTCCTGCAGCGCGTTGAGCACGCCGACGGCGATATAATCGTCGCCGCAGAACAGCGCCTCCGGCAGGCGGCCCTCCGCCAGCCAGCGCTTCGCCGCCTCATAGCCCGTGTCCATGGAATATGTCCCTTCCTCGATGAACACCGGCTCCAGGCCGTGCTCGGCCAGCGCCTTGAGGAAGCCGTTCTGCCGGTCGATCGTGCTCTTGTAGTTGCTGGGGCCGCTCAGATGGGCGATCGACGAATGGCCGAGCTCGACCAGATGCTTGCCGGCCGCGTAGCCGCCGGAGTAATGGCCGACCTGCACGGCCGACAAGTCGTAGGCGGGGTTCTGGTTGTCGATGATCGAGTACGGAATGCCCTTGCGCTCGAGATCGGGAATCAGCTCGTCCTCCCAGGTCGGCGACAGGATGATCATGCCGTCGACCCGGTCCCTTTCCATCAGGAAGCTGCTTCCGGGCTCCCGGCAGCTCGGCGATACGGACAGCGCGAGAAAATAGCCGTGTCCGGCGAGCTCGTCATGCACGCTCTTGACGATCGCGTCGAACACCGAGTCCTGAAGCGTCGACAGCAGCAGGCCGACGACGCCGGTCTTGCCCTTGGCGAGCGACTGCGCGGCCGAGTTCGGCCGGTACCCGAGCTCCTTCATCGCCTGCTGCACCTTGAGGCGGTTCTTCTCCCGCACGTTGCCGGAGCCGTTGAGCACGCGCGAGACGGTGACGACGGACAGGCCGGAGCGCTTGGCGACGTCGAAGATGCTTGGTTTCATGAAGCGCCTCCCTTCGTGAAGTTAAACCGCTTAAACTTTTGATGAAAAAAAAGAGAGCTTGCTCTTTTCGGATGTCGAGAAGGCTGGCAAAAGGAAGCGGCGTCAGCCTGCTTCAAAATTAAAGCCCTTTAACTTTCTCTCGATTATCTTAACGGATCAAGGCCGGTTTGGCAACGATGGCCCGAGAGTTTTCATCCAGCAAGCGGGAGATCGCGGTGCCGATCACGAATATTCAGCATGGAGCCGGAAGAAGAGCCGGATGAACGAGGAAACGGAGGCGGCCTATTGAACGCAAACGACATTTTGCTTGCCATGCACGCTTCGGCTGCCGAACTTGCGGAAGCGGAGTCCATGAAAGACCGGATGCAAGCGGTGCGGGAACGAGCGGGAAATCCGGAAGGCGTGGAGATCGTGGAGCAGGACGGCATGCTGCGCCTGTTCAGCCGCTCGATGCCGTGGCCGCAGTTCAATACGGTCAAAGGCGTTCACGAGGGCGTGCTGGAAAGGTTGGACGATTTGGAGCGCTATTATCGGGAGCGGGAGCGGCCTGTCAGGCTGGAGCTTAGTCCCCAGCGGATCACCTCTGCCTTGCTGCAGGAGCTCGGCCGCCGAGGCTATAGGACAGCGGCGCTCCATGCAGGCCTGTACCGGCTGTTCGCTCCGAAAGAAGCCGGCATCGAAGTCGAGCCGTCGTCGGGGAGCGGGCTGACGATACGGCAGGCGGGGCTTGCCGATGCTGAGGCCTATGCCCGCATCCACTGCCTGTCGACGGGGCTCGGAGAATCCGGCATACCGTCGGTGCGGGCGAACAACGAAGTGCTGATGGAGCGTCCCGGGTGGAGCTTCTGGATCGCGGAGCGGGATGGAGAGCCGGCCGCAGTCGGCGTCATGCGCATAAGCGGCGGAGCGGCGAACCTCAGCTTCGCAGCGACGCTGCCGGAGGAGCGCGGGCGAGGGCTGCAGCAGGCGCTGCTGCTTGCCCGCCTTGAAGCGGCCCGGGCAGCAGGATGCTTGATCGCCGTCAGCCAGTGCGAGCCCTATAGCATCAGCATGCGCAACATGCAGCGCTGCGGCATGAGGCTGGCGTTCATCCGCCCCCATCTCATGCTGCCGCATCATCCATAACGGATCGAAAAGAGGCGACGACCATGATTCTCGAGCATGCGCTGCTGTCCGTCATTCCCGGCAAGGAGGCCGACTTCGAGCGGGACTTCCGCACGGCTTCCGCCATCATCTCCTCCATGCGCGGCTATGTCCGCCATACGCTGTCCCGCTGCCTGGAGCAGCCTTCGCGCTACCTGCTGCTCGTCGAGTGGGAGACGCTGGAGGACCATACGCACGGCTTCCGCGAATCCGCCGACTATGGCCGCTGGAAGGCGCTGCTGCATCATTACTATGATCCGTTCCCTACGGTGGAGCACTACACGGAAGTGCCGCTGCCGGCAAAGGAGGCCGACCGACCATGATCATCCGGGACAGCGGAGACAGCTTCGTGCTGATCCGCCAGCACGACCATGCGGCCGTGTCCGCGCAGCTCGCGCAGGCGCTCGCGCCCGAGCTGCTGCCGGCGGACAAGCTTCGCGCCAGCGTCGTCTATGCGGCGGCGCATCATGACCGCGGCTGGATCGGGCTCGACGAGACGCCGATCTGGAACGATGCGGCCGGACGCCCCTACGCGTTCGAGGACTATCCGCTGCTGCCCAAGATCGCGTTCTACCGGCGCGGCATCGACGAGGTCGAAGCGGTCAGCCCCTATGCCGGCCTGCTGTGCAGCTTGTTTTATCATGCCTTTTTCGAGCATCTGGAAGGAGAGGCATGCGAAGAGTTCAAGCGGACCGAGGAGGTGCGCCAGCGCCGGCTCGCGATGAATCTGCGCGCCGATCCGGAGCGGACCCGCCTCGATCTGCTGCGGCTGCAGCTGCTCGACAGCCTGTCGCTGTATGTCTGCCTCAACGAGCCTGGCACAGCGGGGGAGCAGGAGCATCCCTGGTACAGGGAAGGCTTTTCCGCGGCCGACGGGCTGCTGCCGTCCGGCCGCCGGCTGCGGGCGTCCTGGACGGACAAGCAGCGCCTCCTCCTGTCGGAGAGGGCGCTGCAAGGCGAGACGAAGGTCGAGCTGAGGCTGAAGCGGGTACCGAAGGCGCACATCGCGGCGGACGGCCTCGACGAGGCTTATCGCGTCAGCCCGCTGGAGCGGGCGGAGCTGCTCTGGAGCGTTCCGCCGGCCTAGGCCGGACGGGTCAAGCGGTGCTGTCCGGCTGTGCTTTGCGCTCGAAATGCTCGGCGATCTGCAGGATGACGATTTTGAAGATCATGTAAACCGGGATCGAGATCATGATGCCGACGATGCCGCTCACCGCGCCGGCGATGAGGACGACGATGATCGTCGTCAGCGGATGGATGTCCATCGTCCTTCCGTAGACGAACGGCGAGATCAGGTTGCCCTCGAGCTGCTGGGCGACGAGGATGATCGCGAGCACCCAGATCGCCGTCGTGAACGAGTCCGTGAACGCGATGAGGATGCACGGGATCGAGCCGATGATCGACCCGATGTACGGGATCATGTTCATCGCGCCGACGAACAGCGCGAGCAGCAGCGAATAAGGCAGGTCGACGATCAGGAAGCCGATATAGGCGAACGCTCCGAGCGCGAGGCAGCAGACGACGCGGCCGATGACGAACTCGCTCAGCATCTTGTCGACGCTGCCGAAGATCTCGATCGCGTCGGCGCGGTACTTGGCGGGCGAGAAGCGGACGAAGGACGTATAGCCCTTGCGGTCTTCCTTGAGCATGTAGTAGAGCAGCACCGGCACCGTGCCGACGACGAGCGCGATCGTCGCGACGACGGAGACGGCGTTCTGCAGGTAGGTCGACAAATAGTTGATGCCTTGCTCGAGGTAGCCGGTCAGCTTGCTCGACAAGTCGATCTCGGCGAGGCTGAATCCGCCGAAGCTCTGCGTCTGCAAGTAGTTGATCTGCTCCTGCACCTCCTTGGCGAGGGCGGGCAGGTTCTCGACGAAGCCCTCGGCCTGGGACTGCAGCGTCGGCCAGACGAGCACGACGAGCATCGCCACGACGGCCGCCATGACGACGAACAGCACGAGCACGGCAAGCCATTTCGGCATGCGCCACTTGTGCAGCTGCGTGACGAGCGGGCGGAAAAGGTAATAGAAGAAAAACGAGACGACGAACGGAAGCAGCAGCATGTTGAACGCGAGCAGCACCGGGCGGTAAAGGAACTCGAGCCGGGAGAGCAGGTAGAGGATGACGAGGACGAGAATGATGCTGATGCAGGCTTGATAGAACTTTCCGATTTTCAAGCGGGACGACCTCCGTTCGGGCGACTGGATTCCTTTACTCCTTGTATACCCTTGCCCCGGAAGCATTAACCTTGGACCGTCCGGCCCGGCTGCCGTCCGGATTCGGAAACCTTCCGGCGGCTGCCGTCGTATAAGGGGAAAGCAAGAAACTAATTGACTGGCAAACTTTTCAGTACCGATTAATCGACCTTCCAAGGAGGAATTTATCCATGTCTCTGTTCAAACGCCTGCGCGATCTGACTCTATCCAACGTTTATGCCCTGATCGACAAAGCCGAGGATCCGGTCAAGATGACCGATCAATATATCCGCGACATGGCGAGCGATCTGGAAGAAGCCGAAAAGGCGGTCGCGGCCCAGATCGCCCTGGAGAAGAAGTTCAAGAAGCTGCTCGAGGAGCAGGAGGAGCTTCTTCAACGCCGCCTGCAGCAGGCCCATGCCGCCGCCGAGGCGGGCAATGTCGATCTGGCTCGCCGCGCGCTTGCGGAGAAGCAGAGCGCCGAAGCCAAGCGGGACGAATACCGCGCCGCGTTCGAGACGAACAAGGCTTCCGCGGATCTGCTCCGCGACAAGCTCGCGCAGATGCAAAAGCAGCTCGGCGAGCTTAAGAGCAAGCGCGAGTCGCTCGTCGCCCGGGCCCAGGCAGCCAAAGCGCAGGTCGAGATCAACCGTTCGATGAGCGGCTTCGGCTCCGATACGGCGATGGCCGGACTGAAGCGGATGGAAGACAAGGTGCTCGGCCTCGAATCGCAAGCGGAGGCGAGCAACGTCCTGAACGACCGGGCGAAGTCGCTCGACGAGGAGTTCGAGGCGCTCGGCCGCGACAAAAAAGTCGAGGATGAGCTGGCTGCCCTGCTGAACCAATACAAAAAACCGGAATAAGGCGGCGAAGGCATGAGCTTGTTCAAACGAGTGGCGAACCTCATGCGGCGTCCGGAGCCGGCGCCGGCCGAGAAAAGCATGCTGACGCTCGGCCCGGGCGACATCTGCGAGATCTCGCTGGAGACGTATGAGGTGATCGGCCAGACGAAGAATTTCCGGCGCAAGGAAACGTTCCTGACGCTGCAGGACGGCACCCGGCTCCGCTATCTCCATATCGAGGACCGCGAGCAGACCGAGTACAGCCTGTACGAGCCGATCGACGGACGGCTGGACTCGATCGAGGAGGTGCCGTCGACGATGGCGCTGGACGGCCGGGACTACTATTTGGAAGAGCAGCATTCTTCTCCGGTGACGTCGTCCGGCAGGGCCCCCCATCATCCGGCGGGCGAGCTGCATGTGTGGCAATACCAGTCCGACGACCGCAGGCTGCTGCGCATCGAATGGCAGGAGGGGCGGTTCATGCTCTACGAGGGAGAACGGATCCCGGCGGCGGATGTCCAGACGGTGCGCGGCCGCTGAACGATCCCGCGGCAAACGCGCTTGCGCAAATAATCGGCCGGGAGGAATCATTCCTCCCGGCCTGCCGTACATAAGCTACTATGAACCGCTTTCAAGGAGGGACTGCATGGAGCGGATCGCGATCCTATCTGATGTACACGGCAATATGCCGGCGCTGGAGGCGGTGCTCGCGGACATCCGGGCCAGAGGCATCTCGCGGATCGTCTGCCTGGGCGATCTGGCGGGAAAGGGACCGGAGCCGGCGGAGGCCGTCGATGAGGTGCGAAGCAGCTGCGAGACGGTCATCCGCGGCAACTGGGATGAATTCCTCGGCTTGCCGACGGACGACGAGACGCTCCGTTGGCATCAGGAGCGTCTCGGGCCGGAGCGGCTCCGCTATTTGCGGGAGCTGCCGTTCTGCGCGGAGCTTCGCCTCGGCGGGCGGCTCATCCGCCTCGTCCATGCTTCTCCGCAGAGCGTGTATCGCCGCGTCCAGCCTTGGGACTCCCCGGAGGACAGGGCGTCCATGTTCGATCCGCCGGACGGCTGCAGCGGCCGCCCCGATGCGCTGGGCTATGGAGACATCCACCAAGCCTATGCCCAATATGTGGACGGCAGGCTGCTGTTCAACTGCGGCAGCGTCGGCAACCCGCTCGATCTGCCGCAAGCCTCCTACGCGATCGTGGAAGGGGAGCCGGATGCGGCGGCCATGGCGCCTTTCGCGCTGCAGCTGATCCGGGTGCCCTACGATATCGGCGAGGCGGTCGCCCGCGCCGAGCGGCTCGCCATGCCGCAGCTGGAGCCGTATTGTCGGGAGCTCGTGACGGGACGCTATCGGGGCTTGCAAGCGTGAGCGATCGGCAAAAAGGAGGAGAGCGATGATACGAGCGATCCTGTTCGACCTGGACAATACGCTGCTCGACCGTACGGCAGGCTTCCACGAGTTCGCCTGCCGCTTCGCCGAGCGGTATGCCGCCGTGCCGGAGAGCGGGCGCGCAGGCTGGACGCGGCGGCTGATCGAGCTGGACGAGGACGGCTACAAGCCGAAGCACGACCTGTTTCGGGAGCTGCCGGAGCTTCTTCCTTGCACATGCTCCGACCCTGCGGAGCTCATGGCCTTTTATGAGCGGGAATACGTCGCCGCCGCGCGGGCGATGAGCGGCGCGGCGCAGCTGCTCGCGTCGCTGCGTCCGTATTATCGCCTCGGCATCGTCTCGAACGGCAAGGACGCGATTCAGCGCGGCAAGCTGGAGCGGACCGGGCTCGCGCGCTGGTTCGAATCGATCCTCGTCTCCGAGTCGGCCGGCTGCCGCAAGCCGCAGCGCGAGATCTTCGCCATGGGGCTGCGCGAGCTTGGCGTACAGCCCGAGCAGGCCCTTTTTGTCGGCGACCATCCCGTCAACGACATCCAGGGCGCCTACTTCAGCGGCATGAAGACCGTCTGGCTGCGGAGCAGCCAGGCCTGGCCGGACGAGGCGGCGGCGCTGCCGGACGCGGTCATCTCCGAGCTCGCGCAGCTGCCGGCGGCGATCCGGCTCGTGTCGGGGCAGACGGCCGCAGCCGACTGGCGGCTCAGCAGCGGCGCCTGACCCCGGCAGCCGGGGCGGCCGCAGCTGCCCCGCGCCATGCGCCTGGAGCCGGTCGCGCCAAGAAAGGGCAGTCAAGAAAAGGCATCCGCCGTCCTAGGGCGTGTTGCATCCTTCGAAGGAAGCCGAATATTGCCGAATTTTTGATCCCTGCGTGACGAAGCAGGGGGCAAAAAGGCGGTGATAGACGCAACTGAGCGGGGGTGCAAACACGCCCTAAACGGGGGATGCTTTTTTGCCCCTCGCGGCGCGAGCGGGCTCGTTCACGACGGTGACGCGGTTTTTGCCGGTCGTCTTGGAGCGGTACATCGCTTCGTCGGCCTCGCGCACGATCTGGTCGACGCTGATGCCGGGCCGGGAGTAGCTGACGCCTATGCTGACGGTGACGATCGTCTCTTGCTCGATCCGCCGGCGCAGCGTCTCGGCGAGCTCGGCGGCCTTCTCCCTGGAGCCGACGACCAGCAGCAGCTCCTCGCCGCCGTAGCGTCCGGCCGAGCCGATGCCCTGCACGAGCTCCCGCATCATCTCCGAGATCTGCTTGAGCACGCCGTCGGCCCGGTGATGGCCTTGCGTGTCGTTCAGCTTCTTGAAGTTGTCGATGTCGCAAAAGACGACGGCGATTCCTTTGCCGCGGCGGAGCAGCAGCTCCGCCTTTTGCTGGAAATGGCGGCGGTTGTACAGTCCGGTCAGCCCGTCGGTGATGGAGGAGCGGTAGGTCGTGAGCAGCCGCTCGAGCACCCATTCGAACAGCAGCAGGAACAGCAGCGTGAAGTAGACGACGGGCAGCATCCGCGAAAGCACGAGCAGCACCGGCATGCCGCCCTGGAAGACGTAGCGGTCGGTGACGAGCGCCAGGTCGGCCGTAAAGTAGACGATCAAGCTGGCGGAATACTTCGTGCGCAGCTCGACCCCCCGCGTATCGAGCAGGATGAGGAAATTGATGATGATGCCGTAGAAGTCGAGCAGCACGAGCGGCACCGCACGGCCGTCGGCAGCGTCGAGCAGGCCCGGATTCATGGCCAGCTCCGCTCCGGCGATCGCGAAGGCGAGGGCGGCCATGACGACGAACGGAGCTCCGCGCAGCTTCGCGCCGGGATGGCTATATAATTTCATGAAGACAAAGTTTATAATGATGAAAGAAAAGATTCCGAGCAGGCGCGTCGCCAGCTGGAGCAAGGGAAGGGCATCGCCCTGGTCCAGCCCGGCGAGCAGCATCCCCTGCCGGATCATGAGCAGCGGCAGGATGAGGATCAGCAGCCGGTAGACGTGATGGCGGCGATAGCTTCGATACAGCTTCACGCCCATGAAGATCATCAGCGCGAGCACGGTCAGCGTGCAGGCGGATGCGAATAGTTGAATCGAAGCAGCCTGAGGCCAATTGGTCATGGAACATGCACTCCGCCTTTGTCAGCATCGGTCCGGCTCCGCGTTTCGCAGCGGCGGCCGGGCAGCGGAAGCGATTCGCTTGCCGCCTTTTCACGGTATCGGCTGTTCCCTGTCCAACCATTAGAGGGAACGTCTGTTTCATTCTATCATGGCCAAGCTGGAAGGAGAGCGATCAGATGGAAATTTTGCAGGCTTTGTTCTTTCCTCCCGAGCAGCCCGGAGGCGTGTCCTCCATGGTTCCTTATATGCAGGATCGGTTCAACAAGGTCGGCTGGCCGACCGACCTGTTCTCCCTGCCGAAGCGGATCCGCGGCAAGGGAACCGAGGAAGTGCGGCTGCATACGTTCGATCCGGAGCCGTATCGGGACAATCCGATCGCGGCCAAGTATCTTCAGACGCTGAGCGACTACCTGTGGTGGACCAAGATGCGCATCAAGCGCAACTACGACCTGATCCACGCGCATCATCCCGTCGCCGCGCTTGTCATGAAGCAGGTCTTTCCCGACACGCCGCTCGTCGTCACGATCCACTCGAGCTACGAGCGCGAGCTCATCCTGAACGGCAAGATCGAGGAGGGCGGGCCGGAGCACCGGTTCCTCGTCTCCATCTATCGCGAGCTCGAGCATGCCGCGGACCGGCTGCTGACCGTATCGGATTCGTTCCGCCGGTACATGGCTCCGTACGTCGACGATGCGGAGGCGATCGGCGTCATCGCCAACGGCTTCGACGAGCGGCGCTTCAAGCCGATCAGCCATGAGAACGAGGTGACGCAGCTCATCACCGTATGCCGGCTCGTGCCCGCCAAAGGGCTCGACATCCTGCTTCGGGCTTGCGCCGAGCTCAAGGACAAGGGCCATCCGTTCGTCCTCCACATCATCGGCGACGGCCCGATCCGCAAGGAGCTCGAGACGCTTGCGACCGAGCTCGGCTTGTACGACGACATCATTTTCTACGGCTACATGCTGCATCCGGAGGAATTCATGCCGTTCTTCGACGTGTTCGTGCTGCCATCGCGGGCGGAGGCGTTCGGCAGCGTGTTCGCCGAGGCGGCGCTCTGCTGGCTCGCGCTCGTCGGCACCGACGTCGGCGGCATCGGCGAGCAGATCGAGGAGGGCGTGAACGGGCTGCTCGTGCCGCCAGACGATGCGGCGGCGCTGGCCGCGGCGCTGGAGCGGCTCATCACGGACCAGACGTTCCGCTATCAGCTCGCCCGCGCCGCCTGGGACAAAGCCAAAAAAGCCTACTCGCTGACGAGGGTCATCTCGCAGCTGAAGCAGGTCTATCTGGAAGCGGCGCCGGGAGCGGCGGAGAGCTAATCGCTCTCCGGCCGCTTTCGCGTCTTCTTGAGCATCATGAGCGCCAGCCAGCCGAGGCTGAACAGGCCGAAGATCGGATAGAGCGTCTTGACGAGCGGGCCGAAGCCGATCTGGCTGAGCAGGTAGCAGAGGACGAGGATGATCAGCAGCAGCACGTTCGGGGAAACCGCCACGCGCTGCTGCAGCTGCAGCGCCAGGCCGTAGATGTCGGCGATGAGCGTTGTGAAGATCTCGGAGAAGATGAGCAGGATATAGACGAACTGGATGCCGTAGCCGAGCTGGCGCGCGATGCCGCCCATCGGGATCTCGTACTGCTGGACGCCGGGCATATGCGACGACAGCGCGATGTGGCCGGCCAGCAGCATGAAGCCGATGCCGATGCCGCCGAACAGCGAGCCGAGCCGGATCGCCTTGCGGTCCTTGATCCCGGCGCCGAGCGGGACGAGCACCGCCTGAGCCATCGCGAGGTTGAACGCGGTGTACAGCAGCGGGGCGGTCCACACCCGCAGCGCCGAGTCGTCCGTCGTCAGCTGCAGCCAGCGGCCGCCGCTCGGCGAGGTGAACGTGTCGTAGAGCACGATCGCCGTGAACAGCAGCATGAACGGCACGACGATGCTGTTGATCGTCAGGATGGCGTTCATGCCGCGCCGCAGCATGAGATAGCAGGCGACGAGCGTCACGACGAGTCCGATCTGGTAGGGCAGGTTCCAGTTCTCATAAAAGATCGTTCCCGCTCCCGCCAGCATGACGGCGTTCACGCCGAGCAGGACGACGAGCATGAAATAGCTGACGAGCTGGCCGACGGCCGGTCCGAACAACGCTTTGTTGAGATCCTCGTAAGACTTGGCTCCGATCTCGCCGGCGAGCAGCATCATCTTGCCTCCGAGCCAGATGAACATGGCAGTCGCGAGCACGATCGTCAGCACGGCCCAGTGGCCGTAGCGGGTGAAGAACTGGAGGATCTCCTGGCCCGTGGCGAATCCGGCACCGACGACGGTGCCCATGTACGTGAATCCGATCTGCAGCACGCGCAAGACGCGTCCCCGCATGGCTTCGCCTCCGTTCCTCGCATGGTTTGTCCTTACATCCTATGTTCGGCGGCGGACAGGCATGACAGGGAGCGGCTTGGCGAGGTTGCAGGAACGTCCGGGCTATGATAATTTAACGGAAAGAATTCCCCAAGGAAGGGACCAAGCCGATATGGAAATGCTGAAAAATCGAATTCTCCAGGACGCGTCGATCCTGTCTGCCGACGTGGTCAAGCTGGACGCCATCCTCAACCATCAGGTCGATCCGGCGCTGACGATGGAGATGGGGCGCGAGTTCGCCCGCCTGTTCCGGGAAGCGGGGGCGACCAAGGTCATCACCGTCGAATCGTCCGGAATCCCGGTCGCCTTCGCCACGGCGTTGGAGCTGAACGTGCCGCTGCTGTTCGCTCGGCGCAAGAAGACGCTGATCGCCGATCCCGATCATTATTCGGAGCGGGTGCCCTCGTTCACCAAGGGCATCGTGACCGATCTGATGGTGTCCAAGTCGCTGCTGTCGCCGGAGGACAGGCTGCTGTTCATCGACGACATCATCGCCAACGGCGACGCCGCGCGCGGTCTCGTGCGCATCATCGAGCGCTCGGGAGCCGAGCTCGTCGGATTCGGCGTCGTCATCGAGAAGTGCTTCCAGGCCGGCGCCAGCACGCTGCGCGAGCAAGGCATCCGCGTCGAGCCGCTCGTCCGCATCCGCTCGCTCGAGGGCGGATCGATCGTCTTCGAGGAATAGCCGTCAAAATCTTCCCTTTTCCCTGCCCCGCATATCGCCTATAATGGGTAAAGAAGATTTCTTCCAAGGGGAGGCACAAGGCGATGGAAAACGTAGATCCCGGATTCTTTGAAGCCAAGCTGTCCGCTGCCAAAATTCATTTCGAGCGCGCGCTCGACTGCAAGCATACCGAATTCGACGATCTGTATCCGTACATGATCGAGCATCCGCAATTTTTCTGGTACAAACGGTACGTCGCCTGGTCCGAGCTGCTGACGATCGTCAAGCTGAGCGAGGAGCTCGGGCTGGAGTGGAAGGGCCAGTTCACCGACAAGCAGGCCGATTATATTTCCAAGCGGGTCATGAGCTCGCGCGTGCTGGACGAGTGGTACGAGACGAACGATACCAAGGAGCATGTCGGCAACGCAGAATAGAGCGGCTTCAGCCCCGGTGCTTCCGGGGCTTTTTGATGCGGCGGCGTTTCAGCAGCAGGAGAGGAGGGTAATAAGATGAATCTTGCCAGCGACGAACTGCTGAACGGATTCCGGCTGACCGGAGAGAAGGTCCGGGTCATCCGGGATGAAATGGAGCAGAACGACGTGCTCGGAATCGTCGTCGCCTGGGATGACGACAGCGTCATGATCCGCAAGGCGAACCGGCGTGTCGTCCAGCTCAGCCGGGGCTATACGTACGAATCCGCAGCAGCTCCGCGTTCCGCATCGTCCTGATCGACGAAGGAGGAGAGCGCGAGATGTTTTGTCCAAACGATCATATGGTGATGAATGAGGCCGAGGTCGACGGCGTGACGGTGTTCCGCTGCCCCGTATGCGGCAATGTCCGCCTCGCAGGCCCGGATGGCGAGCGGCTGGCTTATGGCGGCGTGGAAGTCACGCCATACTATTCCGGTCCGGTCGAGGAGCGCCATTTAAGCGAAGCGCCTTACGGAGCCCGTGAGCTGGCGTCCGTAGAAGCCGAAGGAGCGCGCGACGACGGCATTCCGCTTTACGGAGCGCCGGAGGAGGAGGCAGGGAGCTTCACGCTTGCCGGCGGACCTTACGGCTATGTGCCTGCGGACGAAGAGCGGCCGGAGAGGCCGTTCCCGCCTTACGGAATGCCGCCAGCGCGATGAGCTTTTCAAGCCTTCAACATAAAGGTTGACAAGCATCCAGTCCATGTGATATTTTATTGAAAGTGTCACGCGGTCATGGCGGAATTGGCAGACGCGCTAGATTCAGGTTCTAGTGTCAGCAATGACGTGGAGGTTCAAGTCCTCTTGACCGCACCACCTTTACCATGAACAAGCTCCCGAACCCGTACTAGCGACGGTTCGGGAGCTTTTTGTTTGCAGGTACGAATCGATGCGAGGCTGCGGAAGCTCCCGGCATGGCTCGTCGTCCTGGTCGGGGTCGGAGCAGGCGCTTTGGCCTCGCTTTGAATTGCGGGAAATAAAAGTTTGATATGCAGCAGGATTCCATGATATTCTACTTTTCGTGTCATGGTTTATGGAAGTATACTCCAGTTTTTGTCAGTAAAACGCATCTCCAAGAATCGAGAGCTATCCGAGGTCATCTGCAGATATATTCAAAGCCATCTAAATGAGGATCTTACCCACGAGAAATTAAGCACAATGGTTCACGTAAGCGCCTCCCATCTTCGTAAAATGTTTAAGGAGGAGACCGGTCAAACCTTAAAAGACTTTATCCTTGAGGTTCGCATGAAAACAGCAATGGATTTATTGAAGATTCCGGACATCAAAGTGGCGGATATAGCAGAACAAGTAGGATATCTATCTTCTCAAGACGT
Source organism: Paenibacillus pasadenensis DSM 19293 (assembly GCF_000422485.1). Classification (GTDB taxonomy): domain Bacteria; phylum Bacillota; class Bacilli; order Paenibacillales; family Paenibacillaceae; genus Paenibacillus_O; species Paenibacillus_O pasadenensis. Next base: position 109,828 of record NZ_KE383851.1, read on the forward strand.
TGCACGGGCATTTCGCCAGGCGACGGGTCTGACTCGGGGGAACACCGGGATATAGGTTTATCATCAAGAATGGACAAATGATCTCCGGCTCCGGGAATGCAGAATGTGCATATCGACCGGAGTCTTTTATATAAGGTAAGAATTATCTTGAAAAATTACAAATCTTGTTCAGTTGCTCTATTCCCTTGCTTTTGTATTATTGTATATGATTTTCTTTGCAAACGCTTCCAAGCCATCAGTAATAGCTTGGGGCATGATTGTAGAATAACAAATAATAATTTGGAAAAAGGAGGAATAGGAATACAAGCGCGAAAGTCGTCCAGGTTTTCTAGGAAGCAAACCAGAAAACTGTGGAAGCCAGAATTTCATATCTCGATGACAGCAGAGAAGGTGTTGGTGGATAATATTAGTAAACCGTGTCGTTCGTAACAGCTGTAAATGCGATTGTAAGGAGGCTTTGGGTTATTCATCAACTCTAGGTTGAAAGCGTTTGAGCAATGTCCACGCGGCGGGGAACAGCGAAGGGTCTTAAAGATTCTTCCCGCAGGTCTAGCTGCGCTCAGAATGGCAAGGCAAAATAACCTATTATTTTTAAGGAGATGATGTTTTGTTAAGAAAATTAGAAGACAACTCCCGTTACTGCGGGGTTCGCAGATTCGTTTTCTGCGTGCTGACATTGGTCCTTCTAATCGCGTCATTGCCCGTCTTCAATCCCCCCGTCCACGCGGCGGGCAACGTGTACTACGTCGCCGAAAACGGAAACGACTCGAATACCGGCAGCCAGTCCTCCCCGTTCAAAACGATCAAAAAAGCCGCTGATAAGGTAAAAGCCGGCGATACGGTGCTCGTGAAACCCGGTACTTACATGGAACGCTCCATTATACCGTCCTCCTCGGGTACCGAGGACAATATGATTGTATTCAGACCGGTTACGAAGGGGACCGTAACGATAAGGCACCCCGAAACCCAGTTTGTGGACGACTCAAGCAACGCGAACCTGACCACCTCGGTCTTTGACTTGAGCGGAAGGAATTATATCCAAATCGAAGGCTTCAGTTTTAAAAACTATGCTTATGCCAAAGCGAGCGTCAAGATTAACGGCACCGGAAACGTCGTAATCAATAACCGTTTTGAAGGATTAGGCAACAACAGGGTCAATAACGGAAACTCCACCGCCGTTGTATATGTGGAGGGCAGTCACAACGTTATCCGCAACAATTACTTCAACGATATATACGGAGACGGGGTAAGTACTAAGGCGAACGCGAATAACAACCTCGTGACCGATAATTCATACCTCAACTTCAAAGGTAAACCGCGCGGATGGGCTCCCACCGGTTCCTTCTCGTCCGCAATGGGCGGAGAGGACCCTAAGGAAACCTATCCCGCACTTAACAATATTTTCAGCTTCAACTACTCCAAGGATATTAAAAAGCAGATTTGGTTCGACAGGGGTGCGAGCGGAAATATTATACTGAGAAACGAAGCGTACAGCGGCGAACTTCTGTTCTTCAACGAGTCCCGCAGCTCGGATAACCTCGTGCAGGAAAACGTAGCCTCCGGTATGACCTCCTCCGGATTTGAAACGGCTCAGTACGACACCGGTTCCACTTTCGACACGCGCTGGATAAACAACGTGGTCTATAACAGCAAAGCCGGATTTAAAATCGACAAGTCGTTCCGCGACGAGCTGCGCAACAACATCTCCTATAACAACACGGAGAGCAACCTTAGTTTTACGCTCACGGCTTCGGGCGACCAGCCTAGGGAAATAGACATGAAGGCTAGCCAGAATAACGTAGGCGGTTACAGAGGCGGCGGCCCTCATGTTTTCCTGAACAATATGTGGAGTTCCGACAAGGGGAATAACGCCGCTACTCCTATCTTGTACAAGAACGACAGGATTTCGGTAGGAATGTTCCGCGCGGCGGTAAGCGAACTCGGCGGAGTTGACGGAAACCCGCTCTTCACTGACCCGGCGGCGGGCAATTTCACCCTCAAAGACGGCAGCCCTGCCATAGGAGCGAGCGATACCGGCTTGGATATCGGAGCCTATGCCATCTATCCCAAAATCCCGGTGGGTTATGACGAAAACATGGCTCTGCTCGAAGGCGTTACGGTCGGTTTCAGGTATATAATCTCCACTCTGAAAAAGGGAACGCCGCTTTCGGTTGAGATTATCCTGAATAAAGCCCCCACCTCTGCCGTAAGCGTAAACTTGGTTCCCGTTGCCGGCGACGCTCAAATCGGTAAGGATTTATCAGTCAGCGCACAGACGGTTAAATTCGCTGCGGGCGAGAGGAAGAAGACGATCACCATCGGCATGGTCGACAACGCTTCCGCGAAGTACGACCAGCTTATTACCTTCCGGCTCGAACACCCCTCGGGAGCGCAGGTCGGTCCTAAAAATACTCACACGATAAGGGTCGTCCGGGATGAAAGCGTACTGCCGACCATGGTTTCGGTAGACGACGTTAACATCAGCACGAAATTCGGCGTTAAGCCCACGCTTCCGAAAACCCTCGAAGTCACGATGAGCGATGGTACCAAACGCGTCTCCGACGTTACCTGGGACGACTTCAGCGAAAAGATGCTCGCGTTGGATTCGTTCACCGTAAGCGGCATCTTGGCGGGCGACGGTCGTGACAACCGCAAACCGGAGCTTGCGAATACGGGCGATTCAAACTACACGAGCCCCCAAAACAGAAAGGTCAAGGCTGTGGCGAACGTATCCTTTGTACAAACATCCCCGGATTTCTACGCGGTTTTGGTTAAAACCGACAATTACGACAATTCGTTCGTCGAGTACACCATCCGCAACCTGACGAAATCAAGCAAGACCGCGACTCTCAAAATCGAATTTCTCAACGCTTCGGGAAGCGTTATCCAGACCGCGACGACTACCACCAATATAACTCTGCCTGCGCTTGCATCGCCTCCCAAAGATGTGAGCGGTAAGGTTGACGTCGTAGTACCGGAGGGGCTGGACATCGACAAGGTAACGGCAAGAGTCAGCCTGTGGTCGGGAACTAAGGAAATCGCAGATTCGGTGATTTTCCGCCTAAGACACCCCGACTTGACCAGAGGCTTGGAAAACTGGGCGTTGAAATCGAAAGGAGCTTCGATTGTAGCGTCTGCGCCGGGTAACAGCCCTAACAGCACGGTTCCGGAGGTTTTAATCGACGGGAATCGGCAAAGAGGCGCAAGCAACGCCGGACGTTATCAGTTCAGCAGCGGCAGTCTGCCCGCCGATATCGTCATTACCCTCCAGGAAATGAAAGCTGTCAGCGTGGTTGACGTAATCGGCTTGCTGCCGGACATAAATGAAAACGGTTCTCGTAACGACTACGTTGACGTGACGATGGGGGCGACCTCAAACCTGCAGCTCCAAAATATCAAGGTGGAGTGGCTGGACGGCGAGGAGTGGAAGCTTTTCGGGGAAATCGGTTCCAATAACCTGGCTTGGCTGCGGTTTTCGGTGGAAGACCCGGTCGTTACCGACAAAATCAAGATAAATTATCTGAAGGGTAGCGGTTCGGGAGACCCGCGCACACTTGAGATTCAAGTTTGGGCGGATGCCCCCCTGATCCATGCGGAGGCGCCGACGATTACCGGCCAGCCGCAGGACCAAACGGTGAGCATGGGCAGCAACAGCCCTACGCTGAGCGTAGCAGCTCGATGAAATTTTGCAAATACTGGGCGAGTTGTGAAAAAAGTATAAAAACCGCATTCCTACTGTGAAGTGCACCCCTTGGAATGGACATTGGAAAAACCCTTGGGTTAACCGATGACTATTTCTAGGGGTGCATGTTTTTATGGCGACAAAAGGACAAGTGTTCAAGCCCTATCCGTTCGAGTTGAAAATGGAGGCGATTCGGCTCAATCGAGAAGGATGGAGCCACAAGCAAATCGCGGAGCATTTGGACGTTCACGACAAGGACTGCGTAAAAATTGGGGTGAGGAAATATCGGGAGCAAGGGTCTAACGGTCTTATGGATTGTCGAGGAAATCCTTCTTAAAGAGGAAACCGGGTCGGAACGCGAGCTCAAACGCTTGCAGCTGGAGGTAGACGTGCTAAAAAAGTGGTTGCACATCTTGAATCGGGAGGGAAGCAAGAGAAGTACCAGGCTGTAGACGAATTAAGAGGTCAGCAAACGACGCAAGTACGTTCATCAATCGAGCTATCAAGCCGCCGTATCGGACGAAAGGGTTGCGGAGAATTTGCTAAAGCAGGACTTCTCTGCTAGCGGTCCCAATCAGAAATGGGTGACCGATGTGACTCAATATCGCGTCTTCGATCAGAAGATCTATCTCTCCGCGATCAAGGATCTGTGGAACAATGAAATTATCGCGTATCAAATCAGCCGAAAGAATGACAATCCCTTGGTGCTGGAGACGTTCCGACAAGCCTTTGAAACGCAAAAGGACGTGACGGGATTGATCGTCCATAGCGATCAAGGATCCCAGTACACGTCCCATGCGTACCACGACATGCTGTTTCCTAGGGCTTTTTCAACTGTCTACGATTTGGGGTCTTGACCATGTTTCGTTGATGGAAGAAAAATACACAAACCTGAAAATCCTTGTCCATAAGGGACTTTGAGAGGTAAGCTTCCTTGGTTCGCCTCCTTCGCGGCTCACCAATTTCAGGTTCTAGTGTCAGCAATGACGTGGAGGTTCAAGTCCTCTTGACCGCACCATAGGAAACAAACAAGCTCCTCAACTCGTCGATCCGACGGTTCAGGAGCTTGTTTTGCTGCATCGCTCGCGGGCGGGCGATCAGCCCTTCAGAATGGCTTCGATCGCGGCGATTTCCGACTCGGTCAGCTCTGGGAAGCGGAGCGAGTCGACCGCATCCTCGATCTGCGACACTTTGCTGGCGCCGATCAGAGCCGACGTGACTCGGCCGCCGCGCAGCACCCAGTTCAGGGCGAGCTGCGACATTTTTTGGCCGCGGCCCGCGGCGATCTCGTTCAGGCGGCGGACCTTGGCGATCCGTTCCTCGGTGATGTCGTTCTCGGACAGGAAGACGCTTGGACCGGCAGCGCGGGAATCCGCCGCGACGCCATTGAGATAGCGGTCGGTCAGGATGCCGCCGTGCAGCGGGGAGAAGACGATCGATCCGATGCCTTCTTCATCCAGCGCGTCCTGAAGCCCGTCTTCGATCCAGCGGTTGAACATGGAGTAGCTCGGCTGATGGATGAGGCATGGCGTGCCGAGCTCGCGCAGGATGCGGGAAGCTTTGCGCGTATCTTCCGGGCTGTAGCTGGAGATGCCGACATAGAGCGCCTTGCCTTGGCGGACGATCGCGTCGAGAGCGCTCATCGTCTCTTCCAGCGGCGTATTCGGGTCCGGACGATGGTGATAATAAATATCGACATAATCGAGGCCCATGCGCTTCAGGCTCTGGTCCAGGCTGGCGACGAGATATTTGCGGGAGCCCCACTCGCCGTAAGGGCCTGGATACATATAATAACCGGCTTTCGTGGAGACGACGATCTCGTCCCGGTATGGAAGCAGGTCTTTTTTCAGGATCTCGCCGAACATCTCCTCGGCCGAGCCTGGAGGCGGACCGTAGTTGTTGGCGAGATCGAAGTGCGTGATGCCGAGATCGAAGGCGCGGGTCAGCATGCTCCGGCCGCTCTCGACCGAGTTGATGCCGCCAAAGTTGTGCCAAAGACCGAGCGAGATGGCCGGAAGCAGCAAGCCGCTGCGGCCGCTCCGGTTATACTTCATCGTGTCGTAGCGCGATTCGGAAGCCTTGTACAAAATCATCATTCCTCCCATGTGGCCCGACAGCCTGAAAGGGCTTGCCTGGCCGAGTTGACTTCTCCATTGTAGCCGAAGGAGCGGCGTGGAAAACATGTCAGCAAGGAAGGAAAACATGTCATGATGTCAGCATCTGCGCTCGCGATAGCTTCGAGGCGAGCAGCCTCGAACCCGCTTGAACATGCGGGAAAACAGCAGCGGATCGCGATAGCCGACCGAAAACGCGATCTCGCTGATCGTGCAGTCGGTCCGTTCGAGCAGATCTGCCGCGCGCGACATCCGGTAATCCAGCAAGTATTGACGCGGAGGCATGCCGGTCTCCCGCTTGAAGAGGGACGACAGATATTTGCGGTCGAGCTGGAATTCCCGCGCCATGCGTTCGACCGAGATGTCCTCGTCGTAATGGGCGTGCAGATAGCGGAGGCAGTCGGCGACATGAGGGTTGGGACGCGCGCGGCCGTCGCGGCCGGCCTCGCGGCGCGGCACGATCGCGATCAGCGCGGCCAGAAATTCGTACAGCCGTCCGAGCAGCAGCAGATCGGCGGCGTCCGAGGCCAGGGCGTCGCGGCTCATCGTCTGATCCAGCGTCGGCATCAGCTTGTCGTCCAGCGGAAAGATCGGGCTGGCTGCCGACAATGCCGTCCGGGCGAGCAGCTGTTCCGCCCGGCTGCCTTTGAAGGCGATCCAGGAATAGAGCCACGGCGTCTCCTCGCTGGCCGAATAGGTGACCCGCATATGCGGATAAGTGAGGAACGCCTGGCCGGCGCCGATGCGATGGGTCTCGCCCGCGGCGGTCAACGTGCCGGATCCGCTCTGAATGAAATGGATTTTATAAAAGTCGCGCATGCCGGGACCGTAGGTATGGCCGGGACAGCATTGCTCCCTGCCCCAGAACAGCAAGCTCAGCTCCGGATCCGCAACCCCGTCCGGCTGTCTCTGCAAGGTGAAGCTAGCCATGGAAGCAACCTCTTTTCAGGTGAAGTGCCGTGCTGCTACCAGTATAGCAGACCGTCCTGACGTGACAAGGCGATGCTTCTATGATTATCATGGGGACATTGGTTCTATCCCGTTCAGACCGGAGGACGATGCGATGCGTCGCAAATACCGCTTCATCAGCCTGAAAAACAAGATCATGGTTTTTTTCTTGCTGTCGATCCTCATCCCGTTGTCCGTGATGGTCGTCAACGCCTATTTTTCTTCGCGCCAGATGCTGGAGAGCAAGTACAGCATCCTGCTTGCGGACGTGGCCAGGCAGTCCAATATCCGGATCGAGGAATATTTGCGGGATATCCGGCAAATTTCTCTTATTTCAAGCTATGGCATCAACAGCTATATTTCGGCTGTATCGCAGGATAATTATCCGGTTCAAAATTATTTGCGCAACCAATCCATCGCCAATGAAATGCAGGCGACGCAATTATTGATGAACTACATCACGATGAAAGACAGAAAAATTTCCATCTATGTCTATAACATGAATCCTGGAAACGATCTCTATATCAGCCCGAACAAGCCGATCGACTACGCGTACGAGCCGCGCCAGGAAGCGTGGTTCAACGATTTTTTGGAATCGGATGACATTACGCGGGATTTGCCGACACAAAAGGACCGGCAGGTCAAAGGAGAAGGCAACTGGGCCATTTACAATTTGCGGAAAATATTGGACATGGAGAACGGCAAGCTGCTCGGCGTGATGGTGATCAGCGTCGACATCGAGTTCATCCATGAGCTCAACAAGCGCATGAATGTCGGCAGCCAGTCTGTCATGACGATCGTCGATGAGCAGGACCGGATCATGTTCAGGGACGACTACGGCGCGATCGGCCAGCCGTTCGAGTCGATCTTCCCGATGGGCGGCCATGTCGACGGCGGGCTCGACCGCCAGATCGTCCGCGTCAAGGGCAGCGAGCACATGCTCATCCAGGCGGGCTTCGAGTCCCACCGATGGAAGACCTATCTCTCGATGCCTATGGACGATCTGACGATCGAGGATGGGATTTTGAAGCGCAACTTGTGGATGATCATCACCGTGCTGCTGCTGTTCGCGCTGGTGAGCACGCTCTATATCTCCAGCCTCATCACGCGGCCGATCAAGCAGCTGATGAGGAACATGGCGCTCGTAGAGCACGGCAAGTTCGACAGCCTGCACCCCGTCCAGTCGAATGACGAGATCGGGCTGATGGCGATCCGGTTCGAACAGATGTCGGCCGAGCTGAAGCAGCTTGTCGAGCGCATCTACGAGGAGCAGGAGCAAAAGGTGGAGGCGGAAATCCGGGCTTTGCAGGCGCAAATCAATCCGCATTTCTTGTACAACACGCTGAATTCGGTCAAGTGGATCGCCTCGATGCAGCGCTCGGACAAAATCGTGGAAATGACGGAGGCGCTCATCTCCATGCTGCGGTATACCGCAAGAGCGGACAAGGGACTCGTGCCCGTCCGCGAAGAGCTGGAGCATATCCGTCATTATCTCGTCATCCAAAAGGTCCGCTATTTCAACCGGATCGAGGTTCATGTGGAGGTCGAGGACGACTCGCTGCTGGATCAGGAAATTCCCAAGCTCAGCATCCAGCCGCTCGTGGAGAACGCCATCTTCCATGGAATCGCCAATCAGAAGGACGGCGTGCTGACGCTGGAAGTAAGGGGCATCGGAAAAGAGCAGCTGCGGATTACGGTGCGCGACAACGGAGCGGGGATGAGCGGCGAAGCGGCCAGCCGCCTTCGAGAACGGCTGGCCGGCAGCGATGCGGAGGGCGGAATCGGAATCTGCAACGTGCATCAGCGCATCCGGAGGGTTTTCGGCGAGCCGTACGGCGTGTCCTTCCGCAGCGCCGAGGGAGAAGGGGCCGAGTTTACCTTGATCTTCCCGTATCGACCTAATGAAGGAGGAAAGCGGCCATGCTGAACGTACTCATCGTGGATGACGAGCTTTTGATGCGCATCGGCCTCAAATCGCTGATCAATTGGGAGGAGGAGGGCTTCCGCATCATGGGCGAGGCGGCGAACGGCAAGGAAGCGCTGGAGCTGGCCGAGGCGGCGGCTCCCGACCTGATCGTGACCGACATCAAAATGCCGGTCATGGACGGCCTCGAGCTGATCCGCGAAGTGCAGCGGGACCGTCCGGACTGCCAGTATGTCATTTTAAGCTGCCTGGATGAATTCCACTATGCGCAGGAGGCGATCCGGCTCGGAGCCGCCGATTATTTGATCAAGAGCGACATGAAGTCCTCGCAGCTGCTGCGGGTGCTCGATGTCGTGAAAAAAAGAGCGGCGAAAACGACGCGCAAAGAGATGGACGGCATGCCGCCCGGATCGGTCAAGGAAAGCATCGAATACTTGAAGGAGACGCTCTTCAAGGAAGTGATCAGCGGCTACAAAGGAGAGCGCGACATTGCGGCGAGCCGGGAATCGCTGCGCATCCGCGTCCAGGACGGACCGATGCTGCTGGCGAAGTTCAGGATCGACCGCTTCGAATATTTGCGCCGCAAATATGTCGAGCAGGACGAGAAGCTGCTGCGGTACGCCGTCCTGAACATCCTGGAGGAGATCATACCGCGGCAGCGGCAGAAGGAAATCATCGTCATGAATTCGGCTGAATACGTCCTGCTGATGGAATGGCTCGATGACGGGCCGCCGCAGGAATTCGAGAAGCTCGTCGACAAGATTCAGGAGGCGATGAACGACTTTCTCAATTTGACGATGTCGATCGGGGCGAGCAAGGCCGACGGCTACAAAGGCATTCGGAAAGCGTTTCAGGAAGCGGATGAAGCGCTGGACGACCTGTTTTTCAGCTCCGGAAACGGACTGGTCTATTATGACCGGCCACGGAAAAAGGAGCGCTGCATCCAGCGCTTCGTGTGGAAAGGCGCGGCCTTGCGATCGTTCCGCCAGGACGCGGAGCTTGGCAGCGAGACGGCGCTGGCGTTTTTGGAGGAGCTGAAGGAGCAGCTGCGGGAAGGCGGCTACACGAAGCAAGCGGCCCGCTCGGCTTATATCCGGGTGCTCGGCTTGATCTCCTCTTGCTTCCCGGTGCTTCCCGATTCCGACGAGGACGGATTGAACGTATACGAAAAGCTGCTGCGCGAAGAACGGCTGGAGGGCCTCCACCGCACGGTCGTGGACTATTTGAACTCATGCCGCTCCCTTTTGACCGACAAAGAGCTTCCTCGCAGTTATGCGGAGCAGGCATGCGAAATGATGCGGCAGCTGTATACGGAGGATATTTCGCTTCAATTCGTGGCGGAGAAGATCAATGTGAACGCCTCTTATTTGAGCCGCATCTTCAAACGCGAGACGGGAGTGAACTTCGTCGGCTATTTGACTCGGCTGCGCATGGAAAAGGCAAAAGCAATGCTGCGGGAAAACCGGCTGAAGGTGTACGAGGTGGCGGAAAGGGTCGGCTATCCCAATACCGCTTATTTCAGCAAGCTGTTCAAGAAGCATTGCGGCATGACGCCGGAGGAATTCCGCGGATCTGCCGGCGAAAGCAAAAAATAAAGAGGAAAAGTAAAAAAAGTGCTCCTTCCGGCGGAGCGCTTTTTTTGTCGTCTTTTGTCTGGTCAAAAAAGGTGAATAGAGCGTAAAAAACCGCCATTCCGGCTTGAAGCGCCATTGTTTACGATAAGAGAGCAAAGGCAAGGGAAACTTGAGCACGATTAGAGGGGGAACTCGAGTGACGCACAAACGCTGGACGACTTTAGTATCCATCGGCCTGACCGCGACGATGTTGGCTGCATGCGGAAATGGCGGCAATGGCGGCAATGGCGCTGCAGGCAATGCCGGTTCGGAGCCTTCCAAGGCGGAGAACGGTTCGACAGGCAGCGGAAGCGGCGGAAACGTAACGCTGAGATACGCGTTATGGGATTCCAATCAGGAGAAAGGCGCGCGCAAGATTGCCGACGCATTCGAGGCGAAAAACCCGAACATCAAGATCAAGATCGAAGTGGCCGGCTGGTCCGATTACTGGACGATGCTGGAAGCCGGAGCGACCGGCGGATCGCTGCCGGATGTGTTCTGGATGCACTCCAACGAGATCTATCGCTATGCCTCCAACGGCATGCTGCTCGATCTGAACGATCAGATCGCCAAAAGCACGGAGGTCAAGCTGGAGAACTACCCCGAGGGGCTCAATCAGATCTACAACTTTGACGGCAAGCAATATGCCGTTCCGAGGGACTTCGATACGATCGGACTTTGGTACAATAAAACGCTGTTCGACAAGGCGAACCTGAGCTATCCCGACGAGAACTGGACGTGGGACGATCTGAAAAGCGCCGCGAAGACGCTGACGAAAGACGGCGTGTACGGCCTGCTCGCTCCGATGCACAACCAGGAAGGCTACTACAACTTCGTGTATCAAAACGGCGGCACGATCATCACCGACGACAAGAAATCCGGTTATGACGATCCGAAAACGATCGAGGCGCTGGATTATTACATCAGCTTCACTCGCGAAGGGCTGTCTCCGATGACCGTCGTCGACGCGGAGCGTCCGGAACTGATCAAAAACGGAAAAGTCGCGATGGGCATTTTCGGCTCCTGGAACTTGAGCAGCTTTGCGGAGAACGAGTATATGGCGAAAAACTTCGACGTCGCCGTACTGCCGAAAAAAGAAAAGCAAGCCTCCATCTACAACGGCCTGGGCCATGCGATCGACGCGAAAACGAAGCATCCGGAAGAGGCCTGGAAATTCGTGGAGTTCCTCAGCTCGAAGGAAGGCCAGGAGATGCAGGCGGAGCTTGGCCTGGCGATCCCGGCCTATAAAGGAACGGCACAGAAGTGGGTCGAATCCTCGTCGACGTTCCATTCTCAAGTGTTTGTCGACATGGTTCAATACGGCGTCGTCCGTCCTTACTCCAATACGACGCTTGTCTGGGAAGACAAGGCGTACGAAGCGCTCAAGCCGGCTTTCCTCGGTCAAGCGACGGTGGAGGAGGCAGCTAAAAACGCCGCCAAGATCATGAATGAAAGCCTGTCCCAGGAGAAGTAAGCGCCACGGGTCGGCGGAACGGTAAATGAGGAATGCGGCAACCGAGCGGTTGCCGCATTTTGATAGGAGGAAATCGGATGCAGAGCCAAGCCGTAAAGAGAACATCCGGAAAGAAAGCATGGAAGGAATGGGCCTGGGGCTGGTTTTTCATCGCCCCGACCATTGTCGGACTTGTCGTTCTGAACTTGATTCCGATGGCCCAGTCGGCCTACTTGAGCTTTTTCAAGAGCGGAGACTTCGGGAGAAACAATATTTATGTCGGTCTGGACAACTACCGCAAGCTGGTCCAGGATGCGCAGGTCTGGCATGCTGTCGCCAACACGCTGCTTTATGCCGCGATCGTCGTGCCGGTCAGCATCGCCCTCGCGATGCTCATCGCCGTGCTGCTGAACCAGAAAATCGCGGGCCGATCCGCCTATCGGACCATATATTTCATCCCGATGATCGCGGCGCCTGCCGCCGTAACGATGGTATGGAGATGGATGTACAATCAGCAATTCGGATTATTCAACTATGTGCTGTCCAAATTTGGCTTGCCGCCCGTCGACTGGATTTCCAATCCCCGTCTTGCACTCGTCTCGATTGCCGTCATCGGGATCTGGAGCGTCGTCGGCTACAATATGGTGCTTTTGCTTGCTGGCCTGCAGGAAATACCGAAGGACTACTATGAGGCTTCCGATATCGACGGGGCGGGCAGAATCAGGCAATTTTTCGTCATTACGCTGCCGCTCGTGACGCCGACGCTGTTTTTTGTCGTCGTAACGTCGGTCATTCAGGCCATGCAAGTATTCGATGTCATCTTCATGATGATCGACGTGACGAATCCGGCGTACGACCATACCGTCTCGCTCGTCTATCTGTTCTACAACAGCTCCTTCAAGTACATGGACAGAGGGTATGGATCGGCGATCGTCATGCTGCTGCTGGCGCTGATCATGATCATCACCTTCTTCCAGATGAAAGCGCAGAAGCGGTGGGTCCATTATCAATAGGAGGTGCGGCATGACGCAAAAAAATCGAGTATCCACGCTGTTCGTCCATGCGGTCTTGCTGCTGGGAGCGGCCATCATGGTTCTGCCCTTCCTTTGGATGGTGCTGACCTCGCTCAAGACCGTGACGGAATCGACCTCGATGAATCCGTTCTATTTCTTCCCCAGCCGGGTGATGTGGGAAAACTATTCGGAGGTGTGGCGGCAGACCGACTTCCTCCGCCTGTACTGGAATACGTTTGCGATGATGGCGCTGCGCGTTTTATGCGGCGTGACGTTCAGCGCGATGGCGGCCTATGCTTTCGCCAGGCTAAAATTCCCGGGACGAAGCTTCTTTTTCAGCCTGGTGCTGTTCCAAATGATGGTTCCGACCCAAATTTTCATCATTCCGCAATATTTAATGGTGGATCAGCTCGGATTGCGCAATACTATACTTGCCCTGCTGTTCCCGGGCTTGGTCAGCGCTTTCGGCACCTTTTTGCTGCGGCAGTTTTTCATGGGACTGCCAAAGGAGCTGGAGGAAGCGGCGAAGCTCGACGGCTGCAATATCGGACAGACGTTCCTTTATGTCATGCTTCCGCTTGTCCGCTCCGGATTGGCCGCTCTTTCCATCTTCACCGCGCTGTTCTCGTTCAAGGACTTGATGTGGCCGCTCATCGTGAACACCGATTCCAGCGCGGCGACGCTCTCTTCCGCGCTGGCCAAAATCCAGAGCGCGTTCGCGGTCCACTATCCGGAGCTGATGGCCGCGTCTGTGCTGGCGATTTGGCCGATGCTCGCGCTGTTCATGCTGTTCCAAAAGCAGTTCATCGAAGGCATCGCGACGTCCGGCGGCAAGCTCTGAGTCATTGACGAGCGAAAGCCGTCATGTCATGATGAGGAAAATCAAGCTCGGGAAGGATAAAAGGGAGGGAAGGGAATGCCCGGCATGAAGCGAGGCCAGCGCGCAGCATGGGCGCTGCTGGCTGTCTTCTGCGCTCTGATCGTCAGCTGCGCAGGCTGCGGCTTGGCTGGCCGGTTCGGCATTCCCCGCTCCTCCGAGGACGGGAAGCCGGCGCCGGAACCGGTCGTCCTGCATTATTCCAGCTTTTTGCTGGATGCGGCTCAAGCCGGCAAGGTTTATTACGAGGCGATCGCGGATTTCGAGAAACGCTACCCGAACATCAAGATCGAAGCCAACTTCATTCAAAGCAACAACTATACCGCCGGGATCAAGATCAGGCTGCTCGGAGGCGAGCCGCTGGATGTGTTCGACACCTGGTCCCCGAGCTTGTTCGAGGAGTTCCGCAAGCTGCGTCCGGACGTATATCTCGATTTGAGCGGCTCTCCGTTCCTCGACGATTTTTATCCTTCTTCCCTGAAGCCCGTCGAGGTGGACGGCAAGGTGTATGGCGTACCGGAAGTCATGCATAGCGACGGCTTGATCTATAATCAAACGATGTTCGACCGTCTGGGGCTTCAAGTGCCGCGAACATGGGATGAGCTGCTGGAGCTTTGCGAAACGCTGAAGCGAGAAGGGATCATCCCGATCGCGGCAGACGGCGAATGGTCCAACGCCCAGTTTTTCTGGGGCTCCATCATGTCCAACAATGGCGCGGATGCCGAGTGGACGAAAAAGCTGGAGAGCGGCCAGATCAAGATCGACCATCCTTACTTTGTCGATGCGATCAGCAAGCACAAGCTGTTGATCGATCGCGGCTACGTTCCGAAAAACTGGACGTCGCTCAAGCATGAGCAGGCGAAAGATTTGATCGGCAACGGAAGCGCGGCCATGTTGATTACGGGGACATGGGACCTATTGACGATCAAGGAGAGAGATCCTTCTCAGGATATCCGGTTCATGGTCATTCCGGGCAGCACCCGTACCGTTCCCAACATCAATGTAGGCAGCTACCGGGTCATCAACTCGCAAACGAAGCATCCCGAGGAAGCGAAGCTGTTCGTGGCGTTCATGAACGGACGCGCCAGCCAGGAAAAGCTTGCCCGCGGAGCAAACGCCATCCCCTCGACAATCTCGTCGTCCCAGGGCTGGAACGAATCCACGTCTTCGATCGCGGCTGCCGTGACTCAAAAGGAAGCGACGCTGTACTGGCCGCATACGATTTCGACGGAATCGCTTCAGGTCAAAATTCTGGAGGGAGTCAACCATTATTTGGCCGGCGCTCCGTTGAAGACGGCGCTGGATGATATTCAAAAAGCGATCGACGAAGCGCGCAAAAGCTCGCTGCCGTAGCGCTTTTCCGAAGCTTCGCCTTGGATGACTGGAACAAGCCTCCCGACCCGGGCAGGCTTTTTTTCTTTTCATCTCCCGGTCGATGCCTTATGCTGGGAGCAATCCTGCTGACCGCAAGCGTTCTCATGCTCGTTCCCTGCGTTGCCGCCGGGATGGACGAGCAGCCTGCCATCGGCTTGAACACGCGGCGAGGATGCACCAATCGAAATCGACATGACATGGGAGGGTTTATCCACGATGAACATTCAATTCCATTCCCCCGCCGTCCATTGGGTCGAGGCGCTGCCCGTCGGCAATGGAAGGCTGGGCGCCATGATATTCGGCGGCATCGAGAAGGAACGGATCGCGCTCAACGAGGACACGCTCTGGTCCGGCTATCCGACGGACTGGAACAACCCGCGAGCGAAGGAAGCCTTGCCGGAAATCCGCGCCTTGATCGCTCAGGAAAGGCATGCGGAGGCGGATCGGCTCGCCCAGCAATGCTTGATGGGACCGTATACGCAGTCGTACTTGCCGTTCGGCGATCTGCTGCTCAGCATGGAGCATGGGCAGATCAGCTATGGCAGCTACGAGCGGAAGCTCGACCTCGCCCGCGGCATGGCGACGGTGCGGTATTCGATCGGAGGGGTGACGTACGAGCGCGAGGTGTTCGCCTCGCATCCCGACCAGGCGATTGTCGTCCGCCTGTCTGCCGATCGGGCAGGCGCGCTCAGCTTCCGGGCGCGCCTGGACAGCCCGCTGCGCCATGCGACGGCGGCGGACGAGGGAGATTTCACTTTGTTCGGCTTCGCGCCGGAGCATGTCTCGCCGAGCTATCACGATACCGAGCAGCCCGTCCGCTACGGCGCTGATGGCAAGAGCAAGGGGCTGTCGTTCCACGGCCGCCTGGCGGTCGAGCTGGAGGGCGGCACGCTGCGGGCGGACGGTGACGGGCTCCATGTCCAGGATGCGACATCGGCTACGCTGCTGTTCAGCGCGGCGACTTCATTCCATCCGCGCCTGGGAGCGAGGGACGAGGCGATCCGGCCGGAGCGGATTACGCTGGAGACGCTGCGGCAGGCGCGCGTCCGCCGCTACGAGGAGCTGCGGCAGCGTCATGCGGAGGACCACTCGCGGCTGTTCGACCGCGTCTCGCTCCATCTGGGCGGCAGCAAGGCGCCGGACTCGCTGCCGACGGATCGGCGGATCGCTGACTACGGGGCGGACGATCCGGGACTGGTCGAGCTGCTGTTCCATTATGGACGCTATCTGCTGATCGCCAGCTCGCGTCCGGGCAGCCAGCCGGCCAATCTGCAAGGCATCTGGAACGAGGAGACGCGGGCGCCGTGGAGCTGCAACTTCACGCTCAACATCAACGCGGAGATGAACTACTGGGCTGCCGAAAGCTGCAACCTGGCCGAGCTTCACGAGCCGCTGCTCGACTATATCGGCCGGCTGGCGGCCAATGGCGCCAAGACGGCCGAGGTCAATTACGGAGCGCGAGGCTGGGTGGCGCATCACAACTCGGATCTATGGGCGCAGACGGCTCCCGTCGGCGACTATGGCCGAGGGGACCCGGTCTGGACGATGTGGCCGATGGGAGGCGTGTGGCTGACCCAGCATCTGTGGGAGCATTACGCCTTCAGCTCGGATGCGGAATTCCTGAGGAAGCGCGCCTACCCGATCATGAAGGAGGCGGCGCTGTTCGCGCTCGACTGGCTCGTCGAAAACGAGCACGGCCAGCTCATCACCTCGCCGTCCACCTCGCCGGAGCATAAATTCGTGCTCGCGGGGCAAAAGCATGCCGTCACCGAATCGGCGACGATGGATCTGATGCTGATCGCGGAGCTGTTCGAAAATTGCCAGCTCGCGGCGGCGGAGCTGGGGCTGGACGAGGAGTTCGCGCACACCCTCGAGCAGGCCCGGAAAAAGCTGCATCCGATCCGGATCGGCGACCGAGGCCGCTTGCAGGAATGGAGCCGCGACTATAAGGACGAGGACCCGCATCATCGGCATGTATCCCATCTCGTTGGAGTTTATCCGGGCAGGATCGTGACGAAGGGCAGCGTTCCGGAGCAGTTCGAGGCCGCAAGGACGTCGCTCGACATCCGGGGCGACGGCGGCACAGGATGGAGCCTGGGCTGGAAAATCGGGCTGTGGGCAAGGTTCAAGGACGGCGACCGGGCGTTTCGGCTCATCTCGAACCTGCTGCGGCTGGTGCGTCCGAACGAGCCGACCGAATACGAGGGCGGCGGCGTGTATGCGAATCTGTTCGACGCGCATCCGCCGTTCCAGATCGACGGCAATTTCGCGGCTACGGCCGGCATCGCGGAGCTGCTGCTGCAGTCTCATGAAGGACGGATCGAGCTGCTGCCGGCATTGCCGCAGGCGTGGCCGCAAGGCTCGGTCCGCGGCTTGCGGGCGAGAGGCGGCTTCGAGGTCGGCATGGCCTGGCGTGCCGGCCGCTTGACGGAGGCGGAGCTGCGCTCCGACGCCGGCAGCGCTTGCGCGATCGTCAGCTGCCAGCCGTTCGAAGTGCGGGACGAGGACGGCGGCAAGGTCGAAGCGAAGACGGATGCTGCCGGAGCGGTTGTCTTTTCGACGCGGGCGGGAGCGGTTTATCGGCTTGTCTTTAAGGAATGATCGGCTAGGAGGGACGAGCCGCGATGACCGCTCGTTCATTCCTTCGGCTCAAGCCGGCTCTGCAGGCGGTAGCCGCGCGGGGTCATGCCCGTCAGCTTCTTGAACGCCTGGTAAAAATGCGGCAGACCGAGGAAGCCGCAGTCATTGGCGATCGCCTCTACGTTGTCGTCCGTGGCGAGCAGCCGTTCCTTGGCGGCGACGAGCCGCTTGGCGCCGACATAGTCCGTCACGTTCATGCCGGTCATCTGCTTGAACACGCGTGAAAAGTGAGGCGCGCTGACGCAGGCGGCAGAGGCCAGCTCCTTGAGGCCGCCGCAGCGGATCGGATCGCGGTCGATGGTCCGCAGCGCGTCATGGACCCATTTCGGACCGGGCAGGAGATCGCTGCGGGGAGCTTCCTCATGCATCGGCAGCCGGCTGAGCGCAAGCAGAAGCTGCTGCAGATGAAGCTTGACCGCATGGCGATAGCCGGCGGCTGCCGTCTGGAGCTCGCCTGCGATCGCCTCGATGGCCGCTTCGACGGCCAGCCGCGCCGGCTGCGTCAGCTCGGCCTTGTGCTGCTTGCTTTTGCGGGCCCGTTCGAAGCAGCGGAGCGGATGATGGCCGTCGTCGAGCGATTCGGCATGGACGAGGGAGGGAGCGAAAAACAAAGCCGTCGATACGATCGGGTCGCCGGAAGAAGGAAACGCGCGATGGACGGTGTTGCCGGGGATGAGGAACAAGTCCCCGGCTTTTTTTTCGTACAGGGAGCCGTCGATGAAAAAGGTGCCTTGGCCGTCATGGACATAGACGAGCTCATACAGATCGTGCAGATGGTCGGGAAGCTCGGTCTCGTAGCGGCGGACGCCTTGAAGAACGAGCTCGAACGGAAAGACAGGATCCAGTTGAAAGGGCTTGCGAAACGGCTGCACGGGAAACCTCCTCCATGTCCTCATCGTTCGTTCAATATATCAAAATAGAGAATGTTAAAGCAATTACAGGTTATGTTTATAATCCATTTTATCTTATAAAATGAAGGCAAGCGAACAAAAAGGAGGCGCTATGCGATGGCGTCGTTACTTACCGAAACGCTGTTGGCCGCAGCGGAAGACGGCCGCTTTACAAGCGCTGGTTCCGACCCGGTGCGGGTGCTGCAGGTCGGAGAAGGCAACTTCCTGCGCGGTTTTGTGGACTGGATGCTCGACGGCTGCCGCAAGCAAGGACTTTTCCCCGGCAGCGTCGCGGTCGTGCAGCCCCGCCGATCGGGAAAGCGCAAGATCGAGAAGCTGGCTGCGCAGGACGGACTGTTCACCCTCGTCATCCGCGGCCTGGAGGGAGGCGAGCGGATCGAGCGCCGGAGCGTCGTCTCCGTGTTCTCCAACGTGCTGGATCCTTACGAGGAGTGGGCGTCGTTCCTTGCGCTGGCGGATGGCGCCGAGCTCCGGTTCGTCGTATCCAATACGACCGAAGCGGGGCTCGCCTACCGCTCCGAGCCGATGGTTCCGGGCGAGCCGCCGGAGTCGTTCCCGGCCAAGATGACGCTGCTGTTGCTGCGCCGCTACGAGACGTTCGCGGGGGCGCCGGACAAGGGGCTGATCTTCCTGCCGTGCGAGCTGCTCGAGCGCAACGGCGACCGTTTGCGGGAAGGCGTGCTGCGGCATGCCGAGGAATGGGGCCTGCCGGAGGCTTTTCAAGCCTGGGTGCGGCGGCATAACCGCTTCCTGAGCACGCTCGTCGATCGGATCGTGACCGGATATCCGGATGCCGAGGAGGCGGAGCGCTGGTTCGAGCGCTGGGGCTATCGCGACGAGCTGCTGACGACGGGCGAGCCTTACCATCTGTGGGCGATCGAGGCCGAGCCGGAGCTGGATGAGGAGCTTCCCCTGCGCCAGGCCGGCTTCAACGTCCACTGGACGCCCGATCTCAAGCCGTTCCAGCAGCGCAAGGTGCGGATCCTGAACGGAGCCCATACGCTCATGACTCCGCTCGGCCTGCTGCATGGCGTGGAGCATGTGCGCGAGCTGATGGAGCATCCCGAGCTGGGGAGCTTCGTCCGGAATACGGTCGAAGCGGAGATCATTCCGTCGCTGCCGGAGCCGGCGGAGGCGATGAAGGCTTATGCGGCGGAAGTTTACGAGAGGTACTTGAATCCGCATCTCCGCCACCGGCTCTCGGATATCGCCATGAACAGCATCAGCAAGGCCAAGGCGCGCTTGCTGCCGTCGATGGCTTATTACGCCGAGAAGGGCGAGCCTGTGCCGGCTGGACTGGCCCTAGGCTTCGCCGCCCTGCTGCGGTATTACCGCGTAGAACGGATCGGCGACGGCTATGAGGGCCGGAGCTTCGCCGGAGAGCCGTATCGGGTCGCCGACGATGCCGAGCTGCTGGGCCGGATCGAGCAGGCGTGGTCGGCCGACTGCGGGGAGCGGGAGAAGGTTCGCCGGCTGCTGGCCGACGAGACGGTATGGGGAATCGATCTGTCGGCCTGGAAGGGCCTGGCGGAAGCCGTCGCCGATCATCTGGCGGGATGGGAGCGGAAGGAAGCATGAACAGCTGGATCAGGCTTGCCGAAAAGGATTCGGCCATCGTAGCGCTGCAGCCGTTCCAAGCCGGAGACTCCATCATCTTGGAGGATGGAACGGCATTGACGCTGCTGGACGACGTGCCCAAGGGGCACAAGATTCTGACGCGGGCGGCTCGCGCGGGCGAGGACGTCGTCAAGTACGGCTATTCGATCGGCAAAGCCGTCTGCGACATCGCGCCGGGCTCGTGGGTGCACACGCATAATCTGCGCACCGGGCTGCAAGGGATCAAGGAAGATTACGGCTATGCGCCGGCGGCCGCCATCGCACCGGCCGAGCGGCCGACAGGCCGCATGTTTCAGGGATACCTGCGCTCCGACGGGCAGGTCGGCATCCGCAACGAGATCTGGATCATCAATACGGTCGGCTGCATCAACCGGACCTGCGAGACGCTCGCGCGGCGGGCGACCGCGGCCTTTGGCGGCCGCATCGACGGCGTGCATCATTTCGCGCATCCGTTCGGCTGCTCGCAGCTCGGCGACGACCTCGTCCATACGCAAAGGCTGCTGGCCGCGCTCGTGAACCATCCCAATGCGGCGGCCGTGCTCGTCGCCGGGCTCGGCTGCGAGAACAACCAGATCGATTCGTTCAAGCAGGCGATCGGGCCGCATGATCCCGACCGCATCAAATTCATGAAGCTGCAGGACGAAGAAGACGAGCTCGAGGCCGGCATGGCCTTGCTCTCCGAGCTGGCCGACTACGCCGAGCGCTTCAAGCGCGAGCCGGTGCCGGTCTCCAAGCTGAAGCTCGGCCTCAAATGCGGAGGGTCGGACGGGCTGTCCGGAATTACCGCCAACCCGCTCGTCGGAGCCGTCGCCGATCGGCTGGCGCAGGAGGGCGGAACGGCGATCCTGACGGAGGTGCCCGAGATGTTCGGCGCCGAGACGATTTTGATGAACCGGGCGGCCGACGAGCAGATTTTCCAAGGCATCGTACATCTCGTCAACGACTTCAAGAACTACTTCATCCGGCATGGGCAGGAGGTCTATGAGAATCCTTCTCCCGGCAACAAAGCCGGCGGCATCAGCACGCTGGAGGAGAAGTCGCTCGGATGCACGCAGAAGGGCGGCCAGGTCGCCGTCACCGACGTCTTGCCGTACGGCGGCCGGGCGAGCCGGCCGGGGCTTGCCCTGCTGGAGGCGCCTGGCAACGATCTCGTCTCGGTGACGGCGCTGTCGGCGAGCGGCGCCCATATCGTCCTGTTCACGACAGGCCGAGGGACTCCGTTCGGCGGACCGGTGCCGACCGTCAAGCTCTCCTCGAACAGCGAGCTGGCCGCGCGCAAAAAAAACTGGATCGACTTCAATGCGGGCCGCCTGCTTGAGGATGCCACGATGGACCAGCTCGCCGACGAGCTGTGGAATTATGTGATCGCGCTCGCCTCGGGCGAGCGGCAGACGAACAATGAGCGCAACGACTTCCGGGAGATCGCGATCTTCAAGGACGGCGTCATCCTCTAGCGTCATCCCACTCTTCTTTCAAGGAGCGAACCGAACGTGAACTACAGGAAACTCGGCAGCACCGGACTCGACGTCTCCGTGCTGAGCTTCGGCGCCTCGTCGCTGGGCTCGGTATTCCGGACTACGGACGAGAGCGAAAGCATCCGCACCGTCCGCGAAGCGCTGGACTGCGGCATCAATTATATCGACGTATCGCCTTATTACGGCTTGACCAAGGCGGAGACCGTGCTCGGCAAAGCGATTCGCGACGTTCCTCGCGACAGCTTCTACTTGTCGACCAAAGCCGGCCGCTACGGCGAGAACGAATTCGACTTCTCGTCGAAGCGGATCGCCGCCAGCCTGGAGGAAAGCCTGCAGCGGCTGAATACCGACCATGTGGACCTCTTCTTCCTGCATGACATCGAATTCGTGGAGCCGGCCGTCATCCTTGAAGAAGCGATGCCGACGCTCCAGCGGCTGAAGCAGGAGGGCAAGATCCGCCATGCCGGCATCTGCGGCCTGCCGCTTGAGCTGTTCCGCCAGATGCTGCCGCAGATCGAGGTCGATGCGATCATCTCGTACTGCCATTACTCGCTGAACGACTCCACGCTGCTCGAGCTGCTGCCGCTGCTCTCGGCTCGTCAGGTCGGGCTGGTGAACGCTTCTCCGCTCTCGATGGGACTGCTCGGCACGCGCGGCGCGCCGGACTGGCATCCGGCCGGCAGCGAGCTGAAGGCGGCCTGCAAGCGCGCCGCCGAGCTGTGCGCCTCCAAAGGAACGGAGATCGCAAAGCTGGCGATCCAGTATTCCGTCGCCAACGAGAGCATCCCGACTACGCTCGTAAGCACGGCCAACCCGGACAACATCCGCCGCAATGCCGGCTGGGCGGAAGAGGAGCTCGACACGGAGCTGCTGCAGGAAGTGCTGGACGTCCTGGCGCCCGTGCAAGGACAGACCTGGCCTAGCGGCCTGCCGGAATACAACCGGAGCTTGAATGTGTAAGCGAGAGGAGCTTGGACGATGAAAGGAATCCGTTGCGAGCAAGCGGAAAAGCTGGCGCTGGTCGAGCTGCCGGAGCCGGCATGCGGGCCGGGCGAGGCGATCGTGGCGGTCAAGCGGATCGGCATCTGCGGCACCGACCTGCATGCCTACAAAGGAAACCAGCCGTTCTTCGACTATCCGCGCATCCTCGGGCATGAGCTGTCCGGCGTGATCGAGCGGGTCGACGATCCGGCCTCAGGCCTGCGAGCCGGCGATCCCGTCAGCATCATCCCTTACCTGCACTGCGGCCGCTGCATCGCCTGCCGCAGCGGCAAGACGAACTGCTGCACGGCGATGAAGGTGCTCGGCGTCCATGCGGACGGCGGGATGCGCGAGCGCATCGCCGTGCCGACGAGCCATCTGCTGAAGGCGTCCGGCCTCACTCTCGACGAGGCGGCCGTGGTCGAGCCGCTGAGCATCGGCGCCCATGCGGTGCGCCGCTCGGAGCTGCGCGCGGGCGAGACCGCGCTCGTCATCGGCGCGGGGCCGATCGGCCTCGGCGTGATGGCGTTCGCCAAGCAGCGGGGCGCGCGCGTCATCGTGATGGACTTGAGCGAGCAGCGGCTTGCTTTTTGCAGCCAGTGGGCCAAGGTCCATCATACGGTCAAGGCGTCGCCGGAAGCCGCGGCCGAGCTGGCGAGCATCACGGACGGCGACTATCCGACGGCTGTATTCGATGCGACGGGCCACGCCGGCTCGATGGCAAGCGCCTTCCGCTATGTCGCGCATGGCGGCCGGCTCGTCTATGTGGGCTTGGTGAAGGGGGACATCGCCTTCAACGATCCCGAATTCCACAAGCGCGAGATGACGCTGATGGGCAGCCGCAACGCGACCAAGGAGGATTTCCTCCATGTGATGGATGTCGTGCGCGGCGGATCGCTCGACATCGACGCCTACGTCACCCACCGGGCAGCCTTCGACGAGACAGTCGACCGGTTCGAGGGATGGCTGGATCCCGCCTCGCAGGTCATCAAGGCGATGGTGGAAATCCGCTGATTTTTGTTGACTTTAGGATACGGCCGCGGTATATTATTCCTTGTGATTACGCGGTCATGGCGGAATTGGCAGACGCGCTAGATTCAGGTTCTAGTGTCAGCAATGACGTGGAGGTTCAAGTCCTCTTGACCGCACCATCCTTTCAATCGACCCCTTCCTTTCGGAAGGGATTTTTTTATTTTTTTGTTTCAAGATACGGGACAATGTGAAATACTGTAAACCAGCCTATAGAAATGAATGAGGTGGAATCATGGAAAGCATCTACAGCCCGGTGCATTCAGCGAATATATTGAATCGGATCGACAAGTTAAGCCCGCATGCAGCGCCCCAGTGGGGAACGATGAATGCGGCTCAGATGCTGGCTCACTGCTCGGCGTTCCAAGACATCCCGATGGGGAATTCCTTTCCCCCGAGATACTGGCTGGGGAAAGTGATTGGCAGGTTCGTAAACCGTATTTTTTATAATGACAAGCCGGCACCGCACAATATGTCGACCATTCCAACGATACGGATTGCAGATGAGAGAGATTTTGAGACGGAAAAGGAAAAGCTGAAGCAAATGATTGTCGTTTTCCAAAGGAATGGTCCGGAGAAATGTTCCTCTCATCCGCATCCTTTCTTTGGGAAATTCACGCCCGAGCAATGGGGGATAGGGGTTTATAAACATCTGGACCATCATTTAAGGCAATTTGGCGTTTAGTCAGAGAGTCATGAAGCAGGGGCATTTCTCGGCGGCGTCGTAACCCCGAGAAATGCCCCTCTTTTTTTGGCCTAGTTAGGCTCCCCATATTCCATCCGTTTGGAAAGGAAAGGCTACTTCTTGTCGTCCGTTTTTTGAGTGAAAATCGCGAGATAGGTGACCTCGTCGGTAATCGGAATCAGCAGATGCTTCTCTAGCGAATTGAAATAGATCGAATCTCCAGGCAGCATGGTGTATTGAGTAGCGCCGACTTGATAGTTCATTTCTCCCTTGATCATATAAATGAACTCTTCTCCTTCATGCGTAAACCCATGCTGCTTGACGTTCCCTTTTTTGGCGGTAATCAAATAGGGCTGAATCAGCTTGTCCCTTCTTTCGCCGGCAAAAGCGAAAAAGGAATAGCCTTTATTCGTCTCGACCCATTTCTCCTGGTCCTCGTATTGCTTGACGCTATTGTATACTGTCGTTTGAGCGCTTTGTTCCTCCAGCAGATCGGACACTCGAACTCCAAGCGAGGCAGCGATCTTGATCAGCGTCGATACAGGCGGATTGGATTGTCCATTTTCAATTTTGGATAAAAGGCTTTTCGTAAATCCGCATGACTTGGCGATTTCCTCTTGAGTTCGTTTTTGTTCCTGTCGGATGTACCGGATTCGGCTTCCGATATTCATGGATTCTCTCTCCTTATCGACGTTCGCTTCCATCATCATATCATAAACTAAACTCCGGAGAAGTTCATTCAATAAAGTTGTTGATAATTCAACCATGTTGAATTATCATAAACACAGATTCAACTTCACATCCTGCCAGCTGCAAAAGAGGAGAGTGCCGAATGATCCAGCCATCGGATTTGAACGAAGAGAAGCATGTGCTCGACATGGGATGGGGCAAAATCGCCTGGTTGTATGGCAAAGAAATTGATCCGGACGGTCAAATGACGTTCGGCGTGGTGTACATTGAAGCGGGGCAGGAGAATGGACGTCATATCCATCCGAACTGCGAAGAAATCATTTATGTATTGTCCGGGGAATGCGACCATTCGTTGGGAGATGAAATCGTTCATTTGAAGCCGGGCATGGCGCTTCGGATTCCGCAAGGCGTGCCGCATCACGCCAAAGTAACGAGCTGGGAGCCATGCAAAATGATCATCGCCTATTCGTCGGTAGACAGGCAGACGATCGGAGAGTAAACGGAACACGGCTGTGAGGCCGATGAAGCCGATCAGGAAGGGAGGAAAGGACGCATGACGTACAACTTTGCCTTTTCAAGGCCTACGGCAACCTCCGAGGAGGAACAGCTGCTCGTTCACGGCTATCAAAAGGCCGGCTATAGCGGGCTGCAGCTGAAGCCGAGTCAGTACACTCCTTATTTGCTTGAGCCTGAATCATTCAGGAGCCGTTGGGGACAACCCGCCGGCATCGCTGCTGCGCTCATCGCGGGGGGCACTCTATTAAACGATGACAGCAGGGAGCAATTGCGCCAGGTGTATAAGTTTGCTGCGCATGTTGATTCAGAGATGATCGTTTATTGCCATGCGGTGCCGAGGCAGCAAGTGACGAACGAGAACATCGCGACATTCGCCGCCGTTTTTGAAGAAATGGGCAAAGAGGCGGAGCAACAGGACCTGCGGCTCTCCTTGCACCACCATTATGACCAGCCGCTCATGCATCGGGAGGACTTTGATCTCTTTTTTGACAGGATCAAGAATCCCGCTCATGTCGGATTGACGATCGATACCGCTCATCTAGTCAAATCGGGTGTAGACGATATCGCGGAGGTCATTCGCACGTTTGCTCCCTTTATAACGAATTTCCATATGAAAGATTTTGCCAAAGGTCATTTTGAGATATTAGGGCACGGAGAGATTGATTTCTCCCCCGTGTTTCAAGCCATTCAGGATATCCGTTACTCCGGTTGGATCTCCGCAGACGAGGAAAGCGGCGGGGAAATTGCGACCGGAATGAAAGAATGCCTCAAGTTCATGAAACTTGGATTAGGAGCGTGAGCCCGAGTGAAGAAGTTCAGGATAGGTTTTGTGGGCGCAGGAGCAGTGACGCGAATGCATTTGAAAGGCTACTCCGCTCATCCGGAACGGATTGAGGTCGTTGCCATTTGCGATCCGAGCGAGTCGAATGTTCAAGAACGAGCCGATGAATTTAACATTCCGGGCCGGTACACGGATGTGGAAACGATGATCAAGGAAGCAGGCATCGAGGCTGCTGTCGTCTGCACGCCTTCGACGATCCGTGAAAGCGTCATCACGCCGCTGCTTGAAGCAGGAATTCCGGTTTTTGTCGAAAAGCCGTTCGCCGACACGCTTGAGGAAGCAAAGTCGATCGCGGAACAAGCCAAGCGGTTGAAGGTTCCCGTGTCCGTCAACCAAAACTTCCGAAAGCACCACAAATTCGAGTTTATCCGGGGACTGATCAAAGAGGGTGCGATAGGGAAGCTGGAGGGAATTCATTTTTCGTCCTTATTCTTTCGTCAAGATACAGGCTGGAGAATCCATACCGAACGACATGCGATGTCCGTGATGTCGATTCATTGGTTTGACGGAATACGAAGAATGGCCGATGCCGATGCAAGCTCCATCTACTGTACGTCCTATAGCTCGGAGGCGATTGATTGCATCGGCGAAACCGATGCGACGGTGCAAATCGTGTTCGACAACGGCGTGAATGCGAATTTCTCCCAAAGCTTTTCCAGCGCGTTCTGCCGGGATGACCTTGTGGTGTTGGGAAGCGAAGCTGCATTAAGGCCTACGGGGAATGAGATTCACTTGCTCAAGCCCGATCCTTCCGGTCAGCCCAATTGGAACCCGACCCCCGTTCAAACCTGGAAGTACGCCATGCCGATTGAAGAAGCGGTGTTTGATGGATTGAATCAATTGCTGGAATGGATTGAAACCGGAGAAGAGGCCTCGAACAGCGCTTACGATAATTTGCATACGGTTTCATTGCTGGAAGGAGCCTATTTGTCTGCCCGTGAAAAACGGATCGTTCATTTCCAAGATGGACTTTTAAGCTAAGGGCTGCCCTGCGCATGATGGCCGTCTCTATGAATAACGAGCTCCTGGACCCGTTCAAGCGGCAGCTCAGGAGCTTTTTCCGTTTTAGGAAAATGGGGATAGGTTTCCGCTACCAGCTGCGATTCCGGGCAAACAAGCCTGGAGCAAGCCCGGTATATTTCTTGAACACCTTCGAGAAATAGTAGACGTCCTTGAACCCGCATTTTTCGGCTATTTCGGTGATGCTGCCCGATCCGTCATAAAGCATCTGCTTGGCTTTTGAAATTCGCACTTCATTTAAATACGCTAAAATCGTCGTGCCGGTCGTCCGTTTGAACAGTCGGTTCAAATGATCGAAGTTGCACTTGTATCGTTCCTCGAGGCTCGCTCCGCTGATGGGCAAGGAATAGTCCTGTTGAAAATAGGCCAGCAGATCATGGATCATTCGAGTGGAGCGGGTCTTCGCGATGGAATGCTCGTTGAAAAGGAAGCTGGCCGTCAGCTCCCGGGACAATGTGATCAGCAGCTCCAATAAAACCATTCCGGACATCGACTGAAAATGCTCCAGACGGTTATGATGGACCTCTCTCAGCTTATGGAGGAGGCTTACGGCCGTGCCGGTCGGCTTGGAGGAGAAGGTTTTTGGAAGGATGAGCTTCGATGAAGAGGGCTTGTCGGCATCGCATTCATGCGTTTTCAACGCGGCCAAGCGATCGGCGATCAAGGCATGCTTGAGCCCATCCACGGCTTCCGTCCGCTCTTCCATGTCGCCGTGCCGGAAGTGGATATAAAAATAGGTGCAGGGGGCAGATTTCGTCCCCCAATGCTCCCGCTGCGGATCGAGGAGCAGAAAGTCATTCGGCTTGAGCACGAAGCGGCGGTCTTCCTCATTCAAATGCATCTCGCCGGCCAGCACATAGTACAAAATGAATTCCTCGGTTTTTCTCCGAATATGAAGATGCGGGGGAGCTACGGATACCTTCTCCATAAAGAGCACTCGCGGCAGCTGGCTGCTGTCCATTCGATAATGCAGCAGGGTCTTCATTTTTGTATCGACTCCCGGCATCGCTTGATGCGGCTAGGGATGCATCCGCATCATAGTCGTTATGGTGTAAAAGCGATCTCGGTTCATTATGGCCCATCCCTTCTGCCATTTCAATTGCGAACCGCTCGAGAGAGCGGTTTTTGTTTTTTCGACAGGGAAAACGGACGAGCCTGGATCTTTTTCGTTAAAAAGTCGCTATTTTACAAAGAGGCTGGGATTTTGCATTGAATTCCATACCTATTCATTCGAGAATTAAGGCGTACAAACTATGCTTCATGCGGAGGTCGAGCCATGAAAATTAATTTTACGAATTCCGTGGCCAGAGAGGCGAAGATGGCCGCTTGCAGCCCGGATGGCTGCGAGGTTGTCCTTGGCGCGGACGGTGGCGGGATTACGATCGGACAAGTCAAAGAAGCGGGCAAACGATATCTTGTCGGCGACATCGAAGTGCTGGAGGATCATTCCGTGGCGATGATGTTTCGCTGCTTCTTGCCCGGAGAAGACCAGGAACGGATTTTTATGCGTTTCGGTCTGCTGCCGCGCTTCAAGACCAGGATTTGCTTGGATCTTCACTTGCTTGACAATAGAACCATTTTTACGAACCGTACGCCGGGAACGCTGAAGCTGGTCGTACATGGGCAGCGGACCGAGCTGGGCAGCGTGGAGCGCTTCGAGCTCGGCATGGAAAAGGCCTTTCATGATGTCCGCGTCCGGTTCGAGCATTTTCATCTGACGGATCAGATGCCGACCGATTTTCCGCTGCCTCGGACAAAGCTCGTGGATGAATTCGGCCAGTGGAAAGGAAAGGACTGGCCGGGCAAAATCCATTCCTTGGCCGAGCTGAAGGAGAGGCTGGAAGCGAACGAAGGGCCGGCGGAATACCCGTTTCCCGAATGGAACGAGTGGGGAGGAGACCGAACCCGCCAGCTGAAGGAAGGCACCGGCTACTTCTCGACCTTCAAGTCCGAGGACGGAAGATGGCATCTGGTAGACCCGAGCGGCTGCGATTATTTCTCCTTAGGCCCGTGCGGGACGAATCCGGGGGATCAGTGCCGCGTGGACAGCTTCGAGGACCTGTGCGACTGGCTTCCGGAGACCGACGACCCGGACTTCGGGGAATTTTACAAAATCGGGACGACAAGGCGAGCGGCCTACATGCCCCTCGATTCGTTCAAAATCATCCGCTTCACCGCATTGAATATGAAAAAAGCGTATGGCGAGCGATGGCATGAGAAATGGGAGGAGATTTCCCACCATATCCTGATGAAAAACGGCATCAATTCGCAAGGCAATTTCCCCGGTCTCGGCATGGCCAGCGGCCGGACAAAGCTGCCTTATGTTCGAGAACTGCCTAATTTCCCGACGACCGACACGCTCATTTTCAGGGATTTCCCGGATGTCCTCTCGCCGGAGTACAAAGAGAAAGCCGAGCAGTATGCGCGCCAGCTGTCGGCGTGGAAGGACGACCCTTGGCTGATCGGTTATTTTTTGAGGAATGAACCGGAGTTCAACTTCGTGGAGGGCTTGGCCATTGCCGACGAGGTTTTGCATAATCCCGCGCAAACGCATTGCCGGTCGGGACTCATTGCCTTTTTGAAAAGCGCTTACACGACGATCGAGGAGCTGAATCTCGCCTGGGATTCCGCATTCGAGAGTTTTTCGGAACTGGAAAAGCCGATCTACAGCTGCTCCACGACGTATCCAAAATCAAAGCCGGATATTCGGAAGTTTTCGGCTCATCTCATTCGCGAATATATCAAAGTACCGTCCTTGGCCTGCAGAGCGGTAGACTCGAATCACCTGAACCTCGGTCTCAGATGGTCCAAAGCCTACAATCTCGACATGATGGAGGGCTGGGAGTACTTCGACGTATTCTCCATCAACTGTTATGATTTCGACCCGACTCGCGACATGGACTTTGTCCAGCATGCGAGAGTGGACCTGCCGATCCTGCTCGGAGAGTACCACTGCGGGGCGCTGGATCGAGGGCTGCCGGCGACCGGGCTGAAGGGCGTTCCCGATCAAGAGGAACGAGGCGTCATGTGGAGGCATTTCGTGGAGAAGGTCGCGGCCCATCCTTATGGCGTAGGCGCCCACTGGTTCCAGTATAACGATCAGTTCTGCCTGGGCAGGTATGACGGCGAGAATTATCAGATCGGCATGGTGGACATCTGCATGCAGCCTTACCCGGAATTGATGGAGGCGGCTCGCGAAACGTCGCGCGTGCTGTATCAGGTCAAAAACGGCGAGGCAATGCCTTATGGCAAGCTGCCGAAATCGGTGCCGATGATCGGGTACTGACGGGCGGACGGTCGAGGAAGGGCTTGTTTATGCAGCAAGATCAATATTGTTCACCGTCAAAATCCTCGACATGTCCAATGGTGATCGATATGTTCACTAGAAAAAGCGCGGATGATTGGCTTATGATTCGTCATGAGTTCATGGAACCGCTTTCCTGAAAAAATTTCGGCGGGCGGATTCAAGCAAGCAAAGGAGGATAATCAATGAACGGAAGTGCAGGAAGAAGGGGGCGAGCTAAAGGGCGAAAGCCGGGAGTGCTGCTTCTTATCGCATGCCTGGCCTTCAACATGCTCATGCCTCTTCAAAGCGTTTGGGCGGCCGATGACTCGAACGGCGACAGCGACGAGTCGATCATGGCCGACTTCAACTTCGAGGATCCGGTTGGCGGCCTGGAGGGCAGCTTGGCGAAGGTTACGGTTCACGGCACCCCCAGCTATGAGGACTCTTACGAAGGGGGAGGAAAGGCGGCCAATCTCAGCAACAATTTCTGGCTCGAGCTGACCAAGCAGGACGGCACGCCGCTGCTGGCCGGGATGGAAGAGATCACCGTCTCGTACGACAGCAAGCCGGACGGCGGCAGCACCTGGGCGTTTTTTGCCGCGCCGAATGCGGAGACGCAGAACTATCTGGCCGAGCATTACATAGGGATCCTGGATCGGCCAGGCTTCGTCGGCGTTGAGCGGTTCAACAACAACGGCTCCCGCCCGGAAGCGGCAGAAGCGGAAACTTCAGCGACCAGATGGAAGCATGTGGACGTCGTCATTACGATGACGGAAACGAAGCTGTTCGTCGACGGTACGCTCAAGTCGACGGTGACGAGTCCCTATCCGATGTCGAGCGTCCTGACCGAATCCGGAGGCATTCTTCAGCTCGGGAAGGGCAACTGGGGCGGAGGCGAATATTTCGCGGGCCTGATCGACAACTTCAAGATGTACAGCCGGGCATTGAGCGAGCAAGAGCTGCTTGAGAACCGGTTGACCAGCGCTCCTCCTACCTTCTCTCCATCCGAGGGACAGGCTTACGCTCCGATCGCGATCTCGCATCCGGCAGGGGAGCAGTATATTCACTACACGACGGACGGCTCGACCCCTACGGCGGAAAGCCCGACGTATGCGGGACCGATCCCGGTCCACGGAATTACGACGATCAAGGCCGTCGCCATTTCCGCGGAAGGGAAAAGCAGCGCGATCGCCAGCGCGGACTTCTACGGCAGCGACTGGTCGGCGACCGCGACCGGCTTCCGGCTTGACGGACAGTCCGAGGTCGTAAACGCGAAGATTGCCTGGCCGCTGGTTACGGGTGCGGACTATTACGAAGTCTATCGCGGAGACCAGCTCATCAGCCGGACTTACGGCGACGTCGCGGACGAGTACGGACTCGAGACGGATCAAGACTATACGTATACGGTCAAGGCGATCGCTGCCGGCGCGACAATCGCGGAGGCGAGCACGAATGCGGTGCGCACGTTCGGCTACGACGCTGCGGCGATCACGCACAAGAAGATCAATACGACCGGCGCGGACAGCCTTACGAACGGAATTCCGTATGGCGTCAAGTCGGGCAATACCTGGTATGATTACGTCTACGAATCGACGAAGGACGAGGTCACCGGCGTCGTCACGACGGGAATCTACGAGCAGACGAGCGCCGACGGGCTTTCCTACGGCAACAAGCGCCTGCTCGGCTCGTTCGAGGACATGCGGGCGGAGGGAGCCGGCTACACGCTGCATCCCGACGGCAAAGTCGTCTTCACCGCGCATGAGGAAGGCAGCTTCGACTATCAGCAGGCGAAGCTGTTCATCGCCTCGGTCACTCCAGGCGGGAACGACTTCGAGGCGACGTTCCGGGCGCGCCCGTTCGATATGGAAGCGCGCGACATGGTGCTGTTCGTCGACGATGACGAAACGGCGTACGTATTGTTCGCTACGCGCAACAACAACGACATCGGGA
The DNA here is from genome assembly GCF_000422485.1 of Paenibacillus pasadenensis DSM 19293. GTDB lineage: Bacteria > Bacillota > Bacilli > Paenibacillales > Paenibacillaceae > Paenibacillus_O > Paenibacillus_O pasadenensis. Next base: position 142,467 of record NZ_KE383851.1, read on the forward strand.
TCGTCCGGCTGAACGACAGCTGGGAGCAGCCGGAGGCTCTGGTGAACACGGCGTTCGTGGGCAAGCACAAGGAGTCTCCGACCGTCATCAAGCATGAAGGGCGCTATTACTTCTTCGGCTCGACGGCGAATGGCTGGTATCCGAGCCAGGCGGAGTATGCCTCTGCGACATCGCTCGACGGCGACTGGACGCCGCTTCGGCCGATCGGCAACGGCTCCTCCTTCGCCACGCAGGCGAACGGAACCCGCACCTGGACCGGAACGGGCGGACAAAAAACGTTCGCGCTGAACGGCTACCACTGGGGCGACCAATATCCCGGCGAGTTCAGGGACCCGATGGGCACCTATTCGCGTCTGTTCCCGATGGTGTTCCACGACGGCATTGCAACCGCCGACTGGTTCCATCAGCTGGACTACGATCCGGCCATCGGCGCCATTCCGGTCCAATCCGGGCAGCTGCTCTCGCTCGGCAAAAAAGCCGTCGATTCCGAAGGGCTCGACGCCACTGCCGTGACGGACGGAGCGGATTTTGCCTCGTCGCCGCGCGTGCAGCATAAGGCTGCAGGGTATAACATCGTGATTGATTTGGCGCAGGCGTCTCAGCTTTCCGAGATCAACTTCACCACCCGCGAGGTCGGCGGCTCGGATACGGCTTATCGCTTCAAGCTGGAAGGCAGCATGGACAATGCGAATTGGACGCTGCTGACGGACGGCTCGCAAAACAACGTCGTCGGCTTTGTGACCAATCCGGTCACGGACGAATCGCTTTATCGCTACGTCCGCCTGACCGTTGACAACGTCATCAACGTATTCAACGGCAACAGCGCGATCTGGGCGGACGGCATCATCGAATTGTCCGTCTACGGCACGCCGCATCTCGACAAGACGGCGCTGCAGGCCAAGTATGCCGCGCATAAAGACACGGAGCGGGGCACGTTTACGAACGGAAGCTGGAATACCATCACGGAGGCGCTTCGGAACGCGGAGGCGGTGCTGAACGATTCTTCCGCAACGCAGTGGACGATTGACCGGGCGCTGCAGCAGCTCGACGAGGCCTTCACCTGGGCTCAGAACGTCCATCCGGACAAGGTCGTGGACTATGCGGCGGCAGGCGTGCCGGTCGGCGAGCTCTGGTACGATACCGAAGGCAACCCGATCCAGGCTCACGGCGGCGGATTCCTGCAGCAGACCGCTGCGGACGGCAACCCGATCTACTACTGGGTAGGCGAGAACAAAATCCATAACCAAGCGAACTTCCATGCCGTGTCGCTGTATTCCTCGCGCGATCTGGTCAACTGGACGAACGAGGGCGACATTCTGAACTCGTTCTCGGCTACGGTGCCGGGGGCGGAATTCGGTTTGATCGACAACAAGTGGGAGCGGCCGAAGCTGCTCTACAACGAAAAGACGCAAAAGTACGTGCTGTACGGCCACTGGGAGACGGCGAGCAGCTACGCCAGCAGCCAGATCGCGGTGGCGACGGCGGATAGTCCGGAAGGTCCGTATACGTTCCTCGGACACTGGCGTCCGGGCGGCACGCTGCGCAACTGGCGCAGCGACGTCAACAATTACAGCGATTCGGAATATTTCAAAGCTGGAGGCGTGAAGGCGGCGATTCCGGCTTCCGTTCAGCAGGACGAATCGCAAATGGGCTATCTTTCGCGCGACTTCACCGTGTTCGCCGATGACGACGGCACGGCTTACCTGATGTCGGCGGAAGGACATTCCATGCGGGTCCACCGGCTGAACGAAGATTACACCGACGTGGACTTCACCACCTATGAATTCAGCGATTCCGAATCGAAGGCGACCGATTTTGAATCCTACAGCTTCTATGAAGACGTCGGCCGCGAAGCTCCGGCAGTCGTGCGGACGGACGACGGCTACTATATGGCGTCATCCGGGCAGTCCGGCTGGATGCCGAACCAAGGAACGATCAGCTACAGCGCCGATCTCCGCGATCCGCACGGCTGGACGCCGGTCAGAGAAGACGGAAAAATCATCGAGAAATATGCGTTCGGAAACAACAGCACGTACTACAGCCAGCCGACCAACATCATGAAGCTTACCGGCGCGGACGGCACCCGGACCTACGTCTACATGGGCGACAAATGGCGCTCGAGCCAGCTGTCCGACTCGCGTTACGTATGGCTGCCGATCGAGTTCGAGGCCGAGCAGCATACGGCTTCCATGAAATACACGACGGGCTGGAAGCTGAATGCGGCCACCGGCGGCGTGCAGATGCCGCAGGCGTATCTCGTCTCGCAAGGAAAAAGCGCTACGATTACCGGCAACGACGAGGCCGCGGGCATCGAGAAGGCGAACGACGGCTATGCCTTCAACCTGCATACGTCGGGCGATTCCAGCAGCTTCTTCGAGCTGGCGGCTCCGTACGAATACACGATCGATCTGGGCGCGATCTATGATCTGTCGCGGATCGATGTCGCCTACCGGCTGTATAATGGTTCGGAGATGTATCATCGCTACCAGATCCTGGCCTCCAATGACAATGCCAACTGGACGGAGCTGGTGAACAACGGCACGAATATGTGGGCCGGCTTCAACTCGGATACGCTGAGCGGCCTTTACCGGTACGTGAAGCTGAAAGTAAACGAGGTTCGCCGCGTCAACAACAACGCCCTCAGCAACGCATGGGGAAGCGGGCTTGTCGAGGTTCAGGTATACGCCAACTCGGCGGATCCGTACACGCTGACGCCGCCGAGCGCCGATCTCGCGTCGGGCACGTACAGCTTCCCGCAATCGGTGAAGCTGTCCCATGACGTCGAGGATGCGCAGCTGTACTACACGCTGGACGGCAGCACGCCGACCTTGTCCAGCACGCCGTATGCCGGGGCGATCGAGCTGCCGGTCGGCATGAGCACGCTGAAGGCGATCGCGATCGTAAACGGCGTGACGAGCGGCATTCTGGAAGCGAGCTACACCGTCGAGGCGGATCGCGGAGGACTGGAAGATACCGTGCTGTCGTTGACGGGGCCTGCGAACGTGGTGTCCAATCAGACGTTCGAGGTCGCGTTTGGACTTCGTTCGGTCACCGACAGCGTATATGCTAAGGAGTACACCATCAACTACGATCCGGCGAAGCTGGAGTTCATCCAGGCGGAGCCGCTGAAGCCGGGGTACATCTTCCAGCTGGAAACGGAAGTGGCGCCGGGTCAGGTCCGGGTTACGACCGTCGAGGCCGGCGGAACGCAGACGCCGGATGCCGACGTCGCGCAGCTTAAGCTGCAGTTCAAGGCGAAGGCGCTGGAGCAGACGGTGACCGGAAGCGTATACACGTCGGATGTCATTCTTGCCGACGGTACGGGTCTGGAAGCGCCGGCTGCAAATGGCGCTACGTACAGCTACGTCCTGATGGCGGTGTCGAAGTCTTCGCTGGCCGCTGCGGTCGCAGATGCGCAAGCGCGGCATGACGCGGCGACGGAGGGCGATCTGGACGGCCAATATCCGGCAGGCGCCAAGGCGGCGCTGCAAGCGGCGATCGATCAGGCAAGCGTTGTGCTGAACGACGATACGGCCGAGACGGAGGACGTGCAGCAGGCTATGATCGCGCTGAATGAAGCCGTAGAGGCATTCGAGGCGCTGAAAAACGTTCCGAGCGTTCCTGTTGCGGGCGATCTGAACGGAGACGGACGCGTCGGGATCGAGGATCTGAGCCTGGCGGCGGCCCGTTACGGCAAAAAAGCCGCGGACACCGACTGGAGCAGCGTCAAGGCGGCGGATCTGAATGGCGACAACGTCATCGACATCAAGGATCTGCGCGAGTTGGCCAAGCTTATCTTGAGCTAAAGCCGGAGCGAATCGGAAGAGAGGAAGTCGAAATCATTGAGAACAAATCTATGGACATGGAGTCTGTCTCTCCTGCTGATCTTCATGCTGCTGCCGGTCTCGCCGGCAGCAGCAAGCGATGAGCCTGCGTTTTATGTGGGCGCGTCGAAGTCGAGCGTGGCGGTCGGAGACCAGGTAGAGGTCGAGATCGGAGTGCGAGGCGCCCAAGCGTGGACGGCCTTCGAGCTGAATCTGTCGTTCGACGCCGCCCTGTGGAGCGTCAGCGCGTCTTCGTTCACGACTGGCCTGAGCGGGTTCAGCGCGGTCGTCAACCCGGAGCTGCTGGACGAAGGCCAGCTGCGTGCCGTCTATACGAAGCTGGGACATGCGGCGGGCGACAGCGGCGACCTCATGCTCGGCAAGGTGAAGTTCACCGCTAAAGCGGCGGGCAGCGGAGCCTTCTCGCTGAATGCCATCAAGGTCGGCCAAGACGGCGACCGGTGGACCGACTATGCGCCGGGCGTGCGGACGAGCACGCAGATCGTCAGCGGCGGAGGCGGCGACAGCGGCCCGGCTCCCGTCATTCCGGACGCCGGGAACGATCCGGTCATCAGCGGCTCGGGCATCAGCGTCAAGGCAGCGCCGAATGCAGCGGGAACCGCTCGTGTCGAGCTGGATGCGGCCCGTCTGCAAAGCGCGATCGGCAAGCTGGAGGGACATGCCTTGACGATCAAGCTCGTCTCCGATCCGGCGACGAAGCAGGTCGAGCTCGTCCTGCCTTTCGGACCGATCCGCAGCGCCATGGCGTCGAATGTGGAACGCCTGACGATTGATAACGGCCTGGCGGTCGTCTCGCTGGATCGGAGCTGGTTCGCGAAGCAGAATGCGGCGGACGGCGCGAAGCTGCAGCTGTCGGTCGGCCGGAAGGCGGCGTCCGAGCTGCCTGCGGCCGCAAGCGGGAACGTGCCGGCGGACGCGACGATCTATGACTTCGGCTTGACGCTGGATGGCCGGCCGGTCGGCGCCTTCGATGCCCGCGAAGTGACGGTGACGGTTCCGTACACGCTCCGCGCTGGCGAGCAGCCGGAGCAGGCCGTCATCTACTACATCGCCGATAACGGCGAGCTCGAGGTCGTCAAAAACGCCAAATACGACCCGGCCACAGGCATGATTTCGTTCAGCCCCCGGCATTTCAGCCTTTATTTCCCTGGCTATGCCGACCTCACCTTCCGCGACTTGAACGAGGCAGGATGGGCCAAGCCGTATATCAAGGCGCTGGCGGCCCGCGAAGCGGTAACCGGCGTCGGCGGCGAAGCCTTCGATCCGAACGGACGGCTGACCCGGGCGCAGTTCATTACGATGCTCGTCCGGCTGTTCGACCTGACGGACCCGGCGGCGGCCGCCACGTTCTCCGATGCGAAAAAAGGCGCCTGGTATTATGAGGCCATCGCATCCGCTCAGAAGGCGGGCATCGTTGAAGGGAAGAAGGACGGCACGATCGGGATCGGCGATCCGATCAGCCGGCAGGATATGGCTGTCATGCTGTACCGCGCTTCCCGCTACATGAAGCTGGATGTGCTCGCGCCGGCGAATGCCGCCGCCCCTTCATTCGCGGACCAAGACAAGATTGCCGGTTATGCGAAGGAAGCGGCAGCTGCCGTGGAGCAGGCGGGCTTGATGAACGGAATGGGCGGAGGCGTCTTCGACCCGCTCGGATTGTCGAGCCGGGCGCAAGCCGCAGCCGTGCTCTATCGGCTGTTCGAAATCAAGGAATGGAAGTAAGAGCGGCGTAAGGCGAGCTCGGAGCAAAGCAGAAGGACCGGCCGTGGAGCCGGTCCTTCTTTTTTGTAAAAATCATAAAAGAGCTTGACCGTGAACTTTAAATCATGGTATATTATTTTTCGTTGGTTATGCGGTCATGGCGGAATTGGCAGACGCGCTGGCTTCAGGTGCCAGTGGTAGCAATACCGTGGAGGTTCGAGTCCTCTTGACCGCACCACCCCAGAAATGTACAAGCTCCCGAACCCGTCCTAGTGACGGTTCGGGAGCTTTTTTTTCGTTTGGCCTACCGATAGGGGTTGACGGGGCCGTAGAGGCAACCTATTATAATTAATAAAGTTAGTTAATTAAATCATGGACCCGAGGTGGTGACTATGCAGACGATCATCGAATCCGATTATGAAGCTCTTTCGGAGAGAGCAAGCGAATGGATTGCGAAGTGCGTGTCAGACAAGCCGGACGCGGTATTATGTCTGGCAGCCGGAGCTACGCCGGTAGGCGCTTTTCGGAAGCTGGTCTCGATGGCCAGAGAAGGAAAGGTCGACTTGTCGAAATGCCGTTTTGTCGGACTGGATGAGTGGGCCGGACTTGGCCGCGAGGACGAAGGCAGTTGTAAGCGATTACTTTATGAAGAGATTTTTGAGCCGCTGCAAATTCCCGAAGACCAGCTCTATATGTTCGATGCTTGCTCGGAGGATCTGGCCGGACAATGCCAAGCCATGAACCGGCGGATCGAAACGCTCGGCGGCATTGATTTCATGCTCGTAGGAGCGGGAATGAATGGGCATATTGGCTTCAACGAGCCGGGGACTTCGTTCGATACGTATGCTCATGTGGCGAATTTGGATGAGGTGACCCAACAGGTCGGCCAGAAATATTTCACCAAGCCGATGAGGCTTCGGACCGGCGTCACGTTGGGGTTGAGGCATCTCGCCGAGTCGAAGAGCGTGGTCCTCATGGTCAGCGGCTCCCACAAAGCCGACATCGTCGAGCGCATCGTTAACGAGGAGATCAGTGAGCAGCTGCCGGCGAGCCTCGTTCGGAAGCATCCGAACGGCTGCTTGCTGCTGGACAGCGAGGCGGCCGTCAAGGCAAGGAAGGACTGAAGGAAGCTTGCAGCCAATAGCCGAACAAATCGCGATCAAGTATAAGAAGGCAGAGCAGTTCGGGGTCATGCTCGGATTTGACGGTTTCATCGACAGCGTCGTTCGCGCGGTACGGCGGCGTGACGAGGAGGATCAAGCCCGCTATTTCGAGACCATGAGCGAGTTCGGGCAATATCTAGTGGACAAGAGCGGCAAAAACTGCTCGATCGAGCTGGTAGAGCAAACGAACAAGCTCGGCGGCAACATGCCGATCATGGCTCTCGCCTTGGGGAGGCTCGGCTTCCGGCTTACGAGCATCGGGGCGCTGGGCAGTCAAGGGATCAAGCCGCAATTTTCGGAGCTGACCGGAACGGTCCATGAAGCGATTTCCGTGACGGATCCAGGCTTCTCGACGGCGATAGAATTCCGGGACGGGAAGGTCATGCTGGCCGATGTCAGCTGCCTGGATTCCATGGACTGGGACAGATTGGTCCAATGCGTCGGGAAGGAGCGGCTCCTCTCCTGGTTCGACAGCAATCCGCTGATCTGCTTGTTGAATTGGAGCGAGACGAAGCATGCCTCTCAGATTTGGGAGGGCTTTCTGAATGAGATTATCCCGAACGCCCGGAACGCCTCGGAGAAGACGATCTTCATCGACTTGTCCGATTGCTCTAAAAAAAGCGAGGCCGATCTTCGCCGAGCCTTCTCGCTCCTGAAGGCATTCAAGCGTCATTGCAACGTTGTGCTCGGCATGAACGAGAACGAATTGGCGACAGCAGGCCGCAAGCTGCTTGACCAGGACGAGCAGGACATGGCGCATGCGGCGCGGCAGCTTTACGAATACGCGGGAGTCGATCAGCTTGTCGTGCATGTAAAGGACGGGGCGTTCGCCTGGAGCGGCGACGAATTGTTTCAAGCAGACAGCTATGCCATTGAGGAGCCGGTCATCCTCACAGGCAGCGGCGACCATTTCAACGCCGGCTACTGCTCGGGGCAGCTGCTCGGACTCGGCGTCAAAGAGAGCCTGCAGACCGGCAACGCCGTAGCCAGCTACTATGTAAAGCATGGCACAAGTCCGACGCCCGCCCAGCTGGTTCAACATCTGGCCGGCTTCCATGACGATGATCAGCCAAGCGAGAAACAACCCGGCTAGCTTGCGGGAGCCGGTCTAATTCCACGAAGGAGGCCATGGAGGATGAAAAAAGTAAAGGTGGCTATTTTCGGAGCCGGGTTCATCTCGGATTACCATGCAGAGTGCTATCGTCGTTTCGTCCCGGAATCGGAAGTCGTCGCCGTCTATGCGAGAGATCTGGATAAAGCCAAGCAATTCGCAGCCAAGCATCATATTCCGCAGGCTTATTCAGACATCGGCCAGCTGCTCGCGGAATCGGGCTGCGACGTCGTCGACATTTGCCTCCCAAACTTTCTCCACCATAGGGTCTGCATCGCCGCCGCCAATGCCGGCAAGCATGTCATCATAGAGAAGCCGCTCTGCGTCACGCTTGAAGAAGCGGACGATATGATCGCGACCTGCAAGGCGCAGAACGTCAAGCTCATGTATGCCGAGGAATTGTGCTTTGCCCCGAAGTATGAACGCGTTCGCGAGCTCGTTCAGGATGGCGCGATAGGCGAAATTTATATGCTGAAGCAGACCGAGAAGCATTCCGGTCCTCACAGCCCTTGGTTCTATGACATGGATCTGTCCGGCGGCGGCGTGGTGATGGACATGGGCTGCCATGCCATCCAATGGTTCCGCTGGATGCTCGGCGGGAACCCGGGCGTGAAGAGCGTAAAGGCACATATGCAGACCGTGCTGCACAACGAGATTACGAAAGGCGAGGACAACGCCGTTCTCCTCATCGAATTCGAGGGAGGCGTGCTCGGCGTTGCGGAAGACAGCTGGGCGAAGCATGGCGGCATGGACGACAAGATCGAGGTTCATGGTACAAAAGGCGTCAGCTACGCGGATATGGTCATGGGCAACTCCGCCTTGACCTACAGCGTGGACGGGTACGATTATGCGGCGGAGAAGGCGGGAACGACAAAGGGCTGGACGTTTACGATCTACGAGGAAGCGTTCAACTACGGCTATCCGCAAGAGCTCAAGCACTTCATTGAATGCATCGCCTATGACAAGACGCCTTTGGTAACCGGAGAAGACGGAAGGGCTGTCCTGGAAATCATCTATGCCGCCTACGAATCTGCCCGAACGGGGAACAAGGTGGAGCTTCCGTTTCGTCCCCAAGTAAAGAAACCGATCGATCTCTGGCACGGCGTTTAGCGGCAGGACTGGAAGGGGAAACCGATAGCCCCGTGTCATTGACGGGGCGCGGTCGTCCCTCTATATTTGGTTAATAAGCTTTCTTAACTAATGAGAAGAGGGACATTCATGGCGAGCTTCATTCAAACCCATCTGAAAGATATGAACCGCAAGACGGTATTCGACTTATTGTCTTCGGTAGACAGCATCTCCAGAGCCGAGATCAGCAGGCGAACGGGAATCAGTTCTCCTACGGTCATCAAGATCGTCAGTTATTTTCAGGAGAAGGGCCTGGTCATCGAATTAGGCGAGGGAAGCATCTCCACGGCAGGAAGGAAGCCTCAGCTGATCCGCTTCAATCCGGATGCCGCATGGTCGATCGGAGTCGTGTATGAAGGCGATTATCTGGATGTCGGATTCGTCGATTTGAACGGGAATATCAAGCATCGGAAAAGGTTCAAGGCAGTCGCCAACCTGGACGAGATGCTCGAGCTTCGGCTGCCGGTCATCCTGCGGGCTTTCATGGAGGAGTTCGGGGAAGCCCGGCCGAGCATTCTCGGCGTCGGCATCGGCATCCCCGGAGTCGTGGATCCGGACACGGCTCAGATCGAGTTCGCCGCTCCTATCGTCGGCGTCAAAGAAAGAAGAGACTGCAGAAGCCTCATCGATCGGCTGAGCGAGCAAATCGGACTGCCCGTCTCCATCGACAATGATGTCAAATCAGCCGCATGGGGCGAGTACATCACGCGAAGCGGAGAAGCGCTGCAAGATCTGCTGTATGTCTCGCTCGGCTCAGGCATTGGCGCGGGCATTATCCTGGACGGCCAAATCCGTCGCGGCAAGCATAGCCTGGCCGGCGAGATCGCCTTCACCTCCTTCGATCCAGCCTTCCGAATGTCCAAGACGGAGGTGGGCTGGATCGAAGGAAGGCTCGGCATTCATCCGTTGATCGGCAAGTGGAGCTTCCTGGAGAACATCCTGAACGACGGACAAGCGGGGGGCTATCCGACGACGCATCGCGGTCCTTTCGAGGAGATGATCCGTTACATCGCTTCGCATTTGGCGCTCTGCATCTCCAACCTGGTCGCCGCTCTTGACATTACGGACGTGGTGCTGGGCGGCGTGACCGTTGAGGCGCTTGGAGAGGCATTATTGGATGAAGTGAAAGAATACCTGAAGCGGCTGTGCGTCATCGACGTCCGATGTGACCTGCAGCTGAGCAGGGATCCCGGCGTAGTCGGCGTTGCGGCGATTGCCACCAATCATCGGCTGATGGAGTGGCTGGAAGGCTGAGTCAGCCGCACGAAGCTTAGGAAGCGAGGAGAGGTACGGGATGGAATGGGCGTTCATGACGGCGAACTACGTGGCGAAGGAAGTCGGCTACAAGGATGTGACGGACTGGTTCAAGGATTGGGGACGATGCACGGAAGCGACGATTCGGAGCTTCCACGGCAGTCAATTCGAGCTGAAGTTCGAGTCGCTGATCAGCGGCATCAAAGAAAATGGATTCGATGCGATCGAGCTATGGGTGGGGCATCTGCACCCGGAGACGGCGACGGACGAGATGGTGCGCAAGGCGCGCGAGCTGCTGGATAAGTACGAGCTCTCCGTCGTGTCCTATACCGCTTCGTTCTCATCGCCGAACATGACGCTTGAGGAGGGAGCCCGTCGATTCGAGATCGCCCGCGCGATCGGCGCTCCGCTGCTCGCGAGCAGCTTCAACGTCTCGAATGCGGAGCTGATTGTCGAGCTGTCGCAGCGATACGGAATTTTCTTTGGACTGGAAAATCATCCGGAGCGCAATGCGCAGGAGATCATCGAGAAGATTTCCCCTTATTCGCCCTGGATCGGGGCTGCGCTGGATACGGGATGGTTCGGCACGAACGGCTGCGATGTCAGCGCTGCCGTCGGCGAGCTTGCGCCGTATTTGAAGCATGTTCACCTGAAGGACGTTCTCGCGGCAGGCGCGCATGACTCGTGCGGGCTGGGCGAAGGCGTCGTCGACATCAAGGGGACGCTTCGCGAGCTGCATGCGATCGGCTACCAAGGGGCGCTGACGTTGGAGCACGAGCCCTATGACCACGATCCGATGCCGGCCATGGTTCGAAGCCTGCAGCTCGTCAAACAGCAGTGGAACGAGCTTTTAGCTCAGGAGGAAAAGCGATGAGCCTTCGCATCGGAATCATCGGAGCCGGCGCCATCGGCCAGATCCATGCCGCGACGTTCAAGCAGCTCGACAACGCCGTCGTCGCGGGCATGGCCGACGCCCATCTGCCGCTCGCGCAAAAGGCTGCCGCCGAGCTCGGCATCGAACGCGTCTTCGATTCCGCAGATCAGATGATCGCGAGCGAGGAGATCGACGCCGTTGTCCTGGGCGTCCCCAACAAATGGCATGCCGATCTGGCGATCCAGGCGCTTCAAGCCGGCAAGCATGTGCTGCTCGAGAAGCCGATGGGCATCAATGCAGAGGCGGCCGCTCGCATCCAAGAGGCGCATCTCAAGTCCGGCAAAACGCTCATGATTGCCCATCAGCTCAGGTGGGTGTGGCCGGCGAGGCAGCTCAAAAAGCTGATTGAGGAAGGCAAGCTGGGCACGATCTATTATGTCAAGGCGAATTGGCTGCGCCGTAAAAATATCCCCGGCTGGGGCTCGTGGTTTACGCGGATGGAGCATTCCGGCGGAGGGCCTCTCATTGACGTCGGCATCCATTTGCTTGATCTGGCGCTGTATCTGATGGGCAACCCGACGCCGGCCAGCGTATCGGGCTCGACTTATGCGAGCTTCGGACCTCGCAAGCTCGGCATCGGCAATTGGGGAACCCACGACTGGAACGGCTATTTTGACGTGGAGGATCTCGCGACGGCGTTCGTGAAGATGGAGGATGGCGCGACGCTGCTGTTCGACGTAAGCTGGGCCAGCCACAACGGCAACGAGGACGGCATGCTGCTGCAGCTTATGGGAACCGAGGGCGGGGCGACGATCAAGCTGAATTCCGGCGTGCTGCATGCGGAGCTGTTCGATCGAAAGGTCGACATCGAGATGACGCCGGATGAGAAAGCCGACGAGCGGCTGCTGTTAAGCCGGCACTTTGTCGAATGCGTCCTCGAAGGGAAGGAGCCTCTGCCCTCAGCCGCAACCGGATACCTCAACAATCGGATCATCGACGCCATCTATGAGTCCTCCAAATCAGGACGTGAAGTTCGAATGGGAAGTTAAGAGCATGGCCGAAGCCGGCAAAAAGTCGGGCGCTATCGCCTGAGCTTAAAGCCATCGCGGCGCAGGGAGATCCTCCCTTGCGGCCCGATGGCTTGTTTGCATTTCCGAAAAGTCAGAAGTTATACAGCAGATCGCTTTACTTTGAAGGTTCAATCGTTTAGATTTAAGAAAAATGCTATTCATGCAACGAACATGCGTCTCGAAAGGTGGCGGCTCATATTCAAATGGGGAATCAACCTAAATCAGGTCGTACTAAATTCCGGTCTCGATTGAAATTCATGATTGATCAGCTGCGGGACCGGATCTTGGACGGCACTTATAAACCGGGCGAGTTTCTTCCTTCGGAGTCCGAGCTGGTCCAGCTGTACGGATTGAGCAACAAATCCATCCGGAAAGGGCTTGACGAGCTGGTAGCGGAAGGCCTGATCGTCAAAGTGAATCGGGTCGGAAGCAAAGTGACGGAAAAAGGCCATGAATCGACGGTCGTTACGCTAGGCGTCAGTTCTTCGATCGAGAAGGACATCCTCCTTTCGAAATTGCTGGACGACTTCAACGAGCTGTACCCTCATATACGCGTCAAGATCATGACGATCACGATCACCAACTACACGAGCCAGATCGAGAGCTATTTGGAAAACGAGGTCATTGACGTCTTCACGCAGAACAGCCTTCATTTCCAGGAGCTGAAAGAAAGCGGAGCGCTGAGCATGCTCGAGCCGTTGAAAGCGGAAAAGGAGATTTATCCGTTTCTGAACGACGTGTTCAGCCATCAATCGCTGCAGTATGCCGTCCCTATCGTCTTTTCCCCTATCGTACTCGCGTACAACCGGACTCACTTCAGCGAAGCGCAAGTCCCCGAACCGGATGGGAGCTGGACATGGGAGGATGCGCTGAAGCATGCCGAGACGCTGTCCAGAGGGGCGGACGGGAGGCTGGGGCTATACTTCATCATGGTGTCCTCCTTGCGCTGGCCGGTGTTTCTCATGCAGAGCGGGGAAGAGATCGGGCCGGACCCGAGCGGCGGATTCAGACTTCAAGGCAGCAAGCTGCTCGAGAGCATTCGGTTGTGCAAGCGCATCATCAAGGCGCAGGACAACTACCTTGGCTTCCTGATCGAGGACAATAAGGATGTCATGGACCTGTTTCGTCAGGGCAAAGTATCGATGATGCTGGCCAGCTACATGGCTTTGAACGAGCTGAAGGACTCGTCCATCGACTTCGACTTGTCGCCGGCTCCGTTCATTGAAGCGCCCGCTACGATGCTCCACACGATCGGGGTGTCCATGCGCAAGACCGATCATGTGGCTGCCCGTCTGCTCGTCGATTATTTGGCTTCCTCGAGAGCCCAGGGCATGATCCGCAAGTGGACGAACAGCATACCGGCGGTCAGATCGCTGAATGAAATCCGTCTGGAAGAGCGGGATTCGATCAACCGGCCGTCGCGCTATCCGCTCTTCCGTGAGATCATGGCGACGTACAGCTCGCGCAGCCGCCTGAATCTATCGGCGGAAGCGTTCGACCAGCTCGGCCGGCTGTTGAAAAGGTATTGGTCGGATCTCATCACCGAGGAAGAGCTGTGCGCCAAGGTGGAGGAACTGCTTGTCAACGGGTAGGGAGGGAGGATTCCCTCCCTTTTTGCTGTACTATTTTTCTATAAACTCACTTTTTTATCCAATCTGCTGTATATGATGAGAAATTTAGTTTGACAACCGGGCGATACCTGCTTAAAATTGGCTTAAGTAAAGTAAATCAAATATACAGCAGATTGGGCGGGGTTCAATCGGTTCCAATCGGATGGAGCCCATGCGGGAGGTGAGCCGCTCGTCGATTGCGTGTAAGAACAAGCATTTATACGAAGGCTAATTCAGCAAAACCATGACTTCTAACTTCCAAGGAGGGTCTACATGAAAAAGGTTTTGAAAGCGACTTCAGTATCACTTGCATCGCTCGTTGTTCTTACTTCACTTACCGCTTGCAGCAGCAATTCCTCGAACAATGCCGCCAATTCTCCCGCACCGGTCAATGCCTCGGCCGGCGAGACGGACGCGGGCGCCCAGGTCTATTCGGAGAACGGGCTGCCGAAGGACGAAAAAGTAACGCTGAAGGTCGGTTTTTTTGAAGGCGGAATGGGCCGCGAATGGTTCGACTACGCTCTCGAATCCTTCAAGCAGAAATTCCCCAACGTCTCGTTCGACGTCACGTACTCCCCTACGATCTCGCAGGTCACGCAAACGAAAATCGCGGCGAATGACGACAAGGACATGTTCGATCTGTTCTCGGGAAGCATACCGGGAGGCATCGCGAGCTACGTCGAAGCGGGCAAGCTTGAATCGCAGGAAGACCTGTGGGACCGAAAAGCGTATGACGGAAGCGGTAAGACGCTGAAAGAGGTTTCCTTCGAAGGCAGCTTTGAGTCGTCTCCGCGCACGAAGGGAAATACGTACGCCTTCCCGATCTCGGCAAGCGGATCCGGTCTGATGTACAACAAATCTTTGTTCGAGCAAAACGGCTGGAACGAGAACCCGAAAACGTGGAGCGAGTTTTTGAAGCTTTGCGAGGATATTAAAGCGGCCGGCTTATATCCGATTACGTTCCCCGGCGTGTATCCGGATTATATCACCAACGCGTTCGGCCCGCCCAAGGTATACGAGCTGGCGGAGGAGAACGGCACGCTGGATAAGGTGTATGAGGATTACCACAAGTTCAATCAGCCTTACTTCCTCGCTGCCGAAAACGTCGAGCGCTGGAACCGGATCTATGATATGGGCAAGAAGGGCTACTTCCCGAGCGGCCTTGCCGCATTGAATCATACGCAATCTCAAATGCAGGTCGTACAAGGCAAAGCGGCGATGGTGGCGACGGGCACCTGGGTCGAGAACGAAATGAAGCAGTCGACGCCGGAAGGCTTCAAATGGGGCTACATGACGGTTCCAATGGCCGAGAAGCCTGACAATACGAAATGGATTACGTTCACACCGGGCTCGGGCTTCCTGATCTGGGCGGCCAAGCCTTAGCTGAACAAGAACTGGTCCAAGGAATTCATCGTCTGGCTGTGGAACCTGGACAATCAACTGCAGATCGCGGAAAAGGGCGGCATGATTCCTCTGAGAGCGGACTTTGCCGACGACGCGTCCCGCTTGGAGAAGCTCCAGAGCTTGCCTAGCGCATTCCTGGCTTATATGAAGGACAATAAAGTAAAAATGGATTCGGGCTCCGCAGACGTTACGTTGACGGACCCCGCATTCGAGCAGGCGAACAAGGTCATGTCCGAATCGATTACACAGATCGCGACCGGAAAACAGGATCCGCAGCCGAAGCTTCAGGAAGCGGAAAACTACCTCAAGAAAGCGATCGACGCACAGGGCAAGTAAATCCGCCAAGGAGGGGGGAGGCCCCCTCCTTTCTTATCGGCTGACCTCAAGAAAGGAGCGCTGAACCTTGGCTACACTTCGAACAGATCGCGACCTGACTAGACCGAAGCGAAGCAGCCTGCTGCAAAGGGCGAATGTTCAAAAGTGGATCTTCCTCACCTTTGCCATCGTGCCGACCTTTGGCGGTTACCTGCTGTTTGCGCTTTATCCCAATCTACTGTCGATCTACTACTCGCTGCTGGATTGGAACGGCATTACGGAGCCGAAGTTCATTTATTTTGAAAACTACGTCCGCCTTTTCAACGATCGTTATGTATGGCGAGCGCTCGGCCACAATTTATTCTATATGGCCACCGTGCCGGTTTGCGTCATTTTGATTTCCTTGGTGCTTTCCTACCTTCTGACCAACAAAGGCTACAAGGGCACGTCGTTTTACAAGGTGCTCTTTTTCTTCCCCAACGTCTTGTCTACCGTAGTCGTCTCCTTGCTGTGGGCGTTCATCTACGATGGCAGCTTCGGCCTGCTGAACGCGCTGCTGAAGGTGTTCGGCATCGACATGGACGGCTTTTATTGGCTCGGGGACACCCGGACGGCCATGTATGCGGTGCTGCCTCCGTACGTATGGGCGGGCGTCGGATTGTACATCGTCATTTTCATGAATGCCATGACTACGATTCCCAAGAGTTTATACGAAGCCGCCATTTTGGAGGGGGCGGGGCATATGACGCGGCTGTTCCGCATTACGATCCCGCTCATTACGCCTTTGATCCGGGTGAGCGCCATCTTCCTCGTGCTCGGCACGCTGAAGAGCCTCGATCTGATCCTCATCCTCACGCGCGGCGGTCCGGCAGGCTCTACCGACGTCATCGGCCTCTATATGTTCAACATGGCCTTCGGGGAGCAAGTCCAGAACTACGGCTACGCTTCGGCGATCGGGATGTTCTTGTTCGTCATTCTTGTCGGAGCCAAGCTGCTGGTCGACAAGCTTTTGCCAGACCGCGGTTACGAATATTAAAGGTGGTGAACCATGAAGGAGCGGCGCAGTTATATCGACCTGATTTGGTGGCTTGTACTCATCGCCTGGTCGTTAACCATTCTTTTTCCGATCGTATGGGTTCTCTATGAATCGCTGAAGACGAATCCGGAGTTTTTCCAAAATGTGTGGACGTTGCCGGATCATCCCCAATGGATGAACTACAAGAAGGCTTGGCTCAACTACAATCTCCTGACCGCGATGCTCAATACGCTGTATTACGTCGGGGCGAGCCTCGTGATCGGCACGTTCCTGACCGCTCTGAACGCCTACGCGCTCACCCGCATTGAATTTAAAGGCAGGAAATTCATCTGGGGCATGATCATGCTCTCGCTGTTCCTGCCGGGCATCAATGCGCTGATCCCGCAGTATATCCTCATGCGCGATCTGCATCTGACCAACAGCCTTACCGGCCTCATTCTGCTGAACTGCCTGGGGGAAAGCGTCTTTTTCCTCATGCTGCTGGGCGGGTTCATGCGGTCGCTGCCGCGCGAGCTGGAGGAGAGCGGGACGATCGACGGCGCGTCGATATTTAAAATGTTCATCCGCATCATCGTGCCGCTCTCCATGCCGGGGATCGTCACGGTAGCGATCTTCAAATTCATCGGCCTGTACAATTCCTTCCTGGAGCCTTTCATTTATTTAAGCGACTCGAGCAAATATACGATCGGCGTCAATATTTACCATGCCAACATGCTGATGCAGTACACCAACGATTGGGTGACATTGTTCGCCGGCGTCATCATCACGATGATTCCTTCCGTATTGGTCTTTATGTTTTTCCAAAGATGGATTATGGAAGGGGCTACGCTCGGCTCCGTAAAGGGGTAAGCGGTCAGGAGGAATCCCGATGGTCGAAAATCAAGCAGAGCAGCGTTCCAATAGCGGAAACGGACAGGGCTTCCGCGAACGAACGCAACGGTTCATGGCGAGGGCGGTCGATGCCGCCGGACAATGGTATGACCGCGAAGGCGAATGGCTGGCCGACACCACGCCGCCCCACACAAGGGAACGGTACTGGCTGGCCGGCGCCATGTACGCAGCGGGAGAAGCCGAATGGGCGGATGCCATCGTCGCAAAAGGCGAGACGGAAAAGTACGGGGCGATCCGGTTTAACATTTTCAATACCAATATAGCCGCCAGCCTGTTAGTCGCTCATCGCGACAAAATGTCGGCAGCCGTCCGGCAAGAGCTCGAGCGTCTCGTGCGAGACGGGTTTTCGTTCAAGCCGGGCAACCGGCAGCCGGACTTTCAATTCCACGGCTACAACGACAACATGCCTGCCAAGGCGACGGCAGGGCTGATTCTCGGCGGGGAAATGCTCGGCTGCGAGGAAGCGGTCGACTATGGACTTTGGAATCTAAGGCAATTCAGGGCGATGCTGGTCCGGAACGGCATCAACAGCGAGTTCAACTCGCCGACGTATTCGGGCTTGACGATCCGCGCCATGGGGGAGATCGCCGCTCAGGCGCAAAACGAGGAAGCGCGCCTTCTGGCGTCCGGGATCGAGCAGCGCCTTTGGATCGATCTGGCCGCCCGGTTCCACCCGGAAATGGGCGTGCTCGCGGGACCGTATTCGCGCGCCTACACCGTGGACACGGCCGCGCATGCCAGCTGCATCTCCAGCCTGCTTTGGTTCTGTCTGGGCGACCGGGTCCACCCGTCTCCGATGCTGCTGTTCGACAAGCCCGACGACCTTGTCCTTCACCATATGGGAGACGTTCCGTTCAATGTCGCGCAATTCTGCTGGTTCGCCGGCGGACACTACGATATCCCCGACACGGCCTTGCGGCTGTTCGACGCCAAGCCGTTTCCGTTCCGAGCGGTCGCCTCCTGCGAATTGGGAGCCGGCGAAGGCACGGACTTCCTGGCAAGAACAAGCCGGATCGAAACGGTGCTGCACCGCGACTTCGCGCTCGGAACGTCCAGCGCGCCGTTCGGCAGCATGGATCAGAACAACAGCTACTTCGTCACCTACAAGCGGCAGGATCAGGTTGAGTCCTATCGGGATATCGGAACGATCTTCACGAAGCTGGCGGTCAACGGCGACGTGCCGGGAACGAAAGTCCGGGCAAGAGACGGCGATCGGGAATATGCCAATGTCGGAGAAGCCGACATCCTCTCCTCCTGGGCCAACACGTTTACGATCCAGTCCGGATCTACGGCTTTGGTGCTCACGCATCCGCATCCGTCTTTCGACGAGGCGGCGGCCCGCAAGCCGTTGTCGGCCATCCGCGAGCAGATCATCTTGTCGACGCACGGAGGAGACGTAGAGGAGCTGATCGTCGGAGGCATTCCGCGGAAGGACTGGTCCGGAGAGGTGCAGCACGGAGAATGGATCGTCTGCCGCACCGGGAAGCTGCTGTCGGCCTTCCGTCCCATGGTCTACACGCCAAGCCAGAGGCCGGTTTCGATCCGCCTGGAATCAAAGGGGAACTATAATTTCATCTGCTCCAGCCTGTATGAAGGGGAGGAGCGAAGCTTTGCCCGAGACGAGCTTCGATTCCTTTTCGGCGGATTCGTAGCCGAGCATGCGAGCGTTTCGGAGTACGCCTCTCTGGCCGAGTTCGCGGAGGAGTTTGAATCCGCTCAGTTTACCGACTATTACTGGACTACGCGCCGGGTGCGGTACAGACGCCCTGCCGGCAAAGCCAGGCCGCCGCTTGAGCTTGAAACCTCCTGGAGTCCGGGAGCGATGGCGACGCGGTATGCGACGATCAACGGCGCTCGAATCGAGCAGCCGATAGCGGCCATTGACGGCGTGACAAGCGAGGAGCTGCCATTTTTGAATGAACCCTTCGCCTCGATTCCGTCCTTTTTCCCTTGGGAGGATCTGACGGTCGCATGGGGAGAATGGCCTTCCGCGATCGGCGATCGCGAGGAGTGAGGGCGAGCTCGGCCATGGCCGATGTCCATGTCCTTAAGGCCGATGACCCTGCATTCGCTGCTCGCAACGGGAATCGCGACGTCATATTTGGAGGTGAACGATGTTCAAGGCGGCCATAATCGGAGCTGGAGCCATCAGCTCCTTGCATCTGCAGGCTCTGGCGGAAATGAACGAGATCGAGGCGGTTGCGATCGCCGACATCGACGAGGAGCGGGCCCGCAAGGCATCCGCTCAGCATCCTGTTCGAGCGTATGCCGATTATCGGCGCATGGTCGAGATCGAGCGGCCGGATATCGTGGTCATTACGCTGCCGCATCATTTGCATAAAGAGTGCGCGATCTGGTGCGCGCGCAGCGGCTGCCATATTTTGCTGGAAAAACCGATGGCCATCGACGTCGAGGCATGCGATGAAATCATAAAGACGGTAGGCGAAAGCCGGATCAAGCTCATGGTCGGCCACACCCAGCATTATTTTGCCGAAAATCGGATCGCCAAGGAAATCATTCAAAGCGGTCGGCTCGGCAAGCTGGTCATGATCAACGATGTGCGGCATGTCGATTATTATTCCCCGAACCGGCCGGCCTGGTTTTTCGAGAGCGCAAAATCGGGCGGCGGAATTGCGATGAACCTTGGATCGCATTCCATCGATAAAATTCAATGGCTGACGGACAGCAGAATCGTGCAGGTCAAAGCCTCGGTCAGCCATTACGGCGCCAAGGGAGACATTGAAGGCAGCGTGACGGCATGGGTCCAAACGGACCGAGGCGTGCCGTGTACGATCAGCCAAAGCGGATACGGCGGCGTGAACAGGGACGAAACGGAATTTGTGTTTACGGAAGGCATGCTGAAGCTGAGCACCGGAGCTGGGCTTTGGATCGGCCAATCCGGCGAATATCGGTCGGTAGAGGCGTCGCAGGAAGCCCCTCCGTTCGTCCTGCAATACCGCGACTTGCTCAGCAGCATCCGCACGGACGTCAATCCCGAATGCTCCGGAGAATACAGCCGCAGCGTCGTTGCTGCGGTGCAAGCGATCTATGCCTCGCATCGCAGCGGGCAGGAAGTAGTTGTCTTACATCAGCGGTAAGGGGGACTCAGCGTGCTTAACCGCGACTTGATCGCATATTTGCAGCCGTCGCCGAACCGGTTCAACGGGACGGAATGGCGCGACGTGACCGGCCGGATCACGGATATCGAAGCGGACGCCGATCGGCTCGTCCTAACAGTGTCATTGCCGCCGGGCCTCTATCGCTGCCGGCTGCAGACGCTGGACGGCGCCTTTGACATGAATACGGCGATGATTCCGATGGTGCGGGTGCCGGATGGGGCGCTTGAGCCCGTCGGGCCTTGGGATTTCGATCATCTGAGCGGCGTCATGGCCATGCCGATGGCCAGAACGTATGTGAACGGCAGACTGCTGGGCGGAATGTGGTTTGACATGCCCGGGCCGGAGGATATCGAAGCGAGCCGGCTGAATGCCGATTTTGGCTTCGAAGCCGACGCCGACGAAACCGAATTGAGGCTGGAGTTCGTCGAACGCGATCGCAGCCGGATCGACTGGCAGCGGATCAAGTTCATCGAAATCAAAACCGACGACCGCAAGCTGCACGAGCTGGCGCCGATAGGCAAAGGGCATCCGCGAGTCTATCTGAACGCGGATGAGGCGGAGCCGCTGCGCCGCCGGTTGGCCGGAGATCCCGCCTTCCAGGCGATCGTCGAGCGCATCAAAAGCGGCCCGCCGGGCAGCGTCGAGTTCGATCTCGTCTGCCTGGCGTACCTGGTGACGAGGGATCGGGAGATCGGCGCGTCCGTAAAATCGAAAGTCGATGAATTATGCCGGCTGGCGACCTGGTCGGGGAAAGCGGACCCGCTCGTCATGGGCGGAGAGAACGATCGCGGCATCGCCCTGAAGCTGTATGCGATCGGGCTTGCCTGGGATTGGTGCTCCGATTTGTTCGATGCGGCCGAGCAGACGCGCATGAAGGAAAAGGTCGGAACGTACATCCGGAAATTGTATGACTTTACCGTTCTGCAGCGGGCGTATATGGGCTGCCCGACGCCGGAGCCTCATTCGCTCGGCACATGGAACGGAACGGCGATCGCCTGCATGGCGTTTTATGACGATCTCGAGGCGGCACGCAAAGCCCTTCCGTTTTTTCACGGGCTGTTTGCCGAAAGCCTTCGCTTGTTCCCGCAGGACGGCAAAAACGTATGGGTCACCTACTTCCCCTTTCATCTGATTCGTTATCTGGCGGCGGCGCATACGTTTGGCGGACAGCGTCCCGAGCTGGACGAGAGTCCTTTTCTGGACCGGCTCGGCCACGCGATGCTGGCGTGCTTCAACGCGCCGAACAGCCAGGAATTGCAGCGGGGACTGCGTACGCGGGAGCATCGCTACCTGACGGCTTTTTTGACCCGGTTCCATCCGACGCCGGGCATCGATTCCATCTATCGAACCTTCGTGGATCAAGAGCGAAAAACGGCGGGAGACGTCGAGCTTGGATTATTCGACTTCTTGTTCGCTCCGCAGGGGCAAGGCGCGGCTGCGCCGTATCCGGAGCGGCCCTTCTTTGCGAAGGATATCGGCATGATTACGTTTGCGTCCGGCGGACGGATCGCCGGGGCGTTCACCGCCGGGCTTAAAGCGGGCCGCTCCGTCAGCTTCAACATCCAGACGCATAACCGCGAGTTCCCGCCGGCCATGGGCGGCATTCAGCTCAGCGCGGACGGTTCTCCCGTTTTGATCGACATCGGAACCTACGGCATAGACAGCTCCCTCTGCAATTCCATGTGCTTTGACGACGGGGGCTGCTACACGCAAGGGCAATACTTGAACGGAAATGTCGGACCGGAAAAAAGCTCGTATATTCGCCGCTGCCTGATCGGCGAACGATTCATCTACGCGCATGCCGTCATCACGAACGAGCTTCATCCCCGGCATGAGGTGAAGCAAGCCGAGCGGATCATCGTCGTGGATCAGCGCACCGGCGCCATCGTCCTGTCCGATTCGTTCGAGGGCCGCCGCCCCCTCCATTTCGCGACGCATTTGCATTGCTCGGGCGCCGCAACGGATCTCGGAGCGGGCCAGTATCGGCTTACAGGCGGCCAGGCCAACCTCATCGCAGGCATCAAGGATGGCGACAAAGGCTTGAGCGACGAAGAAAAGGGCGAAGTGTTCGTCAGCATTTTGGATGGACCGGACGACCGGCAAGTCAACATCGAGGAGCCGGCATGGCATCCGACCTATATCTACGGCTTGAACGGCAACGCCGGCGAGCAGGATATCAAGCACGGGCGCTTTCCGCGATACAAGCGCTGGCGTCTTGCCTATCCGTCGCAGGTCAAGCAAGGAGCGTTCCTCTTTGCCGTCACCGCGACCGCCGGTGAGGTCTCGATGCAGGAAGGCGTCATTTCATTTGAAGGCGGGGCAGAGCTGCAGTTCGGGAAGAAAGCGACGTCCATCCGGCTGCAAGGCTGCGAGATCGACGCCGAAGCGGTCCTATCGGACCCGGCGCATCGGCGATTGACGGCGCTCGGCTTGCGAGAGCTGCGAATGGGAGAACGCGCGGCTGTCTTCAGCTCGCCGGTGGATATCGAGCTGGAGCTCGTCGACAATGGGCTGCGGGGGACGATTTTTGCTTCAGCGAGCCATTGCCTGGAGTCGGCTGCAGGAATGGAAGCGAGCGAGTGGGAGCGCGATCCGTTGAACGCCCGCAGCCATCATTCCTGGCAGGCCCTCCTTCGGAGCGTCTGATCCTATCCGAGGATCAGACGGTCGGACAACTGCGGAATCATACATGCTCTGAAAATGGGAGAGATAAACGGTGCGAACTTTTAGAGCCGGACTCATCGGCTGCGGACAAAACGGGAGGATTCATACCGAATGCATCCGCCAGCTGGACGGTATGGATATGGTTGCATTTTGCGATGTGCATGTGGGCAACGCTCAGAAGTTGCTGGAGGAGTTCGGCGGGGACTATGCGACCGACGATGCGGAAAGGCTGTACGCCGACGAGACGATCGACGCGATTTATATCTCCACCATGCACAATACGCACGCCGATTATTGCATCCGGGCGTTGGAAGCGGGCAAGCATGTGATGGTGGAAAAACCGCTCGCCATGAATGTGGAAGACTGCTTGCGCATCGACGAAGCCGTCAAACGAAGCGGCAAAAAGGTGATGACGGCGTTCAAGATGCGCTATTACGATATGCTGTTGAAAGCGAAGGAACTGATTCCGGAGCCGCTGCTGGTCAGCATGCAGATGATGGACGACAAGTGGCCGGCAGGCATATGGGCCAACGATCCGACGTTCGGGGGCGGCAATGTGCTGTCGCAAGGCTGCCACTCGGCCGACATCATGAGGTTCATGGTCGGCAAGGACCCGATCGATGTCTACGCGGCCGGGGCGAATTATTACCAGCAAAATGCCCAAGTGGACAATATAGCCGCCATTTTCCGCTTCGACGACAATGTCGTCGGCAATTTGATTCAGGGCGATTGCAAATGTCCGCCCTTCACCAGCAAGTTTTTCATGCAGCTGTTCGCCGAGAACAAGACCGTTACGCTGTCCGATCGCTTGACGACGTTGATCTACAGCGAAGAAGGCAAGGAAACGATCTTGTATCGCGGCAAGGAAACCGGCATTCTCGAAGAGAATAAAGCGTTCATCGAAAGTTTGAGACAGAATGCGGAGCCGCCGATCAACCATATGGACGGCCTGTACGCGACGTTGATGATGCTGCAGGCGATAAAATCCGTGAAGAGCGGCAAGCCCGAGCCGATACGGTCTCTCATTCAAAGAGATCAACCCGTCCTGAGCTGATCGGATCTTCCGCATGCCGTCCGGGCGCGAAGGGAGCCTTGAGCCATGAGCAATTACGTCAAAATCAGCACGATCGGCAATCGTGAGTTCAACGTAGAGGAGCAGCTGGCGACGGAGGAAATGGTCGATCGCATGATGAAGCACCTGCAACAGAAGCTGAGCCAGGTGCTTCCCGATCAGCCTGATCTAATCGTTTTGCCTGAATTTTGCGACATTCCGTCCAATGTTTTCTTGTCGCCGGCCAAAACGCATGAATACTGCCGCGTTCGCGGAGATAAAATTCAGCGTCTCTTCTCCGAAATGGCGAGCGAGAACGGCTGCTATATCGCGTATCCGACCTTGAGGCTGCAGGAGGATCGGACCTGGCGAAACTCAATCGTCGTGCTGGATCGAAACGGCGAACCGATCGGCGAGTATGCGAAAAACCATCTGACGTTGGGAGAAATCGAGGATTATGGCGTCGTTTGCGGCACCGAGGCGCCGATCATCGCATGCGATTTCGGATGGGTCGCATGCGCGATTTGTTTTGATTTGAACTTTGACCGGCTGCGATTGCAATACGTCCAGTCAAAGCCCGATTTGATCCTTTTTTCCTCTCTGTATCATGGCGGAATCATGCAGCCTTACTGGGCTTATTCCTGCCGATCGCATTTTGTCGGCGCCATCGGAGGCGGCCTGCCAAGCGCGGTGCTGTCCCCGGTCGGCGAGGTGCTGGCATCCAGCACCAGCTATTTCGACTTCGCGACGACATCCGTCAATCTGGATTGCGCGGTCGTGCATCTCGATTACAATATGGAGCGTTTGCGGCAGCTCAAATCCAAATACGGATCAAAAGTGGCCATCGCGGATCCCGGGCATTTGGGCTCCGTTCTGATCTCCTGCGAGACGGATGAATGCACGATAGAAGACATCATCCAGGAATTCCAAATCGAACGCTTGGACGATTATTTGGAGCGGGTATCCGCAGGTCGGCGCGCCGAGTAGCGCAGAAAAGGGGCGTTGCGTCATGAAAGCCTTGCGAATCGGACTGGTGGATCCCGATACGTCTCACCCCGAAAGCTTCATCCCCATCCTGCGATCCCTCGGTCACGAGGTCGTCGGCGTATGCGACCATGGAGAGGTGAATCCAGCCGGCTATGCAGAAACATTCGCGTCCGATCACGGCATCGAGCGGGTCTATGCGTCCGTGGAGGAAATGGCCGAACAAGTCGATATGGCCTTTATTCATAGCTGCAACTGGGATGTTCATGTCGCGAGGGCGCTGCCTTTTGTCCACGCCCGCAAAGCTGTTTTTATCGACAAGCCGCTAGCGGGCAATGTCCGCGACCTGCTGCAAATCAAAGAATGGGCAAGCCGGGGGGCGGTCGTCACGGGCGGCTCCGCTTTGCGTTATGCGCCAGAAGTGCAGGCATTGAGGCGGCAAGCCGCGGCTCCGCATTCGTTCATCTACGCTCTTTCCGGCTGTGCCAACGACGAGTATTACTATGGCATTCATGCCTTTACGCTGCTGCACGGGCTTCTGGGGCCGGGCATTCGCAGCGTGCGCCATCTGGGGCATTCGGGACAGGATCAATATGAGCTGTCCTGGTCGGACGGGCGCCGGGGGATCGTCAGCGTAGGCGCGACGGAGAGCAGCCATCCGTTCTACGCCACGATGATTACGCAGTCCGGAGTGGAATTCATCACGGCTGACAGCAGCCGACTGTATCGGTCCTTGCTCGAGGCCGTCATGCCGTATTTTAGCGGCGAGGCCCCGGCGCCGGTCCAGCTCGAGGCCGTGATCGAGACCGAGCTGGCCGCGATCGCGGCCCGATTGTCCAAGGAGCGAGGCGGACAACCGGTGGAGCTGCCGAGCCTGACGCCGGATGCGAGCGGCTACGACGGCGCCGCATTCGCGCGAGCTTATCGCGAGCAGAAGCGGTTCTCTCTCTGACCAAGCCGCAGCCGTCAAGGAGGTTTAAGTTCGACATGAAAACGATGACGTTCGGCATTCTCGGCTGCGAGCATGCGCATATCGGAGTTTTTCTTGAGGAAATGCTGGCACTGGGCCATGTCTGCGCCGGCATCTATGACCCCCGCCATACCGCGCTCGCATCGCAGCTGGCCGCCCAGCATCAAGTGCCTCTGCTGAGCGAATGCGACAGGCTGCTGGCGGAGGAGGTGAAGCTGATCGGCACTTCGGCGATCCACAACGAAAAAATCGAAGTGATCGAGACATGCGAGCGTCACGGCAAGCCTGTCATGGTCGACAAGCCTGCGGTGACGGATCGAGAAGGGTATCGACGCTTGAAGGCGGTCATGGACCGGGGAGTCATTCAAGTCGGCATGCTGCTCACGGAACGATTCCAGCCGGCCATCCATGCCCTGAAGCAGCTCATCGATCGAGGGGATCTAGGGCAATTGGTGTCGATCGGAATCCGCAAGCCGCATCGGTTGAGCCCGGAGAGCCGCCCCCCGTGGTTTTTTTCCAAAACGCAGAGCGGCGGCATCATCGTGGATCTTCTCATCCACGATTTTGATCTGCTCCGCTGGCTGACGGGCAGCGAGATCCGCCATGCGGAAGGGGTTGCGGTCAAGCGCATCCTTCCGGAGCATCCGGATTTTTATGACGCGGCCTCCTTGCAGGTCCTCATGGACAATGGCCTGGTCGCTCAATTGTATGCCGATTGGCATACGCCCAGGCAGAGCTGGACGTGGGGGGACGGAAGGATATTCGTCGCGGGCACGCGCGGCTCGGCCGAATGCCGGCTGGCGGGAGATCCGCTGGCGATTGGCGCGCAGGCGGAGCCGCTGCTGCTGACGGCGACGCATACAGAGCCCTTCGTCCAAGCGCGGCTGGATTCTCCGCCGTCCATCACGGCAGATTTTCTGAAGCGCCTCGAGGGCGGAGACTCGATCCTGACAGGCGAGGACATCCTGGCCTCGGTCAAGGCGGCGATTGACGCGGACGAGCGGTCGCGCTTCATCGTCTCCGACCCGCTACTTCCGCTCTAGCACGGCATTCACCAGAACCATGTCGCATTCATAGGTGGATCCTCCTAGATGAGGGGTCAGCACGACATTGGTTCTTTCCGCCAGATAGGCGGGCTGCACATCGTTTTCCCGCCAAAAGACATCGAGACCGGCGGCGCCGATCGTGCCGTTTTCCAGCGCTTCTTGAAAAGCCTGCTCCTCGATGATGCCGGCTCTTGCGGTATTGATCAGGATGCAGCCTTTTTTCATGCGCGCAAATTGCTCTTTCCCTAATGCGCCACGAGTCTGCTCGTTCAGCGGCAGGAGGATGCAGAAATAATCCGCCTGCGCGAGCATGTCCTCGACGGAGGCATAAGCGATGCCCAGCCTTTGCTCCTGCTCCGCCGGGAGGCGGCGGCAATCGTTGTACAGCCTGTTCATGCCGAAGCCGGATATCAATCCGGCCAATTCGATGCCGATCTTGCCCATGCCCCAAATCCCGATGGTTTTTTGCTGGAAATCCCATCCCGAGTAAGGGATTTTCAAGTCTTGACCGCTCCATTCGCCGTTGCGCACGGCCCGGTCCGCCGGCACGATATTTCGTGCCGCGGCCATCATCAAGGCCAGCGTATGCTCCGCTACGGTGCGCCACAAGCTGTGTGCCAGCGTCAGAGCAATTCCTTGCTCCTTCATCCAAGCGGCGGCCGAGCTGCTGCAGGAGTGGCAAGCGACAGCCTTGAGCCTGCTCGTCGATTCGCTGAACGCCCAATGATCGGGCACCGAATACACCAGCGCGGCGGACGCCTCCGGCAAGCGGCTGTCGTCGCTCGTGATTTCGTAATGCGCTTTCAATTGCTCCCATGCGAGAGGATGCAGGGAGACTTCGGCATAACAAATCGGCTTCGGCATGGAGAACCTCCTGAAAGAAAGTTAGGAATGGACCGGGGCATCGATGTGGAAGATGCCGATTTCATCATAATGATCCAATTTATAGTTGATCATGTCAAGACTGCGGGTCAAGGAATCGATCTGCTGCAGGACATGCTCTTTGTGCTTCTCCAGCATGATTTTCCTTTGCTCGCAGGTCGACGCCCCCTCCAGGCACAAGCCCATGAAGTCCTTGATCTCATTCAAAGGCATGCCGTTGTTTTTGAGGCAGCAGACGAGCTCCAGCCAGCAGATGTCCGTCTCGGAATATTGGCGAGTTCCGTAATCCGTCCTTTTCAGCAGCGGCATCAAGCCTTCTTTGTCATAGTAGCGAAGAGTAGAGACGGGCAGGCCGAGGCGTTCCGAGACTTGCTTGATCGTATAGTCCATGCAGATCTTCTCCTTTGGCAAGGTGGGTCAATCAAACGCTTGACCTGAAGTTAACTTTAGCCTTTATGCTCGTAAAGAACAACCCAACTAGGAGGAGTGAAGGCAATGAAATACAGAGCAATCGGCAAAAGCGGCCTCAAGGTAAGCGAGATCGGTCTTGGAAGCTGGCTGACATACGGATCGGTTACGGCCGAGGAAACCGCCAAGGCGTGCATTGATAAAGCCTACGAGCTAGGCATCAACTTTTTCGATACGTCCAATTCCTATGAGGGCGCGGAGGAAGTGCTGGGCCGGGCTTTGAAAGCCTATCGCCGCAGCACCTATGTGCTCGCGACGAAGGTGTTCTTCCCGCAGGGCCGAGGCCCCAACGAGCGCGGCCTGTCCCGCAAGCATATCATGGAGCAATGCGAGGCGAGCTTGAAGCGGCTGAACACCGATTACATCGATCTGTACCAGTGCCATCGCTTCGATGACACAACTCCGATCGAAGAGACGCTGCGGGCGCTGGACGATCTGACGGCTCAAGGCAAAATTTTGTACGCGGGCGTCAGCGAGTGGTCCGCCGAGCAAATCAAGAGCGCCGCTGCGATCGGAAAGCAGCTCAATCTGCGTCCTTTGATTTCCAACCAGCCGATCTACAACCTCTTCGAGCGCTATATCGAAAAAGAAGGCGTCATCCAGCAATGCGAGGAGGCAGGCTTGGGCCAAGTGGTCTTCTCGCCGCTCGCTCAAGGCGTCCTGACCGGCAAATATAAACCGGGCCAAGGCATTCCGCAAAACAGCCGCGCGGCCAACAACCAGACGAACGGCGTCATCAACAGCTACCTGCGTGAAGACGTGCTCGCTTGCACGGCCAAGCTGGAAGCTCTGGCGTCGGAGCTGGGAGCGAGCCTGTCCCAATTCTCCTTGGCGTGGGTATTGCGCCAGCCGAACGTAAGCTCGGCCATCAACGGCTCCAGCCGTCCTTCGCAGCTGGAAGAAAACATCAAGGCGCTCGATCTCGTCCTGACCGACGATGTGCTCCAGCGGACCGAGGAGATCTTGTCCGAGGTCAGCGGCTTTGCCCCGATGAGATAAGCATTCGTTCGACTATGGCTTCCCGCTGCTTCGGCAACGGGAAGCCATTTTTGCGTGCTGCGCAAGCAAGAGCCTCAATTTGCCTTTACGCTCGCCGGCATAAGCGTCTCCATTCGGATGCAAAATGAACAGGAAAGCCCGAATAGAAAGGGGATTCTTGCCATGACCACATTCCGAAAAAGCTCCGTGATCGCGCTCGCCGCGCTGCTGCTGCTGCCTTCCTGGGCCGGAGCGTCCGCGCCGCAAGCGCAGCAGCAGCGGGGCGGACAGCAAGCCGCGGCGCAAAGCCGCGTCGCCGTCGTCATCGACGACTTCGGCAACAAGATGAAGGGAACCGAGGAGATGTTCAAGCTGCCGGTGCCGGTGACGGCCGCCGTCATGCCGTTCATGCCGACTTCGCGCCAGGATGCCGAGCAGGCGCATAAGCTCGGCCTGGACGTCATCGTGCATATGCCGATGGAGCCGAACCAGGGCAAGCCGGAGTGGCTCGGACCCGGCGCGATCCGCGCCTCGATGAGCGATGCCGAGGTGAGGCAGGCGGTGGAGAAGGCGATTGCCGAGGTGCCCCATGCCGTCGGCATGAACAACCATATGGGCAGCAAAATAACCGCGGACGAGCGCATCATGCGCGTCGTGCTCGCGGTCTGCAAGGAGAAGGGATTGTTTTTCCTGGATAGCCGGACGACGTTCAAGACCGTCATCCCGCGTGTCGGCGCCGAGCTGGGCGTGCCGGTGCTGAGCAACGACATCTTCCTTGATGACGTCTATACCGCGAGCCATGTTTCCGGTCAGATCGTCAAGCTGCGGAAGCTCGCCCGCGAGAAAAACGACTGCATCACGATCGGACACGTCGGCGTGCCGGGGCTCATCACCTCCGCCGCCGTGCGCTCCGCCGCCGCATCGATGCCGCAGAGCCGATTCGTGCGGTTGACGGAGCTGCTGCCGGCCTCAGCGGAAGAGAAGCTTGTACTGCCGCACGCCTGAGGCGATCGCTTCGGCGATTTTCTGCTGGCCCTCCATCGAGGTCAGCATCGCCCGATCGTCCCCGTTGCTGATGAAGCCCATCTCGACGATGACGGCCGGCTGCTTGACCGTGTTGAGCAGATAAAACGGGCTGCCCGCGCGCGGCAGCTCCGCCGTAAGCTGCTGGCGGTTGAGCGCGTCCTGCACGCAGAGGGCGAGCAGTACGCTTTCGCCGCGGTTTTTCTGATGCAGCACGACCGGACCGCGGGCCGCGCCGCGCTTGGACCAGTTCACATGCAGGCTGACCAGCATGCCGGTATGGATTTCTTCGGTCAGGCCGGTCCGCTGGGACAGGTCCTTCTGATGCCGCGACCGGCTGCCCAGCCAGCGGTTGTCGTCGCTGAGCGCGTAGTCGTCGACCCGGTTCAGCACGGCGCTGACGCCGAGCTGCTGCAGCCGCACGAGTAGCTTTTTGGCGACCGCCAGGTTGGTGTCCTTTTCCAGCACCTTCTCGTAAAAGGTGCCGCCGTCGATGCCGCCGTGGCCGGCGTCGATCAGCACCTCGGCATACGGAAGCGCGCCTTTGTAGCTGGGACCGCCGGCTTCTTCAAGAGGCGGCGCGAGATCCAGCGTCGGAGCGGCATAGGCGGACATGGGCGCAAGCAGCGCCAGGGCGACGGTCAGCGCGGCCGCCCGGCAGCGGGGAAGCTTCTTCTGCTTCATCCTCGATCCTCCATTCATGGAAAGCTTACGGATACTTTTCCACTCGAAGCCGGGCTCTATTCGCGTTTAGGAGCAGCCGGCGGCGGAAATACTATCTCCATGAACGAAGCGACGGAGGGATGAGGCATGGATTCGGAAGAATGGATCAAGGATATGACGGAGCGGTTCGTCCGCTATGTCGATACGCCCAGCCAAGTGCGCCGCCAGAAGCGGCGGGAGCGCAAGAGCAGCCGCGAGCCGTGGCTGACGCGCTGGTTCGGCATGTCGGGCATGGGCATCAGCATGTGGCTGCGCGGGCTGAAGCGCTAAGCGGTCGCAACATCGCCGACGGGATAAAAAGAGCCTGCCGCCGCAGCGTCGACCAGCGGCAAGTAGCGGATGCCGGCCGAGCCCGCCATGCGGAACGCGCCGAACGCCGGCGCGCCGCTCCAGCGGTGGAACCCGGCGGCTTGTCCGATGAACAGCGCTTTGCCGCCGTACGCTTCTGCGGCGTAATCGAGCGCGGTTCCGGCTTGCAGCCGCTGCAGCAGCTGCGCCTCGGTCGGCGCGGACAGCGGCCGCTGCAGCAGCCAGGAGAGACGCTGCAGCGGATCGTCGCCGGCGAACAGGCGATGGCTTGCCAAATGGACCGGCTTCGTTGCTGAAGCCGGTTTTTGGCTTGTCGCGGCATGGAGCGCGGCTGCTTGCCCGGAGGCCGAACGCGCCGCGTCGCTCGCCCAGCGGCTCCAATCGGCGTCCGAGATCGGCAGCAGCTCGCCGCTCGCCGCATCGGCGTAGCGGACGCGGCCTTGTCCGTCCTGAAGCCTCCAGACGGCGGCGAAAGGCGATGCATATCGCTTGCGCGCCGTGAAGTCCGCGAGGCTTTTTCCTTCCTTCTTCAGCCCCTGACGAAGCGCCGATTCGCGGAACAGCGGGCTTTCGCCGACGCCGTATTCGCCCAGCTCGACGCTACCGTCTTCCTTGGCGTTCAGAATCATGTACCCGGCTTGCTCGCCGCTGTCCGCTGCGAATACGTCGGCAAGCCAGGCATGCGTGCCGGGACCGAGCGGCTCCAGGCGCAGCTCGGCCGATTTCCAAGCGGCGAATTCGGGCAGGCGCGCCAGCTCGTCCCGCCAGCTCGCGGCTTGCGCCTGCAAGCGGGAGCGGAAGGCATCCTCGGCGGGAGCCTTGTCCGAGCTCGCGTAGCGGGACGGCGCCTTGGACACGGCGAGAGAGAGCGGCGGCGCGGCGGCGGCAGCGGCGGCCGGCAGGGCGCCCAGCATCAAGGCGAGCAAGGCGGCCGCGGCGGCGCGCAGCGAGGATTGGGCCATTACGATTGCCTCCTGTCGATTCGATTCTGCTTCAGTCTACCGCGGATCGCGGGCGAAGGCTGTTGCTTGCTGTCAGCTCCGCCGCGCCTGCGCCGGGGCTATTTGTGGCGGATGGACGGACATGCTGGCGAAAAGGCGCTCATTCGATCCCCTCGAGATGGAACAGGCCGCCGTTGATGGCGGATACCGTCACCCGCGGCTCGTACTGCCAGCGGATTTCCTGGCGCCTCGTCTCGAATTGGGCGGCGATCGCGTCCCGCTGCTCCTCCTCGGCCGACTCCAGCAGCCGGTCGTAGTAGTGGGCGAGGATGTCCAGCTCCTCCTGGAGCCTGCGGCTCGCGCCTTCCGCCCAGCTGAAGTCGGCGGCGCGCAGCTTCCGCTCCAGATGGCCCTCGATCAGCGACATCGCCCGCGCATGCGTGAGCCCGTTGCGGGCGGCATGCACGTTGGCGGGCAGCTTCGGCGTCAGCTTGAGGCCGGACAAGCGCTCGTGGAAGTTTTCCTGGATGTTGCCCGTCGCCAGCGAGATGCCGTAGGAGTGGATCTCCTCGCGCTTCATGTCGCAGGCGAACTCGACGCGCAGGTTGACGCCGAGCCAGGCCGTGTAGGCGACCGACTCGAACGGATGGAGCGAGCGGCGCTCCGGCTCCTGGAACAGGCAGACATAGCTGCCGCCGCTGCGGGCGGCGGCGAACAGCTGGTCGAGCTTGCGCGAGCCGAAGTACAGGTCCTCGCGCGGCGTGCGGCCCTGGATCGAGCCGTGCACGAAGCCGATCGAGCGGGCGAGGGCGCTTTGCGCCGCCTGATCGAGCGAGCCGGGCTCGGCGGCGGCTTCCGCCTCGGCCTTGGCCTGGCGCAGCTGCTGCTCGTCGTAGCGCTTGCTGTCGGTGACGAACAGGTACGTCATCGTCTCGGGCTCGACGCCCGCCCGGTCGACGTAGCTCCAATAGTACGGGCGGTTCGTCAGCTCGCGGTCGGCGGCGGGGGAGAGCTTGACGGTCAGATGCATCGGCGACTTCTCGACGATGCGGGAGCCGGTCGCCTCGGCGTAGCGGGCGACGAAGCGCTGCACTTGCTTGTCGTTCATGGCGCATCGACCTCCACGGGCTGGGATATGCCGTCGAGCAGACGGTTCAGCGCCTGCTTGCGCTCGGCGCGGGAGAGCTTGCGGCCGTCTGCGCCGGAGAGCCGGACCTTCGGCGAGGCGGCCGGCTGCTCGGCGAGGCTGCGCAGCGAGCGGCCGAGATGGTCGATGCCCTCGGCGAGCGCCTCCTCGTCCGGCGCCTCCAGCATGACGCGCGCGAGCCGCTGCTCCATCGACTCCTCCTGCTCGAACCGCTCGAGGATATGGTCGAGCTCGCCGATGACCGATTCGAACATGTCGATCTTTTCATGCAGCAGGTTCACGATATGCTCCTCGATCGTGCCGAGCGTGCACAGGTTGTATACCTGCACGTCCTCGGTCTGGCCGAGCCGGTGCACGCGGCCGATCCGCTGCTCGACGCGCATCGGATTCCACGGCAGGTCGAAGTTGATGATGCGGCTGCAAAACTGCAGGTTGATGCCCTCGCCGCCGGCTTCGGTCGCGATCATGACCTGGGCGCGGCCGCGGAACAGGTCCATCATCCAGTCCTTCTTGCCCCGTCCCATGCCTCCCCGGTACGGCACGGCGGTAATGTCCGAGCCTCGGAAAAACTGCAGCAGGTATTCCTGCGTCGCGCGGTATTCGGTGAAGATGATGACCTTGCCGTCGCTCTCGCGCACGAGCTCCATCGCTTTTTCCGCCTTCGTATTGGCCTTGATCCGCTTGATGACCTCGATCAGCTCCCAGATCTTGCCGCGGACAGGCGAATCCTCCTCCGTCTTCTTGAACAGGTTGACGAGCGTCAGGAACACGGAGTCGCGGCTCGAGCACACCTCGCGCTGCAGCGTCACGAGCGAGAGCATGCTCGTCAGGCTGCCGCCGCTTTCCTCGTAGCGCTCCTTGACAAACGCGGTGACGGCCTCGTACAAGTCCATCTCTTCCTTGGACAGGCGCAGCGGCACGTTGCGCACGATCCGCTTCGTGAACTGCACGTCGCCGTCGCCGCGGCGGTTGCGGATCATGACCGAGGAGAGCGCCTCCTGCAGCTGATCCTCGTTTTTCGGCATCCGCTTGCCGACGACGAAGTTGGAGGCGAACTCGCCCTGCCCGCCGAGCTGGCCCGGCTTGAGCAGCGTGATGAGGTTGTACAGCTCGTCGAGATCGTTCTGCACCGGCGTCGCGGTGAGCAGCAGGCAATATTTTTTGCGCAGCTGGGTGATGAACTGGTAGTTGGTCGTCTTTTTGTTCTTGAGCTTATGCGCCTCGTCGATGATGAGCATGTCGTAGTCGGTGCCGAGCAGCAGGTCGCGATGCGGCTCGCGCTTGGCGGTGTCGATCGAGGCGACGACGACATCGTAGTTCCACGTATGCGCGCGCTTCTGGGCGACGGCGGTGATGCCGAACTTCGTATTCAGCTCCCGCACCCATTGCAGCACGAGCGAGGCCGGCACGAGGATGAGCGCCCGGCGCACGAGCCCCCGCACCATGTATTCCTTGAGCACGAGCCCGGCTTCGATCGTCTTGCCGAGGCCGACCTCGTCAGCCAGGATCGCCCGTCCGCCCATGTCGTGCAGCACCTTGACGGCCGTCTCGGTCTGATGCTTCATCGGCTCGAGGCCGTTCAGGAAGCGCAGGCATTGCAGCTCGTCGAAGCTTTCGATGCGCCGGGACTGCTCGGCCTCCATCGCCAGCTGGTACAGCGTCCAATCGTCCCACGGGCCGTTGCGGTCCACGCGGGCTTGCAGCTCCTCGAACCAGGATCGGTCCATCCTCAGGTCGACGAGCGGATGAAGCCGTCCCGATCCGCCTTCTTTGACGGTTCGCGTCATCTCTATCGGCCCCTCTCGTTGTCATATGCCATTCAGTATGCCCAGCGTCCGGGAGTTCAATAAGGGGAGGCGGAATCGGACATTTATCACATGTTGATCTAGATGTCGTAGGATATAATGGAGTAGACACTAGATATGGGAGATAGACCAGCGAAGCGAGGAGAGTGCATGCGATGACGGCGACCCGTTTGGAAGGCTTGAGCGAAAAAATCTTTTTGGACCGCTATGCCTGGAAGAAGGCCGATCCGCGCGAGGCGAAGCCCGGCGACACTGTGCTCGTGCTGACGAAGGACGATCCGGCCTTCCCGGCTAAAGAGGTCGGCGAGGTCGTCGCGCGCTCCGGCTCGCGGGCGACGGTGCGGACGCGCTCCGGCGAGCTGGTCGAGACCGAGGCGGACCGTCTGACGCTCGCGGAGGAGCGCGAGCCCGGGCAGATGTGGGACCGGCTCGCCCGCGCGATGGCGGCGGCCGAGCCGGACGAGGAGAGCCGGCGGCTGTGGAAGGAGCGCTTCCGCTCGCTGCTGGACGACTGGAAGCTCGTGCCGGGCGGGCGCATCGCGGCCGGAGCGGGCACGAGCGAGGAACTGACGCTGTTCAACTGCTATGTGCTGCCGTCTCCCCGCGACAGCAGGGGCGGCATCATGCAGACGCTCGGCGAGATGACGGAGATCATGTCGCGCGGCGGAGGCGTCGGCATCAACCTGTCGTCGCTGCGTCCGCGGCGCGCGCCGGTCGCGGGCGTGAACGGCAGCTCCAGCGGCTCGGTCAGCTGGGGCGGGCTGTTCAGCTACACGACGGGACTGATCGAGCAGGGAGGCAGCCGGCGCGGCGCGCTCATGCTCATGCTGAACGACTGGCATCCCGACCTGCTCGACTTCATCGCGGTCAAGCAGACGAGGGGCGAGCTGACCAACGCCAATCTGTCGGTCTGCGTGAGCGACCGCTTCATGCAGGCGGTCCGGGAGGATGACGACTGGGAGCTGGCCTTCCCTGACACGAAGCATCCGCTCTATGACGAGCATTGGACCGGCGATCTGGCCGCATGGCGCGAGCTCGGAGGCGCGGTGACGGCTTGGCGGACGGTCAAGGCGCGCGAGGCGTGGGCGGCGATCGTGGAGTCGGCCTGGAAGTCGGCGGAGCCGGGCGTCGTCTTCATGGAGCGCTACAATGAGATGTCGAACAGCTGGTATTTCAATCCGCTCATCGCGACCAATCCATGCGGCGAGCAGGCGCTGCCGCCTTGGGGCGTCTGCAATCTGTCGGCGATCAACCTGTCCCGATTCCACGACGAGAGCCGCCAGGACGTCGACTGGGAGGAGCTGGCCCGGGTCGTGCGCGGGTCGGTGCGGTTCCTGGACAATGTCATCGACACGACGCCTTACCATTTCGCGGCGAACGAGCGCAACCAGCAGCGGGAGCGCCGCATCGGCCTCGGCACGATGGGACTGGCGGAGCTACTGATCCGGCTCGGCATCCGCTACGGCAGTCCGGAGTCGCTCGCGTTCCTCGACCGGCTGTACAGCTTCATCGCGCGCGAGGCTTATCTCGCCTCGGCGGAGTTGGCGGCGGAGAAGGGGCCGTTCCCGGCGTTCGAGGCGGAGCCCTATTTGAAAAGCGGCTTCATGCGGAGCCTGGCCGAGCGGTTTCCTGAGGTCGCGGAGGCTGTCCGCCGCAGCGGCATGCGCAACGTCACCGTGCTGACGCAGGCGCCGACGGGCAGCACCGGCACGATGGTCGGCACGTCGACCGGCATCGAGCCCTATTTCGCCTTTGAGTATGTTCGCCAGAGCCGGCTCGGTCTCGACCGGCAGCTCGTGCCGATCGCGCGGCAATGGAAGGAGGCCCATCCGGGCGAGGAGCTGCCGGAGCCGTTCGTCACGGCGATGGACCTGTCCGCCGAGGACCATATCCGCGTGCAGGCGGCGATCCAGCGCTGGGTGGACAGCTCGATCTCCAAGACGGCCAACTGCCCGGCGGACTTCACCGTCGAGGACACGCGTCGTCTCTACGAGCTGGCGTACGAGCTCGGCTGCAAGGGCGTGACGATCTACCGCGACGGCAGCCGGGATACGCAGGTGCTGAGCGCGGCCGAGGGCAAAAAGGGCGAGGAAGGGCAAGGCGCGGCACGCGCTGCTGAGGGCGGCGGTGCTGAGGGAGACGGAGCTGCGGCCGGGGCGGACGCCGGGCAGGCAGGGGGAGGCGCAGGGGCGGCGGGCGAGGGCGCCGTATCAGGGGCGGACGCCGGGGAGGGCGCGGCAAGCGGATTTGCAGGCAGCGCAGCCGCTGGGGCGGACGCCGGACAGGGCGCGGCACGCGGATTTGCAGGCAGCGCAGCCGCCGGGGCGGACGCCGGACAGGGCGCGGCACGCGGATTTGCAGGCAGCGGAGCCGCCGAGGCGGACGCCGGACAGGGCGCGGCACGCG
Organism: Paenibacillus pasadenensis DSM 19293; assembly: GCF_000422485.1. Taxonomy (GTDB): domain Bacteria; phylum Bacillota; class Bacilli; order Paenibacillales; family Paenibacillaceae; genus Paenibacillus_O; species Paenibacillus_O pasadenensis. Next base: position 180,385 of record NZ_KE383851.1, read on the forward strand.
GCGACGCGGCCGAACCACCGGTACTGTCCTCGCCTGTCTCGTCCGCGTTGGTCCCGTCAACATCGGTCCCGTCGACCTCGGCCCCATCGACCTCGGTCCCATCCGGGCGCATCGTTGACCACGAGTACAAGCGGCGTCCGGCGGTGCTGCGCGGCTCGACATATCGGATGAACACGCCGCTCGGCATGGCGTACATCACGATCAATGATCTCGACGGAACGCCGGGAGAGATTTTCCTCAACGTCGGCAAGGCGGGATCGGATGTGTTCGCGATGGCGGAAGCGCTCGGACGCGTCTGCTCGCTGTTCCTCCGGTACGGCGAGCACGGACGGAAGGTCGGCCTGCTCATCAAGCATCTGAAGGGAATCGGCGGCTCCGGGGCGACCGGCTTCGGCGCGAGCCGCGTCGAGTCGATCGCCGATGCGGTCGCCAAGGCGCTGGAGCAGCATGCCGCCAGCGGCGGCGAGGCAGCCGCGCCGGACGCTGGAGCCGGAGAGCGCGGCAGCCGCGCAAAGGACGCGCCGCTCGGTTCCGAGATGCATGCCGGTTTCCGGGCGCCTGCCGACTCCGGTGCGGATGCCGGTTCCCGGGCGCATGCCGGCTCTGATACGCATGTCGGTTCCCGGGCGCATGCCAGCTCTGATACACATGCCGGTTCCCGAGCGCATGCCGAAGAACGGGCCGTCGCGGCGGATCTATGCCCCTCCTGCGGCAGCGCGGCTCTGCTCCGCTTGGAAGGCTGCAGCACCTGCGGCAGCTGCGGCTACAGCCGCTGCTGAGCGGGAACCTGGCCTGATTCCGCCGAACGATTGCAGAGGCTGGAACGCGAGGCCGGTCCGTTCTCTCGGGAAGGACCGGCCTCTTTATGCAACCCGAACTTTTCGGGCTACAGCCCTCAAACCGGGCTTTGGAGCAGCTGCAACCCGATTTTATCGGGTTGCAGCTTGCAAACCGGGCTTTGAAACAGCTATAACCCGATTTTATCGGGTTACAGTTCGCAAACCGGGCTTTGAAACAGCCGCAACCCGAATATATCGGGTTACAGCTCGCAAACCGAGCTCTGAACCAGCTGCAACCCGATTTCATCGGGTTACAGCTCGCAACTCGGGCTTTGCAAAAGCTGCCACTCGGTCATGCACATTTTTTGTATAATAGAGTCCGTGCGTTTAAGAGAAATAGAATGGCGGGGGAGAGCAATTTCATATGGCTGCGGCAGCGATATTCATCCTTACCTTGATTCTGGTCATCTGGCAGCCGCGCGGGCTCGGCATCGGCTGGTCCGCCTCGGTCGGCGCGCTGCTGGCGCTCGCGCTCGGCGTCGTCACGCTGCACGATGTCGCGGCGGTGACGGGCATCGTCTGGAACGCGACGCTCGCGTTCGTCGGCATCATCCTGATCTCGCTCGTGCTCGACGAGATCGGGTTTTTCGAGTGGTGCGCGCTGCATATGGCGAGGCTGGCGGGCGGCAGCCGGCCGCTGCTGTTCGTTGCCGTCATCCTGCTCGGGGCGGCCGTCTCGGGCATGTTCGCCAACGACGGGGCGGCGCTCATCATGACGCCGATCGTGCTGGCGATGGTGCGGGCGCTCGGCGGCGGCGGGCGCTTCGTGCTGGCGTTCGTCATGGCGAGCGGCTTCATCGCCGACACGGCTTCGCTGCCGCTCGTCATCAGCAACCTCGTGAACATCGTGTCGGCCGACTTTTTCGGCCTGTCGTTCGGCGAGTACGCCTCGCGCATGATCGTGCCGACGCTCGTCTCCATCGGCGCGAGCCTGCTCGTGCTGGGGGCGTTCTACCGCCGGGACGTGCGCGGCCGCTACCGGGCGGAGGAGGTGCGCGCGCCTGCGGACGCGATCCGGGACCCGCGGCTGTTCCGCCTGTCGTGGATCGTGATGGGCGCGCTGCTTGCCGCCTACTTCGCGAGCGACCTGCTGAAGCTGCCGGTGTCGCTCGTGACCGGGGCGGCGGCGCTGCTGCTGCTCGGCGCGGCCCGCCGCAGTCCGGCCGTCTCGATCGCCAAGGTCGTTCGCGGCGCGCCGTGGTCGGTCGTCGTCTTTTCGATCGGAATGTATGTCGTCGTGTACGGGCTGCGCGGCGCCGGACTGACCGGAGAGCTCGGAGAGATGCTTGCCGCGGCGGCGGAGCACGGGCTGCTCGCCGCCACGCTGGCGACGGGCATCGCTGCGGCGCTGCTGTCCTCGGTCATGAACAACATGCCGACCGTCATGATCGACGCGCTGGCGATCCAGCAATCCGGCGTCTCCGGACCGATCCGCGAGGCGATGGTCTACGCCAACGTCATCGGCTGCAACCTCGGCCCGAAGATGACTCCGATCGGCTCGCTCGCGACGCTGCTCTGGCTGCATGTGCTGGCGGGCAAAGGAGTCCGCATCTCCTGGGGCTATTATATGAAGGCCGGCATCGTGCTGACGGTGCCGACGCTGCTGCTCGCGCTCGGCGGGCTGTACGTCTGGCTGCGCTTCCTCGCGGCCGGCTGGCTGAGCGCCGGCTGGGCGACCGCTCTAGTCCTCGGCCTACTGCTCGCGGCCGGCTGGGCGGGACTCGCGCTGCTGCGGCGGACGCGCGGCTTGAAGCAGGCCCCATCCATCGACGCCTGAACCGCTCGGTTCGGCGTATTTTTTCATGCCTTCCCCGTCAAGTTCTATGGATTTCGAAGCAAATGCTATAGTTTGCAGGGTAAACTTGCGCGAATCGGCTCGTTATAATGTAAGGGCTTACATAGAAGCGGAGGGAAATTGTAAGCGGTTCAAATGTTCCTCGACCATCATGAAGGAGGGGTTGTCCATCATGTTTTCCAGTTGGAAAAAATCCGGCCGCCGGGCGCTGACGCTGGCGCTGGCGGCGCTGCTGCTCGCTCCGCAAGGCGGGATGCTCGGTCCGCAAGCGGCCCGCGCTTCCGCGGAGCCGGAGGCTAAGGCGCTCGCGGCGAGCGCAAGCACGGCGACAGGGGCCGTCTATGGCTTCGAGGGCGGCACGACGGCGGGCTGGAGCGTGTTCAACTGCGGCTCCGGAGCAGGCGCGCTGTCCGTCTCGAACGAGCAGGCGGCGAGCGGACAAGCTTCGCTCAAGCTGGCGAATCGCGGCTCGCAAACCTGCAGTCCGAGCCTCGAGCTGAACTCGCAGCTGCAGGAAGGGCATGCGTACAAGATCTCCCTGAAGACGCGCCTTGCCCAAGGAAGCGACCAAGCCCATGTCACGATGCGGACGACGGGCCAGAGCAACAACTATACGTGGATCGTCGGCAACAAGCCGGTGAGCGATGCGGAGTGGACGACGCTGTCCGTCGACTCGTACACCCGTCCGCCGGGCTCGACGCTCATGACGCTCTACGTAGAGACGGCCGCATCGTCCGCCGACCTGTATGTCGATGAAGTCGAGATCGTCGATCTGACGGCCGGCCCGCAGGAGCCTTCGGAGCCCGGCGAGGCGGCGATCGAGTTCGGCTTCGAGGACGGCACGTCGATGGGCTGGGGGCCGCGCGGCAGCGAAACGGTCGCGGTCAGCTCCGAGGCGGCCCGCACCGGAACGTACAGCATCAAGGCTTCCGGCCGCACCGAGAGCTGGAACGGGCCGAACCGCGATCTGCTCGGACAGCTTCAGCCGTCCGTGCCGTATGCGGTGACGGCGTATGTCAAGCTGGCTGCGGCTCCGGCGCAGCCGAGCACGGTGCGGCTGTCGATGGAGAACAAGGCGCCCGGCAGCGACGCGAAGTATACGACGCTCGCCTCGGCGAGCGTGTCCGGCACGGACTGGGTGCAGCTGAAGGGAACGTTCAGCTATTCCGGCGAGCTGGAGACGCTCAAGCTTTACGTCGAGACGTCGAGCGTGGACGATGCGTTTTATGTGGACGACGTGTCGATCGCGCCTCCGGCGCCGAGCTCGATCGAGAAGGATCTGCCGAGCCTGAAGGAGGCGTACGCTCCGTACTTCCGCATCGGCGCGGCGGTGACGAACACTCAGCTTGTAGGCGTGCACAAGGAGCTGCTGGATCTTCATTACAACTCGCTCGTCGCGGAAAACGCGATGAAGCCCGCGTACCTCAGCCAGGGCTTCGACCAGTTCGACTGGTCGGGGGCCGACGTGCTGGCGAACTACGTGCGCGCGGAGAAGCAGGCGGGACGCGACATGAACCTGCGCTTCCACACGCTGCTCTGGCACAGCCAGGGCTCGGACTGGATGCTGCAGGACGAGAGCGGCCAGTTCCTGGCTCCGACGCCGGAAAACAAAGAGCTCGTGCTGGACCGGCTGCGCAACTACATCGCTGCCGCCGTCGAGCGCTACAAGGATGTCGCGACCGACTGGGACGTCGTCAACGAGGTGATCGACGAGGGACGTCCGGACGGCATGCGGGATTCCCAGTGGTACCGCATCACCGGCCTCGACTTCATCCGCACGGCGTTCGAGACGGCGCGCGAGCATGCGCCGGACGCCAAGCTCTACATCAACGACTACGGCACGCAGAATGCGAAGAAGCGCGATTTCCTCTATGATCTCGTCGTCAAGCTGCGCGCCGAAGGAGTGCCGATCGACGGTGTCGGGCATCAGACGCACATCAACATCGCCGGTCCGTCGGTCGCCGAGATCACGGAGTCGATCCGCAAGTTCGGTGCGGCCGGCTTCGACAACCAGCTGACCGAGCTGGACGTATCCGTCTATACGAACAACACGGACTCCTACCAGACGGTGCCTCAGGCGCTGCTCGACAAGCAGGGCTACCGGTACAAGGAGCTGTTCGACGCCCTCAAGAAAGTGGATGACGAGGGCGAGCGCAATGGCGTTCCTGGCGGATACATCAGCAACGTGACGTTCTGGGGCATCGCCGACGACCATACGTGGCTGCATGACCGTCCGAGCGGCACGGGCCGTCAGGACGCGCCGTTCGCCTTCGACAAGAATTACAAGGCGAAGCCCGCCTTCTGGGGCATGGTCGATCCGAGCCGCTTGCCGGTCGTAGGCAAAAGCGCCGTTTCCCGCCAAGGAGCGCTGGGAAGCGGAGGCGGCGGAGATCAGGCCTGGCAGAAGGTGCCGGCTCTGAAGACGGAAGAGATCGGAACGCTGCAAGCCTCGTTCAAGACGCTGTGGGACGGCGGCAGGCTGCATGTCCTTGCGGACGTGCGCGACGCCTCCGTCGGCGCCGGCGATCAGGTCGAGCTGTTCCTGAAGGACGGCGATCGGACGCTGGTCCGTACGGTCGCTCGCGGCGCTGAGGGCGCAGCGGAAAAAGCGGGAGGCTACGCGGTTCTGGCTTCGTTCGAGCTGCCCGATCCGCTTCAGATCGGCGCGAAGCTGAAGTTCGACCTGCGGGTGACGGATACCGGAGTGAACGACGGCTCCGAGCAGGGCAGCAACGGCGCGATCGTCTCCTGGAGCGATCCCCGCAGCGCGCAGGAGCGCGACGATCTCGGCTACGGCGAGCTGACGCTGGCCGCGGCATCAAAGGAAGCGAAAGCCCGCTACGGAACGCCGGTCATCGACGGCGAGGCGGACGGCATCTGGCAGCAGGCCGACGAGCTGCTGACCCAGGTGGCGGTCGAAGGTCCGGCCGACAAAGGGGCGACGGCAGCTTTCCGCACGCTGTGGGACGAGGACAATCTGTATGTATACGCGGTCGTGAAGGACCCGCTGCTGAGCGATGCGAGCGCCAACGCCTGGGAGCAGGACTCGATCGAGATCTTCGTCGACCAGAACAACGGCAAGACGCCGGTCTATGAGGGAGATGACGGCCAGTACCGCATCAACTTCAAGAACGTGCGCACGACGGGCGGCCATGCCAGCCAAGACAACTACGCTTCGGCGGTCCGCATCGTCGACGGCGGGTATGCGGTCGAGGCGAAGATCGCGCTGGATGCGATCCAGCCGGCAGCAGGCATGTACATCGGCTTCGACCTGCAGGTGAACAACGACGAGACGGGCAGCGGCGTCCGCTACTCCGTCAAAAACTGGGCGGACGGCTCCGGCCAGTCCTACCAGGATACGAGCGGACTCGGCATGCTGCAGCTGGCCGAGGCCGTCCAGCCGGGCGAGCCTGGCGAGTCGGAGTCGCCGCAGCCGACGTCCACGCCGACGTCCACGCCGACGCCGACATCGACGCCTGGTGGCCAGCAGCCTCCGGCTGCGAGCACGCCTTCTCCATCGCCGACGCCGGGGCCAGTCGTCACGAGCGGCACGGCAGGCGCGACCGTCGAGCTGACGGAAGCGTACCTGCGGCGCCTGCTTGAAGCGGCCGCCGTCGGCGAGGCGGGCAGCCGCCAGATCGCCGTCGATCTCGCCGCGCTGTCCAAGGCCGACGCCTTCGAAGTCCGTCTGCCGGCCGGCTGGCTGGCCGGACAAGCTGCGCTGACGCTGCAGCTGGACGCCGGCTTCGCGGCCGTCTCGCTGCCGGGACAGCTGCTGCAGGGCGCCGGGCTGGCGCCTGACCGCGTCGTGACGCTGCGGCTCGCCAAGGCATCCGCGTCCGGATTGCCGTGGAGCGTCAGCTCCTCGGGCCTGCCGGCGCTGCAGTGGAGCCTCGAAGCGGATGGAAAGGAGCTCGCACCGAGCTCCGCGACGGGAGCCTCCGCGACGCTGGCCGTGCCGAAGGACGGACCGGCGATCGCATCCGCCCCTGCGGCGTCGATCCGGTTCCGCAGCGGCACGGGCGCGCTCGTGCCGGTCATCCGCTCGGCGTATGACGCCGCCGCGGCGGAGATCCGCTTCCCGCTCTCCGCGTCCGGCCTGTATGCGATGACGGTTGTGCCGGCGTCCTTCTCCGATCTATCCTCCGCCGCATGGGCGAAGGAAGCGGTCGAGACGCTCGCCGCGCGCGGACTGATCCAGGGCACCGGAGCCGGCGCTTACTCGCCGTCGGCGCCGATCCGCCGCGCGGATTATGTATCGCTGCTGCTGCGCCTGCTCGAGCTCAAGGGCGGAGCGGCAGCCGGCACGCAAGCTCCGTTCGCCGACGTTCCGGCGAACGCGCCGTACGCCGCCGAGCTGCGCGCCGCCAAGGAGCTCGGCATCGCCGGCGGCCAAGGCGGCGGCACGTTCCGGCCGCAAGCGCCGCTCAGCCGCCAGGAAATGATGGCGCTGACCGTGCGCGCGCTGCAGGCGGCTGGATGGCCGCTCGACAGCGGCAGCGGCAGCGGACTGGCCGGCTTCAAGGACGCCGGCCAGGTCGCGGACTATGCCCGCGCGGACGCGGAGAAGCTCGTCGCGGCCGGACTTGTCCGCGGCGACGAGGCCGGCCGTCTGAATCCGGCCGGCGCGCTGACCCGCGCCGAAGCGGCGGCCGTTTCTCCACGCGGTTTGGAAGCTGCTCCTGCCTTGATCGGGCAAGCAGGATCCTAACCAGAACATCGTCCATTCTTGATCGGTGGAGGCGGTTAAAGCGAGCTTCCTTTAGAAGCGTTAGACAGCTAAAGCCTTGCCGAGGTCGATGAAAGCGACCTTGGCAAGGCTTTTTTTGAAAGAAAGACACGGAATGGATTCAAGCTGGTAGTGTGCGAGCGTGCATCGTCATCAGC
>NZ_KE383851.1:187975-268991 GCF_000422485.1 Paenibacillus pasadenensis DSM 19293
TCGTCATCAGCACGCCCTAACGCCATTGTGAGACGGAGTCGAAACGAAGAAGTTGAGCAGCTGAGCCCGTTATGACCGTCGATAAGAGGCTGGAATCAGGAACGATGGCAAGGCCCGAGCCGCCCTCTTTGCGCGGCTCTTTTCGCTGCGCAAAGCGATATCGGCAATCAGCAGGATCGTCCCGCTCTTGTCAACGGGCACAAATCGAAGGCGGCGAGTTACAAGTTCCTTCCGTAACTCTTTACGCGTCATGTAATAAAATATAACATGAAGGAGACATTGAGAGCTGCGATAAAGGGCTGAAACGGTCTGGTCGCCAAAAAGACGAATCGGATGCGGCAGATAGTCTGACCTCCGACCGGGCCGGCAAGCGGAACAGCAGAAAGGAACGATGCGGGATGAGCCTAGAGCAACTGAACGCCCAGGTCCAGCGGGACCTGTCTTATATCGCCTTCGGAGGGGCGGGCTGGGTCCAGCCGAGGAGCCATGACGAGGGCCATGTGCATGACGTCGCCATCATCGGCGGCGGCCAGAGCGGACTCGGAGCCGCATTTGCTTTAATGAAGGAACGCGTCTCAAACGTCATCATCCTCGACGAGAATCCGGAGGGCAAGGAAGGGCCGTGGGAAACGTACGCGCGCATGAACACGCTCCGTACGCCCAAGCATCTGCCGTCCATCGATCTCGGCGTTCCGTCGCTCACGTTCCGCGCCTGGTGGGAGGCGCAGGCAGGCGAGGAGGGCTGGGAGGCGATCGACAAAATTCCGCGCGGGGACTGGATGAGCTACTTGCGCTGGTACCGCCGGGTGCTGAGCCTGCCTGTCGTCAACGAGACGCGGCTGACGCTCGTCGAGCCGCTGGAGAAGGGCCTTTACCGGCTCCATCTCGAAGGCCCCGGCGCGCCGGCTCCGCAGCTGCTCGCCCGCAAGGTCATCCTCGCGACCGGCATCCAGGGCGGCGGGGAGTGGCATGTGCCGCCGCTCGTGTCGCGCCATGTGCCGCGCGAGCTGTACGCGCATACGTCCGAGGCGATTGACTTCGAGGCGCTGCGCGGCAAGCGGATCGCCGTGCTCGGCGGAGGCGCGTCGGCGTTCGACAACGCCAGCTTCGCCTTGGCCGCGGGCGTCGCGGAGGCGCATGTATTCGTCCGCCGGCCGGAGCTGCCGCGCATCAATCCGATCCGGCAAATGGAGCACTCGGGCATGATCGAGCATTTCCCGCGGCTGTCCGACGAGGACAAGTACGCCGTCATGGCGCATTTCTTCAAGCACAACCAGCCGCCGACGAACGACACGTTCCAGCGGGCGGCCGCCTGGCCGGGCTTCCGGCTCCATGTCGGAGCGCCCTGGCTCGCGGTGCGGACGGAAGGAGAGCGGGCCGTCGTGACGACGCCGCAGGGCGAGGAGTCGTTCGACTTCCTCGTCGTCAGCACCGGGCTGCTGACCGACCCGGCGCTGCGTCCCGAGCTGCGGCTGGTCGAGCGCCATATCGCCCGCTGGGGCGACCGGTACGAGGCGCCGGCGGACATCGCCAGCCCGGTGCTCGACGCCCATCCGTATTTGACGCCGGGCTTCGCCTTCACGAGCCGGGACGAGGAGGGCGCGTCGCGGCTGCACGGCCTTCACACGTTCAACTACTCCGCGATGATCAGTTGCGGCCTATCCGCCTCCGCGCTGTCGGGCATGCGCCATGCGATACCGAAGCTCGTGTCGGAGGTCGCGGGCGGGCTGTTCCTCGACGATCGCGAGCGGATTCTGGATCAGTTCTACCGGTACGACGAGCTGGAGTTCACGGGCTGGATGGATTCGTTAAGCTGATCTTACGCCCGGCGACCCGGTCTGCCAAATAAAAATCGCGTAAAAACGTCTCCTTAGGGCGTGTTTGCAATCCCGCTTCGGGTTATGCAAACACGCCCTAGCTTCTGCTCCGCCAGAAGGCCGGGAATTCGGGATCGACGACGGCGCCGTGACGCACCTTGAAGGCGCGGCTGCGGCTGCTGCCGTCCTTGAGCTTCAGCAGGCCATGCTCGAACTCGGTATCGCGGCTGCGGAAAAAGACGCCGGAGCATCCATTCTTGTCCAAGGTCCTCTGGATGACGTAGCCGCCGTCCCGCGCGGCGACCGCGACGCGGACGCCGCGCTCATGGGTCCGCTCCAGCTCCTCGTCCAGCCGCTGCACGGCGACGACATGCAGATCGGTCTGGCCGATCCGGCGCAGCAGCGCGTCGACGAAGGAGCCGTGGAACCGCTCCTCCCAGCGCGTCGGCACGGGCTGGCCGACGACGATCTGCGTCATGCGCTCGATCATCGCCGTATGCGCGATCACGTCGACGGCCTTGCGGCCTGCGGACGGCACCGCCCGGAATTCCGCGCCTGCTTCGGCCGCGGCCTCGCGCCAGACGCGCTGCCATTCCTCCTGCGCCGAGCCGGGCGCCGCCTCGACGTCCGACACCACGCTCAGGACGACCAAGCGGCTGCCCGCCGCCGCGGCAAGCTCGGCGCCGCGGCGGATGAGGCGCTCTCCGTGCGGGCCGTACGACAGGCAGACGAGGATGTGTTCCGATTTGGGCATGGCAATTGCTCCTTCGCTTTTTTTTGCTGCTCATCCTACGCGACGAGAGGGCGGTCTGTAAAAGGCGGCGCAGGCGGAATTCAGCCGTCCCGCTTCATGTAAGCGCGACCATCGCCTTCGTTTGCCGAGAATGAAATCGGCGATGGAGGCGGGTTTTTGGCATGCGTCGAGATGAATTCGAGAGAATGAGCGAGATTCAGAGAGAGAAATGGAGATCGATCGGCCTTTCTTGCTCGACAAGCGCGATCGCGGCCGGATTTTCGCCGCTGGCCCGGCTTTACTTTCCGAAAAGTCCGGGTGTAAGATTCGTCTCAGCTAGCCAGACCAGCTTTTGACAACGCTGAGTTTCCGAAATGGAAAACGGGGGAACCAAGCGGAGCCTGCGGCCGCCGATGTGAGAGTCGGCCGCCGCGGCTCCAGGGGTGAATCCTGGGGGAGCGGATCCATGGAATCCGTCTCCCTCGGGTAGGGCGACTCTCACCGTCCGAATCCGACAGCTAACCTCGTAAGCGCAGGAGGCGGCGCGCGCCATAGCGCGCCGTGCTCCGATCGGGAGAGAGGATGATGACGCTTGTGATCTGACCAAGACCACAGGGGCCGCTGCCTCTGTGGTTTTTTGCGCGCTTTTTTCCAAAGCGGATCCCGGTCCGCAGCCGTCCGCCGCCCTCGCCACCCGAAGGAGAACCACCATGGATCTCGATCCCGAAACGATACTCGTCTCGCCGGCCACAGCGGCCGGCGAACGCTTCCTGATGCAGCTGAAGCGCATGCGGATTCCTTGCGCCGCAGTCGTCAACAGCCGCCGCGAAAGGCAGCGGCTGGAGCGCCTCGGCTTAGGTCGAATCATGCAAATCGATACGGCCGAAAAGGACCGCAATCCGGCGCCTGAATGCCGATGCGGCAACGTCTACCTGTTCGAGAGCAGCCTCGCTCTCTGCTGCCGCTATGTGCAGATTTTCCGCGGCTGGACCGGCCGCAGCATCTTCGTCGTCACGCAAGGCCGCGGCTCGGGCGGCGTCTACAAGTCGCTCGGAGCGGATTATGTCATTCATACAAACGGGCAGGACGTCTTTTACCTCATTCAGGACGAAGCCCGCCAAGACAAGGAGCCATTCACATGATGGATATCGGCATGCTCGCCTTGCTGATCGGATTGACCGCCGCGATGCTCGGCCTGCTCGCCTGGTGCGGCAAGCAGGCGCAGGAAGGACGCGAGGAACGATGATCGCGCTCCTGTGGGTTGTCGTCGCGGCCGTGTTCCTCTACCTCGTCTACGTCTTGCTTCACCCCGACCAATTCTGACCCAAGAAGGAGCCACCTCCCATGATGGCAGGACTATCCATCGCAATCACGCTGCTGCTCGTGCTGCTGCTGGCCAAGCCGGCGGGGCTGTATCTCTATCGGGCCTACAGCCTGGAGCCGACCGGCCTCGACCGCGTCTTCGGCCCGGCGGAGCGGCTGATCTACCGCCTCGGGGGCATCCGCCCCGGAAGCCAGAGCTGGAAAGCCTACGCCGCGGCGCTGATCGTCAGCAACGGCGTCATGCTGCTGCTCGTCTACGCCGTCTTCCGCACGCAAGCCTATCTCCCGCTCAATCCGAGCGGGATCGCGAACATGGAGCCGCGGCTCGCGTTCAACACGACGATCAGCTTCATGACCAATACGAACCTGCAGCATTACAGCGGCGAAAGCGGCTTATCCTATCTGTCCCAAATGATCGCGATCGTGTTCATGATGTTCGTCTCGCCGGCGACGGGGCTGTGCGCGGCGATGGCGTTCATGAGAGGGCTGGCCGGCAAGCCGATGGGCCATTTCTTCGTCGATCTCGTGCGCTCGATCACGCGGGTGCTGCTGCCGATCGCTTTTGTGCTGGCGCTCGTCTTCGTCGCGCTCGGCGTGCCGCAGACGCTGGAGCCGTCTGCCGCTGCGCAGACGCTGGAGGGCGGGGAGCAGACGATCGCGCGCGGTCCGGTCGCCTCGCTGCTCGCCATCAAGGAGCTCGGCAACAACGGTGGCGGCCATATGGGCGTCAACTCCGCGCATCCGTTCGAAAACCCCGACGCGATCAGCAACCTATTGCAGATGCTGCTCATGCTGCTCGTGCCGACGGCGCTGCCGTTCGCGTACGGCAAGCTCGTCGGCAATCCGAAGCAGGGGCGGGTGCTGTTCGTCTCCATGGCGCTGCTGTTCGTCGTCATGCTGGGCGTCTCGCTGACGGCCGAGCAGGAGGCGAACCCCGCGATCGCGGCGCTCGGCTATGATTCCGGCCAAGGAAGCATGGAAGGAAAGGAAACCCGCTTCGGCGTGCCGCAATCCGCGCTCTATTCAGTCGTGACGACCGCCTCCGAAACCGGCGCCGTCAACTCGATGCACGACTCGTTCACGCCGCTCGGCGGCATGGTGCCGCTCATGAACATGATGCTGAACACCGTGTTCGGCGGCTCCGGCGTCGGCCTCATGAACGTGCTGCTGTACGCGCTGATGGCGGTGTTTCTCTCCGGCCTGATGGTCGGCCGGACGCCGGAGTTTCTCGGCAAGAAGCTGGAGGGTCGCGAAATGAAGCTGATCGCGCTGACGCTGCTCGTGCAGCCGGCGCTCATCCTGCTGCCGACGGCCGCCGCTCTTTATGCTTATCCCGATACGATCTCGAACCCGGGCTACCATGGCCTTACCCAGGCGCTCTACGAGTTCACGTCGTCCGCGGCCAACAACGGCTCCGGCTTCGAGGGACTAGGCGACAATACGCCGTTCTGGAACCTCAGCACCGGCATCGTCATGTACCTGGGGCGGTACGTCTCCATCATCACGCTGCTTGCGGTCGCGGGCTCGCTCGCCGCCAAAAAGGCCGTGCCGGAGACGATCGGCACGTTCCGCACCGATTCGGCTACGTTCGGCGCCGTCTTTCTCGGCACCGTGCTCATCGTCGGCGCGCTGACGTACTTCCCGAGCCTCGTGCTGGGGCCGATCGCCGAGCAGCTGACGCTGAAGCCATAGCCGAACGGACAGAAAAGAGGAGAGCTAGCCATGAGCCAAAATAGATCGACGCTTGGCGGACCGATCGTCCGCCAGGCTCTGAAGGAATCGGTCCTGAAGCTGGATCCGCGGGTGATGGTCCGCAACCCGGTCATGTTCGTCGTCGAGATCGGCTTCGCCGTCACGCTGCTGCTCGCCGTCGTCCCGGATGCGTTCGGGGGCGGCACGCCGGCCTGGTTCAACGTCGTCGTCGCCGCGATCCTGCTGGTGACGCTGCTGTTCGCGAACTTCGCGGAGGCGCTGGCGGAAGGCCGCGGCAAGGCGCAGGCCGACTCGCTCAAGCGCTCCAAGCGCGACGTCGTCGCCTTCCGCGAGAGCGGCTCGGCGGGCCTCAAGGAGGTGCCGGCGAGCGAGCTGCGCAAGGGCGATGTCGTGCGCGTCGAGGCCGGCCAGTGGATTCCCGGCGACGGCGAGGTCATCGAGGGACTCGCGTCCGTCGACGAGTCCGCGATCACCGGCGAGTCCGCTCCGGTCATCAAGGAGGCGGGAGGCGACTTCTCCTCCGTCACCGGAGGGACCAAGGTGCTCAGCGACTCGATCCGCGTCCGCATGACGAGCGATCCGGGCGAGTCGTTCCTCGACCGCATGATCGCTCTCGTCGAGGGAGCGAAGCGGCAGAAGACGCCGAACGAGATCGCGCTCAGCACGGTGCTGACGAGCTTGACGCTTATTTTCCTGATGGTCGTGGCGAGCCTGCCGTTCCTCGGGGGCTTCCTCGGGGTGAAGCTGGAGGTGCCGGTGCTGATCGCCCTGCTCGTCTGCCTCATCCCGACGACGATCGGCGGCCTGCTGTCGGCGATCGGCATCGCCGGCATGGACCGCGTGACGCAGTTCAACGTCATCGCGATGTCGGGCAAGGCGGTCGAGGCGGCCGGCGACATCAACACGATCATCCTCGACAAGACGGGCACGATCACGTACGGCAACCGGATGGCGAGCGAGTTCGTCTCCGTCGGCGGCTGGAGCGAGACGGCCGTCGCCGAGTGGGCGCTCGCCGGCTCCGTCAAGGACGAGACGCCGGAAGGCCGCTCGGTCGTCGAGCTGGCCCGCAAGATGGGGCTGTCGGCGGACCCGGCGCTGGCCGAGGGCGGGGAGTGGATCGAGTTCCGCGCCGAGACGCGGATGAGCGGCCTCGATCTCGCAGATGGACGATGCGTGCGCAAGGGCTCGGTCGACGCGGTCAAGACGTGGGCCAGGCAGAAGGGCGGCGACGTTCCGAGCGATCTGGACGCGAAAAGCGACCGTATCGCCTCGGCGGGCGGCACGCCGCTCGCGGTCGCCGTGGACGAGAAGATCGTCGGCCTCATTTACCTGAAGGATACGGTCAAGCCGGGCATGAAGGAGCGCTTCGAGCAGATGCGCCAGATGGGCATCCGCACGATCATGTGCACCGGCGACAATCCGCTGACCGCGCAGACGATCGCCCGGGAAGCCGGCGTCGACGACTTCATCGCCGAGAGCCGTCCGGAGGACAAGATCGCGGTCATCAAGCGCGAGCAGGCTCAGGGCAAGCTCGTCGCCATGACCGGGGACGGCACGAACGACGCGCCGGCGCTGGCGCAGGCGGATGTCGGCATCGCCATGAACAGCGGCACGACGGCGGCCAAGGAGGCGGCGAACATGGTCGACCTCGACTCCGATCCGTCCAAGATCATCGAGGTCGTAGCGATCGGCAAGCAGCTGCTCATGACGCGCGGCGCGCTGACCACGTTCAGCATCGCGAACGACGTCGCCAAGTATTTCGCGATCATCCCGGCGATGTTCATGGCGGCGATCCCGCAGATGGACGTCCTCAACATCATGCGGCTCGATTCGCCGATGTCGGCGATCCTGTCCGCGCTCATCTTCAACGCGATCGTCATCCCGCTGCTCATCCCGCTCGCGATGAAGGGCGTCGCCTACAAGCCGCAGGGTTCCGCCGCGCTGCTGAGGCGCAATCTGCTCGTCTACGGCCTCGGCGGCGTCATCGTGCCGTTCGCGGGCATCAAGCTGATCGACCTTGCCGTCATGTGGATGGTGTAGGCGGATGCGGGCGAACGACGGAACAATCGAACCTCGAAAGGATGAACCGACCATGCAGCTATTCGCCAGCAGTCTCCGCATCAGCCTCGTCCTCATGCTGCTTTGCGGCGTCGTCTACAATCTGGCGGCGACCGGCATCGCCCAGACGCTGATGCCCCATCGGGCCAGCGGCAGTCTGATCGAGGAGGACGGCCGCATCGTCGGCTCGGAGCTCATCGGCCAGACGTTCACGGAGCCGCGCTGGTTCCACGGGCGGCTGTCGAGCATCGGCTACGCCGCGGACGGCTCGGGCACGCCGAACTACGCTCCGTCGAATCCGGACCTGCTGGAGCGGGCGCGGCAGTCGGCGCTCGACTGGCAGGCCGCCAATCCGGACGTGCCGCTGAGCGAGGTGCCGCTTGACCTCGTCACGAACTCCGGCTCGGGCCTCGATCCGGACATCAGCCCGCAAGGCGCGCGCGTGCAAATTCCGCGCGTCAGCGCGGCGACCGGCATCCCGCAGGCCGAGCTCGAGCAGCTGGTGGAGCGGCATACGGCGCCTCGCCGGCTCGGGCTGTTCGGCGAGCCGACGGTGAACGTGCTGGAGCTCAATCTGGCGCTGCGCGAAGCGGCGTCCAAGTAAGGCGCGAATCCCCGCTTCTCCGTTCTGGAGAGCGGGGCTTTGCCCGTTCATGGAGGGAAGCGCTCATGGAGCCGTTCAAACGAAAGTCGCCGGAAGAAATTCTGGCCTCCATCCTCAAGCTGAAGCGCGGGAGGCTGAACATCCTGGTCGGAGCGGTCGCGGGCTCCGGCAAGACGTACCATATGCTGCGCGAAGGAGAAGAGCTGCTCCGCCAGGGCGTCGACGCCGTCGTGTCGCCGCCGGTGGAGGAGAGCGGCGAGGCGGCTTCCGCTCCGGCCGCGCAGCCGCCGCTGGAGACGGTTGCGGGCGTCGCCTGGAGCCGCGGCGAAGCCGTCGATCTCGATGTCGAGCTGCTGCTGGAGCGCAATCCCGAGGTCGTCCTCGTGGACGATCTGGCTCATCGCAATCGGCCGGACGCGCCTCGGGAATCCCGGCTGGAGGATATCGAGCTGCTGCTGGCCCGCGGCATCAGCGTCGTCACGACCGTCAACATTTACGAGCTCGAAGGAGCGGCCGCGCTTGCGCGCAGCTGGATCGGGCTGCGCATCGACCATCTCGTGCCGGCTCGGGCGCTGGAGCTGGCCGACGAGATGAGGCTGATCGACGTCACGCCGGATACGCTGCTGGAACGCGCGGCCGAAGGGGCGAATCCATCGCTGCCGCCGCGCTGGCTGGAGCGCGGGACGCTCGGGCGGCTGCGCGAGCTTGCGCTGCGCACGATGGCGGAGGGCGTGAACGGCACGCTCGAAAAGCATCGCGAGGAGCTCGGGCTCGCCGGTCCGTCCGGCATCGCCGAGCGCGTGCTCGTCGCCGTCCAGTACCACTGGAACGGATCGATCCTCGTGCGGCGCGGCCAGCAGGTCGCCAAGCGGCTCGGCGGCGAGATGGACGTCGTCGCCTTCGTCCCGTCAGGACGGGCGTTGCGCGTGGAGGAGGAGGCGTTCCGCCGCTCCATCCGCCTGCTCGCCCGCAAGGTCGGCGCTTCGTTCGAGGAGCGTACGTTCCGCTCGCGCCGCCGCCTGCCGCGGCAGCTGCTCCATTTCGCGCTGCAGCGCAAGGCGACCCGGATCGTGCTCGGCCACTCGCGCCAGACGCCGTGGCAGGAATGGCGCCGAGGCTCGATCGCGAACCGCCTGCTGACGATGACGCGCAACATCGACCTGCTGTTCGTCGCCGACCGCTCCGATTGGACCGGAGAGCGCATCCTGCCCGCCCGCAGCCCGGAGCGCGAGCCGCGCAGCCGCTACCGGCGGCTGACGGATCAGGAGCTCAAGGCGGAGATCGGGCAGCTGCGGCGGGGCAGCTTCAAGCTGTACATCGGGGCGGCTCCGGGCGTCGGCAAGACGTACGCGATGCTGCGGGAGGGAGGCGAGCTGCTGCAGAAAGGCGTCGACGTCGTCATCGGCCTGCTCGAGACGCATGGCCGGGAGGATACGCAGGCGCAGGTCGGTGCGCTCGAGATCGTGCCTCGCCGCCAGGCGCAGTACCGGGGGACGCTGCTGGAGGAGATGGACGTCGACGCCATCCTGCAGCGGCGGCCGGAGGTCGCGCTCGTCGACGAGCTGGCCCATACGAACATCCCCGGCAGCGAGCGCCGCAAGCGCTGGGAGGACGTGATCCGGCTGCTCGACGCCGGCATCTCGGTCATCTCGACGATGAACGTGCAGCATCTGGAGAGCCTAGGCGACGCGGTCGAGCAGATCGCCGGCGTCGTCGTGCGCGAGACGGTGCCGGACCGGATCCTGCGCCTCGCCGACGAGGTGCAGCTCGTCGACGTCTCGCCGAAGTCGCTGCAGGCGCGGATGAAGGCGGGCAAAATCTACGCTCCGGAGAAGGTCGAGGCGGCGCTCGGGCAGTTTTTCAAGCTCGGCAATCTGATCGCGCTGCGCGAGCTCGCGCTGCGGGAGCTGGCCGACGATGTCGACGAGCGGCTGGAGTCATGGGACCGCCGCGGGTCGCTGCGCGGTCCGTGGCGGAGGGAGGAGGTCATCTTCGTCGCCGTCACGGCCAGTCCGAGCGCCGAGCGGCTCATCCGCCGCGGCTTTCGGATCGCCTACCGGCTGAAGGCGGCCTGGCATGTCGTCTATGTGCATGGCCGCGGACCGCTCGCGCCGGAGCTCGAGGGCCGGCTGGAGCAGCTGCGGCAGCTGGCGGAGCGGCTCGGCGGCAGCTTCCGGCTGCTGCGCCGGGAGCAGCGGCAGCCGGCTGCCGCCGCGCTGCTCGGCTGGGCCACGGAGAAGAAGGCGACGCAGATCATCGTCGGCCAGCCCGCCGGGCGCAGCTGGAGGCCGTTTTGCGCCAACCGTCTCGTCCGCAGCGTGCTGCGGGAGGCGCGCCGTCTCGACGTGCTCGTCGTCGCCGATTACGAGGCGGATTCGGGGAAGCTGGCCAAGGCGTTCGCCGAAGAGGAGACGACGTAAGCTACCTGTCGGACGGCCGACTATGATACGATCGGAGGTGGACTTGCCGCAGGGAGCGGCAAGAGATAGGAGGGGGAGCCATGAACAAGCCCGCATGGAACGAGGCGGAAATCGAGCGCAGCTGCGGCAAGCTGTCCAGCCGCAAGGGCAGGCAGCTCGCCGAGCGCGGGCTCGTCGCCATCCGCAGCGGCAATGCCGGCTCGGACGTGATCCGGGCGGAGGTGTTCGGCAAGCCTGTCGCGCATGTGGAGCTGCGAGTGAAGCCAGGGAGCCTCCCCGAAGCGTCCTGCAGCTTTTGCCTGGACATCGGCTCCTACGGCCAGTCATGCAAGCATGTCGCGGCCGTGCTCTATGCGCTGCGCCGCGGCGAAGGCGCAGGTGCGCCGGCCAAGCCGTCGTCGTCGGCGGCAGCGGGGCCCGGCCCCGGCGGCGGGGAGCGGACGGCGACCGAGCGCGCGCTGGACGGCCTGAAGCAGGCGTTCCAGCGGCAGCCGCGTCCCGGCAGCGGCTTGTCGCGGCCGGCGCTGTTCGATGCCCGCGAGCGTCTGGAGCTGCGGTTCGACTTCGAGCCGCGCGCGAGAAGAGGCGAGCCGCTGCTGTGCGTCGGCCTGTCGGTGAGGCTGGCGGACGGGTGGAAGCCGATCTATCGGCTGCGCAGCTTCCTGCGCCGAATCATGGGGAGCCGCAAGGCGACGATCACCTCAGCGGAGGCGTACGATCCGGATAGGCATCGGTTCGAGACGGCTTCGGCGGCGCTGCTGCGCGGGCTGGCGCGGATCGCCTCGACCGAAGCGCTGCTGCGGGCGGACGGCTCCGGCCAGCCGGGAGAGCGGGAGGACCGGCTCGACATCCCGCCCGGCGACTGGGACGAGATCGTCCGGCTCGCGGAGGCCTGCTCCGAAGCCCGGCTGCACGGCGGCGACCGGCCCGCCCCGTTCCGGCTCGACCGGAGCGAGTCGACGGGGCTGCGCTTCGGGCTGGAGACGGCGAGCGATGGCGGAGGCGTGCTGACGTCCAGCGGCCTCGATGCGCTGCTGGCTCTGCCCGCGTACGGCGCCGCGCTGGGGCATGGCCGGCTCATCGCGCTCGGGCACGAGGGCTGCGGCAGGCTGACGGCGCTGCAGGAGCTGTTTCGGCCGCTGCCGGAAGGGCGGCTCTCGCTCTCCCGGCCGCAGCTGGAGGAGCTGGCGCGGCATGTGCTGCCCGGCCTCGGACGGATGGCGGAGGTGAGCGTGAGCCCGCAGATGGCGCAGCGGCTCGATCGTCCGCCGCTCAAGGCGAGGCTGTATCTCGACCGGGTGAAGGACCGGCTCGTCGCGGATCTGGAATTCCGCTACGGCGAAATCGCGATCGAGCCGCTGCGCGAAGGGGACGAGCCCGCCCATGGCCGCATCCTCGTGCGCGACCGGGAAAAGGAAGCCGACATCCTGGACCTGATGAAGGAAGGCCGCATGACGCTGACCGAGCAAGGCTGCAGCCTGTCGAGCGAGGAAGAGGAGTTCGCCTTTTTGTACGAGATTCTGCCCCGGCTCGAGCGCTTGGTCCAGGTGTATGCCACGACGGCGGTCAAGACGCGGCTGCATCCCGATCCGCCGCCGCACATCCGGGCGCAGCCGGACGAGCGTACCGACTGGCTGGAGTTCCGCTTCGAGATGAATGGAATTCCCGAGTCGGAGATCCGCGCCGTGCTGCAGTCGCTCGAGGAGAAGCGGCCGTACCACCGGCTGCGCAGCGGCGCGCTGCTGCCGCTCCGGTCGGAGGCGTATCAGCAGCTGGTCCGCTATATCAACGAGACCGGCTTTGCGTACGCCGAGCGGACCGCCTACGGGTACCGGGCTCCGGCCGCTGCCGGCGTCTCGCTGCTGGAGGAGCTGGCCGGCAGCCCGCTCATGGCGACGAGCGCGGAGGCGGAGCGGCTGCTGCAGGAGCTGCGCCATCCGGAGCGCAGTGCGGACTTGATCCCGGAAGGCTTGAATGGCGTGCTGCGAGACTACCAGAAGGCCGGCTACCGCTGGCTGAAGGCGCTGGCGCGCTACCGCTTCGGCGGCATTCTGGCGGATGAGATGGGACTCGGCAAGACGGTGCAGGCGATTGCGTTCCTCCTGTCGATCCGGGAGGAGATCCGGCGGACGGGCCGGCCGGCGCTTGTCGTCTGCCCGTCCTCGCTCGTCTACAACTGGGCGGCCGAGCTGGAGCGCTTCGCTCCCGAGCTGAGGGCGGTCGTGGCCGACGGGGCCAAGAAAGAGCGGCTCCGCAAGCTCGCGGCGGCCGGCACCGGCGAGGCGGACGTCGTGATCGCCTCGTATCCGCTGCTGCGGCTGGACGCCGAGAGCTACGGGGCGCAGCCGTTCGCGGCGCTGCTGCTCGACGAGGCGCAGACGATCAAGAACGAATCGACGCAGACGGCCCGCGCCGTGTCGGCGCTGACGGCGGAGTACCGCTTCGCCATGACGGGCACGCCGGTGGAAAATCACGCCGCGGACCTGTGGTCGATTTTCCACGCGGTCTTTCCAAGGCTGCTCGGCTCCAAGCGTCAATTCGAGGAGATGCCGCGCGAGGAGCTGGCGGCGAGGACTCGGCCGTTCCTGCTGCGCCGGCTCAAGCGGGACGTCATCCGTGAGCTGCCGGACAAGATCGAGACGCTGCACAGCGCCGAGCTGCTGCCGGAGCAGAAGAAGCTGTACGCCGCCTACCTGGTGCAGCTGCAGCAGGAAACGCTGCGGCATATCGACAAGGACGAGCTGGAGCAGAACCGGATCCGCATCCTCGCCGGCATCACGCGGCTGCGGCAGATCTGCGACCACCCTGCGCTGTTCGTCGAAGGCTACGAAGGCGGCTCCGCCAAGCTCGAGCAGCTCGCCTCGCTCGTCCGCGACGCGCTTGAGGCGGGCCGGCGGCCACTCATCTTCTCGCAGTTCACGTCCATGCTCGCGCTCATCCGGCGTCGTCTGGAAAAGGAAGGGCTGGACTGCTTCCAGCTCGACGGCTCGACGCCGAGCCGGGAGCGGGTGGAGCTGTGCCGCCGCTTCAACGAAGGCGAGCGCGACGTCTTCCTGCTGTCGCTGAAGGCGGGCGGCACCGGACTGAACCTGACCGGCGCGGATACGGTCATCCTGTACGACCTGTGGTGGAATCCTGCGGTCGAGCAGCAGGCGATGGACCGCGCGCATCGGATCGGGCAGCAGCGGGTCGTGCAGGTCATCCGCCTTGCGGCGCGAGGCACGATCGAGCAGAAGATGCATGAGCTGCAGAGCCGCAAGCTGCGGATGATGGAGGAGCTCGTCCGGCCCGCAGGCGCGGAGGAGGGAGCCGAGGCGCTCTCGGATCGAGAGCTGCTGGAGCTGATCAGCGTCGTGCCGCATGCGGGCGGACGGATCTGATTTTATTGAAAAACGCAAAGACCCGAGACCATGCAGAGCCGGCTCTGCATGGTCTCGGGTCTTCGTTTTTGCGCATCGGCGGCGGTCCTCATCCGAAATCAAGCCATCTGATGGATCGCCCAGGTGGAAACGTTTGCGGCGGCACCGCCGAGGTTGAGGTTGACCGTGAGGCCGTTGGCGACATAGTAGATGCCGATGACGTCGCCGGCATTGAGCTGGTATTCGCCGGCCATCGTGATCGTCGCGGAGCCGAGGATCGCCCGCAGCGTCAGCAGGAGGGCGATGTTGACGTCGAGAACCGGGAACAATCCCGTGACGAGAACCGTCGAGACCGGCGACGTGCGCTGGATGACGAAAGCCGGCGTCACGCTGGAGCCGAGAGAGACGCTGAGCGACGCGGTCGTCGAGTAGCTGATCGTCGCCTCGATGGAGTAGCGTCCGGTCACGGGCACCGTATAGTTGCCGCCCGTCGGGTCGAATCCGGTGCCGGGGTAGAACGGCGACGCGGTGCTCCAGCCCGTCAGCTGCGTGCTGCTCGACGACGTGCTCGGCGTTCGCGTGGCGGAGAAGCCGTTCGAGAGGAAGTTAGGTCCCGTCGCGCCCGTGATTCCGGTCGCGCCCGTCGGGCCAGTGAATCCGGTCACGCCCGTCGCGCCCGTGATTCCGCTCGCTCCGGTGAAGCCAGTCGCACCTGTTGCTCCGGTCGGACCTGTCGGGCCGGTAGGTCCAGTCGCGCCGGTGGCGCTTGTGGCTCCAGTGGATCCGGTCGCTCCTGTAACGCCCGTAGCGCCGGTCGTCCCCGTAGTGCCGATTGGGCCTGTTGCCCCGGTCACGCCCGTCGTGCCAGTGGACCCAGTAACTCCAGTAACCCCAGTAACCCCAGTAACCCCAGTAGCCCCAGTAGCCCCAGTAGCCCCAGTAGCCCCAGTAGCCCCAGTAGCCCCAGTAGCTCCGCTGGGACCCGTTGCGCCGGTGGTCCCGGTCGTCCCCGTCGCGCCTGTAAATCCAGTCGCACCCGTAACTCCGGTGGTGCCAGAGGCTCCAGTAACCCCGGTTGCCCCAGTGGCGCCGGTCGTCCCCGTCGTGCCCGTAAAGCCGGTCGTACCAGTAGCGCCTGTAGCTCCAGTTATTCCAGAAACCCCGGTCGTTCCGGTCACGCCAGTAGCGCCGGTCGTCCCCGTCACGCCTGTAGATCCGGTCTCTCCAGATATGCCGGTGGCTCCGGTCGCACCAGTCGGGCCTGTCGTTCCTGTGGCGCCCGTAAAGCCGGTCGCCCCGCTAGGACCCGTCGTCCCCGTCACGCCAGTTGTACCAGTAGCGCCGGTCACACCAGTAGCGCCGGTCACACCAGTAGCGCCAGAAACTCCAGTTGCTCCGGTCGTTCCGGTCGTTCCGGTCGTTCCGGTCGGACCGGTCGCTCCGGTCGTCCCCGTTGCGCCTGTGAAGCCCGTCACACCAGTAAGGCCCGTTGCGCCAATCTCGCCAGTAACGCCTGTAGCTCCTGTTGGTCCCGTCGCGCCTGTTGCGCCTGTGAATCCCGTCGCCCCCGTCACACCAGTAGTGCCAGTTGTTCCTGTAGAGCCAGTAGCGCCGGTCACACCAGTCGTCCCAGTAAGGCCAGTTACCCCGGTCGTCCCCGTCGTGCCCGTAAAGCCCGTCGCACCAGTAGCGCCAGTCGTCCCGGTCACGCCAGTCACGCCAGTCTCGCCAGTAGGCCCGGTCGTTCCGGTCGCACCCGTGGTGCCAGTAGCGCCGCTAGAACCCGTCGCGCCCGTAGAGCCAGTCGCTCCGGTCGCGCCAGTTGCACCAGTTGTCCCGGTAAGGCCAGTTACCCCGGTTACGCCCGTGTCTCCAGTTGCCCCGGTCGAACCTGTCACACCCGTGATGCCAGTAGCTCCGCTAGAACCCGTCGCTCCCGTAAAGCCAGTCGCTCCGGTCTCCCCAGTTGGACCAGTCGTCCCCGTAAAGCCAGTCACTCCGGTCACGCCAGATGCCCCGGTCGCACCTGTCGCCCCAGTGTCGCCAGTGACTCCGCTCAAACCCGTAACGCCAGTAGCGCCTGTGATTCCAGTCGCCCCAGTTGGACCAGTCGTCCCCGTAAAGCCAGTCACTCCGGTCACGCCAGATGCCCCGGTCGAACCTGTCGCCCCAGTGTCGCCAGTGACACCGCTGGAGCCCGTCGCGCCAGTATCACCAGTGAAGCCGGTCGCGCCCGTAAAGCCAGTCGCTCCGGTCGCACCTGTCACACCCGTGATTCCAGTCGTACCTGTAATTCCAGTTGCACCAGTGGCCCCGGTAGGGCCTGTCGCGCCAGTAGCGCCAGTCGTACCTGTAAGGCCAGTTACTCCAGTCGCGCCAGTGTCGCCAGTTGCCCCGGCAGGACCTGTCGTACCTGTGGTGCCAGTAGCGCCGCTAGAACCTGTCGCGCCAGTGAAGCCCGTCGCACCAGTAGCACCAGTAGCTCCGGTCGCCCCAGTCGTCCCCGTTAAGCCCGTCGCCCCGGTCACGCCCGTGTCGCCAGTAGGCCCGGTCATTCCAGTCGCCCCCGTGGTTCCAGTAGCACCGCTAGAACCCGTCGCGCCCGTGTCGCCCGTAGAGCCAGTCGCTCCGGTTGCACCAGTCGTCCCCATGTCACCAGTCGCCCCGGTCACGCCCGTGTCGCCAGTAGGCCCGGTCGTT
The DNA here is from genome assembly GCF_000422485.1 of Paenibacillus pasadenensis DSM 19293. Taxonomy (GTDB): domain Bacteria; phylum Bacillota; class Bacilli; order Paenibacillales; family Paenibacillaceae; genus Paenibacillus_O; species Paenibacillus_O pasadenensis. The sequence goes on from NZ_KE383851.1 coordinate 204,703, forward strand.
CCGGTCGCCCCCGTGGTTCCAGTAGCTCCACTAGAACCCGTCGCGCCCGTCTCGCCAGTGAAGCCGGTCGCGCCCGTAAAGCCAGTGGCCCCAGGCGAACCAGTCGCACCTGTGGTGCCACTAGCCCCGGTCGCACCTGTTACACCTGTGGTTCCAGTGGTTCCGCTAGAGCCCGTCGCGCCCGTAAAGCCAGTAGCCCCGGTTGGACCTGTCGCACCTGTGGTTCCAGTAGCGCCGCTAGAACCCGTCGCGCCCGTGTCGCCCGTGGCCCCGGTCACGCCAGTGTCTCCAGTGAAGCCCGTTGCACCTGTAAAGCCGGTCGCACCTGTTACACCAGTCGTTCCTGTAAGGCCAGTTACTCCGGTTGCGCCAGTGTCTCCAGTCGCGCCGTTTAAACCAGTCGCCCCCGTGATCCCAGTAGCACCGCTGGAACCCGTAGCGCCAGTCTCACCAGTGAAGCCCGTTACACCCGTAGAGCCAGTCGCTCCGGTTGCACCAGTCGTCCCCGTTAATCCAGTCACTCCGTTTACGCCAGTCGCCCCGGTTGAACCAGTCGCCCCCGTGGTGCCCGTAGCGCCGCTGGAACCCGTAGCGCCAGTGAAGCCAGTCACCCCCGTAAATCCAGTTAGCCCGGTCGCTCCAGTGTCTCCAGTAGCGCCCGTCGTCCCTGTAAAGCCCGTCACCCCGGTCACGCCAGTTGCCCCGGTTGGACCAGTCGCCCCCGTGGTTCCAGTCGCGCCAGTGTCTCCAGTGAATCCGGTCGCACCTGTAAAACCAGTTGCACCTGTCGCGCCGGTTGCGCCAGCAGCCCCGGTCGCACCGTTAGAACCTGTCTCGCCTGTAGCGCCCGTCGTCCCTGTAAGGCCAGTTACTCCTGTCGAACCCGTGTCGCCCGTGGGCCCGGTCGAACCTGTTGCCCCCGTGGAGCCAGTAGCTCCGCTAGAACCCGTCGCTCCAGTCTCGCCAGTGAAGCCCGTCGCACCTGTAATGCCCGTCGTTCCCGTGGCCCCGGTTGGACTTGTAGCGCCGGTCGCTCCCGTCGCGCCTGTAAAACCGGTTACGCCAGTGGCCCCAGTCATGCCAGTCGCACCAGTATCGCCTGTAAAGCCGGTCGCACCAGTAGCGCCCGTCGTCCCTGTTAAGCCCGTTGCCCCGGTCACGCCCGTGTCGCCAGTTGCCCCGGCTGGACCTGTCGCCCCCGTGGAGCCAGTCGCTCCGCTAGAACCTGTCGCGCCTGTGTCGCCCGTAAAGCCCGTTGCACCTGTAATACCAGTTGCACCCGTGGCCCCGGTAGGACCTGTTGCGCCTGTAAAGCCGGTCGCCCCGATCGAACCTGTCGAACCCGTGTCGCCCGTGGCCCCGGTTGCACCTGTCGCCCCCGTGGAGCCAGTTGCTCCGCTAGAGCCCGTCGCTCCAGTATCTCCAGTGGAGCCCGTCACGCCTGTAAAGCCAATTGCGCCTGTCGCCCCAGTTGCACCAGTCGTCCCTGTAAGGCCAGTCACCCCGGTTGCACCCGTAAAGCCCGTCGTCCCAGTGGCCCCGGCTGGACCTGTCGCCCCCGTGGAGCCAGTAGCTCCGCTAGAACCAGTCGCGCCTGTGTCTCCAGTGAAGCCCGTTGCACCTGTAAAACCAGTTGCACCTGTCGCCCCGGTAGGACCTGTTGCGCCTGTAAAGCCGGTCGCCCCAGTTGCGCCAGCAGCCCCGGTCGCACCGCTAGAACCAGTCGCACCAGTAGCGCCCGTCGTCCCGTTAAAGCCAGTTGCTCCTGTCGAGCCAGTGTCGCCAGTTGCCCCGGTCACGCCCGTGTCGCCAGTTGCCCCGGTCGAACCTGTCACACCCGTGTTTCCAGTAGCTCCGCTAGAACCCGTCGCGCCCGTCGCGCCAGTAAAGCCAGTAGCACCCGTCGTCCCCGTAAGGCCAGTTATCCCGGTCGCTCCAGTGTCTCCTGTGAAGCCCGTCGCACCTGTAAAGCCCGTCGCTCCAGTGGCCCCGGTTGGACTCGTAGCGCCGGTGGCTCCCGTCGCGCCTGTAAAACCGGTTACTCCGGTTACGCCCGTTGCCCCAGTATCGCCAGTCGTCCCTGTTAAGCCCGTTGCCCCGGTCGCACCAGTGTCGCCAGTAGCGCCAGTCGTCCCAGTAGCTCCACTAAAACCTGTCGCGCCCGTGTCTCCAGTGAAGCCAGTCGCACCCGTGGCCCCGGTTGGACCCGTGTCTCCAGTAAAGCCGGTCGCGCCAGTTGTCCCGGTAAGGCCCGTGGCCCCGGTCGCACCTGTCGAACCAGTCGCGCCTGTGGTTCCAGTAGTTCCGCTAGAACCAGTCGCGCCCGTAAGGCCAATGGCTCCGGTCGCCCCAGTTGCCCCAGTAAAGCCAGTCGCCCCGGTCATGCCCGTGTCTCCGGTTGCCCCGGTCGAACCTGTCACACCTGAGGATCCAGTAGCGCCGCTAGAACCCGTCGCGCCCGTCGCGCCAGTAAAGCCAGTTGCCCCAGTAGAACCAGTCGCCCCAGTAGTCCCAGTAATTCCGCTCGAACCCGTAGCGCCGGTCGACCCAGTTGCACCCGTTGTCCCGGTAAAACCGGTTATTCCGGTCACGCCCGTGACGCCAGTGGCCCCGGTCGCACCTGTCGCACCTGTCGCCCCCGTGATGCCAGTCACCCCGGTCGCACCCGTAGCGCCAGTATCGCCAGGGAGGCCAGTCGCACCTGTAATACCAGTTGCGCCAGTAAAGCCGGTCGCCCCGGTCGCACCGCTAGAACCTGTCGCGCCTGTGTCTCCAGCGAAGCCAGTCGCACCCGTGTTGCCAGTCGCACCCGTGGCCCCAGTTGCACCAGTTGCCCCCGTAAAGCCAGTGGCCCCGGTCACACCCGTGGAGCCAGTAGCGCCACTAGAACCCGTCGCGCCCGTCTCGCCAGTGAAGCCAGTCGCCCCTGTAAAGCCGGTCGCTCCAGTTGCACCAGTCGTACCTGTAAAGCCAGTTACTCCGGTCGCGCCAGTGTCTCCCGTGGACCCGGTCGCACCTGTCGCACCCGTAGCGCCAGTCGTCCCCGTAAATCCAGTTGCTCCTGTCGAGCCAGTGTCTCCAGTGGCCCCGGTAGAACCGGTAGCCCCAGTGACGCCAGTAACTCCGCTCGCACCCGTAACGCCAGTCGCGCCAGTGAAGCCAGTCACCCCTGCGACTCCGCTCGGACCCGTAGCGCCGGTCGCCCCGGTTGCACCCGTGGTCCCCGTAAAACCAGTCACCCCGGTCAAGCCCGTGTCTCCAGTCGCCCCGGTTGCGCCAGCAGCCCCGGTCGCACCGCTAGAGCCAGTCGCGCCCGTGTCTCCAGCGAAGCCTGTCGCACCTGTGATGCCAGTCGCACCCGTGGCCCCAGTAGCTCCAGTCGTACCAGACACGCCAGTAGCACCAGTATCGCCTGTAAAGCCGGTCGCACCAGTAGCGCCAGTCGTACCTGTAAAGCCAGTGGCCCCGGTCGCCCCTGTGGTGCCAGTAGCTCCGCTAGAACCTGTCGCCCCAGTCGCACCGCTAGAACCGGTTGCACCCGTAAAACCGGTCGCCCCTGTTGCACCAGGATCCCCCGTCGCCCCAGTAGGGCCCGTCGCCCCAGTCGCACCGCTAGAACCGGTTGCACCCGTAAAACCGGTCGCCCCTGTTGCACCAGGATCCCCCGTCGCCCCGCTAGGGCCCGTCGCCCCAGTCGCTCCACTAGAACCTGTTGCACCCGTAAAGCCCGTCGCCCCAGTCGCCCCCGTGCCGCCCGTCGCTCCTGCAACACCAGTCGCCCCCGTCGCCCCGGTGCTGCCCGGAGGCAGCAAAGGCACGATCAGGCCAAGCTCTTCATTCACCAGCGCCTTGATTTTTCCGGCATCACAAGGCCGGCAGGGAGCCTTCGGCCGCCGCCGCTTCCTCTGGCAAGGCTTCATGCCGCCGCTCGGCCGAGTCGCCTTGCGTCGCTTGGGCTTCGCGCATGCCTTCCGGCCCTCCGCCTCGATAAGCCGCTCCAGCTTTCGCGCCAGCTCTTTTCCCGACCAGCGCTTATCCGCCAGCGTAGCAGCGCACCGAAGCAGCCTGCGCAACGATGGGCGGGATTTGAATCGTTTCTTGCCGCGCCTTGAAGGGGCCACTCTCCGCCGCTCCTTTCTAGCTGCCGAGCGCTCGAGAGCGGTCGGTCCTTCGATGTTGCCTGTATATGCGGCACGAGGCCGGGAGGTGAAGCCGCGCTAGGCATGGAGAGCGGAGAATGCGAATACGGTGGAGACAGGAGGGATGAGCTGTGATCACGATCAGCCTGTGCATGATTGTCAAGAACGAGGAGGCGGTGCTGGCACGGGCGCTGTCCTCCGTCCGGGAAGTCGTGGACGAGATCGTCATCGCGGATACGGGCTCCGAGGACCGCACCGCAGAGATCGCGGCCTCGTTCGGAGCGAGAGTGGAGCCGTTCGAGTGGATCGACGATTTTGCCGCCGCGCGCAACTTCTCCTTTTCTCATGCCAAGATGGACTACATCCTCTGGCTGGACGCCGACGACTACGTCGAGCCGCAGGACGCCGAGCGCCTGCTGGAGCTGAAGCGGACGCTGGACCCTTCGATCTGGCGGGTGACGATGCCGTACGTGCTCAGCCGCGGGGCGGATGGGGAGCCGCTGTCGAGCCTGCGCCGCAACCGCATCGTGCGCAGGGATCGCGGCTTCCGCTGGATCGGGGCGGTGCATGAGTATCTGGACGCCTCGGGACCTCATCTGGACGCCGATGCGGCGGTGCAGCACGGCAAGGACAAAGCCTATACCGACCGCAACCTGCGCATCTACCGGCAGCGGCGGGAGCGGGGAGAGGCGTTTTCGGTGCGCGATCTCTATTACTACGCCAACGAGCTCAAGGATCACGGCATCCATGACGAAGCGGCGATCCATTACGAGACGATGCTGCGGACCGGCGAAGGCTGGGTGGAGGACAATCTGCAGGCTTGCATGAAGCTCGCGGCGTGCTACGAAGCGCTCGGGCAGCCGGAGCTGCGGCTGCAGTCCGCCTTGCGCGCGCTTGCTTACGACAAGCCGCGGCCGGAAGGCTGCTGTGCCATCGGCAACGCCTTGTTCGACAGCGGCAGCTACGGCATCGCGGCCTATTGGTACGAGCAGGCGCTGAAGGCGGATTGGCCGTCGACGATGGGCTTGTCCGATCGTACGGCCGGCACCTGGTATCCGCATCTTCAGCTATGCCTCTGCTATGACCGGATGGGGCTGTACGCCAAGGCGCATGAGCATAACGAAGCTGCGCTGCGCCTATTTCCGGATCATCCGAGCATGCTGCACAATCGGGCCTACTTCCGGCAGACGCACGGTCTGGCAGGCGACGGGGAGGCAGGAGAGGAAATAGAGGAAATGAAAGGTTAGAGCTTTCTCATTTATTTCTAACAAAGGGCGGCCGAGCCAAGCCGTCCTTGGTTTTCCGCTCTTTGTGGAAAAATATAGGGCGATTCATTTCTGGTATGCTCAGGGTACAACTTGCACCCAAGGAGGAAGCATCCAGAATGAACAATAGTTGGGCAAGCCGAAACAAGATCAAGGTGGCGCTGAGCGCGGCAATCGCTTTTGGAGCCGTAGGCGGGGCCTGGATTCCCGCCTCGAGCACCGTTTCGGCGGCGGCATCCTACGAGACCAAGATTACATATGGCGTCAACATGAGGGTTCAGGCCAGCGCCGGATCGGACAAGATCCGCATGCTGAAAAAAGGAGAGCAGGTCCACGTCGTCGGCCAGGCGAACGCCTACTGGCTGCATGTGCTGACGCCGCGAGGCGAGAGCGGCTATATTTCCTCCTCCAGCCAATATTCGACCTACTCGGGACCGAGCGGCTCGACCGGCGGCACGACGTCCCCGGGCGTCTCCTCCAAGCGCGACCAAGTCGTCTCGATCGCGCAGAGCTATATCGGACGAGTCAGCTACGGCTACGGCGTCCGCAACGAATCCCGGCTCATTTTCGACTGCTCGTCGTTCACGCAGTTCGTCTACGGACAAGCCGGCGTCAGCCTGAAGTGGGGCACGAGCGTGCAGAAGAGCCAAGGCCAGGCCGTCAGCCGGGCCAATCTGCAGAAGGGCGACCTGATCTTCTTCGATACGGTCGGCTCAAACAACGGCGTCATCAATCACGTCGGCATCTACATGGGCAACGGACAGTTCATCCACAACACGCCTTCGGCGGACGGGGTGGCGATCCACAGCCTGACGAGCGGCTGGTGGAAGGACCGTTACGTCTCCTCGCGCAGCGTGATCTGAGCAACAACAAGCGGCGCATGCAAAAAAGCAGCTCCTCGCACGGCCGGAAGACGGCCGCTCGGGAGCTGCTTTTTTTCATTCTGCGATCAAGGAGCCGTCCATTCCCGGAACGACTTGTAATGGTCCTCGGTGACGTAATAGAGGCCGTCGTTGGAATAGACGACCCGCTTCGCGTTGCGGCAGCCCGACTCGTACTCGGCATCCGCTTCCCGCCAGATCCGGCCGGACTTGGCCGGCAGCAGCCCCTCGCGGTTCTGGAAGCGGTCGCCGCCGATGCTCGCTCCGGGCAGCACGTCGGCGAGATTGCAGGACTTGGCGTTCCAGCCGCGCTTCCGGGCCTCGGCCTTGGTCAGGAAATGCTCCGGCAGCTCGCCATGCTCCCGAAGATGGCCGATGATCGTAGCGAAGCTGTTGTCCGCGCCGTCTGCTCCGGAGCCGCCGCGGGCTGCGTCCTCCGTCCGCAGGGCGCAGCCCGCGGCCAAAAGGACAGCGAGCAGCAGCAGGCAGCCTGCGCGGAACAAGCGGAGCTTCATTCGACGCTCACCTCGAAGCCGTCCAGCTCCGACTCGACGTCCTGCAGCAGCTGCAGGAGCGCGCGCGCGGCATCCTCGCCGAGACGAACCCGGCTTTCCTCGAAGCGCAGCCACCGCAAGCGGAGCGGCGGCGCGGCATAGTCGCCGAGGCAATCGTAGAGAGCGTCGAGGTTGCGGCCGTAATGCTCCGGAAAGCCGAACTGCTCCGCAAACCAATCGTGAATGTCGTTCCATGCCTGCAGCTTGCTTCCGTCCAGCAGCAGCTCTCTCATGTCGAGACCCCCTTTTCCAGCCTGCATGGCAAGGGACTTGCCGTTTCCGGCAAGTCCCTCTCCGCTTCTAGTCTACCATCTCAGTTCCACTTCGTGAAGGTGACGTAATGATCGCTCGTCGTGTAGTACAGGCCGTCATTTGAATAGAGGACGCGGGAAGCGTTGCGGCATCCGGAGCTGTAGTAGGCGTCCGCTTCCTTCCACGTCCGTCCGCTTTTGGCCGGGAGCTTGCCCTCGCGGTTCTGGAACGTATCGCCGCCGATGCTGTAGCCCGGAGCGACGGTCGCCAGATTGCACTGGCTCGATACCCAGCCGCGGCTCGTCGCCTGGCTTTTCGTCAGGAAGTTCGGGGGCAGCTTGCCGTTCGCCTTCAGGTAGCTGATGATGCCGGCAAAGTCCGTAGGCCCGGACACCGCGGCGGCGGCGGACGGAACGGCTTGCAGCCCGAGCTGCGGCGAGCTGCCGAGGACGAGCGCGAGAACAAGAGAGATGCTGGCGATGAGACGGACGACGGATTTCATGACTTCATGCCTCCTGACATCGAATGGATTGGAATTCGCTCCGATTATACCAACGATTGGAAGAAAGAGGGCTATACATTTTGTAAAGCGCGAGCCGGACAGATTGTCGGAAAAAATCCGCATTCTTTATATTATTTTTACGGCTGCGCGCCGGGCTTGGGGCGGCTCGGTGCGGTATAATGGGACGATATCGGTTGGAAAGGGTGACGGAGCATGGCGGAAGCAGCCGCACAGCCGGGCTGGCTGCCCTATGCGGCGGTAGTGGCGGGCACGGCCGCCCTGACCGCGCTCATGCGGGTGCCCGAGCTGGGCATGGATCCGGTCAACGCGGCGCTGATCTATTTGTTTCCGATTCTGATCGGAGCGGTCTACGGCGGACGCGGTCCGGCCGTCGCCGCAGCGGGAGCGGGCATATTGGCGTTCGACTTCTTCTTCGTGCCGCCGGTGCTCAGCTTCACGGTGGCGGACCTGCGCTATCTGGTCTCGTTCGCCGTCTATCTGGCCGTGGCGCTGCTCACGTCGGAGCTGGCCGGACGGCTGAAGCGGCAGGTGCGGCAGGCGGTCACGCAGCAGCGGCAGACCGCGATCCTGTATGACATCAGCCGGAGCATGAGCGACGTAGCGGATGTCGAGTCGCTCGTGCGGACGTTCCGGGCGGGCATCGGCAGCCTGACCGGGGAGGAGACGGTCTTTTATTTGCCGGGAAAAGACGGACGTCTCGTCCGCTACGGCGCCGACCCGGCGGCTGCGCCAGATGTGGAAGAGGAGCGCATGCGGCGGATCGTCGAGAGCGTCGCCCGGCAGGAGGCCGGGGACGCGGGCAGCATCCGCATCCTGGACGGAGCGACGCTGCTGCTCCCGCTGACGGCCGAGGAAGAGTCTCTCGGCGTGCTGCTGCTGCGGGGCGACCCGCAGCAGGCAGGGGCGTGGCCGGCGGACCGCACCCGCTGCGAGGCGATGGCCGGCCTGGCGGCGGGCGCTTTGGCCCGTATCCGCAGGGGCGAGGAGGCGAGGCTGGCGCAGGTGACGGCCGAGTCGGAGCGGCTGCGGGCCGCGCTGCTCGACTCCGTCTCGCATGAGCTGAGGACGCCGCTCGCGGAGATGATCGGCTCGAGCAGCGCCCTGCTGGAATCGGGGGCGCTGTTCGGCGAGGAGGAGCGGCGCGAGCTGCTCGTCTCGATCCGCGGAGGGGCTTTGCGCATGAACCGGCTGGTGGCCAATTTGCTCGGCATGGTCCGGCTGGAGAGCGGCCTGCTGCGGCTGAGGCGGGATTGGGTCGGCACCGACGAGCTGGTCGGCGCGGCGCTTCGCCAGCTGAAGGAGGCTCGGGGCGAACGGGCGGTCGAGCTGCGGCTCGGCGATCCCGCCCCTCTGCTGCGGGGAGATCCGGTGCTGCTGGAGCAGATGCTCGTCAATTTGATCGGCAATGCGGTCAAATATTCGCCGGACGGCAGCCGGATCGTCATCGCCGCCGAGGAGCGGGAGGGCTTCGTGCGGATCGCCGTCCGCGACGAGGGCATCGGCATTCCGGAGGCGGACCGGGAGCGGATTTTCCAGAAATTTTATCGCAGCGGCAATGCAGCGTCGGTGACCGGGACGGGACTCGGCCTGTCCATCGCCAAGGCGGTCGCCGAGCTTCATGGCGGCTCGATCGCCGCCGGACCCGGGGACGGCGGCATCGGCGCCGTCATGACCGTCGAGCTGCCGGCGGCTGCAACGGACCAGACAGGAGGCGGAGAGCATGACGAATAAGGCGGGCGGAGCGCGCATCCTGCTCATCGAGGACGAGCCGCAAATCCGCAAGCTGCTGCGGATGACGCTGCAGGCGCATGGCTACGAGGTGCAGGAGAGCGTCACGGGCGAGGACGGCCTGCTGCAGGCAGCGGCCGGGCATCCCGACCTCGTGCTGCTCGATCTCGGCCTGCCGGACGGTCCGGGACTGGACGTGCTGAAGCGGCTGCGCGAGTGGTCGCCGATGCCGGTCATCGTGCTGACGGCCAAGGACGGCGAGGAGGACAAGATCGAGGCGCTCGACAGCGGGGCGGACGATTATGTGACCAAGCCGTTCGGCACGGGGGAGCTCGTCGCGCGCATCCGCGTCGCCCTCCGCCATGCGGCGGGCGGCCCGGCGGCCGAGCCGGTGCTGCGGTTCGGGCGGCTGACGGTCGACTTGGCGCAGCGGATCGTGGAGCTGTCGGGGGAGCGGGTGAAGCTGACGCCGACCGAGTACGATCTGCTCAAGGCGCTCGCGCAGCACGCGGGCAAGGTGATGACGCAGAAGCAGCTGCTCCGGCAAGTATGGGGACCGGGCCATGTCGAGTCGGAAGGCCATTATCTGCGCGTCTATGTCGGCCATCTGCGCAAGAAGCTCGAGGACAACGCGGCCGATCCGCTCTATATCGCGACCGAGCCGGGCATCGGCTACCGTTTCCTGACGGGCGAGCGCGAGAGCTGATCGGGCGGGATGCCAGCAGCGGACAGACCGTCGGTTTCGCAAGGAGCAATGGCCCTAATTTGCCGTAAATTTAAAACGAATATTAAAAATGGGAGAGCAGGAGTAGGCAAGAAGTGTCCAAGATGGTTCCAACAACAAGGCATCGGCACCCAGTTACTGGGAGCCGATGCCTTGTTGTCGATGAATTTTTCGAGCCGCTTAGAAACGGTACCTTCTTCAGTGGCCTCAATCTCTTCGAAGCGTTTTTCCGTCTTTTTAGCCCCTCATTGAATCAGCGCGTTCGGTTCCCGCTAGGAGACATTTGGCTAATAACCTCAATCTGCTTTCGAGCCGTTTCCATTTTGTAGACCTCGTCGTCTGCTCCACCTTGAACAGAAAATTCCGCAATGGCCGAAACCTCATATACGCCCGGATTTTTAAACCGGTACGGATGCTTTTCTGAAATAACCTCGCTTCCTGCCATTGGATGCACAACCCCTATATCGTTCCTTGCAATCATGTTAATCGACTTACCGGTGTATGACATAATAAAACACGGGCTCTCCACTTAAGATCTCGACTCTCCGTTCCGTCTTATTCATTAATTCAACGTCAATCGTAAAATCCTCGTTTGCTTTAACTTGCTGTGGAACCGAAACATGAACGGAGAAAAGCTCGTTTGCAGCGTTTGATGTGGCGGATGGAGTGCCGTTTATCTTAGTAGTCATTGATTCATCAGGTCCCGAAGATTGGCAGCCCAACAATGCTAGAAAAAGGATAATTACCAACTTGTTCAAAATAAACACCTCCAGCTCCGCAGACGTACCATAATATGCTTTTGTTTCACTTCAGTTGGGTTAAGATTTTTGTTACTGCTTAGGTCTTCCTTTACACGAAGAGGGCCTTTTTTCTTCATAAAGAGGAAACCGACGCCGCGTGTCGAAGGAATGACGAACCAGATTTTGGTGAGGTTATACTGTGAAACCGACCGTACAGATGGTGGATAAAATGAGCAAAGGGACTCCGGAGATTGAGATTGGCTCCTGATCGCTGCGAAGCCGACAGTTTGCCACGCCGATTTTGCTCCATCAGCAGGGAAGGCGCAGAGGACTGCAGCTGATGATCGACTTGGATAACCGAATAGAGATCCGCTACGGGAAGCACCCGTTCGCATTTGCCCCACGCGAACAGGTGCTTTTTGCCTTTTTATGGGTTCTAAAGGATGCAATTGGTGTCAATCCCGGTAGGAAATTCCGATAAAGAAGGGAGTCAGGAATGGAACAATCGATGATTTTTAGTGGCATGAGCCGCAGCGGAACGACTGCGGAACCCCAAATAACTTAACCGATGGAGGATGAACGATATGAAGATGAAAAAAACGTGGATGGCTTTGACGATGGCGGGATTGCTGATGGGGACGACGAGCGGAGGGACGTTGCTGTCGAAGATCGGGGCTGCTTCTGCCGCTTCTGAGGCTGCTTTCACTGACGTGAAGCCGTCGGCGTGGTACTACGCCTCGGTGGCCAAGCTCGCTGGAAAGGGGCTCGTCAACGGCTGCGGAGACGGCCTGTTCTGCCCCGACCGGTCGATTACTCGCGCCGAGTTCATCAAGATGACCGATTCCGCGCTGGGGCTTCCGGTAGGCGAAGCGGCGGCGGGCCAAGCCTGGCATGTGCCGTACATTCAAGCGGCGGTCAGCGCCGGCGTCCACAAAACGAGCGACTTCAACGACAACTGGTCCCAGCCGATCAGCCGTCAGGAGATGGCGCGGCTCGTCGTACGGGCCGTGGACGAGAAGCTGCGGCAGGCAAAAACAACCGATCCTCAGCTCGTCTATGAAGCGACGAAGCGCGGCATTCTGTCCGGCTTGTCCGGAGGCGAGCTGGGTCTGAAGGAAAGCTCGACGCGCGCACAGGCGACGGTCATCATCGACCGCATGCTGACGCTGCTTGCCGGCGGGACGCTGCCGATGGACAAGCGGGCGGCGTCCTATGCCGAAGTGGCGTACACGGGAACAAACGTCGAGACGATGTGGGGCGGGAAGTTCCGGCAGTTGCCGTTCAAGGCTAACATTCGACCATATATAGATGGTGAGTTTAAGCAAATCATCATTATTGATATGGACGACAAAAACAGTCCTTATATGAATTGGGTACCAAAATCTTCATTTGAACCAGTAAACAAGCTCGATCCAGCAGGCATCCATCGTCTTACCTACAAACCATGGAAAGACGAATACCTTGTCGCATTCAAGGTTAACGTCACGAACACAAAAACTGAAAAATTGAGCATGCCTTTCATGTCTATGATCAGTCTGCCCCATTTCATCTTTGCTTTACACATGCCTTACGGTAGCAAAGGACCCCTTGGATCAAACTGGCACTTTGACATGAGAACGATCCATTCCCAGGAAATATGGGCACTTTATTCAATCAGTAAAGAGAAGGTTAAAGAAGCGTCAACTTACAATAATGTTTTCTTTTATTTCGAATCTTTCGGAAATGATAAACATAAGATTCTGCTTAACGAAGAAGGCAGGATCTTCGGGGGCAAAATTCAATGAAATCAAAAATCAGTGTGATGTTACTCCTTGCGCTTCTAATGCCATTATTTGAGGTTTTCTCCTTCCCTCCAAACTCGATTGCCGAAGCAGCTGAAGCAACCAACTGCAAATCTACTACAATAACCGGCAACGGGGGCGGGCTCCACAACTCAGACATAATTGAAGGGTTAAAAACCGCAACCGTTAAGAAGTCTGGATGCAAAGTAAAGTCCTGGTCTTTTGAAATTAACGGGAATCAAAAGGGCCAATTAGGAACCTACGATGAAGGTAGCGGCCAGATAGCATTACCGCCCGTAAATGGCGTACCCGTCGAGCTCACCGGGCAAAGAGAATCAAGAATGTATTATGATATTTGGCGGAAGTCAGATGGCAAGGGTTGGACAATCCAGGTAGGAGACACTCCGTCCTACACCTTTATAGCTGACTCATCGACTTATCAGAATGGGGTGTCTCAATATCCTGGAGCTATTCCTGAGAAAGACAGTTCAGGACAAACCATCGATTCCAGACTGCGCTATACGGATGGCTCTGCTGCTGCGTGGTCGGATGAGCTGGGGGTGCCTGATTTTTACCGCAAAGACAAAAAAACTACCGATAGAGTTCCAACTGATAAGATTAAACTTTCTTCCGTAAAAGTCATTGAAGCCGAATCTTTAGGCTTTCACGAAGTTACCGCTAAAGGAAATGGAAAGCCAGGTTACGGCTACGTAAAAGTCAAACTGCAATTAAATGCCACTAACAATATAAACGGAGTTCATTGGATAGCCCTCTCTGGCAGTTCAGGAAACGTCCAAGGTAGGCGCTATGAACCAATAAACACCGAAACAACTTGGGCAGCTCTTACCTACGAAATAAGTTATTCGGTAAACGTCATCTACGATCCAATTGACAATTCTAAACCCGATTTAGTCGCAGACAACATCCGATCATCAGGAAAAATAGAAATCGGAAAACCGATGACCTTTACAGCCGACTATCATAACGACGGCGTCGACATCAACAAAGCCTTCACGGTAAACGTAAAAGACGTCGGTACAGGGACGGTCTTGAAATCCGAATCCGTTCCCTCCATGAAGGCGGGGGCGAGCCGGTCGCTCACGTTCAGCAGTACCTTCACGTCGAATGCGCCTAAAACGTTCCGGCTGACGGTCGATTCGGCCAACACGATCGACGAAGCCAGCGAAACGAACAACACGGTAGATGGAACATTCTCGCCGGGCGAAGCACCGACGCCTACACCCCCTCCTCCTAGCAAGGATTTTGGAGGGAACTTTGACGTCACGCCCCCGTCCATCGACTATGGCGACAGCTTCACGCTTCGCCCGAAAGATCCGGAATTCGAGCAATGTAAATATCTGCGCCACATGTACACGTTCAAGCGCGGCTCCAGGGAAGGCGTGACGGGCTGGTTCCACAGTTGGTCCGACACGACGATCGAGCGTAAAGATTACCCAAGTGCCATCAGCACCGGGACGCATCAGGTCTACATGACCCTGATTACCGACTGCGGACAGAAGGAAATCGGCCCCCGCCCGCTGGAAGTCAAAAACCCGCCGAACAACCGCCCGCCGTCCGGCAAAGCCGCCTTTGTTCGGCCCAGCAACCCGACGGTTCCCGTAACCTCCGTTGTTGAAGGCGAAACCATGTACCTAATCGTTCTGCATGATCCGTCCATCCCCTCCCCGTTTGATCCGGATGGCGATGAAGTGACTTTTGATGGATTTGATTTTGCAAACGGGAATAGCGCATGGATAAAGAGCCTGAAAGGAAGATATCCGGAAGGCAGCTGGGGCATGTACGAAATTCGCATGGACACTCCTGGTGTCCACACCGTGAAAGGCACGCTCCGCGATCCGTTTGGAGCGACCGGTGAGGTTTCGGCTTTCATCAACGTCCAGTCTAAAGGCCCTATTCCCATCATCAAGTGCCCGGACGAAGTCATCGAGAACCATTACATACCAGACGCCTTGTTCGACTCCAGCAAAAGCTACAGCCCCGTCTTCGCTGCGATCGATCACAGTCAAGATGAATGGATCGGAAGGCAGTCTTCCTATGTAAACGGAACGCAACAAAACATCACGGTCGAGGTCCAGCTGAACGTCTACGACGTTGAGGGGAGAAAATCAGAGCAGCCGGCCAGATGCACGATCATCGTCAAGCCCGACCTGCCTCCGATCGCCAAGCTCGACGTGCCGAAGCTAGGGATACGGAACGAACCGAACGTCATTTTGAACAAGTCGTTCAGTCCGGACGGCGACCAGATCGTCTCCGCCATCTACCGCTTCAAGTACGACGCGTTGAACAACGGCTTTCAGGACGATGCCTGGCAGACGATTGTCGGATCGAAGGAAAAGGTATCCTTCACGGCCCCTAAAGTCGGCAAGTACCTGTTCTGGACCGAAGTCACCGACGACTTCAACTTGAAGGACAATACGGATGACGAACCGATCGAAAGCTACACGCTGAACATCGTCAACAACGCGCCGGAAGTCTCCTTCGACTTGAAGGGCAAAAACCCGCAGCCGGATCTCGATGCGAGCACGACGATCCGTCCGGAGAAAATGATTACGTGGCCCGTCTATGTAACGAATACGAACGAAACGGTATTTGATCGGTCGCGGCTATGGAGCGTCGACGGAGGAAGCCTCATCGGCGGAGACGCCAAAAACTTCGGAGATGCCCAAAACAACACCTATTCCTTCATGCGCTATGGCGGCGAAGTGGAACTGATTAACGGCACGAAGCCAAACAACGGCTTTGGCGCCAACGCCCTTTCCCCTTGGCGAGCGTTGACGAATACGGCCTATTTCAACGATTACTTAGCGGATGAGAACGGGCGGCAAATCGAGGCGTACAGCATCTCGTACACGCAGTACAATGAAATTCCGAAAGTTCGGTCCAACAAGAAACATGTCATCTTCAGCATTTCTAATTATTCAAACTACCAAGGTAAGATGAAGATCTACGGATTGAATCCTAAGAAACTCTCGCCTCTTGTCCAAGGCAATAATCCTTATGACTGGAAAGCCAAGAAATGGAGCAAAGGAAGTCCGTATGATTATGTCATCAACCTGGGTCCATTTTCACGAAAAATGACATGGGAGCTCTCCGGTCCATACTTGTACGTCGTTCTTTCCTCTGTTGACGATGTCATCATTCGGCGTTACGATGCCGCAAACGGAACCCTTCTTCAAGAAACGACCGTGCCATCCAATATGAACCGGTTCACGGACAAAGTGAACTGGAACTTCAAGGATTGGGTCATTCACTCCACGACTTCTGGAAACGGCGTTGTCTTGAAAATGGAGAGAGATTTCAGCTCTGGCGGCAAAGACAACTACCAGGTCGGGAGCGCGTACGCGCACTTTGTTTCGGTCAGCCCCAACATGACCCTTACAACGCTGGGTTCCATTCAACGGCAAATGAACCGACCGACCCCTTGGGATCTTGCCGATTATCCATACCGGGCCGCGCCGGAGATGTACCTGGATCCCGAAGGAAACACCTACACCCTAGAAGGCTATGGGTATAAGCAAAACGAGTATCGGGACATGACCCTATTCTTCGATTTGACGATCAACAAATACGACAAGAACATGAATCTCATCTGGAGCCGATACTTATCTGAGCCAGACCAGCAGATGGCGCTGAACTCCAATTCAATCGGCATGTTCGCAGGGGCGGGCGGCTATTACGGCTACAACCCGATGTGGATGAACACATTCGCAAACGAGCTTTATGTCGATGTTTATTTCATGGGAAGCGAGCCTTACCTCCCGACGCGAATAACAAAGGTCTTCAACATGAAGTCAGGTGCTACACTCCAGAATTTATCCAACTGGAATAACGCGACCTTCAACTGGGACGGATCTTCTCAGGGGACAGACTTCTCTACTCGGACAGCCGATGGATACATCACGAACTCTACGCCGTACAATCAAGGAAACTGCACAGCCGACGGCCAAGTCTACAATCCGAGCGGTTCCTTGGTGATAAGCTATCGCGGCTGTACCTTCTTCCGCGAATACGTCGGGGATGGATCACTCTTCGCGTTGAAGCGAATCCCGAGAGAAAACTCCGAGCCGAATGCCATGATCTGGTTTACCTCTGGCGCTCCATCGACAACGCCGCTCGTCAAGCAGACGTTCACGAACGGCCAGTTCGTCTCGGACGTCTCGCTGAGCGACGCGGAAATGAAGTACAGCCAGCGCATGCTCGACGTTGATGTAGACCAAGAAGCGATGGGCTTCAGCTTCCGCATGCAAGACCCGCGAAACCGCTATGCCGTGGAGTCGAATGGCCACTCGCTGGATCTTGTGAAATACGTGAATGGCAGCCGGACCGTGCTGCAGGCCGGCAGCTATCCGTTCGAATCGGACGTGAGCTATGGCTTCAAAGTGAAGACCGTCGGCAGCAAGATCGAGGTTTTCCTGAACAACATCCCGATCCTGTCGGCGACGGATGGCCAATTCCTCGAAGGCAAGTTCGGCTACTTCGCGAACAAGGCGTATGTCAGGTTCAGCGCCTTGACGTACAAGGCCGTCGACAGCAAAGTCGAATGGTCGGCCGACTACGCCATTTGGGATGAAGGAACGGCCAAGGCGGAAGTCCAGTACGACAGCATCCAGTTCCTCGATCCGGAGAACGATCCGAAGGCCGGCTCGTACCGCTGGAGCTTCGAGCACACGCCGCGTTTCCTCAACAATCAGGGCCTTTCGGCGCTGCACGGAAAAACGTTCGAGAGCGAGCAGCTCGCCTTCGACAAAGTCGGGGATTACCTCGTGCAGCTGCGAGCCCAGGACGATCCGCATCCGGACTACCGGTATCCGGACAATCGATTCAGTGAATACCGCAAGGAGAGCAATCCGTTCGTAAAGAAAGTAACGGTTCATCGCCGCCCGGTATCGCAGTATACGGTGACGCTATCCGGAGACGGAAAAGTCATCTGGACCGACAGCAGCTACGATCCGGATCGTTACGAAAGCCCGAGCAACTATTCGACCGAAGCAACCGGCATTGAATATCGGTTGACGCGAGGCATTCTGGAGAAGAAGTTCTACTACACGACGCCTTCGGGGGACACCTTCTACGAAAAGCTCGTGACGCCGCAAGAAAAAGGCATGTACGAAATTGGGATGGCCGTAAAGGATGAGTACGGCGCATGGTCGGCCTACACCGTCAAGACGCTCCATGTCACGGTGACGGGCGCGAACAATACGCCGCCAGTGCCTGGCTTCAACCAAAGCCATGTGAACACGTATCGAGGCGTGACGATCACGTTCGACTCCACCGCATGGGACAAAGAGGACGGCGGCCGCGAGAACCTGCCGCATACGTGGTACTTGAGGAATCGGACGACGAACGGAGCCGAGACGATCGCAAGCGGCAGCCGGACGAGCTGGCAAAAGAGCTTTAGCACGATCGGCACCTTTGAAATCCGCCAGCGCGTCGAAGACTCGCTCGGTGCCGAAGCGCAAATCACCAAGACCGTGACGATTCACAACCAGATCCCGTCCGCTCAAATCACCGTGCCGGCGAGCTCCGATCCGAATCAGCCGACCAAACTGATCGAATTCAGGCCGCTTTTCCAGTGGAGCTACTGGGATGCAGACAGCGATGAACAGAGCCGGTATCAACTGAGGATTTATCGCTACGGCGGCGAATTGCTCCGGGATACGGACATTCGGCCGGGCAAGGACCGCAGCTGGCGCCCTACGACCGACCTTCCGGAGAAGGTCAACCTGTACGTGCAGGTCCGCGCCTACGACGGCTTCGATTGGAGCGCCTGGAGTGCGCCGAAGTATTTCTATCTCGAGACGAATCGCCCGCCAGTGGCCGATTTCGACTGGACGCCGAGGCCGGTCTACGAAGGCGACCCGATCCAACTGCTCGACCGCTCGTCCGATCCGGACGGAGACGCGCTTACGGCGAAATGGACCGTGCTCGACCCGTCGGGCCGAACGAGCGTGCATGCGGCTCCGCCGCTCCTTGAACGGTCCTTGCCCGGCACCTATCAGGTGACGCTGACGGTCAGCGACGGCAAGGCGGAAGCGACGGCGGCGAAGCCGATCTCGGTCGTGCCGCTTGGACTGAGCGCCGATGTCGGCCATACGGCGGACTGGAAGGAAATCCATGACCGGCTCGGCCACGAGACGGCGCAGCATCCGAAGGAGTTTTATGCCGGAGAGAAGCTGATCGTGCAAGGCTATCCGGTCCCGGCTCCGGTGCTGCAGGTGACGGCGAGCTTGACGGCCGGAGGCGGGCTGGACGCACGCACCATCCTGAAGCCGGTGACGGCCGATCGCCATTATGCGGGCGAGCTGCATGACGAGCGGTGGGCGCATTTGACGGATGGACTGTCCAAGGGCGACTATACGATCCGCTTCGAGGTGGTGTACCGCAACGGCACGCGCAAGACGGCGGACGTGCCGATCCGCATCATCGGCTCGGCGCTCGGCGCCGCGGGTGTGCACCGCAAGCAATAACGGCGTCAAACTGGACTCGCCGCAGCGGACCTGGATCAGCGGAGGAGCTTGGCGTCGAACGACCGGACCGTCGAAAAAACCTGGCCGCATCCGTGAAAAAAGCCTGGCCGCATCCGTGCATGCACGGATGCGGCCAGGCTCATGTTCAAACGGCCGCCTCCGCGGCCAGGACCAGCTCGGCAGGCGGGTCGAGCTCCTCGTCCTGCCGGACGATGCGAGCCGCCGGCGACTCCGCCGGGGCGAAGGCGAGCCGATAGCGGCCGGGGCCATCGCCGTCGCCCGCCGGCTCGAACGCTTCGAACTGAAGCTCGTACAAGCCGGCGGGCAGCTCGGCTGCCAGCGTTTCCGACAGGATGCTGCTGACCGCGATGCCGCTGCCGTCCGCGCGGAACGGCACGACGATGACGCGGACCGCGTCGGCTGCCGGCTCGGGCAGCCTCTCGTCAAGCTCCAGCTCGACGAGGCTGCGGACATCGCCGAGCGTGCCGAACGAGACGCTGCCCTCGCGCCAGGCAAAGCCTTGGCCGACATGCTCGTCCGTCCAGTCGGAATAAGGATGCTCCTCGCTGCGGTTGTACGCCGCGAGCTGAGAGTAGGATACGAGCAGCTCGGTCGTGCCCAATCGGGTCATGCGGCATCTCTCCTTTTTCAACCGGTTGAATGCGCCGGAATCGGGTAGCTTCAGTATAGCCGATCCGCCGGACGCGGAGAAGGCTCGTCAGCTGCCGTAGGACATGACAAACTTGATCCGCTTGCCGTTCGCGTACGAGGAAAGCTGGTTGCCGACCCATGCCCCTGCGCCGCGGTTGTCGGAGGACGGCACGTAGCGCACGTCCGCGCCTGCACCGCCTTCGTCGCACATCGCCATCGGCCATTCGTCGCGGTCGTAGCCGCTTTTGGTCGGGATGCCCTTGAGCGACTCCTTGCGGTTCGCGTCCGCGCCGGCCCGATCGATCGTGCAGATCGCCGAATGCCCGTCCGCGATCGCGTCGCGGATATGATCGCCGGTCAGCGGGTAGCGGTCGAACGGAAAATAAATGACGGCGTCATAGCCGGCTGCCGCCTCGGTCCGGACGGAAGCGCCCGGAAACAGCGCCGCCATAAAGGCGAGCATCGCGACAAGTCCCCAGCCAAGCTTGCGTTTCCACATAAAAATCCCTCCCAGTCGAATTGGAATCATCCGCGGCGGCTGAGGACTGAACATCGGTTTAACCGCGCCTGAACGTTCGCTCAAGAGTATAGAGGGCAAAGGCCGGATTGTACATTTAACATTGTGTAAAAACCGCCGCTGTCCGTGCCTATGACTTTAGGCCCATCCCTGCTGGCGGCGCGCTGCCGTATAATCGGAGCGAAAGGAATCGGGCTTTTTGGCCAGCAATGGAGGACGCTAGCTTGACGATCCTGTATCTGTTCATGTTCCTGTCGCTATGGACGCTGGGACTGACGTTCCTTGCCTTCAACTTCCGCCGCAATTTCTGGATCGCGCTGACGATGCTGAGCGGCGGCATGTCCAGCTGCGCCTTCTCCATCCATCTGACGATCCTTCCGCGCCTCCAGCCGCTCGGCTGGCTGACGCCGGACGTCGAGACGATCCTCTATCAGGCGAGCGTCTTCATGATGACCGTCTATCTGTACCTTTTTCCCGCGATCACCTCGCTCGGCGCGCTCTGGATGGGCGGCATCGAGTCCCGCCGCGCGCGTCACCTGCTTGCGTCCGCGCTGCTGCTGCCCGCCGTCCTGAACCTGCTGCGCCATCTCGAGCGGGAGCCGTGGAACGTCTTCGCCTTCGAGGAGCAGCGCCTGCTTGTCGGCTTCTATCTCGCTGCGGCCGTGTTTTTCTTCTTCCTCGCCTACTGGCGGGACGGCAGCATGTACAGCCTGAGCAACAAGAAACGCGTCGCCTGGCTGTTCTCCGCGGCGGTCGTCTGGGCGTACGTGACCGACTTCCTCGGCATGAAGCGGCTGGAGCTCCGCATGTGGGATTTCCGCCTGGAAAGCAACAACCTGTGGCAGCTGAACGTCATCATGATTTTCAGCCTCGTCGGGGCCATCCTGTACCAGCTCATCCGCAACGGCTTCCTCGGCATCAAGCTGCGCATCGAGCGCGAGCGCCGCAGCTACTCGCTGCGCGCGATCACGATGGGCGTGTCGATCCTGAACCACTCGATCAAGAACGAGATTCAAAAAATCGACTACTTGACGGAAAAGGCGGCCGGACAGCTGGAAAACGGGGAGGCGGAGCGGTCGAAGGAATCGCTGCGGCAGATCGGCGGCGTCACCTCGCATCTGCTCTCCATGGTGGAGAGCATCCGTGAAAAGTCGGACGAGATCGTCCTGCGCGAAGCCGCCGTCGATGTGCGGGAAATGCTGGAGGGCGCGCTCGGGCCGATGCGGCCTCAGCTGGCAGGTCGCGGGACGAGGCTCGAGTCGAGCGTGGAGGACGGGGAGCTGAGAGGCGATCGGATGCATCTGCTGGAGACGGTGTCGAACCTGCTGCAAAATGCCGCCGATGCGGCGAAGGGCAAGGAAGGGACCATCTCGGTGCGCGCCTTTTCGACGCGCAAGCGGTTCATCGTCGAGGTGCGCGACGACGGCGCGGGCATCGATCCCGAGCATGCGCCGCGCATCATGGAGCCGTTCTACACGACCAAAAGAAACGCGTCCAACCACGGGCTGGGCCTGTCCTATTGCGCGCAGGTCGCCCAGAAGCACGGCGGAGCGATCGTCTTTCCGCCTGTCGAGCCGGGCAGCGGGACGATCGTGCAGCTGCAGCTGCCGGCATCCCGATTCCGCGCGAGGCCGCCGCTCGCCGCCGCGGAGCAGGCGCGGCATGCCTCCTCGCCGTCCGCCGCAAGCGAGGGCTGACGCCGCAAGCCTGCGCCAGCCGGCATGCGCGGGCTCAATCATGCTCGTCGTCCGCCGCGCGCGAGGGCTGATGGAGCCGGAACGGCAGCAGCTTGCTGCGGATGCTTTTGATCTGGGACTTGATCGTATGGGCGGACTTGTACAGCCGGTCGGAAATCTGCTGCCGGCTCAGCCCCGCCCGACGCAGCTCGTACACCTCGCGCTCGGTCGGCGTCAGCTCCATCAGCTGCAGCTCGGCCCGCATCGCGCCGGCTGCGTCCGCGTGGATCTGCGCGGCGCCCGCGGCGGCTTCCCGGATCGCGCGGACGATATCCTTGCAGCTCTGCTTGGTCATATAGTTCACCGCTCCGAGCTGCAGCGATTTCAGGATGATCGAGCTTTCCTTGAGCGACGTCAGCATGATGACCTTGACGTCGCGCTCGCCGACGATCGGCCACAGCTCCTGCACCGCCTCCAGTCCGTCGAGCTTGTTGCCCGACAGATTGATGTCCATCAGCACCACGTCCAGAGCCCTGTCAAGCGCTGCCGCTTGCAGGGCTTCTTCTTTGCTTCCGCAGACGGCGGCGACCTCGATATCCGCTTCGGCGGCCAGATCGGAGCTGATGTTTTCCTGCCAGAACGGATCGTCCTCCACCAGCATGACGCGTATGCGGCGCATGCGGACCGCCTCCTCCGAGCCTGTTTTTCATGGAGTATATCAAGTCCCGCCTCAGCTGAACAGGGCGAACTTCCATCATCCCCCCGCTGAACATCCGTTCCGAGGCCGGGTGATAAAAGTTCATCCTCCCCCGTCCCCCCTCGGCGCTCCTATAATCCAGGTTGTGCCCGAAAGGAGGAGAGAGCGATCACGATCACGGCGGACATCGAGGCCATCTGCGCCTGGATCAAGGGGCTTGAGCCGAATGCGGCGATCAGCCGGCACGAGCCTCCGGCCGAGCCGGCTCACGGAGACTGGACGGTGGCGCTGCTGGCGGAAGAGCGGCGGCTCGACATGGCGCATGCCGTCGCGGCGGAGCGCAGCTATGCCGTCGCCTGCTACCGCTCGAGCGCCGGGGAGGCGGTGCTGGCGCTCGAGGCGCTGATCGCCTCGCCGAGGCCGGCGTCCGGTGAGGAAGCGACCGTCGTGCGCGGGCTGGCCTTGGCGAGGCTCGGACAGTCGGAGCGGCTCGAAGGCGGCCTGCATCGCTGCAGCTGCCAGCTGCAGGGCACCGTGCGCGAGCGGCTGGAGCTGCCGGCAGCTCCGAAAATGAAGAAGCTTCATCTGAACGACAGCCGGGAAGGCTGAGCAGCACCGAACAAGCAAATCGAAGGAAAAGGTGGCGACGAACATGGGCGGTACATGGGATACGACGAGCCTGCCGGCGCGTCCGGGACTGTACATCAATTTCGTGAACGCGGCGGCAGCTGTAATCAAGGGAGGAGCGCGCGGCACGGTGGCGCTGCCGCTGCTGAAATACGGCACGGCGGCAAAGGAGAAGTTCTACACGATCGAAAAGCCGGCCGAGGCGGTCGAGCTGTTCGGCGAGGCGGATGCGGCTCCGGTGCTGCTCGTCCTGCAAGGAGGGGCGCGCGAGGTTCTCGTGTACACGATGACGCCGCCGACGGGCGAGGGCGACGCGCTCAAGGCGTCCCGGGCGAAAAGCTTCCTCTCGATGCGCGACCAGCTGGAGGCGAGGCCGTTCAACGTCTTTGTCTATCCGGCCGAGGTGGAGGCGTCGGAGGTCGATCTGACGCTGGCGTGGATCAAAAGCAGCCGCAAGGACGGCAAGCACTTCCTCGCCGTATTCGGCGGCACGAGGGACGAGGACAAGGACCCGGCGCTCGGCAATGCCCGCAGCGTCAAGCTGAAGGACGACTACGCGGTCAATCTGATCACCGGCGCGGAGGCGGGCGGCAAGTCCTACTCCTCGGGCGAATACGCGCCGTATGTCGCCGGTCTGATCGCCGGCACCGGCATCAACAAGTCGATCACGTACGCCCAGGTGTCCGCGACCGACGCGCTGCGGCGGCTCAAGAACAGCGAGATCGCGGCCGCGCTCGAAAAAGGCTCGCTCGCGCTCGTCCATGACGGAGAGAAGGTCAAGGTCGAGCAGGGGCTCGTGACGAGCGGAGCCAAGATCCGCACGATCCGGGCGCGGCAGGCGGTCGCGACGGACATTCCAAAAACGGCGGCGGACAGCTACATCGGCAAGCTCGACAACAACGCCGACGGCCAGGCGGCGCTCATCTCCGCCGTGAAGGCGTACCTTGAGCGGCTGGAGCTGGCCAGCGTGCTGACGGACATCGAGGCCGGACTCGATCCGGAGCGCAAGTCCGAGGGCGACAACGTCTACCTGCGCATCGCCTACACGGAGATCGACAGCATGGAACGCATTTTCCTGACCATCGAGGTCTGAGGCAACCGAACCCAAGAGGAGGCATGAGATCGAATGCTGGATCCGACACGCGTCATCAACGGCGCTTACGGCTACGTGTACCATGACAGCAAGTGGCTGACGAACATCAAGTCCGCGGAAGCGAACGTGGAGATCTCCAAGGAAGAAGTGAAGCGCGCCGGAACGCGCTGGACCGCCCACAAGGTGACCGGACTGAGCGGCACCGGCACGATCAGCGGCTACAAGGTGACGTCCGAGTTCGTGGAGCTGATCGGCTCGATCGCCGACGACAAGAAGGGCAGCTTCATCACGGAGCTGATCCTCAAGCTGGAGGATCCCGAGTCGTACGGCGCTTACCGCGTCCGCTTGAAGGGCGTGACGTTCGACAAGATCCCGCTGCTGCACTACGAGGTCGGGTCGCTCGTCGAGGAGGAGCTGCCGTTCAGCTTCACCGGCTACGAGCTGCTCGACAAGCTCGCCGCGGAAGAAGCCTAGATGAATAACGGAGGTGAGACGTTCATGAGCGACAACCGCCAGACGGCCGTCCTGCACGCGCTGCTGAGCGCCGACACGAGGCCGCAGAAGGACATCCCGATGAAGAGGTTGGGCGTGGACTTCACGATCCAGGCGCTCGACGGCAAGACGATCAGCCGCATCCAGGAGCAGTGCACGCACTTCGCGGGCAAAGGCAGCAAGCGGGAGAAAATCCTCGACGAGGAGCAGTTCGGCGCCCTCGTCATCCAAAAGTCATGCGTCGTGCCGGACTGGACCGCGCGCGAGCTGACGGAAAAATACGGCACTCCGGCCGACGCGATCATGGGGCTGCTGCTGGCGGGCGAGATCGCGAGGCTTTCCTCCGAGATATTGGAGATCAGCGGCTTCGACAGCGACGAGGAAGAAGTAAAAAACTGATCCGGGCGGGCGGCGAGCCCTTCCTGCTCCATCTGATCTTCCAGCGCCACGGCATCGCGCCGGACGAGGTGTACAACAAGGAGGAGCGCTTCAAGCGCTTCATGTACGCCTCGATGATGCTGCAGCTGGAGGAAGAGGAGAAGGCGCGGAAGGCGAGCGAGCGGGCGGCCGCCCGCAGGTAGGATTCGGTCGATCGAAAGGAGGCGCGGGCGGATATGAGCACAGGAGGCGCTGCGCCCGGACCGTCCCAGAACGCCGCGCTGGAGCAGTTCTCGCGGCTGATGGATAAGATTCGCCGTCAGATGGAGCAGCTGTCCAAGTTGGACCCGTTGGGAGCGGCCGGGCGGAGCATAGCAGAGAAGCAGAAGCAGGCCAAGGATTTCCTCGAACAGATGAGAAAAGTCCGGAAGGATGCGGGCGATCAGATCAAGGCGCTCGGAAGGGAAGCCGCGGCAGGCACGGCCAAAGCCGCAAATGCCGCCGGCAATGTCGTGAGAGCCGCGGGAAGCGCATCGGCGAAGGCGGTCGGCAATGCCGCGAAGGCGGTCGGCAATGCCTCGGCGAGGGCGTCGAAAAGCATCGTCAAGGGAGGCATCCGCTTCGCGTTCAAGGAAAGGTCGATCGCTCCGCTGACCGGCATGATGAAGTCGGGGTGGGGAGGCGCGAAGGCGCTGGGAGGCAGAGCCAGGAGCTGGGCAGGCCAGAAATGGATGGACTCGACGAAGCCGGTCCGGGAAGGATGGGGCAAGGCGAAGGACGCTGTCTCGCAGGCGGCGGCTCCGGCAAGAGCGTATTTGGCCGAGCATAGCCGGCCGATGCGCGAGCGCTGGGCGGGCTACAAAAATCGCGGCGTGACGGCGGTCAAGTCGTATGCTCAAGGGCTTCGCGAGAAGGGGAGGGGCGTGTACGAGCAGCACAAGGGTTTGGTCAAGGAGCATGGAGCGGCGGCGGCAGCGATGGCCGGAGGCGCGATTGTCGCGGTCGGAACGAAATCGCTGGAGGCGGCCGAAACATTCGGCAAGGCTTCTTCGATCCTGCGGGCGTCCGCCGGAGTGCCTGGCGAGCAGATGGGGGAGCTGCTGGAGTCTTTCCGCAAGGTCGGATCGCAAGTGCCGCAAAACCTGGACGAAGTCGCCAAGGCGATGGGCACGCTGCGCGGCAGCTTGCCGCTCACGGGCGCCGGACTGGAGAAGACGTCCAAGACGCTGCTGGACGCGTCTCGGCTGACAGGAGGGGACAGCGCCGCCATGGCGGAGTCGCTGGCCGGCATCATGAACAGTTGGGACGTCAAGCTTGGCGACAGCTCAGGGACGCTCGACAGGTTTTTCGCCGCGAGCCGGGCCGGAAAGACCGATATGGCCGCCCTGATGAAGGGCGTGAGCGATTCGGCCGGCTCGTTCCAGGAGATGGAGCTCGGACTCGATGCCTCGACGGCGCTGATGGCCAAGTGGCAAAAGGCAGGCATCAATCCGATCCAGGATGTGCTGAAAAAAGTGGAAGGCGGAACGATGCAGCTGCCGGAGGGAGGCTTCGAAATCATCGCCTCGCAGATCCGGCAAGCGGAGTCGATCGCCGAAGCGGCCAAACTGGCGATCGGCGTATTCGGCCAAGAGGCCGGCATCGACCTGGCGCTGGCGCTGCGCGGCAGCACCGACGGCTTCAAAGGCATGCTCGGCTCGATGAGCGAGGCGAGCGGCAGCATCTCGGCGCAGTCGCAGCAGCTGCAAAGCTTCGGCGACGGCTGGGGCGCGCTGCAGAACCGGGTCACGATCGCGCTGGCGCCGCTCGGCGAGGCGCTGCTGCCGCTTGGCGAAGGCATCGTCACCGTCATGGAGGTGTTCGCGCGCAACGCGGATATTCTCGGCATCTCGGCGGCTGTCATGGCCGGGATTCTCATCGGCGTCTTCGCGCCGTCGCTGCTCGCTTCGGCCGCGGCCGCCTGGGCGGTGGCGGCGCCGATCCTGGCGATCCTCGCTCCCGTGCTGCTCGTCGGAGCGGCGGTCGCAGGACTGGCCTATCTGTTCAAGTATCATTTCGATGACATCAAGAAGTATTTCAACGACTTTGTCGGCGGCATTCTGGAAAAGTGGAACAAGGTCAAAGGCTTCCTCGGCCTCGGGGAGGACGCGACCGTCACGGTGGCGGCCGCCGGACCTGCCGGCGCGGCCGCCCTGCCCGGCCATTACCATGGCCTCGGCTACGTGCCGTACGACGGCATGGTCGCGCGCCTGCACAAGGGCGAGCGCGTGCTGAGCGCGCAGGAGAACCGCGAGCTGTCCGGAGGAGGAGCCGCCGGGCTGGCGGTGACGGTGACGGGCAATACGTTCCACGTCCGCCAGGAAAGCGACATCGACGGCATCGCCCGCGCGCTCGCGCGTGAAATCCGCGCCGCGGGAGGGCTGATGGGATGAGCGGCATGCAATTTTGGCTGACGCCGGACGGCGGAGGCAAGCGGCTGCGGCTGCCGGTCAATCCGGCCGTCCTGTCGGTGAAGCTGTCGCAGGGCTACCAGGACCTCTCGGTCGTGGCGCTCGGCGAGCGTACCGTATTCGGCGAAGCGGGCCTCAGCGAGTTTGCGATCTCCTCCTTTTTCCCCCGCGACTATCATCCTGGCTACTGCGAGCATATGGAGTTCGAGCCGCCCTGGAGCTGCGTCCAGCTCGTGGAGGGCTGGATGCGGGCCCGCAAGCCGGTGACGTTCGACATCACGGGCACGACGGTCGAGGGCGTGCCGACGACGATCCGCTCGTTCTCCTACGAGGAGCGGGCCGGCAGCCCCGGCGACCTCTATTATGAGCTCGCGCTCAAGCAGTACCGCCCGGTGCAGGCGGAGCCGGCCGCAGAGCAGGAGCGCAAGGACGGCTCGCCCACGCCGCCGGCGTTCTATGTCGTCGTCGCCGGCGACAGCCTGTGGAAGATCGCCCAGCGGATCTGGGGCGACGGCGACCGCTGGCGGGAGCTGCATGCGGCCAACCAGGCCGCCATCGGCAAGGATCCGAACCGGCTGAAGGTCGGGCTCAAGCTGGCGGTGCCGGCATGAGCTGGACGCTGACGCATGTGCGGCGCGGCGGCGAGGAGCTGGATCTGAGCGCGATGTGCATGTCGATCCGCTGGTCGGGCGATGTCAAGCAGGCGGCGCGCAAGCTCGTCGTCGAGCTGGTCAACACGGCCGACGGCCGCAGCCGGCTGGCTGAGATCGACAAGGGCGGCGAGCTGCGGCTCGCGGGCGAGTCGGGCGCGGAGCTTTTTCGCGGCGTCGTGTTCGCGGACTCGATCGACTCCGGCGGCCGCATGTCGGCGACGGCGTACGACGAGAACATCTACCTGACCAAAACGAAGGACTCGCGTCTGTTCCGCCGCATGACCGCGGACGGCATCATCCGCCAGCTGTGCGGCGAGTTCGGCGTGCCTGTCGGCGAGCTCGCCTCGACCGGCTTCGTCATTCCGAAGCTGATCCAGCGCGACAAGACGCTGTACGAGATGATGACGAAGGCGCTCGAGATGACGGAAGAGCAGAACGGACGCCGGTTCGAGCTTGGCTCGCGGGAAGGCCGGGTCGAGCTGCGGGAGCGCAGCGCGCAGCTCGTGCCGTGGCGCATCGAGGCGGGGCGGAATTTGCTGTCGGCGTCCTGCTCGCAGTCGATGGAGGAGATGAAGACGCAGGTGAAGGTGATGGGCCTCGACCCGCAGCGCACGGAGCAGGCCGTCGTCGTCCGCAGCGCCGAGCTCGCGGAGCGGTTCGGCGTCATGCAGCATTTCGTCAAGCCGAGCGCGGCGATGAGCCGCTCGATGATGCAGCAGCAGGCCGACGAGCTGCTGCGGCAGCTGGCGACGTTTGCCGACGAGGCCAGAATCGAGGCGCTCGGCATCGAGGAAGCGGTCTCGGGCGCGGTCGTCAAGGTCGAGGAGCGGCTGAGCGGCATCGTCGGCCGGTATGCGATCACCGCCGACGAGCATTCGTACGAGGGCGGCGCGCATCGCATGGCGCTGACGCTGACAGCGATGGAGGAAGCGGACTGAGGATGAAGACGCGCCGTACAACGGACAGGAGGGAAGCAGCATGGACAGAGCAGAAGGTTCGGGCGCGAGCCAGCTCGTGCAGCTCATGCGGAGCATCGGCTGGAACGCGGATACGACGATCGAGCTCGGCACCGTCGTCGCGGAGCCTCCCGAGCTGAAGATCCGGCTCGACCATACGGAGCTGGTGCTGGAGAAGGACGATCTCGTCGTCGCCGAGAGGCTGACGAGCCACATGCGCAAGGTAAAGGTGGACGCGGAGAAAGTCATGAGCGCAAGCGCGGGCTTGTCGCCCTCCTCGGCAACGCTGGTGACATCGGGAGGGACGCTTACGATTACGACGCAGAATTTGGAGATGCAAGCGGGCGACTTCGCGCTTTCGGACGCCGAGCTTACCTACATCGACGAGCTCAAGCCGGGCGAGCGCGTCATCGTCGCCGGCGTGCAGCAGGGCCAGCTGTACCTCGTCCTCGATCGGGCGGTGACGTACTGATGGCGCTGTCGCCGCTGAAGCCGCGAAGCTCGGCCGCATCCGCCGCGCCGCCGGCGCCGCGTCCGTCCCGGACGTACGCGCTCGACTTCGCTGGCGGACAGCTTGAGAACTGGCTGATCGACGGGGAAGAGGCGCTGCGCCAGGCGGTCGAGAAGGCGCTGCGCACGGCGCGCTTCCGCTATCTCGCCTGCGACTGGAGCTACGGCTCCGAGCTCGAGCGCCTGATCGGCGAGGACTTGACGCCGGAGCTGATGCGCAGCGAGGTTCCGCGCGTCATCCGGGAAGCGCTGCTCGCGGACGACCGGGTGCTGGACGTGGTGGATTTTGCCCTGGACAGCCAGGGAGACCGGCTGAGCGCCCGCTTCGCGGTCGTCCAC
The DNA here is from genome assembly GCF_000422485.1 of Paenibacillus pasadenensis DSM 19293. Taxonomy (GTDB): domain Bacteria; phylum Bacillota; class Bacilli; order Paenibacillales; family Paenibacillaceae; genus Paenibacillus_O; species Paenibacillus_O pasadenensis. Next base: position 234,817 of record NZ_KE383851.1, read on the forward strand.
AAGGACGGATTATTGCAGCAGGAGGTGACGCTGCTTGTTTGAGCAGCATACGAAGCAAGCGATTCTGGAGCGGATGCTGGCGGCCGTGCCGCCGGAGCTCGACCGCCGGCCGGGGTCGGTCGTCCACGACATGCTGTCGCCGGCGGCGATCGAGCTGGCCCAGCTCTACATTCGGCTCGGCCAGACGCTGGACTGGGGGTTCGCCGGACCGCAGCAGCCGGGTCCGTATCTCGATCTGCGCGCCGCCGAGATGGGACTGGCGCGCAAGCCCGGCACGAAAAGCTCCGGCGAGCTGCTGTTCGCCGGAGCCGCGGGCACCCGCATCCGCGAGGGAACGATCGCCTCGCTGCCGGACGGGACGGTCTCGTTCGCCACCCGCGAGGCGGCGACTATCGGGGAAGGCAAGCAGGTCCTCGTCCGCGCGGTCTCCTCGGAGCCGGGCGCGGCCGGCAACGTGCAGCCGGGCTCGATCAGCCGCGTGCTGGGCGATCTGGCCGGCATCGTCGCCGTCAGCAATCCGAAGGCGTTCGCCGGCGGGGCGGATGAAGAGAGCGACGCGTCGCTGCTGCAGCGGTACTATGACCGCGTCCGCACGCCCGCCACGAGCGGCAACGCCGGCCATTACCGCCAGTGGGCGCTGGAGTCGGAAGGCATCGGCGACGTCAAGGTGTTCGAGGTGTGGCAAGGGGGAGGCACGGTCAAGCTGTCGCTGCTCGGCCCGGACGGAACGCCGGCCAAGCCGGACAAGGTCGATCTGGCGCGGGCAGCGATCGAGGCGCGGAGGCCGATCGGGGCCAAGGTGACGGTCGCTCCGGCGAAAGGAATCGAGATCGACGTCGCGGCGCAGCTGCGCTTCGTGCCGGGCGTGGAGCTTGAGCCGATCGTCGTCGAGTTCCGGCGGCGGCTGGCCGCCTATCTGGCCGGCCTCGCCTTCAAGAAGGACCGCGTGCCGTTCAACCGCATCGCCGGCATCCTGATCGGCATCGACGAGGTCGACGATTACGTCAGCCTGGCGATGAACGGCGGCAGCGCCGACATCGCGCTCGAGGCGGACATGGTGCCGGTCGCGGGAAAGGTCGAGATCGAGTATGACGTATAGCCTGGCGGAGCAGATGATGGGCATGCTGCCCAAGTATTACGAGGATGCGCTCGCCGCGATCGCGATCATCGAGCGCGAGGCGGCGGAGCTGGCATTCGCCTCCGGCCAGCTGGACGAGGCGTTCCGCCAGATTTTCCTCGAGACGGCGACATGGGGTTTGTCCCGCTGGGAAGAGGCCTGCGGCATCCCCGCGAGCGGCAGCAAGCCGCTCGACCAGCGGCGCTCGCTGATCAAGTCGCGGCTGCGCGGAGCCGGCACGGTGACGCTAGCCGTCATTCGCAGCGTCGTCGATTCGTTCGAGAACGGCGAGATCTCGGTCGAGGAGAAGTTCGGCGACTGGAAGGTCGTCGTCACGTTCATCGGCAAGCGCGGCGTGCCGCCGAACCTGGCGGACGTGAAGTCGGCGGTGCGCGAGATTTTGCCGGCCCATCTGCTGCTGGAGTTCCAGTTCACCTATCTGCGATGGGAAGAGCTGGACGCGGCCGGACTGGACTGGAACGCGCTGGAGCGGCTCGGCTTCAGCTGGGACGCGCTTGAGGTGTGGAATCCTGTGGAAGGGAAGTGATCCGTCGTGGCGCAGCTGCCTAGCGGACTCAAGACATTCGAGCCATCGGACATCGTCCGCAGAGCGGCTCAAAATGAAAATATCGAAGCGCTGGACCGGTTCGTCGTCAAGACGAGCTCGGCCAACGTCGCCAAAAACAAACGCGCCGCCGCGACAGGCGGCGTGCTGATCGGCCTGCCGACCGCTCCGTGGTCTTCCGCGGCGGCCGGAGAGGGAGGCCGCCGGGCGCTGCCTGCCGGCTCCGTTTATCCGCTGTCGCTGACGGTCGATCTCGGCCTGCCTTGCGCCAAGCTGGAAGGAATCAGCTTCGGCGGATGGCCGGTCCAGAGCGCCGCCTCGCTGCCGAAGGACTTCATCGTCGAGGCGAGTCCGAACGGGACCGACTGGATCAAGACCTACGATCATGCCGGCAAGCCGGCCTATTCGCCGCTGTCGTACCTGCCGTTCTCGGCGAACGCCGATTGCCGCTATGTCCGGCTGACGGTCAAGGCGGCCGCTGCCGCCGACGGCTCCGCTTCCGTCTCCTGCCTGAGCGTGTTCAGCTCGAGCCACGGCAACCGGGATCTCGACCCGCTCGACGACGAGCGCGGCTGGGGGCTCAATGCGCGGCTGCAAGGACTCGTCGTCATGAGCGAGGGCGGCATCGTCGACGACGGGGCGGGCAAGGTGACGCTCGACGGCACGCTCATCGTCATGAATCCGGCCTCGGGCAGCTACATCCGGGTGTCGCGGGGCACGTTCACGCTCGGCGCGTGGGATTATCTCTATATCGATCTGCCGTTTGGGACGGCAGGCGAGATCGCGGCTCAGAAGGGCGTCTATTTGGAAAACGGACGTCCTTACGACCATCGGAACCGGCTCGTGCTCGCGCAGCGCAACGGAGTCGGCCTGGTCCATTTCAACTTCGCGATCACCTCGCGGCTGGCGGGCAGCAACACGCTCGCCCAGCGCGCGCTGACGGCCGATTACGCGGCGGGGGCGGGCAATGCCACGAGCGCAGCCAACGCCGACAAGGTGGACGGCATCCATTTTTCCGCCGCGGGCGGCAAGCTGCAGTACAACGACGGAACGGGGTGGAAAGGCGTGGGAATCAAGCAGGTGCTGAGAGGCGAGACGTCGATCGCGAATCCGAGCGACTCCGTCAACGTGCCGATTCCGTGGATCGACCGCTCGAAAAGCTTTCTCCAAGTGACATCCACTTTATATCAGGTCAAAAGCGATGCCGGCACCTCGTCAGGCGTCTACGCCGTGCTGTTCAGCGAGCGGATCTATCTGTTCGCCGGAGGACTGCCTGCGGGCCGGACGGTTTTCATTTCCTGGGAGGTGATTGAATATGCCTAGCTATTACGCGCAAATCGCGGCGGACGGACGGGTCGTCGGGCGCTGCGATTTTCCGGAGCCGTTCGAGCACAGCTCGCTCGTGCCGTTGACGGAGGAGCAGTACGGACAGCCGGGCCTGCTGTTCGCCCGCTATGCGGACGGCGTCCTGGCGGGCACTGCGGCGCTGTTGACGGCCGACAAGGGAGAGCTGGCCGCGGACGGCGCGGATGCGATCCGGGTCATGCTGCTTGTCGGAGATTGGATGTCGCGGCTGGACGAGAGCTTCAGCGGCGTCGTGCCGGTGTCGGTGCAGGGCCAGACGCAGCCGGTGCAGGTCAGCGGCGGCACCGCGACGTTCATGGTGACGAGCCGCGAGCCCGGCGTGCTGCGGATCGCGACGCAGGGGCTCGATCGCAACGCGGAACTATTCGTAAAGGCGGTGAAGCCCGGTGAGCGATGACACGAAGCGCAAGCTCCGCAAAGAGGGCGCGGCGGCAGCGGGCGAGACGCCGGGCATCAACGGCCGCCAGGCAGGAGGCGCGGCAGCGGGCGAGCTGGGCGGCGGGCTGCTGGAAATCCGCAGCTCCGGCGCGGAGGCATGGGACTTGATGCGCCTGCCGGCAGCGGACTCGCTGCCGGTCGCGGCGAGCTTCGAGGTGTCGGCTCGCGCGGAGCGGCTGATGAGCGAGGAGCTGGCCGAGAGGACGCTCGCGCGAACCGGGAAGACGCCGTTCGAGCCGACGCTTCAGCTCGTCTGCGAAATGCTGCAGGACGTGCTGCTCGGCCAGCAGCTGCTGCTGGAGCGGTTGGAGCTTGCGGCGGGGGCGGGCACCGCCTTGGCCGCCGAGGCTGCGGGATGGATGTCCAGCCCGTATTTCGATTCCAGCTCGATTCGTCTGCCGGCCACGGGCGGCGATCCCCCTGCAGGCGGCGGGAGAGCGTCGTCATGAGCGGAGCGACGGCGTCGGGCTCGACGCCTGAATTCGGGGGACCGCTGTCGGCGGCGAGCGCTGCCGCGCCGAGCGCGGCGGTGCGGCTCGTCCAAGAGCGGCTTTCCGCGCTCGGCTACTCGGGCGCGGACGGGGCGCCGCTGAAGGCGGACGGCTGCTTCGGCCGGAATACGCTGCATGCGGTGAACCGCTTCAAGACGCGGAGCCGGCTCGGCAATGCGGGCAGCGCGGCCGGCGTCGTCGGACGCCAGACCTGGGAGGCGCTGTTCGCTTCCACGGCCGTCCGCGAGGAGCGCGTCTCGCGCGAACGGATCTATTACAGCCAGGAGGACCCGCGCTGGCGAAATGTGCCGTACACGATCGGGGGGAAGGAAACGATCGGCAGCTCCGGCTGCGGTCCGACCTGCATGGCGATGGCCGTCGCGAGCCTGACGCGCGCCAGGCCGCTGCCGACGGAGCTGGCGGCCTTTTCCGTCAAGGGCGGGCACCGGACGCGCGCTTCCGGCACGTCCTGGAGCTTCTTTCCGGCGGCAAGCCGCGAGTACGGCCTCGCCTGCAAGGCGACGGGCTCCATCGACGAGGCGCGCGCGGCGCTGCAGCGCGGCGATGTGGCCATCGCCTCGATGAAGCCGGGCCGATTCACGTCGGCGGGGCATTTCATTCTGCTGGCCGAGCCGGCGCGGACGGCGGCAGGGGAGCCGGGCTTCCTCGTCTTCGATCCCAATCCGGACAACCGGCTGTATCGCGGCGCGGTCGACGAGGGCGTGCCCGACGACGGCCGGGTGACGGCGCCGGAAGCGCTGCTGCGGCAGGAGGCCAAGCAGTTCTGGCTCTTGGCGGCCGTTCCGGCCGGCTGAGGGGGCTTGCCTGCCTTTTTTTTCAGATGAGGTGCGAGAGCCGGCCGATACGGTTAATATAGGGGGAGATCAAACCGACGGACCGGGAGTGGACATCAAATCATGGAAAAAAACGCAGCGCAGCGGAGCGGAGCGGGGGAGCGGACGCCAGCCCAGCCCAGCCGGGCCATGCTGGCCTCGGTCATCAGCCTCAGCCCCGTTCCCCTCCTTCTTTTCGATTCCGGCTTGAGCATCATGACGGTCAATCCGGCCTTTCTCCGCACCTTCGCCTGCACGGAGCAGGAGCTGACGGGCCTCGGAGCCGACGCGCTCGCGAGGCTCTGCTTTCCGGCGGACAGCCTCTGCAGGGCGGAGCTGGCCCGCATTCGTCAGCTGGAGCCGATCGATTGCGAGGAGGAGATGACGCTCCAGAGCGGCGAACGCCGCATGTTCCGCATCATCGGCTACGCGCTCGATGGAGAGGAAGGCGCGGGCGGAGGGTATCTGCTCAGCCTCGAGGACGTTTCCGAGCGCAAGCGGTTCGAGCTTCAGCTGCAGGAATCGGTCGAGCGGTATACCTCGCTCAAGAAATACAATCACGACGCGGTCATTTCCCTCGATCTGCAGGGGCGAGTGATCAACTACAACCAGGAGGCCGGCCGGATGCTCGGCATGCCGGTGGAGGAGCTCGCGGGCAAGGACTTCTCGCCGTACCTGCTCGTCGAGGAGATCGGGCCGATCCTTCGCCAGGCGAGCCAGGACACGGAAGCCGAGCGGCAGCTCAGCGGCATGCGGCATCGCAGCGGACGCGTGACGGAGATCCTCGCCTCGATCGCTCCGATCATCATCAACGGGACGATCAAGGGCTATTACCTGATCGCCAAGGACATGAGCGAGCAGAAGAAGCTGCTCATCGAAAAGGAAGCCGCCGAAGCGACGAACCGGGCCAAAAACGAATTCCTGACGATGATGAGCCACGAGATCCGCAATCCGATGAACGGCATCCTCGGGCTGACGCGCATGGTGCTCGACACGCCGCTCGAGGAAGAGGCCCGGCGCTATATCGAGCTGATCCGCAAGAGCAGCCATGCGCTGCTTCATATCGTCAACGACACGCTCGACTACACGCGGCTGGAGTCGGCCGGCGCCGAGGCCGCGGAGGAGCGTCCGTTCCGGCTTGCCGAGCTGCTCGACGAGATCGTCGCGATCCAGATGCCGATCGTCGTCCAAAAGGGGCTCAAGCTTGAAACGGCGATCTCCGCGGACGTGCCGGCGGAGCTGCTCGGGGATCGCGAAAAGCTCGGCAAGGTGCTGCTCAACCTGATCGGCAATGCCGTCAAGTTCACCGAGCGCGGGCAGATTCGGGCGGTCTTTTCGGCGGGCGGCGAGGATCGCGGCTCCAGGCTCATCGAATGCGAGGTATCCGATACCGGCATCGGCATTACGGAGACGGAGCAGCAGCAGCTGTTCCATCCGTTCCGCCGCATCGGCACCTATATGACTCGTACGGAGGAGGGAAGCGGTCTCGGCCTTGCCATCTCCCGCCGGCTGGTGGAGCTGATGGGCGGCACGATCGAGGTCGAGTCGGAGCCGGGCCAGGGCTCTCGCTTCCGCTTCCGCTTCGCCGCGAAGGCCGCCCGGGATCAGCCGCCGCACGCCCTGCCGGATGCGGCGATGGCCGCGCCCGAGCCGGACGGTCCGCTGCGCGTGCTGGTCGCGGAGGACAACGAGATCAATCAGCTCGTCATCCGCAAGATGCTCGAAAAGTCGGGCCATTCCGTCCGCGTCGTCGCGAACGGTGCCGAGGTGCTGGAGGCGCTGCAAGAGCCGGAGCCGTACGATCTGCTGCTGCTCGATATTCTGATGCCGGTGCTCGGCGGCTTCGAGACGATGGACGAGATCCGGGCGATGGGGCTCGCGCGCCCGCCGTATGTCGTCGCCGTGACGGCGAACGCGCTGCGCGGCGACCGGGAAGCCTGCCTCGCGGCGGGCATGGACGACTATCTCAGCAAGCCGATCCGGCGCGACAAGCTGGAGGAGGCCATCGACGCCTATCGCAGCTCGGCCAAGGCGCGGCAGCGAGGCTGAGCCGCGAGGCGCAAGCGTCCGCAATCATAAAAAACCCGGGAACGAACGGAGCGAGGTCCGTTTGTTCCCGGGTTTTTGCATGCGGCGACGCCTGTTCAGATCCGCTGGCGCGCTCGCAGATGCCTGGCTTAGAACGCCCAGTTGCCGGCGCGGAAGATCGGCTCTACGCTGCCGTCCTCGGCGATGCCGTCGATGTTCATGTCGGCGGAGCCGATCATGAAGTCGACATGCGTGATGCTCGTGTTCAGGCCGCGGGCGGCGAGCTCTTCCTGGGAAAGCCCTTTGCCGCCCTCGATGTTGAAGGCGTATGCGCTGCCGAGCGCCAGATGGTTCGAGGCGTTCTCGTCGAACAGCGTATTGTAGTACAGGATGTTCGAGCGGGAGATCGGGGAGTCGAACGGCACGAGCGCCACTTCGCCGATGCGGCGGGCGCCGGCATCCATCTCGAGCAGCCCTTCGAGCGTCTCCAGGCCGCGCTCGGCCTCGGCCTTGACGACGCTGCCGTTCTCGAACGTCAGCTTGAAGTTGTCGATGATGGTGCCGCCGTAGCTGAGCGGCTTGGTGCTCGAGACGTAGCCGTTCACGCCGTCCGCCTTGGCGGCGGTGAACACTTCCTCGGTCGGCAGGTTGGCGACGAACGGGATGCCGGCCTCGTTGACGCTGTCCGCCGCCACCCACAGATGGCCCTCCGGCAGCTCGATCGTCAGATCGGTTCCCGGCGCGGTGTAATGGAGCTTTTTGTACTTGCGCGCGTTCAGATGCTCGGAGCGGGAGTTCAGGCTCGCGATATGCTCCTCCCACGCCGCCACCGGATCGTCGAGATCGCAGCGGACGGCTTTGAGGATCGAGTTCCAGAGGCTTATGTACTGCTCTTCCTCGGTGGAGCCGGGGAATACCTTGGCCGCCCATGCCTTGGACGGAGCGGCGACGACGCACCAGCTGAACTTGTCGGACTGCGTCATCTGGCGGTAGGCCGCCATCGCTTTGCCGTACGTCTTCTGGTGGTTGACGATCCGCTGCTTGTCGATGCCCTTCAGCAGGTCGGGGTCGGAGGAGACGACGCTGATGGCGGCTCCGCCCTGCTCGCCGAGCTCGGTCATTTCGCCGGCGTACCATTTGGGCTCCTCGAGGAAAGCCTCGTCTGGAGCGAGCTCATAGCGGGTGCGGGCGATCGTATCGTCGGACCAGTTTACTTTGACGGAGTAGGCTCCTGCCTCGTATGCCTTGCGGACGAGTCCGCGCACCAGGTCGGCCGAGTCGAGCGTCGCGTTGATGGCGAGCTTCTGTCCGGGCTGGATGCGGACTCCGACCCGGATGATGAGATCGGCGTAGCGTTCGATTTGCTGCTGCAATTTGCTCAAGTGGTTCAGCCTCCATTCGCGTATCGTCATGCAGTCCTATTGTACACGATCCCGTTCGAAAAAAGACAATCGCGTGCTATGATGGAAAAAACGAGCCCGCTTTCGGGCAGGGAGGCGAAGGCGATGTTCCATCGCCGGCTGGAAGGCGGCTGCGAGCTGCGGGTGCTCGCTCCTGCCGACGCGAAGGCGCTGTACCGGACGCTGGAAAAGGATCGGCGCGAGCTGGAGGCATGGCTGCCCTGGGTCGGACAGATCCGCTCCGCGGCGGACATGAAGGATTATGTGCGCTTCGAGTGCAAGCGCTACAAGGAGGGCAAGGCGATGTCAGCCGTGCTGCTGGACGGGGCGTCCGCGGCGGGCATGATCAGCTTCCAGGAGCTGGACTTCCGCCACCGCAAGGCGTCGCTCGGCTACTGGCTCGGCAGCGCCTGGCAGGGACGGGGACTGATGGCGCAGGCGGCCGCCGAGATGCTCTCGTTCGCCTACGGGACGCTGGACCTGAACCGCGTCGAGATCCGCGCGCGCACGGACAACCGCCGCAGCCGGGCGGTCGCGCTGCGCCTCGGCTTCTCGCTCGAGGGCGTGCTGCGGGAGGAGGAGCATGCGGACGGCATGTTCCTCGACCATGCCGTCTACGGCCTGCTGGCGCGAGACTGGGCGAGAGGGAGGGCGAGCACCGATGTTCCGGACAGGCAGCCTGTTTGATCCGGCCGTGCGCCGAGGCGGCTGCGAGCCGGAGGTGACGGCGTATTATTTCAAAAAATGGCAAGGCTACGCGATGGACTACCACCGCCACGACGCGACCGAGATCATGTACGTCATGGAGGGAGGCTGCCTCGTCGAGACCGAGCTGGGGACGCCGATGGAGCCGGGCAGCGCCGCCAGCCGCCTGAAGCGCGGAGACCTCGTGCTGCTCGACGCGAACGTGCCGCATCGCCTGCTCGTCCGCGAGGAATGCCGGATGCTCAACGTGGAGTTCCGCTTCGTGGCGGCGGCAGCGCCGCTCGCGGAGGCGGCCGCTCTTGCCGAGGCGGACGCGCCGCTGGCGGAGTGGCTGTCGAGGAAGGCGCCCAGCCTCGTGCTGCGGGACAGCCGGGAGCGGGCGCTGCAGACGCTGCGCCAGCTCGTGCTGGAGCTCGACGAATCCGGAATCGGCGGCAGCGCCATGTCGAGGCTGCTGCACGCCCAGCTGCTGCTGCGGCTGTCGCGGCTGGAGACGGCCCATGCGGCCGAGCGTCCGCAGGACGGCTACGTGGAGCAGGCCAAGCGCTATATGGCCGAGCGGCTCGACCAGCCGCTGCAGGCGGAGCAGGTGGCGGCGGCGGTCCGCCTGCATCCGGGCTATTTGCAGCGGATTTTCCGGCAGGCGGAGGGCGTCACGCTCGGCGGCTACCTGTCGGCGATCCGGCTGGAAAAGGCGCGGCAGCTGCTCCGGCATTCCTCGATCCCCGTGTCCGACCTGTGGGATTACGTCGGCCTCGGCAGCCGCGCCTACTTCCATGCGTGGTTCCGCCGCCAGACGGGCATGACGCCGTCCGAGTTCCGGCGCTCCGTGACGGCGGACAGCCGTCCGGACTCCGCTTATTCGCCGGGGCAAGGTTCGGATTTCGAACAATAGCCGCAGCAATCGGTTCGTTCCGCGATAACGCTTTCTTCCCGATATCGGCTAGCATAGAGCCATCAAGAGATTGAGGGAGGAGAGAGCGACATGTCATTCAAGGTTGCTTTTATCGGCGCGGGCAGCATCGGCTTCACGAGGGGGCTGCTGCGGGATCTGCTGTCGGTGCCGGAGTTCGCGGGAATCGAGGTGGCGTTCGCCGACATCGATCCGGACAATCTGGAGCGGGTGCGCAGCCTCTGCCAGCGCGACATCGACGAGAACGGCCTCGCGATCCGGATCCAGGCGACGACGGACCGGCGCGAGGCGCTGAAGGGCGCGAAATACATCCTCAACACGATCCGGATCGGGGGGCTCGAGGCGTTCCGCACCGACGTGGAGATTCCGCTCCGCTACGGCATCGACCAGTGCGTCGGCGACACGCTCTGCGCCGGCGGCATCATGTACGGGCAGCGCGGCATCGCCGAGATGCTCGCCATCTGCAAGGACATCCGCGAGTTCGCCCGCGAGGATGCGCTGCTGCTCAACTACGCCAATCCGATGGCGATGCTCACCTGGGCGTGCAACGCGTACGGAGGCGTGCGGACGATCGGGCTGTGCCACGGCGTGCAGGGCGGCCACCATCAGATCGCGCAGGCGCTCGGGCTGGAGATGGACGAGGTGGACATCGTCTGCGCGGGCATCAACCACCAGACCTGGTACGTCAGCGTCAAGACCGGCGGCGTCGACCGCACCGGCGACCTGCTGGAGGCGTTCGAGCGCCATCCCGACTTCGCCCGGACGGAAAAGGTGCGGATCGACATGCTGCGGCGCTTCGGCTATTACAGCACGGAGTCGAACGGCCATCTGAGCGAATACGTGCCCTGGTACCGCAAGCGTCCGCAGGAGATCCCGGACTGGATCGACCTGAACAGCTGGATCAACGGGGAGACCGGAGGCTACCTGCGCGTCTGCACCGAGGGCCGGCTCTGGTTCGAGACGGAGTTCCCGGCGTGGATGAAGGAGCCTGCGCTGCGGTACGAGGCGTCGGAGCGGAGCCAGGAGCACGGCGGCTACATCATCGAATCGCTGGAAACGGGGCGGGTGTACCGCGGCCACTTCAACGTTGTCAATCGCGGCGTCATCTCGAATCTGCCGGATGACTGCATCATCGAGGCGCCGGGCTACGTCGACCGCAACGGCATCTCGATGCCGGTCGTCGGCGACCTGCCGCTCGGTCCGGCCGCCGTCTGCCAGGCGAGCGTGAACGTGCAGCGGCTGGCCGTTGAGGCGGCGGTGCGCGGCGACGACAAGCTGCTGCGCCAGGCGTTCCTGATGGATCCGCTCGTCGGCGCGGTATGCAATCCGCCCGAGGTGTGGCAGCTCGTCGACGAGATGCTCGTCGCCGGCGAGCGCTGGCTGCCGCAGTACGGCGAGGCGATCGCCGCCGCCAAGGAGCGGCTGGCGGCCGGCAATCTCATCCCGACGCGCGAGTACGAAGGCGCGGCGAGGCTGCAGACCAAGACGCTCGAGCAGATGCAGGCGGCTCGCGACGAGGCCGACGCCAATGCCAGGGAAGCCGACAAGGGCAAGCGGCGCGCGGAGCAGAGATGAATGGGCAAGCGGGGCTGTCTGGCGTAATTCAATGGCTGTAACCCGAATCGATCGGGCTGCAGACATCCGAGAGCTCGGTTCAGAGAGGGTGTCCCTAAGCCTAAGCCAAGGCTTTTGGGGCACCCTCGGTTTGTTTTCATGCGGCTGCAGTTGGCGGGGTGGCTGCCTTTGCCTGCCTTTCATGATCGCGAAGCTCTTTCTCCCCGGTCTGCTATACTGGTAGAATCGAAGAGTCAACGAGAGAAGCAGGAGGCGAGCAGACGTGTCGATCGAGTGGGGGCCGCTTGGAAGAGCGGGACAGCCGAATCGTAATCCGATTCGGAAGCCGTGGCGCAAGCGGTTGCTGCCGCAGGAAGCGCCCGGGCAGCGCGACACGGCTTTTTGGCGCCGGTCGATGGCGGGCGTCTGGATCGGGGCCGCGTTCCTGTGCGCCGCTTGCGCGCAAGGGCTGCCGCTCGGCTTTGGCCCCGCCTATGATCTGATGGCGATGACGCTGGCCGGCACGGCCGCGCTCGGCATCGCCGCCTGGGCGCTGTCCTGGCTGCTGTGCTGGATGAGGCTGCCGCTGCCTCGCCGGTTCGCGGGCGGCGCGCTGGCGCTTGCCGCCGGCACGGCTGGCGCGCTGCTCGTCGCGGAGCTGCGCTGGACGGCGGCGCTGCCGCTCGCGGCCGCGTACGCGCTTGCCGCCGCCGTCGGCGGAGTAGCTTTTGCCGCCGCGCTGCCGCGGCTTCGCCTTCGCCGGCCGCAGCCGCTGGCCGCGCTGCTCTGTTCCGCCGGAGCGCTGCTCGTGCTGCCGCTCCTGCTGTCGTTGCCGGCGCCGGGCTTCGGCGGCTCGGCGGACGATGCGGACGGCGCGGGCGCTGCGGGAAGCGCGATCGCGCCGGACTTGCCGGGCCGATCCGGCGCCTACGCCTACTCCGTCTTGACCTACGGCAGCGGCACCGGCCGCCGGGCGGAGTTCGCCGCGGAGGCGGACATCCGCACCTCCTCCGCAGACGCTTCGGCGCTGCTGACGGATTGGAGCCGGCTGAAGGCGTGGTACTGGGGCTTCGAGCCCGATCGGATGCCGCTGAACGGCACGTTGTGGCTTCCGGACGGAGACGGGCCGTTCCCGCTCGCGCTCATCGTGCACGGCAACCATATCGCGCAGCAGCGATCGGATGCAGGCTACGCCTACCTCGGCGAGCGGCTCGCCTCCAAAGGCTACGCCGCCGTCTCGGTCGACGAGAACTTCCTGAACTTCTCGCCCTGGACGGGCATCCCGGACGACGACATGAAGCTGCGGGCGTGGCTGCTGCTGCGCCATCTCGAGGAGCTGAAGCGTCTGTCCGGCCAGCCGGACGGACCGCTCGCCGGCAAGCTCGACGCGTCCCGGACGCTGCTGATCGGGCATTCGCGCGGCGGGCAGGCGGCCGCGATGGCGGCGGATGCGGGCAAGTGGTTCCCCGGCGATGCCGCTCTGGCCCGCTCGGTGCTCGGCGTCGCCGCGCTCGCTCCGACGGATACGGAGGAGGACGGCCAGCGGGCCGTGCTGGAGCATGCGAGCTATCTCACGCTGCACGGCTCGCGGGATGCGGATCTGACCGTCTTTTACGGAGAAAGGCAATACGGCCGCGTGCGGCTCGAGCCGGGCTCGGACCGCTTCAAGGCGGCTGTGTATATCGAGGATGCGAACCACAGCCGCTTCAACGCGGACTGGGGCACGATGGACAACTCGCTGCCGGGAGGGCTGCTGCTGCGCCAGCGGGACATGCTGAGCGGCGAGCGGCAGCGCCTGCTCGCCGCCTCGTATGTCGGGGCGTTCGCGGACGCGGTGCTCGGCGGCGACGCCGCCGCCCGCGCCTGGCTGCTGCCGGAGTCGGAAGCCTCGGATGCGAAGTCCGAGGAGACGAGCGTTTCGGCGGCGGCTGAAGCAGGCCGTCCGGAAGCCGTTTCCGGCGTCCGGACGTACCGGCTGTACGCCGACGCAGACGAGCTGCCTGTTGCCGACTTCGAGCAGGAGGATGCCCGGCAAGCGGGCTCCGGCGTGCGCGCCGAAGCGGCGGATGGCTCCAGCTTGAGCGCCGATCCGCTGCTCGACCGCAACGGCTCGCCCAAAGGCAGTCGAGGCGCCGTCGTCTCCTGGGGAGCTCTTGGGGCAGCCGCTGAAAGGCCGGGCAGCGATGAGGATGCTTCCGGGAGCGGTACCGCTTCGGAAGGCAGCTGGCTGAGGCTGACCGGACTGCCGCAGCCTCTGGACCCCGACGGAGGAGGACTGAGCTTCACGGCGGCCAACCTCGGCCGCCAGCTATGCTCCGAGAGAGCGGACTGCGAGCCCCAGGAGCTGCGGCTGCAGGTCGTGCTGCGCGATCGAAATGGCGCCGAGGCTGAGGTCGCGGTCGCCGATGCGCTCGCGGCGGTGGAGGAGGAGCCGTTCCTGCGGCCGGCCTGGCTCGACGGATTCGCCAGCGAGGGCAAGTACGACCGCCCGGCCGAGCTGGCGCGGGTGACGATTCGGCTGCCGCTGTCCGCCTTCCGCGAGGCCGAGCCGTTGCTCGATACGGACTCGCTTGACCGTCTGGAGCTGCGCTTCCGATCGGCGGACGGCGGGGCGGGGCGCATCATGCTGGACGACGTAAGCTGGTACGCCGGCGAGACGGCCGGCCGATGAGCCGGCAGCGTCGACGTTCCGGCGACTCGAGATCGTCGATTTCTCCCCCGGAATTCGTTATTTCGACGCTTGACGCTGTTCTCGCGAGCTGGCTATACTTTAGTAAGTGCCTGGGTGGCCAGGCTGCTAGATTACGAGCATCATGACCGAAAGGAAGGACGCCTCTTGAGCCAATCGAAGAGCAGCAAGAAAAAGAAGAACGTCTACGTGCCTCCAGCCAAGCAGAAGAAGGGCAACGGAGCGCTCATCTGGCTGACGATCGCCATCGCGTTCATCGCCGTCGTCATCATTCTGGGCATCAACAATTCGTCCAAGCCCCATGCGTTCAACTACGGGGAGATGCCGCGCCTCGGCGACGAGAACGCGCAGGTCAAGCTCGTCGAGTTCGGCGACTACAAGTGCCCGAGCTGCAAGCTGTTCTCCGAGCAGGTCAAGCCGCTGCTCGTCCAGGATTACATCAACGACGGCAAGGCCGCGCTGTATTTCGCGAACTACGCTTTCCTCGGACAGGATTCGGTGACGGCGGCCGTCGCGGCCCACTCCGTCTACCTGCAGGACCCGGAGCAGTTCTGGGCCTACAATGATGCGATCTATGCGAACCAAGGCGATGAGACTACCGTCTGGGCGACGCCCGAGCGGCTCGTGCAGATCGCCAAGGACGCCAAGCTCGACATCGACTTCGACAAGCTGCTGAGCGACATCAACGCCGGCGTCGGCTCCGACAAGGTCGCCGAGGAGAGCCGGCTGGCCGAGTCGACGCTCAAGGTCGGCGGCACGCCTTCGCTGTTCGTGGACGGCGAGCAGCTCCAGTTCAAAGGCTATGACGACATCAAGAAGGCGATCGACGCCAAGCTCGACGAGAAGAAGTAAGCCGCTTCGCCGGATGGAATGCGCGGAGCGGAAGAGCGCGCTTGAAATCGGCTTCGCGAAAAGCGCATGACGTCCGAGGACGCGCCGAAATTTTGATGGGGAGGGTGGCGGCTCATGGCCGAACAGAACACCGATGGGGAGCTCTACGAGCATGACGAGCCGGATTCCTTTGACCAGGACGAGGACGAGCCGCAAGGACTGTGGGAGCGCTACCGCTTCTACTGCGCCTGGGTCGTCGCGCTCGCAGCGACGCTGGGCAGCCTTTACCTGAGCGAGGTCGCCGGGTACATGCCGTGCGACTTGTGCTGGTACCAGCGCATCTTCATGTATCCGCTGGCGGTGCTGCTCGGCATCGCGGCTTATCGCGGAGACCGGCAGATCGGCGTTTATGCGCTGCCGCTCGCCTGGATCGGCATCGCGATCTCCTTTTACCACAACCTGCTCCAATGGTTCCCGTCGCTGTCGGGCATCGTGCCGTGCAAGTCCGGCGTGCCGTGCAACCAGGATTACTTGAACTGGCTCGGCTTCATCACGATTCCGCTGATGGCGCTGACCGCCTTCGCCCTCATCCTGATCCTGCTGCATGTGAAGGGACGCCGCCGCTAGGCATCTTCGCAGCAGGCATGGCAGTCGCCTTCGCCGACTGACGTACCTCTCGCAGGACTGCCCCAGTCGAACCGAGATTCATTAAAGCAAGTCGCGAAGCGAGACATTAAAGCAAGTTGCGGTCGTGAAGCACGCGCCGCTTCAAGTCCATCCCGATCCGGGAGGGCTTGAAGCGGCTTTTTTCGTTCATTTCGAATCAGAAAAGGAGCCGAAGAAACGATGCCAAACTTTCAAACTGCCTATGACGAATGGCTGCAAGCCGAGATTCAGGACGAGACCAATCCGCGCCGCCGAGAGCTTCTGGAGAAAGGGCTGGGCCACGGCACGGTCGCTTTCCTCAAGCAAATCTGGTTCCCGACCATGCGCAGCTTCAAGCATCTGCATCCAGAATGGGAAGTGCGCGACGCGTCGAACGGCTACCGATATGTCGATCTGGCTTATCTTCCGGGCGGGGGCGCGAAGGGGGGCATCGAGATTCAGGGCTTTGGTCCTCATGCTCGAGATCTTGATGTAAGGCGCTTCAAGGACCTCAGCTGGAGGTACTCGATGCTGTCCATCGACGATTGGCTGTTCATCCCCGTCGCCTATCTGTCGATCGTCGAGGAGCCGAAGCGCTGCCAGCAGCTGGTACTTTCTTTCGTCGGAAAGTTCATCGCGGGCGAAAGCGCAGGCTCGCTGACGGCGTTGGAGGCGGAGACGGTCCGGTACGCGAGGCGGGTATTTCGTCCGTTCACGCCTTCCGAGCTGACGGTCCATCTCAACGTGAGCGCCGCTTATGCAAGACGGATTCTGCATCGGCTGGTCGAGCTGGGGAGATTGAAGCAGGTGGGCGGGAATTTGCGCTATCGGTCCTATGCGCTCCCGGATTGGATGCCGCTGCCCGGGTCAGACGGATGACTCGCCTGGAGCGGGTATCTGTCGCATCAGCCGCATCGCGCGGCTGATGCGGCTCGCCCGGCCGACGGCATAGGGAGGGCGGCTCATCCAGAGAACGAATTGGCGCCCGGCCGCATCTGTCGAATCGGCTGCCTCCCGGAGGCCAGTCGTTCCAGGCACATTGGTTGCAGCTTGGGTGTGTGCGGCCTTCCGTCAATTTTGGGTCCGCTCAACGTAACGATACTAGCGAGCCTTATTTCATCGTTTGAGGCGAGTTTTGAATTCTAACGATACTGACAGAGCCTATTGGCCCTTTTCCCCTCGATTTTGAGGCTGTTTAAGAAAATAAGCTCGGTCAGTATCGTTAGATTTTTTTGGAGCCTTCTTTTCCACGAATAGCGTCTGTCAGTATCGTTAGATGGATAGCCAAGCGTCCGGCAACGCTTCAAGCCGGGCCGCCGAGGCATGCGGCGATCTCCGAGCATGCCGCCCCCCCGGGCGCCTGCCCTGCCGGCGTTATACCGAGGATAAGCCGCCCTTGCTGCCGAAGCTGCCGCCCGAATCATGCGACAATTCGCCACCTCTGATTGACCCGGCCCTGCGGCGGGTATATTCTTAGGGCAAGAGCTTCGTAAAAGCGTTTTCATTTTTCGGCGATCCTACATAAAACCGCGCATGCAGATCCCGTTCAAGCAGGCTTTGCGGGCGTCCGGCCGCCTGGTCCGCCTCCGGGACGAGGCGGCGGCGCATCTGCGTCAAGTAATCTATCATGGCGTGGCGCAGGTTTGCTATAATGGAACTACTTTCACCCGAATGCCGCCTGCCTTAAGCGAGAATGATCCGGAGGTGTCCCCTATGCCTACACTCAAGCCCAAGCAGCCCGTTCCATCCGATCCGGCCGTCCTGGACGGCCGGCCCGCCAGCATCGACCAGCCCGCCGACTCCAAGCCATCCGCCAAGCCGAGAGCTTCCGCCAAGCCGAAGCCATCCGCCAAGTCCAAGCAAGACAAAGCGCTCCTCAAGGACGTGTACCTGTTCAACCGCGGCGAAAACGACTTCGCCTATCGCACGTTCGGCGCGCATGTCAGGCTCGAGGAACGCCGCCGCGGCGTGCGCTTCACCGTCTGGGCGCCGAACGCCCGCGAGGTCGGCGTCGCCGGCGATTTCAACGGCTGGGACGGCGGGCAGCACCGCATGGAGCCGGTCGACGCGACCGGCGTCTGGTCGCTGTTCATTCCCGGCCTCAAGGCCGGCGACCTTTACAAATACGAGATCGTGACCGCGGACGGCCGCAAGCTGCTCAAGGCGGATCCGTTCGCCTTCGCGAGCGAGCTGCGCCCGAACACCGCCTCGGTTGTCGCCGACCTGTCCGGCTACAAGTGGAAGGACGACGAGTGGGAGCGGCGCAAGCGGACGACTTCTCCGTACGACCAGCCGATGCTCGTCTACGAGATGCATCTGGGCACCTGGAAGATCAAGGCGCCGGAGGTGTTCTACAGCTACGACGAGATCGGCGGGGAGATCATCGACTACGTCGTCCGCATGGGCTATACCCATATCGAGCTGATGCCGCTCGCCGAGCATCCGCTCGACAAGTCGTGGGGCTATCAGATCACCGGCTACTTCGCGCCTACGGCGCGCTACGGCCCGGCCAAGAGCCTCATGAAGTTCATCGACCGCTGCCACCGCAAGGGCATCGGCGTCATCCTCGACTGGGTGCCCGCGCACTTCGTCAAAGACGAGCAGGGACTGCGCCGGTTCGACGGCACGCCGCTCTACGAGAGCGCCGACCCCAGCCTCGCGGAAAAGCCGCTCTGGGGCACGAACGCCTTTGATTACGGCCGCACGGAGGTGCAGAGCTTCCTCGTCTCCAACGCGCTGTACTGGATGGACCTGTTCCATGTCGACGGCCTGCGCGTCGACGCGGTCGCGAGCATGCGCGACTTGACGATGGATAAGCCGCCGGAGCTGCAGGCGCGCAACATCTACGGCGGCACGCGCCACCTGGAAGCGGACGCTTTTCTCCAGAAGCTGAACAAGGCGGTGTTCCGCTATTTCCCGAACACGCTCATGATCGCCGAGGACAGCTCGCCGGAGCCGGGCGTCACGGCGCCGGTGCACGACGGCGGGCTCGGCTTCAACTTCAAGTGGAGCATGGGCTGGATGAACGACATGCTCCGCTACATGCAGCTTGATCCGTCGCAGCGGTCCCAGCGGCATGACTGGCTCACCTTCGCGATGATGTACCACCACACGGAAAACTTCATCCTGCCGCTGTCCCATGACGAAGTCGTGCACGGCAAAAAGTCGCTGCTGAACAAGATGCCCGGCAGCTACGAGGAGAAGTTCGCGAACCTGCGCCTGTTCTACGGATTCTGGATGGCCCATCCCGGCAAGAAGCTGCTGTTCATGGGAGGAGAATTCGGCCAGTTCGACGAATGGAAGGATAGCGAGTCGCTGGACTGGATGGTGCTGGAGTACGACTCCCATCGGTCGATGCAGCAGTACGTGCGCAAGCTGAACGGCCTGTACCGCAAGCTGCCGCAGCTGTGGGAGCAGGACTACGATCCGGTCGGCTTCGAATGGATCGACGTCAACAACGCCGAGCAGAGCATCGTCTCGTTCATCCGCAGGAGCAAGGACGGCAGCTACGCCGTCGCGGTCGCGAACTTCTCCAGCCGCCGCTACGAAGAGTACCGGGTCGGCGTGCCGGACAAGGGCAGATTCAAGCTGCTCCTGCACAGCGACGACGCCCGGCACGGCGGAGCCTCCGCAGAGCTTCCGACCTTCCTCTCCAGCCAGCCCGCTCCGATGCATGGCCGCGAGTACAGCCTCACCCTGCACTTGCCCCCGCTGTCCTTCCAGCTGCTTGAGCACCAGCCGAGGGGAACACACTGACACGAGGAGTTGGGACCATGGGCCAAAAAGAAATGATCGCCATGCTGCTAGCCGGGGGAGAAGGAAAGCGCCTCGGCGTCCTCACGAAGGATTTGGCCAAGCCGGCCGTCCATTTCGGAGGCAAATACCGGATCATCGACTTTACCCTGAGCAACTGCATGCACTCGGGCATCGACACCGTCGGCGTCCTGACCCAGTACCAGCCTCTCGTCCTCAACCGGTATTTGGGCATCGGCAGCCCTTGGGGCCTCGACCGCAGCGACGGCGGCATGGCCGTGCTCCCGCCCTATGTCAAGTCCAAAGGCGGCGACTGGTACAAAGGAACCGCCAACGCCATCTATCAGAACATGGGCTTCATCGACCGCTATGAACCGGAATACGTGCTCATTATCTCCGGCGACCACATCTACAAGATGGATTACGAAAAGATGCTGGAGCATCATAAATCGACCGGCGCGGACGTGACCGTCGCCGGCCTCGAGGTTGACATCAAGGAAGCGAGCCGCTTCGGCACGATGATTCTTGGCGAAGGCACCCGCATCGCCGACTTCGAAGAGAAACCCAAGCATCCGGTGAGCGATGTCGTTTCGATGGGGGTCTATATCTTCAACTGGAAAGTGCTGCAGAAATATCTGATCCGCGACGAAGCCGACCGCAAGTCGTCGCATGACTTCGGCAAGGACATCATCCCGGCGATGCTCGAGGACGACATCAGCTTGCACATGTACCCGTTCAAGGGATATTGGAAGGATGTCGGCACGATCGAGAGCCTGTGGGAAGCCCACATGGACCTGCTCGGCTGCGAGCCGCAGCTCGACCTCGGCGACGACGACTGGCGCATCTATTCGACCCGCCACAATCGTCCGGCCCATTATGTGTCTCCGGCCGCCTCGATTCGCGAGTCGATGATTACGGAAGGCTGCGTCGTCGAAGGCGAGGTATCCCGCTCGGTGCTGTTCAGCGGCGTCGAGATCGGCGAGGGATGCCACATCTCCGAGTCCGTCGTCATGCCGGGCGCGATCATCGGCGCGGGCTGCAAGGTGTACCGCACGATCGTAGGCGAGAACGCCGTGCTCGAGGCGGGCGTCGTGCTCGGCTCGCCGGAAGGAACGGAGATCGGCGTCGTGGGCAGCGACGAGAAGATCGCCCGCAACCATTCGCTCCAGGAGGTGCAGCAGCCATGATGAACAAAGCGATGGGCGTCGTCAACCTGATCCACGAGACCGACGAGCTGGAAAGCCTGACCGCCACCCGCTGCCCGGCGACCGTGCCGTTCGGCGCGCGCTACCGGCTGATCGACTTCATCCTCTCCAGCATGGTGAATTCCGGCATCTCCAAGGTGGCGGTATTCGCCCATACGAAATACCGCTCGCTCATGGACCATCTCGGCTCCGGCCGTC
The DNA here is from genome assembly GCF_000422485.1 of Paenibacillus pasadenensis DSM 19293. Taxonomy (GTDB): domain Bacteria; phylum Bacillota; class Bacilli; order Paenibacillales; family Paenibacillaceae; genus Paenibacillus_O; species Paenibacillus_O pasadenensis. The sequence goes on from NZ_KE383851.1 coordinate 255,547, forward strand.
CGTGGGACCTGCATACGCGCCAGAGCGGATTGTTCGTGCTGCCGCCGTCGTCCGATCAGATTCATGAGCTGAGCCGAGGCGACCTGTACCATTTTTACCAGCATCGGGACTACTTCCAGCGCTGCAAGCTCGAATACGTCGTCGTGACGCGGAGCCATATGGTGTGCAACGTCGATCTGGATGCCGTCATCGACTACCACGAGAGCCAGAACGCCGACATTACGGTCATCTGCAAAAAGCAAGCCGACCTGCTCGGCGGCAAGACGCGCAAGGTGGAGCTTGGCGAGGGCGGACGGGTCAAGGACATGCAGGACCATTTCGGCAACATGGATTCCGACGTGCACTCGATGGAGATCTACGTCATGAAAAAGGATCTGCTGATGGACCTGGTGCAGACGTCGCTGGCCCAAGGCCAGGACCATCTCGTCCGGCACGCGATCCTGTCCCGGATCGACCGGCTGCGCATCTTCGGCTACCTTTACGAGGGGTATCTCGGCGTCGTTAATACGGTCGAGGCCTACTACCGGACCAGCATGGACCTGCTCCGTCCCGAGGCGTGGCGCGAGCTGTTCTTCCGGCCGGGCCCGATCTTCACCAAGACCAAGGACGAGCCGCCGACCCGCTACCTCGAAGGGGCAAAGACCGGCAACTCGCTCATCGCCAACGGCTGCAAGATCGAGGGCACGGTCATCAACAGCGTGCTGTTCCGCGGCGTCCATGTCGGCAAAGGCGCGGTCATCCGCAACAGCATCGTCATGCAGAACGGCGTCATCGGCGACGGGACGCAGCTGGACCGCGTCATCCTCGACAAGGAGAGCCAGGTCGAGCCGCATCGCGATATCCGCGGCACGGCAGGCCTGCCCTTCGTGGCGGGCAAGAGAAAGACCATCTGATGGTCTTTTTCTCTATTTGCGCCTAAAAAGCCAACATCCGGCCGCGCTTCGGCCGATACTAACCGTTAGATGAGCCCGGCCGACATTCCGGCCTGCCCCCGCGCACATAGACAGAGCGGAACGGCGGAGCCAACCTGGAGGGAACCCTACTCATGAATGTACTTTTCGCAACATCGGAAGCGGTGCCGCTGGCCAAGACCGGCGGACTGGCCGACGTCGCCGGCGCGCTGCCCAAGGCGCTGCGCCAGGCGGGCACGGAGGCCCGCGTCATCCTGCCCAAGTACGACACGATTCCGTGGACGCTGGCGCAGCGCTTCCGCAAGATCGACGAGTTCACGGTGCAGCTCGGCTGGCGGACGCAATACTGCGGCCTGCTCGAGGGCGAGGTGGATGGCGTCGTCTATTATCTGATCGACAACGAGTTCTACTTCCATCGCGGCGGCCTGTACGGCTACGGCGACGATCCGGAGCGGTTCGTCTTCTTCAGCATCGCCGTGCTGGAGGCGGCGCGGAGGATGGACATCCGCTGGGACGTCCTGCACTGCCATGACTGGCAGACGGGCCTCATCCCGTTCCTGCTCAAGCGGCGCTATTTCGCCGACGATCGACTGTCGTCCGTCCGCACCGTGTTCACGATCCACAACCTGCGCTACCAGGGCGTGTTCGGCAAGCAGGAGATGATGGATCTGATCGGCATGGGGCCGGAGATCTTCGCTTGGGACGGCCTCGAGCATGACGGCGCGGCCAACTGCATGAAGGGCGGCCTGCTCTACGCGGACAAGCTGACGACGGTCAGCCCGACGTACGCCGAGGAGATCAAGACGGAGTACTACGGGGAAGGGCTGGACGGCATCCTGCGCATGCGGGCGGGCGATCTGGCCGGCATCGTCAACGGCATCGACACGGAGCTGTTCGACCCGATGAACGACGAGGCGATCGCCGTCCCGTACCTGGACTCGCTGGAGCGCAAGCGCCAGAACAAGCTCGCGCTCCAAAAGGAGCTCGGGCTGCCCCAGCGCGAGGACGTGCCGGTCATCGGCATCGTCTCGCGGCTCGTCGAGCAGAAGGGTTTCGACTTGATCGACGGCGTGTTCGGCGAGCTGCTGGAGGAGGACATGCAGCTGGCCGTGCTCGGCTCCGGCGAGTGGAAGTACGAGGAGATGTTCCGCTCGGCCTCCCATACCCGCTACGACAAGGTCAGCATCGCGACCGGCTTCAACGACGGGCTCGCCCGCCGCATCTACGCCGGCTCGGACCTGTATCTGATGCCGTCGCAGTTTGAGCCGTGCGGCCTCAGCCAGCTGCTCGCGCTCCGCTACCGGAGCGTGCCGATCGTGCGCGAGACCGGCGGGCTCAAGGACACCGTCCAGCCTTACGACGAATATACTGGCCGAGGAAACGGATTCAGCTTCGCGAGCTACAACGCGCATGACATGCTGTTCACGATCCGCCGAGCGCTCCATTTCTACCGCGAGCCTGCCGCCTGGGAGGCGATCGTCCGCAATGGGGCCGGGGACGACTATAGCTGGAACCGTTCCGCCCGATCCTACATCGACCTGTACGAACAACTCGCGCCCGAGCGGAAGGAGAAGGATTCATGGCCCGTCACCTCGTAATCGGAAACGGCAAGATGCTGCTCAACCTCGATCAGAATTTCTATATCCGCGACATTTACTATCCGTACGTCGGTCAGCTCAACCACGTCGGCGGCCAGTATTGCCGCCTCGGCCTCTGGACCGAAGGCCAGTTCAGCTGGCTGGAGGATCCGGCGTGGTCGAGGGAGCTCGGCTATATCGAGGACTCCCTCGTCACCGACGTCACGGCTCGTCACGGCGGACTCGGCGTCGAGCTGCAGATGAACGACGGCATCCACCAGCGCGAATGCATCTATTTGAAGCGCGTCGTCATCCGCAATCACGCCGATCGGGAACGGGAATTCCGCCTGTTCTTCCACCAGGACCTCATGATCGACGGCACGGAGGTCGGCGACACCGCCGCCTACTATCCCGACAACCATACGCTGTTCCACTACAAGCGCTCGTCCTACTTCATGTTCAACGGCTTCTCCGACGAAGGCGGCATGTCCCAGTACTCGACGGGCATCAAGCGGTTCCACTCCGCCGAGGGCACATGGCGCGACGCCGAGGACGGCGTGCTGATGGGCAACGCGATCGCCCAAGGCTCGGTCGACAGCACGATCAGCTTCCGCACGGTCGTGCCGGCCGGCGGCGAGAAGACGGTCTATTACTGGATGTCGATCGGCAAGAGCCTGGAGGAGGTCAAGCAGCTCAACGACTACGTCCAGGACCAGCATCCGGAGAAGCTGCTGAGCCGCATCGTCGTCTACTGGAACCACTGGCTCGGCCGTGCCGAAAAGGATCTCGGCGACCTGCCGCCGGAGGTCGCCCGCATGTTCCGGCAGAGCCTGCTGCTCGTGCGCACGCAGACGGACGAGCGCGGCGCGATCATCGCGGCCAACGATACGGACATCCTGCAGTACAACCGCGACCACTACAGCTACATGTGGCCTCGCGACGGCGCGCTCGTCGCCGATGCGATGTCGCTGGCAGGCTATCAGAGCGTCATCGCGCCGTTTTTCCAATTCTGCTCGGAGGCGCTGACGCCGGACGGCTACCTGAACCACAAGTTCAATCCCGACGGCACGGTCGGCTCCAGCTGGCATCCGTATACGGTGCAGGGAGCGAAGCGGCTGCCGATCCAGGAGGACGAGACGGCGCTCGTGCTGTTCGCGCTGTGGCGGGACTTCCAGCGGCATCAGGTGATCGAGCTGCCGCAGTCGCTGTACAGCAATCTGATCCGCAAGTCGGCCGCGTTCCTCAGCAGCTACATGGAGCATTCGCTCTCGCTGCCCAAGCCGAGCTACGACTTGTGGGAGGAGCGCTACGGCATCTGGACGTATACGGCGGCTTCGGTATACGGCGGGTTGATGGCCGCTTCGTTCTTCACCGACCTGTTCGGCGACTACGAGCGCAGCGACCACTACAAGCGCACCGCCGAGGAAGTCAAGCACGGCATCCTCACGCAGCTGTGGGACGAGGCGAGCGGCCGGTTCGCGCGCGGGCTCGTGCAGAAGGACGGCGGCTGGGTCAAGGACATGACGCTTGAGAGCAGCCTGTTCGCGGTGCTTGAGTTCGGCGTGCTGCCGGCGGACGACGAGCGCGTCGTGCGCACGATGACGGCCATCCGCGACGGCTTGGCCGTACGCACCGACGTCGGCGGCATCGCCCGCTATACGAACGACTACTACTTCCAGCAGTCCGGCGAGATCGACCGGGTGCCGGGCAACCCGTGGATCATCTGCACGCTGTGGGTGGCGAACTTCGAGATCGACTCGGCGCGCTGTCTCGCCGACCTGGAAGCGCCGAAGCGCACGCTCGAGTGGGTCGTGCGGACGGCGCTCGAGAGCGGCGTGCTGCCGGAGCAGCTCAATCCGCATGACGGCACGCCGCTGTCCGTCGCGCCGCTCACCTGGTCGCATGCGACGTTCGTGCAGAGCGTGAGCAAGTACGCGGCCAAGTACAAGGAACTGTCCTGACATCCGGTTACCGGCTGGCGTGCCGAATCCAAGGCACATTTCTGCCTTGGTCGGTCCAGTTCCCGGCCGGCGAGCCGGAACCAAGGCACATTTCTGCCTTGGTCGGTCCGGTTCCCGGCCGGTGGGCCGGAACCAAGGCATAATTCTGCCTTGGATGGCCAGGTTACCGGCCGGCGTGCCGAATCCAAGGCATAATTCTGCCTTGGTCGGTCCGGTTACCGGCCGGCGTCTACTCCTCCCGAAAGATCGCCAAGGCGGTTCGCAAGTACATCCTATCCATGCACTGTCTCGGCAAAAATCTTGTCGCCCATGCGGTCCACCGCCGCCGCATACAAGACACGAATGAGGCGGGTTTCGGGGAGTCCTCGGACAAATCCATGGGCAGGGCAAGCGGGTCCGTGGTCTATTGAATGCACAACAAAATCTTCCTTTTTGGCCGATGTCGGGGGGATACCTGCATCATGCCAGAGGAAGATTTTTTAGTATTTAACCCATCTTAGAAGAGGATGTCCCTAAGCCAAGGCTTTTGGGACACCCTCTTTTTGCTGCGAGCTGGACTTAGATGAAAAAGGCGCGCGAAATGATGACGAGCAGGATGAACAGGACAAGGATGACGCCCGTGCTCGTGCCGAGTCCGCCATAGCCGGCTCCGACGCCTTCTGCCGCATAACCCATCGCAATTCCTCCCGGTTACATGTCATGGAGCGAAGTCCGCGAACGGCCTGCCATGCGGGTTGCCGGACTTCACATCCTCACTGTATGCGGCGGGCGGGCTGACGGACCCCGGCAGCTGTCCCGGATCAGCCGAAAGAATCGGGCGGAGCGGCTCTCCGGAGCCGGCCGGCTCCGCCGACTCGATGAGCTCTGTCGCCGCCGGCGTAGGCTCCGTGCTGGCGGTGATGGCATAGGCGTACTGGCGGAAATGCTTCAGCCTCGACTCGAGATTGACCTCGACGGCGTTGCCGCCGAGCAGGACGGATGCGGAGCTGTAGGCGATCACGTTGACGCAGCCGACCTGGATGGCCGGACATGGATTGGAGCGGATCGTGCGGACGTCCGCTTCCTCCAAGGATTCCTCCTCGATGGGGTTGAACGGCTTGACGAACAGGGAGTAGCCGGCGAAGTCCACCTCGCCGCCCGCCCGATGGTCGAGCTGCCGCTGCACCGCCAAGCCGGTGACGCGCGCGTTGACGCTGCCCGTGTCGCCGAACTGGACGACGGAGGAGAGGCCGATGCTGATCAGCTCGGCGGAGCCGATGTACGACGTGCGGATCGAAGCGTCGGAATCGATCATCCGCCGACCACGTTGACCGGACCGGTCGGGTTCAGGAAGCTGTTCGCGCCGAACGGAATCGGGCCGCCGGGCGTGACTTCCGGCTGAACCGTTTCGCCGGTGCCGGCGATCGGCACGACCGACTGGCCGCCTTCGCTCTGGATGATGCCCGCCTCCGGCGCCGCCTGCGGCTCGGGCAGCGGCGCGAACGGACCGATGATGACCGCCTCCGGCGGCGTATCGAAGATGGAATAAAGCGTGATGGCATCGGTGTCGCCGATCTGCAGCATCGAGGCCGCGGCGACGCCGGTCAGCTCAAGCGAGCCGACCGACAGCACATGGTTCGTGATGTTCACATTCATCGCCAAGTGGAATCAGTCCTTTCTACGCTGCGGCGCGATCCGCGCCAGCTGGGCCGCGTACTGCTCCAGCGCGGTCTCCGCGTCGCGAATCGCGCGCTGGGCCGTCCGCTGGAGCTGCTCCCTCCGCAGCGGGGAGCCGGCCGCGGCCTGCATCGCGCTGCGGGAGGAGAGCTCTTCGTTCAGATAGAGGCGGATCCGGTCGGGAAGCTGGCGGCGCACGTCTTCGATGACCATCTGCCGATGGGAGGGGTCCAGCTCCAGCCGATGGCCGCGGGCCGCGCTCTCCAGCTTGTCGTGCGCCGACTCGCTCAGCCACTGGTGGACGACGCTGCGGACGTCGGTGAAGCCGGGCAAGGCGCCGGGCTGCGGAGCCGGAGCGGCGCCGGCTGGCGGAACGGCCGCGCTGCCGGCCGGCGGCTGCCCGCTGAAGTTGTCGAGCGCCGGAGCGGTGAAGGCGCCCGGCCCCGGCTGCAGGCCGCTTTGCGCTCCCGGCACGCCGAAGCCCGCAGAGCCGGGAATGAGTCCCGGCGCATTTGGTCCGCCGGGAGGCGCGATACCGCTCGTGCCGGCGGCCCCGGCGTTCGGCGCGCCGGGCGGACCGGAAAATCCGGGCGGGGCGGCAGCGCCCGGAGCGAGCGTCTGTCCGCCGGCTTGCGGCGGCAAGACGCCCGGCGCCTGGCTGCCGACGAGATTCGGCGCGAGCGCAGTGCCCGGCGCATTGCCGAAGCTCGGCTGCTCGGGGCCGGGCGTCCAGGCTCCTGCCGGCGCGCCCGGCCCCTGGCTTCCCGCAGGAGTCGACGCGATGCCGCTCCCTGTGCCTGAATGGGCCGCCTGGGCGGCCAGCTGCTGCGCGATGCCCGGCGCGGCGGACTGCGGGATCGGCAGCGGATACACCTTGGCGCCGCCCTTCACCTGGGAGGGCAGAGCCATCTGGCCGAACTCCTGCATCTGCGCTTCGGACGGCGCGGTCATGCCGATGTTCAGCGTCCCGTCGAGCTGCTCGACCTTGAGCTGGTCGAAGTTGTACTCCAGCTTCTCGATCGTATAGGAAGGACGCGTCTCGAGCTCCGCCAGCCGGCTTTCGATCCGCTTCATGGAGGAGGTCAAATGCTCGTTCAGCCGCTGCTGGGCCGTCCAGCCGGCGGCGAGCGCCTGCAAGCAGCGCTGCAGGCAGACCGGATCGAGCAGATTGCCGGCGCAAGGATATTCGGCGGCAGCCTGCTCGGCGGCTGCTTCCGAGGCTTGATCGGGAACAAACGGGAAGGGCGGCGCCGAAAAGGGCCAGCCCTGATAATGCTGCCATTTTTGGACCCAGTTCGGGTCGATGGAGGCGATTGCTTTTGGAATCGCCTCTTCGTTCAAGCCCGGCGCGAAGTTAGGGTCGATGCCCGGGATGCCGATGCCGGCCGGAAAGGCTCCGGGCGGAAAGCCGGCAGGCGCAGCGCCTCCGGCAGCCGAGCCGAGCGGAGCCGCTTGCGGTCCGGACGGCGGAGGGACGGGAGCGGGCGGCGGCACGAACGGGGGCGCGAAGGAGGTCTGGCCGGGCGGCTGCAGCCAGCTGCCCGAGCTGGCCTCCGAGCCGCCCGGTTCGGGCACGACCGTCGCGCCGGGGATTTGGAACGTATTGTCGCCTTCGATGGCGGGCGAAGCGGGAGTCGCTGCCGTGATGCCCGGAGCCGGCGACAGGCTAGGGTCGGGCGGTGCGGCGGGCGGCGGAGCCGCCGAGGGAGGCCAGCCCGCCTGCGGAGGCAGGGCTCCGCCCGCAGTCCATCCGGCCGGCTGCGGCGCAGCGGCCCAGCTCCCGGCCTGCGGGCCGCCTGGAGGAGCGATCCAGCCCCCGGCCTGCGGGTCGCCTGGAGGAGCAATCCAGCCCCCGGCCTGCGGGCCGCCTGGAGGAGCGATCCAGCTCCCCGGCTGCGGCGCGCCTTGGGGGGCGTTCCAGTTCCCCGCTTGCGGTGCGCCTTGGGAGACGTTCCAGCTCCCCGGCTGCGGCGCGCCTTGGGGGACGTTCCAGTTCCCCGCTTGCGGCGCGCCTCCGCCGGGGAATCCGCCGCCCCATGCGCCGGGAAAGCCAGGCGAGGGGGCAGGAGCTCCCCACGATCCCGGGACGCCGCCGCCCGGATAAGGGGGCCATGCGCCAGGGCCGGCCGCAGCTCCGGGATAGAGAGGCGGCCAGCCCGCGCCGCCGCCTTTCCCGCCCATCATGCCGGGAAAGGCTCCTCCGAGCCCCGGCCATGCCATGCTTTTGCCGAGCAGCTTCGGTACGATGCCGCTCCCCATGCCGCCCATGCCGCCGGTTCCGGTCAGCATGCCGAGCAATGGGTTGCTCAGGAAGGAGCGGTTCGGAGGAGCTTCGGGCGCTCCGCTCGGGGAAGATCCGCCGGAGGCGGAAGAGTCCTTAGGGTCCATCCGGGACAGCACCTCCTTGGCGGATCAGCTTGGATTGGGCAAAGGAACGAAGTTCAGGGCGTTGGAGCTTTCTTCGGCGGCGGTAAGCGCCTCGGCCGGCTTGTCGAAGCCGCCCGAGTTGTACAGCTGAGAGACCGGACGGATGGAGCCGGCGCTGCCGATCTGGAGCACCGAGCTGTTGGCGACGCTGTCGACGCGCAGCTGATGGATCGTGATCGATTGATGGACGGTCAGGTTCATATGATGTTCGCTCCCGACGCCACTTCATTGCTGGAGTTGTCCTGCAGGTCCGGATCCAGCGTATTGGTCGCGCTCAGTCCGTTGTTGGCGTTCGTGAGACCGCCGGTGAGGAAGGAGCCGGAGCCGGCATACGTCTTGGATGTGCTCGACGGAGAGATCTGCACCGTATCCCCGAACTGCACGACGCCGCTGGAGCCGATGCTGACGATGTTGACGAAGCCTACAGCTGCTGGCATGGGATTCACCTCGTATCGGTATCGGAAAGATAGGCGAGCCGCAGCCACGCCCGGGCTGCCGCCTATATCCCCACTATATGCGGCATTCGCCCAAATGTTCCAAAAGGCGGGCCGTCCCGGCGAAAGCTGTCACGGCATGGCGGCTCCGTGCATAGCGTAGGCATGAGGAGGCGAATGCCCATGGGCGAGAGATTCGAGCGGCTGCAGGATTGGCTGTCCAGGCAGCAGCTCCCGAGAGGATTTGAGATGATGAAGGATCCGGAATGGGTGGCGCGGTTCGTCAAAGGCATGATGGAAAGCGCGATGAGCGGCAATCCGAGCGCCGGTCTGTCGGGACTGCAGGAAGCGGCGGCCGAGCCGGAGGCGCGGGAGAAGGAGTTCCAGGCGGCGATCTCCTCGATCGAAGCCCAGTGGAGCGAGAGCCGCGACTATCTCGTGCTCAAGCTGCCGATGAACGGCGATCCGGACTGGGATACGCTGCGCGTGATGGCCAAGGAGGAGCGTCTCAAGCTGGAAGGACTTCCCGGACGCAAGCCGCAGGTGCTGAAGCTGCCTTCGCCGATCCTGCCGCGTTCGACGCGGGCGGTGCTGCGGGGAGGCGTGCTGCGCATCCGGATGAAAAAGAAGCCGGTGAGCCGCTATATCACCATTTCGGTCGAAGAGGGCATGGATTGAGTCCGCTCGTCAAGCCGGTCGAGCCGAGCGGCAGCGTAAAGCCGGTCGAGCGATGTCGGCCGCGCATGCCGCGGCGGCATGCCGGCCGCCTCGCGAGCGGCCCGGTCCGCTCGGGCGCACAGCGCCTAGCGGATCGGGCGGCACGGGCCTAGCGGCCCGGCCCGGATGCGGGTTGCGTTCAGCAAACGCTTCCGATATGATGCTAGAAGGAGATTTCTTTACATAAGGAGTGTCATAGGTGACTGCCGTAGATGTCAGCAACGTGCCGGCGGGCTTGTTCGTGCTCGGCGCCGTCTTCATCCTGCTTATCTTTTCCTTGCTCAGCCTCGGGGTGCTCAAGATGTTCCAGCAGCAGTTCCGCGCAGGCTGGCTCTACTTCGCCGGCAGCGTCATCAGCGCCGTCGTCTTCTATCTGCTGCTGGATATGTGGTATATCTAGCCTGAACGCCGATGGAGCCTCCCGCAGCCGGGCAGGCTCCTCCTTTTATTTCAGCCGAATCGAGGTCGAGTCAGATGTGGCAGTTCATATGGTTCTTTTTCAATCTCGCTTTCGTCGCGATGGTGATCTGGTCGATGTTCATGCACCGCGCCTATGCCGACGCGCTCCATCGCGGAGACGCTCCGGAGCGGCTGCGGCTGCTGCGGCGGCGCAGGCTGCTGACGGCGATCCTGGCCGCGGCGCTTTTCGTCGCCGCCTCCGCCGCGTTCCTGACGAATATGAGACTGAACGGATAACGCAACCCGGGCAGGCAAATTTAGTGGCGAATTGGTGACGGTTCCCGGCCGTCTCGCAACTTTCCGGTGGCAAAGGCGTTTATGCTATCGACATAGGGAAGGCACGGCATCCGGTGCCGTCCGACAACAAAGGAGTCGAAGCATGAAACCGATCAAGTGGCTGCTCGTCGTTGCTCTTATTCTCGTTCCCCTGCTAGGTGGAGCCGCCGCGGACACCGCGACCGCGCGAGCCGCGTCCAATGTGCTCGTGCTTACCAAAAACAGCAAGCAGATGGTGCTGAACGGCACGATTCATATCGGCGCTCAGCCTCTCACCATCCGCGATGGCGTCTCTTACGCCTCGTTCGCCTCGATGGCGGCCCGTTACGGCTATGCCGTCTCCTACGACGCCAAGACGAAGGAATCCATCGCCCGGACGCCGTCCGGCGAGATCCGTTTCCGCATGAACACAAAAGTCGTGAACGCGAACGGCCAGAGCCTGACCGGCCAAGCGGCCGCCTTTTCGCTGAACGGCTCGATGATGGTGCCGATCCGCACCTGGGCGCTGGCGACCGGCAGCCGCGTCTCGGCGGCCGGCGTCAACGTGACGCTCGCCTGGGACACCAAGCCGAGCGCGGCGTTCAGCGTGTACCCGGCCAAGATCTATACCGGCGACCCGGTGACGTACGTAGACCGCTACAGCTCGCCGGAGGGAGCGCCGCTCCTCAATGAGGAATGGATCGGCCGGCAGGAGGTGTTCCTCGATCCCGGCACCTATACGATTACCCGCACCGTCCAGGACGCGACCGGCGCCTGGAGCGATCCGTTCACGCTGACGATTCAGGTGCATGCGCCGAACCAGCCTCCGGTCGCGGATTTCCGCACCGACAAGGACGTCTACCGTCAAGGCGAGCGCATCGAATTTACGAACCTCAGCACGGACGACAATACGAAGGATCTCAAGGAATACTGGATCGGCAAGCAGGAGGTGTTCTTCGAGCCCGGCGAGAAGGCGATCACGCTCGAGGTGACGGACGAGGAGGGCTACGCCTCCAGCGTCACGAAGACGATCCGGATCTCGGACGAGGTGCTTTATACGCGCGAGGAGTACGGCAAGCTGTTCACGGCGATCGGCGACATGTTCCCGGTTGACGGCAAGTCGGTGCTGAACATTCCGACGCTGTCGTACGATTTCCACTCCGAGCCGTCCAAGATGATCCGCAGCAACAGCCCGGAGCTGTGGACCTCCGAGGGCATCGCGTACGACGATCAGTTCCAGGGCGACATCCGGCTGCTGTTCCATAACAAAAACACGACCGGCTATCCGGTGCGCATGTACCTGGTCGCGACGAACGAGGGATACCGCACGGCGACGTTCGGCGTCAAGCATTTCGGTGCCGGCGGACCGGACCAGTACGAGGACAACACCGGCAAGATGTCGACCGTCCGCTATCTGGACTCGCTGCTGAGTCCTCCGACGGTCAAGTACACGACGGTGAAGCCCGGCCAGTCGGTCAAGGTGCTGACGGAGATCTCGACGCTCATCAAGCCGAACTTGATCTATTCCGCCTATGCGGACGTCACCTCGGACCAGACGCTGCGCTTCCGCGTCGTCGTCGTCGCCGACGGCAAGGACCCGATCAAGGAGCTGAGCCGCCTGCAGCTCATGCCGGCCGACGGCAAGCATACGCGCGGCTCGTTCAACAACGCTACGCGTGAGATCGACATCCCGGGCGTGCTCGGCGGCAAGGCGGAGCGCATCGTGCTCGGCGACAACAAGCTCGATCCGTATCTGGACGGCTACGACAATACGGACGGCTCGCTGCAGCTCAACCGCGGCAATTTCGGCGTGCTGTACAAGATGAACATCCAGCTCGCTCCGCGCACGCTCGTCGCGCTCAACCCGCGCGGCGGCCTGTATACGGGCGCCTTCATCGTCAACGGCAGCCTCGTGCCGGTGCCGCGCAGCGGCTGGCTGCGCTCGCAGGACGAAGCGATGGTGCTTTATCGCTCGGGCAACTATCGCGAGACGCTGAACCTGACGTACCTGATCGCGTCGGGCAGCAACCTGCCGATCACGATGATCTTCCAGCCGCTCCCGGCGGAGAAGAGCTAGCTAGTCGATTGAATGGGGAGAGCCTGTAATGGGGAGAGCCTGTTTCTCAAGGTCCAGCGGACCTGGGGAGCAGGCTCTTTTTGCTTGCGCGAGTGGGGCTTGCAATAGGACAAGGAATCCGCTGCGCGAGCCGAGCCTTTCTCCGCGGAAGCCGGAGAAGTAGGCCATGTTTGACAAAGAACCCGCTGCGCGAGCCGAGCCTTTCTCGGCAGAAGCCGGATGGCTTGATCCCCTGACCTCCTATGCGGAGGCCATCCGTCTTCCAAGAGGACCGCTGCCGCTTCTCCGAAAGGCATCGTCTCGCTCCGCTTCGCCTTGTCCAAGCACTTCTCCACCCCCTTTTTATTAGGGAGAATCGTCTCCCGCATACCCGGGAGACGGCAGAACAGCTCTCCTCCCCGGTCCGGAAGAGTCGGAGCCGACGTTCCAAAGTGCGCTCGTTCGAGTATGAACTTGCTTGATAGCTTAATAGATGGTCGGCGGTACGGGGAGTTGAGGGATTACGTCGAAAAAATCGAGTTACATGGCGGTTGGAGGCACGGAGTTGAAGGATTAAGTCGAAAAAATCGAGTTACTTGATTCGTGCTGTCAGGCCAAACGGAGGGAGTTACGCGGAAAAACCGAGTAACTCGGGTTGGTAGGAGGTCAAGTCCATAATTGTGTGTAAAAACACTTCTCGGTAGAAAATGGAATCGGGTTTAAAGGCTGTCCGTCGCTTCCGTCATGGTGGTGCTGGTTTCCTGCTCCTCCGAGCCGGCGCCCTGAGTGGCTTTCTGCTTCTTCCACGCCTTGAAGTCCGTCATGTCCATGTACGGCTTCTTCGTCATCCAGTACTCGTTCTCTTCCATGAGCATGGCTCCGATGAGGCGAAGGACGGAAGCGCGATTGGGAAAGATGCGGATGACCGTCTCGCGCCTGCGGATCTCCCCGTTCAGGCGCTCCATGCCGTTGGAGGTGCGCAGCCGCACGCG
>NZ_KE383852.1:0-244484 GCF_000422485.1 Paenibacillus pasadenensis DSM 19293
GACGCTGCCAGCGCGGGTAATGACGTCGCGCTCGTAGCTGCCGTTGCGGTAGCCCTTGCGCTCGCTGGTGCGCTCGTACGTCTGCGCCGCCAGCTGATCCGTCGCCTGGGCTGTCAGCACCTGATTCAGCACCGTCTCCAACAAGCGGGCCACTCCCGCGTCCCGATCGGTTCCGATAAACAGCTGGTGCAAAATGTCTTGATCTACGGTAATCTGGTATGGAGTCATGTGTAGGCACTCTCCTTGGAATGTTGGTCTCGACAACTTCCATTCTAACCGAGAGTCCTACCATGGCTTTCCTTTTTATGGTCAGGAGCATTTTACACAATTATATGGACTTAACTCCCGTTTCCCCTGCTGCACACCCGAGTTACTCGGTTTTTCCGCGCAATTCCCCCGTTCAGCCGCCGATCGCGCCGAGTTGCTCGGTTTTTCCGGGCCGTCGCCGGGACAGCCACGCCGCAACGTCAAAAAAGCCGTCAAGCCTCCCGACCGATCCGGTCGGGAGGCTTGACGGCTGCGGCGCTTCGGCGCCTACAGCTTATAGATATCGGTGTACTTCGTCCGCAGGTACTGGACCAGATGGGACGAGTCAAGCGGCTTGCCCGTCGCGCCGAGGATGATCTCCTTGGGCGTGCGCAAGCGGCCGTGGCGGTGCACATGCTCGGTCAGCCAGCCGCGGATCGGCGCCAGCTCGCCCTTGGCGACCAGCTCCTCCATGTTCGGCAGGGCGGTCTTCATCGCGTCCGCCAGCTGCGCCGAGTAGATGTTGCCGAGCGAGTAGGACGGGAAGTAGCCGAACAGGCCGGCGCTCCAATGCACGTCCTGCATGACGCCGTCGGCGTCGCTCGGCGGCGTGATGCCGAGGTACTCGCGGTACTTGTCGTTCCAGATCGCCGGCAGATCGGCCGCCTTGGCGCCTTCGTTGAAGATCAGCTTCTCGATCTCGTAGCGGATGATGATGTGCAGGTTGTACGTCAGCTCGTCGGCCTCGATGCGGATGAGCGACGGCTGCACCGCGTTCTGCGAGCGGTAGAACGCCTCGGCGTCGACGCCGGCGAGCTGCTCGGGGAACCGGTTCTGCAGATCGGGGAAGTACCGCTGCCAGAACGGGCGGCTGCGGCCGACGATGTTTTCCCAGAAGCGCGACTGCGACTCATGGATGCCCATCGACGTGCCGTGGCACAGCGACGTGCCGGCGAGCTCCGGCGATATGTTCTGCTCGTAAAGGGCATGTCCCGCCTCGTGGATCGTGCCGAACAGCGCGCTCGTCACGTCCTCCGGCAAATAGCGCGTCGTGACGCGCACGTCGCCGAGATTGAACGTCGTCTGGAACGGATGGGCGCTCTCGTCGATGCGGCCGCCTTCAAAGTCGTATCCGACCTGCCCGAGCATGTAGCGGCTGAACTCCTTTTGCCGCTCCTTGTCGAACAGGCCCTCGAGGAAGGCGCGGTCCGGACGGTTCGGCGAGGCGGCGATCGCAGCCGCGAGCGGCACGAGCTGGCCGCGCAGCGAGGTGAAGATCTCGTCGAGCTCCTGGACGGTCATGTCCGGCTCGTAATCGTCCAGCAGCGTGTCGTAGCGGGTCGCCTTCGGCCCCCACAGGTCGATGAACTGGTTCGTGTAGCCGATGACCCGCTCCAGGTAGCCCTGGAACGCCGGGAAATCGTTGTCCTTGCGCGCCTGCTCCCAGGCGGATTCCGACTGCGACGCCAGCACGACATACTCCTCGTACAGCTTGGGCGGAATCTTCACGCTGCGATCGTACGAGCGGCGCGTCTCGGAGACGAGCTTGCGGTCGATCTCGCCGAGCGCCGCCTGCGCTTCCTTCTCCTCCAGCTGCTCGAGCAGCTCGCCCATGCGCGGCGAGGTGGCCAGCTGGAACGCTTCCGCGCCGAGCATGCCGAGCACCTCCGCGCGGCCGGCATGGCCCTTGCGCGGAGCGCCTGTCCGGAGATCCCAGCCGATGACGGCCGCAGCCTCCTGATAGCGGACGATCTTGCGGTCCAGCTCGCGGAATTCGGTCAATGCCTTTTCATAAGCGGTCGCGGCTTCTGCCATGTGCTTCATCTTCCTTTCCTCTTCGAAGGTCGTCGGTCTACTTGAATCATAACGGGCACAGCCCGTATAATCAACGGTAACCGCGCGGGAGCCCGGTCCGGCAGGACTCCCCGCAAAAGGAGGAGATTCGGATGCGCATCACAATCCGTCCGGAAGCGGCGGACAAGCTGCGGCCGTATGTCGGCGACGGGCAGGCCATGCTCAAGCTGGTGTACGATACGGAAGGCTGCGGCTGCGTCGTAAACGGCGTGTCCGCCCTGTATGTCGTGCAGGAGCCGCTCTCCGGAGACGTCCAGGGCGAGGGAGATCCTTATCCGTTCCTGTACGAGGAGCGCTACGAGGTCTTTTTCGAACCGGAGCTGAAGCTCGGCTACAGCCGGGAGCGCGACGCGTTCATCCTCTCCAGCGACAGCCAGATCTACAACTACGACTTGCGCTTCTTCCCCCGCGCGCCGCAGTTCCAACCCTCGGAGAAAGGTCGGTAACGTCCATGAACAACATCGAGCAGATCCTGTCCTTCAACAAGCAGTTCGTCGAAGAGAAAAAGTATGAGGAATACCTCACCGACCGCTTCCCCGACAAGAAGATGGTCATCCTCACCTGCATGGATACGCGGCTGACGGAGCTGCTGCCGCGGGCGATGAACCTGCGCAACGGCGACGCCAAGGTGCTCAAGAACGCCGGCGCGATCGTCACGCAGCCGTTCGGCAACATCATGCGCAGCATCCTGGTGGCGATCTATGAGCTGCAGGCCGAGGAAGTCGTCATCATCGGACACTACAATTGCGGCATGACCGGCATCGATCCCGAGGCGATCATCGGCAAGATGGTCAGCCGCGGCGTCTCCCAGACGACGATCCGCACGCTCAAGCATTCCGGCGTCGACTTCCACCGCTGGCTGACCGGCTTCGACAACGTGCGCTCGAGCGTCGAGAAGAGCGTCGGCATCGTGCGCAACCACCCGCTGCTCCCGTCCGGCATCCCCGTCAGCGGCCTCATCATCGACCCGCAGACCGGCAAGCTCGACCTCGTCACGGACGGCCATGAGTTTCTGAAGCAGCCGCCCGCGTCCGAGAACTGATACTGATTCCTCCCAAGACAACGAAAGCGGAAGCGGAACGAAAGCCGAGCTGGCTCGGCGATCGTTCCGCTTCCGCTTTTTTGTTCTCCATGGCCCCCCGGGTCCGCGCTGCTCCCGCGCTACTCCGGCGATACGCCGGGCCGCCTGCGCTCGATCGACTCGCGCCGCGCCAAAATCACTTCGCTGCGGTCGCGCAGGCGATGCCGGTGGACGATCGCCGCCGCCGGCTCGCCGCCGGCGCACCAGCCCGCCTCGAGCCGAGCGCACTCCTCCCGCGCCGCCTCGAGCAAGGACTCGTCCGCGATCGGCAGCGTCCAGCTGAGATAGGGCAGCGGCTCCCCCGCTTCCAGACGTCCGGCCGCGTCGTCCAGCTGCGCGAGCAAGGCCGGACCGTCCAGTCCCGCCTGTCCCAGATCCTCGCGCCGCAGCCGCTCCCAGGCGGAGCGCAGCATTTTGCGGGCGCCCTCCCGGTTGCCGCGGCGCAGATGGTACTGGCCGACCGCGATCTGGATCAGTCCGTGCCACAGCCCGGAGTCGCTCCCGGGATGCTCCTTCCAATAATCCTCCAGCAGCTCATGGCATTCGAAGTAGTCCCGCGTGCCGTGAAATTCCGCCAAAAACCGGATGTAGGCATCCGGATAGAACGACATCGTCCGCATCACTCGTCCAGCCCTTTCCTATCCTTAAAAACCGCGTTTGCGGGCAAGCTATAAATTAAATGAAACCTGCTTCCCATGATAGACGTATAGGCACCCGAACGCAATGTTCGCCACATATTCCACATGGAGGGGACAAATCACCAGATGAAAAAAGGATTTATTTTGATGATCGCCTTCACGGTCATGCTCGCCTTCACCGGCATCGTCTCCAGCACGGCAGACGCGAAGCGCGGCGGCATCAAATCCCCGCGCCAGGGCTACACCCAAGCGCCGAAAAAATCGACCGACAACGTCCAGCGCAGCGATGCGAACAAAAATACCGGAGCAGCCGCCGGGACCGGCGCCGCAGCGAAGCCGGGCTTCTTCTCCGGCGGCGGGCTGATGAAGGGCCTCATGATCGGCGGCCTCGCCGGCATGCTGTTCGGCGGCATGTTCGGCGGCATGGGCTTCATGGGCGAGATCCTCGGCCTGATGGTCAATCTGCTTGCGCTCTTCGCCCTCGTCATGGTCGTCGTCGCGCTCTTCACCTACGTCCGCAGGAAGCGCAAGCCGGAGCCGGACACGCGGAGACCGTACTGATCCGATGCGGCTTTCGATGGATGAGATCATCAATGCCGTCTGCCTGAGCGAGTCGGCCCGCCGCGGCATCCAGCCCGGCGCGATCGAGGTCCAGCTCAGCTGGGAAGAAGAATACGGCTTCACGGCGGAGGTATGGATCGCCGACCGCTCCCATTACCTCGTCGAGGCCAACCTCAAGGAAGCGATCGAGCAATACGTATTCAAGGAATACGGCCGCAGGATCTACCGCTCCCAGATTACGCTGGACGCGGACGAAGAGTTCTGGGCGGACATCGCCGAATAAGCAGCAAAGACGCAAAGGGACGAAGCTGAGCCGCGCTCAGCCTCGTCCCTTTTTCGTTGCCCGGCGCTCGGGAAGAGGCCGGGCTGCGCGGCAGGCTCATCGTGTGCGGAAAGCAAGCGTCGCGTTGATGCCGCCGAAGCCGTACGAATTGGACAGCGCCGCGCCGAGCCGCGCCTCGCGTCCGGCGCCAGTCACGAGATCGAAGTCCGCCGCCTCGTCGTCCGGCTCCTCGAGATTGGCGGTCGGCGGCAGCCAGCCGCGCGACAGCGCCAGCGTCGTGATCGCCGCCTCGATCGCGCCGGACGCGCCGAGCGGATGGCCGTACAGCCCTTTCGTCCCGCTCACGGCGACCGGGCGGCTGCCGAACACGCTGCGGATGACCCGCGACTCCGTGCCGTCGTTGAGCGGCGTCGAGGAGCCGTGCGCGTTGATGTAGCCGACCTCCTCCTGCAGCATGTCCGCATCCGCCAGCGCGAGCCGCATCGCCCGCTGCGCCTGCGTGCCGCAAGGCAGCGGCGCGCTCATATGATGCGCGTCGTTGCTGACGCCGAAGCCGCTCAGCTCGGCGAGCACCCGCGCGCCGCGCGCCCTGGCGTGGCCCTCCTCCTCGATGACGAGCACCGCCGCGCCTTCGCCCATGACGAAGCCGTCGCGCCGGCGGTCGAACGGCCGGCTCGCCGCGGCCGGCTCCTCGTTGCGCGTCGACATCGCCCGCAGCAGGTCGAATGCGCCGAACGACAGCGGCGAGAGCGGCGCTTCCGAGCCGCCGGCCAGCATCGTGTCGGCCTCGCCGCGGCGGATCGCCTGCAGCGCCCGCCCGATGGCGACCGCGCCGGAGGCGCAGCTCATGGCATTCGTCTCGTTCGGCCCCGTGAAGCCGAATTCCATCGCCATATTGCAGGAGGCCGCTCCGCCGAATACCGAGAAGCCGAGCGTCGGCGAGACGCTGCGATAGCCGCCGTTCATGAACTGCCCGCATTGCTCCTCCGCGTAGGCGATGCCGCCGAGCGCGCTGCCCATGAAGACGCCGGCGCGATCGGAATCGACCGCAGCCGGATCGAGTCCGGCATGCTGGAGCGCCATCCGCCCCGATGCGATCGCCAGCTGCGAGTAGCGGTCGGTGCGATGCGCCCGTTTCCGATCCATGTAGTCGCCCGCGTCGAAGCCGCGGATCTGCGCGGCGATCCGGCTGCGCAGCCCTTCCGGCGCGAACCGGTCGATCGCTCCAATCGCGCTTTCTCCTTTTCGCAGCCCTTCCCAAAGTCCTTCCGCGCCGATGCCGATCGGCGTCACGCAGCCGATGCCGGTAATGACCGCCCTCCGCTCGCCCATTCTAGTCGCCTCCCTTTCCATTTTCGGCCGCCGCCTTCAGCCCGAGCAGCGTGCGCTCCGCGATCGCATGCACGAAGCCCGGACCGATGATGCCGCTCGCCGCCAGCCGGCCGACCGGCGGCCGCTTCCATTCATGCACGATGACCGCCCGGCTGCCGCCTGCATGCGGTTCGACGATCCATTCCACGTCCATGCCGGACGTGACGCCTTCGATATGGCGGTAGACGATCCGGCCCCGCTCCGGCTCCAGCCGCATCTCGCTCACCCACCAGACCGGCCAGCGCAGCGCGCCGAACGGACGGTACGCCTTCATCTCCACGATCCCGTCCCCGGCCTCGCCGGAGCGGAACGTCACCGATCGATAATGCTTCAGATGCCCCGGCCACCGCTCCACATCGCTGGCGAGGCGGAACACCCGCTCCGGCGACGCCTGCATCGCCGTTTCATTGTAGGTACGCATCGCATGCCGCCTTCTTTCTATAAAATATCTGTCAAATCTCCATCCGCTGCTTCAGCGTAAACGCGGCAAGCCGGGTCCGGCGCCTCTCGGGCAATCCCCGATGCGCGCAGCGAGAAGCGAAGCCGATCCGCTCCAGCGGATGCCGGCCAGCGCCGCGCGGAACAGCCTCGGCCGGGAAGCGCCGTATTCGACCAGCCGCTGCAGCGCCGCTCCCGGCCCGAATTCTCGCTGCAGCCGCCTCTCGTACGCCTGCAGCGCCTGCGCTCCGTCGGATCGCCGGGCAGCCGCGAGCGCCGCGGCGGCAAGCTCCGCTCCGCGCAGCGCGCGGAACAGGCCCTGGCCGGTGAGCGGGTCGTAATAGCCCGCCGCGTCGCCGACGAGCAGCACTCGCCCGGAGCGGACCGCCCGCACCGGCGCGTCGAACGGGCCGCAAGCGAGCGTCTCTCCGCTCGCCTGCGCCGAGGCCGTCCTGGCGGCCAGCGACGGCGATGCGCGCAGGGCGCTCAGCAGCGCCTCCTGCCCGTTCCTCAGCGCGGCGGCGGAGGCGGCCGCCGTCCTCGCAGGCAGCACGAGCGTGGCGTTGGCTTCTCCGCCGGACAGCGGCGCGATGCCGATCAGGACGCCCGGCTGCGCATGCAGCTCGACGAGCGGCCGCAGCTCCGCCAAGCCGCCGATGCGCCCGGTCAAGGCGACCTTGCGCAGCGGTCCGGGCGGCGCCGACAAGCCCGCCGAGCGCGCGACGGCGGAGCGGATGCCGTCCGCGCCGACGACGTAGCGGGCGGCAAGCGTGACGGGCCGGCCCTCGCGGATCGCCGCCGCCCGGCAGCCGCTTCCGTCCTGGCGCACCTCCTTTACCCGGCACTCCGGCAGCAGGCTCGCTCCGGCCCGCATCGCCTGCTCCAGCAGCCAGCCGTCCAGCCGCTCCCGGCGGCAGCTCCAGCCTCCCGCGCCGTCCGGATAACGAGCCTCCAGCCGCGCCGTCCCGCTATGGATCGTCCATCCGTCCAGCGGATGAAGCTCGTCCAGCAGCTCGCTCCATGCCGGAGCGCCCGCCGCGCCTCCGTCCCGCGCGAGCCGCTGCAGCGCTGCCGCCGCTCCGGGATTGAGCGACTCGCCGCATGGCTTGCGCCGCGGATGCCGCCCGGCGTCGGCGATCGCCACGCTCAGGCCGAGGCGCGCGAGCCGCCACGCGAGCGCGCTGCCGGCCGGCCCTCCGCCGCAGACGAGCACGTCAAGCATCGCTCAGCAGCGCGAGCCGCCATGGAAAATGGCGGCGCACGGCGGCGCCGTTCAGCCCGGCGCGCCCGAGCAGCTCGAGCGCTTCGTCCGCCGTGTACGAGCGCCGCACCGACAGCGGGCCGTCATGGCGCGTCACCGGGCTGCGCCAGACGGCCAGCGCCAGCAGACGCGCCGCGCCGTACGCGAGCGGATGGCGCTCCAGGTCGGTGACGACCCAGCCGTGGCGCGCCACCCGCTGCAGCTCGCTCAGCATCGCGACCGCATCGGCATCGCTCAGATGATGCAGCGCCAAATTGCTGAAGGCGACGTCGAAGCTGCCGTCGGCATACGGCAGCCGCCGTCCGTCCGCGACGTCGATCGTGATGTCGGCGTTAGCGGCGGTGCGCCGCCGGGCGAGCTCCGCGATCGCGGGGCTGATCTCGACCCCGGTCACGCGGAGCCGCCAGCCTCGAGCCGCCGCCCAGCGGTGCACGGCGAGCGGCTGGTCGGCGAGTCCGGTCGCCACGTCGAGCACGCGCAGCGGCCGCGCCGCCGGGCCGGCCTTGCCCGCCCTGTCCAGCAGCCGCTCCAAATGTCGCAGCAGCGGCGGATTCCCGCCGAGATAGCGGTTCACCGCCCATACTTCCCGCAGGCTGCGCTCCAGCTCCTGCGGCTCCACCGCGCCTTCCTCGTCCAGCCATTCCTTGGCGTCATGCCGCTTCATCGGTCCATCCTCCTCCTTCCGCGCGAGACGGGCTTAGTCTGCTCCGCCCGTGCCAAATTCATCCATCGGCGGCTTGGATTCATCGGCGGCCGGAGCGGGTAATTTTCCGAAGCGCATTCCCACTCATTCCCACACAACTCGACCGCCGCCGCCGCGTCCAATGAAGGGCAGGCGACAATCGCGCCGGGAGCTTTAGCGACGCTCCCCTACATAACGCCATCATCCTATTCGAACGGGAGGAATCCACCCGATGAAATTCGCTCCGCTCGCCGCCGCGGCCGCCTTCGCGATCGGCTTGCAGGCTTTGGCGGCGCCGTCCGCCGGCGCCGCCAAATCGCTGTCCGCCATCACCCAATACCGAGTCTACCAGAACGACCGGCCCTTGCAGGAGTTCGCCAAGCAGGCGGACGCCGAAGCCTACGCAGCCCGCTATGCATACAGCCGCGTGGAGCGCATCGCGGACCGCGCGTGGCTGTGGGACAACCTGCCCCGCTACAAGGTTTATCTGAACGGCCTAAGCCGTCCCGAATGGGAGTATGCCGGCTACGCCGCCGCGCGGGCCAAGGCGGACTCGCTGCCGTCAGCCCAGATCCGCGACCTGCAGCAGCCCGGCTGGGTGTACAGCAAGTCGCCGCGCTACCGGGTCTATCAGGGCGGCAGCACGAAGCCTGAATGGGCTTTCTCCACGCTGAAGGCAGCCAAGGCGGAGGCCGCCCGCTGGGCGAAGTCCCATATCGTCGACATCGAGGCGGCGGCGTGGATCTGGGACAGCTATACCGCCGAGCAGGCCAAGCAGGCTCGCGCCGCCAAGCCCGTCTACGCGGTCGAAACCAGCGCAGGCGTTCGGCAAAGCGCCTACTCGTTCCTCAAGGACGCCGCGCTCGCCGCCGCCGAGCTGCCCGGCAGCCGGGTCGTCCACGCGGCGACCGGAGCCGTGCTGTTTTCGCGGGAAGCCTCCTACGAGGTGCGGCAGGGCGGCAAGCCGGTCGCCCGCTACTTCGCGCTGCAAAGCGCACTGGCCAAAGCCAAGACGCTCGCCGGCTCGCAGATCATGCAGGGCGGGCTCATCTGGTGGACGAACGAGCCCTATCTGACGGTGATGCAGGGAGACAAGCCGCTGCGCAGCTTCCATACGCGCCAAAGCGCCCTCTCCTACGCGCTCGGCTACGCCCGCAGCCGCATCGTCACCGCCGACAGCCGCGTGCTCTGGAGCCAGCCGCAGTCGCTGCAGGTGCTCGGCTGGAGCGGCACCTCCGACGAAGCCAGCATCGTCGCGCAGCTCGCCGGCACGCAAGGCGTCGACATCTCGTCGCCGTCGTGGTACGAGCTTGCGGACGCCTCCGGCACGCTCAAGGACGACTCGCTGCCCGAGCTCGCCGCGGCGCTCAAGCAGCGCGGGCTCAGCGTGCAGCCGCTCGTCCACAACGGCTTCGATCCGAAGCGGACGAGCGCATTCCTGGCCGACGGGAAAGCCCGCGCCGCGTTCGTCTCGAAGCTGACCGCCAGCCTGAAGAAGCTCGGCGCAGACGGCCTCAACCTCGACTTCGAGAGCGTCGCGGGCAAGGACCGCGCGCTCTACAGCCTGTTCGTCGGCGAGCTCGGAGCCGCCCTGCGCAAGGCCGGCATGACGCTCACGGTCGATCTGCCGCGCGGCGACACCGCCTGGGACCATCTGACCGCATACGACCATCAAGCCATCGCGGAGGCGGCCGACCGGATCGTCATCATGGCGTACGACGAGCATTGGCAGGGCAGCGACGAGGCCGGACCGGTGAGCAGCCTCGGCTGGGCCGAAGGCGGCATCCAGCAGTTCCTCTCCTATGGCGTGCCGCGCTCCAAGCTGCTGCTCGGCGTTCCGTTCTACGTCCGGCTCTGGGAGCTGGACAGCTCAGGCGAGCCGCTCGGCAGCCGCGCCGTCGCGATGAAGGACGTGCCGCAGCTGATCAGCTCCAAGCCCGTCTACGCCTCGCTGGACGAAGCGGCCGGCCTCACGAAATACACCTACGCCGAGAACGGCAGCACCTATGTGTTCTGGGCCGAGACGGAGCAAAGCGTATCGAAGCGCATCGCGCTCGCGAGGAAGTACGATCTCGCGGGCATCGCCGCCTGGCGGCTCGGCTACGAGCCGGCGTCGCTCTGGACGGCCGTATTGAAGCAGAAGCAATCCTAACTTATTTTTTTCGGAGCGAGCAGCGCTGAACGCCGAAAAAAAAGCTTGCCGATTCGCCTGAGGGGCGAACGGCAAGCTTTTTTGGATTTCCTTGGATGGAGGCTGCGTATGCCGGCGGTCAGAACGCGACGCCGATGCCTCCGCGGCCCGCGTACGTGCCCATGACCGGTCCCATGCAGGACAGATGGACCGCCCGGAACGGATGCTTCGCCAGGATGCGCTCCTTGACGTCGAGCGCCAGCTGCTCGCTGCCGCTATGGACGATGGCGATCTCCGAGTTCTCGTAGTCATGCTCCTTCTCGTCGAGCTTGGCGAGCAGGCTGCCGACGGCCTTGCGGAAGCCGCGCGTCTTCTCGACGACTTCCACCTTGCCCTCGCCGCTGATGCGCAGCAGCAGCTTGATGTTCAGCACGGAGGCGACGCCCCCGGACAGCCGGCTCAGCCGTCCGCCCTTGATGACGTTTTCAAGCGACTCCAGCGTAAAGTAGGCGCTCGTCTGCTCAATGATCCGCTCCGTCCGCTCCTTGAGCTCGGGCAGTCCGCAGCCGCCCTCGGCATAAGCGGCCGCCATCGCCACGATGCGGGACAGCCCGCCGGAGAAGCTGCGCGTATCGATCACCTCGATGCCGCGTTCGAAGCCTTCATCGAGCAGCATGTCCTTCGCGATGAGCGCGGACTGATAGGTGCTGCTTATATTGGACGACATGCAGAGGACGAGCAGGTCGCTGGCCGGATCGGCGTTGCGGAACGCTTCCAGAAAGACGGCCGGGCTCGGGCTGGCCGTCGTCGGCAGCTCGCTGAACGACTCCATCTTGTCGTAAAACGCTTCGGCGCTTGTCCCTTCCGCCATCGGACCGTCCGGAAACGTCACGGTCAGCGGAACGATTTCGATGCCATAGCGGGCTTGCAGGGGAACGGGCAAATCAGAACCGCTGTCTGTTATGATCTTGATCGGCATAGGTGGGCTCCTTTCGTTCAGGAGACATTATACCGGATCGGCTCCCTTCCCAGTAGTCACAAATATAACTTGTCAAACCCGCTTCTTTATGCTATGAGAAGCGATTCAGCCGTCCAGCTCCGCGCCTCTCACCTTGGCGAACACCATCGTATCGCGCCGGCTGCCGTCAGGCGACAGGTCGTTTCCGCGCAGCACGCCCTCGAGCGTGAAGCCGCAGCGGCGGGCGACCGCGGCGCTGCGCTCGTTGCGGGCGTCGCACCGGATCTCGATCCGATGCGCGCCGAGCCGGCCGGCGGCGAAGGCGGTGATCGCATGGACGGCCTCCGTCACATACTCTTTGCCTTCCTCGCCCGTGCGCACCCAATAGCCGAGCTCGAAGCATCTCGCCTTCCAGTCGATCCGGTGCAGGCCGCTGCAGCCGATCAGCCGCCCGCTCGCGCGGTCCAGCAGCAGCAGCCGCATGTCCTCGCGCTGCCGATAGGCGATGTCCGCCCGCCGCGCGTCCAGCTCCGACTCCTCGGATGTCGGGGCCTGCTGCGCCCACGGCATCCAGACCTTGAGCCGCTCCAGGCTTTCCTTCACCGCTTCGTTGATGGCCGCCCCGTCGCCGCTGCGCGGCGCGCGGATGAGCAGCCGGCCGCTTTCGAACGGCTCGTCGATGTCGAGCAGCATCGGCTCCATCGTACCGCCTCCTCTTTCCAAGTGGGAATATGCTCCATCTTACTTGAAGGGCGGCTTCCTGGCTAGAGGCGGCCAGACGCGAAAAAACCGCCGCCCCGCTCACCAGGAGCGGATGACGGCGGCGCTTTCTTCCGAAGGGTAGTAGCGCTTGTCCGGACTGGCCTCGCCGATGGCGAACACCGAGTAGCCGAGAAACGACTCGCGCCCGCGGAACGCGTCCCGGTACGCCTCGAACAGCCGGGCCTGCAGCTTGGCGTCCGGCGCATCGGACGGCGCGGAATTCCACGGCTCGCTCGCCGCGCCCTCCCGTGCGGGAAAGCCGAGCTCGCCGAAGAAGTACGGCTTGCCCCATCGCTGCGCCAGCTCCTCCAGCTCGGCGGGCACGTCCTGGCCGCGCCCGTGGCGCTCCGCATGCCTCAAAGCCGCCTTGAGCTCGGCCGTCGACGGCGACAGCTTGTCGGTCAGCTCGAAGTATGCCGCCACCGAGATGAAGTCGACCTCCGCCCACAGCGGGTTGTCCCGCTTGGCGCGGAATGCCGCGAGGCTGGCCTCGTCCCAATCCGCCGTGTACCACCAGTTCGTCTTGTAGGTGACGAGCCCGCCGTACTGCGCCTTCAGCTCCTTCAGCAGCCGGATCCAGTCGCCGCTGCGGCTTTCCAGATGGACGAGATTGGACGCCGCCACGACCGCCTCGACCTGCAGCGGAGCGGCCAGCTCGCGCACGAGCGGCTGCAGCACGTCCTCCTGCCAGTGGCGGAAAAAGGCTTCGGGCTCCGACGGATTCCATGCCGTCTCGGCGACGCTGCCGTCCGCGATCCACGGATACGGCTCCAGCAGCACGCGGATGCCTCGCGCATGCAGCATCGGGATGATCCGGCGCGCCTTGTCCAGGCTTGCCTCGTCCAGCTCGAAGCGGCTCGCCCGCGAATCGGCGACGTTCACCGCGACCGGCACGTTGACGGCGTTCAGCTCGAGCCGCCTCGCATCGTCCAGCGCCGTCTCGATGACGTAGTCCGTCGACAGGCTGCCGGAGCGGATGCCGCCCTCGAGCAGCGGCCTCATGCCGTCATCGTTGCCGGCGGCAAGCCACCAGGCCGCCGCGCCGATGAGCAGCGTCCCCGCCGCGCCGAGCGCGAGGACGCCGCGGCTGAAGCTCCTGCGCGCCATCCTCATCCCTCCTCGATCAGCTTCGGTTTTTGCGGTATTTGCGCCAGATCAGGATGATGCCGAGCAGCAGCAGCAGCAGGATCGTGCCGAACAGGATCGCGAACAGCCTCGCTTCTCCCGAGCTCAGGCTGACCCGCTCCGCTACGCCCGGACTGCCTTCATCGGCGAAATAATGGTTCAGCGCCTTCTCCCAGCGGTCGACCAGCGTCGCGTTGCCGACGAGCTCGCTGCCGTAGGAACGCATCGACAAATAGTTCTCCGCCTGCTGCAGGCTCTCCTCCTCGGGCGCCGTCACGGCGAGCAGCGAGCCGCCGCCCTCCGCGGCGGGGAGCAGCTGGATCGAGGCGAGCCGCGCCGCGAAGTCCGGCAGCAGCCGGCGCTTCTCGTTGCCGACGAAGCGGGCGAGGCCGCTGTCGTACGGGAACCATATCCGCTGGGCCGCCGAGCGGATGAGCTCGCTTTGCTGCGGCGTGCCGACGGCAATCAGCTGCAGCCCCTTGAGGCTGTCCGACTGCCACGGAGCATCGGCACGCGCCTGCAGCGAGCCGCTGTTGTCGGTCAGGTAGGATCCGAGCCGGGCGGCGATGCGGGCCTCGCGGCTCAGGTCGGTCCAGCCGCCGCCCGGGAGGACAAAGGCGGCGGCATTCCAGCGGCCGTTCTTGATGAACGGCCACGGATAATGCTCCAGCAGCAGCGCGCGCTCGTCCTCGGCCGGCAGGCTGACCGTCGACTCCGGCGCGATGTACGCCCACGGCGTCTGCTCGCCGGGACGGATGCAGTCGTAGCCGGTCATCTGCAGGTCGAACGCCACGCTCATCGCCAGATAGCCCGACTGGGCCGCGCCGCTCGGAATCGGCACCTCCCAGACGTCGCCGTCGGCCGACTCGGCGTCCAGCTTCTTGCTGCCGGCCGGGATGCCGTTGACGTAAAGCGTTGCGAGCGACTGGTCGAAATTCAGGTTTTTCGCGTATTTGAGCTCGAAGCGGGCTTTCGCTCCCGGCAGCACGAGCTTGTTGGACGGCAGCTTCACGTCGAAGTCGGCCTGCTGGCGGAACGGTCCTTGCGCCTGAAGCCCTTGCGGATAGCCGAGCTCCTCGAACGTCCAGCGATCGCGGGAGGCATCGGCGGCCGGCCGGTTCACATTCGTTCCGCGCGGCAGCAGCACGGCGCTGCCGTCCAGCTGGGCGACGAGATCGGGATTTTGCAGCAGCCGGGCGGCCGTGTCGAGACCGCTCTCGTCCGCCCCGGATACGATGCCCATGAGCAGCCGTCCCGGCTGCAGCGGCGATTCCGCGCGGAACAGCAGCGTGCCCTCGGCCAGCCGGCCGAGCGCGTCGGCCGGAGCCGCCGCCTTGAGCGCCTCCGGCATCGAGGAGGCAGGGCCGACATAGAGCAGATGGTCGCTCCGATGCTTGCCGGCGGCGACCTCGGCATAGACGCCCATATGCAGTCCCGGCAGCCCTTCCTCGACGGTCAGGCCGAGCGCGGCCGCCGTCTGCAGGCCGGCGGCGACGGCGGCGGGCGACGCTCCGTCCGGCAGCACGATCGACGTGCCTTCGCCGCGGCGCTCGCCCGCGTCCGGCACGAACGGATACGGGAACTGGCGCAGCTCGCCCGTCGCCGCCTGCTCCTCGTAGTCCGCCTGCAGGTAAGAGCCTTCGCCGACAAGCAGCCAATTCTCGTCGGAGCGGTCGTCGGCGCAGATCTCGAACCGGTCGTCCGCATGGCCGAGCGACAGCCGGATCTCGTTGACGCCCGCGGCCAGATCGGCTCCGGAGATGGCAAGATCGAGGCTGCGGCCGCCCTCGCCGATCTCGGCCAGGCGCAACGATCGCGACGGCTTGCCGTTCACCTCGACCGTCAGCGCGGAATCC
Source organism: Paenibacillus pasadenensis DSM 19293 (assembly GCF_000422485.1). GTDB lineage: Bacteria > Bacillota > Bacilli > Paenibacillales > Paenibacillaceae > Paenibacillus_O > Paenibacillus_O pasadenensis. The sequence continues at coordinate 15,248 of NZ_KE383852.1, forward strand.
GCGGCCAGACGGCTCGAGCGCAGCTCGAGATGGAGCATGCCCGAGCGCAGCTCCCAATGCTTGCCGAGGGTGAAATACGTCGATTGAGCGGAGTAATAGCCTTGGAGCTTTACATCCTTGCCGTATGGAAGACGGATCCGGCTCGAGCCGTCCGGCGCCTGCATGACGGCCGGCGACAGGCTCCTCCCGGGCGCCGGAGAGCTCTCCGGCGCCGCCGATGCGGCTGGCGCGACCGATACGGACGGGTCCGCCGGCTGCGCCGACGCGGACGGCGCGGGAGACGGCGCTGCCGCGTCTACGGCGGCCGCGAGCGGCGAGGTCAGGATCGAAAGCAGGACAGCTGCGGCCACGATCGTTTTTTTCATGGACATTCTCCTTAGAACCGTTCCGTCTTGTACCATCGGGCTTCCCGCCGCAGGATGGCATCGCGGATGAATTGGTAGACTCCCTGCAGGGCGACGACGAGCCACAGCTGGCAATACGTGAAGTACATGATCGCGACGAGCGCGATGTTGCGCGGGCGGCTCTGCCCCTTTTCCATGCTGAGGGCAAGCGCCATCTCCAGCACGAACACGAGGAACGCCATCAGCCAGAGCAGCAGCGTGTTGCCGACGATGTTGTACTCGATCAGGCCGAGGATGCCGAGCACGAAGATCGCGTCGGACAGCAGCGCCGAGCTGAGGAACAGGAAATAGACCGAGCAGAAATAGATCAGGTCGAAGCGGATCCGCTTCGACTCCGGAGAGAACAGCAGCGGAATGTTCTTGAGCAGGACGTAGATGTTGCCCTTCACCCAGCGGCTGCGCTGCTTCATCCAGACCGGCACCGTCTCCGGCTCCTGCTCCCAGGTGACGGAGAGCGGCATGTACTGGATCCGGTAGCCGAGGCGGTAGATGCGGAAGCTGATTTCCGTATCCTCGGCGATCGCCTTCGTATCCCAGCCGCCCATCTGCTCGATGATGCTGCGGCGGACGACGAAGTTGGTGCCGGGTATCGTGCACAGGCCGAACAGCTCCCAGCGTCCCGCCTGCACCATCCACTGGAAGCCGAGCGTCTCGATGTTGATGAAGCGGGTCAGCCAGTTTTTGCCGCCGTTGCGCGTGCGGAACTTGCCGATGACCGCTCCGAGCCGGTCGTTCCGCCAAAGCGTGTGGATGAGGATGCGAAGCGCCGAGCGCTCCGGCGTATTGTCGGCGTCGTAGACGGCCAGCACCTCGCCGGTGCTGACGGCGTAGCCGTTGTTGAGCGCGCCGGACTTTCCTTTGCCGCCCGTCTCCGGACCGGTCGTCAGGATGCGCAGATTCACGTCGGGACGGCTGCGCTGCAGCTCCGCGAGGATCGCTCCCGTGCCGTCGCTGGAATTGTCGTTGATGACGATGATCTCCAGCTTGTCCTTCGGGTAGTCGAGCTCCATGAGCGCGCCGACCGACTGGCCGATCACCTTTTCCTCGTTATGGGCCGGGATGAGCACCGAAACGGTCGGATAGTCGTCCAGCGGCTCGTCCACGCGCATCTGCAGCGTTTTCAGGTAGTAGCGGTATCCGCCTGCCGTGAGCACGATATTGATGAGAAGCATGATCCAGATGCAGACCATGCAATACAGAAAGAGGTAATCGATCCAGCCCAGCTGCTCCATGGCTCACCTCAGATGCTTTCTGCGATTGATCTGGCGGCCGACGACAAACGCCGCCGTAAACGCCCCCACGACGAGGACCGAGACGACGAACAGCACGGACAGGACGTTCTGGACGCCGCGGTTCACCGTCGTCAGCCCCCCATCCGCCGGCGGCGCGGCTGTCGGCTCGGGGACTTCGGGAGCGGTCCAGGACGCGGGACTGCCGTTCAGCAGCGTCTGCCCGTCCCGGCGGACGAGCGACTGCTCCTCCCAGACGATCCGGCTGTCCACGGAGGCGGGATCGGCGAATGCGGTCCCCCGCCCCAGCTCCGCCTCCACGGCGGCCTGGAACGCGGCCAGCGGCAGTCCGGCCTCGAACGCGAAGACGCGGGCGGAGCTCTCCGGAAGCGGCGCTTCGCCCTCGGCGCCGGCCGCCGGCGCCAGAGCCGCGTAGCGGCCCATCCACGCCTGCGCGGCGTCGAGATCGCGCGAGAAGCCTTGCCAGCCGGCTCCCTCGACGAACAGGTCGGCGGAAGCGGCGAGCCCGCTCCATTCCGGATCGAACAGCAGATCCGGCGGACCGGCGAGTCCGGCCGGATAGACGCCGCGGCTCACATAGGCGTACATCGAGCGCGCGCTGAGCACCGCGGCATCGTCGGTATCGGTCGCGCCGGTCACTTCGTGGCCCGACAAATACGAGTCCCACTCGTCCGGCGGCGTCCAGCCGGCGAGCGGACCGAGCAGCGCGACGCCGCCGAGCTCCTGCATCCGGCGCAGCGTCTCGTAATAGCCGTCCAAGGAAGGCGAATCGCCGCCCGTGAACAGCGGACGCAGCTCCATCCAGTACGGAATGCCGCGCTCGTGCAGCCAGGCGGCCTTGCGCTCCAGCTCCTCGCGATCGAGAAACGGGCTGATGCCGCTCAGAAGCGCGTACGTCGGCGCCGACACGCCGGAGGCGTCGAGCCAGCCGGCGAGCTGACGCGCCGCCGCGGCCAAGCCGTCCGTCGTATCCAGCAGCACCGTATCGCCTCCGGCGGCGCCGGACGGCAGCGGCAGCCCGCTTCGGAACGGCTCCTCCGCGCCCCCGGCAACAACGACCAGATCCGCCTCCTGCAGCTGCTCCGGCCGCGCGTCTCCGCCGCGGACGAAGCCTACGGCGGCATAGGGCCCGCGCAGCATCCGGTACAGCTCGATCAGCCGCTCGCGCCCGTCCCGGCTGTTCCACTCGCGCCCGTAGACGACGAGCGCCTTGCCGCCCTCCGGCTGCGCCGCCTGGCGCAGCGCCGGAGAAGAATCCGCGCGGAAAGCCGGCGTAGCGGCGGATGCGGGAGACGGCGCGGCGGCCGGCAGCAGCAGGAGAACGAACAGGAAGCAGCAGACGAGCCTCCGGCCGGCCGCATGCCTCGCCGCGCCGCCGGCATGCCGCGCGCTACACATCGTACTCCATGTCCTTTTCGGCCGCGCGGCGCAGGGAAAGCGGATCCGAAGGCTCGGAAGGATCGTAGGCGGCGAGGCCGACGCGAAGCTCGAGCCGCACCGTGACCGCCTTGGCCGCTTTTTGCAGATCGTACGAATAGATGCTTTCCTTGATGCGCGATTTGACGACCTGCGCCCCTTCCCGGTCGCCGAGCAGCAGCAGCGCGAACGTGCGCCCGTCCTCGAGGATGTAGCTGGAGTCCTCGGTGCGCGTGCTCTCGCCGAGCCGCTTGCCGATCCAGGCGACGACGTCCTTCATCGCCTCGCCCCCGACGATGCCGCGGATGTCGTCATAGTAGTCGAGCCGCACGAGCATGACGCTGAGCGGAAGCTCGTAGCGGCGGGAGAGGCTCATGAACTGGCCGAGCACGGCGTAGAAGACGCGCGCGTTCTCGAGCCCGGTGATCTCGTCGATCGTGACGAAGTCCGAGTAGCGCTCCCGCATGCGCAGGTTTTCCTGCTGGATGGAGCGGATCAGGCCGCCGATGACCGCCGTGAGGACGGCGACGAGCGGCAGCAGCACGAGCCAGTAATACACCTGCGACTCGATGCCCTTGCCTTGCATGACGCTGCCGTACATCACATAGCTGCCGTAAAAGAAAATGCAGACGGCCGAGGCGGTGAGCGCGATCATGAGGCCGCTCAGGTAGGACAGCACCGCGACGGCGAACAGCGCGCTCAGCAGCAGCGTGTTTTGCAGGTAGCTGTCCTTTGGAAGCAGGACGAACCAGTTGACGATCCCGTAGCTCAGGACGGCAAGGACGATGACCCAGATATCGAGCTTTTTGACTTCCATTTCGTTTTCCCAGCCTTCCCGCGCAGGCGCAGCCTTTGCATGATCTTGTGCGCGACCCAGCCGGCCATCAGGCCGAACATGAGGTCGAAGCAGACGTTGTAGAGGAACAGATGCTTGGCCAGGTCGGCATCGCCCGCGCCGAGGAACGACACCCCGAGCTGCGACAGGCCGATCAGGCCCGGCAGCGCGAGCGCCTCGAGACGGAACTGGTCCGCTCTGCGGCGGCCCCTCCAGGCCGCGACGTAGAGATAGGCAAGCCCGCCGTAGAAGACGGCGTAGAACAGGACGATGAAGCGGAACGTGCCCGGGAACAGCTGCTGCTTGAGGCTGCTCCACCCGGAGAAGAACGACGACTTCGCTCCCGGCTCCCGGCCGGCGCTTTTTTCGTAGTTGCCCATCGCCGTCGGGCGGATCTGGTAAGCGTGGCTCGCGGCCTCGTTCAGCTTGTCGATCGCCCGGTCCGCATGCAGCGCATAATAGCGAAGCAGCGCCAAGTAGCCGAACTTGGAGTAGAACTCCTCCTGCATGAGCTCGGATTCCACCGGCTCCAGCTGGTACTTGTCGTAATACGTCGTGCCCGCCAGCACCGCGAACTTCGGATCGAGCCCGATCTCCTGCAGATCGCGCTCCGGATGCTCCGTGTTCTGGAGGATGCCGCGCGTCACGGCGTGGTACTGGTTGATATGCTTGATGTCGTCGGACATCAGGCCGTAGGTGAGGACGCTGACCGCCGCGACCGCCGCCGCGCCGCCGATCGCCAGCCGCCGCAGCCGCCTGCTTTGGTACAGAAACGCCGCGCGCAGCCCGAGCAGCGCCAGCAGGATGCCGGCCGGAGCGTTCTGCTGCTTGGCGGCGGCGAACAGCCCGGCGGCGGCGACCCAGGCGGCGAGCCAGCCCGCCGAGCGGCGGTCGAGCTCGGGCAGCCGCATGAGCAGCGCCATCGTCAGCAGCAGCAGCACGTAGGAAGCCGGCTCCCCGTAAAAGGAGCTGAAATAGGCCGTATAGCCCGTGTCGGCGAGAACGAACACGGCGATCAGCGCCGCCGCGGCTGCCCCCGCCGCGGTCAAGCGCTCGGCCGCCTGCCTCACGATCAAGTAGATCGCCGCCAGGAACAGCGCCGCATACAGCGCGGCGATCGCCCGCATATCGAAGCGGTTGTCGCCGGTCAGCAGCAGGTCCGCTCCGATCGCCCCGCGGATGAACAGCGACAGCGAGGAGATGAAGGCGGTGTTGGAGTCGTACGGATATTCGCGGACGCCGTAGATGCGGTTGTAATAGTCGAAATGCCGGTCCTCGTACGTCTCGTTCAGATCGTACAGGCCCGGGTTGTGGATCTCCCGAAAGAAGTCGCCATTGTCCGCCATGCCGAGATACGGCTTGACGAACAGCGCCGTCAGGATGACGATGGCGGCCGCAAGCGCGGCGGCGGCGGCGATTCGAGCCGGATGCTTGGTGCGCCGTGCCTCGTCGAGCATGTCCGGCTTCCCTCCTCTTCTCGAAACCGACGGCGGATTGCGTCGATTCGTCACATCATCTATACCCAATATTTAACGATAACTCCCAAGCGTAATAAAGATATTTTTCGCAAGCTCCTCTAATCTTACGCAAAATAGCCTTTGGCACAAGGCCAAAGGCGGTTCTTCCAGCAGATTCCTGACTCGCGCGGACCGCTCGGCGATGCGGCTTGCGGTACTACTTGGAAGCGGCTGTCCATATCCTTCTTTAGGAAGGAAAGGAGAGTGCCGACGATGAGCGTTCCCGTATATTTGCTGTCCGGATTTCTCGGAAGCGGCAAGACGACGCTGCTGCTGAGGCTGCTGGAGGAATGCGCGCGCCGGGAGCTGAACGCCGCCCTGCTCATGAACGAGCTGGGCCAGATCGACGTCGACGGCAGCCTCGTCTCCGAAAAGCTGCGCCTGCCCGTGCGCAAGCTGCTGGACGGCTGCCTGTGCTGCACGAAGCGCAGCGAGCTGGAGTCGAGCCTCGTCTCGCTTGCCCGTACGGTGCCGGATGTCCTGTTCGTCGAGCTGACCGGGGTAGCCGATCCGGCGGAGCTGCGGGAGCTGCTGCAGGACGGCGGGACGGCGCATGCGGCCGGTCTGGAGCTGGCTGCGGTCGTCACGGTCGTCGACGCCGGCACGTTCGCCGAGTACAACAGCCGCTTCAGCGCCGATCGCGAGCTCGTGCGCACGCTGCGCAGCCAGGTGGCAAGCGCGGATCTCGTGCTGCTCAACAAAGCCGATACGGCGCCGGAGGCACAGCGTCTCAAGGCACGGCGGGCCGTCAAAAAGCAAAATGCGGCAGCCGCCGTCCTGGAGACGGAGCGCTGCCGCATCGATGCCGCTTCCTTGCTGCATGGGATTCACCCGCGCCGAAGCGCTGCCGGAGCGGCGGCGTCACGGGGAGATGCCGCCCCGGCCGGAGCCGTCCCCGGCGCTTCGGCCGGGACGGGCCCTTCCATGGCCGGAACGGCGGCGGCCGCATCCCGCACGCTGAAGACGCTGCCGACGGCGCAGCCGCTCGCGGACCGCTACAGCGGCGGCTCCCTGCGCTCGCTGACGCTGCCCGCTCCGGCCGGCACCCAGCCGGAGCGGGCCGAGGTCGAGCGGTTCCTGCGCGAGCTCGGCGACGGCCTCGTGCGGGCCAAAGGCTATCTGCGCCTCGGCGGCGAGACGCTGCTGCTCCAGCATGCCGGAGGGCGCGCGGAGTGGGAGCCTGCCTCTTATCCCGGCCAGCCGTACCTCGTGCTCATCGGCTCGGCCCTTGACGAGGGACCGCTTCGCGAGCGCTGGGCGTCCCTGTACGGCAGCCGGCCATGAGCCGGAGCCGTCGTTCCCGGCTGCAGCGCCGTCCGCTTCCCGGCTGCGCTTGCCTAGCGGCAGCGGCAGCCCGAATCGTCAGCGCGTCTCGCGGTGAAGCGTCACCCGTTTCAGCCGCGGGCTGTATTTTTTCAGCTCCAGCCGTTCGGGATTCGTCCGCTTGTTCTTGGTCGTCGTATAGTTGCGGTCTCCCGTCTCCGTGCACGCCAGCGTGATCGTCACTCTCATCCATCGTCACCTCCTTGGTCGAATATCCGGGGCCGCTCAGGCCGGAATGCTCCCTCCGGGAAGCAGATCCGCGAACAGCGACCAGTCGGACGCGAGCTCCGCCTCCGTCAGCAGGCAGCGGTCGAGCGAAGCGGTGACCGTCTCCGGGTCCAGGCCGATGCCGATGAAGACGATCCGGTTCACCCGATCGCCGTAGACGGGATGCCAGCCCGCCGCGAGCTCGGCGTCTTCCCGCTTCAGCTGCTCCTGCTCCTCTCGAGGCAGCGCCGCCGCCCAATATCCCGCCGGTCCGAAGCTGATCGACGGCCCGGCCTGGCTCAAGCTTTGAGCCGTCTGCATCCGCGAAGCCAGCCAGACGTAGCCTTTGGCGCGGACGACCTGCTCCGGCCAGTCCCCCAGCCAGCGCCGCAGCCGCTCCGGATGGAATGGGATACGGCGGTCGTAGACGAAGCTCGAGATGCCGTATTCGTCCGTCTCCGGCGTATGCGCCGGCTTCGCCAGCTCCTTCATCCAGCCGGCAGAAGCCGCTGCCTCGCCATAATCGAACAAGCCCGTATTCAGGATGGCGGAAGGCTCTACCCGGCCATGCTCGGCGCGGATGAAGCGGGCGCGCGGCTGCAGCCGGCGCAGCACGCCCTCGAGGCGTTGCAGCTCCTCCTCCGGCACGAGATCGCATTTGTTCAGCACGAGCACGTCGCAGAACTCCACTTGATCGAGCAGCAGGTCGGAGACGTCGCGGGTGTCGTCCTCGCCGACCGCCTGGCTGCGCTCGAGCAGCGACTCGCCGGAGCTGTAGTCGATCCAGAACCGGTTGGCGTCGACGACCGTCACCATCGTATCGAGCCGGCAGTAGCGGGTCAGGTCGATGCCGAGCTCCTCGTCCACATAGGAGAACGTCTGCGCGACGGGCACCGGCTCGCCGACGCCGGTCGATTCGATCAGGATGTAGTCGAAGCGGCCTTCCTTGGCCAGCCGCTCCACCTCGACGAGCAGGTCCTCGCGGAGCGTGCAGCAGATGCAGCCGTTCGACATCTCGACGAGCTTCTCGTCGAGGCGCGACAGGCCGCCGCCTTCCTTGACGAGCCCGGCGTCGATGTTCACCTCGCTCAGATCGTTGACGATGACGGCGACCTTGAGGCCATCGCGGTTGTGGAGCACATGGTTGAGCAGCGTCGTCTTGCCGGAGCCGAGATAACCGCTCAGGACGGTGACGGGAAGCAGGGATTGAGTCATGGGAATCCTCCTATAATGTAATTTTTACGATCTTTGGGCAAGGAACAAGCCGGCCTCAGCCAGCTCGGTTCATGGATCGATCCGCATATCCTATCGTTATATTTACGATTTGATGACGGGAAAACAGCTCGATCCGGCGCTGCGGGGCATGCTGCCCCGGATCAGCCGTTCAGAGCGCCGACCAGCGCCTTCAGGTTGCTCTTCATGATGCTGATGTAGTCCTCGCCTGCGTCCGCCTGCTCCTTGGTCAGTCCTTCGAGCGGGTTGAGCACGTCGGTGCCGGCTTTTGTCTCGGCTGCGATCGTATCGGCCAGCTTGGAGTCGACAAGCGTCTCGAAGAAGATCGTCTTCACCTGATGCTCGCGCACGAATTCGATGACCTGGGCCATCTGCTCCGGCGACGGCTCCTGCTCCGGCGACAAGCCGCTGATCGGCACCTGCTTCAGCCCGTAGCGCTCCGCCAAGTAAGCGAAAGCGGCATGCGAGGTGACGAAGTCCTTGCGCTTCGAGCCTTTCAGCTCGGAAACGAATTGCTGGTTCAGCTCCTCCAGCTTCGCGATGTACGCATCGGCGTTTTTCGCATAGTCCTCTTTATGCTCCGGATCGGCCTGCTCCAGTCCTTTTTGGATGGCGCGCACTTCCTGCTGGGCCAGCACCGGATCGAGCCAGACATGGGGATCCTTGGCATGCTCGTCCGCATGCTCGTCGGCGTGCTCATCCGCGTGCTCGTCGGCATGTTCCTCCTCGCCGTGATGATGGCCGTCGTCGATTCCTTCCAGCTCGGCCAGGCCGTGGCTCGCCTCGACGACGACGCGGTTCGGATTGGCCGCGCTGCCGATCGCCTGCTCGGCCCAGCTTTCGACGATGCCGTTGTAGACAAAGACGTCGGCGTCGCTGATCGCGGCCATGTCCTTGGCGCTCGGCTCCCAGTCATGCGGCTCCACGCCGGTCGGCACGAGCGGCACGACGTCGACATGAGCGCCGCCGACCTGGCGGGCGAACTCCGCCATCGGGTAGATCGTGGCGGCCACCTTCAGCTTGGCGCCAGCTTCCGGCGCGGCTCCGCCGTTTCCGGCCGCCTCGTTCGCCGCTCCGCCCGAGCCGCTGCTGCCGCAGCCGCTCAGCGCCAGCGCCAGTCCGCCGGACAGCAGCAGGCCGGAGATCCATTTCCTTTGACTTGCCATGTTGACCTTCACTCCTTCTCTCTAAGCCTCAAGATGTATGGGAATCCTCGCCCAGCCTCGGAATCGGACCGTAGGAGTGCATCTCCGTGTCCGTGGCGGCAGCATGCTTGGACTTCGCCCGGACGAGCCGGACGACCTTCTGCGATGCGACGCCGATAGCCAGGAAGGCGAGGAGCACCAGCGCGATCGTGCCGCCGGGCGGCGTGCTCAGCTCGTACGAAGCGGTCAGCCCGCTCATGACGCCGGCCAGGCCGATCGCCACGGCGAGCAGCAGCGCGGCGCTGAAGCGCGACGTCAGCCGGATCGCCAGCGCCGCCGGCAGGATGATGAGCGACGAGACGAGCAGCACGCCGACAATCGGCATCGCGGCCGCGACGATCATGCCGGTGATGACGCTGAACAGCATCGAGATCAGCCCCGTCGGCAAGCCGCTTACTTTGGCCGTCTCCTCGTCGAACGTCATCTGATACAGCGGACGGCGCAGGAAAAAGAAGAACAGCGCCGCGGCCGCGGTGACGATCAGCATGAGCAGCAGCTGGGAGCGGTCGACGGCGACGACCGACCCGAACAGGTACGAGGTGAAGCTTTTGCTCATCGTCTTGTTCAGGCTCATGAGCACGACTGCCGTCGAGAGGCCGCCGACCATGATGATCGCGATCGACATCTCGCTGTACGTCTTGTAGAAGCGGCGCACGTACTCCACCGCTACCGCTCCGATCGTCGCGGTCAGGAACCCGGAAAGCGTCGGGCTGAGGCCGAGGAAAGCGCCCGCCGCGACGCCTGCCAGCGAGACGTGGGAGAGCATGTCGGCCATGAGCGCCTGACGGCGCAGCATCAGATACACGCCGAGCACGGAGGCGACGACGGCGATCAGCGCGCCGGCGAAAAATGCCCGCTGCATAAAGTCGTAGTGCAGCATTTCCATCCTCCCTCCCCCTTTCGCTCGAGCTCGATGATCCGATCCAGGTAGGGGCGGCATTCCTCCAGGCCGTGGGTGACCATGACGATCGACATGCCGTGCGCGTCGACCATATGGCGCATCAGCTCGTAAAAGCCTTTGCGGCTCGCCTCGTCCATGCCCGTCGTCGGCTCGTCCATGACGAGCAGATCCGGCCGCTGGGCGAGCGCGCGCGCGATGCAGATGCGCTGCTTCTGACCGCCGGAGAGCTCGCCGATGCGCCGCTCCCGCAGCTGCCACATGCCGACCTGGCGCAGCGACTTCTCGGCCAGCTCGCGGTCTTCCTTGGTCACCCGCCTCAGCCAGGAGCCGCTGCTTAGGCAGCCGGACAGGACGAACTCCTGCACGTTGCTCGGAAAGCCGCCATTGAACGCGGCGATCTGCTGCGGCACGTAGCTGACCTTGAGCGGCCGGCCGTCCTCGCGCTTGCCGGCGAGGAACGTCTTGCCCTTCCACGGCTTGAGCAGCCCGAGCATCAGCTTCAGCAGCGTCGTCTTCGAGGCTCCGTTCGGCCCCGTGACGGCCGCGAACTCCCGGCTCCTCACCTCGATCGTCGCATTATGGAGGCTGGGCGCATCGTTGTAGCCGAACTCCACTTCTTTCAACGAAGCTAAGATCATCGCTTTCGTCTTCCTTTCTATCTTTCGGGCGTCTCCGTCTATCATCGTAATATTTACATCTCGAGACAAAAGAAATCGCTGCCTGTCCGCACGAACGAGGTCAGCGAAGAAAGTTGTAATGATTACACTTTAAGTATAGTACCAGCCGCGAAGCGGGCTGTCAACGCCTAGCGGCCTACTTCGCTCTGGCAGCCCTCGCAAAGGCCGTATACCTCGAAGCGGTGGTTCATGATCTTGAAGTTGCCCGGCAGCCTCATCTCCTGCTCCATCGGGCAGTAGTCGAACGTGAGCGTCTTCTCGCAATTCGTGCAGATCAGATGATGGTGGTGATGATGATTGCAGGCCGCCTTGAACTTGAGCCCCGCGTCCATCGAGTAGAACTGCTCCAGCACGCCCATCTCGCTCATGAGGCGCAGATTGCGATATACGGTATCGAAGCTGACGCCCGGATAGTGGACCGTCATCGCCTCGTAGACGTCCTTCGGGGACAGATAGCCTTCGCAGCCGGCGAAGATTTCCGCCAGACGCCGCCGCTGCTCGGTGATGCGCCAGCCTCCGCGGGCCATCGCGTCGACGATCTCCTTGGCCGTGCCGCCGGCATGGGTATGCGCCATGATCCCGTCTCCCTCCCTTTACATTCCAGTCGATGGTCCTATTGTACCATAACCGGACGTGGACAAGGTAGCTCCGCCCGACCGCGCATGCCGACGACCGGCAGGCGGAATCCGCCTGCCGGTGTCCGGGACCTCAGCCGCTACGACTTGCCGCCGCGCCCCGCCAGATGGATCATGGAAACGACGAGGGCGAGCAATGCGATCAGCGTATCCGTACTCATGAAAACCGCCTCCTGAAGCGTAGGCTTCTGTCGGCCGGCTTCCTCTCCCATGAGCGGTGCGGAATCGGTTTCCCCGTACTAGGACTATGCGGGCGCGGCGCCGAGTATTCTCCTTTTCCTGCCAAAAAAGCTCTCCCACATCCCCAGCCGCGCACGTATAATAAGAACTACGCTCTCGCGAGCCGAGCGCGGCCTATCCGAACCTTCAAGGGGAGACCATCATGAACCTCTACTTGATCGTGCTGTCCTTGTTCATGTATCTCATCGCCTTTTTCACCGGCGTCAAGCGCACGCCATGGCTGCTGGCCGCCTTCGCGCCCGGCAGGATCCGCAACCGCGACAAGCTGTTCCGAACCGTCTCCCTCTATAATTTGATCGCTTGCGTCATCGTGTTTTTCGTCGGCGTCATCAACCTGCCGGAGCTGTCGTATCTGCTCGTGCTCATCGGCTGCGGCTACGTCGCGCTGCTGCTGTACTGCAACCGCAGCATGTAGGGTCCCGTCCTCCACCGCGCAAAAAAACAAGCCCTGGATGAAGCCATCCAGGGCTTGTCTTGCGTGAAGCGATGCGGCGGCCATGCGTCCGCCGCGCGTTGAATGCTCTTGCGCGGATCAGCCTTCGAGCAGAAGGGATTCCGGATCCTCCAGCAGCTCTTTGACCGTGACGAGGAAGCGGACCGCTTCGGCTCCGTCGACGATGCGGTGGTCGTAGGAGAGCGCGATGTACATCATCGGGCGGTTCTCCATCTCCGTGTCGCTGGTCGCGACCGGACGGATCTGGATCTTATGCATGCCGAGGATGCCGACTTGCGGTGCGTTGAGGATCGGCGTCGAGAGCAGCGAGCCGAAGACGCCGCCGTTCGTGATCGTGAACGTGCCGCCTTGCAGGTCCGACAGCGCCAGCGAGTTTTTGCGGGCTTTGCCGGCCAGCTCGGAGATCGACTTCTCGATGCCGGCGAAGCCGAGGCGGTCGGCGTCGCGCACGACCGGCACGACGAGGCCGTCCGGAGCGGCGACGGCGATGCCGATGTCATAGTATTTCTTGACGATCAGATCGTCGCCGTCGATTTCCGCGTTGAGGAGCGGGAATTTCTTGAGCGCGCCGACGACGGCCTTGGTGAAGAAGCTCATGAAGCCGAGGCCGATGTCGTTCTTCTCCTTGAACGCATCCTTGCGGCGCTTGCGCACGTCGAGGATCGCCGTCATGTCGACCTCGTTGAACGTCGTCAGCATCGCGGCCGTCTGCTGGGCCTCGACGAGGCGCTTGGCGATCGTCTGGCGGCGGCGCGACATTTTGGTGCGCTCGACCGGCTTGCCCGGCTGCTCCGTGAACGCCGGCTTCGCGGCCGGAGCCGGAGCGGCGGCCGGAGCCTTGGCCGCAGGAGCCGGAGCGGAGCCGTGGCTCGCCACGTCCTGGCTGTAGATGCGGCCGTTCGGGTCGGTTCCCTTCACCTGGTTGAGATCGATGCCGCGCTCGCGGGCCAGCTTGCGAGCCGACGGGGAAGCGATCGGCTCTCCCTCGGAGGATGCGCTCGCAGGAGCGGGAGCTGCCGCCGGCGCAGCGGCCGGAGCCGCTGGAGCCGCCGCCGGAGCGACCGGAGCTGCCGTCTGGACCGGCTGCGCCGGAGCGGCGGCTGCGCCGCCCTCTCCGATGACGCCGATCGACTCGCCGACGAGCACGGTATCGCCCTCGCCCTTCAGGATGCTCGAGAGCACGCCTGCGGATTCCGCGCTGATCTCCAGGTTGACTTTATCGGTTTCAAGCTCCAGCAGCAGGTCGCCTTGGCTTACGGCTTCCCCTTCCTTCTTGAGCCATTTGGTGATTGTCGCTTCCGAGATGGATTCGCCCAGATCGGGAACTTTGATGTCAGCCACTTGCTTCTACCTCCCAAGTAAAATCGTGTTCAGAGCTTTTTGCTGCAGCGAGAGCGAAAGGATGGACTGCTGCTCGGCGGCGTGCACTTCCTGATGGCCGCTAGCCGGGCTCGAGCGGTCCGGACGGCCGATGTAATGGACGGCCTTGCCTCCGGCCAACTCGCGGATGCGAGGCTCCATGAACGTCCAAGCGCCCATGTTCTTCGGCTCTTCCTGAACCCAGACGATCTCCTCCAGCTTGCTGTAGCGGGAGATGATTTCGGCGATCTCCTTGGCCGGGAACGGATACAGCTGCTCGACGCGCACGATGTGCAGCCAGCTCATGTCCTGGTCCTTGGCGGAATCCAGCGCTTCCTCGAGGTCGACGGCGACCTTGCCGGTGCAAAGGATCAGGCGGCGCACGGCGGACGCCTTCTTGCCGAGGCCTTGCTGCTCCAGCACGAGCTTGAACGAGCCGCTCGCCAGCTCCGAGCCCGGCGACAGGACGCGCGGGTTGCGGATGAGGCTTTTCGGCGACATGAGCACGAGCGGACGCGCGCCCTCATGCTCCGTCCAGGCAGCCTGGCGGCGCAGCAGGTGGAAGTATTGGGCGGCCGTGCTCAGGTTGGCGACGGTCCAGTTGTTCTCGGCGGACAGCTGCAGGAACCGCTCCAGACGGGCGCTGGAGTGCTCCGGTCCTTGGCCTTCGTAGCCGTGCGGCAGCAGCATCGCGAGGCTGGAGCGCTGCTTCCACTTCGTCCGTCCCGCGGAGATGAACTGGTCGAAGATGACCTGCGCCGCATTGGCGAAGTCGCCGTACTGCGCTTCCCAGATCGTGAACGTCTCCGGCGAGAAGACGTTGTAGCCGTACTCGAAGCCGAGCACCGCGCCTTCGGTCAGCGGGCTGTTGTACACCGCGAAGCTCGCCTTGGCTTGCGGGAAATGATGCATCGGCGAAAATTTCTCGCCGGTCTTGTGGTCGTTCAGCACGATATGGCGATGCGAGAACGTCGCGCGCTCGGCGTCCTGGCCGCTCATGCGGATCGGCTTGCCGTCGGCGAGGATCGTCGCCAGGGCGAGCGTCTCGGCGAGCGCCCAGTCGACCTTCTCGCCCTCGTCGAGCATCGAGCCGCGGCGCTGCAGGATGCGCTGCAGCTTCGGATAGACGGTGAAGCCATCCGGAACCTGCAGCAGCGCGGCGTTGATTTCCTTGAGGCGCTCGAGCGGCACCGCCGTCTCGGTCGTCTCCGGGGCGTCCGGAATCGAGCCTTCGTTCCGGCGCTTGCCGCTGGCCGCCTGCTCCTTCATGACGTCGTAAGCCTTTTGCAGCTCGGCTTGCGTGTCCTGGATCATCCGGTCGATGTCGGCGGCGCTCAAGGCGCCCTCGGCCTTCAGGCGCTCGGCATACAGCGTCGCGACCGTCTTGTGGGCGCGGACCTTTTCGTAGACGAGCGGCTGCGTGCCCTCCGGATCGTCCATCTCGTTATGGCCGTAGCGGCGGTAGCCGACGAGGTCGATCAGGAAATCCTTCTTGAACTTGTCGCGGTACTCGCAGGCGAGGCGGACGGCGGCGATGCAAGCCTCCGGATCGTCGGCGTTGACATGCACGATCGGAATCTCGTAGCCCTTGGCGAGGTCGCTCGCATAATGCGTCGAGCGGGAATCCTTGCTGTCGGTCGTGAAGCCGATGCGGTTGTTGGCGATGATATGGATCGAGCCGCCGTTCGTGAAGCCGTCGAGGCCGGTGAAGTTGAGCGTCTCGGCGACGATGCCCTCGCCCGGGAACGCCGCGTCGCCGTGCACCTGGATAGCGAGCGACTTGCTCGGATCGCGGCGCGGGAAGCCCGGCTGCGTGCGGTCCTCCTGCGCGGCGCGCGAGAAGCCCTCGACGACGGAGTTGACGTACTCCAGGTGGCTCGGGTTGTTGGCGAGCAGGATGCGCGCTCCGGCGACGGAGCGGTCCGCGCCGAGGTGGTACTTCACGTCGCCCGCCCAGCCGGAGTTGATGCCGACGGAGCCTTCCGACGGCACGAGCTCCTTGTTCGGCGCATGATGGAACTCGGAGAAGATCTTCTCGTACGGCTTGCCCAAGACATGCGCAAGCACATTCAACCGGCCGCGATGCGCCATGCCCATCAGGATATGACTCGCCCCGTCCTGAACCGCTTGGCGGACGATCTCGTCGATAACCGGAATAAGCATGTCGACACCTTCTACGGAGAACCGTTTCTGGCCGACGAACGTGCGGTGAAGGTAAGACTCGAATTGTTCGACATGAAGCAGCAGATTGAGCAGGGACTTGCGTTCTTCAACGTTCAGGGAGGCGTTGGCAATGCCCGATTCAGCCTTCGCGCTGAGCCAGTCCCGTTCGGTTTCGTCGTGGACGTGGCTGAACTCGAAGCCGATGGATTGGGTATACGAATTGCGCAGCTTCTGGATCGCTTCCCAGCCGTTGGAGACGCCGGCCGGCGCATGATCCCAGAGGAGGGAGGCCGGGAATCGGCTCAGATCCGATTCGTTCAGCTCAAAAGTGGATGGCTCGAGCAAGCGTGTATCCGAGGATGCGCGCAAGCCGAGAGGATCGGTATTGGCGGCCAGATGGCCGTAGGTGCGGATGTTGCCCACCAGCTTTTCGGCGGCGACGAGCTTCTTGAGCAGCGTCGCGTCGACGGCGACCTGTCCGCCCGCGGCCGGGGCCGTGCGGGAAGGCTGGGCGCCGAGTTCGGCAGGAGGCGCTCCCAGTTCGGCGAAAAGCTCGCGGAAGGAAGCGTCGACCGATTCCGGGTCGCTGCTGAACTGTTCGTACTGTTCCTGGATGTAGCCCAGGTTAGGTCCGAAAAAGTCTTTCCATTGCCTTTTCGTGTTTGATTCGTCGGTCATTTGCCAACTACCTCCGTTAAGTGAAAAAGGTTGGTACGGATGATAACCAAGCGCTGCCGAACCTCCGTCATGCCCGTGAAAAAGCCGCCGGCAGAGTACCGGCGGCCTGACAACAACGAATCATTGAACAGGTTCGGCTTCGATTGTGCCTCTATTATAAAGAAAATAAAGCGCTTATTCAACGTTTCGCGACAACCTTTCCGAAATTGTGACGATTTCGTTCACAACCTTGAGCGAAGCCGGCCTCTTTGCGGCCGAACATCGCGGGCAAAAGTCCGTCCTCCAGCCGAACCAGGCGCCGAGCGCCCAGCCGGATGCCGGATCAGGAGCGGTACAAGCCGCTGCGGAAGCTGACGAGCTTGGCCTCGGTCATCTCCTCGGCGGCGTAGCGGACGCCTTCCCGGCCGCTGCCGCTGTCCTTGCGGCCTCCATACGGCATATGGTCGAGCCGGAACGTCGGCACGTCGTTGATCATCACGCCGCCGGCCTGCAGCTCGGCTGCCGCATGGAGCGCATGCTCCACGTCCTTGGTGAACACGCCGGCCTGCAGCCCGTAGCGGGATCGGTTGGCCGCGGCGACCGCCTCCTCCCATCGGCGGAACGGCGCGATCGCGGCGACCGGGCCGAACGCCTCCTCGCAGCTGAGCTCGGCGTCCTCCGGCACTCCGCGCAGCACCGCCGGCCGCATCAGGCTCCCCTCGAAGCTGCCGCCGCACAGCAGCTCCGCTCCGCGCGCCAGCGCCGCGTCCAGCCAGCCCTTCAGCCGCTCCGCCGCCTTGGCGCTGATGAGCGGCGTGATGTCGGTCTCCTCGGCCAGCGGATCGCCGGCGACCAGCGCCTTCGCGCGCTCGGCGAGCATGGCGGCGAACCGATCCGCCAGCTCCTCATGCACGAAGACGCGCTGCACCGAGATGCAGACTTGTCCATTATAGGCAAACGCTCCGGCCGCCGTCTCGTCGGCGATCCGGCCTAGCTCCTCCTCCGTGAAGCCGCGATCGATCAGCAGCGGCGAGTTGCTGCCCAGCTCCAGCGTCGTGCGGCGCAGCCCGGCCAGCTGGCGGATTTGGCGGCCGACCTCAGGGCTGCCCGTAAAGGAGACGAACGAGACGAGCGGATGCGAGGCGAGCGTCGGCCCGAGCTCGCGCCCGTCTCCGGGCACGATGTTCAGCAGCCCGGACGGAAGGCCGGCTTCCTCGAACAGCTCGGCCAGGAACAGCGCGGAGATCGGCGTCTGCTCCGCCGGCTTGAGCACGACCGCGTTGCCGGCGGCCAGCGCCGGCCCGACCTTATGGGCGACGAGGTTGAACGGGAAGTTGAACGGCGTGATCGCGCTGACGACGCCTACCGGCTCCCGCCGCACAGAGGCGGTCCGGCCTTCGCCGCGCGGAGCGGCGTCCATCGGCACGGTCTCGCCGGTCAGGCTGCGGGCCGCCTCCGCGGCAAACAGATACGTCTGCACCGTGCGCGCGATTTCGGCGCGGGCCGCTCGGATCGGCTTGGCCGCCTCGAGCGCGACGATCCGCGCCGCCTCCTCCGCCCGCCGCTCGAGCAGATCGGCCGCTTGATACAGAATGGAGCTGCGTCGATGCGCCGGCATGCCGCGATGCTCGCGGAACGCCCGATCCGCCGCTTCGACCGCGCGCGCGGCCTGCTCCGGCGACGCATAGCCGACGAGGGCCAGCTCCTCTCCCCCGTATGGCGCGAGCAGCGGCGCCTGCTTGTGCCCGTCTTCCCACGTCCCGTCGATCCATAACCGCATCAGTTGCGACATTTCGTATCCCTCCATCTTCATATTGTGATAGAAGCCAAACAAAGTCTAATGAATTCGTGCTTTCATGCGCCAATTTTCAAAGCGCTTTGCTTGACATGATACAATTTGTATCATAAAGTTTGATTATAAGGCCTGCTCGTCAAGCCTTTCTTTGAACCGCCAAGGTTCAGTCTGATGTAAGGAGCCACCGACATGACCATGACCATGGGCGACCGTCTGCGCGAGCTGCGACTCAGCAAGAACCTGTCCCAGGAGGAGGTGTCCCGCCATATCGGCATCACCCGATCCGCGTACAGCCATTATGAGATCAACAACCGCCAGCCTGTCTACGAGACGTTGATGAAGCTGGCCGCCTTCTTTGAGGTCTCCCTGGATTATATGATCGGCGGCGACCAAAATCAAAGCGAGTCCCAGCAGTTGAACAAGGATACGCTGGATCTGATCCAGACGCTGAACCGGATGGAGCCCGACAAGCGGAAGCTCTATATCGATCAGATGCTGAAGCTGCTTCGCAAGGCCGAATCCGCCGGCTAGCGGCCTGCTCCGCCTGCCGGCGGCAGGCGCGGCCGGCCGCGCCTTTCCCCGTTTTTCCCCTCGTCCCGATCCGGCCCTCCTCCTGCCTCTTGCCGGGCGCCTCCCCGTCTGCGCGAATCGGCGGCTTTCCTTCACCCCGCCTTGCCCTCCGGCTCTCTCCTTCATTGCTTCGATCCATCGCTCCCGATATAATGAATGGACGATCGCATGACAGAAGGGACCGAGAATTCATCGATGTATACTGCTGACCAATGGAAAGATTACGAACTGATCGACACCGGCGACGGAGACAAGCTCGAGCGCTGGGGCGACGTGACGCTGCGCCGTCCCGACCCGCAGATCATCTGGCCGTTCCGCGGAGACCGCAAAGCCTGGACGTCCGCCGACGGCCATTACCATCGCAGCAGCGCCGGCGGCGGCAGCTGGGATTACCGCAAGGCGCTTCCCGAGCGCTGGACGATCCGCTACGGCGAGCTGAGCTTCCATATCAAGCCGACGAGCTTCAAGCATACCGGACTGTTCCCGGAGCAGGCCGTCAACTGGAGCTGGATGATGGACAAGATCCGCTCCGCAGGCAGGCCGATCCGCGTCCTCAACCTGTTCGCCTATACGGGCGGAGCGACCGTCGCCTGCGCCGCCGCCGGTGCGGAGGTGTGCCATGTGGACGCCGCCAAGGGCATGGTGCAGTGGGCCAAGGAGAACGCCGCGCTGTCCGGGCTGGCCGAGCGCCCCATCCGCTACATCACCGACGACGTGTTCAAATTCGTGCAGCGCGAGCAGCGCCGCGGCAGCAAGTACGACGCGATCATCATGGATCCGCCGTCCTACGGACGCGGCCCCGGCGGCGAGATGTGGAAGCTCGAATCGAGCCTTTTCCCGTTCCTCGAGTCGTGCATGGACATCCTGAGCGAGAAGCCGCTTTTCCTGCTCCTCAACTCCTATACGACGGGACTGTCGCCGCAGGTGCTGCACAACCTGCTGGAGATGACCGCCCGCAAGCGCTTCGGCGGCTCCATCCACTGCGGCGAGATCGGCCTGCCGATCACCGCCTCCGGCCTGACGCTGCCATGCGGCATCCTCGGCCGCTGGGAGGCGTGATCCGGTGAGCGCCAGCCCCGGCAGCGCGTCCGACATCCCGATCCTCTACGAGGACAACCATCTGCTCGTCGTCGTCAAGCCGCCCGGCGTGCCCTCGCAGGAGGACGAGAGCGGCGATCCGGACATGCTGACGCTGCTCAAGGCCGATCTCAAGCGCCGCTACGACAAGCCGGGCAACGTGTTTCTCGGCCTCGTGCATCGGCTCGACCGACCCGTCGGCGGCGTCATGCTGTTCGCCAAGACGTCCAAGGCGGCGAGCCGGCTGTCCGACGCCGTCCGCACGCGCGCGTTCCGCAAGACGTACCTCGCCGTCCTCACGGCCAAGCCGCAGACGGACTCGGGCAGCCTTCGCCACTACCTGCAAAAGGACGCCGCCCGCAACGTCGTGACGGCTTACGCCAAGCCGACCGGCGACGCCAAGGAAGCTCGCCTCGACTACCGGACCTGGCCCGGAGCGGACGGCGCGCCGCTGGCGGCGGTGCGACTCCACACCGGACGTCCCCATCAGATCCGCGCGCAGTTCGCCGCGATCGGCTGCCCGCTGGCCGGCGACCGCAAGTACGGCCCATCCGGCCGCGGCGCTCCAGCACGCGGCGGACACGGCGACATCGCGCTCTGGTCGGCGGCCGCCGGCATCGCCCATCCGGTGACCAAGGAGTGGATGGAGTTCCGCTCGCTTCCGCCGCGCGCCTTCCCTTGGACGGCTTGGACGGAGCAGCAGCTGGAGCAGGCGGCCTCCGCCGTCCAGCACGCTTCCGACTGAAGGCGGGCCGAGACGGATCGTCTGGCAGGAAAAGCAGGCGGCTTTGCCGCAAGAGAGCCGAGGGCCGAACAGCCGGAATCAGCAAGCAAGGGCCGAGCCGGCTTCCCTGCGAGGGGAAGCCGGCTCGGCCCTTTGTGCGGCGCGGCTGAAAGGAAATGCGGCGCGGACGGCCTTGGCGGTCCGCCCTTGACCTGCCGCCGGGACACGCCCGGCATGGAAGCGGCTAGCCCGCGTTGGCGACCTTGCCGAGCAGGTAGACGAGCAGCTGCTGGTTATGGGACGAGATGCGGTCGAGCGCCCCCTTGAGGAACTCCTCGCGAATCTCCACTCCCCGCTTCACCTCGTGCTCGCCGTGGCTCGTCATCTGCACCCAGACGATGCGCCGGTCGGAGGAGTCGCGGCTGCGCTCGATCAAGCCGCCCTTCTCCATCCGGTCAAGCAGCGTCGTGATCGCCGCCGGCGTCGTCTGCAGATGCTGAAGCAGCTCCGACGGCTTCATCGGCTGATGCTTCTGCAGCAGCTCCAGCACGTTCAGCTGTCCTTCGGTCAGCTGAGGAAGCAGCTGCTCCTCCAAATGGTTCTTCCATTCCTTCGAGATCTTGATCCACAGCCTGGCGAAATCCTCGGTTATCAACGCGAACACCTGCTTTCTGAATGGATAGGTCCGACGAGGACAAGTCTGTCCTCTGCTAATTCCTGATTATACCATCTGACTTTGTCGAAAGAAAGGTTAATCGGATTAATAATTCTAGACCTTAATCGATCTCTTTCCGAACCTTTAGACATAGGTTGACATAGGATGCAAGACATGAAGGCGACAGAAGGCGAAAGGGTGATCATCATGGAAGGGCATAAGGAAGCGGTCATCCGCAAAATCCGTGCCTACGGCATCATCAAGGACCCCGAGCTGCTGGAGCGGCCCGACGAGCCGGTTCCGCTCTGGGTGCTGCTGGAAGCGCTCTTGCACGTGATCGACCGACTAGAGCCTTCCGACGACCGGCCGTACGACTGACAGGCTCTGCGAGGGGCCTCTTTTTTTCGTTAAAGCATTGAACCTTTACGGGCATGCTTGGTATAATCATTACATTTATTCCGTTAGATAGAGAGGGTTGAATTTCGATGACACAAAAGCTCAGAACCGGCATCGTAGGCGGAACCGGCATGGTCGGACAGCGCTTCGTCGCCTTGCTGGACCATCACCCTTGGTTCGAAGTGACGGCGATCGCGGCCAGCGCGAGCTCCGCCGGCAAATCGTATGAAGAAGCGGTGCGCGGCCGCTGGAAGCTGGACACGCCGATGCCCGAAGCCGTCAAGGCGATCCAGGTGCAGGACGCGTCCAAGGTCGAGGAGGTCGCAGCCGAGCTCGACGTGATCTTCTGCGCGGTCGACATGAAAAAGCAGGAGATCCAAGCGCTCGAAGAGGCTTACGCCAAAGCCGGCGTCGCCGTCATCTCCAACAACTCCGCCCATCGCTGGACCGCCGACGTCCCGATGGTCATTCCCGAAATCAACCCGGAGCATCTGGAGGTCATCGCCTCCCAGCGCGAGCGCCTCGGCACCGAGACCGGCTTCATCGCCGTCAAGCCGAACTGCTCCATCCAGAGCTACGTTCCGATGCTGACCGCGCTCAAGGAGTTCGGACCGAAGCAAGTCGTCGCGAGCACCTATCAGGCGATCTCCGGCGCGGGCAAAACGTTCGCCGACTGGCCGGAGATGATCGACAACGTCATCCCGTATATCGGCGGAGAGGAAGAGAAGAGCGAGCAGGAGCCGCTGCGCATCTGGGGCAAGGTCGAGGACGGCGCGATCGTCAAGGCTTCCGAGCCGGCGATCACGACCCAGTGCATCCGCGTCCCGGTCGCGGACGGCCATCTGGCGACGGTGTTCGTGAACTTCGAGACCAAGCCGAGCAAGCAGGACATCCTCGACCGCTGGGCCGCCTTCGCGGGCCGTCCGCAGGAGCTGGAGCTGCCTAGCGCGCCGAAGCAGTTCATCACCTACTTCGAGGAAGACAACCGCCCGCAGACGGGCTTGGACCGGGGCATCGAGAACGGCATGGGCATCAGCGCCGGACGGCTGCGCGAGGACTCGCTGTACGACTTCAAATTCGTCGGCCTCTCGCACAACACGCTCCGCGGCGCCGCGGGCGGCGCCGTGCTGATCGCCGAGCTGCTCAAGGCCGAGGGCTATATCGTCGCCCGCTGAGCACAGCGGACCGATCGAGAGCCGGCAGCAAGCAAAAGGGACGAAGCGGAGAAAATCTCCGCTTCGTCCCTTTTTTCGATGAATGGCCGTTCGGCAGCCGAACGTGAACCGGTCATCTGTCCATCTCTGCCCGGCTGCCGCCGCCGGATCAGCCTTCCTGGCTGATTTCCGGCCGCTGGAACAGCTGCATGACAGCGTCGTTCTTCTCGACCTGGACCATCGCCCGGCCGACCGACTTGCGGTCGTCGAGCGGCGTCTTCTCGCTCTGGAAGCGCTGCTCGCCGCCTCCGGCGAGCAGCGCGCTCAGCTCGCGCGGCTCCTTGCAGTACGAGGCGCCGACGAGCGCCGCGCCGTTCGGCTTGACCCGCTTGCCTTCCTTGAACTCGAACGTGATGACGCCCTTGCCGCCGCGGCCCTGGACCGGGTAGTCGGCGAGCAGGCTGCGCTTGGCGTAGCCGAGGTCGCTGATGACGAGCACTTCGCCCTCGTCGTCCGGACCGGCCTCCAGCGCGGCGGCAAGCTCGTCGCCTTCCTTGAGCTGGATGCCGCGCACGCCGCCGGCGACGCGTCCCATCAAGCTCACCTCGGCAGCCGGGAAGCGGATCGCCGCTCCCGCCCGCGAGACGAGCACGAGATGGCGGTCGCCTGCCGACTGCAGCACCTGGACGACCTCGTCTCCGTCCGCCAGCTTGACGGCCGCGATGGCGGTCGAGCGGTTCGTCGCATAGTCCTTGAGCTCGGTCCGCTTGACCTGCCCGCGCTTCGTGAAGAAGAACAGCGATTGGCCCGGCTGCTGGATGTCCTTGACCGGCAGCACCGCGACGATGCCGTCATCTTTTGGAATCGGGATGACGTTGACGATCGCCGTGCCGGCGTCCTTCCACTTGAAGTCCGGAATCTGATACACCGGCAGCAGGTAGTAGCTGCCCTTGCGCGTGAAGACGAGCAGGCTGTCGATCGTATTGCACTCCAGCACATGGCGGAGCGCGTCGCCTTCCTTGAGGCCGGACGCGTCCAGCTCTCCCCCGCTGCGGGCGAAGCTGAGACGGCTCGTCCGCTTGACGTAGCCGTCGCGGCTGATCGCCACGAGCACGTCCTCGGCGCTCACCATCACCTCGAGGCCGACCTTCAGCTCCTCGACCTGGCCGCGGATTTCCGAGCGGCGGTCGATGCCGTACTTCTCGCGGATCTCCAGCAGCTCCTCCTGAATGACCTTGAGCAGCTTCTTTTCGCTGTCGAGGATCGAGCGCAAATAGTGGACGCGCTTGGCGATCTCGCGCAGCTCCTTTTCCAGCGAGGTGATCTCGAGGTTGGTCAGGCGGTACAGCTGGAGCGTCAGGATCGCATCGGCCTGCCGCTCGCTGAAGCCGAACTTGGCGACGAGGTTGTCCTGCGCGTCGGCGCGGTTTTTCGACGCCTTGATCGCCGCGATGACGTCGTCGAGGATGTTCAGCGCCTTGACGAGTCCTTCGAGCACATGCGCGCGGTCCTCGGCCTTCTCCAGCTCATAGCGCGTGCGGAACGTGACGACTTCCTTCTGATGGTCGATGTACGCCGCCAGCATCTCCTTGACGCCGAGCTGGCGGGGAGCCTTGTTGACGATCGCGACCAT
This sequence comes from Paenibacillus pasadenensis DSM 19293, assembly GCF_000422485.1. GTDB lineage: Bacteria > Bacillota > Bacilli > Paenibacillales > Paenibacillaceae > Paenibacillus_O > Paenibacillus_O pasadenensis. Next base: position 39,728 of record NZ_KE383852.1, read on the forward strand.
GTTGAAGTTGTACGTCACCTGCAGGTCGGTCTTTTTGAGCAGATAGGCCAGGATGCCGTCGGCATCCGCGTCCTTCTTGAGCTCGACGACGATGCGCAGGCCGTCGCGCCCGCTCTCGTCGCGCACCTCGGCGATGCCGTCGACCTTCTTCTCGAGACGGATGTTCTCCATCGCCGTGACGAGGCGCGACTTGACGACCTGGTACGGAATTTCCGTCACGACGATCATCTTCTTGCCGCCGCGCAGCTCCTCTACGGCCGTTTTCGACCGCAGGTGGATGCGTCCCTTGCCGGTCGAGTAGGCGTCGCGGATGCCCTCCTCGCCCATGATGATGCCTCCGGTCGGGAAGTCCGGACCTTTGAGGATGCCCATCAGCGCCTCGAGCGGCATGCTGCCGTCGTTCATGAGCGCGATGCAGGCGTCGATCACCTCGCGCAGGTTATGCGGCGGGATCTCGGTGGCGAAGCCCGACGAGATCCCGCTGACGCCGTTGACGAGCAGGTTCGGGTAGCGGGCCGGCAGCACGACCGGCTCCTTGGTGCTGTTGTCGAAATTGTCCTTGAACAGCACGGTGCGCTTCTCGATGTCGCGCAGCAGCTCCATCGCGATCGGCGACAGCCTCGCCTCCGTATAGCGCATCGCCGCCGCCGGATCGTCGTCGAGCGAGCCCCAGTTGCCGTGGCCGTCGATGAGCGTATGGCCCATCTTCCATGGCTGCGCCATCCGCACCATGCCCTCGTAGATCGAGGAGTCGCCATGCGGATGGTAGTTGCCCATCACGTCGCCGACCGTCTTGGCCGACTTGCGGTACGGCTTGTCCGGCGTATTGCCGGCGTCGTACATCGCGTACAGGATCCGCCGCTGCACCGGCTTCAGGCCGTCGCGCACATCGGGGATGGCGCGGTCCTGGATGATATATTTGGAGTAGCGTCCAAATCGGTCGCCGACGACCTCCTCGAGGAATGCCGGCAGAAATTGCTCGCTTGCGCTCATGAGCCCGTCCCCCTATTCCTCGTATTCGGTGAAGTCGACATTGTCGATGATCCAGCGCTTGCGCGGATCGACCTTGTCGCCCATGAGCGTCGATACCCGCCGCTCCGCCTTGGCCGCATCGTCGATCTGCACCCGCAGGAGCGTTCGGGACTCGGGATTCATCGTCGTTTCCCAGAGCTGGTCCGGGTTCATCTCGCCGAGGCCCTTGTAGCGCTGCAGCTCGAAGCCCTTGCCCATCTCCTTGCCGTAGTTCTGCAGCTGCTCATCGGTCCAGGCGTAGCGCACCGTCTGCAGCTTGCCCGTCTTGCGGGACATCTTGTAGAGCGGCGGCTGCGCGATGTAGATCCTTCCCGAGTCGATGAGCGGCTTCATGTACCGGTAGAAGAACGTCAGCAGCAGCACCTGGATGTGCGCGCCGTCCGTATCCGCGTCGGTCATGATGATGATCTTGCTGTAGTTGCACTCGTCCGCCTCGAACTCCGGCCCGACGCCCGCGCCGATCGCGGCGATGATCGCCTTGTACTCGTCGTTCTTGAGGATGTCGCCCAGCCGCGCCTTCTCCGGATTCATCGGCTTTCCCTTCAGCGGCAGGATCGCCTGATACTTGGAGTCGCGGCCTTGCTTGGCGGAGCCGCCGGCAGAGTCGCCCTCGACGATGAACAGCTCGTTGCGCGAGGCGTCCTTGGACTGCGCCGGCGTCAGCTTGCCGCCGAGGTTGGACGACTCGCTGCGCTTCTTTCCGCTGCGGATCTCCTCGCGCGCCTTGCGCGCGGCCTCGCGCGCCCGGGACGCCTGGATCGCCTTTTTGAGCAGCATCTGGCCGACCTGCGGATTCTCCTCCAGGAACACGGCCATCTTGTCCGCGACGACGGCGTCGACGGCGCTGCGGGCGGAGCTGCTGCCGAGCTGGTCCTTCGTCTGCCCGACGAACTCGACCTCCGCCATCTTGATGTTGATGACGCACATCATGCCTTCGCGCAGGTCTCCGCCTTCAAGGTTCTTTTCCTTTTCCTTGAGCAGGCCGGCGCGCCGGGCATAATCGTTGAGCACCCGCGTGTAGGCTGTCTTGAAGCCGGTCTCATGCGTGCCGCCGCCCCGCGTCGGGATCGAGTTGACGAAGCTCACGATCGTCTCCGTATAGCCGTCGTTGTACTGCAGGGCGACCTCGACCTCGATGTCGTCCTTGTCCGCCGCGAAGCGGACCGCCTCATGCAGCACCGACTTCTCCTCGTTGAGGAACTCGACGAACTGCTTCGCTCCGCCCTCGTAGTGGAAGACGTTCTCATGCCCGCTGCGGTCGTCGCGGATCGTCACCTTGAGCCCGGAGTTCAGGAAGGCGATCTCCTGCAGCCGGTCGCTCAGCGTATCGAAGCTCAGCGAGGTGTTGCCGTGAAAGACGCGCGCATCCGGCTTGAACGTCACCTTGGTGCCGGTCTGGCGCGTATTGCCGACGATCTCGAGGCCGGTCGTCGGCTCGCCGACATGCTCCTTGCCCTGGCTGTCGACCCAGTATTCGAACCTCTGCTTATGTATCTTGCCCTCGCGGAAAATCTCCACCTCGAGCCATTCCGACAGCGCGTTCGTCACCGAAGCGCCGACGCCGTGCAGCCCGCCTGACTTCTTGTAGCCTCCGCCGCCGAACTTGCCCCCCGCGTGCAGGATCGTGAATACGACCTGCGGCGTCGGGATGCCGCTTTTGTGCATGCCGGTCGGGATGCCCCGCCCGTTGTCGTGTACGGTCACCGATCCGTTTTTGTGCAGCGTGACGGCGATCTCCGTGCAGAACTTGGCCAGATGCTCGTCCACGGCGTTGTCGACGATTTCCCACACGAGATGGTGCAGGCCCGAGCTCGTCGTGCTGCCGATGTACATGCCGGGGCGCTTGCGCACCGCGGTCAGGCCCTCGAGAATCTGGATGTCGTCCGCCTCGTAGGAAGGGCCCTTCGCCGTATTTGCCGATTCGGTTGCGTAAAGGTCCAGTTGTTCGGCCATACGCGTCCCCCTTTTCTGTTCCTTGCTGTCCGTGCGAATAACTCACGCTATTTTAATTCAAGATGTCCTGTTTCGTAAAGACGCCATACGAGACGACGAGCGCCGCAGCGGCCCAGATGCCAAGCACGGCCAGGGAAAATCCGATGTCCATGCCCGCGATCGGCGGCGGCGTGCCTTCGAGATAGTCGGTCAGGTCGATGTTCACGGAGAAGATGTATTTGGCGGCCTCCCAGGAGGAAGCCATGCCGGCCAGGATGCTGCCGGAGATGACCGCCGCCATCATCGTGACGATGCTCGCCGCCGTGCTGCGCACGAGCACCGACACCATCGTCGACAGGATGGCGATCGTCATGCAGCTGATCCAGATGAGGCCGCTCTGCATGAGCATGTACGCCCATTGCGGCACGGCATGCACGCCGGTCGCGTCGATCGCGGAGCCGTCGATGACAAAGCCGGTGAACACCGGCATCGTCCATCCCCCGTAGCCGAAGAGGAGGCCGGATATGAGATAGCATACCGCGCCGGTCGCGAGGATAGCCAGCGAAACGTAGAGCGTCAAGGCGATCAGCTTGCTCGTCAGGATTTTCCAGCGCCGCACCGGACGGGTCAGCAGCATCTTGATCGTGCCCCCGGTGCGCTCTCCCGATACGAGATCGGACGAAAGCGCGAGGATGAGCAGCGGGAAAAACATCGAGACGGAGCTCGCCATGAACTGACGGGTGAACGTAGCCGCGTCCGGGCTGTTCGGATTGATGTCATGATCCAGGTAATATTGCAGCTGCTGCACTTTGATGCGGTCGTACTTTTTCCACTCCTCCGGCATGCGGTCGCTCGCCAGCGTGTTCTGCAGGTCGGTGATCTGCTGCTGGATCTGGTTGCGCCAGTCCTTGAAGTTGGCGGCGTTCGTCTGGGACACCCGGAGCTGGGCGTAGGTGAACAGCGGCACGAGCACCAGCAGGATTAGAAGGATAACATAGAACCGCTTCTTTTTCCAAATTTTCAGCGTCTCGTTCTGAACGAGCGGAAGCATCCCCTTCACTCGGCCTCCACCTCCGTCAGCCTCAGGAAAAGCTCCTCGAGCGTCGGCGCGACGCGCTGCACCGCTTCGATGCCGATGCCCCGCCGCACGAGCAGCTCCACGACATCCGGCAGCGCTTCTTCATCCACGCTCGTCACGATCGCTCCGGGCAGATGAGCGAGCGCGCCCTCGTCCAGCCGATGCTCGCCGTCGCCGAACAGCTGGACGGACGGCTGGTCCGCGAGCAGCGCCCGCGCCTCCTCCTGGCGGTCGGTCTGCCACAGCACGAAGCTGGACGCCTGGCCGACAAGCTCGTCCACCCGGCCGACCGCCAGCACCCGGCCTTCGTTGATGATCGCGACGCGGTCGCACATGAGCTGGATTTCGCTCAGCAGGTGGCTGGAGATGAACAGGCTCAGCCCGGTTGCCGACAGCATGCGGATGAATTCGCGCAGCTCCTTGATGCCCTTCGGATCGAGCCCGTTCGTCGGCTCGTCGAGGATGAGCAGCTTCGGCCGTCCGAGCAGCGCCTGCGCGATGCCGAGCCGCTGCCTCATGCCGAGCGAGTAGTCGCGGACCTTGTCATGGATGCGCTCGTCCAGGCGCACGATCGAGACGACCTCGCGGATGCGGTCCTCCCCGATGCCCGGCTGCATGCGCGCGAACTGCTCGAGGTTTTCCCAGCCGGTAAGGTAAGGGTACATTTCCGGATTCTCGACGATGCAGCCGACCTCGGCCAGCGCCTTCTCCGGATCGCGGGCGAGATGATGTCCGCCGATGAGGATCTCGCCCTCGGTCGGCTTGATCAGATCGACCAGCATCCGGATCGTCGTCGTCTTGCCCGAGCCGTTCGGCCCGAGGAAGCCGAAGATCTCGCCGGGATGCACTTGGAACCCGACCTCGTGGATGATCCATTTCCGGCGGATTCTTTTTTTCAGGCCGCGCACGTCCAGCACGGGCTCGCCGGCGGCGACGCCCGCCTTCGAAGCGGCATCCTGCGCAGCCGCGGACGGCCTGGACTTTGGCCGTCGGCGAACGGGGTAATCAATCGTCATGCAGGTCCTCTCCTTTTGTCTCTAGCTCGTCTGCCAAGACAGCGGCGACGCGTCCGTCAGGTCAGCGCCTGCACGATGCGCTGCGCGATGCGGACGTAGCCGTCCTGATTCGGGTGGAAATGATCGGACGCCATGTAGGCGGCCGAGCGCTGCTCGAACAGATCCATGACGGGAACGAGCACCGCATGCTCGTCCTTGGCCAGGATGCGGTACGCCTCGTCGTTCCAGCGCTGGACGGCCGCGCTGCCGTCGCGCAGCTCCGCGATGTCGTAGAACGGATTGTACAGCCCGGCGTAGACGAGCGTCGCCTCCGGGTTGATCGCGCGGATCCGCTCGACGACGCTTTTGAGCGACGCGGCCGCGGCCGGAATCTGCGCCTCGATCTCGTCGAGCGGAATGTCGCTCGAGCTCCCGTTCTCTCTCGCTTCGAGGACAGGACGGAACAAGTCGTTGCCGCCGATCGTCAGCAGGATCAGGTTCGCCTGGCGAATCGGGTTGTCGAGGCCCCGGTCCTCGGCGAGCATCTTGTCGAGCTCCGCCGCCGTCAAGCCGCTGATCGCCAGATTGTTGATCTGCTGCACCGGCTTGCCGGTCGCAGCCTTCAGCTGCTCCAGCACCGGCTTCACATAGCCGCGGCCGCTGTTGTCCCCGACTCCTTTGGTCAAGGAATCGCCGAGCGCCGTCACGAGGATCTCGTCCGCCTGCTGGTATTGTCCGCCGGCCTGAGCCTCCTCCGGAGCCTGGCGCGCCGCCTGCTGCACGGAAGGCGTGACGATCAGCATGTCGCGCATGGCGAAGGCGAATCCTCCTGCGAGGAGCAGCGTCGAGGCGAGGGACGCCGTGCCTACGACCCGCCATAATGTGCCGGATGACTTCATCTTATTTCGGCTCCCCTTGCTCGGAATTTGAATTGTGAACATTTGGTATAGCATCATCTACTAAAAATAAGGCTTGCGACAAGTTTTTGCAAATCATGCGGGACGAAAGGACTAGGGCGCGCTCGTCCCCCGCACCGCAAAGCTGCCCGCCGGCGTTCGCGCCCGCTTCTGCCGCCCGATTTTTTTGGACTGCAGCGTCCCGAGCGGACGGCAGCGTCAGACGGAAAGGAGGCGAAAGCGCATAGGTCCATGAAAAAAGCAGGCCTCGTCGGCCTGCTCTTCCTATCCGTCATATCTGATCGTCAAGCACTCCGCTGCCTGGCGAGCCGCGTCGCGCGCGCTCTCGGCATCCGTCCCCGACGCAAGGGCGACGGCCATGCGGCGTCCCTTGCGCGTCTCCGGCTTGCCGAATACGCGCACCTGCGCGCTCGGCACCGCGAGCGCCTGCTCCAGCCCTTCGACCGCGAACGAGCGGCTGTCGCGCGTCGCCTTGAGCGTGCGGCTCGCGCCCGGCGACAGCAGCCGCACGCCAGGGATCGGCAGGCCGAGGATCGCGCGCACGTGGAGCGCGAACTCCGACAGATCCTGCGTCGCCATCGTCACCATCCCCGTATCATGCGGCCGCGGCGACACCTCGCTGAACAGGACGCCGTCCTCGGTCAGGAACAGCTCGACACCGTACAAGCCCCAGCCGCCAAGCGCTTCGGTAATCGCCAGCGCGATCCGTTCGGCCTCGCGCAGCTGCGCCTCGCTCATCGCATGCGGCTGCCACGACTCGATATAGTCGCCGTCCTGCTGCACATGTCCGATCGGCGCGCAGAACGCCGTGCCCGAGACGGAGCGGACCGTCAGCAGCGTGATCTCGGATTCGAAGCGGACGAAGCCTTCGACGATGACGCGCTTCTTTTTGGCGCGGCCGCCCTCCATCGCATAGTTCCAGCAGCTCTCGATCTCCGCCTCGGAGCGGCAGACGCTCTGGCCCTTGCCCGAGGAGCTCATGATCGGCTTGATGACGCACGGCAGTCCGAGCTCCAGCACGGCCGCCCTCATCTCCTCGAGCGAGTCCGCGAAGCGGTAGGAGGCGGTCGGCAGGCGCAGCGTCTCCGCCGCCAGGCGCCGGATGCCTTCGCGGTCCATCGTCAGCCGCGCGGCTCGCGCCGTCGGCACGACCTTGTAGCCCTCCTGCTCCAGCTCGACGAGCGTGCCGGTGGCGATCGCCTCGATCTCCGGCACGATCAGATCCGGCTTCTCCCGCAGGATCAGCTCCCGCAGCCGCTCCGGGTCGAGCATGTCGACCACATGCGAGCGATGCGCCACCTGCATCGCGGGCGCGTCCGCATAGCGGTCGACGGCGACCGTCTCCACGCCGAGCCGCTGCGCCTCGATGACCACTTCCTTGCCCAGCTCTCCAGAGCCCAGCAGCAGCATCTTGCGCGCCCCTTGGGTCAGCGGCGGTCCATACGACATTTCAGTTCCCCCTGTTCCAATTTCCGGTACATGATCCCTATCATTTTGGACGCTCTCTATCGAAAAATCAAGCGAACAGAGTCGTTTTCCTTGACAGCTATATTCCACTGAACGTATATTTTAGGCATGAAATCGATCCTTCACGCGCTGGCCGAGCCGAATCGGCTGCGGATCGTCGAGCTGCTCCGCTCCGGTCCGCTCACAGTCGGAGAAATCGCCGAACGGCTGTCCTTCAACCAGCCGCAGACGTCCAAGCATCTCAAGGTGCTGAGCGAGGCCGGCGTGCTGCTTGTCGAAGCCTCGGCCAACCGCCGCATCTACCGGCTCTCGCCAAAACCGTTCCAGGAGCTGGAGGCATGGGCTTCCTCCTTCCGCCGCGACTGGGAGGAGCGCATGGACCGCCTGGACGGGTACCTGCAGCGGCTGCAGCAGGACGGCACGGAGCGCTGACGGCGCAAGGCTCGGCCTTGCGGCCCGAGCCTCGCTTGCGCGGCCGCTGCAGACAGACTTTCAGGCCGCCCGCAGAAGGCCCCTTCCGCAAAAAAAAGCTGACCCGCATGTCCGGACTTGGACAGGCGGAGTCAGCTTTTTTGGAGCCGGCCTTGGCTTGCCGGCAAGCGTCAGGCGCTGAGGAAGCGGTACTGCGCCTCGATGAGGCCGTAGTACGTGCCGCCATGCCGCATGAGCTCGTCATGGCTGCCCTGCTCGACGATGCGGCCGTGGTCGAGCACGACGATGTTGTCGCAGTGGCGGATCGTCGACAGGCGATGCGCGATGATGAACGACGTGCGTCCGGCCAGCAGCGTCTTGAGCGCCTCCTGGATCTTGAGCTCCGTCTCGGTGTCGATGCTCGCCGTCGCCTCGTCGAGGATGAGGATCGCCGGATCCGCGAGCAGCGCGCGGGCGAAGCTCAGCAGCTGCCGCTGTCCCATCGACAGGACGTTGCCGCGCTCCTGCACCTCGGTGTCGTAGCCGTCGGGCAGCGTGACGATGAACTCATGCGCGTTGACCGCGCGGGCGGCCATCTCGACCTCCTCGTCCGTCGCGTTCAGACGCCCGAAGCGGATGTTGTCGCGGATCGTGCCGGAGAAGATGAACGTATCCTGCAGCACGATGCCGACCTGCGAGCGCAGGCTGTCGATCGTCACGTCGCGGATGTCCTGGCCGTCGATGCGGACCGCTCCCTCTACGGGATCGTAGAACCGGCAGAGCAGGTTGATGATCGTGCTCTTGCCGGAGCCGGTATGGCCGACGAGCGCCACCGACTGGCCGGCCTTCACCTCGAGCGAGATGCCCTTGAGGGCGGGACGGTTCTTCTCGTACTCGAAGACGATGCTGTCGAACGACACGTCGCCCTTGATGCCGGTCAGCATGCGCGCGCGGCCGCTTTCCTTAACGGTCGGCTCCTCGTCGATGAACTCGAAGATCCGCTCCGAGCTGGCCATCGCGACGAGCAGCTGGTTGTACATCTGGCCGAGCCGGTTGATCGGATCCCAGAAGTTGCCGATGTAGTTGGCGAAGCCGACGAGCAGGCCGACGGTGATGACGTTCGTCTGGAGCAGATGCGAGCCGTACCAGAACAGGATGAGCGTGCCGATCGCCGCCGTCACCTCGATGATCGGGCCGAACGTCTGGTTGAGCACCGAGGCGCGGTCCCAGCTTTTTTTGTTGATCGTGTTCATATGGTCGAAGAACTTGTAGTTCTCCTTCTCCTGCACGTACGCCTGCGTCACCTTCATCCCCTGGATCGCCTCGTTGAGATGGGAGTTGATGCGCGACTGCTTGATGCGCACGTCCTGCCAGGCGAAGCGGATGCGCTTGCGGAGAGCGCCGGAGACGATGAACATGAGCGGCACCGTCACCATGACGGCGATCCCGAGCTGGAAGTTCCAGATGAGCAGGATCGCGGCGATGCCGACGAGCTGGATGCAGTCCATGAGCAGGTTGACGACGCCGTTCGTGAACAGGTCCTGCAGCGAGTTGACGTCATTGGTGACGCGCACGAGCACGGAGCCCGCCGGCCGCTTGTCGAAGAAGCGGAAGCTGAGCTTCTGGATATGCTCGAACAGCTGCTGCCGCAGGTCGTAGATGACCTTTTGGCCGATGATGTTCGTGTACTTGATGCGGATCGTGTTGGCGGCCCACTGGATGACGTACAGGCCGAGCATGATGCCGCCGTAGGCGAGCAGCAGGCTCTTGTCGCCGCCGTCCTTGTCGATCGCCTCGTCGATCGCGAGGATGATGACGGCCGGCGCGGCGAGCCGCGTCAGCGTGCCGAGCAGCATCATGAGCACCATCGGCACGAGCTGCTTGCGGTAAGGCTTCATATAGGAAAGCAGGCGCAGGACCTGCTTCCAGTTGAACGGCTTCTCGATGACCTCGTCATCGGTATACTTGAAGCGCTGGCGCTGAGCCTGCGCCGCCTCCTGCATGGAGGCGTCCAGGCCGGATGCGGGCGCGGCCGGCCCTTTTGCGCTGCTAGCCATCAGGCGGTCCCTCCTTTGCCCAGCGCGGGCTCGTCGTCCTGCTGCGGACGGTCGGCGTACTGGATGTTGTAGACTTCGCGGTACGGTCCGCTCTGGCGGACGAGCGCCGCATGCTTGCCGCGCTGCACGATGCGGCCCTTGTCGAGCACGAGAATCTCGTCGGCGTCCTTGAGCGAGCTGATCCGGTGGGCGATGATGAACGTCGTCCGTCCCTTCATCAGCTCCTTGAAGCCGGCCTGGATCTCATGCTCCGTCTCCATGTCGACCGCGCTCGTCGCGTCGTCGAGCACGAGGATATGCGGATTGCGGATCAAGGCGCGGGCGATCGCGATGCGCTGCTTCTGGCCGCCGGAGAGGCCCATGCCGCGCTCGCCGACGAGCGTGTCGTAGCCGAGCGGCAGCTCCATGATGAAGTCATGCGCCTTGGCCAGCTTGGCCGCGCGCTCGATCTGCTCCATCGTCGCGTCCTTGTCGGCGTAGGCGATGTTGTCGCGGATCGAGGCGGAGAACAGGAACGTCTCCTGGAACACGGTCGCGATCTGGCTGCGCAGGCTCTGGACGTCGAGCTGGCGGATGTCGAGGCCGTCGACGGTGATTTTGCCCTGCTTGACGTTGTAGGCGTGCATGAGCAGCTGGATGATCGTGCTCTTGCCGGAGCCGGTGCCGCCGAGCAGGCCGATGACGGTGCCCGGAGGGGCGTCGAAGCTGATGTCCGTCACCGCCGGCTCCTTGTCCGCGTAATTGAACGTGACGTTCTCGAAGCGGACATGACCCTTGACATGCTGCTTGTCGAGCACGACCGCGTCGGGCACGCTCTTCACATGCACGTACTGGTTCAGCAGCTCCAGCACCCGCTCGCCGGACGCCTTGGACTGCGTGTAGTTGTTGATATGGAAGCCGATGCCCCACATCGGTCCGATGATGTACCAGATGAGGCTGAAAAACGCGACCAGCTCGCCGAGCGTCAGATGCTGGTCGATGACGCGCAAGCCGCCGAAGATGAGCAGGATGACGACGCTTACGTTGGCCAGCAGCTCCATGAGCGGGAAGTACCGGGCCCAGATCGTCGCCGCGCCGACCTGGTTCGTCTGGTATTCCGCGCTGCGCGCCGAGAATTTCTCGACCTCGTGGGACTCGCGCGCGAACGACTTGACCGTGCGCACGCCGGTGATGTTCTCCTGGACGGCCGTCGTCATGTGGCTGAGCGCCTGGCGCATCTCGCGGAACGCCGGATGGATGTTCTTCTCGAAGCGCACGGCGGTGAAGGCGAGCAGCGGAATCGCCACCAGCGTGACGAGCGTCAGCTGCCAGTCCATGGTCAGCATCATGACGCCGCCGAACAGGATCATGAGGAACACGTTGAGCACCTGCGCGAAGCCGAAGCCGATGAACTGGCGGATCGCCTCCAGGTCCGCGGTCAGGCGGCTCATCAGATCGCCCGTCTTGGCGGTGTCGTAGTACGGATAGCTCAGCTCCTGCAGCTTGGCGTAGCTGGCGTTCCGCAGCCGGTAGGCGACGCGGTTGCCGAGCCGTCCGCCGAAATATCCGCTCAGGAAGTTCATGAAGCCCTTCAGCGAAACGACGCAGACGACGGCCAGCGACAGCAACGGCACCGGCTCCCAGTTCTGCGGCTTGACGACGTCATCGATCAGGTACCGCAGCAGGTTCGGATAGACCAGTCCGAGCGCGGTTGCAGCGGCCAGGCAGAGGATGGATGCGAAGATGAACTTGCGCTCCACCCAGTAGTAAGGCTTGAGTTGCCTGAAAACCTCCAAGTGTGCTCTCTCCCCCGTTAGTTAGGTTTAACTGCGATTTCAGTGCTGACATGGACGTATGTTATCAGCATCCCGCAGGAGCGGCAAACGCCTTTTGCGGCCATATTCAGCACTCTGCTCCGCTAAAAGGGAAGATAAGGCACGTAAGGGGGATCATTCTCTTTTTCCTCAACGAATCGTCACGTTTACGACACATTTGCGCGTTTTTATCCGTTTCGGCTGGAAATGCGAAAAAAACTTTTAACGCTCGCCGATTTCCGCTACCGCCGGCACGCTCCGCAAGCAGCAAAAAAGGATGCCCCTCGGCCGCTATCAGCGGCGCGGAGGGACATCCTTTTTGTCGCGCGGAATCGCGCCTGCGGGCAGCGCCGCTCGGGTAGGCAGGGGGATCAGCCCGCCTCGCCGAGCAGCTCCTGAAGCTGCCGCTCCAGCGCGCGCAGCGAGTCGAGGCTGCCGCCGTCCCGCATCGAGCCGATGCGGCCGTCCAGCTCCCGTTGGAACGAAAGGCCCAGCGCGTCGGCCGCCGCGGCGAGCCCGGCTTCGAGGGCGGTCCGGTAATGGGCGAGCCAGTCCGCCGCCGCATGATCCATCCACGCCCGGATTTCCGGAGCGATTGTCTCCTCCAGCTCCTCCCGCAGCGCTTTTTTGCCCTCTCCCTCGAAGAAGGAGCGCGGGCTGCGGAACAGGCTGTACAGCCGCTTCGCCTGCACGCCGGCGGACTGCCATGGCGCCGGCTCCGGCGGAGCGGCGAACGCAGCCGCTTCCCAAGGCGCCGGCTGGAAGCCCGGCAGCAGCTCGGCCAGCCTCGCGGCCGCCGCTTCGGCGCGGACGCGGATAAGCGCGCCGGAGGCCGTTTCGAGCCGCAGCGTCGTCGCCAGCAGCTCCTGGCTCAGCTCCAGCTGAAGCAGCCGCTGCAGCTCGAGCCATGACGTCCAGACGGCCCGCCGCAGGTCGCGTCCGTCGTCCTGCAGGCTCGACGGGTTGAAGGCATAGTTGAAGAAGTCGCCGAAGCCGTAGCGGATCCGCTGCTGGATGTAGTGGAACAGCTCCTGCAGCTCCTTCTCCAGCTCGGCGGCAGGCGGCGCCTCGGCGATGACGGCAGCGGCGTCCGCCCCGGCGGCGCGCAGCCCCTCGAGACGGGCGCGCTCATGCCGCCGCGTATCAGCGTCGCCTTCGGCCGCTTCGATCCAGCCGCGGATCGTATGCGCGGCACGCTCGAGCTCGCCGTCCGCCGCCTGCACGGCCAGCCGGCCGAGCTCGCCGCGCGTGAAGTCGAGGAAGCTTTGCTCGAACGCCGGGATGCCCGACGCCGCGAGCGCCGCCTCGTCGCCGTGCTTCCCTTTCAGCCCGAGCAGGCTCGATACCGGGAACAGCCGCGGGAAGCGGATGCCGTGCTGCAGCAGATTCGATTCGACATGCTTCAGCACGTCTCCCAGCTCCTCCGGCGAGGCCGCCAGGTCGGCGGCATTGACGAGGAAGAACATCTTGTCGAGCTCGAACTGGTCCTTCACCCGCCCCAGCTGCATGAGGAATTGCCGGTCCGCCTGCGAGAACGCATGGTTGTAATAGGTGACGAACAGAATCGCGTCGGCGTTCTTGATGTAGTTGAAGGCGACTCCGGTATGGCGGGCGTTCACCGAATCCGCGCCAGGCGTATCGACGAGCACGATGCCCTGGTCGGTCAGCGGCGAGCTGTAGAACAGCTCGATCTCGCGCACGAAGCAGGAGCGGCTTTCCTCCGCGACGTAGCGGCGGTAGTCCTCCTCGCCGACGCGCAGCACCTCGCCGAGCTGCGGCGACAGCTCGCTCCAGCCGGCCGCCGCCGCCTTGAGGAAGCTGTAATGCGGCCGCCCGGCGGCATGGATGCCGTCCGGACGCAGCGCGGCGATCCGCTTCAGCAGCTCCGCCTCGGCGGCGCCGGAGGCGTCCTCGCCGAGCAGCGACAGCGAAAAGCGCAGATCGTCCAGCATCGCCTCGCGGGCTTTCATGCTGACGCGGGCCGTGCCGTGAGGCTGCTCCTCCGTCGGCGCAAGGATGCGGTTGATCGCCGCCGTTGTCGGATTCGGCGACACGGGCAGCGCCCGCTCGCCGATGAGCGCGTTGGCGAGCGACGACTTGCCCGCGCTGAACGCGCCGAACAGCGCGATCGTGAAGCGGCTCGCGCCGAGGCGCTCGGCGCGGGCGCGCATCGCCGCGGCCGCAGCGGCCAGCGCCGGCTCCGGCGCGAGCAGCTCCGCCGCGGCGCGCAGGCGCGCGGCGGCCGCGCGCTGCGGCGCGAGCGCGCCTGCGGCGGCTTCGCCGGCGGCAGCGGCGGCGCGGCCAGCGCCTGCGGCAGCCGGCGCAGGCGCGGCTTCGCCGGCGAGCGCCGGCTCCGGCGCTGCCGGAGCGCTGCCGGCCGCGCCTGCGGCTGCGGCGGCGCGCGCTTGCGGCGCCGGCAGCGCCGGGCGCGCCGGCTCCGCCGGCAGCAGCGCCAGCGCGCGCGCCTCGCGCTGCGCGGCCGCCTCGCCGAGCGCGGCGAGGCCCGCGAGCGCCGCGGCTTGGCCGCCGAGCGCGGCCAGCTCGGCGCGCGCCGCTGCGGCGGCGGCGGCATAGCGCGGCCGCGCGGCCGCCGCGAGCGCCGCCGCCGCCTCAAAGGCGCCGCGCTTCAGCTGCGCCTTGATCTGCGCGGCGGCGTCGCGGCAGTACACGATCGTGTACTCGCCGCCGAACACCGCGCCGCTGCTGACGCGCTCCGCCAGCCAGGCGGCGTCCGGCCGCCAGGCGAGCGCCGCCTCGAGTCCGCTTTCCCACGACTGCCGCTCCGGCCCCTGCAGCCCCTCGCGGTCCGCCGCCTTGCGCAGCAGGTCGGCCAGATGCCAGGCGGCCTCCGCCTGCACCTGCCGGCCAAGCTCCTCCTCGAACGCCGCCGCGCGCCGCTCCTGCTCGGCCGCCGTCTTGGAGGCGGCGAACAGCAGGCCCGTCTTGAAGCCCGGCTTGCGGCTCTCCAAAAACGACGCGGCGATGTCCCGGGTCGCGGCCGGCATCAGGTTGGCGTTGTCGAGAATTTTGCCGATCTCCGCCTGCAGCGACGCTTCCAGCGCCTGCGGTCCGGACTCGGCGCCGCCTGCGGCCTGCTCCAGCTCCCGCATCGCCGCCTGCAGTCCGGCCCGTTCCTCCTCCGGCCCGGCCTCGAGCTCCAGCCGCTCCCGCTGCGGCTCCTCCGCTTCGAGCCGATGCTTCAGCCAGCTGCGGGCGAGATGGCGGAGCGAGGCGTGCACGCTCCCGACGGCCAGCTCCGAGCGCAGCCCCTCCAGCTCGCCAAGCAGCTTCTTGAGCTCCTCGAACTGGCTCTGCGGATGCTCCGGCTCGCGCAAGGACAGGTAGAGCGTGCCGGCCGGCTCCAGATGCCAGCTGCGGAACGCCTCCTCCACGCTGCGCTTGTACTCCGCGAACGGCAGCTCCTCCTCGCGATGCTTGTCGATCTGGTTGACGATCAGATAGAGCGGCTTGCCCCAGTCCTTGAGCCCTTTGGCGAACTCGAAGTTGATCTCCGACTGGACATGATTGTAGTCCATCACGTAAAAGACGACATCCGCCAGATGCAGCGCCGACTCCGTCGCCATCCGGTGGGCGTCGTCCGTCGAGTCGATGCCCGGCGTGTCAAGCAGCGTCGTCTGCCGGCCGAAGCCGCTCGCCGGATAGGTCAGTTCGACGCTGCGGAAAACCTCTCCGTTTTTGCAATAGTCCTCCAGCCGCAGCGGATCGGCCTCGATCGTCCGCTCTTCCCCGTCCACGACCGCGTGGATGACCGCCCTCGCCGGTTCCCCCGACGCGATCGTCACGACGTTGGCGCTGGTCGGAATCGGACTCGACGGCAGCAGCCGCACGCCGCACAGCGCATTGACGAGCGTCGACTTGCCAGCCGAGAAATGGCCGCAAAACGCTGCCGACAGCCGGCCGGCCTCCAGCTTCTCCTCCAGCTGGCGGGCTCTTCCCGCCAGCTCCTTCTCGCCTTGCTCGGCAAGCAGGACGGCCAGCCGCTCCGCCGAATAGCCGAGCCGCTCCGCCTCCTCCTGTCCGCTGGACATCGTTGCTGTTTCCCCTTGAGCCATGTCGCCATTCTCCTCTCCGCTTCGCCCGCCGGATCTCTCTGATCAAAAAGGTCAAAAAAGCGCAAAACAGCCGTCCCCGGGCGGCAGGGACGGCTGATGCTGCAATCGAATCGCCTTGCTCTGCGGCAGGCGCCGGCGCCGGTTTAAACGGCCGGCGCCTCCTCATCCTCATCCGTCGGGATGCAGATCTCGAACACATTGCCGTGCTGCAGGATCGTGATGCCGCGCTGCTTCTCGCGCATGACGACGACCTCCGGCTTCTGGCGCATGCGCTCCAGGTATTGGGCCGGCAGATCGCCGGAGCCGCTTACCGTCACGCCTTCGACGACGAGATCCTCGTTTTCTCCCGGAGGAGCTTCCATCACCTGCTCGTAAATATCGGAGAACAGACCGAAGTCATTCGTGAATACGCTGATGCATTTCATTGTTCATCATCCTTCGCTTAAAGGTTGGAAGCCTCGCGCCTGGCGGCGGCTCCCTTCTTGGATCTAGGTTTGGCGGCGGGGACCGCCTTCATGCGCCGCTGGCCTTCCTTGCACAGCCCGATGAGCGGACAGATGTCGCATTTGGGCTGCTGGGCCTTGCAGTGGTAGCGCCCGAAAAAGATGAAGCGATGATGGGTCAGCGTCCATTCATCCCGGGGGACGCGGCGCATCAGCTTCTTTTCGACCTCGAGCACGGAATCGTCAGGCTTCGCCAGCCCGAGCCGCTTGGACACCCGCTCCACATGCGTATCCACCGCGATCGCCGGGACGCCAAACGCGTTGCTGACGACGACGTTGGCCGTCTTGCGCCCGACGCCGGGCAGCTCCGTCAGTTCCTCATGCGTGCGCGGGACGTCGCCGTCATGCCGATCCAGCAGGATCCGGCACAGCTTCTGGATGTTCGCGGCCTTCGTGCGGAACAGGCCGATGCGACGGATGTCCTGCTCGAGCTCGGCCAGCTCGACCTTCAGGTAATCCTCCGGGGAACGGTATTTTCGGAACAGATCCGCCGTCACGCGGTTCACCGTCTCGTCCGTGCACTGCGCGGACAGCAGCACCGCGATCGTCAGCTCGAACGCGTTTCCGTGGTTCAGCTCGCAATGCGCGTCCGGAAACAGCTCGGCCATCGTGTCGAGAATGAACCGGATTTTATCGGAAGCTTTCATTGGAACGCTCTCTCCCTAGTTGCACTATCGTTCAAAGTGTACCGAATCTGCCCGTCCGGCGCAACCGAAAAAGGCTGTCCGCGCAAAAAAAGAAGCGCCTCGCGGCGCTTTGTTGCGAAAATCTTCGTTTTTCAGCCTTTGACGACCTCCAGCAGCTTGCCTCCGAACACGTACAGCGTGACGGCATCGCCATCGGTCAGCGAAGCGATCGCGATCGCTTGCCCGTTCCAGCTGGCCGCCGCGCCTTCGGCGAGCGTGAAGCGATAGCTGTTGTCGGTAAGCGAGCTGCGCTTCACGAGCAGCTGGCCGTTCTCCATTTTCCAGAACGTCTTCTTGACGCCGGCGTTCGCTTCGATGACGACGGCTCCATCGGCGTTTTTGCGCGTCTCCACGCGGTCGCCGACAGCCAGCGTCGACACGCTGCCGCTCGCCGCTCCGTTCTTGACGATGCTGTAGCCGCTGCCGAGCTCGATCGTGCGCGCCGAGCCGCCGTACTCCTGCACGGTGACGGAGCTGGCACCGATCTGCGTGACGACGCCGTAGCGGACCGTCACGAGCGTCAGCGACGATGGCGTCTGACCCGCATAAGTGACGTTCACCGTAGCTCCCGCCGCAAGCGAGGCGAACGGAACGGTCGCGCCGTCGTCGCCGCGCAGCGGCAGGCTGCCCGCGCTGAGGGCGATGCCGCTGCCGGAAGCCGGCTGCAGGCCGAGGATCTTGTTGGCCGCATCGACCGACGAGATTTTGTACTGCACGCCCTGATGGACGCGCAGGCTCGTCGCCTTGGCCTGATTCGTATCGAGGCCGGCCGTCACGCGCATTCCGACCTTGACGTCGGCAATCGTCGCGCCGCTCTTGCCGTACCAATCGACGGAGAGCGCGTCGAACGGCAGCGTCGCCGACGTGCCGTCGTCAAGCGACAGCGCCAGCGTCTTGGTCGCCGTATTGAGCAAGCCGATCGTGCCCGTGTATTGATACACGAAGCGGATCAGCACGGCGTCGCTGCCGGAATAGCCGACCGTCACGCGCTGGCCCTGGCGCAGCATGCCCGCCGCCGTCGACAGCGGCACGTTCGTGCCGTTCAGCTCGACCCGCGTCTTGTCGGTCACCTGGAGCGCCGCGAGCTTGCCGTTCGTGCCCTTGACGGTGAGAGCCTTCTGCTCGGCGCTGTAGCTGAGCACCTCGGCTCCGGTCAGCGTCGTCAGCGAGCGGTTCTTGACCGTGATCGAGGTGATCTTGCCGGCGGCGTCGAGCGCGAGCTCCAGCTGGTCGTCCTTGTACAGGTCGCCGAGCACCGGCTGCTCGATGCCGGGTATCGTCAACGTCACGTTGTCCGCAAGCTTGCTCGTCTGGGCTTTTCCGGCAACCTCGTAAATCAGGTACTCTCCCGTATAGGCGCTGAACGTGCCGCTCGCGCTCCGCACCGTCGTATCCGTCACCTTCACCGACACGACCTGGCTGTCCTTGACGGAATAGCTGACCGTATCGCCCGCCTTCAGTCCGGCAAGGCCGCCCTCCAGCGCGCGGCCGTCCCAGCCGAGCACGACGAGTCCCGCCGCTGCCGGCCACGTCTCGTCGGCGCCGGACGCCGTCTTGACCGTCAGCATGCCGTTCGCCGAGGCGGCGACGGTGCCGGCGCCTTCCTTGGTCACCGGAGCCGACTTGACGACGATCTCGAGCGCGCCCGGCTTGTCGCGGAACGTATCCGTCTTGACGATGACCTGGCTGTCCGTCTTGAGATCGGCGAGCTCCAGCTTCGCGCCCTCCTGCGACTTGATCGCAAGCGACGAGTCGTAGGAAACGCCGATCATGTTCTGTCCATCCCAGAGCCATACCGTATTCTGGCCGGGAGCGATCTGCTTGATCGTGCCCTCGGTCGACTTCACCTGCTGCTCCGTGTCGGTCTGCTCCACATAAAGCGCGTCCGTGCCTCCGCCGAGCACCTGCACATGCGTGTACAGCTGCAGCTCGGAGCCGGACTTCAGCGCCGTCTCGCTGTCGAAGCGGTAGAAGCGGACATCCGCGGCGAGGTTGAACGTGCGGAAGCCTTCATCGGTATAGACGGTAGCCGTCGTGCCGCTGAGCGCCGTGAGCACGCCCTCCGTCTCGCCCGGGTAAGAGACCGGCGCGAGCGTCTGCGCGCGGCTGAACAGCGTCGCCGCCGAAGCCCGGTTGACGGCGGAGACCGGATCGAACTTCTCCGCCGTCACGCCTTTGACGAGTCCGAGCGAGACGCCTGCATTGACATACCCGGCATAACCCGCGCCGATGGAGGCGGCGTCCTGGAAGCCGGAGCTTTTGGAGGCCAGCTCCTGAGCGAGCTGCTGCTTGCCTGCGGCGCGCACGATCAGCTTCGTGATCCATTCGCGCGATGCGGCGGAAGCGCCCCATTCCTGCTTCGGCTGCGATTCGGCCAGCTTGAACTCCTCTTCCTGGCTGAGCAGGCCCAGCTTCATTGCCAGCACGACGTACGGCTTGTAGTAGTTGTTCACTTGGAACGTATCGGGGAAGACGACGGCCTGCGAGGCGTCGATCTCCTTTTCCTTGCCCATGAAGCGGAGCGCCATGACGACGGCTTCCTGGCGGCTCACCGACGCCGAAGGGCGGAATTGCCCTTGGTTGCCGACGATGATGCCCTGCAGGGCCAGCTTCATGATGCTGCGCTCCGCCCAATGTCCGGCTTTGACGTCGGCGAAGAAGGATCCGGCCGCTGCGGCCGCTGTCGTCCCCCCGGACACGGAAGAAGCCGCTGCATGAGCAGCGGCAGGTCCTCCAGCCAGGAGGGAGAGGGCGATCATGCCCGTGGCGAAACGATAGGCTTTTGTACTTAATGGCATCTGTTCCGGCTCTCCCCTATGAATGGAATGAAATAGATCTGGTTATCGGCGGCCTTCGTACGAAGCGCGCTTGATCGGATGCTCCAGCTCGACGTGGCCCATCAGGCTCTCGACCGCCTCGCCGTCCACCGTCACGTCGAGCGACTCGATTTCGGGAAACTGGAACGCCGTGCGCGCCAGCGAGTCGATGGCAAGCTGCTCGCCCGACCCGCCCAAGCGCGCATCGTCCGGCAAGGTCAAGTCGACCTGCGCCGCCCCGTCCTTGAGCTGCACGGAACGGAACTCCACGCCTTGCCATAAGGACAGATAGCCGTCGCGGTCCGCTCCGGCCAGCGCCTCGAGCGCGGCAGCGAGCTTGTCGGCATCGCTCTTGTAAGAAATTTCAGCATCGAATGCCTTGAGCTCCAGCAGCTCCGAATCGGTTTGATAAATCTGGATCGTCGCCTTTTGCAGCTGCGCCTCCGCTCCGCTCCCGGCGGAAGCTCCGTCGCCGGAGCCTTCGGCCGTCTGCGGCGACGGCGACAAGGAAGGAGCCGCCGTCGCGGCAGGAGACGGAGACGGCGATGGGCTGGACGCTCCCGCCCCGCCCTCCGGCGCTTTGGCGCCGCAGCCTGCAAGCGCGGCCGTAACGGCGGCGGCGGCCAGCAGCGCCGCCAGCTTGAATCTAGGCTGCTTCATGGCTCTGTCGCCTCCTTACAGCTTTAAATATTCCTTGATTCCTGCCACGAGCGCTTGCGCGATCTCGTTCTGCTTCTTCTCGTCGAACAGGATCGCTTCGTCCTTGGCGTTCGTGAGGAAGCCGGATTCCGTCAGCACTGCCGGCATCGTCGTTTGCTTGATGACGACAAAGCCCGCCGTCTGCACCTTGCGGTCCGGAAGTCCGGTCGCGCCGAGCAGATGCTTCTGGATGATGTCAGCGAGCGTCTTGCTGTCCGCCCGATTATAGAAGGTTTCGGTCCCCGAAGCCGAGGAGCCTTTGAGCGCGTTCGCGTGAATCGAGATGAACACGTCCGCTTTGAGCCTGTTGGCGATTGCCGCCCGCTCTTCCAGAGCGATGAAGGTATCGTCCGAGCGCGTCAGGATCGGCTCGATGCGAGCCTCCTTCTTGAGCAGCTCGTTCACCTTGAGGGCGATGGCCAGGTTGTACGCCTTCTCCGTCTTGCCGCTGATGCCGATCGCGCCCGGATCGTGGGCGCCGTGTCCGGCGTCGATGACGACCTTGAAGATCTTGTCGCCCGACGGCGTCGTCGGAATCGGAGGCACCGGCTCGGTCGAGCCGAGGACGCTCAGCTGCACGAGGCCCTCGGACTTGGTGAGCGTATACTGCGCCGCCGCCGTCAGATCCCATACGATCCGGACCGTCGAAGGCTTGTCCGAATAATGGGAGAAGCGAATCTTGCTCACCAGAGGGTTGTCCGTGACGATCTCGCCCATCTTGGCCGTCGTCGCCGTGAAGCCCGGGGCGAAGGCGTCCGCGAACGCCGATGCCGGAATGTCCAGCACGAGCCGGTCCGGTCCGGTCAGCACCTGCGGCTCGCCTACCGTCGCGATGCCTTGGTAGGCGATGCTCGTCGTGCCGATGCCGTCGTACTGGATGGAGGTGACGAGCGCCTGCGCGTCGGACGGCACCGTGCCGCCGCCATTGCCGCCGCCCGGCTCCGTGCCGCCCTGGCCGGGATCCGGCTGGCTGCCGGTTCCGCCTGTTCCGGGCTGGCTTCCGCCGCCGTCCGTGCCCGGGTTTTCGGGCTCCTGCACGGCCGGCTGGAACAGATACACCGACTTGGCAGGCGCGTCGTAGTACACCTCCAAGCCCATGTTCTCGCTCACGAAGCGCAGCGGCACCATCGTCGTGCTGGCCGCTCCGCTGCCGACAATTTTCGCCGGCGTCGGCAGAGCGACCTTCGAGCCGTTGACGACGGCGGACTTGCTGCCGACGACGAGCTCGATGAGGCTGTCTCCGTTATGTATGACTGCCTTTTTTGCCGCCTTGTCCCACGTCACGTCAAAGCCCATCCCCTCGGCTACCGTGCGGATCGGAATGAACGTCGTGCTCTGGTCGATCCGGGGCGCCGATGCCGACTGAAGCTCCAGGCCGTTCAGGAACAGCTTGGGAGCCTTGCTCGCCGCGGAAGTGGCCGAAGCGAACATGGTTAACGCTGCTACGAGAAACACCAGCATCAGAACTGCTTTTTTCATCATTCACCTCGAAAAACGGATTCACCCGCCTTGCCTGTCCGGCGGCAGTGGACGTTGGCAAAGTCAGGCAAAAGGTTAGACGCGAAGCGTCCCGAAAAGTTGCGAAAAAAAGGGAACCGTGGCAACTTTTTTGCGTATAGGCGAGGTTGCCGCTTCGCAGGCCGCGCCGCTCCGGCAAATGACCGCTCGACGAATGCTGACGCCGCGACAGATCGTCTTTGCTTCGCTGGCTGCAGATCGAGTTGCTCGGTTTTTCCGCACAACTCTAACAGTTCGCTCCTCTTCTGACCCAGTTACTCGGTTTTTCCGCGCAACTCCGACCGCTCGCTCCTCTTCTGACCCCAGTTACTCGGTTTTTCCGCACAACTCTGACCGTTCGCTCCTCTTCTGACCCAGTTACTCGGTTTTTCCGCGCAACTCCGACCGCTCGCTCCTCTTCTGACCCCAGTTACTCGGTTTTTCCGCACAACTCTGACCGTTCGCTCCTCTTCTGACCCAGTTACTCGGTTTTTCCGCGCAACTCCGACCGCTCGCTCCTCTTCGGACCCCAGTTACTCGGTTTTTCCGCGTAACTCCGACCGTCCGTTCCTCTTCGAACCCCAGTTACTCGGTTTTTCCGCGTAACTCCGACCGTTCGCTCCTCTTCTGACCCCAGTTGCTCGGTTTTTCCGCTCAGTTCTCTCTCTGATCCGCCTCCCGCGCATACGAGTAACTCGATTTTCTCGACTTAATGCCTCGGCTTCGTGCCTCCAACCACCCGCTAACTCGATTTTTTCGACTTAATGCCTCGGCTTCGTGCCTCCAACCACCCGCTTACTCGATTTTTTCGACTTAACGCCCCGGCTTCGTGCCTCCAACCACCCGCTAACTCGATTTTTTCGACTTAATGTCCCGGCTTCGTGCGAGCGGTGCGGACCTGTCCAAACCCGGTGAGACCGGCGTGGCGCGCATGGTAATCGTCTCCCAGGGATACGGGAGCGCATAAGGCCCCTGTCTTCGGTTTTACGGAGCGTGCAGGTCAATCAGCTCCCGGTGCGTAAGATTGTCGTTCCCGGTGACACGGGAGCGCTCAACCCTGCCGTCTCCCGAGAATGCGGGAGACGCGCCCCTCCCCCAAAAAAAGGGGGAGAGGCGAAGCTGATGGACAAGGCAGAGCGAAGCGAGACGATGCCTTTCGGAGAAGCGGCAGCGGTCCTCTTGGAAGACGGATGGCCTCCGCCTAGGAGGTCAAAAAATCAGGGCATCCGGCTTCCAGTGGAATCGGAGAAAGGCTCGGCTCGCGCAGCGGTTCGCCTGTCCATGGCCCGCTTTCCGGCTCACAGCCGAGAAAGGCTCGGCCCACGCAGCGGGCTTCTTGTCCATTAATCTGTCGGCTCACGGCCGCCCTCTCCCCCACGCCGAAAAATAAAAACCCGCCTGCGGACTCCGCAGACGGGCAAGCAAACTTTTTACGCGAAAGCGCCCTGACGACGCTCCTCATACGCGGAAATCTCATCCGCATGCTTCAGCGTCAGGCCGATGTCGTCCAGCCCTTGAAGCAGGAACTGGCGGCGATGCTCGTCGAGCTCGAACTCGATGCGCAGGCCGTGCGCGTCGGTCAGCAGCTTGTTTTCCAGATCGACGCTCAGCTCGTAGCCCTCATGCGCGGCGGTGCGCTGGAACAGGTCCTCGACCTGCTCCTCGCTCAGCTTGATCGGCAGGATGCCGTTCTTGAAGCAGTTGTTGTAGAAGATATCCGCGTACGACGGCGCGATGACGACCTTGTAGCCGTAGTCGAGAATCGCCCACGGCGCGTGCTCGCGGGAGGAGCCGCAGCCGAAGTTGGCGCGCGAGATCAGCACGGATGCGCCTTGATAGCGCGGCTTGTTGGGCTCGAAGTTCGGGTTGACGTTGCCCTCTTCGTCGAAGCGCCACTCG
The DNA here is from genome assembly GCF_000422485.1 of Paenibacillus pasadenensis DSM 19293. Lineage (GTDB taxonomy): Bacteria > Bacillota > Bacilli > Paenibacillales > Paenibacillaceae > Paenibacillus_O > Paenibacillus_O pasadenensis. The sequence goes on from NZ_KE383852.1 coordinate 63,583, forward strand.
AAGAACAGGAACTGGCCGAAGCCGCTGCGCTCGATGCGCTTGAGGAACTGCTTGGGAATGATGGCGTCCGTATCGACGTTGACCCGGTCGACGGGGGCGACGATGCCCGTATGCTTCACGAATGGTTCCATGATCGGTGAAACTCCCCTCTGTATGAAACGGCCTGAGCCGCTGGTATTTATTAGTTCGCTACCGCTTGCTTGATCTTCCAGTCGCGCACGTCCGTGAAGCGGCCCTCGATCGCAGCCGCCGCGGCCATCGCCGGGGAGACGAGATGCGTGCGGCCGCCGCGGCCCTGACGTCCCTCGAAGTTGCGGTTGGACGTAGAGGCGCAGCGCTGGCCCGGCTGCAGCACGTCGGGGTTCATCGCGAGGCACATGGAGCAGCCCGCCTCGCGCCATTCGAAGCCAGCCTCGACGAACACCTTGTCGAGCCCTTCCTTCTCGGCCTGCATCTTGACGCGTCCGGAGCCCGGCACGACGATCGCGGTGACGCGGTCACTCACCTTATAGCCGCGGGCGATCTCGGCGGCGGCGCGCAGGTCCTCGATGCGGCCGTTCGTGCAGGAGCCGATGAACACGTAGTCGATCGGAATCTCGGCCATCGGCGTGCCCGGCTTCAGATCCATGTATTCCAGCGCCTTCTCGGCCGCCTTGCGCTCGTTCTCCGTCGGCAGGTCGGACGGGTTCGGCACGGCAGCCGTAATGTCGGTGCCCATGCCGGGGCTCGTGCCCCAGGTTACTTGCGGAATCAGGCTGTCGACGTCGAACTCCAGCACGGTGTCGTACTCGGCACCCTCATCGGTCGTCAGCTGGCGCCATGCCTCGATCGCGGCGTCGAAGTCGGCTCCCTGCGGCGCGTACTCGCGGCCGCGCAGGTACTCGAACGTCGTCTCGTCCGGAGCGATCAGGCCGGCGCGCGCGCCGCCCTCGATGCTCATGTTGCAGACGGTCATGCGCTCCTCCATCGTGAGCGACGCGATCGACTCGCCCGTGTACTCCAGCACGTAGCCGGTGGCGAAGTCGGTGCCGTACTTGGCGATCAGGCCGAGGATCATGTCCTTGGCGGTGACGCCGGGCTTGCGGCTGCCCTTGAAGCGGATCGCCATCGTCCGCGGCTTGGACTGCTGCAGGCACTGGGTGGCGAGCACATGCTCCACCTCGCTCGTGCCGATGCCGAACGCCAGCGCGCCGAACGCGCCGTGCGTGCTCGTGTGGCTGTCGCCGCAGACGATCGTCTTGCCCGGCCAGGTGAGGCCGATCTCAGGCCCCATGACGTGCACGACGCCCTGGTCGATGTTGTTGAGGTCGAACAGCTTGACGCCGAAGTCGGCGCAGTTCTGCGTGAGCGTGTCGACCTGCTGCTTGGAGATCGGGTCCTTGATGTTGAAGCGGTCCTTGGTCGGAACGTTGTGGTCCATCGTCGCGAACGTGCGGTCCGGGCGGCGGACCGGGCGGCCGGAGAGGCGCAGTCCCTCGAACGCCTGCGGCGACGTGACCTCGTGGACGAGATGCAGGTCGATGTAGAGGATGCTCGGCTTGCCCTCTTCCGCGTGGATGACGTGATTGTCCCAGATTTTTTCGAACATCGTGCGCTTTTTCATAAGTTATCACCCCGTATGAGTATCGGTGCCGTTTGTTGATCTGCCTCCAGCATACACGCCGGCAGTTGATTGTTCCAAGATATAATATCTATAATCATTATAGGAGTCTGTTATAAATCGCCCGGCCGCGCCTGGGCGCCGAAGGAGTCGAACGATGGAACTACGCCAGCTGCATTACGTCATCCAGATCGCCAAGGAGCTGAACTTCTCGCGCGCCGCCGAGAAGCTCCATATCGCCCAGCCGTCGCTCAGCCAGCAGCTGTCCAAGCTGGAGAAGGAGATCGGCGTGCTGCTCGTCCGCCGCACGACCAACTCCGTCGAGCTCACCCATGCGGGGGAGGTGTTCGTGGACAAGGCCCAGGACATCCTCGACCGCATCGAGCAGCTCAAGACCGAGATGGAGGACATGGCCCAAATGAAAAGAGGCCGCCTAGTCATCGGCAGCCTGCCGATCACCGGCTCCCACATCCTGCCGATCGTGCTGCCGGAATTCGGCCAGCGCTTCCCCGACATCGAGCTCGTGCTCGTCGAGGATACGACGGCCAAGCTCGAGCAGCTCGCCGCCAGCGGGCAGACCGACATCAGCCTGCTGACGCTGCCGCTCATCGACTCGACGCTCGTCTACGAGCCGCTCATCCGCGAGGAGATCACGCTCGCCGTGCCGCCGAGCCATCCGCTCGCCGGCCGGACCGAGCCGATCGAGCTGGAGACGCTGCGCGAGGAGCCGTTCATCGTGCTCAAGAAAGGCCAGGGCTTCCGCCAGATCGCCCTCGACCTGTGCGCGGGCGCCGGCTTCCAGCCGCGCATCGTGTTCGAGAGCAGCAACATCGAGACGGTGCAGTCGCTCGTCGCCGCCGGCATGGGCGTCGCCTTCATCCCGCAGATGATCGCGCAGGGACGCCATACGGAGTTCACGCCGTCGTTCATTCCGCTCGCCGGCAAGCCGTCGCGCACGCTCGTCATCGCCAGCCGCAAGGGCCGCTACCTGTCCAAAGCGGCGGAAGCCTTCATCGAGACGATGAAGGCTTCCGTAAGCCGCCACTACGGCGGGCAGGACTAGAGCCCGGCCGCTGCGGCCGCGCCCTACAGCCGGTACAGCTGCGGCCTGCGGTCCTCGAAGACGGGAATGCGCGAGCGCACCTCGTCGACCAGCGACAGATCGATGTCGGCGCTGAGGATCGTCTCCTCCTCGCCCGCCTCGGCGATCACTTCGCCCCACGGGTCGATGATCATCGAGTGGCCGAAAAATTCCGTCGATCCGCTCATGCCCGTGCGGTTGCAGGCGATGACGTACATCTGGTTCTCGATCGCGCGCGCGATCAGCAGCGAGCGCCAGTGATGCAGGCGCGGCTTCGGCCATTCCGCCGGCACGAACAGAGCCTTGGCCCCGGCCAGCGCGAGCGAGCGGGCGAGCTCCGGAAAGCGGATGTCGTAGCAGATCATCATCGCCGCGTCCGCTCCTTCGAGCGGGAACAGGCCGAGGCGCGAGCCGGCCGCCAGATGCTTCTCCTCGTCCATCAGCCGGAACAGATGGATCTTCTCGTACTGTCCGGCCAGCTCTCCCTCCCGATTATAGGCGTAGGCGGCGTTGTACACCTCCTGCGCCCTCTTTTCCGCGATCGAGCCGCCTACGACATGCACGCCCGCCCCCCGGCTGAACGCCGAGAGCATGCCGCGCGTCCGCGCCCCTTCCTCGTCGGCCAGCTCGCCGATGCGGTCGAGCGCGTAGCCGGTATTCCACATCTCCGGCAGCACGATCACGTCGGGCTTGTCCGCCGCCGCGGCCGCCTCCTGCAGCCTGGCCTGCACCCGGCCGAAGTTCAGCTCCGGCTCTCCTGCGTCTATATGAAGCTGCAGCGCCGACACGCGCAGCTTGCCTCCGGTTCCGCTCATGCCTCCAACCCCTTTCCGCGCATCCGCCTTGGAATGCTTGTCTAGATGCTACTATTCTTGCCGCCTCATAGGGCGCTGTCAAGATGGACAGCTTAATAGCGAAGTTCCGGCTGCCCGAGGCAGCACGAAAGGAGATGCTTTGCCCATGCGATTCCTTCCCTCTCGATCGCGCGCCGCGCGCATGCGGCTGGCCGCCGCTGCGCTTGTCCTCCTGCTGCTCGCGAGCCTGCTGCCGCAGGCTGCCGCGGCTGCGGCTCCGGCGCCGAGCAAGCCCGACCGTCCCGTCCAGGTGTTCGACGTCCGCGCCGGCAAGGTCGTGCAGTCGTTTCCGAATGAGGACGCGTACCAGCAGATCGCCCGCGCCTGGCTGGACGCGGCCGAAGGGCTGTCGCCCAATCTGTCCCCGGACGATGACTGCGGCTATGTGTTCCGCATCCCGCTGCGGAAGCCCGCCTCGGTGAAGGTCGGCAGCCTGCGCCTGACCGCCGAGGACGTGTTCCTGTTCTATTGCCCCGAGCGCGAGCCGGAGCTGCTCGTGTTCGACGAGCGCAAGAAGCCGTACCTGCTGACCGCCCGCCCCGATCTGCGGCCGTTCTTCGAGCGGATCGGCTTCGAGCCCTGACCGCTCCGCTCGACAGTCCGTCCCTCCTCTGCTACCATGGGTGCAGCAAGCCGGAAGCGAGCGCGCGAGCCGCAGCGGTCCGGCCAAGGATGATGATGGAGTGATGACAAGATGAGCAAAAGCCGCTTCGGCGCGGCGGCGCCCGGCATCGTGCCCGCCCGCCGCTTGCAAGGGCTGCCCGAGCAGTTTTTCGCCAAGCTGGTCGGCAAGGCGAACGCCCGCGCCGCGCTCGGCCGGGATGTAATCAATCTCGGCCAGGGCAACCCGGATACGCCGACGCCCGCCCATATCGTGGAGAAGATGCAGCAGGCGTCCGCCGATCCGCGCTACCACCGCTACCCGCCGTTCCGCGGCTTTCCGTTCCTGAAGGAAGCGGTCGCGCTGCGGTACAAGGAGGATTACGGCGTCGAGCTCGATCCCGAGACCGAGGTCGCGATCCTGTTCGGCGGCAAGACGGGCCTGATCGAGATCAGCCAGTGCCTGCTCGATCCCGGCGACCTGTGCCTCGTGCCCGATCCGGGCTACCCGGACTACTGGTCCGGCGTCGCGCTGTCGGGCGCGCGCATGTCGTTCATGCCGCTGCGCGAGGAGAACGGCTTCCTGCCGGACTACAGCCGCATCGGCGCGGACGACCGCCGGGACGCCAAGCTGATGTTCTTCAACTATCCGAACAACCCGACCGGAGCGGTCGCGACGCCGGAGTTCTACCGCGAGACGGTCGAGTTCGCCGCGGCGAACGGCATCGTCGCCGCCAGCGACTTTGCCTACGGCGCGCTCGGCTTCGACGGCCGGCGGCCGATCAGCTTCCTCGAGACGCCCGGCGCCAAGGAGGTCGGCGTCGAGTTCTACACGCTGTCCAAGACGTACAACATGGCCGGCTGGCGCGTCGGCTTCGCGCTCGGCAACGCGCGCATCGTCGAGCTCATCAACCTGATCCAGGACCACTATTACTGCAGCCTGTTCGGCGGCATCCAGGAAGCGGCGGCGGCGGCGCTGACCGGCTCCCAGCAGTCGGTGCGCGAGCTCGGCGCCAAGTACGAGTCGCGGCGCGAGGCGCTGTTCGGCGAGCTGGAGCGCATCGGCTGGCAGGCGGAGCGGCCCGGCGGCTCGTTCTTCTGCTGGCTGCCGGTGCCGAAGGGCATGACGTCGGAGCAGTTCGCCGACATCGCGCTCGAGCAGGCCGACGTCGTCGTCGCGCCCGGCGTCGGCTTCGGCCGGCACGGCGAAGGCTACGTGCGGCTCGGCCTGCTGACGGACGAGGATCGGCTGCGCGAGGCGGCCGCCCGCATCGGCAGGCTCGGCCTGTTCGGCTAAGGCCGCTTCCGGCCCGCCCACCTGTCTCGCCGGCACGGCTGCGGGCGGCCGAGTGCCGGGCAGGTTGGCGCCGCGCGCCGCCTCCCCGCTCGCGGTCCTTTACGGCTTTACAGTGCCCGGGCGTCATGGTATGCTGGGTTCAATTCAACACGTTAGACGCTGTGAAGGGAAACGACAGAATCCCGCTGCGCCTCAGAGAGCGGTCTCCATCGGCTGGGAGAGACTGCGGCGCCAGCCTTCTGCACCCGTCCCGGAGCGCCCGGCGAGGAGCCGGACAGCGCCCTCTGTTACAAGGGCACCGAGCGGGACGGCTTTGCCGTCCAAGTTTAAGGTGGTACCGCGGAAGCAGCAGCTTTCGTCCTTTAGAGGACGAAAGTTTTTTTTGTTTCCGCCGCGTCCACGCCATTTTTGCCGAGCAAGAGAGGAGCAGCACGATGAGCGCTGACAGACGCGTCGTCAAGATCGGGAGCAGCTCGCTGACGAGTCCCGAAGGCGGATTGAACAAAGAGAAGCTGGCCTTTTACGCCGGAGAGCTGGCCGCCCTCCACCGGCAGGGCCGCGAGGTGCTGCTCGTCACCTCCGGCGCCGTCGCCGCAGGATTCCGGGCGATCGGCTACGCCGCGCGGCCGAAGCTGCTGCATGAAAAGCAGGCCGCGGCCGCCGTCGGCCAGGCGCTGCTCATGCAGGCCTACCAGGAGGCGCTCGCGGCCGAGGGCGTCCGCTGCGCGCAGCTGCTGCTGACGCGGCCGGACTTCACGGCCCGCGGCCGCGGGCGCAACGCGATGATGACGATCGACGAGCTGCTGCGGCAGGGCGTCGTTCCGATCATCAACGAGAACGACACGGTGTCCACCGACGAGCTGAAGTTCGGCGACAACGACATGCTGTCCGCGCTCGTCGCCAATCTGGTCGGCGCGCGGCAGCTGATCATCGTCACCGACACGGACGGCCTCTATACGGCCGATCCCCGGCACGATCCGTCGGCGCGCAAGATCGAGCGCGTCGAGACGATCACCGGCGAGCTGATGGGACTTGCCGGCGGAGCCGGCTCAAGCGTCGGCACCGGCGGCATGCGCTCCAAGATCGAGGCCGCGCGCATCGCGATGCGCGGCGGCGTGCCGGCGTTCATCGGCCGCGTGCTGGAGCCGGGCGAGCTGCTGCTCGCCGCATCCGGCAGCGGCAAAGGCACCTATTTCGAATCGCGGGAGCATCATCTGCCGGTCAAGAAGCAGTGGCTCGGCTTCCACTCGATGCCGAGCGGCCGCATCGCCGTCGATGCCGGCGCGGAGCGCGCCCTCGTCAGCGGCGGCAAGAGCCTGCTGCCCGCAGGCGTCACCGCCATGAGCGGCGACTTCCATCCCGGCGACGTCGTCGAGGTGACGGATGCGGATGGCCGCCTGATCGGCCGCGGCATCGTCAACTACGACTGCTGGCAGCTGCGGGCGGCGGCCGGTCTCGGCTCGGACGAGGTGCGCCGGCGCATCGACATCGCCCGCATCGAGGTCATCCACCGCGACGAATGGATCACGCTCGCCTGACGGCAGCGTCCACATTCGAAAAACATTCAAAACGGGCTCCGGCCCGACAAGGAGGAAACGACATGAGCATGCAAGCCAGCTTGTCCGCCGCTCAGGAGGAAGCCCGCCGCAAGGCGGCCGCCGCGCGCAAGGCCGCATCGCGGCTCGCCGTGCTGACGACGGCGCAGAAGGACGAGGCGCTCGCGCGCATGGCGGACGCGCTGCTGGAGCGCTCCGCCGAGCTGATCGCCGCCAATGCGATCGATCTGAAAACAGGCGAGGAGAACGGCACCGCCCCCTCCCTGCTTGACCGGCTGAAGCTGACGCCGGAGCGGATCGAGGCGATCGCCGAGGGCGTGCGCCAGGTGATCGGCCTGCCCGACCCGGTCGGACGGACCGTGCAGGCGATCGAGCGGCCGAACGGCCTTTCGATCGAGCAGGTGACGGTGCCGCTCGGCGTCATCGGCATGATCTACGAGGCGCGCCCGAACGTGACCGTCGACGCGGCGGCGCTCTCGCTCAAGACCGGCAACGCCGTCGTCCTGCGCGGCGGCAGCGCCGCGCTGCAGACGAACCTCAAGACGGCGGAGATTCTGCGCTCCGCGCTCGCCGGCTCGGCCATCCCGCCCGAAGCGCTGCAGCTGATCGAGGATCCGAGCCGCGCCTCCGCCGACGCGATGCTCAAGCTGAGCGGGCTGCTCGACGTCATCATCCCGCGCGGCGGAGCGGCGCTCATCCGCAATGTCGTCGAAAACGCGACCGTGCCCGTCATTGAGACCGGCGCCGGAATCTGCCATACTTATGTGCATGAGGATGCGGACGCGGACATGGCGGTGTCCATCGCGGTCAACGCCAAAGCCCAGCGGCCGTCGGTATGCAATTCGATGGAGACGCTGCTGCTGCATCGCCGCTTCGCCGAGCGCGGGCTCGCCCGCATCGCCGAGGCGATGAAGGAAGCCGGCGTCGAGCTGAAGGGCTCGCCGGACGCGCTTGCCCTGCTCGGCAGCGGCGCGGCGCGTCCGGCAACGGACGCGGACTACGCCACGGAGTACAACGACTACGTGCTCAACATCCGGATCGTCGACAGCCTCGAGGAGGCGCTGGAGCATATCGAGCGCTTCGGCACGCGCCACTCGGAGTGCATCGTAACCGAGAGCGCCGCGGCCGCGGGCGAGTTCCTCGACCGCGTCGATGCGGCGGCCGTCTACCACAACGCCTCGACCCGCTTCACGGACGGGTTCGAATTCGGCTATGGCGCAGAAATCGGCATCAGCACGCAAAAGCTCCATGTGCGCGGTCCGATGGGGCTGCCGGCGCTGACATCCACCAAGTACCGCATCCGCGGAACCGGCCAGGTACGAGGCTGATTCCCCCATTCAAGGAGGCAACTGAACCGATATGACGACGCAATCCGCGGCCGGCGCTTCGCCGGCCGCTCCCGATACGCAGCTGCAGCAGCTGCGCTTCTGCTTCTACGGCGCCGGCTCGATGGCCGAAGCCGTCGCCCGCGGCATGACCGGCCGCAAGCTGTGCCCGCCCGAGCAGATCGGCATGTTCAACCGCAGCGGCGGCCAGCGGCTCGCCGACCTGCGCGCCCTGTACGGCGTGACGACCGCCGAGACGCCGGAGGACAAGGACCGCCTGCTGGCCGAGGCCGATGTCGTGATTTTGAGCATGAAGCCGAAGGACGCCGAGGAGGCGCTCCGCTCCGTCGCCGCCACGCTGCGGCCGGGGCAGCTGATCGTCTCGATGATCGCCGGGCTGTCGATCCGCACGATCCAGGCTCTGCTCGGCCAGCCGCTCGCGGTCGTGCGCACGATGCCCAATACGTCCAGCTCGATCGGCCTCGGCGCGACCGGCCTCAGCTTCTCCGGCGAGGTCAGCGACGAGCAGCGCCGCATCGGCGAGCAGCTGTTCCGCTCCGTCGGCATGACGGTCACGGTCGAGGAGCCGCTGCTCGAAGCGGTGACCGGCGTATCCGGCAGCGGCCCGGCGTATCTGTACTACATCATGGAGTCGATGATCCAGGCCGGCGTCGAGCTGGGGCTGGACAGCGGCCTCGCGCGCGAGCTGACCGTGCAGACGATGCTCGGCGCCGCCGAGATGATGCGGATCACCGGCGAGCAGCCGGCCGAGCTGCGCCGCCAGGTGACGAGCCCGGGCGGCACGACCCAGGCAGCGATCGCGCTCATGGAGGAGCACGGAGTCGGCCTGCATTTCCGCCAAGGGATGAAAAAATCGTCGCAGCGCGCCTCCGAAATCGGACGCGATCTGGAAAGGAGCGTACTCGGTGACTGAATCGACGAACCGAGCCGGCATGTGCGTCGCGACGTACCGCGTCCATGACGACAAGGCCGACTTCGCCAAGAAAGCCCAGTCCATCGCCGTCGGCCTGACGGTCGGCAGCTGGACCGATCTGCCGGAGCTGCGCAAGGCCGAGATGGAAAAGCATCTCGGCCGCGTCGTCTCCGTCGAGGAGCATGCGGGAGACGGCACGCCGGGCAGCCGGCATGCCGACATCCGCATCGCCTATCCCGACCTCAACTTCAGCCGCGACATCCCTGCCCTGCTCGTCACCGTCTTCGGCAAGCTGTCGATGGACGGACGGGTCAAGCTGCTCGATCTCGACGTGTCCGACGGCTTCCAGAGCGCCTTCGCCGGTCCAAAATTCGGCATCGCCGGCGTGCGCGAGCAGCTCGGCGTCCACGGCCGCCCGCTGCTGATGAGCATCTTCAAGTCCGTCATCGGCCACGATCTGCGCGGGCTCGAGGAGCAGTTCTACCAGCAGGCTCTCGGCGGCGTCGATCTGATCAAGGACGACGAGATCCTGTTCGAGAACGACGAGATCGGCATCGACCGCCGCGTCGCCGTCTGCATGGAGGCTGCCCGGCGGGCGTCGCAGCAGACCGGCCAGAAGCTGCTCTACGCCGTCAACCTGACCGGCCCGACGTCGCGGCTGCATGACCAGGCCCGCCGCGCGATCGCCGAGGGAGCCAACGCGCTGCTGTTCAACGCGCTCGCCTACGGCTACGACGCGCTGCATGAGCTCGCGGCCGATCCGTCGGTGAACGTGCCGATCGCCGCCCATCCGGCGATGGCCGGCGCGTTTTATCCGTCGCCGCATTACGGCATCGACGCCCCGCTGCTGCTCGGCAAGCTGATGCGGCTCGCCGGCGCCGATCTCGTGCTCTTCCCTTCTCCGTATGGCTCGGTCGTCATGCCGAAGGAAGAGAATCTCGCGATCACCGCGGCGCTGCTCGACCCGTCCCGTCCGATGCGGACGAGCTTCCCCGTGCCGTCCGCCGGCATCCACCCCGGCCTCGTGCCGCTGCTGCTGCGCGACTTCGGCATCGAGTCGGTCGTCAATGCCGGCGGCGGCGTGCACGGCCATCCGGGCGGCGCCGCCGCCGGCGGACAAGCGTTCCGCCAGGCGATCGACGCCGCGATGGCGGGCATTCCGCTGCAGCAGGCGGCGCAGGAGCCGGGACGCGAGGCGCTGCGCGCCGCCGTCGACGCCTGGGGAGTGCGCGAGGCCTGAGGCTTCGCGGCATCCGCCCCGCGAATTTCGCAACCGCAACCGAGAAAGAAGGCTTAGAGCGATGAGCATGGAATCGAAAAAACAAGTGCTGTTCTGCGACTTCGACGGCACGATCACCGAGAACGACAATATCGTCGCGATCATCAAGCAGTTCGATCCGGACGGCTGGCAGCAGCTCGTGCAGGACACGGTCGACCAGCGCATCTCCGTCCAGGAGGGCGTCGGCTCGCTGTTCCGCCTCCTGCCGGCCTCGCTGAAGGACGAGGTCGTCCGCTATTCGATCGCCAATGCCGTCATCCGAGACGGCTTCCGCGAGCTGCTCGCCTATTGCCGGGAGCAGGACATCGACTTCTACGTCACGAGCGGCGGCATCGATTTCTTCGTCTACCCGCTGCTGGAGCCGTTCGGCATCCCGCATGACCATATCTATTGCAACGGGGCCGACTTCTCGGGCGAGCGCATCGAGATCGTCTGGCCGCATCCATGCGACGACGGCTGTCCGAACGGCAGCTGCGGCATGTGCAAGACGGCGGTCATGCGCCGGTTTCCGGCGGAGCGCTACGAGCGCATCCTGATCGGCGACAGCGTCACCGACTTCGAGGGCGCGAAGCTCGCCGATCACGTCTTCTCGCGCGCCCAGCTGACGGCCAAGTGCCGCGAGCTCGGCCTGCCGCATGAGGAGTTCGCGACGTTCCATGACGTCGTGCGCGACCTGCAGGAGCGCCGGCCAGCCCATCAAGAAAGGACGCGTCAATCATGAGCGATTTTCAAGAGCATCTCGCGAAGCTGGAGGACAAGCAGCGCGCCTACGCCGAGCTGGCCGAGGTCAAGGAGCTGTTCGCCTCGCGCGGCTGGTTCGCCGGCACGAGCGGCAATCTGTCGGTGCGCGTCGGAGACTTCAACCCGGGGAGCTTCCAGTTCGCCGTCACGGCGAGCGGCAAGGACAAGTCGAAGCGCACCGCGGAGGACTTCCTGCTCGTCGACCAGAACGGCAAGCCGAGCGAGCCGACGGCGCTGAAGCCGTCCGCCGAGACGCTGATCCACTGCGAGATCTACCGTCTAACCGGAGCCGGCGCCATCTTCCATATCCATTCCGTCTTCAGCAACGTCGTCTCCGAGTGGTTCTGGGAGCGGCGCTCGGTGCCGGTCGCCGGCGTCGAGCTCATCAAGGGGCTCGGCATTTGGGAGGAAGAAGCGCAGATCGAGATTCCGATCGTACCGAACTACGCCGACATCCCGCGCATCGTGCCGGAAATTACCGACGCGCTCCAGCCTCGCCTGCCGGGCGTGCTGCTGCGCAAGCACGGCATCTACGCCTGGGGCAAGGACGCCTTTGAGGCGAAGCGCCATCTCGAGTCGTTCGAATTCCTGTTCGAATACGTCTATCGCTGGGAGCTGCTGCAGGGCAGCCGTCGATAAGCGGCCCTATTCCCTCGCGAACGAAAAGCAACCAGGCACGGCTGCTCCGGCAGCCGTGCCTGGTTGTTTTTGTCGGGCCTCGACAAGTCGGCTGAAGCATGCCAAGCTCAGCCTGGCCACTCGCCGCCCGGATAAAGCGTCGAGCGGTACAGGCGCTTGGGCTGGGGCAGCGCATGCCCCGGGCGCCTGGCCGTCAGATCGATCGCGGCGCTGCCGAAGATCGCCGCTCTCTCATCGTTGTAAACGATGACCTGCTCCGTACCTGTGCCGGCGAGATCGCCATGCACGGCATACCCTTCCGCCGGAAATTCCGCCACTACGTTCATATGGCCGTCGTAGAGGGACGGCCATACGCCTCCACCGCGCCGATAGGCGAGGATGTAGTCCTGCCGCGAATCCGGCTCCCAATGCTGCAGCGTTTCCGCGATCGTCAGCCAGCCGTCGGTCCGACGGTCCTCCTTCCACAGCTGAGCGCCGCTCGAATCGAGCAGGAACAGCGCATCCTTTCCTCTCAGCCCCTTGCCGTCGTCTTCCCGGACGAGCCGGTCCAGTCCCGCGATCTGCAGCCCGGGAAGCTCCGGGCGGAACTTGCCGAGCGCGATATGCTGGGACTCGATCGAGTCCGCATGCCGCCACAGCTCCTGTCCGTCGCGGCTGTACATGACCGTCACGCTGCCTCCGACGACAACCTCCGGAATTCCGTCTCCGTCGACATCGCCGAACCAGATGCAGTCGGCATGATCCTCGAGGCCGCTGCAGCTCCATCTCCTCCGGCCTGTATGATCGAGCAGATCGTATCCCGCCATGATTTCGTCGAAGCCGTCTCCATCCAGATCGCCAGCCCATGGAAAATGGCCCGGATTGCCCTCGTACGTCCAAAGCAGGTTGAATCGGTTGTCCATCGCCCACAGCTTATGGTAGCGGTCTTTCAGGATGAGGTCCGAAGCGCGCGGGCCTCCGCTCAGATTGGCGATGATCAGGCAGTCATGCGCATGGGGAGACGGCAGCTCATGAGACGCTTTCTGCGCTCCCGTCGCGCCGTCCAGCACGACAATGCGATCGTTCATGACGCAGAGCACCTCCAGCCGCCCGTCGCCGTCCCAATCGTACACCTGGGCCGGATAGTCGGAGCCCTGGCTTCCCGCTCGAGGATCCGGTTTGCCGGCTTGCCAAAGCCGGTTCCCGTCCAGGTCGAAGGCCGTCACGCATTGCACTTGATGCGGAATATGACGGACATCCTGCCGGTTGTCGGGCTGCACGAGCACGAGCTCCATCCGGCCGTCGGCGTCCAGGTCCCCGAGCAGCATCTTGCATCTCGGGCCTGCCGGGCTGATGTCTAGCTCGGCCAAGCGCGCCGCTCCTTCCTGTCTGCTGCGTTTCATCGGCCACTCTCCTTTAACATAATCGCGCCGCTGCCCGGAATCGCCGGCCGCTCGGGCAGCGCATCGCCGAGCAGCTCCAGGCAAATGATCGCATTGAGCGACCACTGCGAAGCCTCGTTCGTATTCATCCAGTCGATCTCTCGCAGCTCGTGGACATAAGAGACAGTCTGCGCGTCGTTGACCAGATCGACGGTCGCAAACGGATGCTCCATCAGGAACGACCAGGCCAGCCGGGCCGTCCGCTCCTCTTGCCTGTACGAAGCTCCGTAAGCGACGAGGGCAAGCGTCAGAACGGGATGCCCGAAGCTGCTCGCGCTGATCTTCCCGCCGGTGATGTCATCCTTCTCCTCCTGCGGCAGATGATAGAACAAGCCGAAGTCGGCCATCATCTCGTTCCACTGCGGGTCCTTCAGCATGCCGGCCAGCTCCATCCACACTTGCGGTCCGCCCATGCACACCGCCAGATGGCGCCCCCAATTGTCGTCTCCCAGCGGCGTCAGCCGGCCCGTCTGCGGGTCGTAGCCGTACGTCGGGCCGGAGATGAGGCCGAAGCTCGCCTGCTTGATGCATGCGATGCCCGTCAGCAGCTTGTCTCGATAAGCCGCGTCCTCGAAGCGCTCCCAGCGGGTCATCCAGTTCGAGCTGAACGCCGCCCAGTCCGGCCCGACGCGGGCATGCGTCGGATGCTCGTCTTTCGGAAAATACGCTCTCATCGGGTCGAGCGAGACGGTGGTGTAATCGGCATCCTTCACTTCCTCCATCATGTCGCCGATCCGCTCGTCGGCGGTCAGATAATAATAATAGCGATGCAGGCCGGCCATGCTGATGCGAGCCTCCTTGCAGCCACAGCCCCAATGGACGACATTGTGGCGCGATCCGAGTCCGGCGTATTCGCCAAAGTGATAGACGTCCACCTCGCTCGTATGGCGCGTCATCGCCTCCGCCAGGCGGAAGATGTCCTCCCGGCCCGAACGCAGGAACATGAGCCATAGCCACATGTTCGGCACGAGCTCCGTATTCTGCCAGGCGCAGCCGCCGAGGTCGTAGTTCCATACATGGCGGGCGGGATCGTAGCTGTGCATGAAGTCGCCGTAGTCCCAGAAGCCGTACCAGCGCCGCTGCTCGATTTCCCGCTGATAAAACGCGATGATGCCGTCCAGCTGCCGCTCCAGATGCGCTTTGGCCTCCGTACCGCGGTCGGGCAGGCTCCAGATGCCGAAGGCGCCTTGACGGTGGAAATGCTCCGGCTCGCATGCCAGCTGCGGCGGCGACTCGTTGTGTTCCGCCAGCCGCTCGAGCCGCTCGGGCGTCGGCGTGGACGCGCAGCCCCACAGCGTCAGCTCGTTCGTATTGGCGACGCCGTACGGCGTCGCCCGCATTTCCTCGGCGCCTTCGTAGGAAGACTCGACATGCGTCTCAGTGTCGTAATGGCGCATGTCCATGGCAGGGGCGTCCGGTGACCAGAACCAGGCGGTCAGCGCCGCCTCCGCGCCGAGCATCCCCTCGACTTCGAGGGCGGAAGGATGCTTGCGCCAGAAGTCGCGCATCGTTGCCGCGAGGCCGCCGCCTCGGCTGCCTGCGTAGACGACGCCGCGAGCGCGGCGTCCTTCCGCCGCCTTGATCCAGCTGCAGCCCGGCTTGGTGCGCTTGAGCATCCGATAGCTGTCGGCCGAGTGCTGCGTCAGCTTGAAGCTGTCCCAGGAGGCGGATTCCTCGAGCAGCCCGAGAAAATAACCGTCGTTCACTTGCTCCTCGAGCAGCCATTCCCCTCTCAGCTGCCGCTCGAACAGCTCCAAATAAGGGCCTTTCGTACGGCGCGTATGCAGCGTCTTGGCGGCTTCGCTCCAGAATCCGCTGTCTCCGGCGAAGCGGACATGGCGGTTGTAGTGAGGTCCACGCATCGGCACGGAGAAGCGAATTCCGAGCCCTTTGACGAAGTCCTGGCTCGGATTGCCGTCGTAAAAGAACGTGTGCACGATCCGGATCGTCTCGAGCCCCGCGTAGGCGTACAGCCGCAGCGAGAACGGCAGCCACTCGCCCGTGCTGGCCGGCCCGGCCGGCCCGTCGTCGGCCCGATGCCGACCGGACAGCTTCAGGACGGCCCGCGCCGGCCCTTGCTGCTCCAGCTCCACCCTGGCGATCCGCGACCGAAAGCGTTCTTGCCGATACGTCCTGCTTCCGGACAGCTCGCTCCTCGTTTCCCGCATGGCGATCAGCTCAGCCCTCCCGCCGATCGGCACGCCATTCCGGAAGATGCCGTCGATGATTGCGCTTCCTGTCTTCGGAACCCGGAACGAAATGACGCCCGTATCGACATCGACATGCTCCTCCGTCTCCGTCACGCTCAGCGCCGGAGCAGCGGCCATCGTTCGCGCCGATCCGCGCCGAACGGAATATTCGGCCGCCGCATCGGCGGGAAAGGCCGCCGCATGCGCCGTCCATTTGACGCTGCCGTCCGGCCAGTAGGCGGCCGGCCAGCTTTGCAGCGCTGGCGGAGCGCTGCCGTCCCCCGACTCCAGCGCCAGCTCCTCGCCGCGCCTCAGCTCCCCTTCCTTCCACGGCATTCCCCATGCGACTCCTGCGGGCAAAACAGGCGCTTCCTTCAGCCAGCGTAAACATGCCTTCGTCGTACCGCTCATAGCCTCATCTCCTGCCGAGATAGTTTGCAGACGGTTTCATTATATCGGCGCCTGTTTTCCCGGCAATCGGACAATCTTGCAGGAGGCGCGCAGGCTCCTTGCACCGTCCAGCCCGGGCTAGCACTTTTTTGCCGGCCGGCCTCGCCGATCGGCTTCGCCTTGCCTGCCAGGTGACGCGTCACTCCGGCCGGCTCAACATGCGGTAGCGCGTTGGCGTCATGCCCTCCAGCTTTTTGAAGATGCGGTTGAAATAGCTGTGCTGATAGCCGACCTGCTCGGCGATGTCCTGGATTTTCAGCTCGGACTCGCGCAGCAGCTCCTTCGCCTTGTCGACCCGCAGCCCGGTCAAGTAATCGATGAAATTCACGCCGGTCACCTGCTTGAACGATTTGCTGAGGAAAAATGGATTGGTGCCGATATGGTCGGCGCAATGATCGAGCGAAATGTCGCGCATGTAATTCCGCTGCAGGAAAAGCACCGCTTGCTCGATCAGGCGTCTCGTCTGGCCATTCGATCGGGTTTCCATCTCTCGGAGGTACGGCTCGAACACTTTGGCCGAAAACCATTCGCAGGCATGCTCGGGCTCCTTGATCTGCGACAGCTGCTCGTACAGATTGGCTCCCTTGTACAACCGACTCGGCTGGATGCCGGAAGCGAGAATCGCGTGCTGGACCGAGCCGAGCAGCTGCAGCATGCCTTGGTGGACGTCGATCGCCTTCGCTCCCGCCACCGAAAGCGATTGCTGGAACTCGCCCAGCAGCGTCTTGGCGTCCGCCGCCTGCCCGGCGCGCAGCGCCTGCAGCAGCTCGCGCTCCAGCGCGAACGGATAGGTCGGCGCCGGCGAGCCCTCCCAGTCCGACTGCTCCATGTCGATGACCTGGTTCGCATCGTCGAAGTTGCGGAAGCTGGCCGCTTGCTTCACCGCTTCGAAGGCGCGCGGAACGTCGCTCGCCCGCATCATGGAGCGGCTGATCGCGACCGTCACGTTCAGATGGAGCAGGCGGTTGACGGACTGCATCAATTCTTCGCAGAACGATCGGATCTTCGCTGCGAACGATCCCCCCTCGGGCAGGATCAGCAGCAGCCCCGAGCCGAGATCATGGAAGTTGATCGCGTTGTACTGCTCGAAGTACCGCGCGGCCGTCTCGTCGATGATGTTGACCGAGGCGAATGTCACCAGCCCTTCGTCCCCTTGCTTGAACTTGCCCTCCAAGCTGGCGATGCCGCTCAGCTGCACGTACAGCACGATGAACTGCCTGTTGCGGACGTCCCATTTGTACCGTTCCAGGCGCGAGAGCAGATCCTCTTCCGAGTAGGCGTAAAGATAGCCTTGCAGCAGCTGATGCAGGAAGCTCTCCTTGACGTAGGGCAATTGCTCGGTCAGCCTGGCGTTCAGCTCGCGGCTTTCGCGGCTCAGGTCGCGCCAATGCCTTTCGATCAGCGTGAACTCGTCCTCCCTCGCCTCTCCTTGTCCGCCATGCGGAATGAGGCTGCCCATCAGCCGCTTGATCGGCGAATAGATCCGGCCGGAAGCGAGCCAGGCGAGCAGCAGTCCGAGCAGCAGCGCGCTGACGCTGACGCCGAGGATGATTCTGGAGACGAATACGACCGGAGCGGTGATCGTCGTGATCGGCGAGGCGGATACATACATCCACGGGTCCATGATGCGTCCAAACTGTCCGGATGTAACCGCGTACGTCCTGCCGTCCCAATCCAAAAGAAAAGAGCCTGTCCCTCCGTCATCCGTCGAGATCCGAGCCCTCAGCGCCGCAATGAACGGCGAGTCCGCGGCATGGCCGTGAGCGGAGACGAACAGGCCGCCGTCCGCGCCGACCAGGAAGTTGTCGCCGTCATCATAGGGAGCGAGCGCCAGCAGCGCTTCCGCCACCTGCTCGCGGTCCAGCCGGGCGACGAGCGCGCCGAACGGCTTCAGGCTGCTTCCGGGAATTGGATGGACGAAGGCCAGCTCCCGCTGCTGAGGCTTGGCCGGATCAAAGGCGAGCTGCGTCCAGTACGTCGTCTTGTTCCTGTTTGCCAGCAAGCTGTCGTAAAGACCGATCACACGTTCATCCTGCAGCGAGGAATACTCCGGATCGAACAAGATCGGCTGCTCGCCCTGCAAGTAGAGGCTGACGTTGCCGATCATGGCGTTCGAGCCTTGCATGACGAGCAGCGTGCTCGTCAAGTCGCGGGTCCGGATGAAGTCGCGGACGAAGTCATGATCCTGCAGCGAATAGTCGAATCGGGTGTCGAATGCCCAGTGCGACAGCATCATTTCCAGATTCGCAAGCTGCGCGTCCATCGTGCGCGCCCGCTGCTCGATCTGGCCGACATGCTGCTGGAGCAGCTCCTTCTCGAGATTCCCTCCCGCCATCGCATACACCAATACGCTCGTGATGATGCCGGGTATGCTTGCGACGACGAGAAGCAGAATCAGGCTTTTCCGATAATAGCTGCCTGCGCCTCGCGTTAGACGAGCGGCAATCGTTCTCCCCTGCACTCTTTCGCCCCCTACTTTTTTGTAAGCGGATTCAAAAACGCCCGGCCAGAAGATGCATCCAGCATAACCGGAACGGCCTGGATGAACCAGTTTGAAAACCGACTTTTTCCGTTAAAAAGCCGTCTACATCGTGTTCTCGATGCAGACGGCCCGGTGTCGCTTTCGCTTTAATTTGCAGCAGCGTAGAGATCGTTGATCTCTTTCACATAGTCGTCGCCGCCGGATTTTTTCCACAGCTCGATGGCCTCTTTCCAGCCCTTCTCGTCGATCTGGCCGACGATGAACTTGATGCGCGCGTCATTGATGATGTTGCCGAGCTGCTGGCCCTTCTGGGAGTATACGGCGGAGATGAACGGAGCGGACGGGTCGGCTACGATCGTCTCCCGATTTTTCGCCATCACCTCGGACTGTTTCTTGCGCAGCGGCGTCTGCTTTACGTCCAGTCCGAGGTTGGTCGCAGGCGTGAACGGCGCCATCTGGTTGAGTCCCTCGACCTCGGACTCCAGCAGCGCGCTGTCGTCGGACGGCTGGATCGTATTGTCCTCCAATTTTGTATAATGCACGCCTTCGAGACCGGATCCGACGAGCGTCAGGTTTTCCGGCTCGTTCAGCGCATCCAGGAAGGCCAGCACCTTGTCGACCTCCTCCTCCGTTTTTACGCTCGACTTCGGTATCGCCAGCAAGCCTGAGAACCCGGCCGTCGGCAGCGTGCGGATCGAGCCGTCGGGGCTTTTGACCGCGCCGAACACATCCATGTAATGCTCTCGTTTGTCCTCCTTGCCGGCTGCGGCGAGCGCGTCATGAATCCGCAGGTCGGCGCGGGCAGCCCCGTCCACGACGTCGATGATCACGCCGGCCTGGCCATTGACGATCGGATCGGTCCACTTCGCGGAGTCCATGACGGCAAAGTCCTGGTTGACGAGCTTCTCGTCGTACAGCTTTTTCATGAACTTGAGCGCTTCGAAGTATTCGTCGTACATGAAGTCCGGCGTCAGCTGGCCGTCCTTAGTCCCCCAGTTGTTCGGCGCGCCGAACCAGAGCTTGATCTGATCGAAGCCCGCCCCCCACGCCGGCGCCCATTTCACCATGACGAGGCCGTACGTATCGTGCTTGCCGTTGCCGTCCGGATCTTTTTCAGTAAACGCTTTCAGCATTTCGTAGAACTCATCGATCGTCGTCGGCTGCTGCAGCCCGACGCTTTCCAGCCAGTCCTGGCGGTAGTAGACGCCGTTGCGGCCGATCTCGCGGCCTCGGTACACGCCGTAATTGCGGCCGTCGATCGAGGCGTTTTTGAGGATGACCGGATCGGATTGGCTCAGATTCGGATACTTTTTCAGCTTGTCGGTCACGTCCCAGAACGCGCCCGCTTTGACGGCGTTGACGAAGCTCGGGCCTTTCACATCGGGCACGTAGAGGATGCTCGGCAAGTTGCCCGAGGCGAGCGTAATGTTGAACTTGTCGCCGTACGAGGCGTTCGGCACCCATTGGAAGTGGATGTCGGTGTTCGTCCGCTTCTCCAGCTCGGCCGCGACCGGACTATCGTCCTTCGGAAAATTCGTCTTGAAAATCGGCAGCATGATGCTCAGCGCCAGCGGCTTGTCCGCGGTCGGCGATGCGTTCGGAGAGCCGCTGGCGGCAGGCGGAGCGGAAGCGGCAGGCTCGTTGCCGCTGCTGTCGGACGCGCAGCCTGCCATAGCGGCGGCGAAGACGGAACTGAGCAGCACAAGCCGGGAAGCGGAACCGGCGAGCGTCGATTTTTTCATTGTGATCTCCTCCTGGAACGGGAATGGCTCAGCCTTTGACGGAACCGAGCAGGACGCCTTTGGCGAAGTGCTTTTGCAGGAACGGGTAGACGCATAGGATCGGAATCGTACCGACGACGATGACGGCCATCTTGATCGACTGGTCCGGCGGAGCGACGAAGCTCGGATCCATCGAGTTCATGTCTCCGGCAGCAGCCTGAGATAAGAGGACGATCTGGCGCAGCATGACCTGCAGCGGCCATTTTTGCGGATCGTTGATGTAGAGCAGCGCCCCGAAAAAGTCGTTCCAATGGCCGACGGCATAAAACAGCGTGAAGGTGGCGAGCACCGGCATCGACAAGGGCAAGACGATGCGGCCGAGCAGGCCGAGCTCCGTGCAGCCGTCGATGCGGCCTGCATCCTCGATCTCTTTCGGGATTTCCTGGAAGAAATTTTTGACGATGATCAGGTTGAACGCGCTGATCGCGCCAGGCAGCATGAGCGACCAGAGGGAATCAAGCAGATGCAGCCCCCGAACGACGAGGTAAGTCGGAATCATGCCGCCGCCGAACAGCATCGAAAAGATGACGAGGTTCAGCACGAAATTCCTCCCCCACAACCCTCTGCGGGCGAGGGCGTAGGCCATCGTCACGGTGAAGAACAGATTGACTGCCGTGCCGATGACGGTGACGTAGACCGATACGCCGATGCTCTGCATGATCGTGTCCGTCGAGAAGATGAACTTGTAGGCATCGAGCGTGAGCGATTCCGGAATGAAGAAGACCGCTCGGCTCGTCAGCTCCGCGTCCGAGGCAAACGAGCCGGCGACGACATACACGAAGGGCAGCACGGCCGCCAAGGCGCATGCGGTCAGGAAGATGATGTTTGCCGCGTCGAAGATCGTCCCGGCGATGCTGCGGTTGCGTTTGGACATGGCTTCCGATCTCCTTTCGAATCAATAAAGGCCGGACTCGCCGAATTTTTTGGCCAGCCAGTTCGTCCCCAGCACGAGGATGATGCCGACGACGGACTTGAACAGGCCGACCGCCGTGCTGTAGCTGAACGCGCCTTGCGTGATGCCCATCGCATAGACGTAGGTGTCGAACACTTCCGCGGCCGAGCGGTTGAGCGGATTCAGCATCAGATAGATCTGCTCGAAGCCGTTGTCGAGCACGCTGCCCATTCGCAGGATGAGCAGGATGACGATCGTGCTGCGGATCGCAGGCAGCGTGATGTGCCAGATCTGCTTCCAGCGGTTCGCTCCGTCGATCGTCGCCGCCTCGTACTGCTCGACATCGACAGCAGAAAGCGCTGCCAGAAAGATGATCGTTCCCCAGCCGCATTCCTTCCATATCGTCTGCAGCAGGATGATCGGCCGGAACCAGTCCGGATCGGACAAAAAGGCGATCTTCTCGCCCGTATGCTGGAGCAGCAGCTCATTGACCGGCCCTCCTTCCGTCGTCAGGAAGACGTAGGTCAGGCTCGCGACGATGACCATGGAGATGAAATGCGGGATGTAGATCATCGTCTGGACGACTCTTTTGAACAGAGCCCGCCGGACTTCGTTCAGCAGCAGCGCCAGCACGATCGGAGCGGGGAAAAAGAAGACCAGATTCAGAAAGGACAGGATGAGCGTGTTCTGCAACAGCAGGAAAAACTCCGGATTGGCGAAGAACAGGCGGAAATGCTCCAGTCCGACCCACTCGCTTTTCCAAAAGCCGGTGAACGGCTGGTAGTTCTTGAAAGCAAGCAGGATGCCCCACATCGGCACATATTTGAAGAGGGCAAAATACAGCAAGCCTGGAAGCAGCAACAAGTAAAGCCACTTGTCCCGCCGCAGCCGGATGGCAAGGGACGGCCGATAGGCCGCCTCTCCAGCCGCTTGAGGCGGCTTCCCTCTTTCTATGGCCTGCTTCATCGTTTCTCCCACCTCCTTCTTCGCTATGATCGCATGCTCGCCTCGAGAGCGCTGGCCCTATTATGCAGAGGTCCTCGATTTTCCGGCAATGAGACATTTTTGAAGAAGGATGAAGCGCGGAGCTCGCGACGCCGGCCCAGCTTTCCCAAAAAGTGCAAGTCCGGCAAAAGAGTGGCATCCGCTCCGGCGCAGTTGCAAAAAAATCGCATCGCCAGCCGCAGCGGGCGGCGCAGACGATGGACGAATGAAAGACAAAAAACCCGCCGGTCTGCATGCAGCTCGGCGGGCTTTGCCTTTTCTTTTGCTTATCCGATCTTGACGCGGATGACGTTCCAGGACGCCTTCGGCAGCGTCGCTTCGATTTTGCCTGCGTCCGTCTGGGCGGCATTGCCGCCGACATGCGGCTTGACGCGGTTCGGCTCCTTCGCCGTATTCACCGCTTTCAAATCGTCGCTTTCCAGCACGATATGCTCGATGACCCGGCTCTGCTCGAAGCTGCGCAGGTCGATCTCGAACGGCAGCTCCTCGTCCAGATGGCGGTTGACGGCAAACACCGTCACCTCGCCGAGCTGCTCGTTGTAGACGGCGACCGATTCGAGGTAAGGGACGTCCGTGAAGTCCTTCGAGTCGTACTTCGGCGACTTCACCAGCGGCACGAGCACGGTGCCGCGTCCGAACACGCTCGCATGCATGTACGGATAATAGATCGTCTGCTTCCACGCCGCGCCGCCATTCTCCGTCATGATCGGCGCGATGACGTTGACGAGCTGCGCCATGCAGGCCATCTTCACCCGGTCCGCGCGCTTCAGCAGGCTGATCAGCATGCAGCCGACGAGCAGGGCGTCTTCATGGTTGTAGATGTCCTCCAGCTGCGGAGGCGCGATCGTCCATGGCTCCAGCTTGCTGTCCTGCTCGTTGGAGTGGAACCAGACGTTCCATTCGTCGAACGACAGGTGGATCTTCTTCTTGCCGCGCTTTTTGGCCTGGATGTAGTCGCATACCGAGATGACCGTATGGATGAAGCTGTCCATGCCGACCGACTGGGCGAGGAAGTTGGCGGTGTCGCCGTCCCGGTTGCCGTAGTATTGGTGAAGCGAGAGATAGTCGACGTTCTCGTAGGCCTGCTCCAGCACGGTCGCTTCCCATTCCGGATAGGTCGCCATCTGGATGCTCGAGCTGCCGCAGGCGACGAGCTCGATCGTCGGGTCCGTCCAGCGCATCACCTTCGCCGCTTCATTGGCGATGCGGCCGTATTCGTAGGCCGTCTTGCTGCCCATCTGCCACGGGCCGTCCATCTCGTTGCCGAGGCACCAGGTCTTGATCGCATGCGGCTTGGCATAGCCGTGGCTCGCGCGCAGGTCGCTCCAATAGGAGCCGGCCGGATGGTTGGCGTACTCGAGCAGGTTCCGCGCCTCGTCGGGACCGCGCGTGCCGAGGTTCACCGCCATCATTGCCTCGGTGTTGGCTTTTTTGCACCAGTCCATGAATTCGTTCAAGCCGACCCAGTTCGGCTCGACCGTGCGCCAGGCGAGATCCAGCTTGCGCGGACGCAGCTCCTTCGGCCCGACTCCGTCCTCCCAGTTGTAGCCGGAGACGAAGTTGCCGCCCGGATAACGGACGATCGGCACGTCCAGCCCTTTGACCAGCTCCAGCACGTCGCTGCGGAAGCCCTGCTCATCCGCCCCCGGATGATCCGGCTCATAGATGCCGCCGTATACGGCCCGTCCCAGATGCTCGATAAAGGAGCCGTAAATGCGCTTGTCCACCTCGCCGACTCGAAAATCCTTGTCCACGATCATCGAAGCTTTGTTTTTTGTCGTCATAACCGCTTCACCTCGTCTTCATATAAATACCGTTATTAATTAGTTAACAACTTCATGAATGAGTCACCCTTTCATTTAACCCTATTCTTTAAAAATGTTCAATATCTCGAATACAATTTATATTTTTGTTAACGTTATGGAGGAGAGGGAATGCCAAAAAACCGCTGCGATCGGCCAAGGCCGAAACCAGCGGTTTCGCTCGAGGGCATGGCGGCGGCGAGACCGGCTAGCCCAGCTTTCCGTGCCGCATGACGCCGAACATGCCGGTCATCCCCTCGTGGCGGGCGAAGCCGTACGAGGTATAGAACGGCTGGATCTCGCCGCATCGGGAGAGAGGCCATCTGCCTATCCCATCCCCTCCGCCGCCTCGAGGACTCGGGCGAGTCCTTCGGCCAGCCGGCGCTCGTCGAGCAGCGAGTAGCTGAGCCGGATCCGGTCCTGCATCGCGTCCAGCGGATCGCAGATCGGTCCCGGGACGAAGGCGGCGGACAGCTCCAGGCTGCGCTCCAGCAGCCGCGAGGCCTGCATGCCCTCCGGCAGCCGCACCCACAGATTGAGTCCGCCGGCGGGACTTTCCCAGCTCCAGCCGGATGCGGACAGCGCCTGCTCCATCGCTTCCTTGCGCATCGAGACGGCGACGCGCAGCTTGGCCAGATGCTCCTGCATCCGGTGCGAAAAGAAGAACGACTGGAACAGCTTCTGCCCGAGCAGCGGCGTGCCGCCGTCCGCCAGCGCCTTGAGCGGACGGATCGCCGCCAGGAGCGGCGGCCTCGCCGCGAGAAAGGCGATCCGCAGCCCGGGCGCGATGTATTTGCTGTAGGAGCGCAAATAGACGACCCAGCCTTCGGTATCGTAAGCGAACAACGGCGCAGGCGGCGGCTCGTGGAAATAAAGGTCCGAGTAGGCCTCGTCCTCGATGAGGATGCAGCGGTAGCGCTCGGCCAGCTCGAGCAGCGCCTTGCGCTGCCGGACCGGCACGGTGTAGCCCGTCGGATTGTGGTACGTCGGGTTGAGGTAGAACAGCTTGGGCCGCTCCGCGGCCATCAGCTTCTCGACCCTATCCAGGTCATAGCCGTCCGGCCGGATCTCGACCGGCAGCATGCGGACGCCGAGCTGGCGCAGCATGTCGATGGCCGGACTGTAGGTCGGCCGCTCGATCAAGGCTTTGTCGCCCGGCTGCAAAAGCGCCCGGAACGCCAGATCCATCCCTTGCTGGGCGCCGGTCGTCACCATCAGCTCCTCGGCCGACAGCTCCAGCCGCCGGTCCTGCATATAGCCCGCCATCGCCTCCCTCAGCTCCCCGTCTCCCATGACCGTGGAGTACGTGCTGAGCAGCAGCGGCTGGCTCGCGATGACCTCCTGAGCGTGCCGGGCGAGGAAACGGTTCGGCAGCAGCGTCGGATCGAGCAGCGCCTCGGACATCCGGTAGCGGACCGCCCGCCGATGGATGTCCGACAGCCGGCTCTCGGCTCCGCAGGCCGTTCCCGCGCCATAGCTCCAGCGGACGCCGCTGCCCGCCGCCTCGCCGGCAGGCACTTCCGCGCGGACGTAATAGCCGCTCCGATAGCTCGCTTCGAGCAGCCCCTCCTCCTCCAGCAGCCGATAGCCTTTGAGCACGGTCAAGCGATGCACGCCGAGCTCCTCCGCCATCGTCCTCACCGACGGAATCTTTTCTCCCGCCGCCCAGCGGCCATGACGGAGCCCGCTGCGCAGCGCCTCCTCCACTCTCTTTCCTTTGGAGCCGATTCCATCGGCCGTCCACGCAGGACGCATCCGCCATCCCTCCCGATCACCGCCTTCATCTGTTCTACTATTGCTCCATCTGGTCGGTTTGTCAATCGTATGATGGTGGCCAAAAGGAGGCTTTTCCTCATGGTCGTTCTGCTCTACTCTCTCATGTGCGCCATCTTCGGCACGACCTTTCTCGTCATCAAGCTCGGCGTGGATGCCGGACTGCCGCCGCTTTTGTCGGCCAGCCTCCGGTTTTTCGCCGCCGGCGCGCTGCTGCTGCTCGGACTGCGCCTGCGCGGCAAGCCTTCCTTCGGCCTGCTCGCGCGCAAGGAAACCTGGCTCATCGGCTGCGGCAGCACGTTCGTCACGTTCGCGACGCTCTACTGGGCGGAGCAGCATCTCGACTCCGGCACGGCCGCCGTCCTGTCGGCCACCGCGCCGATCGCGGTCCTCCTGCTGCAGTCCGTCTTCTGGAAAAAGCGCTCGACGAAGCTGGAGCGGCGCGGCGCGCTCGTCAGCTTCGCCGGCGTCGTCGTCCTGCTGCTGCCGAGCTTGGCGGCGGTCCATCCGGACCGGCTCTGGCTGCTCTCGGCTGCGCTCGTGCTGCTCGGACAGATCGGGTATGCCTCCGGCAGCCTGCTGCAGCGCCGGCTGCTGACGAAGGAGCCGGCGCTGTCTCCGATCGCGCTCAATGGAGGCCAGATGCTGGCCGGCGGCGCCGGCATGGCGCTGCTGTCCCTGCTCACGGAGCGGATCGATCCGTCCGCCGTCGAGCCGCTGCCGGCGCTTGCCTCGCTGCTTTATCTGATCGTCATCGGCTCGATGCTCGGCCACAGCCTGTTCGCTTGGCTGATCCGCGCGACGAACGCCTTTTTCCCGTCCACCTGGCTCTACGTCTCGCCGGCGCTGGCGCTCGGGCTCGGAGCCGCGCTGTACGGCGAGCGGCTGAGCGGCTTCACCGCCGCAGGCTCGCTGATCGTCCTGGCCGGCATCGTGCTGCTGCGGCTCCCGGAGCTGAAGTCCCAGCTGCTCGCGGCCAAGAAGAGAAGCCGGGAAGCGGCATGAGTCCGACCGCCAAAGCGAAAAGCCCTCCTCGGGATCATCCGGGGGGCTTTGCGGCGGCAGCGAGCCGCGATATTCCGAAGCCTTCAATGATTTTCCGCTCCAGCTGTGCATCCAAGCTACATCTAGATCCGGATCCCGACCTTCCCGTCCTCGACGACGACGGGGTACGACCTCACCCGGACGCGCTCGCTGAACAGCGAGCGGCCGGACTTGATGTCGAACTCCCAGCCATGCCAAGGACAGCGGACGATCTCGCCGTCGCGGTCATAGCGGTAGCAGTACACGTCCGACGGAGCGTTCGTGCCGCCCACGCGGCCGGCAAGCATCGGCGCGCCTTGATGCGGGCAGTAGTTGTTCAGCGCATAAAAGCCGTCCTGCAGCCGGTAGACGACGAGCTCCCGCTCGCCGACCGCGACGAGCCGGGCTTCGCCGACGGCCAGCTCCTCCTCGCGGAGGACGACATGCACGGTCATTGGCTTCCCTCCTCCCTCGCCGGTCATCCAAGCCGGTACAGCTGGCGCGCGTTGTCGTAGAACACCTTGCGCCTCGCCTCGGGCTTCAGCTTGCGCAGGATCTTGTCCGGCGCGTCGAAGTCCCAATGCGGATAGTCGCTGGAGTAGAGCAGCATGTTCTCGGCATCCATCATGTTGAACAGATCGGCCAGATGCTGCGGGTTGTCCGGCTCCTCGATCGGCTGCGTCGTCAGATAGCAGTGGTCGCGGACGTACTCGCTCGGCAGGCGCGTCAGCCAAGGCACCGTCGAGCGGAGCGCCTTGTAGTTCTTGTCGAGCCGCCACAGCAGCGGAGCGAGCCAGGCGACGCCGCCTTCGACGAGCACGAGCTTCAGGCCCGGGAACTTGACGAAGACGCCCTCGCAGACGAAGCTGACGAGATGGGCCATGAACATCTGCGACAGGTTCGTATGCCACTCGAGATAGCGGCTCGGATAGCCGGCCGCCGTCGGAGCCGTCGACAGTCCGCCGCCCTCCGCGCCCGGGTGGACGGCCAGCGGCAGTCCCGCCCGCTCGCAGGCCGCGTAGATCGGGTGGTAATAGCGCTGGCCGAGCGGAAATCTCGCGGCGCTGGAGATGATGACCTCGACGAAGCCGGGATGGCCGGCGAGACGGTCGATCTCGCGCGCGGCCAGCTCCGGATCGAGCGTCGAGACGGCGATCGCCGCCTTGAAGCTCGGATGCTTGCCGAGCCACTCGTGCGCGACATAATCGTTGTACGCGCTGCAAATGGCGGCGGCATAGTCGGGATCATGGGTCGTCGAGATGTTGTAGACGACGCCGGTGAGGACGGCCGCCTCGACCTGAAAAGGCTCGATCAGCTGCTCGACGATCAGCTCAGGCACGGAGCCGGCGCGCGCGCCGTTCGGCGGCAGCGCGTCCTTGCGCATGACGCCGACCGGCGACCAGTAGCCCGACATCGCGTAGCCGATGCCGGAGCCCGCCACGCGCGAGCGCCACGGCTCGGGCAGATAGGGCAGCAGCGCCCGGTCCTCCTGCTCGTTGTGGATGTCGGCGTCGATGATCGGATAGGCTGCGTTCGCGGCCATCGCTCAGCCTCCTCCGTAGGTGCGGTCGTAGGCGGTCTGGTACATGGCGAGCAGCTCGTCGGCGCCGAGCTTCTTGAGCTGGTCCGTGAACTGGGCGAACGCCTCGTCGGTCATCGGCGTCTTGCCGGTGATGAACTCAGTCAGCTTCTGATCGATATGCTTGGTCAGGTTCGTCAGCTTGGACTTCTCGAGCTCCAGCTCCTCCTGCGTCTTGACGATCTGCTTGGGCGCCGGCACGATGAACGAGGCATACGACTCGTTGATCGCCTTGGCCTGGTCGCTCAAGCCTGCCTCCCACGCGGCGCGGGACTTGGCGTTGTTGAGCGTGATCATGTCGTACCAGACGCCCCAGTCCTTGCGCAGCGTCGTGAACGGCGACGGGCCGAAGTCCTTATTGTACACCGGCGCTCCGTCCGCCAGCTCATACGTCTTGCCCTCGATGCCGAGCGACAGGTAGTCGCTCCCCTCTTCTCCGGCGAGATAGTCGAGGAACTTGACCGCCCGCTCCTTGTCCTTGACCTTGGCGGAGATCGCCCGGCCGACCGCGCCGACGACCGGACGCGAGAACTGGTACGGCTTGACGCCGTCCGCGGCGAACATCGGCATCGCCCCGAGCTCGAACGAGGCCGTGCCGGCCTGCTTGCCTTTGTCGATCAGCGTCTCGCGGTCCGCTTTCCAGAAGTACGTGACGCTGGATTGACCCCGCAGCAGCCGCTCCTCCCACTGCGCCGGCGTCAGGATCGCATACTCGGGATCGAGCAGCTTCTCGGCGTACAGCTTGTTCAGGAACCGGATCATCTCCTTGTAGCCGTCGCGATACGGAGCGAACGCGTAGTCGCCCGATTCGGGGTCGAGGTTGAAATAGCCCTCGATGCCGGTGAACATGCGTCCGAACACCGTATACAGGCCGGTGTCGCCCGTGATCGCGCTCGTGATGAGCGGATAGCTGTTCGGCTCCTTTTCCTTGAGCGACTTCAGCAGCGCATAGAACTCGTCCAGCGTGCCCGGCGCCTGAAGGCCGTGCTTGTCCATGAGGTCCTTGCGCGTGTACCAGATGAAGTTGAAGCCCTTGCCCTCCGCGTCGCCCTCCAGCACCGGCACCGTGTAGATGCCGCCGTCCGCTCCGGTCGCCACCGCCTTCGCCTCGGGGTACTTCTCGTAGAACGCCTTCAGGTTCGGCGCCTCGTCGAGATAGTCGGCGAGGTTGAGGAACACCTTTTCCGGGCCGTTCTCGCGGCCCTCCTGGTTGGTCACCTGAATGAAGTCGGTCACCGTATTGGTGGCGATCATGATCTGCTTCTTCTCGGCGAGCCCTTCCTGGCTGACGATCTGGAACTCGGGCTTCACGCCCGTCTTCGCCTCGATCTCCTTGAAAATCTCCCAGTCGGACCGCACCTTGCCCTCCGGCCGGTCGTAGACGAGCCAGCTGTAGGAGATCGGTCCGTCCGTCTTCTCCTCGCCCTCTCCGCTGCAGCCGCTCAAGGCGCTTGCGGCAAGCGCCGCGGCAAGCAGCAGCGCCATGCGTGTCGAACTCGACTTCATGAATGGTTGCCCCCTTCTTGAAATAGGCTCAGCCTTTGATGCCGCCGATCATGGCGCCCTGCACGAAATACTTCTGCGTGAACGGATAGACGCACAGGATCGGCACGGTCGCCAGCATGATCATGGCGTACTTGGTCGTCTCCAGATGGGACAGGTCGCCCTCGCCCTGCACCGTCTCGCCGGCGATGAGGATGTTGCGCAGCATGAGCTGCAGCGGATAGCGTCCGCGGTCGTTCAGATAGATGAGCGCGTCGAAGAACGAATTCCACTGGTTGACGGCGCTGAAGAGGCCGATCGTCACCATGACCGGCATCGAGAGCGGCATGACGATCCGCAGCAGCACCTGCAGCGGACCGCAGCCGTCGATGCGCGCGGCGTCCTCCAGCTCCTCCGGCATCGCTTCGAAAAACGTCCGCATGATGAACAGATACCAGGTGCTGATGAGCGGCGGCAGCACGATCGCCCAGATCGAGTCGAGCAGGCCGAGCTTCTGGACGACGAGGAAGGTCGGGATGATACCGCCGCTGAACAGCAGCGTGAAGGCGGCCAGCAGCAGGATCGTCCTGCGGCCCGGCAGCCAGCGCTTGGACAGCGGGTACGCCATCGCGGCGGTCGCCAGCAGCGTGAGCACGACGAAGACCGCCGTGTAGCGGATCGTATTCCAATAGCTCGTCCACAGCTCCGAACGGGCGACGAGCTGCTCGTAGGCGATCCAGGTGATGCGCCTCGGCCAGAGCAGCACCTGGCCGCTGGCGACGAGCGCGTTGTCCGAGATCGAGGCGGAGAAGACGTAGAGCATCGGATAGAGCATGACGGCGGCCAGCAGCAGCATGACGACGACGTTGAAGGCGTCGAACAGCCGCGAGGCGAGGCTTTGCTTGATTTTCACGGCAGCTTGCTCCTCCTTACCACAGACTCGTGTCCGAATGCTTCCGCACGAAGCGGTTGGCCGCGACGACGAGCACGAAGCCGATCGCCGACTGGAACAGCCCGACGGCGGTCGCGAAGCTGAAGTCGGCATCGAGGATGCCGCGGCGGTAGACGAATGTGTTGATGACATCGGAAGTCTCGTAGTTCATCGAATTGTACAGCAGCAGGATCTTCTGGAAGCTCGCATCCATGAAGTTGCCGAGCGTGAGCACGAACAGCACGATCATGATCGGCACCATCCCGCGCAGCGTGATGTGGCGGATCTGCTGGAAGCGGCTCGCGCCGTCGATCTTGGCCGCCTCGTAGAGCGCAGGATCGATGCCCGCGATCGCCGCCATGTAGAGGATCGTGCCCCAGCCGAGCTTCTGCCAGATCTCCGAGCCGACATAGACGGTCCGGAACCACTCCGGCATGCCGAGGAAGGCGATCGGCTCCAGGCCGAGCAGCTGCACGAGCAGCGCGTTCACGATGCCGGTCGTCGGCGACAGGAACGTGACGAGGATGCCGGCGATGACGACGGTGGACAGGAAGTGCGGCATGTAGCTGATGCTCTGGACGATGCGCCGGAAGCGGGCGCTGCGCAGCTCGTGGAACAGCACCGCGAGCAGGATCGGCAGCGGGAAATGGAAGATCAGATCGTAGACGTTGAGCAGGATCGTGTTGCGGATCAGCTTCCAGGCGTCCGGCGTATAGTAGAAGAAGTCGACGAAATGCTTGAAGCCGACCCACTCGCTGCCGAGGATGCCTCGGCCGATGGAGAAATCCTGAAACGCGATGACGATGCCGTACATGGGAACGTACTTGAAGATGATGTAATAAAGCACTCCCGGCAGCATGAGCAGGTACAGCGCCCGATGCTTGCTCAGGGCGGCCAGCAGCCGGCTGCCTCGCGCCAAGCCGAACTCCCCCTTTCCGGTTGCCCCCTTCCGCGGCGGGCTGCCGCAGCAAGAAGCTTGCCCTCAGCTTAGCGGCCATTCGGACCGGGCGTAAAGGGACGCTTTTTTCGCTGCGATCATCGGGGGACGAAACCCGGGAAGCCGCATGGCAGGGCGCTTTGCGCGAAAAAAAAGCGACGCCGAAAAAAAGGCGACGCGGGTTTTGACGGTCAGGATCCGGCCGAGGAGCGGGCCGTATCGCGGTATTGGCTCGGCGTGATGCCTTCATGCTTGCGGAACACCCGATGGAACGAGTTGCGCCCCCAGTACCCGACCTTCTCGGCGATGTCGTCGATGCGCAGATCGGTCGCGAGCAGCAGCTCCTTGGCCTTCTCAAGGCGGTACTTGGCGATGTAGTCGACGTACTTCTCCCCGATCTCCTCCTTGAAGACGCGGCTGAAATATCCGGGCGACATGTTCAGCCGGGCGGCGAACTCGTCGATCGACAGCTCCTTGTCGTAATGGGCGTGGATATAGGTCATGATCTCGCCGAGCCGGGTCGGACGGGAAACGGGGTCCGGCGCGTCCTGCCCGACGAGCTGCCGATGCGCCTGGCGCAGCCACTGCCGGAACTCCGCCTCGCTCCAGCAGCGCTCCAGCCCGGCGAGCAGCCGCTCGGCCGCGGCGGGATCGCCGGTCTCGGCGGAGGGCAGCAGCCGCTGCCAGGCGCGCAGCGTGTCGCCGCACCACTCCCGGAGCCGCGCGCAGGAGGCGCCTGCAGCGGCCAGCCTGGCGGCGCCGTCCAGCGAGCTCACCAGCATCGCCCGGCGGTCGCCCGTCCGCCTGCGGTTGAAGACGACCGCCAGCTCCTGCGCGCTCAGCAGAGCGGGCGGCTCGGCCGCGGCCTGGCTGCGCGCGGGCGCCGCGCAGACGGCGATCGGCTCGCTGCCGACGAGCCGCTCTTCGACGGCCGCCTCGGCGGCGCGCCAGCAGGCGGCGATGCCGTCCGGCGCGTCGAAGCGGCCGCCGATGCCGATCGTCGCGCGGCCGGACGGCAGCTCCCGGCGCAGCGCGAGCCGGATCATCTCGGCCAGCTCGCCGCCGGTGACGAGCAGCAGCGGGTCATCGCCGGCGACGACCGCAATCGTATCCGCCGCCGGCCGCCCCGACAGCACTTGCGTCGGCAGCAGCGCCGCGATGCGCTCCGACAAGCTCGCCGGATCCGGCCGCGGCTCCGTGCGGGACGGGCTGTCCGGCTCATCGTGGAGGCGGATGCAGAACGCATATCCGCATGCCGGCAGCTCCAGGCGGATGCCGAGCGCTTCGGCCTCGCCGCGCAGCTGCGCGGCATCCCGCCATTTTCCCGACAGCAGCCCTTCGAACAGCGACTGCCGCAAGGCGGGATAGCCGTCGAGCGGCGGCGGCGGATCAGACGGATGGCGCTCCGGGGCTTCGGCGAGCGGCCGGTAGATGCGCCGGCTCAGCCAGTAGGAGACGACGCTGCCGACGAGCAGGAACAGCGCCGCGAACAGCAGGATGCCGAGCCGCAGCTGGCGGGCGGGCTTCATGAGCTGGGGCAGGTCGACGAGGCTGACGATCCGGTAGCCCTCGTGGAAGCGCATCGCGGCCGCCTGCAGCACGTAATCGCCGGCCAGCTCCGTCGCGAAGCCGCCGCGGACGTCGCCGCTCGCAGAAGCCGCCAGCCCGCGCAGCTGCTCCGGCCCGACTCCGTCCGTCCGATACGAGCCGGCGATCCGCTCGCCCTCCCGATCGACGAGCGCGGTGCCGGCCGACCAGCGCTCCGGGATGTCGAGCAGGCGGAGCAGCTCCGGCTGCCGGAGGCGGACGACCAGGTACAGATCCGGCGCGGCGCTGTTGAACGGATAGCTGGCCGCCGCGGCCAGCTGGCCGGTGCCCGGCAGGATGAGGTCCATCATCATTCTTCCGCGCAGCGAGGTCAGCAGCCCGTAGCGGAGGCTGTCGTCCATCGGGTCCACGAAGCGGAAATAGTAGGACCGGTCGGTGTACAGGTCGGAATCGACGATCAGCTCGCTGCGGGCCGAGACGACAAACGCCTTTTCCGCGAGCGGATGGCCCTCCAGCCGCTGGAGCTGCTCGCGCAGGGCGAGGAGAGCTTCCGCGCGCTGCTGTTTTTTGGCGTCGGAGACGCTTGCGCCGGCGGAGGCGCCGGCGGGGCCGGAGGCTGGCGCGGCGCCCGAACTGCCGGAGGCGGTCATGCTGCCTGACGGATCGAGGAGGTCCGTCGAGAGGGAGGAGAGCGTGGCGATCATCGCCGTCTGCAGCGTCTCGAAGGACGCCTCGGTCTTTTCCGAGGCGCGGGCGAGCAGCAGCTCGTTCCGCTTCTCGGCGTCGTCCGTTATGAGCTGGAGCACGAGCATCTGCACGAGCGCGGCGGCGGCAAGCACGGGCACGAGGATGAGCAGCAGATAGACGGCGAAATGCCGGCGGAACAAAGAGGCTTTGAAAGAGGGCATGCGGGTCGACAGGTTCATCGTTCTCACCACCTGGGAAAGGGTCGGCAAGCAGGCATGCGGGATTGAGGCGCGACATGACGCGGCCGCGGCCGCCTCTGTCCTTCGCGGGGAATCTAGGTAAAGTATAGACAAGCCGTAATTTAATATCAACAATATGTTAAGTTTATGAAAATAAAAATCAAAGACTCTTCCGGCTCCGCTTCCCGCCTGTCGTCGGATGCTTCGTGCGTCTCGTAAAGCTATGGAACGCAAAGACGGCCATTCTCTGAGAAATGGCCGTCTTTGCTGCCGCGCGCTTCAGTCGCGGAACTTCTTCAGAAACTGCACGGCAGCGGCGATGTCCTGCTCCGGCTGGTCGCCGACCTCGCGCTCGATCGTCAAGTAGCCGCTGTAGCCGATGTCCTGCAGCGCCTGCAGGTAGCCCGGCCAGTCGACGCCGCCCTCGCCGAGCGGCACCTCGCGGAAGTCCTCGCCCTGCTCGGCCGCCTCGGCGATCTTCTCATGGCTCATCGCTTCGAAATCGAAGCCGAGCATGCCGTACACCTTGCGCGGATCGACCTCGTCCTTCAGCTTGATGCCGTCCTTGGCATGCGTATGCACGATGTAGCGGCCGAGCGTGCGCACGCCCTGCACCGGATCGTCTCCCGTCACCATGACCATGTTCGCCGGATCGAAGTTGACGGACAGGCCGTCCGTGCTGAGCTTGTCGAGGAAAGCCTTCAGATGCGCCGCGCGCTCCGGCCCCGTCTCGATGGCGAAGTAGGCGCCTCGGCTCGTCGCGTACGAGCTGATCTCCTCGCAGGCTTCCTGCATCGCCGCGTAGATGTCGCTCTGCTCGTCATCGGGCACGATGCCGATATGCGTCGTGACGATATGGCAGCCGAGATCGAGCGCCAGGTCGAGGATGCGCTTCGACTTCTCGATTTTCCAGCCGTTCTCCTGCCGATCCTGAAAGCCGTGTCCGCCCAGATCGCCGACGAGCGCGGAAATTTCCAGGCCGAGCGAGCCGATATAGTCGCGCAGCTCGCGGCGCGCGGCCGCGTCGAGCCCGTCCGGATCCATTTCGCCGGATACGGCATAGATCTGCACGCCGTCCGCGCCGACCTCCTTCGCCTTGCGCAGCCCCTCGCGCACGCCGACCTGGAAGCTGTCGACGATGACGCCGATCGGATTGTTGATGCCCATGACGATCCCGCTCCTTTGCCCTTTTGTTCAGGCCCCCGCGAAGGCAGGCCGCTTGCTCCTCATTGTAAAGGCTGTCCGGCAAGCGGAGCTAGAACAGCGATGCGGCCGAGTTGGACATTTGTGCGGCGGGCTTCCTCAGCCGACCGGCACCCATTCTCCGCGGCGGTCGGCCGAGGCGATCTCGGCGGCGACGATGCGGATCGTCGCCTTAGTGCTCTCGGGATCCGCTTCCTCGATCGGGGCGCCTGCCAGCAGCCGCTCGACGAAATAACGGAGCTCGTAGTAGTATCCCTCTCCGGGAGCCAGCGCCGCCTCGTAGCCTGGCGCGCCGTCCGGATTGACCCGCAGCCTGCCGCCGGCGAGCTGGACGTTTCCGCGCTCGAACGTCACGCGGAAGCCCATTTCGAAGCCGTAATCGCCGTTGAGCGTCCAGTCGACCTGGGCATGCACGATGCGCGGATCGGCATACCGGTAATGCGTCGAGACGATGTCGTAGCCGCTGCCGGGAATGACGTTCAGGCCGACGGCCGACACCGCCTCCGGCTTGCCGAACAGCCAGTTGACGACGTCCGCGTCATGGACGTGCATGTCGAGGATCGCGCCTCCGCCCTTGTCCTTGTCGAGCACCCACGGTCCCCAGCTCGGCGTGCCGCCGCCCCGGTAAAAGGAAGCGTACGTCACCTCGCCGAGAACGCGGGCGTCGATCAGCCGCTTCAGCTCGACATAGGCCGGCCAGAAGCGCAGGCATTGCCCGATCATGAGCGACCGGTCCGCAGCGGCTGCCGCCCCGATCATCGCCTCGCATTCCGCCTCGTCCATCGCCATCGGCTTCTCGCACAGCACATGCAGGCCCGCCTGCAGGCACTGGATCGTCACGTCCTTATGCAGGTAGGTCGGCAGCGTGATGTCCACCGCATCCAGCTGTTCGCGGGCCAGCATGTCGGCGACCGACTCGTAGGCGGCATACGCGCTCAGATCGGTGACGCTGCCGCCCGCGGCCAGATTGCCGCCGCTCCCCTCGCCGCGCAGCTTGGCCGGATCCGCGTCGCAGATCGCGGCGATCTGCACGGCGACTCCTTCTCGCTCCAGCTGCCGGTAGTTCTCCAGATGCGCCTTGCCCATGAAGCCCATGCCGATGAGGCCGATCCGGATCATGACCGCACGCTCCTTCCGAGGATGGCGTCCATCGCCGCCGACGTATTGAAGACGATCTGCTCGCCATGATGCGCATAGGACGGGATCATCTCCGCCGTCACGTAGCTGTCGTACCCGATCGCTTCCAGCTCGCGCACGACCGCCGGGT
This sequence comes from Paenibacillus pasadenensis DSM 19293, assembly GCF_000422485.1. Lineage (GTDB taxonomy): Bacteria > Bacillota > Bacilli > Paenibacillales > Paenibacillaceae > Paenibacillus_O > Paenibacillus_O pasadenensis. Next base: position 100,180 of record NZ_KE383852.1, read on the forward strand.
AGTCGACGTCCCCGGCCAGCAGGTCCACGAAGCCGTGCAGGCCGCCGGCGGCGCGCCGGTAGTCCTTGAAGTGGACCTTCTTGATGCGCTTGCCGAGGATCGGGATCCAGTGCTCCGGATAGCCCCCGTGCAGGGCGTTGCCGACGTCGAAATAGCTGCCGACCGCCGGCGAGCCGACGGCGTCGATGAAGTCTCTCATTTCCAGCGGCGACAGCAGGAACTTGTTCCACACGTTCTCGATGCCGATGCTCACGCCCAGCCTCTCGGCATCGCCGGCCACCTCCCGCAGCGCCTCCAGCGCGCGCTCGTAGGCGACGTCGTAGCGGACGGCCGGAGCGTCCGGCAGAAAGTCGACGCCGACCGCCCCCGGCACGATCAGAATCGTATCGACCTCCAGCAAGGCGGCGAACTCCAGCTGCCGGCGGACGATCGCCTTCGCCTTGGCGCGCGTCTCGCCGTCGCCGCTCGTAAACGGATACGACCAATACAAGCCGCTGGCCAGGCTGGCGATCTCGATGCCGATGTCCCGCGCCAGCTTCGCATAGGCCTCGATCTGCTGCGGCGTGCTTTCCAGGCTGAGCTCTCCCGTCTCCTCCAGCGCCAGCTCGATGCCGTCGAAGCCGGCCTCCTTGGCGAGCCTCAGGCTCCGTTCCACCGTCGTTCCCGCGGGAAACGACCAGGCGTTGATTCCTTTTTTCATCGTCTCGCTCCTCCTTCAGGCATGATGGCCATCCGCCATCGCCATCCGCCATCAGTATAGCTCTCCCGGAGTCCGTCCGCTTTGCCATCAGCGCCGCCGGATTTGCATTTTTGTGGTAAGATGGGAGCACAACCTGCGCCATGGAAAGGAGCGGTCGAGCTGGAGTTCCATCCGCTGACGCTGAGGCAGGAGCTGGCCGTCGAGCAGCTCATTTCCTTCCACTATTTCGAATATCCGAAGGGCTATCTGTTCGAGGGAGAGTCGCATGACTTCTGGGAGCTGCTCTATGTGGACAAAGGCGAGGTCGAGGTCCGCGCCGACGACCGCCTGCTCCGCTTGAGCCAAGGCAGCATCGTCTTCCACAAGCCCGGCGAGTTCCATACCGTCCGGGTCGGCGAGGAGCATCGGCCGCCGAACCTGATCGTCGTCGCCTTCGTCTGCCGCAGCCCGCTCATGGACCGCCTGCGGGACTGGACCGCCGCGCTGGAGGACGGAGAACGGGCGTGGCTGTCGATGCTGCTGCGCGAAGGCTTCGCGAGCTTTCAGCCTCCCTACCACAACCCGCTCGTGCATGAGCTGCGCCGCGCGCCGGACGCGCCTCCGGGGTCGGAGCAGCTGCTGCGCCTGTCGCTGGAGCTGCTGCTGCTCAGCCAGATCCGCAAGAGCGGCGATCCGTTGCGCCAGGGGGGCGCGCCCGCGATCCAGCCGCTGCCGGCGGAAGGCGCGGACGCGATGGAGCGGCTGGAGGCGTTCGTCGCCGAGCGCATCGGGCTCGGCGAGACTCCGACGCTCGACGACCTGTGCCGCGCCGCCCATCTCGGCCGCAGCCGGCTGCGCGAGCTGACGCAGCAGCATGTCGGGACCGGGCCGATGGAGCTCGTGCGCCGGCTGCGGCTCGACGCAGCCAAGTCGATGATCCGCGAGCGGCGCTACAGCCTCACCGAGATCGCCGACCGCCTCGGCTACTCGAGCCTCCACTACTTCTCGCGCGACTTCAAGCGCCTGACCGGCATGGCGCCGTCCGAGTACGGACGCACCGCCCTGGCCGCCGCAGGCCTGCTCGCGCAGCCGGGACCGGCGAAGCTCTGACCTTGGAAAGGAGCAATCGGAATGGGACCTCATTTGGGGAGAGCCTACGGCATCTGGATTTTTCCCGCCTTCGTGCTGATCGTGCTCGCCGCCGGCTGGCTGAACGGAGATAGGGCATCGACAAAAGAAACGTTCGAATGGCTGACCGACTACGCGGCGCCATGGATCATCATCATGCTGCTGCTCGTGCTCATCCGCCGTCTGCCTCGACGCTGAGCCATGCTGAAAAACGAAGCCCGCCTCCAGCTGGAGACGGGCTTCGTTTTTCGGTTGCGAATGGAACCGGCTCTATTCCGCCGGAGGCGTGAACGAGCGGTTCGCGAACTCGGCGTCCAGCATGTAGAAGGCGTTGCTGTCGGACTCGATCCGCTTGAGCTTTTGGATGATGCCGTCGAAGAGGGCTTCCTCCTCCACCTGCTCGTCGATGAACCACTTCAGGAAGTAGATCGTCGCGTGCTCGCGCTCGTCGAGCGCCAGGTCGGCCAGATGGTAGAAGTTTTTCGTATTCTGCTGCTCGTGCCGGTAGCCGTGCTCGAACACGTCCAGCATCGAATCGTACTCGTTCTTCGGCTCGCGCAAAGCCTGCAGCGTGGCGCGGCGGCCGCGGTCGTTGAGGAACTTGTAGATCTTCATCGCATGGAAGCGCTCCTCCTCGGCCTGGACGAGGAAGAAGTTGGAGAAGCCCTCCAGGCTCTGCCCGGAACAATGCGCCGCCATGGCGAGATACACATGGGCGGAGTAGAACTCGAAGTTCATCTGGTCGTTGAGCGAAGCGGCTAGCTGGTCATTCATCGGAATTCCTCCTTGGATGCGGATAGGGCTAGTTTCGGCGCTCCTTCTCGACCCGCTCCAGCACGCGCCGGGCCAGCTTCTTGGGCTGGCCGGCCTGCACGACGCGGCCCTTGACGACGGCGAAGCAGCGCTCGCGGCACAGCCGGCAGCTGCCGAGGCAGGGCGACTTGCGCAGCTCGATGCCGGGCTCGTCCTTGAGCCTGCGGTAGGCGGGCTTGGACAGGAGCTTCAGGTTGCGCCGGCAAAACCGGATCTTCACTTGGCTCCGCCGCGGAACTTGCGGCTGTGGACGCGCGCTTCCTCCGGCGTGGTGACCCGGTTGCGGCTCCACTCCAGCAGGATGCGGTCGATATAGGTGAAATGCAGCTTGCCCGCGAACACGGCCTCGCGCAGCGCGAAGCGGATCAGCTCGTCGCTGTAGCGGTCCTGGTCCAGCCACATGCTGATGCGCTCGCACTCCATCGGGGAGAGCGGACGGCCGAATTCCTGCTCGAACACCGAGAACAGGTCCGTCGCGGCGGCAGCGGCAGCCGGACGCGGACTCGGCGCCGCCGGCGCGGAGGCGGAACGGTCCGCCTCCGCCGTCCACTCGGCCGCGCGCTCCAGCCAGCCCTGCCAGTTGTAGCGCTCGTAGCGGATGCCGCTGACGCTGTCGAGCGTCTCGTCGATGCGCAGGAAGCCTTCCTTCATGAGGCGGCCGAGCTGCTGCTGCACCGAGCGCGGCGAGATGCCGAGGCGCGTGGCAAGCTCCTCCGGCGTCGGAAAGTCATTGCGCTCCGTATCGCGGAACGCCATCAGCTGCAGCAGCAGCATGAAGTCCGCGTCTCCGAGCCCCAGCTCGCGATAGGAGCGGAGCAGCAGCGCCGGCAGGAAGACGCCTCCCTCGCCCATGACGCGGGCGAGCGCCTCGGCATGGGCGCCGCTGCCGCTGCCGCTGACGCTGCTGCCCCGGTCGCCAGGCCGCATCAAGGATACAGCCGGTAGAGCGTGCGCGGGAACGCGATCGTCTCGCGCACATGCTCCAGCCCGCAGATCCAGGCGACCGTCCGCTCCAGGCCGAGGCCGAAGCCGGAGTGCGGCACCGTTCCGTACGTACGCAGGTCCATGTACCATTGGTACGCCTCGAGCGGCAGGTTATGCTCCTCGAAGCGCTGCGCCATCAGCTCCGGATCGTCGATCCGCTGCGAGCCGCCGATGATCTCGCCATAGCCTTCCGGCGCGATCATGTCGGCGCACAGCACGACCTCCGGACGGTTCGGGTCCGGCTTCATGTAGAACGACTTGATCGAGGCCGGATAGTGCGTGATGAACACCGGACGGTCATGCGCCTGGGCGATCGCCGTCTCGTGCGGAGCGCCGAAGTCCTCTCCCCACGGCACTTCGAAGCCGTTGTTGTTGAGGAAGTCGATCGCCTCGTCGTACGTGATGCGAGGGAACGGCGCCTGGATCGCCTCCAGCTTGGAGATGTCGCGCTCCAGCGTCGTCAGCTCCGGACGGCAGTTGTTCACGACGCTCTGGACGACATGGGCGACGAACTGCTCCTGGATGCGCAGCGACTGCTCGAGGTCGACGAACGCCATTTCCGGCTCGATCATCCAGAACTCGATCAGATGGCGGCGCGTCTTGGACTTCTCGGCGCGGAACGTCGGGCCGAAGCTGTACACCTTGCCGAGCGCCATCGCCGCCGCTTCCATGTACAGCTGTCCGCTTTGCGTCAGGTAGGCGTCCTCGTCAAAATATTTCGTATGGAACAGGTTCGTCGTGCCTTCCGCCGACGTCGGCGTGAGGATCGGCGGATCGACCTGCGTGAAGCCGTTCGTATCGAAGTATTCATTGACCGCGCGCTTGATCTCGGCGCGGATCGTCAGCACGGCGCGCTGCTTGGGCGAGCGCAGCCACAGATGGCGGTGGTCCATCAGGAAGTCGACGCCATGCTCCTTGGGCGTGATCGGGTATTCCTGGGTCACCTGGATGATCTCGATGCCTTCGACGACGAGCTCGTAGCCGGACGGGCTGCGCGGCTCCTCCTTGACGAGGCCGGTCACGTACAGGGAGCTTTCCTGCGTCAGCTTGCCCGCCTGCTCCCAGGTGTCCTCGCTCACCTCGGTCTTGGCGACGACGCCCTGGATGAAGCCGGTGCCGTCCCGCAGCTGCAGGAAGGCGATCTTGCCGCTGGAGCGCTTGCGCTGCAGCCATGCGCCGATGCGCACGCTTTGGCCGACATGGCCGGATACTTCTCGGATGGTGACGAGGGAATCATTCATGATGGCGGTTGGCCCCTTTCGTGTGGATGGATCTGGAATGGATCAGGCCTGCTCCGCTCCGCGCTGACGGGCCAGCTTGAACGTGTCGCGGGCGATGAGCAGCTCCTCGTTCGTCGGCACGACCATGACGGCCACGGACGAGTCCGGCGTCGAGATGACCCGCGCCTCCTTGCTGCGCTGGGCGTTGAGCTCCTTGTCCAGCTTGATGCCGAGGAACGTCAGGCCGTCGCACACATGCTCGCGCAGGACGACGGAGTTCTCGCCGACGCCGGCCGTGAACAGCAGCACGTCGATGCCGTTCATCGCCGCCGCATAGGCGCCGATGTACTTTTTGACCCGGTAGGCGTACATCTCGAAGGCGAGCTTCGCGTTTTTGTCGCCGTCGAACATCGCCTCGGTAATCTCGCGCATGTCGCTGCTGAGCCCGGAGATGGCGAGCAGGCCGCTATGCTTGTTGAGCATCGAGTTGACCTCGGAGAGGGTCAGGTCTTCCTTGTTCATCGTGTACGGCACGATCGCCGGATCGAGATCGCCGCTGCGCGTGCCCATCATGAGGCCCTCGAGCGGCGTCATGCCCATGCTCGTGTCGAACGACTTGCCGTGCAGGATCGCCGTCGCGCTCGCGCCGTTGCCGATATGGCAGCTGACGAGCTTGAGCTCCTCCAGCGGACGGCCGAGCACCTCGGCGGCGCGCTCGCTGACATAGGCGTGGCTCGTCCCGTGGAAGCCGTAGCGGCGGATCGCATGGCGCTTGTACAGCACCATCGGCACCGGATACAGATACGACTGCTGCGGCATCGTCTGATGGAACGCCGTGTCGAACACGACGGCCTGCGTGACGCCCGGCAGCACCGCCTCGACGGCCGTGATGCCCATCATATGGGCCGGGTTGTGCAGCGGCGCCAGGTCGAACAGCTTGCGGATCTCCAGCTTCGTCTCCGGCGTGACGACGGCCGATTCCTTGAACGCCTCGCCGCCGTGCACGACGCGGTGGCCGACGGCGTCGATCTCCTGCACCGAGCGCAGCACGCCGTGCTCGGGATGGGTGAGCATGTCCAGCACGCGCTTGATCGCGCTCGTATGCTCCAGGATCTCGTCGACGATCCGCACCTCGGGACGGCCCTCCGGCTCATGGGTGACGATCGAGGAGTCCATGCCGATCCGCTCGACGCGCCCGCTCGCGAGCACGGACTCGTCCTTCATGTCGTACAGCTGGTACTTCAGCGAGCTGCTGCCCGCATTGATGACGAGAATGTTCATACGCGGTCACCGTCCTCATCGTAAGTGAAGAAGCCCGCGCCGCTCTTGACGCCGAGCTGTCCGCCCCGCACCATCTTCTTGAGAATGAACGACGGGCGGTATTTCAGCTCGCCGTACTCGCGGAACATCGACTCCAGCGCGGCATGCACGGAGTCGAGGCCGAAGCGGTCGGCCATCTCGAACGGCCCGTGCTGGAACGAGTAGCCGATCCGCATCGCGCTGTCGATGTCGTCGACCGACGCGACGCCCTCCTCGAGGATGTGCAGCGCCTCGTTGATGAACAGGCAGATGAGCCGCGTCGTGATGAAGCCCGGCGACTCGAACACCATGACGCCCTTCTTGTCGATCACCTGCTCGACGAAGCCCTTGGTCGACTTGAACGTCGCGTCCGACGTGCGCAGGCCGCGCACGATCTCGACGAGATCGACCTTGAACACCGGATAGACGAAGTGCATGCCGATGACGCGCTCCGGATGCGCCGCCGCGCTCGCCAGCTCCGTCAGCGACAGCGTCGACGTATTGCTCGCGAGGATGACGTCCGGCGGGCAGGCGCGGTCCGCCGCGGCGATGATCGCCTTCTTGCGCTCCAGGTCCTCGGTGATCGTCTCTATGATGAGCTCGCATTGGGAGAAGTCGCTCATGTCCGACACTCCGTGGATGCGGTTCAGGATCAGCTTCTTCTCCGCCTGCGTCAGCGCCCATTTCTCGATCTGCTTGTCCAGGCTGATCTCGATGCTGCGAAGTCCCTGCTCCAGCTTGGCCGGCGTAAGCTCCATGAGGAATACGTCCATGCCTTTGTACGCAAGCATTTCGGCGATGCTCTGGCCCATCGTGCCGGCACCGATGACACCGATCTTTCTAAAATTCACAGTAGGTCCGCTCCAATCTGAAAAGCCTCTATTCTCTCTAAAGCCGCCCCTTATTATACCTTTCCAAGGGGCTGCTGCACAATGTTCCCGGATCTGTATTTTGCACAATCCGGTGACCGAAAATCCGCGCCGCTGCTGGATTTTTATGCGTCAGCGCGGCGATGGGAAGTCACAGATCCGCCCTAATCGGACCCGGTCTGGCGCATTCCTGGCCGCATCGCTCGGCCGCTGCCCGAGCGCCTCCCCAGACAGCATAAAAGACGGGCCGGCGGCCCGTCTGTGATGGATGTATCCATAGGTCAAGCGACGTTGCCGACGGCTCAGGCGCCGACGAGCTGCTCCTCGCGCAGCAGCTCGCGGAACTGCTCGCCGCCAAGCGTCTCTTTTTCGATCAGGATGGCGAGGCTGTGCTCGAACAGAGGGCGGCGCGAGCCGAGCAGCTCCTTGGTGCGCGCCATCAGCCCCTCCAGCACCCCGCCGGTAATCTGCGCCCAGCGGTCCGGCGTCAGCATCCGGTCCTCGACGATGCCGGCCTCGGTGAGCCCGCACTCGACCATCGTGCGCACGATGCTCAGCGCCTGGTCGAAGTCGCCCTTGGAGCCCGTGCTGCGCCCGCCGTAGAACATCTCCTCGGCGGCGGCGCCGGCAAGCGCGATCATGATCTGCGACTCCAGGTAGTCCTTCGTGTAGAGGTAATGGTCCTGCGCGGGATTGTGGCGCACGTAGCCGAGCGCCCCTCCGCGCGGCGAGAGCGCGACCTGCGACACGCTGCCCGGACGCACCAGCTCGGCGGCGATGGCATGTCCGAGCTCGTGGATCGCGACCCGCTCCCGCTCCTCCTTGGTGGACTCGCGGTCCGTCTTCTCGCCCATCATCACCTTGTCGATCGCCATCGACAGATGCTCCTGGCGCACGGACTCGCTGCTCTCGCGCATCGCATAGATCGCCGCCTCGTTCAGCACGCTCTCCAGCTGCGCGCCGGAGAAGCCGAACGACTCCTCGGCGATCTTGTCGAGGCTGACCGCCTCGTCGAGCGGTTTGTTCTTGGCATGGATGGTTAAGATATGAAGACGGCCTTTTTTGTCCGGCAGCTCGACGCCGATATGGCGGTCGAAGCGGCCCGGACGCAGCAAGGCGGAGTCGAGCATCTCCTTGCGGTTCGTCGCCGCCATGATGAGGATGCGCGGGGCGTCGTTCGTATGGATGCCGTCCATCTCGGTCAGCAGCTGGTTGAGCGTCTGGTCGTACTCGCGGTGCTGGCCGCCGTCGCGCTTGCCGCCGATGACGTCGATCTCGTCGATGAAGATGACGGCGTTTTTCTTGCCGGCCTTCTGCGCTTTTTTGCGCGCGTCCTTGAACAGGTCGCGGATGCGGCCCGCGCCGACGCCGACGTACATCTCGACGAACTCGCTGCCCGAGGCGGCGAGATAGACCGAATCCGTATACTGCGCCGCCGCCTTGGCCATCAGCGTCTTGCCGGTGCCCGGAGGGCCGGTCAGCAGGATGCCCTTGAGCGGACGGATGCCGAGCTTGCTGATCTCCTCATGCTTGACCAGAAAGTCGAGCGCCTCGATCAGCTCGACCTTGGCGCGGTCCTGGCCGCCGATATCGTCGAAGGAAAAAGGCTTGGACGTCTTGACCGTCGCGTCCCGCCTGCCGCCTGCCGCCGCGAGCTGCCCCTTGGAGCGCAGCGCGAAGAACAGCACGCCGACGAGCGACAGGGCAAGCAGCAGCGGCACGACATTGACGCCGCGGAACAGCAGAAAGGCCAGCAGAGCGGTCAAAAAGCCGGCGCCGATCTCGGCGCTGTACTTAGGCATTGGGCCATACCCCCATCGTCTCGCCCGCGCGGGGCAGAATGACATACTTCGTATCCGTGCCGTACTCCAGCGTCACATAAACGTTCGCCTGATCCATGGAAGACTTCGCCCGAAGTCCTTCATGGCTTTTTTGCATGGCCGCCAGCGCGTCGGGGATGCGGGAGTACTCCCGGTTCTCCATCGCTTCGGCGATCGTGAACAGCTGGCTCGACCAGATCTCCTCCAGCTTCGGGCTCGTCGGCCCGTCGACCTGCAGCACCAGCTTGCGGGAGCCGATGACCGAGGCGCCTTGACGCAAGATCTGCTCATATATGGTTCGAAGGTCGGCTCCGCCGTTCAGCGTGAGCTTGACCGTGACGACATCCTGGCTAAGGGAGGGTTGGGCGGATGACACGCCCGGCAGCGCTTGTACGGCTTTGCTGAGCGGACGTTCGACAGCGGTCTGCTGATAGGCGTACCAGCCTCCGAACAGCAGCGCGGCCGACACGGCGACAGTGGCGAGAAAAGGCAGCAGCCTCCATTTGATCAAAGCAAAAAGCCCCCTTTAGGATCGAAGCGGCCAGCGGACTGGCCGTCCTCATGCGTATTCGCGCCTTGTGATGGCTTCTAGTATATCACAATTGCTATACGATGAGTATATCACTTCGACTTTGATAGAGGGCAGGCAAATGTGAACAAATCAGGAAGAACGTTTGGCGGTCAAGGAATACGTGGCTCGTTCGGCGCCGGTCTTGAAGTCGTAGAACTCGTAAAAGTAGCGCAGCTGGTCCGTTGTCCGGGAGTAGTACGCTTCCCATGCCGGCGAGCCCTGATGCCAGGCCGGACGGACATGGAGCAGCTTGGCGTCCGGCTTCGCCGCGAGCAGCTTGGCGCGGATGTCCTCCTCCGTCGCGCTCTCCGCCGCATTCTCGGCATAGGGAGCCCGCTCCGGCAGCAGCCAGACGACGAGCTGGCGGCCTTCGGCGGTGCTGCCGCGCACGATCCAGAGCGGCTCGTCCCACACATACTTCTCGGCGGAGGCGACCTCCGTCAGCCCCGCCTGCTCCTTGGCCAAGCTCGCCGCCTGCGCCTCGCCTTGCCAGACCGGCTGCTGGATGCTCCGCAGCTCGGCATGGATCAGCGCCAGCAGCAGGATCAGCGCCAGCACGGCGACGACCGTCCAGCCCCGGCGGGTAAAGTACCAGCGAGGGCTGCGGCTGCGGGCCATCAGGCCCCGGCGAGCCTGCGGTAGCAGGCTTCGGCTTCAGCCAGGATCTTCTCCTCGTCGAGCAGCAGGCAGACGCCGCCCTGCACGACCTGGCGTCCGTCGACCCACACGTCGCGCACGTCGCGTCCCGAAGCGGAATAGACGAGATGGGAGACGATGTCCGTGCGCGGGTAGAAATGCGGCTGGTCGGCGTCCAGCGAGATGAAGTCGGCCTTGAGTCCCGCCTTCAGCGCGCCGAGCTCCGGCTGCCGGATCGTCGCCGCGCCGCCGAGCGTCGCGAGCTGAAGCGCCTGCATCGCCGGCACGACGGTCGGGTCGCCGCTGACGCCCTTGTGGACGAGCGCGGCGAGCCGAATCTCGTCGAACAGGTCGAGATTGTTGTTGCTCGCCGCGCTGTCCGTGCCGAGCGAGACGGCGACGCCGGCCTTCAGCAGCTCCGGCACGCGGGCCACGCCGCTCGCGAGCTTCAGGTTGCTGGCCGGATTATGCGAGACGGCGACGCCGCGCTCGGCGAGCAGCGCGATCTCCTCGTCCGTCAGATGCACCGCATGGGCGACGAAGCTCGGACGGGAGAACAGGCCGAGACGGTCGAGATGCGCCACCGGGCGCAGGCCGTACTCGCGCATGTTCTGCTCGACCTCGGCGCGCGTCTCCGACATATGCGTATGCATCGGCAGGTCGAGATCATGCGCCGCCTGCACGAACGCTTCGATGAACGCCGGCGGGCATGTATACGGCGCGTGCGGGCTCATCATCGTCGCGATGCGGCCGTCCGCCGCGCCGTTCCAGTCCTTGGCGAACTGGACCGCCTCCGCCAGCTTCTCGCGCTGCACCTCTTCCGGGCAAAGGCCGATCGCGCCGCGCATCAGCACGCCGCGCATGCCGGAGCGCTCCACGACCTGGGCGACCTGATCCATCCGGTCGTACATGTCGACGAATGTCGTCGTGCCGCTTTTGAGCATCTCCAGCACGGCCAGCGAGGTGCCCCACTTGACGTCGGCGTCCGTGAATTTCGCTTCCATCGGCCACATGTAGTCCTGCAGCCACGTCTGCAGCGCCTCGTCATCCGAGAAGCCGCGCAGCAGCGACATCGCCGCGTGGCCATGCGTGTTGATCAGTCCCGGCATGTAGACGCGCCGGCTGCCGTCGATCCGCACGGAGATCTCGTCGGCCTCCTGCGGACGCTCTTCTCCGATATAGACGATGCGGTCGCCGTCGACGACCATATGGCCGCGCACGACCGGCTGGGCTTCGTCCATCGTCACGAACGTCCCGTTTTCAATCCACCATTTGCTCATGTTCATCCGTCCCGTCTTTATCCATATAGTAGGCCAAGCTCAGCAGCTGCGTCGTGAAGTCGGCGTAGTGGATCCGCACCTTGTCCGGAGCCTTGAGCACGACCGGCGCGAAGTTGAGGATGCCCGTCACGCCCGCCTCGATGAAGCGGTCGGCGACGTTTTGCGCCTCCGCGGCCGGCACCGTGATGATGCCGATCTGGATGCCGTCCTCCCGCACCTTGTCCTTAAGCTGCTCGATCGGCAGCACCTCGAGCCGGTTGATCCGCTTGCCGATCTTCGCGGGGCTCGCGTCGAACACGGCCGTGATCTTCATGTTGTCCTTGACGTAGCTGCTGTAGTTGCACAGCGCGTGGCCCAGGTTGCCTGCGCCTGCGAGCGCGACCTTCATCGGCTGGTCGAGCTTCAGGATGCCGCGGATCTTCTCGATCAGATAGTTGACGTCGTAGCCGACGCCCTTGCGTCCGAACTCGCCGAAATAAGCCAGATCCTTGCGGATCTGGGCGGGGTTGAGATCGAGCTTGCGCCCGAGCTCCTGGCTGCTGACGGTCTGCACGTCGCGCACGTGCAGGTCGTTCAGCACCTGCAGATAGACCGGCAGCCGCCGCACGACCGCCTCGGATATCGGTTTGCCCTGCTTGCTCATGGCTGCTCGGCCTCCTTCGGTTCGCCCTGCAGCCACTCCCTCATGCGGGAGGTGAACTGCTCGGCATGCATCGTTTCAATTTTAGGGCCGGGCAGCGAATAGAGGAAGTGCTTCCCGTAAAACGTGTCGATGACGCGCGTATCGTACAGCAGCACGATGCCCTTGTCGCGGGTCGTGCGGATGAGCCGGCCGAAGCCCTGCTTGAAGCGGATGACCGCCTGCGGCACCGACAGCTTCATGAACGGATTCTGCCCCGCCTCCTGCAGCAGCTCCGCCTTGGCCTCCTGCAGCGGATGGTTCGGCGGCTGGAACGGCAGCCTCACGATCGCGAGGCAGACGAGCGCGTCGCCGGGAATGTCCACGCCTTCCCAGAAGCTGCTCGTGCCGAGCAGCACCGAGGCAGGCTGCTGGCGGAACAGCCGCGTCAGCTTGCTGCGGTTGCTGCTGTCGACTCCCTGACCGAGCACCTGGATGCCCGCTCCGGCGAGCGCTTCCTTGAGCGGCTCGTACACTTCCTTGAGCATCCGGTAGCTCGTGAACAGGACGAGCATCCGCCCGCCCGTCTCGATGGCCGACGCCGACAGCGAGCCGACCAGCTTGGCCATATAGGCCGGATCGGCCGCGGCTCCCTTCACCTTGGGGAAGTCCCGCGGAATCATGACGAGCGCCTGCGAGCGGTACTGGAACGGCGAAGGCAGCTGCACCGTGCGCGCCCGGCGCTCGTCGCCGATGCCCAGCCCGAGCTGCTCGGCGGCGTACTGGAACGTCTTGCCTACGGTGAGCGTCGCCGACGTGATGACGACGCTTTTCTTGCTGTCGAAGAAATGCTCCTTGATCTGCGCGCTCACGTCGGCAGGCACCGTATGGAGCTGCACGCTCTTGGTCCTCGCGCTCTGATAGGATTCGATCCAGTACACCATCTCCGGCTTGTCCGCCCGCACGAACACCTTGAGCTCGTCGCGGATCCGCCCGGCGTCCTTGACCGCTCCGGCGAGGTCGGTGATCATGCCCTGCAGCGACAGGTCGTCGAGCTTGTCCTTCATGTCCGAGCTCATCTTGTCCAGCACCTTGACGACCTGGTTCATCTCCTTGAAAAACAGCGACTCCTCGAACTCGATCGCTTCCCATGCTTTCGGGAGCGCTCCCGGCTTGAGCCGCAGGATCGTCTGTCCCGCCTCGGCCGCGCCGGCTCCGGCGCTCGGAGAAGCGAGCGCCTGCAGCAGCTCGAACAGCTTTTCCCACGTATCCTTGAGCGAGCCGAAGCGCGGGATGACCTCGTCGAGCTGCTCCGTCCATTTGGCCGTCTCGTCGGCATCCTCGCCCTGGATCTGCATGCGCAGCTGCGGCAGCAGGCCGTTCCTCGAATCCTTGGCCAGCCGGTTCGCCAGGTTGAGGAAGCCGTAAAAGCCGAGCTGCTGCCCCAGATGCTTGCCGGCCACCTCCTCGAGCTGATGGCCCTCGTCGATGACGAGGTATTCGTAGGAAGGCAGCAGCCGGTGGTCGGCGCGGATGTCGGTGAACAGCAGCGAGTGGTTCGTGATGACGATGTCGGCGAGGTTCGACTCCTGCTTGGCCCGGTGGTAGAAGCAGCGCTTGAACCACGGACAGGCGCGGTTCAGGCAGGAATCCGCGTCGCTGGAGACCGTGTTCCAGAACTCCGCGCCGCGGTTGCCGAAGTTCAGCTCCTCCTGGTCGCCCGTCTCCGTCTCGCCGAGCCAGACGAGCATCTGCGAGGCGGTCTGCCGCTCCTCGCTGCCCGCCGCCAGCTCCAGCGTTTGCAGCCGCGTCTCGAACTTGCGCAGGCACATGTAGTTGCCCCGGCCCTTGAAGACGCTTGCGCGGAACTTGAACGGCAGCACGTCGCGCAGCAGCGGCAGGTCGCGTTGGCGCAGCTGCTCCTGCAGATTGATCGTGTGCGTGCTTATAACGATCTTGCGCTCGTTTTTGATTCCGAAATAGAGCGAAGGAATGAGATAGCCGAGCGATTTGCCCGTGCCGGTGCCGGCTTCGATCAGCAGATGCCGGCTGTTCTCGAAGGCGTCGTTCACTTCGCGGAACATCGTCGTCTGCGCCTCGCGCTCCTCGTAGTCGGGAAACAGCGTCTCGAAGCCGGTCTTGACCATCTCCAGGTAGTCCTCGAAGCTGGCGTCCGCAAGCGGATTGGCCTGCTCCTCCTCGCGGGCAGACTCCTCCTCGGTCCAGTCCCCGGCCGACATCGCCACGCCGCGATAGTACTTGTGGGAGTCCGTATCGAGCGCGGAGAGGAGCTGCTTGGCTTCAAGCTCGAGCGCCAGCAGCCAGCCGAGATCGCTGTCCCGGATGAAGGAGGCCAGATGCTCGACGGTCAGCAGCGGCAGCGATCGGAGCTTTTTCAAGCACTCCGAGAACAGGATCGCCGTCGCCATCGCATCGCTGTCCGCCCGGTGATGCTGGTCGTGGCGGATGCCGAACTGCTCCGATACGGCTCCGAGCTGATACGACGGCAGCGAAGGGAACAGCATCCGCAGCAGCTCGACCGTATCAAGCCTGCGGCCGGCGAACGGCGAATAGCCGGCGCGGTCGAGCGCCATATTAAGGAAGCCGGCGTCGAAGCCGACATTATGTCCGACCAGCACGGCATCGTCCAGCAGCGGGATCAGCTCGAGCAGCAGCTCGTCCGGCTCCGGAGCGTCCCGCACCATCTCGTCGTCGATGCCCGTCAGCTGGGTGATGAAGGCAGGGATCCCCCTGCTCGGACGCACGAAAGAGCTCAGTGTCTGTACGACATTGAACTCTTCGTCCATCAGCACGAGGCCGATTTGTATGAGATCATCTTCCGAGGCGTTCGTCCCGGTCGTTTCCACGTCGAGTACCGCATAATTCATTGACAGCCGATCTTCCTCTCCGATCAAGTCAGCTCCGCGCTTCCGAAATAAAGGGATAAGGGCCCATGCGCCTGATGGCATGACTTGAGGTTGATAGCCGGATCCTCGAAGCTCGGATCCATCTTGAGCGCTTGACGGAACAGCCGTTCCGCAAGCTCCATGTTGAGCCGCACCGCCTGGATGCAGCCTAGCGCGTTGAAGCTGATCGCCTGCCAGCGCGGATGCTCCGTCAGCGTGGCGAGCAGCTTGAAATGCAGCTCCGCGTCGTTCCACTGCTTCGTGTGCATGAGCGACATCGCCAAGTACAGGCGAGCCAGATTGCATTCCGGGGCGAGCCGCACCGCATCCGCGAAATGGCGGATCGCCTGGGGGAACATGAACAGGTTGAAATAGCCTTGACCCTTGGCGACGCATGCCGCGAGCTCCTCGTCCGACACCGGCTCCGGCACGCCGGCCGCCGGGGGCAGCAGTCCCGTGTCGGCCTGCGGCTGCTGCCCCGGGGCTGCGGGCTGCTTTGAGCCGCCAGAGCCCGGAGGCTCCTGCATGAGCGGCAGCTGAGGCTTGGCGAAGCGGGAAGCGGCGGCTTCGCCCCCTCGGCTGCGGCCGGACTGCGGCTCGCTCGCGCGAGACAGGCCGGACAGGCCGCCGCCGAGGCCTGCGGCTGCGGCCTCCTGCGGATAAGCGTCCTGGAAGTCCGCCAGCTTTTCCTCGAAGGCCAGCCATTCCTCGATGAATTGATCGCTTGCCGCGCGAAGGTGGATCAGCTGCTTCAGCAGCTGCTCGCGCTCGTTCGGACTGCAGCCGGGACAGCGAAGCATGATGTCGTCCAGCATCTCGTTCATGACGGCAAACATCGGCTCAAACATCCGTTCACACCGCCTTCGGCTATGGAATGAGGGGAAAGGAATCGTCATAAATGCGCGGCTGCGAAGCCGTACCCTCATTCTGCTTCCGAAGCGCCCCCCCTATACCCGGCGGCGGCAGTTCCCTGAGGCGGACGCATCAGGAAGCTCGCTTACCGAATAACGGCGTGCACCTCGTGATCCATCACCTCGGCCGGCCGGTTGTCCTCGTTCAAAATGACGACGCGCGGCCGATAGGTCCGGGCTTCCGCTTCTTCCATCGAAGCGTAGGAAATGATGATGATCTTGTCGCCGGGCTGCACGAGCCGGGCGGCGGCGCCGTTCAGGCAGATGACCCCGCTGGCTCGCGGTCCCGGAATGACGTACGTCTCCAGACGGGCGCCGTTGTTGTTGTTGACGATCTGGACCTTTTCGTTGGCCCACAGATCGGCCGCTTCCATCAGGTCCTCGTCGATCGTGATGCTGCCCACATAGTTCAGGTTCGCTTCCGTCACGGTCGCGCGGTGCAGCTTGGATTTCATCATGGTGCGTTGCATCGGGTTCAGGCTCCCTTCTTGGGAAATATCGCGTTGTCGATGAGCCGGGTGCCGCCGAATTTGACCGCGAGCGCCAGCAGCGCTTCCGACTGCCCGAGCGCGGCGCTCAGCGGCTGCTCCGGAGGGATCGCGGCGAGCGACGGGTACAGCCGCAGCTCGGCGTAGTCGATGTCGGCGAGCGGCGAGCGCAAGATCGCTTCGCGCGCGCGGCGCTGCAGCTCGCCGGCCGTCATGCCCGGCTCCGACGCCCACTGCTTCGCCTTGTCCAGCGTGCGCGACAGCACGAGCGCCTCGGCGCGCTGCTCCGGCGACAGGTAGACGTTGCGCGAGCTGAGCGCAAGTCCGTCCGGCTCGCGCAGCGTCGGGCAAGGCACGATCTCGACGTCGAAGTTCAGGTCGTCGGCCATCTGACGCACGACGGCGACCTGCTGCGCGTCCTTGAGGCCGAAATAGGCCTTCGTCGGAGCGACGAGGTGGAACAGCTTGGCGACGACCGTGCCGACGCCGTCGAAGTGGCCCGGCCGGGAGGCGCCGCATAGCGCCTCTGTCACGTCGCTGACGAGCACTCGCGTCAGCGGACGTCGAGGATACATCTCCTCGACGCTCGGCATGAATACGATGTCCGCCCCTTCGCGGCGCGCGACCTCGAGATCGCGGGCCTCGTCGCGCGGATAGCGGTCCAGATCCTCCGTCGGCCCGAACTGCAGCGGGTTGACGAAGATCGACAGCACCGTCAGCCCGTTTTCCGCAGCGCTGCGGCGGATGAGGCTGCCGTGGCCGTCATGCAGATAGCCCATCGTCGGCACGAGGCCCGTCTGCAGGCCGGGCGCGCGCTCGCGGCGCTCGCGCAGCAGCCCTTTCAGCTCGGCTACCGTGCGCGCGACGATCGGCGCCTTCGGCTTCGCTTCCGTCAGCACGCTCATTTGGAGCCTCCTCCATAAACGGCAGCCGGCTGCGCGGCGGACACGCCGAACGTATGCTCCTCCGTCGGGAAGCGGCGGGCCTTCACGTCCTCGACAAAGCCGCCGAGCGCCTCGCGGATCTGCGTGCCGACATCGGCATACGTCTTGACGAACTTCTTGGGCGTATAGGGCGAGGCATATTGAATGACGTCGTGGTAGACGAGCACCTGGCCGTCGCAGCCGGCGCCGGCGCCGATGCCGATCGTCGGGATGTCGAGCCGGCGCGAGATGTCCTCGGCCAGCGGCCCGAGCACGAGCTCCAGCACGACCGCATAGGCGCCGGCCTGCTGCAGCGCGAGCGCGTCGTCCAGCAGCCGGGCCGCTTCAGCCTCGAGCTTGCCTTGAATTTTGTAGCCGCCCATCTGGTGGACCGACTGCGGCGTCAGGCCGATATGGCCGATGACGGGGATGCCGGCATCGACGCAAGCCTTCACATGCTCGGCCACCTCGGCGCCTCCCTCGATCTTGACCGAGTGGGCATGCCCTTCCTGCATGAGCCGCGCCGCTCCCTGCAGCGTATGCTCGCGGCTGATCCGCGCCGTCATGAACGGCATGTCGACGATGCGGAACGTATTCGCCGCCCCGCGGGCGACGGATCGCGCATGATAAATCATATCTTCCAGCGTGACCGGCACGGTCGTGTCGTAGCCGAGCACGACATTGCCCAGCGAGTCGCCGACCAGCAATGTGTCGACTCCCGCTTCCTCGGCCAGCTTGGCGGAAGGATAATCGTACGCCGTCAGCATCGTGATCGGCACGCCCTCTCTTTTCATCCGCTGCAGCTTGGTTGTCGTCAACGCTTGTTTCATGTTCGTTTTCCCCTTTCGGAACCTCTTGGCTTAGTGTGAACACAAAAAAACCTTTTAGCCTCTGCTAAAAAGTCCAGCCCGAAAAAGGATGTCCTGCCGGCAGCGCTCCTCTCGCCGTCACGGTCCGTCATGCGGCTCCGCGCGCCGAGCTCTCGCTCCCGCGTTCATGCCTTCTTATGAAGCAGCAGACTTATGGAGCCGTCTGCCCGGCTGCGCCAGTGCGGTTCCGGCCTATCGGCCCTTGATACCGCCTGGTCACACCCAGTATAGCAGATCGAGCCGCATGCGTAAACGAAGGCCGAAGGCGCTTGCACGCCGATCACGCCCGGATCGGCTCGCCCATCTGGGCCGAGAACAGCGTCCGCTCCGAACCGTCCGCCATCCGGACGATCAGCGCGCCGGACTCATGCAGGCCGAGCGGAGTCGCGACGATGTCGCCCTGCGGCGTGCGGAGCTCCGTCTCGCGATGCAGCGAGACCGACAGCGCCTCCCAGAGCGTCCGCACCAAGCCGAAGCCTTCGGCCAAATAGAGCCGGTACAGCCGCTCCCACTCGAGCAGGAACGCCGCCGCCAGGGCGCCGCGCGAAAAGCTGCGGCCGGCGGCCATGCGCAGCGAGACGGCCTTGTCCAGCAGCTCCGGCGGATAGTCGGCCTCGCTCAGGTTGACGCTGATGCCGATGCCGGCCACGACATGCCGGAGCCGCTCGTCCTCGGCGGCCGACTCCAGCAGGATGCCGCTCAGCTTGCGGCCGTCGACGAGCAGGTCGTTCGGCCACTTGATGCCGATATCGAGCCCGGTCTCCGCGCGCAGCGTCCGGCAGAGCGCGACCGCGGCCAGCAGCGTCAGCTGCGGCGCGCTGCCGACCGGCAGCTGCGGCCGCAGGATCAGGCTCATCCAGAGCCCTTTGCCGTACGGCGACACCCAGCCCCGGCCCATGCGCCCGCGGCCGCTCAGCTGCTGCTCGGCGATGACGAGCGTGCCTTCCTCGGCGCCTTGCTGCGCGAGCTGCTGGGCGACGTTCTGCGTCGAGTCGATCTTGTCCAGCACGACAAGCCTGCGGCCGAAGCTCTCCGTCCGCAGCTGCGCGCCGATCGACTCCGCATCCAGCGGCTCGGGACGGCCGACGAGCCGGTAGCCGAGCTTGCGCGAGGCTTCGAACTCCACGCCCTGGTCCTGCAGCCGGCGGATGCCTTTCCATACCGCGGTCCGGCTGACGCCGAGCTCGCGGCTCACCTCCTCGCCGGAGCGAAAGCGCTCGCCCGATTCCTCGAACAGCTCCAGCAGCCTTTCCAGATCCATGTCCCTACTCTCCTTCCATCCAGGAAACAGCCAGCTTCGCCAGCGCTTCCGTCTCGTTCGGCGCCTCGCCGAGCATGACCGCCTCCAGCAGCCGCTTCAGCAGCGGCCCCAGCCAAGGCCCGGGCCGGCGGCCGAGCTGCCGCTGCAGCAGCCGGCCGTCGATCGCCAGCTCCTTGAGCGTGCGGGCGGGCAGCTGCTCCAGCCAGCCGCTCAGGAGGGCGGCTGGCGGCGCCGCGCCGGCGGGAAACAGCTGCGGCGCCAGGCCGGCCCGCTCCGCCGCGGCAAGAAACGCCAGCCCCTCGCGGACCGGCTCCTCGCCAAGCTCCAGCACGAGCCGCGCCAAGCCGTCCCGCTGCGGATCGCGGCCGAGCCGCTGCACGCCCGCATGGAACGCCAGCACGGCGGCAAGCCGCTCCTGGCGGGCCAAGCTGAACCGCAGCGTCGCAAAGCTCATCTTCGCTTCGTCCGCGAAGCCTTGCATCGCCTGATCTGCCGTCAGTCCCAGCAGCAGATGCAGCGCCGCCCAGCCGTCGTCCGGCCGCTGCAGCCGGCTCGCCGCCTGCAGCGGCGCGGCCAGTCCGCGTCCATGCGCAGAGCAGGCGCCAGCCGCCCGCGCCAGCGCCGGAATCGGTTCCTTGAATCGATCCGCCAGCCCCGACGCGGCCAGCAGCGCCGCCCCGCGGGCAAGCCCGCCGCCGGCCAGCAGCTTGTCCAGCTCGGCGCCGACCCGCTCCATCGCGATCAGCCGCATTCCTTCGCGCCCGGCCTTCAGCCCGCGCCAGGCGGACGGAGCGAAGCTCAGCCCGTAGACGGCGGCGAAGCGGATGCCGCGCAGCAGCCGCAAGGCATCCTCGGCGAAGCGTTCCTCAGCCGCGCCGACCGCTCTCAGCGTCCGGTTCCGCAAATCCGCTTGGCCTCCGAACGGATCGGTCAGCCTTCCGCTCCGATCCATCGCCATCGCGTTGATAGTGAAGTCCCGCCGCCGCAGATCCTCCTCCAGGCTGCGAACGAACCGGACCTCGTCCGGCCGCCTCGCATCGCCGTACTCGCCGTCCGTCCGGAAGGTCGTCAGCTCGTAAAGCCGTCCGCCGTGCCGGACGGTCACCGTCCCGTGCCGCAGTCCCGTCGGAATCGCATCGGGAAACAGCTCCATCGCCTCCTCCGGCGTCGCCGAGGAGGCGATGTCCACGTCATGCAAAGGCAGGCCGAGCAGCAGGTCGCGCACGCACCCGCCGACGAAGACCGCTTGGAAGCCGGCCTCCTCGAGCCGAAGCAGCACCGGCAGCGCCGCTTGCATCTGCGGATCGAGCGGGATGGCTCCGCCTTTCATCCGCGGCAAGCCTGCATCGGGAGCTCCGCCTCGAGTCCGAGCACCCGGTAATAGATCTTTTCGTATTCGAGCGTGATCCGGTCGTTGCAAAATTCCTCGCAGGAGCGCTTGATGCACGCCTCGCGGAACTGCTCATACATCGCCTCGTTCGTCAGCAGGCGGACGGCGTTGCGGGCCATGTCCGCCGTATCTCCGACCGGCGACAGGAATCCGGTCCGCTCATGCGCCACAAGCTCGGGGATGCCGCCTGCGGTCGAGCCGATCGTCGGGACGCCGCATCCCATCGCCTCGAGGGCGACGAGCCCGAAGCTTTCCTTTTCGGACGGCAGCAGCAGCAGGTCGGCGAGCGAGATGATCTGCGCCACATCCTCCTGCTTGCCGAGGAAATGGACGCGGTCCTCCAGCCCCATCTCCTGAATCTGAAACTGGATTCGCGACAGTTCAGGCCCTTCTCCGACCAAAAGCAGCTTCGAGGGGACATGCTCATTGACGCGGCGGAAAATATCAATGACGTCTCCGACGCGCTTGACCGGACGGAAATTGGAAATATGCATGAGGATCTTTTCATGCGGCAAGGCGTAGTCATCCCGCATCGAGCCCGTGTCTCGCGGGTAGTAGACGCGCTTGTCGACGAAGTTGTACGTCAGGTCGATATCACGCGTAATGTCCATCAGCTCGCGCGTCTCGCGGATGAGATCCTTGGATACGGCGGTGACGGCGTCGCTTTCGTTGATCGCGAGGCGGATCAGGCTTTTCAGCGACTCGTCTTGGGCCAGCACCGTAATGTCGGTCCCGTGCAGCGTCGTCACCGTCTTCAGGCCGGAGCCGTTCATCATCTGCTTGGCGAGGAAGGCGCATACGGCATGCGGCACCGCATAATGCACATGCAGCAGATCCAGGTTCTGCATCGCGGCGACCTGGGCCATCTTGCTGGCGAGGCTCAGATCGTACGGCGGATAGCGGAAAACGTAATACTGGTTGACCTCGACCTCGTGATAGAAGATGTTCTTGTGGAACTGGCCGAGGCGGAACGGAATGCTGTGCGTGATGAAATGGATTTCATGCCCTTTTTCCGCGAGCAGCTTGCCGAGCTCGGTCGCCACGACCCCGGATCCGCCGAGGGTCGGATAGCACGTGATGCCGATCTTCAGTTTTCTGGACATGATCGTTCCTCCTGGGTGAAGCCGGAACCGGGTCCGGCTTCGGCGTGGATGCCTGATGCTATCATTGTATTCGCGGCTCGGAGCCATTAATCATCAAGCTTCGAGAAAGCTCGACACCGGATGCGGGCGCTTCAGCGCGAAGCCTTCCGCATAGCGGCAGCCGGCGGCTTGTCCCGTCAAATAATCGCGGTACTCGACCCGCTGCACGTATCCCTGCGTCAGCGGCGTCTCGACGCGGTCGCCGCCGGCAGCCTCGAACTGCGAGCGATAGGCGGCCAGAGCGTCGAGCTTGGTCCCGATCTCCGCCGTGACGTCGACCGTCAGGGCGATATCGCGCTGGTCGTTGATGTAGTAATAGACGAGCCGCTCCACCTGGACCGGAGGCAGCTCCGGCATGCAGCGGCGCAGCTTGGCGTTGAATACGGCTTCCTCGACGATCGCGCTGCATGCGTTGTGGTCGGGGTGGCGGTCCTGCCAGTACGGCGCGAAGACGACGCGCGGCCGGCGGAGCCGAATCTCGCGGACGACGGCGGCGATCTGCTCCGAGTCCCCCGTCAAGCCGCGGTCCGGCAAGCCGAGGCAGCCCCGATAGGCCAAGCCCAGGATGCGGGAAGCCTCCGCCGCCTCCTCGGCGCGCAGCACCGGATCTCCGTTCGAGCTCATCTCGCTGCGCGTCAGGTCGCAGACGCCGACGCGCCACCCTTGCCGGGCATGGAGGGCGATCGTGCCGCCCATGCCGATCTCGGCATCGTCCGCATGGGCGCCGAAAACGAGCAGATCGACTTGACTCTGTTGAGCGTCCATCCGCTTACTCCGGCTTGTACTTGTGCACGAGCTCGCGCCAGGCGAAGTCTCCGCGCATCATCGACTTGACGAGCAGCTCGGCGGTCGCGATGTTCGTCGCCACCGGGATGCCTTGCACGTCGCACAGGCGAAGCAAGGCGGTAATGTCCGGCTCATGCGGCTGAGCCATGAGCGGATCGCGCAGGAAGATGATGAGATCAAGCTCATCCTCCGCGACAAGCGCTCCGATCTGCTGGTCCCCGCCGAGCGGGCCGCTCATGAAGCGCTTGATTTGCAGGCTCGTCTTTTCCATGATGCGGGAGCCCGTCGTCCCGGTGGAATACAGCTTGGCGTTTTTGAACGCCTCCTCGTAGGCGGTGACGAAGTTGACCATTTCGTCCTTTTTGCGGTCATGCGCGATGAATGCGATTTGCAGCATCTATTCCAGCTCCTTTACGGCCTGACAGGCTGAAGTTTTCCAGGAATCGTTCCTTAGTCGTCCATGATATGCTCGAAGCCGTACACCATGCCCTCGTAGGTCATTACTTTGCGGACGGCATGCGCGACGCCCGGCATGTAGCCGGCGCGGTCATAGGAGTCGTGGCGGATTTTGAGCGACTGTCCGAACGCTCCGAAGACGACCTCCTGCTGGGCGAACACGCCCGGAAGACGCACGCTGTGGATGCGGAACCCGTCGTAATAGCCGCCGCGCGAGCCCTCGATCGTCTCCTCCTCGCTCGGATTGCCCTGCCGCAGCTCCTTGCGGGCGGCTGAGATGAGCTCGGCCGTCTTGATCGACGTTCCGGACGGAGCGTCAAGCTTCTGGTCGCCATGATATTCAATGATTTCGAGATGCGGGAAGTATTTGGCCGCCTCGGCGGCGAATTTCATCATCAGGATGGCTCCGATCGAAAAGTTCGGCGCGATCAGCCCGCCGATCTTCTGCTGCTTGCACAGCTCGTCCAGCTCTTCGATCTGGGCTGGCGTGAAGCCGGTGGCGCCGACGACCGGCCGGACGCCGCGCGTGATCGCTTCCAGCGTGTTGGCGTATACGGCCTGCGGCACGGTGAAGTCGACGAGCACGTCGATGTCGGCGGAGGACAGCATCGCCTCGAGCGTAGGCACGACCTTGACGCCGGCCTCGTCCAGGCCGACCAGGCGTCCCGCGTCGACGGCGCCTGCGGATGGAGACATCGCGCCGGCCAGCTGAAGCCCTTCCTCCTGCAGCACCAGCTTGACGGCTTCGCGGCCCATGCGGCCGGATGCGCCGGCCACCGCGACTTTGATTGGGGTTGACATTGATGATCACCTCGGTTCAGAAATAAAAGGCGGCAGGGACGGTCAATCCCTCCCTCGCCGCCTCAGCATCCGCTTGAGCTGACGATTCAGCTGCCTCGCTTCCTCCATCGCCGGCTCCAGGCGGCAAGCCTCTGCCGCGAGCAGCCGCGCTTCCTGCAGCCGGCCGAGCTGCATGCAGCAGACCGCGGCGAGATAGCAGGCCTCGGCCTGAAGCGGGTCGAGGATGCGGGCCTCCTGCAGGAACTCCATCGCTTCCGACGCGGAGCCCGACTCGGAAGCCAGCAGCAGCTTGGCGTCGGAGACGAGACGCCTCGCCTCGACGATGTCCAGGTGATAGCGGTACTCCTCGTGGCCCGGCTTCAGCTCGCATGCCTGGACCGCATGGTGGAGGGCAAGCTCCCACCGTCCGCTCCGAGCGCAGGAGACCGAGCACTTATAATGAAAGGAAGCGTTGCGAGGCTCCAGCTGGATGGCCTGCAGGAACCACTCGATCGCTCCATCGAAATCGCCGTTCAAGATGCATTCATACGCTTTTTTGATGCAGCCTTCCCCGTCCATCCGCCCACCTTCCTTGCGCTAGGGTGATGGTAACAGCATATGCCCGGGGCGTTATTGCGGTTCGCCGTTTTTGCGCGTCCAGCGGTCGGCGTCGCGCGTATTGAACTTGTGCATGACGGCGTCATGCGCCTTCGTCAGGTCGATGTCCAGCGAGTTGGCGAAGCAGTTCAGGATGAACAGGATGTCGCCCAGCTCCATTTCGATGGAGTTGTCCGCCTCGTCCGGCTTCTTCGGCTTCTCGCCGTACGTATGGTTCACTTCGCGCGCCAGCTCGCCGACTTCCTCCGCCAGCCTGGCCACGAGCGACAGCGGGCTGAAGTAGCCTTCCTTGAACTGGCCTATGTAACGGTCTACCTCGCGCTGGATTTCGGCGAGTGATTTTTCTTCCATGCGACAGTCCCCTTTTGCAACGTATCTTTACCTATGTTATCCTAAAGCAGTTTTGAACACAATATAGGGAAGCCGCTGCCAGGCTGCCCGCTCAGACTGTGAAGCCAAGGAGAAAACCGTCATGACCCATCTTGCTTACCGCTATCTGTACAAGTCCATCCTCCCCGTCCTGCTCGGAACGGCCATCTACGCCTTCGGCCTGCAGTATTTCCTGCTGCCCAACCAGCTCATGGAAGGCGGCGTGACCGGCATCGCCGTCCTGCTCAACTATGCGTTCGGCTGGAAGCTGTCCATCACGACGCTGCTGCTCAACATCCCGCTCTTCTTCATCGGGCTGCGCATCCTCGGCCGGCTGCCGATGATCATGACGATCGTCGGCACGCTCAGCCTGTCCCTCTTCCTGTTCATTTTTGAAAGGGGAATCGAAGCGGGCTGGATCGAGCCGTTCAACGCCGAGCATGACCTCATCCTCGCCGCGCTGTACGCGGGCGTGACGCTCGGAGGCGGCCTCGGCATCGTGTTCCGCTTCGGCGGCACGACCGGCGGCGTCGACATCGCCGCCCGCATCATCAACCGCGCCAAGGGCTGGAGCATGGGCCAGATCATCCTGTCGTTCGACGCGATCATCATCGGCATCTCGCTCATGTACATTCCGAAGCAGAACGTGCTCTATACGCTTGTCGCCGTCTTCATCGCCTCCAAGCTCATCGACTTCATCCAGGAAGGCGCCTACGCCGCCAAGGCGTTCTCGATCATCAGCGAAAAGGGCGAGGAGATCGCCGAGCGCATCACCGTCGAGCTCGAGCGCGGAGTGACGCTCATTCCCGCTGTCGGCGCCTACTCCAAGGTGCAGCGCAACATGATCTACTGCGTCGTATCCCGCAGCGAGATCCGCTCGCTGCGCTTGATCGTGAAGACGATCGATCCGCGCGCGTTCATCGTCATCAGCGACGTGCATGACGTTCTGGGCGAGGGCTTCAAGGAGGAGGCCTAAGCCTAAGCCGCCTCTTCCCTTCCCCTAGTTGCTCGAGCACACGAAAAGCCCTTCCGTCTTTTTCTGACGAAAGGGCTTTTCGATGTTGGGCCTTCTACTTTCGGACGACTCCGTTGCGGCTCGGGCGCTCCGGACGCGCCGGGAGCACGATGACGCCATGTTGGCCTTGACGGTAGTTCGACCAGCCGACGTAGGTCAGCAAGGCGCAAATGAGCGGCACGATCGTATAGATCAGCCAGCCTCCGCCCGAGCGCGGAGCCAGCGGAAGCGGGAGCGCGTCGGCCGGCAGGTCGCCGCCCCCGGCGAGGAACAGCCGATCCGCCGTGCCCGACAGCGACTCGAACGACTGCACGGCCAAGCCGGTCCGGGTCCCGTCCCGCGACGTCAGCAGCCGGGAGCTGTAGGCGATGCTGTCCCGCATCGCTTCGGCCATCTCCTTGTCCCGCATGAGCAGCGCGGAAGGCTCGATCAGCTCCCAATGCTGCCGCAGCGTCCGCATCCGCGCCTCTGCCGTGCCGGTCTCGGACGCGCCCGACGTCGTCCAGGCGATGACGAGCTGCCGGGCGTCCTCCTTGAGGATCGGACGGTACTGCAGCCAAAGGGCGTCGTCGCCTCCGGCCAGGCTGTCCGCAGCCAGGCGGAGCTTGGAGGCCGCCGCCAGCAGCCCGTCCGCATCCGACTGCCGGCTCGCCGCGACCTCCGCCTCGCGGAAAGCTTCATCGACCGCGATCCATCCGAGCTCGCCGCCGCTCCGACGCAGCACGCTGTCGCCGGCTGTCGCCGCCGCATCCCGCAGGGTATAAAAAATGCCGTTGCGGTCCGCAGCCATGACCGATTCATAGAATCGGTCGGCTGCCGCCTGGAACCTCTCCTGCTTGGCGCGAAGGCGCAGGTCGTCCTCGCTTGCGGTTGAAGCACGGCTCGCCGCGGCCGCCAGCGCGGCGCCGTGCAGCAGAAGGGCAGCCGCCAAGCCCGCTGCTATGGCTGCCCACCATCGTCTTGACATGCTTATCCCTCCCTGTCTGTCCTACTTTATGCAGGGACAGGCAGGTTTATGATGGCGGATCCACGCACCTCGAATCGGATCAGCGGCCGCGCCGGCAAGCCCTAGCCCCGGTCAGCGGCCGCGCCCGTCACGCCCCCTCCGCAGCAGCGCCAGTCCGAGCATCGTGACGAGGAAGCTGAACACGGTCAGCCCGACCGTAAAGGTCCGCACCTCGGGCACATAGTCGTACAGCGGCCCCGGCAAATAAGGGAAGATGCCGAAGGTGTAGTCATTGTAGTCATTCAGCAGCAGCCAGCCGAGCGCGAACGCCGCGGCAGCTCTGCGGAACCGGAAGAACGGCAGATAAAGCAGCGCTTCCACCGCCATCCCGAGATGCGAAGCCATCAGCATGTAATGCTGCGGCTCCAGCGGCTCCCCTTGGGAGGCGCCGGCCACGATCATCGAGACCGCCCAGATGCCGTACTTGATCGAGGTGACGACGCCAAGCGCCTCGATCGCCGAGCGCAGCAGCCGCGCTCCCCGTCCAGGCGATGCGGGCGGAAACAGCAGGTAGAGCAGCGCCAGCGTAAAGAAGAGGCTGGCGGTAGGACTGTCGGGCACGAAGACGATTTGCCACCAGGGGTGTCCGTTGCGGACGGTCTGCTCGAGCTGATGAGCATACCAATAGTAGCCGTAGACAGTCCCAAGCGCGTTGACGATGAACAGCGTCCACAGGAACGGCCGATACAGCAGCAGGCTGCGATCCAGCTTGATTCCCATCGTTGGTTCCTCCTTTGATGCCGGAATCGGTACAGAAAAGACCTGACTGCCGAAGGACAGTCAGGTCTCTCGCTCTGCCGAGACTTACTCGCCGGCAGCCTTTTGCTTCGCCAGCCAGTCGGCCAGCGTGTTGATTTCTTCGGAGGAGAGCTGTTCGCCGAACGCCGGCATCGCGCCTTTGCCGTTCGTGACGATGTCAGCCAGCTCTTCCTTCGTCAGCAGGTCGCCGACGCCATGCAGCGATGGAATCTTCGCTCCGGCTTGGCCTTTGAGGTCCGTGCCGTGGCATTGGAGGCAGCCGGCCTTTTCCATGATCGCCTTGACGTCCGCGTTGTCCGCGTCGACCAGAGCGACCTCCTCGACCGGCTTCGTCGCCGAAGGCGGCTCCTTGCCGGACATGGCCGCTTCGCGCGCCTCTTCCTCGCGGGTGATATGCTCCGGCACCGTGCCGGTGACTTCAAGCTCATGCTGGTAGAAGTCCCAGCTCACCTTGGTGAGATAGAAGCAGGCGACGAGCGAGAGCAGCATGAGCGCGCTCGCGATCGGACGGCGGTAGAAGCGGCGCTCCTTGCCGGTGTCCAGGAACGGAGCCAGCATCAGCGAGCCGAACGCGACGCCGGGAATGCCGACAACGCCCCAAGCGACATAATCGCCGGACACCCAAGGATACTTGAGCAGCTGGTACAGGAACAGGAAGTACCAGTCCGGAATCGGAATGAACGCCGAGTTGGTCGGGTCCGCCGGATAGCCGAGCGGAGCCGGGTGGGCGATCGTCAGGACGAGGAATCCGACCAGGACGACGCAGCCGACCATCCATTCCTTGAGCAGGAAGTTCGGGATGAATGCTTCCGAACGGCCGGGGAAGGAAGTATAGTCCGGCGGCACCGCCACTACTCCGGAAGGCTTGCGCACCCGGGAGTCGCCGACATAAACGACCTTTTCGTCTTTGTTGCCGTGAGCCATTTAGGTCCCTCCTCTCGGTTATAGAGGACCCGCGATGCCTTGCTTGCGGATCATCAGGAAGTGCGCGGCCAGCAGAGCCAGCAGGGCGCCGGGCAGGAAGAACACGTGGATCGCGAAGAAGCGGGTCAGCGTCGTCGCGCCTACGATCTCGCCGCCTTGCAGGAAGATCTTGATATACTCCCCGATGTAAGGCACGGAGTCCGCGATCTGGATGCCGACCTTGGTGGCGAAGTATGCCTTGTTGTCCCACGGCAGCAGGTAGCCCGTGAAGCCGAGGCCGAGCATGATGAAGAAGATCAGCACGCCTACGACCCAGTTCATCTCGCGAGGCGCCTTGTAGGAGCCCGTGAAGAAGACGCGCAGCGTATGTAGGAACATCATGACGATGACGAGGCTCGCGCCCCAGTGGTGCATGCCGCGTACGATGGAGCCGAACGGCACCTTGTGCTGCAGGTAGTCGACGCTGGCATAAGCATTGATGATGTCCGGCACATAATACATCGTCAAGAACATGCCGGAAAGGATCTGGATGACCGTGATGAAGAACGTCAGTCCCCCGAAGCAATAGACGAAAGCGGAAAAGTGATGGGCCGGGTTGACATGCTCCGGCACTTCATGGTCCGCTACATCCCGCCACAGCGGCGTTACGTCAAGACGCTCGTCGATCCAGTTGTATACGCTTTTAAACATCGGAACTAACGCCTCCCATTAAACCCGCGTGTTGGGGATGATATCGCCCAAGTAGACGAAACCGTTCTCGACCTTGACCTGGTACTCGTCAAGCGGAGCCGGCGCCACGCTCAGGTTTTTGCCATCTACCGTGTAATGCGCGCCGTGGCAAGGACACACATATTGATTAGCAGTCGTCGTGTTCCAGCCGATCGTGCAGCCGAGATGCTTGCACACCGGCGAAAGGGCGAAGATCTTGCCTTTGTCGTCCTTCATGATCCAGGCCGCCTGCTCGGGATCGCTTACATACCAAGCATCCACCTGATGGATCTTGAACTTGAATTCGGTCGGCTCGCCGACCTTCACCTTGCTCTCTTCCACGACCTTCACGAAACTGCCGCCCGCGCGCTTCTCCAAGAGGGGATCAACGGCGAACCGGATCATCGGCAGCACGGCGCCGCCTGCCATGAATGCAGTTGCTCCTCCGAGGGTGTACGCGAGAAACTGCCTGCGGGACATTTCCTTGCGTTTTACGGGAGTATGCGCGGTCTCCTGATACTCGTGATTACTCATCTGTTCAACCCCCTTTGCAACCATTTCGGATGCCTTGTCCGCCAGACATTCCGTGTCGAACCAAGCAATTCCTATCATACGTCAGTCATATAGGAGCGTCAAGAATTTGGAAGTTCAATGTTCAAAAATCGCTCCCATGTTTGTTGCTAATTTGTCACAATTGTCCCTGCTTTCGACACGCGCAGTTAACAATCATTCCCTGAGACATGGTTTCCCCCAAAAGGGCCGTCTCTATACGCGGCCGAAGCATCGCATCCGCTTCCGTTCAGGCGTTCCAGAGCCGGCGGATCTCGCCGCGGATCCGCTCCGCGTCCGGCAGCGTGCCGTCCTCTCCCGGACCGATCGTCAGATCGGCCTCGGCCAGCCCGTCCAGCCGCAGCGCGGCCGAAGCGGCGACTACGTAGCGGAAGCCCGCCTTCTTCAAGTTCGCGACGAGCGGACCGAGCGCCGCAGCCGTCTCCTCGCTTCCGTACTGAACGGCCGGATAGGCGATGATCCGCCCTCGGAACGGAACCTCGACCGCATCCATCACGTCGCGCAGCTTTTCAAGCGCGGCCGCAGCCTGCCACGGATTCTCGGCTCCGCTCAGCCCCGTAACCGGCAGCAGGCAAGTATCGACGAACGGCTGCAGCTCGGGCCAGCGCGACTCCTCGATTTCGCTGAATTTCATCTCGCACCTCCTTTAGCGCCATAACCTTTACTATGGTACCTTTTAGCGGCACGTTTGCCAAGCACGAACCCCCCGCCGGTCCGGCGTGCCGGATCGGCGGGGGGCATGGGATGCGCCGACATCGTCAGCGCTGCAGCGTATTCCATTGGGCGGCCAGCTTCTCGAAGCCTTCCTTGTCGCCGGATTCCAAAGCGTCGTCGATCGCCGCATAGATCTTTTCCTTCCGGAACCGGATCAGAGCTTCATCGAGAAGCATTTCCGCGGCCAGTCCGAGCATGACCTCGTAATTCGCCTTCATTTTGTCCATGGGATGCACCTCCGCTAATTTGTGCACCTATACCTTCCTCGCTGCAGTTTGTGCCGGTAGTGCCGCCAGGTATAGAATCGACGCCAACCTATCGCCGCGATCTCAATCTATTGTATTCGCCCTAGCGGCAGCCGGGAGAGGCTGCTGACCCGCCAGCTAGAATAATATGCTCCTGCCTGCCGCCCGCGCTAGACGCGCCGGACGGGGCTTTCATCGATCCGCAGCACGTCCCCGTGCTCCACGCTCACCCCGGCGATGACCGCCCGGCCGAGCCGCGTCATCCTCAGCACCGTTCCCCGCTGCTCCTCCTCGCCGATCCTGAGCAGGCCGAGATGCAGCATCATCATGAGGATCCGGGAATCCATGACCGCTTCCGCCGTATCGTAATAATAAGGCTTCACATACGGGATCAGGACCTCCCGCAGAGAGTCGGCCGTCACCCAGCGGTCGGCCAGCTCGTCCACCCAGTGGACCATCGAGGCCAGGTTGGGCACCGCTCCTTTGTACAGTCTCAGCCAGAACCGATAGAGCTGCTCCGTGCCGAACGCCTGACCGCCGAGCAGAGCCGCCTCGCCTAGCGGCGTGAGCAGCAGCTCGCTCTCCGTCTCCTCGACCCACTTATTATAGAAGCAAAAATCGTAGACGAGCGAAAAGCGCTCCGGATATTCGCGGAAGCGCCGGCCGTAGCCGAACCTCCACGCCGCTTTGGCGGGCGGCTCCTCGCGTACGCCGAAGCTTTCCATCGCCTGCAGCATGCTTCGGCGATGCATGTATCCCTCCCGAGTCAGCGGCACCTCGTGATGCCTCACGTAAGAGAGGAGCGCTTTGACATCGCCTGCGAGCAGCTCCTGCTCGTCCCGATAGACGGGCGGCTCGTCCGTAAAGACCAGCCGTTCGCTGAACTTCCGCTTGAGCGTCTGGCGGAATCGGTCCTTGAGATCCCTAGGCACGCGAAACAGATATCGGTCAGGTCCCGATATGCCGTTGAACAGCCAGCCGCAATGCTTGAAGCGGACGATCATGTCCCGCGGACTTTCCGGCGCCTCCGGCTGCTTTGCTTTCTTGCCGCGCCCCTTCGCCTTCGCTTGTCCTTGGGCAGGCTCGGGCGCAGGTTCAAGCACGGAACGGCTGGACTGCACCCGGGCGATCAGCTCTTCGAGACTGAACTGCTCCCGGCTGTCGAAGATCAAGGAGTTGATGAATCTCAGCTCCTCCAGCTTCATCGCCCCGATCTGGGCATCGAAGCCTTCGCGCGATCCCGCTTTTGACAGGATCGCCTGAATCAGCTCATGCTTGGAGTTGCCGTTGCAGCGGCAGTCATATACTTGCGCGATCCGGCTCAGCTGGGCGATGTCCGCATAGCCCAGCATATCCGAGAAATTCATCTCTCGTCCCTCCTTCTATCGGCCAAGTTCCCTTCTAGCTGCTTTTTGTACTACCATTATGGGACGATCCGGGAGATTTAAGACGTGCCGGACAACAAAAAAACCCGCCATATCGGCGGGCTTGCGGGTTCAAGATATTTCTTGCAGATGAAGCGTGCAGTTATGGAGCAGGGACTGCCAGCCCGCCTCTCCGTGCTCCAGCACGGAAAAGCACATATTGTGCAAATAAGGCTGATCCAGTCCTTCGACCATGACCCCGAGCATCTGGGCAAGGAAGCTTCCGTGCGTCACGGCGAGCAGGTTGCCCTGAGGCATCCTGGCCGTGTACGATTCAAGGAATGCGGCCGCGCGCAGGCGGACGCTCTCGTCCGTCTCCACCCCGGCTCCCGGAT
This sequence comes from Paenibacillus pasadenensis DSM 19293, assembly GCF_000422485.1. Lineage (GTDB taxonomy): Bacteria > Bacillota > Bacilli > Paenibacillales > Paenibacillaceae > Paenibacillus_O > Paenibacillus_O pasadenensis. Next base: position 132,697 of record NZ_KE383852.1, read on the forward strand.
TCGTCCGCCATCCTTGACCCCACGCCGCCAGGCGCTCTTCTTCCGTCGTGCCTTCGATCTTGCCGAAGCTGCGCTCGATGAGCAGAGGCTCCGGCTCCAGCAGCGGTATGCCCAGCTTGTCCGCGATGATCTTCCCCGTCTCGGCGGCGCGCGACAGGCCGCTCGTGACGACCGCGTCCCAGCGCTGCTCTTCCCCCGCGAGCCGGCTTGCGAGCAGCATCGCCTGGCGCTTGCCTTCGTCGTTCAGCGGGATGTCGGTGATGCCTTGAATGCGGCCGAGCGCGTTCCAATCGGTCCGGCCGTGCCGGATCAGACCCAGTTTCATCGTCTAGCCTTCCTTCCTGCTTCAAGTCGTTAGGAGTGAGTATAACAAAAAATCCGGCCGCGAGGCAGCCGGAGAGCGTTATTTTCGAATTCGGGACAGCCATCCCATCATGAGCATCGTCATGACGAGCCCGAGCATGGAGAGGATGATCCAATATTGAGGGGCGCGGGGAACGAGGCTCAGCAGCAGCGGATCGCTCACCGTGGCGACGGGAATATCGCCTGAGATCGACGCCTTGAACACGGGAGAAGACGAAGCATTAGCGGTTTCCATGATGCCCTTCGTCTCATCCGTTTGGCCGCCCCGGCCAAGAAGCACGTATAGCAGGCTGGTGCAGAACATCGCCAGGCAGGCCGCAACGGCGGCGGACAGCCTCGGCCCGAAGGTGCGGTTCAAGGTGAACCGCCGCCTGAGCGTCCAGTCCATATGATCCTCGGCGTAGATCCGGTCCATGACGGTCCGGTTGACCTCCTCGGCCCTCTCGGCCATTTCGAAGTCTTCCGCAAAGGAGAGCTCCTGGATAAGGCGCTCGCTCTCCGCCCAAAGCTCGTATTCCTGCCTGCAGGCTATGCAATGCTTCAAATGCAGGTCGACAGACTGCTTTACAGGATCGCCCTCAGGCAGATCCCAATAAAGCGCAAGCGCATCCTGCACTTCTTCGCATTTCATCGCAGCTTCATCCCTTCGAACGCTTCGCTCTCCGTTTCTTCGAAGTAGGGTTCCAGCTGGACCTTGACGCTGCCCCGGGCACGGAACAACAACGATTTGACCGAGCTGACGGTCCCGCCCAGAACATCGGCAATCTCCTGATAGTCCAATCCTTCATATTCGCGCAGGATGAGCGCGGAGCGCTGCTTCTCCGGAAGAGCGTTGATCGCGTCCCGGACAAGCGCCATCCGCTCTCCCTGAAGCAGCCTCTGCTCCGGAGCTGCGTCCATCGGAGCGATCGGCATGACGCCGCTCTCCTCGAGGGGAATATGTACGCTGCGCTGCTTGCGCAGCTCGCTCAGCACCGTATTGCGCGCGATCGTGTACAGCCAGGTGGAGAACTGAGCGTCCACCTCGCGGAACGAGTGCAGGCTGCGGTAAGCTTTGTAGAAGGTCTCGGAGCAGAGATCCTCTGCGACGAGCTCCATCTTGGTGCTTCGGAGCATGTGAAGGATAAAGGCCATGATCTTGCGCTGGTAACGCCTCATAAGTTCGGAATAGAGCTCTACATTTCCATGTTTGATTTGCCGGATCAGATCGGAATCATCCATGACAGGCGGCTGTACCTCCTCACCTGCAGCGATTTCCGTCCGGTATCTAGTTGTACCGGAACGGATGCAGAAAGTTGCGCTGCCGCGCAAAAAAGAAAGAGAAATGAACATGCGACGATAAAGTGTATTTCGGCATCCTGCGAACGATTCTGAAGAATAATCATTCGCCAGCCGGCGCCAAATTCCTGCCGGCTTCGACATCATGGGTTATTACCCAAAAGCTGGATGTCCGCAAACTCCTCGTATTGTATCATGGGGGGCGCGAAAGGGATCGAATATGAGGAACTTCTAAGAAAAGGCAAGCTCAAAACAAAAAGCCGCCCGAGAGGGCGGCCCGCACAAGACGTGCGATGGAGTTGGATAGGAGTGGAGAGAAACCATACTGTACTTTTATTATATGTATCCGTTTTCAATCTGTCAATAAGCGTTTTCATTTTGTTCGAAAAAAGTTTGAAGCGGTTTCATGAAGGCAGCTCGCCTAAAACGAAGCGCCCTCTGCCGGGCGGCAGAAGGCGCTTTCGTCTGGAAGAGGCAAAGCCGAAAGGCGGCGATGCTCTGGCGTCGCCGCCCACACCGGAACGGCCACTTGGACCGGCGATGCCGCTTGGACCGGAGGCCGCCGCTTGGACCAGTGACGCCGCTTGGACTGGACGCCGCCGACGGATCAGCTCTTGACCGTATACCCCAGCTGCTCAAGCGCATCGAGCGCCTGGTCGAGATCCCCTTGGGTGCGGAAGCTGAGGCGCAGCACGCCGGGAACATCCATCCGGCTCTCGATAATCTGCAGATTGCTCAGGTTGATCCGGCGGTTGCCGAGCTCCGTCGCGATCTTGCCGATGATGCCGGGATGATCGGGCACGTCCATGTAGCATTCGTAAATGGACTGGAGCACGCCCTTGCGGCGCTCCGGCAGGCTGCTGCGGAATGCTCCCGCGGCGCGGAACGCATCGCTGATCGCCTCGCCGTCCTGCTTGCGCAGGATGTCCGCGAGCCGTTCCAGCTCTTCTCCCCACTCCTGCAGCAGCCGCAGCACGACGCTGCGGTTCGCCAGCAGAATATCCCGCCAGACGACCGGATCGCTCGAGGCGATGCGCGTGATGTCGCGGAAGCCTCCGGCCGCCAGCATTGCATAAGCCTCGTTGGACTCGTTGTAGCGGCGCACCTGGTTGACGAGGCCGGCCGCGATCAGATGCGGCAGATGGCTGATCGCTCCGACGATCTCGTCATGCTCCGAAGGATTCATATGCACGATTTTGGCACGGGTATGGCCGAGCAGCTCCGTCAGCCGCTCGACCGCATCGGCCGGCGTGCCGGCCTCCGGGGTGAGCACGTAATAGGCGTTCTCGAACAGGATCGGGCTGGCCGCCTCCACCCCGGCGCGCTCGGACCCGGCCATCGGGTGGCCGCCGATGAACACGGCGCCATGCCAGTCGATGGCGGAGACGGCTTCGGCGACGCCGGACTTCGTGCTGCCGACGTCCGTGACGACGCAGCCCGGCTGCAGCGGCATGAGGCTGATGCGGCGAGCGTAATCGGCGAGCATGCCGACCGGCACGCACAGGAAGATGAAGTGCGCCCCCCGCACCGCATCCTCGAGCGAGGTCGTAGCCTCGTCTACGACGCCCAGCTTGACATACTTGTCGGCCGACTCTTGACGATAGGAATAACCCGTTACGTGCAGGCCGGGCTGTCCTTTGAAGCACAAGGCGAGCGAGCCTCCGATGAGGCCCGCTCCGATAATGGCGATTTTGGTCATCGATTTACTGTTGCACCGTCGCTTCCTTCAGCACTTCCTCCAAGGCGGCGACAAACTTGACGTTGTCGTCCGCCGTGCCGATCGATACGCGCAAGCGGTTCGGATACTTGGACCATCCGGCGCGCGTAATGAAGCCGCGGCGCAGCAGCCGGTCGAACGCCTCGCGGGACGGCATGCCGACGTCGACGAGGACGAAGTTGGCCTGCGTCGGGAAGTAGGCCAGCCCGAGCCGGTCGAACTCGCTCTGAAGGTAGTCGCGCTGGCGGAGATTGTTCTCGCGGCAGCTGTCGACGAACGCCTGGTCGGACAGGGCGGCCTTGGCCGCGGCCTGCGACACGCGCGCCGTATTGAACGGCTCGCGCACGAGGTTGATCGCATGGATGACGTCCGGATGGGCGATGCCGTAGCCGATCCGCAGCGCGGCGAGTCCGTAGATCTTGGAGAACGTGCGCAGCGAGACGAGGTTCGGATAGCGCTCCAGCAGCCGGATGCTGTCCGGATAGTCCGGATCGTCGACGAAGTGGCAGTACGCCTCGTCAAGCACGCAGAGCACGGACGCCGGCAGCGCGTCGAGGAAGGAGACGAGCTCCCGCTCGCTCACGATCGTGCCGGTCGGATTGTTCGGCGAGCAGATCCAGACGATCTTGGTGCGGTCGGTGACCGCGGCCAGCATCGCCGGCAGATCCTGCTTGCCGTCCACGAGCGGCACCTCGACGATGACGGCGTTCTCGACGACCGCGTTATGCCGGTACTGCGAGAACGTCAGATCGGCCATGACCGTCTCGTCTCCCGGCTCGAGGAACGAACGGGCGAGCATGAGGATGATCTCGTCGGCGCCGTTGCCCCAGATCAGCTGCTCCGGCTGGACGCCGAGATGGGCGGCGGTCGCCGCCGTCAGCTCGACGCTTGCCCCGTCCGGGTAGATGTTGCTGTTTTCGATCTCGGTCAGGATCGCCTGCTTGGCCAGCGGCGAGCTGCCGTAAGGGTTCTCGTTGGAGGCCAGCTTGATGACCTCGCTGAGGCCGAGCTCTCTCTTGACGTCGTCCACCGGCTTGCCCGGCTGGTAGACGGGCAGATCCACGATATGGCGTTTCGTATTCATGGTTCACCTCATAAAAAAGTAAAGTCCGCTTCCCGCGTCATGCCCTCTATTGTCTCACAGTTTCCGGGAAGTTGGAAGCACTTTAAAGCGGTGCACCAAGTCAGCCGCGCAGGGAGGCGACGAAGCGGCCGATCTGCGCGATTCCGTCGCGGTACGTCGACGGCTCGGCAAGCAGCGGCAGCGCCTCTTCGACCTGCCGCACGATCGCGCTCCCGACGATGACGCCGTCGGCATGGCGGCTCATCCGCTCGACCTGGTCGCGGCTGCTGATGCCGAAGCCGACCGCGATCGGCACCGGCGCCGCCTCGCGCACCGACTGCAAAAATTCCTCGATGCCGCTGTGGAATTCGCTGCGCATGCCCGTCACGCCGAGCGAGCTGACGCAGTAGACGAACCCTTGCGCGCTTGCGGCGATCCGCTGCACGCGCGCCTTGGACGTCGGCGCGACAAGCGGAATGAGGTGGATGCCGGCCTCGGCGGCCATTTCCCGCACCTCTCCGTCCTCCTCGATCGGCAGGTCCGGGATGATGAGGCCGCTGATGCCCTTGTCATGGAGGAGCGTGAAGAACCGCTCCAGCCCGTACTGCAGGATCGGGTTGAAATAGCTGAACAGGATGAACGGCATGCGGCAGCCGGCTTCCCGGGCGCGCTCAGCCACCAGGACGCAGCCCTCGAGCGTCACCGGTCCGCGCAGCGCTCGCTCCGATGCCTGCTGAATGACCGGTCCGTCGGCCAGCGGGTCGGAATAGGGAACGCCCAGCTCGACCATGTCGGCGCCGCTGCGCTCCAGCTCGAGCACGATGTCGACCGTCGCGTCCAGGCTCGGATCGCCCGTCGTGACGAACGGAATGAGCGCCGCGCGGCCCTCGGCCTTCAGCGCCGCGAACACTTCGTCAATGCGATTCATTCGGCTTCCCCCCCAGATATCCCATGATGGCTTCTACGTCCTTGTCGCCGCGGCCCGACAGCGAGACGACGATCGTCTTGTCCTTGGGCAGCGTCGGGGCGAGCTTCATGACCTGCGCGATCGCGTGGGCCGACTCCAGCGCCGGGATGATGCCTTCCGTGCGGCTCAGCAGCTGCAGCGCTTCGAGCGCTTCCGCGTCCGTGACCGGAACGTACTCCGCCCGTCCGGAATCCTTGAGGTAGGAATGCTCCGGTCCGATGCCCGGATAGTCGAGTCCGGCGGAAATCGAGTGGGCCGGCAGCACCTGGCCGCTGTCGTCCTGCAGCACGTAGCTGAGCGAGCCTTGGAACACGCCATGCCGTCCGAGCGTCATCGTCGCCGCATGCTCGTCGGTGTCGACGCCGCGTCCCGCCGCCTCGACGCCGATCAGCTGGACCGATTCGTCGCCGACGAACGGATAGAAGATGCCCATCGCATTGCTGCCGCCTCCGACAGCGGCGACGACGTAGTCCGGCAGCCGCCCTTCGTCCCGCAGGACCTGCTCGCGCGCCTCGTCGCCGATGATGCGCTGGAAGTCGCGCACCATCATCGGATACGGATGCGGACCGGTGACGGAGCCGAGGATGTAGTAGGTGTCGTCGACATGGCTCACCCAGTAGCGGAGCGTCTCGTTGCAGGCGTCCTTGAGCGTGCGCGTGCCCGACAGCACCGGCACGACCTCGGCGCCGAGCAGCTGCATGCGGAATACATTGAGCTGCTGGCGCTTCGTATCCTCCTCGCCCATGAACACCTTGCACTCGAGCCCGAGCAGCGCGGCGATCGTCGCCGATGCGACGCCATGCTGTCCAGCCCCCGTCTCGGCGATGATCTTCTTTTTGCCCATGCGCTTCGCCAGCACGCCCTGGCCGATCGTATTGTTGATCTTATGGGCGCCGGTATGGTTGAGGTCCTCTCGCTTGAGCAGGATCTTCGCGCCTCCGAGATGGCTCGTCAGCCGCTCGGCGTAGTAGAGCGAGGTCGGCCTTCCCGAATATTTATGGAGCAGATAGCGGACCTCTTCCTGGAAGCCGGGGTCCTTGGAGTAGTGCTTGTAGGCTTCCTCCAGCTCGAAGAGCGCGTTCATCAGCGTCTCGGGCACGTACCTCCCCCCGAACTTGCCGAAGCGTCCATTCTCGTCAGGTACCTGATTCATCGCTGCTTCACCCTTTCCGTAAATGACCGGATCCGTTCCGGCGACTTCTGTCCATCCTGTTCCACTCCGCTCGAGACGTCAATTCCGTCCGGCGAGTAGCCGTCGATCAGCTCGCGCACATTGTCCGGATGCAGCCCGCCTGCCGCCAGCAGCGGCAAGCCGGCGGCGGCGGCGGCCTCCGCATAGCCGGGGATCATTTCCCAGTCGAACGTGCGGCCGGTGCCGCCACCTGCCGTATCGAGCAGCAGGCCGCGAACGCCCGCGTCCGCATAACGCGCGACTTCCGCGGCGGCCGCCTCCGGCCCGGCAGCGAGCCGTCCCGCGTGCAGCGCCTTCCAGACGGGAAGCCCGGCGGCCTCCGCGGCGGCGAGGCATGCCTCCGGGCTCTCCGAGCCGTGCAGCTGCACGAGGTCGAGTCCCGCCTCCTTCGCCGCCTCGGCCAGCTCCGACGCCGGCGCGTTCACGAACACGCCGACAGCCAGCGGAGCGGGGCGTCCCGCTTCCTTCGCCGCGGCCTTCATCGCGGCGATGAGCCGCGCCGCCTCCGCCGCAGCGACCTGGCGCCGGCTCGGCGCGAACACGAAGCCGGCGTAGTCGACCGGAAGCTGCCCGAGCAGCCTGGCGGTCGCCTCGTCCCGGATGCCGCAAATCTTGAGCAGCGGAGCGGATGAGCCCTGGCCCGGAGCGGCGCCGCAATCGCGCCCTGCAGGAGCGCTCATCGGACGCGCACCGGTCCGAGCAGCCGCTCGACCGCCTCGGCCGGATCTGGCTGGCGCATGAAGTGCTCGCCGACGAGCACGCCGGCCGCGCCGGCCGAGCGTACGTAGGCGACGTCCTCGGGAGCGGAGATCGAGCTCTCGCTGATGACCGGAAGCCCGGCCGGCACCATCCGCATCAGCCGCTCCGTCGTCTCCAGGCTCGTCTCGAACGTATGCAGGTTGCGGTTGTTGATGCCGACCAGCTTCGCGATGCCCGCGTCCAGCACGCCGTCCAGCTCGCGCTCGTCATGCACCTCGACGAGCACGTCCATGCCGAGCGACTCGGCGATCTCATGCAGCTCCTTGAGCCGCGGGCGGTCCAGGATGGCCGCGATCAGCAGGACGGCGTCCGCGCCGATGACGCGGGCCTCGTACACCTGGCGGTAGTCGATGAGGAAGTCCTTGCGCAGCAGCGGCAGCGAGACGGCCGCGCGGATCGAGGCGAGGTATTCCGACGCGCCCTGGAAGTAGTCGCGGTCGGTCAGCACGGAGATGCAGTCCGCTCCGGCCTGCTCATACGTTTTGGCGAGCTCGACCGGATTGAAGTCGGCGCGGATCAGCCCTTTGGAAGGCGAGGCTTTCTTCACCTCCGCGATCAGGCCGACGTCGCGCCGGCGGCGCGCGGTGACGGCTCCGATGAAGCCGCGGCACGGCTCCATTCCGGAAATTTCTTTTTCATAGGCGGAAAGGCTGAAGCGGCTCGCCAGCGCTTCGACCTCGCTTTTTTTCGTATGGACGATGCGATCAAGAAACATGGGCCAGCTCTCCTGTCTTTTGGATCAATTGCTCCAGCTTGGCGCCGGCGGCGCCGCTGTCGATGGCATGGCGGGCGGCTTCCACGCCGCCGAGCAGCGTCACGGCCGCGCCGGCCGCATAGATGCAGGCTCCGGCGTTGAGCAGCACGATGTCGCGGTAGGCGCCGCGCTCGGAGCCGTCGAAGATGCGGCGGATGATAGCGGCGTTGTCTTCCGCAGATCCTCCCTGGATCGCCGACAGCGGCTGCCGGGCGATGCCCAGCTCCTCCGGCGTCAGGTCGTACGTGCGCACCTGGCCGTCCTCCCCGAGCTCCGATACGGTCGTAGCGGCGCTGATGCTGATCTCGTCGAGGCCGTCATGGCTGGATACGACGAGCGCCCGCTTGAGGCCGAGCGTGCCGAGCACGCTCGCGACCGTCTCGGTGCGGGAGCGGTCGTACAGTCCGAGCAGCTGCCGGTCGGCGCCGGCAGGGTTTGCGAGCGGACCGAGCATGTTGAAGATCGTGCGCACGCCGAGCTCCCGGCGCGGAGCCGCCGCATGGCGGAGGGACGGATGGTAGAGCTGCGCGAACAGGAAGCAGATGCCGATCTCCTGCAGGCACGCCGCCGCTTGGCGCTCATCGAGCGAGATCGCCACGCCGAGCGCTTCGAGCACGTCCGCGCTGCCGGCCTTGCCGCTCATCGCGCGGTTGCCGTGCTTGGCGACCCGCACGCCGGACGCGGCTGCGATGATGGACGACGCCGTCGAGATGTTGAACTTGTGGATGCCCGAGCCTCCGGTGCCGCAAGTGTCGAGCAGCCCTTCCTGCGCCGTCTCCACGCGTCGCGAGAAGCCGCGCATCGTCTCGGCGAAGCCGGTGATCTCGTCGATCGTCTCGCCTTTCATCCGCAGCGCCGTCGCGACGCCGGCGATCTGCGCCGGCGTCGCCGCTCCGTCCATGATCAGGCGCATCACGTCGCCCGCTTCCGCTCGGGTCAGATGTCCCCCTCCGATCAGCTTGTCGAGCGCCGTCTGCATCGTCGTCGTACGAACCGCCTCCATCATGCCCGCTCCTCCTTTCCTGCCGGTACGAAATAATCGCTGTTGATCGCCGCGGCTCTGGCCGGCTCGCCGCCGCGCCGCGGGAATGCGGCCTCGGCCGTGCGGATCGCCTTGAGCATGCCCTTGGCCTTGTTGACCGTCTCCTCGTATTCCTTTTCCGGAACGGAGTCCCACACGACGCCTGCGCCGGCCTGCACGTACGCCTTGCCGTTCTTGAAGATGATCGTGCGGATCGTGATGCAGGTATCCATGCTCCGTCCGCTGAAGCCGAAGTAGCCGATCGCTCCCGCGTAAGCCCCCCGCGCCTCCGTCTCGAGCTCGGCGATGATCTCCATCGCCCGCAGCTTCGGCGCGCCCGATACGGTTCCGGCCGGCAGGCAGCTGATGAAGGCGTCGAAGAAATCCTTGTCCTCGCGCATCGTGCCCGTCACGTTGGAGACGATGTGCATGACATGGGAATAGCGCTCGATCTCCATGAACGAATCGCAGCGCACGCTTCCGAATTCGGCCACCCGGCCGATGTCGTTGCGTCCGAGATCGACGAGCATCAGATGCTCGGCGCGCTCCTTTTCGTCCGCGAGCAGGTCGGCCTCGAGCTCGCGGTCCTCCTCCTCGGTGCGGCCGCGCGGCCTCGTGCCGGCGATCGGCCTCGTCTCGACCTTGCCGTCGGACACTTTGACGAGAGCCTCGGGCGACGTGCCGACGATGACCTCGTCGTCCATTTTCAAATAATACATGTACGGCGAAGGGTTGAGCGTCCTCAGGATCCGGTACACATGGAGCGGATCGACGTCGGTCTCGATATGGAACCGCTGGGACAGCACGACCTGGAAGATGTCGCCCGCGCGGATATAGTCCTTGGCTGCGTCGACGTTGGCGATGAACTGCTCCTTGGACAGGTTGGAGCGGATGTCCCCGAGATCCGGATCGTCGGGCAGCGGGCCCGCCGTCGCCAGCGGCGGCACCGGCTGGCGCAGCTTCTCGAGCGTGCGCTCGATCCGCTCGACCGTCGCCTCGTACGCCTGCTCGATCTCCCGGTCGGTCGCGGCGTCCGGCACATGCACGTTGCCGATGACGCCGATCTGCTGCTTGAAGTGGTCGAATACGATCATCGAGTCGCAGAACATGAACTGCAGGTCGTTCATCTGCAGGTCGTCATGGCGATGCTTCGGCAGGTTCTCGTAGTAGTGCAGCAGATCGTAGCCGAAAAAGCCGACGGCGCCGCCGCTGAAGGACGGGATGCCGGGAAGCTCCGGGCTGCGGTACGCCCGCAGATGGGCTTTCAGCAGCTCCAGCGGACGGCTCTCATCCAGCTCGATCCGCTCCCCGCGCTTCTCCAGCACCATCCGGCCGTTCTTGCCGTAGAGCATCATGAACGGGTCCATGCCGATGAAGGAGTGGCGGGCCCATTTCGCTCCGCCCTCGACGCTCTCCAGCAGGAAAGCTCTTTTCTCGCGGGCGAAATGCTGGAACAGCCGGATCGGCGTCTCGGTGTCCGCCAGCAGGTAGCGCGCGATCGGGATCAGATTGTACCGTCCCGCGAGGCGGAGCACGGACTGCAGCTCTCGATTCATCTTCATCGTCTCCTTGGCATCAGATGGAAAAGGACTTCATGCAAAAAGCTCCCGCCATAGGCGGGAGCTGGATAAGAGCGATGAAAAGAATAGGCTCGAAGAGCAGCCGCTGCATGCCATGCAAGCAATCCCTCCGTCAACGCCGCAAAGGCGATGCGAAGCAGGATCGTCTGCGCGACGCAGGCTCCTCCATCTCAGCTAAGCTCATCTCGACTCGTCTCTCTCAGGCTCCCCGCCACTCCAAGCCCTCTAACCGCCGGACATGATCGGGGACTGCCTGCTCCGCCCTCTACAGGCGATCGCGAAAATCATTATCCCCACTATACAGGGGACCTACCGAGCCGTCAACCCTTGGCGCCGCTCAGATCCGGACGGAGCACGCCGGCGCCGCGCAGGTAGACATGCTTGATTTCTTTTTGCGTCAGCTCCGTGTTGACGGTGACCATCAGCCGGATGCAGCGCTCCAGGCTGCCCTTGACCGGCACCTCGACGGCGCACATGAGCGGCACGAGGTCCCAGCCCTCGAGGCCGCGGATCGCCCGAGCCGGAAACGCCGCGTCCAGATCCGTCGTCACCGTGATGAGCACGCTGCAGATTTCTTCCGGGTCGACCCGGTTCTCCGCGACGATCGCCTGCAGCATCTCCGATGTCGCCTCCAGGATGTCCTGCTCCTCGTTGCGGTCTACCGTGATGGCGCCGCGAATTCCCCTCACGCTCATGGCCAGCTTGCCTCCCGTTTCAGCCGCTCGACGATGTCCCGGACCCACTGCTCGCGGATGTCGCTGCGAATCTCGACTTCTCCGATCGCGGTCGGCACGACGAACACCATTTTGCCTTCGCCGAATTTCTTGTCATGCATCATCGCTTCCATGATCCGGTCCGTATCGAAATGCTCCGGCAGCGAGACGGGCAGACCGGCCTTGCCGAGCGCCTCGCGGGTACGGAGATACACCTCTTGCGGCGCGCCGAGCTGCACGCCGAGCAGCGCCGAGCCGATCATGCCGATCGATATCGCTTCTCCGTGAAGAAGCTCTCCGTAGCCGGCCACCGCCTCGAGCGCATGGCCGATCGTATGGCCGAGATTGAGGATCGCGCGCAGGTCCTGCTCCGTCTCGTCCGCCGACACGACGGCCGCCTTGACCTCGCAGCCTTTGAACAGCGCGTAGCCGAGCGCTTCCGGATCGAGCGCGAGCAGCCGATCGGCGTGCCGGACGCACCAGTCGACAAAAGCGGCGTCGCGAATGAGGCCGTGCTTGACGACCTCCGCCAGCCCCGCGCTCACCTCGCGCCGCGGCAGCGTCTTCAGCGTGTCGAGATCGTACAGCACGAGCGCCGGCTGGTGGAACGCGCCGATGATGTTTTTGGCCATCGGATGGTTCACCGCCACCTTGCCGCCGACGCTGCTGTCATGGGCAAGGATCGTCGTCGGCATCTGCACGAACCGGATGCCGCGCATGTAGGATGCGGCCGCATAACCGGCCAGGTCGCCGACGACGCCGCCGCCGAGCGCGACGATCGCGGACTTGCGGTCAAGCCCTTCCTCGAGCGCCCTCGTCATGATCTCCTCGAAGCGGGCGAGCGACTTGGACGACTCGCCGGCCGGCACGACGCAGGAAGCGGCGCGGAAGCCGGCCGACCGCAGCTGCTCCAGCAGCGGCTCCAAATACAGGGGAGCGACCGAATCGTCGCTGACGACGAGCAGCGGAGACTTGACGCTCAGGCCGGCTTCAAGCAGCTCCTGCCCCGCCTGGCCGAGCAGGCCCTCCCCGATCCGGATCGGATAGGACCGCTCGCCGAGATCCACTCTGAGCTCGCGCATGTCAGTAGCCTCTGACTTGCTCGAGGTAGCCGTCGTAGTTGCGGCGGATCTCCTCCATCGAGTCCCCGCCGAACTTCTCCAGGAACGCCTTCGCCACTTCCCAGGCGACGACATGCTCCATCACGACGCTGGCCGCCGGAACGGCGCAGCTGTCGGAGCGCTCGACCTGCGCCGTGAACGGCTCGCGCGTGTCGATGTCGACGCTCGCAAGCGGCTTGTACAGCGTCGGAATCGGCTTCATGACGCCGCGCACGACGATCGGCTCGCCGGTCGTCATCCCGCCTTCGAAGCCGCCGGCGTTGTTGGAGGCGCGGTGGTAGCCCCGCTCCTCGCTGTATAAGATCGGATCATGCACCTGGGAGCCGCGCAGGATGCCCGCCTCGAAGCCGATGCCGATCTCGCAGCCCTTGAAGGCGTTGATGCTGACGACGGCTCCGGCGATGCGGGAATCGAGCTTGCGGTCCCACTGCACATGGGAGCCCAGGCCGACCGGAACGCCTTCGACGACGCATTCGACGATGCCGCCGATGGAGTCTCCGTCCGCCTTGATCTGGTCGATGTACGCCTCCATCCTGGCTTCGGTCTCTTTGTCCACGACGCGGACCGAGGACTCCTCGGTCAGACGCGCGAGCTCGTCGGCCGGCAGCTGGTTGGGCGGAGCCTCGATGTCTCCGATGCGGATGACCTGGCCGGCGACCTTGATGCCGAAGGCGGCCAGCAGCTGCCGGGCCATCGCGCCTACGGCGACGCGCGCCGCCGTCTCGCGGGCGCTGGAGCGCTCCAGCACGTTGCGCAGATCCTTGAGGTCGTACTTGAGCCCGCCGTTGAGGTCGGCGTGGCCGGGCCGAGGACGATGCACGCGCCGCTTGGCCTCGTCTCCGCCCTCGATCGGCTCGATGTTCATGACCGAGGTCCAATGCTTCCAGTCGTTGTTGGCGACCACGATCGCGACCGGAGCCCCGGTCGTCCGCCCGTGGCGCACGCCGCCGACGATCTGCGCCGTATCCTTCTCGATCTGCATGCGGCGTCCGCGGCCATAGCCCTTCTGGCGGCGATGCAGCTGGAAGTTCAGCTCCTCGAAGTCAAGCTGCAGGTTGCTCGGAAGCCCCTCGATAAGGGCCGTCAGCTGGGGGCCGTGCGTCTCTCCCGCTGTCAAATAACGTAAACTCATGCCAGATCTTCCCCCTCGTATTCAGGCCCGGTTTATCCGATCGCTTTACCACAGCGACGCTTTTAAGAACTCAAGCGCCATGCTGCGGAAAGGAGGACCGGCACCGCTCCGGCGGGGGATGCATCCCTCGCCGGTCGGCGCCCGGCCCTGCTCGGCTCAAGGCCGTCCGTCCCGGTTTCTTTGCCCATTATAGTATATGGCGCGTCCGTTTGACAAGAAAGCAAGCCCGGCCGTTGGACGGGCCGGGCTTGCGGGCGCTCAGGCTTTGCGCCGGTAGAAGAACGTTTCCGCCGACTCCAGCCCGTAGTCGCCCGGAGAGAAGATCTGCTCCGTGCTGCCGACGAACAGGATGCCGCCCGGACGAAGCGCTTCGGCGAACTTGCGGTAGAGGAGCGTCTTGGCCTCCTCGGTGAAATAAATCATGACGTTGCGGCAGATGATGAGATCATAAGGCCCGTCGAAGCGGTCGTCCAGCAGGTTGTGCTGGCGGAAGCGGATGATGCGGCGCAGCTCCGGACGCACCGCGAAGCCGCCGGGAATCGCCTTGAAATGCTTGTCCAGCAGCGGCTTCGGCACGTCCTTGACGGAACGGGAGTGGTACTCGCCCGCCTCCGCCTTGGCGAGCACGCCCCGATCGAGATCGGTCGCCGTGATCTCGGAGCGGGCGGAGGCGCCGAGCTCCTCCAGCAGGATCGAGAGCGTATAGGGCTCCTCCCCGGTCGAGCAGGCGGCGCTCCAGCAGCGCAGGCGCGGGTTGTCCTGCAGCAGCTCCGGCAGGAAGCGGCTGCCCAGCACTTCCCAGCGGCCCGGGTTGCGCCAGAATTCGGAGACGTTGATCGTCATCCGGTCGAGGAATTCGTCCATCAGCTCGGGCGAGCGGCTGAGCGCCTGCCAGTAGGCGTCGAAGGTGGAGAAGCCGTGGCGGAGGCGCAGCGTCGTCAGCCTGCGCTTCATCTGGTTCTCCTTGTATTGCGACAGGTCGATGCGGGTATGGGCGCGGATCTGCTCGACGAAGCGGAGGAAATCGGGATCCGCCCCCGCCGCAGCGGGATCAGATCCAGCGGGCGATAGTCCGGTCATAGCTTACGATCTCCTCCGGTGCGAACCAAAGTGCGATCTCCCTCTCGGCATTTTCGGCGGAATCGGAACCGTGCACGAGGTTGAGGTTCGTATGTATGGCAAAGTCCGAGCGGATCGTGCCGGGCGCCGCCTCGACGGCGTCGGTCTTGCCGATCATCGCGCGCGTCAGGGCGATCGCGTTGTCCGCTTCCCACACCATCGCGAATACGGGACCCGCGGTGATGAACACGATCAGCTTGTCGTAAAAAGGCTTTCCCTTATGCTCGCCGTAGTGGGTTTCCGCGAGCTCCTGGCTCACCATCATGAATTTCGCGGCCGCGAGCTGCAGCCCTTTTTTTTCGAAGCGGGACATGATCTCGCCGATCAGCCCTCTCTGCACGCCATCCGGCTTGACCATGATCAGCGTTCTTTCCATGCGCTTCCCTCCTGGATCGATGCGGCTGCCGACCTTCCTTGCCGCGGGCGGCGAGGCGTCAATAGCTGCGTTTGTTGATGAAATGGGCGATGTCGATCAAATTCTTCTTCGCCGGAAGATCCGGAAGTCCTGCCAGCGCGGACAAAGCTTTTGCCGTAAATGTCTCCGCCATCCGCTCCGCCGTCGCGACGCCGCGGCTGCCGCGGATGAGCTGGATCGCCGCATGCGTGTCGGCGCGCCCGTCGCTTTCGCGGATCGACCGGATCTCCTGCAGCAGCGGCGTCCTGCGCTCCTCCTCCTGGAGGGCCAGCAGCACCGGCAGCGTGATGTTCCCTTGGCGGATGTCCGAGCCCGGCGGCTTGCCGATCTGCTTCTCGGTGCCGAGCAGGTCGAGCAGGTCGTCGCGGATCTGGAACGCCATGCCGGTGTTGTAGCCGAACCGGTAGAGCAGGCTGCTCGTCCTGCGGTCCGCACCCGCCGCGACCGCGCCCATCTCGCAGCTGATGGCGATGAGCAGGGCGGTCTTGCGGCGGATCCGCCTCAGATAGTTGCGCACCGACTGCTCCGTATGGAAGAAGTCGCGCACCTGCTCCATCTCGCCGATGCACATCTGCACCATCGCCCGCGCCAGAATGCGATGCAGCTCCGGCTCGCGGGCCTGCGTCATCAACCCGAGAGCCTTGGCGTAGATGAAGTCTCCGGTGTACATGGCGATGCGGTTGTCCCACTTCGCGCCGACCGTCGGCTGGCCTCTCCGGGTGCGGGCGTTGTCGATGACGTCGTCATGGACGAGGCTCGCGCTGTGGATCAGCTCCAGCGAGACGGCCACGCGCTGCAGCTCCTCCAGCCGGTATTCGCCGAAGCGTCCGGCGAGCAGGACGAATACCGGGCGGATGCGCTTGCCGCCCGCCTGCAGCAGATGCAGGGACGACTCGCCGAGCAGGCTGTCGTCGTCGGCCACGGCCGCTTCGAGCTGGCGCTCGATGCCGCTCAGCTCGCCTTTCATTTTGGCATACAGGTCTAGCAGTTTCATTCGTTCACCTGCCTGTCGATAATTGCGGATCGATGAATGCGAGCGACGCCGGCTCGCCGATAAGTCCGAGCTGATGCGCGTAGCGGTAATACAGCTCCAGGCCCTCGCGCAGCTCCGGACCGAAGTCGTAGCGGATCGCGCTGAAGTATTCCCGCCAATAGGCGGGGGAGCCGCCGATCAGCGCGGCCGCCCGCTGGACGAGCGGCTCGGGATCAGCGACGCTCCGGCGACGGCTGTCGAGCAGGTCGCGATGCAGATGGAGCACTTCGTCCGGACGGGAGGCGAGCGCGTCCCGCCGGGCAGCTACGACGGCATAGGTCATGCCGAGGCCCGTCCACTCATGCCACTCCTGGCCGAGGTCCATGACCTCCAGCCCATGATCGGTCCAGCTGGCGCGGATGGCGCTGTCTCCGATGAGCAGCGCCGCGTCGTTTTCCTCGAGCATCGCTTCAAGATCCGGCTGCATGACCGTGTACTCGGGATTGCCGTCGTACCGGAGCGCGAGGATGATCTTGAGCAGGTTGATCGTCGTCGCCGACGTGTCGGTCAGCGCGATCCTCCCTCTCAGCGCTTCGCGCAGCGGCTTTTTGAGGAACAGCAGGAGCGAGCGCACGCGCCCTACCGTCCCGACGGACAGCCCCGGCAGCAGCGCGTAGCTTTGCGGATCCATGCCGTAAATAAACGAGGAGACGGCCGAGACGGCGAGCTTCCCCTCCTGCAGCATGCGGTTCAGTCCCGACGGAACGCGGCGCACGATGCGGTAGTCCTCGGTCTCGTCGGGCACGTAATGGAACAGTGGCCAAGTATTCGTGTAGTCGATTCTGCCGACATCGATCGGTCTGCTGTCAGGCACGCCCATCATCTCCCCAGCGGCGGAACAAGTCATGCTCGAACCCCATCAGATCCAGCAGCTTGCCTACCAGAAAATCGATCAGGTCCTCCATCGAGCGAGGCCCGTAGTAAAAAGCCGGCATCGCCGGCACGATCGAGACGCCGAGGCGCGACAGCTTGAGCATGTTCTCCAGATGGATCGCATGCAGCGGCGTCTCGCGGGGAACGAGCAGCAGCCGTCTCCCCTCCTTGAGCATCACGTCCGCCGCGCGGGTCATCAGATTGTCCGACGAGCCGTGCGCGACGGCCGACAGCGTTCCCATCGAGCACGGCACGATGACCATGCCCTGCATGCGGTACGAGCCGCTGGCGATGTTCGCGCCGATGTCGCCGCTCGGATACAGCCGCAGCCGGCCGTCGTCGGCCGCCTCGCCGAACGCGCGGCGGATCGAGTCCTGCCGCCGCGCGGCGTCCCAGCCGAGCTCCTCCTTGAGCACCCGCCAGCCGGCGTCGCTGATGACGAGGCCGACCTCGCAGCCGGCCTTCAGCAGCTCCTCGATCAGGCGGACGCCGTAGATCGCTCCGCTCGCTCCGGTGATGCCGACCGCCCAGCGCGTAGGGCGGGCCCCCGCCTCGGCGCTCATGCCCAAGCCCTCAGCACGATCAGGTCAAGCAGCGTGAAGACGAGCATCGTGATGCTGAGCCAGCCGTTCATCGTGAAGAAGGCGGTCTGCAGCCGGCTCATGTCGCTTGGCCCGAGGATGAGATGCTCGTAGAACAGGATGCCGATCGACAGGGCGACGCCGGCCAGATAGATCCAGCTCAGATCCGTCATGAAGAACAGCGCGACGAAGCAGGCGGCCGTGACGAGATGGAACGCCTTGGCCAGTTGCAGCGAGCGGACGACGCCGAAGCGCGCCGGGATGGAATAGACCTTTTCCTTGCGGTCGAAGTCGATGTCCTGCAGCGCGTAGATCGTATCGAAGCCGGCGAGCCAAAAGACGATGCCGATGTAGAATACCCATGCCGCCGGCTCGAACGAGCCGGTGACGGCGACCCAGCCGCCGAGCGGCGCGAGGCCGATCGTCAGGCCAAGGATGATGTGGCACAGCCACGTGAAGCGCTTAGCGTACGAATAGATGACGAGGAAGAATACGGCGATCGGCATCAGCTTCACGCAGATCGGATCGAGCCGGGACGCCGCCCAGAAGAACAGGACGAACGAAAGCACGACGAAAAGCACAACCTCGCCGGTCTTCAGCAGCCCGGCTGGCAGTGCCCTTTTTTCGGTCCGCGGATTTTTGAGGTCGATCGCCTTGTCGATCAGGCGGTTGAGTCCCATGGCCGCGCTGCGCGCTCCGAACATCGCCAGCGTGATCCAGCCCGCCTCGGCCCAGCCCGGCAGGCGTCCTTCCATCGTGACGGAGCCGAGCAGCATGCCGATATAGGCGAAAGGCAAGGCGAAGATCGTATGCTCGAACTTGATCATTTCCAAAAAAATGCGTACTTTGCGAATCATCTTCCGTCCGTCCCCTTCGTCCCGATATGAAGCGCCGCGATGCCGCCCGTAAGCGGATCGGCGCTGACCGATTCCAAGCCGGTCCGGCGGAAGATGTCCGCCAGCTCCCGGCGGCCCGGGAACGACTGAAGCGATTCCGGCAGCCATTTGTACTGCTCGTACGACTTGGCCACCAGCTTGCCGACACGGGGCAAAAGATGCTCGAAGTAGAAATAGTAGAGGCCTTTGAACGGCTGCCAGGTCGGCTTGGACAGCTCGAGGCAGACGACCTTGCCGCCCGGCTTGACGACGCGCTTCATCTCCCGCAGCACCTGCTCCAGATCCGGCACGTTGCGCAGGCCGAAGCCGATCGTGGCGAAGTCGAAGCTGTCGTCCGGGTATGGGAGCTGCATCGCGTTGCCCTGCACGAGCGTGATCTGGCCGCCGAGGCGCTCCTGGTCGACCTTGCGCTGGCCGACCTCGAGCATCGCCGGGCTGAAGTCCAGCCCGACGACCCGGCCGGTGCCGCTCGCCTTGGCGATGGACAGCGTCCAGTCGCAGGTGCCGCAGCACAGGTCGATCGCCGTATCGCCGGGTCGGACCGCCATCTTGCGCATCGTGAATTTCCGCCAAGCCTTATGCTGGCGGAAGCTGAGCAGATCGTTCATCATGTCGTACTTCGGCGCGATCTTCTGGAACACCGAATGGACATGGGATTCCTTGGAGCTTGAGTTCATCTGCGTTGTCACCTCGACTCGCCTGCCGTTCCGGCCGCGGCTGCGGCAGCCGGAGCGAGCAGCACATGGACGATGGCTGCCGCCTCCTCGGCTAGCGCCGCCGGAACGATGTCGGACGCGAGCCGCCCGAACCGGGCCGCGCTCTCGCCGAGCTTGTCCGCCAATAAGGCGGTCAGGCCGTATTTTTCAATCCATATGCCCGGGTCGCCCTCGCCCGCCTGCTCCAGCAGCCGGCGGTCGCGCTGCTCGCCGTGCTCCAGCACATGCCACCAGCCCCAGCTGCACGCGAACTCGGCAGCGCCTGCGAGCGCCCGCTTCTCCTCCAGGAGCGTCTCCAGCTGCGCGAGCGCATCCACGAGCCTCGCCCATGCCGGGCGAAGCCGCTCGTCCAGCAAGGACGAATAGCTGTGGAGCAGCACGCCGCGGATGCGGGATTGGCGCTCCACGTATTCCTCCGCCCCGATCCGTCCCCGCTTCATGAGCAGGTAAAGCTCGGTCTTGAGGCGGTTGGACTCGCAGATCGCCTCGCTCAGCCTGCGGATCGTCTCGATCCGCCCGGCGCCGGCAAGCAGCTGGTAGAACCGGCTGCTGAAATAATCTCCGGCAAGGACGCGCAGCTGCCGCTGGCGCATCTGGCGCATGCCGCGGTCGCCGGATTCCGTGTCGACCCGGTCATGGGTGTCGAGACCGAGCTGCACGAGCGAGGATGCGAGCGCATGCAGCTCCTGCGGCTCTCCGTCCGCTCCATGCTTCAGGAAGCAGCTGAGCAGCCGGGCCCGCGCATCGGGAAACGGAGGCAGATCGGCGAAGCGCTCGATCATGTCATGCTTCGTGTACTTGCCGGCTAAATCGGGTATTCGGTAATCTGTCATGAGGGAAGCCTCCGAACCTGACGGCGAATCTTGGGCCGTTCCATAATCTAAATTAGTATACCACAAATGACAGGGAGCCGTACAAACGGCCGCCTCCGCTCAGCGAGCGGGGCGGTCGGCGTCGAAATAGACGAGCCGGAGGCGCGATTGCCACAAACGGTCGCCGCGCAGCGAGATTCCGCTCCAGTCGGCCAGCTCCCGCTCGCCGATCCAGGCGTCCGTGCGGCGCAGGTCGGCCGCCGCGGAAAGGCCGCCGCGCTCCGACTGCAGCCGCGCCAGCAGCCTCGTCACATTGGAGCTGCGGACGAAGCAGAGCTCGGCAAGCCCGCGCAGATCGTCCCGCCAGCGGATGTCGCCGAGCTCCCCCTGCTCCGCCCGCAGGTCGACGCGAAGCACGCTGCCGCTCCATTCGACTCGCTCGAGCCGGCTTCCGAGCCCCAGCGACTGCAGGCTGTCGACCAGATTGGACTGGCCGAGCGCCGCCGGCAGCTCCGTCCGGAACGCCGGCCGGTCGGGCTCCCCCGATCGCCCGGGGCCGATCGGCAGCAGCGCGAGCAGCAGCATCGCTCCTCCCGCCGCGGCCGCGGCCGCGGCCATCCGCATCCATCCTCCCGCTCTCATCGTCCGCGCCTCCCTCCCGGCGGCCTGCCGGACGGCAGGCTGTCCGCCTCTCTTCTAGCCAGTATACGGGAGGGACAGCCGTTTCATGATCGATCCGCGGGGCGGACAAAAGAAAAAGCAGGCTCGCGCCTGCAGCTTGCTGCCGAACTTACGCCTGCAGCCTGATGCCAGGCTAACCTGCAGCCTGATGCCAGGCTTACGCCTGCAGCTAATCCCCCGAGTCCACCGTGCCGTAGCGGGTCATGATCGTCGCCCGTCCCCGGATCTTGATGGCGGAGGTGTGGTCGGTGAACTGCGCCAGCAGCACCTCGCCCTTGTCGAGCTTCTCCGTATGATGAAAGCGCGTATCCGTGCCGCGCGTAAGTCCGATGACCTGCACGCCTTGATCCTTCGCTTTGATGACGATGTATTCTCCATGCAGCTGATCCATCATGCATGCTCCTTTCCGCAGGGGGATGCCCTCTAGAAAAAACTGCTCTCCCGATCGGCGTCAGGAAAGCAGCTGCTCGTTATGTATGGTCGGAGTAACAGGATTTGAACCTGCGACCTCACCCACCCCAAGGGTGCGCGCTACCGGGCTGCGCCATACCCCGATGTCACAAGCCGTGACAAGGAAGAGTCTACCTGAAGGGCGGAGAGGTTGTCAATAACAAAAAACGTCCGAATGCGGTCATTCGGACGGCGGAGCGGTTCAGTTGGAAACCAGATCCTTGAGCGATTTGCCAGGCTTGAACGCCGGCGTCTTGCTGGCGGGAATGTCGATCTCCTCGCCCGTTTGCGGATTCCGTCCCTTGCGGGCTTGGCGTTCGCGCACCTCGAAGTTGCCGAAGCCGACGAGCTGCACCTTGTCGCCCGATTGAAGGGCATCGGAGATGGCTTCGAACACGGCGTCGACCGCTTTCGTCGCATCCTTCTTGGAAAGCTCCGCGACCTCGGATACTTTGTTGATCAGATCGGTCTTGTTCAATGATCTCACCTCCTGTAGTTTCTCACCTTATCACATGGTTTTGCCTTTTCCTGCAAAAATATACCTGCTCAGGCGGAACAAACTTATACTAATACAGCCGCAAGCGGAATACAAGGGTATTTTTGGGCGGTACGAAAGCCCTCTCCGCCCTGCTGCGGCGCGGCATTCACGCCTTGCGGCGGTTCAGGTGGATGAACGTGATGGCAAGCGCGAGCACGAGCACTCCGCCTTTGATGAAGTCGTTGGAATAGTAAGGCACGTTCATCATCGTCAGCCCGTTGAGCAGCACGCCGATGAGCACCGCGCCGAAAAAGGTGCCGATGATGTTGGGCCGTCCCGCGCCGAGCACCGAGTAGCCGACGAACACGGCCGCGACCGCTTCCATCAGGATCGGAGCGCCGGCGCCGGACTGGCCGCTGCCCGTGCGCGCGGCGAACAGCAAGCCGCCGACGGCCGCGAACAGGCCGGACAGAACGTACGCCGTCGTGCGGATGCGGCGGACGCGCACGCCCGAGAGGCGAGCCGCCTCCTCGTTGCCTCCGGTCATCTCCATCTGGCGTCCCATGCGCGTATAGGTGAAGAACACGAACACCAGCACGAACGCGACGATCATGAGCGCGACCGGCACCGGCACGCCGAGCAGCTCGCCCTGTCCGAGCCAGAGGAAGGCCGGGGAGATCGTGCCCGGAGCGGAGGAGCCGTCCGGCATGATCATGTTGCTGTAGATCGAGTTGCCTTTGGTGAAGATCTGCTGCAGGCCCGATACGACATACATGATCGCGAGCGTCGCCAGCAGATCGGGGATGCGGATGCGCACGATCAGCAGCGAGTTGACGAGACCGACGGCCGCGCCGATCGCCAGCGAGCCGATGATGACGACCGCGAGCGGCATTTCGTACCAGACCATGAGCGCGGTCGAGAACGCGATGACCATCGAGACGGTCGAGCCGACCGACAGGTCGAAGCCGTCGACCGACAGCGAGAAGGTGACGCCGATGGCGACGAACGCCGTGATCGAGATGGACCTCAGGATCGAGGCCAGATTGTCGTAGGTGAAGAAATGCTCGTCCCAGAGCGAGAAGAACAGGATGACCAGCCCGATGACGATCAACGAGCCGTATTTGAAGATGAAATCGGTCAGCTTGGCATTGGCTCTCATGAGGTCCCTCCCCTTCCTCCGCTGGCGTGGATGAGAAGCTCCTCCTGCGAGGCTTCTCCGCGCCCGAATTCGCGCACGATGGCGCCGTCGTACATGACCAGGATGCGGTCGGCGATGCCGATCGCCTCCTGGAATTCGCAGGTCAGGTACAGCACCGCCTTGCCTTGCTGGGCGAGCGTCCCGATGACCTGGAAAATATCCCGTTTGGCGCCGATATCGACGCCTTTGGTCGGCTCGTCGAACAGATAGACCGAGGCGTCGGTCGGAATCCATTTGCCGATGCTGACCTTCTGCTGGTTGCCTCCGCTGAGCGTGGAGACGGACTGGCCGTAGCCGGACGTCTTGATGCCGAGCCGGGCGATCAGGCTGTCCGCGCTTCGCTGCTCCCGCCGGCGCGACAGCAATCCGCCGCGCAGCAGCTTGCCGAGCGTCGGCAGCGTCAGGTTGCGCAGCACGGTGTCGCTGGCTATGATGCCCTGGCGCCGGCGCTCCTCCGGCACGAGCGCGATGCCGCCGCGCACCGCATCGGCCGGCTGCGCCGTCCGCACCGGCTTGCCCGCGACGCGCACCTCGCCGCCGCTGGAGGCGTCCGCTCCGAAAATCGCGCGCGACAGCTCCGTCTTGCCGGCGCCGACAAGGCCGACGACGGCCGTAATCTCGCCGCTGCGCACGTTCAGGTCGACGCCTTTGACGCGGCTGCCGCTGCGCAGTCCGCTCACCTCCAGCAGCATCTCCCCGATGTCGGCATCCAGCTTCGGATATTCGTCCTCGAAGCGGCGGCCGAGCATGGCGAGCGCGACATCGTCCGCGTTCGTCTCCGCTGCCGGCTTGGTCCAGATGCGGCGCCCGTCGCGCATGACCGTCACGCGGCTGCACAAGCGGAACACCTCCGGCAGCCGATGCGTGATGAAGACGATGCCGATGCCTTCCGCCCGCAGCGCCTCCATGACGCGGAACAGCCGCTCGGCCTCCTCCAGGCTGAGCGGCGCCGTCGGCTCGTCGAGCACGACGAAGCGCGCCTGCTCCGTCAGCAGCCGGGCGATCAGCACGAGCTGCTTCTCAGCAAGCGTCAGCTCGCCCGCGCGCTTGTGCAGCGGAATGTCCGCCCCAAGGCGGCGAAGCGTCTCGGCCGCCTCCAGATGGAGCGATTTCCAGTCGACCCAAAAGCCGGCTCCGGCGGCCGAATGCCGGTCCAGCATGATGTTCTCCGCGACGCTCAGTCCCGGCACGAGCGCGGTGTCCACCTCCTGGTAGACGCAGTGGATGCCGAGCTCCTTGGCCGCTTTGGGACTGTCGATGCGGACGGCGGCGCCGTCCAGCTCGATGACGCCACGGTCCGACGCATAGGCTCCGGAAAGGATCTTGATGAGCGTGCTCTTGCCGGCGCCGTTCGCTCCGAGCAGCGCGTGGATTTCGCCGCCGGCCAGCTCAAGATCGACGCCGTGCAGCGCCGGCACGCCGGAGAACGACTTGGCGATGCCCGACAGCCTCAGCCGTGAAGGCCGATTGTCCATTTCTTTCCCCTTCCTTTCCTGCCGCAGGCGGAAAAGCAGCGAAAGGCGGCCGGCGGCCGCCTTCCCCTTTTGCCTGCGAACGGACGTTTACTTGTCCGAGCGGCCCATCCACTCGGCAATGCCCTGCTCGCTCTTGCCCCAGCCCTCGACGTATTCGCCGAGCTCGGTCGTGTTGATCTTCTTGTCCTTCGGCAGCGCGTCGCGCGTCACCATGACGGCCTGCAGGACAACCTTGTCGTCGGTCGGGTCGCCGTGCAGCTTCTGGTACAGGTAGCGGGCCTGCACGCGTCCGATATCCTTCGGATCGACGGCGATCGAGGCGACCCACGGGGAGTTCTCGTCCTGGATCAGCTGCAGGTCCTCGTCGCTCATGTCGATGCCGTACACCTTGATCTCGTTGCGGCCGGCTTGCTGGATGGCGCGCGTCGCCCCTTTGGCGAACTCGTCCCACGACGCCCACACCGCCGAGATGTCGCCTTTGTTCGGGTATTGCTTGAGGATCGCTTCCATCTGGTTCTGCGTGTCGAGCGCCGGCTTGTCCGCCGTGCCGAAATGCGCGATCTCCTTGATGTCCGGATTGGCGTCCATGAACGCCTTATAGGAAATCTGACGGCGCTCCATCGGAGCGAAGCCGGCCACCCATACCTTGACGATATTGCCTTTGCCGCCGATATCCTCTTTCATCTTTTCGAGCAGCTGCTTGGCCATCTCCTCGTCGCTCTGCTGCAGCACCGTCACGCCGGGAACGGTCAGGTTGGCGTCGAACGCCACGACCGGAATGCCCTTGTCGACCGCCTTCTTCACGCCGGCCTCGAGCGCCTCGGCCGTGCCGTGGTCGGTGAGGATGCCGTCGAAGCCGCCGTTGACCGCCGCATCGAGCTGAGAAGACATGTTCGCCAGGTTGTTGCCGGCGGCCTGCACCTGCAGCGTGCCGCCGAGGCTTTCGACCTGCTCCTTCACGCCCGCGACGTACTGAGCCGAGAACGCGCCTTCGTTGAACTGCATGATCAGCGCGATCTTTTTGCCCTTGAGATCGTCATTGCCCTCGCCGAGCGTCGCCAGAATCGCGTTGGATGGCTTGACCGCGCCCTCGCCTTCGTTCGCCGGCGCGCCGCCGTTCCCTCCGTTGCCGCCTTTGCTTCCGCATGCCGCCGTCGCCAGCATCGCTGCCGCCGCTGCGACCAGCATCGTTTTTCTGCCCCACTTCATCTCTCTTCTTCTCCTCCTGCACGACCGCGCCGCCACTGGCGGCAAGCCAAGTATTGACCTCATCATAGCATGTTTACCAAGCAAGTCAATCGGAATTTACATCTTTTATGTCGAAAAACATCGAATAAAAGAGCTATGAATAATTATAGAACGGGACGGTCGAGATGCAAGCACTTTTTTATGAAGCGGTTTCGATTTTCTAGTCGATCATAATAGGAATTATCTATAGGTTTATAGATATATCGCGAATCTCATCTCGCCGTAAATAGAAGAAGCCGAATGTCGGCTGACATTCGGCTGTTGAAGATGCTGCATATTTATGCGAATCAGAGAATAATCGCGATCAACCCGCCCGAGCCCTCGTTGATGATGCGGCCGAGCGTCTCCTGCAGCTTGTAGCGGGCGTTGTCCGGCATCATGGCGATCTTGCCCTGGATGCCTTCGCGTACGATCGAGTGGAGCGAGCGGCCGAACATGTCGGAATCCCACACCTTGATCGGATCGTTCTCGAAGTCCTGCATCAGATAGCGCACGAGCTCCTCGCTCTGCTTTTCCGTGCCGATGATCGGCGCGAACTCCGACTCGACGTCGACCCGGATCATGTGGATCGACGGCGCGGTCGCCTTCAGCCTCACGCCGAAGCGGGAGCCTTGGCGGATGAGCTCAGGCTCGTCGAGCTGCATCTCGGCCAGCGTCGGAGCGGCGATGCCGTAGCCCGTCGTCTTAACCATTTCCAGCGCCTCGGCGAACCGGTCGTACTCGCGCTTGGCATGGGTGAAGTCCTGCATGAGCTGGAGCAGATGATCCTTGCCGCGGATCTCGACGCCTACGACCTCCATCAGGATCTGGTCGTACAGCTCGTCAGGCGCGTACAGGTCGATCTCGGCCACGCCTTGGCCCATGTTCATATCGCTCAATCCGGCGCGCGAGATGAAGTCGTATTCCATGAACTGGGCGACCACGCGGTCCACGTCGCGCAGCCTCCGGATGTCCTGGACCGTATCGCGCACCGAGTTCTCGTAGTTGCTGCGGAGCCAGTGGTTCTCGCTGAGCACCATGACCCAGCTCGGCAGGTTGACGTTCACTTCATGCACCGGGAATTCGTAGAGCACCTCACGCAGGACGGAGGTCACTTCCTCCTCGCCCATGCTGGCCGCGCTCAGCGTCATGACCGGGATGTCGTATTTCGCCTGCAGCTCGCCGCGCAGCTGGAGCGCCTCGTCGCTTTTCGGCCGCGTCGAGTTGATGATCAGCACGAACGGCTTGCCGACTTCCTTGAGCTCCGCGATGACGCGCTCTTCCGACTCCACGTACGAGCTGCGGGGGATCTCGGCGATCGTGCCGTCGGTCGTCACGACGACGCCGAGCGTGGAATGCTCCTGGATGACCTTGCGCGTGCCGATCTCGGCCGCTTCCTGGAACGGGATCGGCTCCTCGAACCAAGGCGTCGTGATCATGCGCGGGCCGTTCTCGTCCTCGTAGCCTTTGGCGCCGTCCACCGCGTAGCCGACGCAGTCGACCAGCCGCACGTTCACCTCGAGCCCTTCGGCCACATGGATGCGGACCGCCTGGTTCGGCACGAACTTCGGCTCCGTCGTCATGATCGTCTTGCCTGCCGCGCTTTGGGGCAGCTCATCCACGGCGCGCACGCGGTCGACCTCGCTCGTGATGTTCGGGAGTACGGTCGTTTCCATGAATCGCTTGATGAAGGTCGATTTGCCGGTCCGGACCGCGCCGACGACGCCGAGGTAGATGTCCCCGCCGGTCCGTTCGGCGATGTCCTTGAAAATATCCACTTTTTCCACTTTCAGATCCCCTCCCAATCGATTATCCGGTTCGTCGCCTTCCACCGGTCAAGAGGGCAGGCAAGCGACGCAACTCGTACATGCTGTGGACTAGTAATAGCATATTGTCCATCCTTCCGGATTATGACGGTTGCGCCAACCAATCTTGCATCCCGATCCGGACCGACCCGACCTTTCAAGAATGTATGATATGCCCCGGCCGAATCGAAAAGAACCTCTCTCCTGCAGGATGCCCGGGCATCCTGCAAGAGAGAGGTTCAAAGAGGTCAGGACGGGTCCGGCTGCGGAACCGGCTCCTGATCGATCAGATGATAGACCGGCGATTTGACCGGCACGAAGTCGGTGTCCTCCGCCAGCAGCGAGCGCAGGTCGACATCGGGCCCGATCGATTTAAGTCCGCGCTTTTGAGCCGCACGCATCAGATCGGGTCCGTAATCGGCGTAGACCTTGCCCCGCTCGTCCGCCATGAGCGACAGCGCGCCGCCGGAATAGACGCTCCGCAGCTTCGGCTCCTTGAGGCCGAGCTTGCCGTAGTCGATCCGGTAGAAGCCTGGATAAAGGCTTTCTCCGAGCGGAACGGCTCCTCCTCCGCGGACGAGACGGGCGATCTCCGCCTGCATGTCGTTCACCGCCTGGAACACAGGCAGCGGCATCAGCTTGACGGTCGGATCGGTCTCCTCGTTCTGGATGAGGAAGTAGTAGCTTCCGCCTTTTTCGAACGAGGCGGCCGGCAGCTCCGACAGATAGCGGCTGCGCTGCAGCTTGCCGAAATCGACGGCGAACTTCTCGTAAGCCGGCGTCTCCGCCGTTGCGTTTTTGAGCGGAAGCAGTCCCGTTTCCTGTTGATACAGGTCGACGACCGCCTGCACGCCGGCGACGGCGTCCTTGGCCGGCAGCTGGTTCTGGCCGAGCTGCTCCCGAGGATAGAGGCAGCCCGACAGCAGCGTCGCCATGCTTGCGATCGCCGCCGCCGCCAGCAGCCGCCTGCCTGCAGCCTCGATCCGCGCGGCGCTTGCCGCAGTTGCTTTGTTCATTGGGGTTCCTCCTGATCCTTCATGCGAAAAGAACGCAGCCAGCTGTCGTCGTCCTCTTCGGCTTGACGCTCGAGCTGACGGCGCACCGCCGCCTTGAGCGGGTCTTCCGGCAGCACGGCGTGGCAATCGCCGACCGCTCGGCATTGGCAGCCGAGCCGCGTCTCTCCGCCCTCGCCGAGCTTATGCCGCTCCTGCGGCGTCGGCCGGGACAATCCGGCCTCGCCGTGCTCCGGATGCACGCCGAGCTTGCACATGAGGCAAGCGGCCTTACCGCCGCAGCGGACCGCGATCGGCCGTCCCGCGAGCCGGGCCGCTTCCAGCAGCGTCGTGCCCGGGCGCACCCGCACCGATCTGCCCTCAGGCCAAAACGTGACTTGGACCACGCTTCCCGACTCTCCTTTAGAAATAAGGCTTGTGGCGCACTTCAATGACCGCTTCGTCGGAGCGGACGACCGCTTGACAGGAAAGGCGGTAGCCCTGATCAAATTCCTCCGGCTCCAGCCTGTCCCACTCGGCGTCGGTGACCGGCTCGAGCTGATCCATGCCGTCCACAATCAGGCAGCGGCAGCGCGCGCAGGTGCCTCTCCGGCAGGAGGAGCCCCACTCCGCCTTCGCCTTCAATGCGAGCTCGAGCAGCGTCGCGCCCTTGACCGCCGGCGTCTCCGTCAGTCGGGTGCGCCCTTGCAGCTTGATCACCTCGAATCGCCTCCCTGTCTACGCAATGATGGAAAATACGCCCAGCAAAAAGCCGATGACGAGCAGCACGAAAGCGATCAGCGAGAGCGCTCCACGCAGGATGCCTCGCGTCTTCGCGCGGGCGAACGTAATCATCAGAGCCGAAATGACCATCATCCCGATTCCGATCAGAGAGATCCACATGACTGTCATCGGATCCATCTTCCGACACTCCCATCCCTGTTCCGACGGAGCTCGGCGGCCACGCAAAGCTTGTCCGGCAACGGCCGCGCGAAAGGCCGGCACTGCCGCGGCCGCGGCGGTACCGGCCCCAATTCTCTCCGTACGGAATACCTTTATTTTTTGATCATCATCTTCATCAGCGTCTCCAGGTTCCCCATGCTCATGCCGCTGCTCTTGACCGCCTTGACGATATCGTTCATCGTCTGCTCGGATACCGGAACTTTGGCCATGCTGGCGACCTGCTTCACCAGCTTGCGGAGCTCTTCCTCGCTCTGCATCGTATCCGGCGTGACGCCGCTGGCAAGCTTCTTGACCTGATTTTCGGTAATGTTCTTGCCCGTCTTTTTGTTGACCGCGCTCAGGATGTCCTTCGGCGAGTTCTTGCCCATCGTGTCGCCCTCCCCAGGAATGATGGGGCTATAGACGCCGGGTGGATCCGGCGGCATAACCGCTCTGCCATCATCCTATGAGCGCAGGCGCCGGGAGGTGCGGGCGAGCTGCCCGGAAGGACAGACGCCCGGCCGGGCTAGAGCTCGCCGGTGCGGTCGCGCAGCATCAGGCTCTCTACCGCCTCGCGCGGAGCCTTGTTCTGGAACAGCACCTCATACAGCTGGTCGGTGATCGGCATCTCGACGCCGTAGCGGGCGGCGAGCGAGCGAGCCGATCTCGTCGTGCGCACGCCTTCGACGACCATGCCGACCTTAGCGAGCACCTCGTCCAGCGACAGCCCGCTTGCGAGCAGCGAGCCGGCGCGCCAGTTGCGGCTATGCGGACTCGTGCAGGTCGCGACGAGATCGCCGACGCCGGCGAGGCCGGCGAACGTCATCATGTTCGCCCCCATCGCTTGGCCGAGCCGGCCGATCTCCGCGAGTCCGCGCGTGAGCAGCGCGGCCTTGGCGTTGTCGCCGAAGCCGAGGCCGTCGGACAGTCCCGCTCCGAGCGCGATGATGTTCTTGATCGCGCCGGCGACCTCGACGCCGATCACGTCCCGGTTCGTATAAACGCGGAAGCAGGAGTTGATGAAGGCGTCCTGAGCCTGCTCGGCATAGCCTTCGGCCTCCGAGGCGACGACGACGGTCGTCGGCAGCTGCTTCACCACTTCTTCCGCATGGCTCGGTCCCGACAGCACGACGATCGTCTCCAGCGGGCGTCCAAGCTCCTCCGCCAGCACATGCGACATGCGCTCCAGCGAGTCGATCTCGAAGCCTTTGGCCGCGTGGACAATGACCGCATCCGGATCGAGCAGGGGAGCGGCCGCCGAGGCGACCTGGCGCATCGCCGAGCTCGGAGCCGCGAACAGCACGAGCCGAGCGTCCTTCAGCGCCTCCGCCATGTCGGTCGTCGCCGTCAGATTGTCCGGCAGCGCCGCTCCGGGCAAGTATTTCGTGTTGGCGTGCGAGTCCCGGATTTCTGCGGCCTGCGAGGCGCTCCGGGTCCACATGACGACTTCATGGCCGTTCGCCGCCAGGACGGCGGCCAGGGCCGTGCCCCAGCTGCCGGCGACGAGCACGGCCGCTTTTTTGAGCTCGCGAGGCGAGCCGTCCGTTTGCTTCATAGCGGCCCCCTCATGGCTTTTTTGCGCCAAGCTTGTTCTCCGTGCCCTTGTACAGCTTGACGAGGTTGCTCCGATGCCGGACAAACGCGAACACGCACAGCACGGCCGATGTCCAGAAGATCGGTCCGATGCCGATCAGAAGAAAGATGGATAATGGCGTCAGCAGGGCGAAAACGAGCGAGCCCAGCGAGACATAGCGCGTGATGGCGACGAGCAGGATCGCGATGATGCCGGCATACAGCGAAGGTATGAAAGCAAGCGAGACCATCGCGCCGATCATCGTCGCGATGCCCTTGCCTCCTCGGAAGCGGAAGAAGATCGGCCAGTTGTGCCCGGCGATGACGGCAAGCCCGCAGACGGCGGGCAGCCAGTCGACGTCCGGAGCGGCCAAGCGGCCGATCCATACCGCGGCGACGCCCTTGAGGATGTCAAGGACGAACACCGCGATGCCGGGACCTTTGCCGAGCACGCGCAGCGTGTTCGTCGCCCCGGCGTTGCCGCTGCCGTGATGGCGGATGTCGATGCCCTTGAAGTAGCGGGCGATCAGAATGCTGAACGAGACGGAGCCTAGCGCGTAGCTGGCTGCAATCGCAAGGATGGTTGTCAGCAAGGCCATTCTCTCCTAATCCTCGTCCGACTTCCGGCGGGTGAACAAGCGGACCGGAGTGCCTTCGAAATTGAACGCGGCGCGGATCTTGTTTTCCAGATATCGCTCATAGGAGAAATGCATGATCTCCGGCGCGTTGACGAAGATGACGATCGTCGGCGGCCGCACTGCGACCTGGGTGACGTAGTTGATCCGCAGGCGGCGCCCCTTGTCGGTCGGCGGCGGATTGATCGCGACGGCATCGGAGATGACGTCGTTGAGCAGATGCGTCTGGATGCGCAGCGCATGCTGCTCCGAGACGTGGTTGATGACCGGCAGCAGCTTGTGCAGCCGCGACTTGGTCAAGGCGGACAGGAAGACGATCGGCGCGTATGTCATGAACAGGAAGTGGTCGCGGATGTTCTGGGAGAACAACTGCATCGTCTTGTCGTCCTTGTCCACCGCGTCCCACTTGTTCACGACGAAGACCGACGCCTTGCCGGCTTCGTGGGCATAACCCGCGATATGCTTGTCCTGCTCGATGATGCCTTCCTCGGCATTGATCAGGATAAGCACGACGTCCGCGCGCTCGATCGCCTTCAGCGACCGCATGACGCTGTACTTCTCGGTCGATTCGTACACCTTGCCGCGCTTGCGCATGCCGGCCGTGTCAATGAGCACGTAGCGCTGTCCGTCCTTTTCGAACGGAGTGTCGATCGCGTCGCGCGTCGTGCCCGCGACATCGCTTACAATGACGCGTTCCTCGCCGAGCAGCGCGTTGACGAGCGACGATTTGCCGACGTTCGGGCGTCCGATGAGGGCCACCTTGATGACATCCTCGTCATACCCGTCTTCCTCGAGCTCCGGCAGCTTGGACACCGCTTCGTCGAGCAGGTCGCCGATGCCGGTGCCGTGCGAGCCGGAGATCGCGATCGGACTGCCGAATCCGAGGCCGAAAAACTCATAGATATCTTCCATTCGGCCATGGTTGTCGACCTTGTTGACCGCGACGACGACCGGCTTGCGGGAGCGGAACAGCATCTGCGCCACTTCCTCGTCGGCCAGCGTCAGTCCGGTCTTGGCGTCCACCATGAAGATGATGACGTCCGCTTCCTCGACCGCGAGCTCCGCCTGCATGCGGACGGATTTCATGATCTCGTCTTCGCCGTCCAATTCAATTCCGCCAGTATCGACGATACTGAAGGATTTTCCATTCCATTCACCGGTTCCATAGATCCGGTCACGCGTGACGCCGGGCTTGTCCTCCACGATCGCCAGGCGGTCGCCTATGACCCGGTTGAAGATCGTGGATTTTCCCACATTCGGCCTGCCCACGATAGCTATTACGGGTCTTGCCATAACATACACCCTCTCAAAAATTCTCACGCCTTCCATCATAGCAAAAAACAGCTGAGTTGGCTAACTTTTCAGGCTCCTCGCCGCAAGACGAAAGACCGGATCAGCCTTTATGGTCGACGAGGATGTAGCTTCCATTCTTGAGGTCATGAGCGTTCGCATCGAGAATCTTCTCCAGCAGAAACGCCGTCTGCTCCGCTTTTTCCGGCTCGTTTTCAATGAATACGGGCGCGCCTCCGCCGAGCGTCGCGTCCGCTTTCGAGCTGACGACCGCCACGATTCTAGCCATTGTCCTTCGCCTCCTGGTTGACGCCGGCCTTGGAAGGCATGCGCACCGCCGTCTCCAGCAGCGGCACCCTTCCCGCGATTTCAAGCGCCTTCGATTCGTCCTTCTCATGCGGCAGGATGAACACGCCGAGCCGGCCGGAGTCCATGTCCAGCTTGGCCATCGGCAGCAGCGCCGGCTCGCCCGTATCGCGATGCACGCCGAGAATCGTCGACAGATCGTAGAGGATCGCCTGCCGCTGGCCGATGTTGGACAGCGTGACCCGTCCATTGGCATTGCGCGGAGCCAGCACGAGGCCGAGCCCGCGCTCGCGGATGATCTGCTGGTCGCTCTCCAGGCCGACGTTCATGATGTAGATGTCGTCCACATACAGATCCGGTCCGTCCATCCGCAGCTCGCCGGCCTGCACGTCCGCGATATGGGACACCGACTTGCCGGAGCGCAGCTTCCATACCGCCGCGAGCGCAAGCAGCCCGCCCAGAAGGCCTGCCCAGACGTTGATCGCTACCGAGCCTAAGCTTGCCGTCATCGCCGCCAGGATGACGAGATAGTTTCTTCCCTCGAATACCATCGCTATGCCTTCGATATAGGATGTGCCGCGTGAAACGAGCTCCATCGAATCCATCTTCGACAGCGTCTCCCGCTCCATGTTGCGGACGTCGCGGAACTGCTGGGCGGCTACGGTCAGGAACGTGATCGCCGTCAGGTTTTTCTGGTACAGCGCCGGCACCGCGACCGCTCCGAGCGCGGACGCGATGAAGCCGAGCGACAGATGGATGATCTGGCCATGCGGGAACGTCGGGTACTGGCGATAGTCGGAGCGCAGCAGCAGCAGCCGGGCAATGACGCCGAAGCCGATGCCGATCAGCACGGAGGCGACCATCTGGTTCGCTTCAAAATAGTCCTGGATCTGGCGAAGCATCGGCTACACCTCTCTTTCGGGTTGTCGTTCGCGCCCCGCCAGCAGGCGAGCGAGCTGGCGGGCGGCCGCTGCGATCGCCAGCGAGGACAGCCTGCAGGCGGCAGCCGCCAGCGCAAGCCGATCCCACCCTGCCGCATCGCCGACGGCGACCGGTCCCTGCCAGCTGTCGGCGAGCAGCGGATAAAGGGAGACGAGCGTCGCCGCTCCCGTCAGAATGACGAGCTGCGCCGGCGCCCGAAGCGACAGCAGCGCGGCCAGGGCGCCGCCGATCAATGCCGCGTCCCAGCCGCTGCGCGCGAGGACGAGCTGCGGCGCAGCCAGAAACAGGCTGTCCAGCCAGATCAGCAGGAAGCCGAGCAAAAACGCGCATCCGAGCAAATAAAGCCGGTCGGATGCGCGGATATGCCGCTGCAGCGTCCAGAGAGCAAAGAAAACGAGAGCGATCGCCGCTCCGTTCACGACGAGCTTGCTCCCCAGCGGAATCCATACGGGCGAGAGCGCGCAAAGCACCGCCAGCGCCGCCGCTCCATGCCTCGCCTTCAGTCCGCCGGCCGCTTCTTTGTTCCAGCCGCTTGCCAGCAATATGAGCCCGATGAGCGCGACCTGCGCCGCTGCGAATCCATCGCTGATGGCCGCCATTGGCTTCACCTCCACCCGGCTATTATGCGCGTAGCGGCGGGGGATTATCAGCCAAAAAAGCCCTGTTTCGCCAGAAGGCGAAACAGGGCTTTTGGAAATGACGATTAGTTTTTGAACTTGCTCAGCTTGTCGCCGAAGCGCTCGCCGAGGTTGAAGCTCATGCTTTGGTTGCTCAGGGAGACGTTCGGATTGTCGATCTTCTCCTTGAAGCCGCCGCGGTCGGAACGCTCGCGAGCAGGACGCTCGGAACGAGGAGCTTGCTCCGGAGCTTCTTCCGTTTCTTTGATGCTCAGGCTGACGCGCTTCTCGGACGGATTGAAGTCGAGGATTTTTGCCTTGACTTCTTGGCCTTCCTTGAGCACTTCCTGCGGCGTAGCCACATGGCGGTGAGCGATCTGCGAAACGTGCACGAGACCTTCGACGCCAGGCGCGATCTCGACGAACGCGCCGAAGTTCACGAGACGGCGAACCGTACCCGTTACGATGTCGCCCGTCTTGAACTGGCCGTTCACGGATTCCCAAGGACCCGGCTGAGCGGCTTTGATGCTGAGGCTGATCTTGCCGACGGAAGGATCCAGCTTAAGCACCTTCACGCGTACCGCTTGGCCTTCGGAGACGACATCCTTCGGATGCGCCACATGCTGCCAGGACATTTCGGATACGTGCACCAGTCCGTCTACTCCGCCGATGTCGACGAATGCGCCGAACGGAGTCAGGCGTTGCACCGTGCCTTCGAGCTCTTGGCCCACTTGCAGGCTGTCCATGACCTTTTGCTTGTTTTGCTCGAATTCCGCTTCCAGAACTTCTTTGGCGGAGAGGATGATTTTGTTGTTCTCGCGGTCGATTTCCTTGATCTTCACTTTCAGGGTACGGCCTTTGTAGTCTTTGAAGTCTTCGACGAAATGACGCTCGACCATCGATGCCGGAATGAATCCGCGTACGCCGACGTCAACGACAAGACCGCCTTTGACTACGTCTGCAACCGTCACTTCGAGAACCTCGCCGGCTTCGAACTGCGCTTGCAGGGAGTCCCAGGACTTTTCTGCGTCCACTGCTTTTTTGGAGAGCAGCAGCTTTTCCTTCTCGTCATCGATCGTGATGACCTTGAGGGTCAGCTCATCGCCGAGCTTGACGGCGTCGTTCGCGCTGTCCAGCTGAACGGAGCTCAGCTCGCGCAGCGGAATGATGCCGTCATATTTATAACCGAGGCTTACCGTAGCCTGGTTGTCTTCGACTTTCACGATGGTGCCGGTTACGATGTCGCCCTTTTTCAGGGTGACGATGTTCTCCAGCTCATCCTGGCTGAGACCTTGCTGAGATTCTTGGACAGAGTCCTGGATTTTTGTTTCTTCTGACATCGAAATTACCTCCTCAGTTCATACCCCAACTTTATTTAAACCCAAATTGCACTGTTGAATCAGGAATAAGGGATTAAAACAATGCTCGTTCGCGAAGCTTTGCGATGTCGCTCATGATCTTGGCTGTGACCTGCTCCAGCGTGTCTCCGGAAGAAGAATGGATGAATTCGGTCAAATCCACCGGAGGACCGTAGATGACGCGGGTTTTGCCGAACAATCGGTAAGAGCCGACGATCGCGACCGGAATGACGGTCGCTCCGCTCCGCATGGCGATCATGGCCGCGCCTTTTTTGGCCGCGTCCCCGCCGCTGTTGCGGGTCCCTTCCGGGAAGATCCCCATCACGCCGCCTTCTTTCAGAAGGGTGATCGCCGTGCGGATCGATTCTTTGCTGACGCCGCCCCGCTTGACGGGAAAAGCGCCGAGACCGTGGATCAGCTTGCCCAGCACCGGCACTTCGAACAGCTCCGCCTTGGCCATGTAGTGGACCTTGCGGTCGAGCTTGATCCCCACCGTAGGCGGATCGAAGTTGCTGATGTGGTTCGAGCACAGGATGACCGGCCCGTCCGCGGGAACATGCTGCAGCCCTTCGGCCTTCAGCCGGAACAGCACGGCATAAGCGCCTCTCAGGACGCCTCGGCAAAATTCATAGAGCATCCTGCTTCGCCTCCGCCAGTTTCTCGAGCGCCATCTCCCGGATTCTCGAGACGACCTCGTCCGCCGGAATGCCCGTGCTGTCGAGCAGCACCGCGTCGTCCGCCTGCAGCAGCGGCGATACGGCCCGTCCCATGTCCTTGCGGTCCCGCTCCTCGATCTCCCGCTCCATCTGCTCGAGCGAGATGCCGAGCGCGTCTCCGGCTTCCAGATGGCGCCGGCGGGCGCGCTCCTGCACGCTCGCCGTCAGATACACCTTGAGCTCCGCGTCCGGCAGGACGTGAGAGCCGATGTCGCGGCCGTCCATGACGACGCCCTTGGCGGAGGCGAGCGCCCGCTGCATCTCGACGAGCCGGATGCGGACGCCGTCGATCGCGGCGACCCGGGAAACGTGGAGATTGATGTCTCTGGAGCGGATCCGGCTCGTCACATCCTCGCCGCCCAGCAGGACGACCTGCCCGTCGGGGCCGGGCGCGAGCCGGATGTCGAGCTTGCGGGCATGGGCGGTCACGGCTTCGTCGTTCTCGATATCCAGCCCGGCTTCCCTGGCGCTCCAGGTCACGGCACGATACATGGCTCCCGTGTCGATATAAATATAGCCTAATGCCTCGGCAACGCTCCGTGCAACGGTGCTCTTGCCGGCACCGGCGGGTCCGTCGATCGCGATGTTGATGCGTTCGTCCATCCCGTCGTGATGGATAGTCAAGATCGGTTCCTCCAAGCAGCATCTAGGTTACGTTAGTCATCCAAAATCAGTAAAAAAGCAGGCTTTGCCTGCCCGTCGATTATATCACAGTCAACGGATGGATGCAAAACGGTTAGCGCCCTATCGCAAATCAACTGTCCGAGACGCTCGCCCTCGTCCGCCCTCCAGACGGAGAAGCCAGGGTGCCTGCCCAGCGCATGCAGTCCAGCCTGAGCGAGCACCGCCGCCGCGAGCAGCGCCGCTGCCGCCGCCGCCAGCCAAGCCGTAGGCGCATCGAGCCGCTTCATCCTCTCCCCCTCCCGCCGTCCCGCCGCGTGCCGGGCCGCCGCTGTTAGCTTGTGCCTGAAAAGGAAAACTATGCGGGGAAAGGCGCCGGAGCTTTCCGGCCTATTTGCGCAGCTCGAGCTGCCGCTCGAAGCAGCAGCGGATGATTTTCTGACGGTCCGGCTCGGAGATCGTCGTGAACTTGACCATCGCCTGCTTGCGTCCGTTCTCGAGCATCTTGGCCCGGATCACCTCGCCTTTGAAGAAGGCATGCTCCACGACGCCGTTCTTGAACGGGACGAGCAGCCAGCACTCGAGCTCCATGCCGGTCTCCAGCAGCCGGCTGGCCTCGCAATAGAACGAGATGCCTCCGCCGCCGACGTCGTCGGTGATGCCGATGAAGCGATTCTGTCCGCGCGCGCTCACGGCCAGCTCCAGCTCGGCCGGCACGCGCAGGTAGCTGCGGCGCTGGATGCGGGTCATGCTGCTCTCCTCCGCCTTGCGGATGCGGACGAGGCGCAGCACGTCGTCGCGATAGCCGGTCACGTAGGAATTGAAATAATGCTTGACTCCGTCCGGGCTGATGATGAAGATGGACAGCTCGTCTCCCAGATACAGCTTGCGGAGCTTGCCGCTCGGCTCATGAATCGGAATCTCCATGTACAAGGAATCCGCGTCCTCATCCGCCACCCTGGACTTGTAGACGGACTGGGCTTCCTCTTCGTCGGAGGAAGCGACCTGGATGAACAGGAAATCGTTGATTCTAGGCAGCAAAAAAAGGCCCCCCTCCCCTTGATGCCATGATTATAGCATGTCGGGTGAAAGGGAGCCAGATGGAATGGAGCGGCCGGGTCGGCTGCGGACCCGGCCGCTCGCAAGCGGCGGAACGCGCGCCGCTCAGGCTTCGGGAATCTCCTCGACCGCTTCTTCGGCGCCGGTCTCGGCATTGATGTAGACCCGATAGGTGAAGCCGTTGCTCTTGCCTTTGTACTCGTAGCACAGCACTTCCTCGTTGTCCTCGTTCTTGATCAGCGCCAGACGGCCGGCCTTGCCGCCCATCGCCTCGGTCAAGCCCTTGCGCGCCTCGGTCTCGGCGAGCGCCGGCTTCGCCAGGTCGCGCTTCTTGTGGGCGTAGACGTAATCGCCTGCCTGCAGGCCGACGACTTCGCCGTCGTCCAGCGCGACCTTGACGGTCAGCTTGTCCGGATAAAGCAGCACGCCGTCCTGCTTGGCGACATAGGTGAATACGCCTTCGTTGCCGAACTCGTCGTAGGTGACGGCTTCCATATCCTTGTATCCGTGCTTGTCCAGAAACTTCGCGGCGCCGCTTTTGGCCTCGGCCAGCTTCAGCTTCTTGTCCGCGATGTCGCGAGGCTTGACGAACCAGAGCAGGTCGCCTCCGCGGTAGGTGAAATCCATCGCGATGTCCTTGCCGCTGCCCTTTTCGACAATCGCGGAGTAAGAGGCGTAAGGCGTGCCCTTGCCGTTCTCGGTCACCTTGATCGGAGCGTCCGGGCCGAGGCCGAGGAATTCGGCCGCTTTGCGCTTGATCTCCTCCGGCGTCGCCGGCTTGCCGGAGAGCATGCTGACGGTCCGCTTCTCGTACAGGCTCGTTACCGTCGGCCCCCAGTCAATCGAATCGAACTGGCCGACCTTCGAGTCGACCGTCTTGAAGCCTTCGACGATCGCGTTGCCGGACTGCTGGCGGTCGGCGGCCAGAGCCGTCTCGACGTCCATCCAGCGGAGCTTGTCCTGCAGCACCTTGTTCTGCACCTGCTCGAGGTCGCGGTTGATTTCCGACGACTTGTCGAACAGCGTCTGCATCGTCTTCATCTCCCCGTCCGTCAGCGGCTGCTTGGTCAGGTCGCGCATCGACGCCTTGTAGGCGAAGTTGGAAATATGGGACAGGAAGTCGCCGGTTTTCTGGAACGGCAGCATCCGGACCGGCAGCTGGTTGATCTCGCTTTGCGCCTGGCTCGTCAGCCGCCAGACGTTCACGAGGCTCTTGCGCTGGAAGTTCTGCGAGCCGGCATTGACGGCCAGCGTCGTGCCGAGCTGGTGATGGAGCCGATCCATGTGATAGCTCAGATCGTGGAAAGCTTTCTGGTATTGGTTCTCCGCCTTGATGAGGATCGAATTCTTTTCCTGATGCTCTTGATATCCCCAGTAGGCCGCGCCGATGAGCAGGAGCGTCATGACGGGAAAGAGCACGCTGCTGAGTCGTTGGTACATAAAGCACAAGCTCCTTTCTTCTGCCAAACCTGGGGTTAGTTTGGGTAGAGGGAAGGAGCTTTATGCACCGCTTATATCGGCATTTCTTCGATTTCGAAATCGTCGGTGTTGTTGCACAGGCATTGCTTGAAGCCGGTGTCCACCCTCGCTCCGTCCCTCCTGCCGCGCAGGACGAACTTCTCGCCGCAGATGCGGCAGCGGATGCTCACCTTGACTCTCGCCTCCTCCATGACATGCCTCCTCTCTTTCGCGATCGGTCCTCTCTATTCGCAGTATGGACCGATCCGTCAGAGCTTAACCTCCTCCTCGCGTCCGACGATGCGGAACGGGGAGCGCGCGTTGGCGCGCCCGATCTTGACGAGCCCCCAGATCCAGAGGAACGCCATGAACGGGATGATGCCCCACGCGATCTCGCTGACATCCGAGGTGAGGATCCAGTCGTACAGGCCGTGCCAGACGACCGGGAGCGCGAGCGACAGCGCCAGCAGGCCGCGAACGCTGCGTCGAGGAGCGAACTTGGCCTTGCCGAAATAATAGCCCATCATGATGCCGAAAAGCGCATGGCCGGACACCGGCAGCAGCGCGCGCAGCATGAGGGTCGTGAAGGTGGACGGATAGTACACGGCATAGAGGATGTTCTCGAGCGTCGCGAAGCCGAGCGAGATGCTGGCCGCATAGACGATGCCGTCGTAAGGCTCGTCGAATTCCGTATGGTTGAAGATGATATGGTACAGGACGAACCATTTCGCCAGTTCTTCTACGCCGCCGGACAGGCCGAAGGAGAAGAACACCGGATGGCTGCCGAGCCACAGCTCGAAGCCTCGCTGGATCACCATGACAGGCACGACGATCAGCATGCCGGTTAGGAACAGCTTGAGCACGAGATGGATCGGCTCGCTGTCGTATCGGTCTTTGAGGTAAAGATAGGTCAGCAGCGCGACTCCCGGCGCGATCGCGGCAGTCAGGATGGAGAACAGCAGCAAGCGTTGTCACGCCTCCTTCGGGGGAATCGCTATAGGATCAGCACAAAAAAGGAGCACTCGCTCCGGCAGGCCGGCGAACGCGAATGCTCATTGTCGCTGGGATGGTTAAGAAAAATGATGGCATAGCTCGCGGACCGCGTCGGCGGGCATGATCACTTTGCCGTATTCGTCCAAAACCGCGGAGGTGACGGAGGTCGCCTCGCCGAATTCGGCCAGCACCGCGATCATCGCGTTCTGCACGCCGGCATCCGCCTGGGCGGTGTCGAAGGCGAGAATCCAGCGTCCGTGGTAGGAATGAAGCTTGCCCTCCTCGGTCAATCCGGAAGCCTTCAGCTGCTTGGCGGCAGAGATGACGTCCTCGAAGTCGCGGAACGAATACATGATCGTGTCGCTGGATTCCAGCGTCACTTCCATCTCGTACATTTCCTCGTCCGCTTCGTCCTCGTCCATTCGGCCGTTGCTGCTGACATTGACCTTGCCGCGGGTCACGATGACGACCATGCCTTGAGCGGGCATGGCGAT
The DNA here is from genome assembly GCF_000422485.1 of Paenibacillus pasadenensis DSM 19293. GTDB lineage: Bacteria > Bacillota > Bacilli > Paenibacillales > Paenibacillaceae > Paenibacillus_O > Paenibacillus_O pasadenensis. The sequence goes on from NZ_KE383852.1 coordinate 174,111, forward strand.
CACCTCGACGGCCAGCGGTCCGTTGGCGTCGAAGCCGAGTTCCGAATAAGCCTGGTCCATCATTTCGCTGAACAGCTCGTGCACTTTCGGTATCTCGCGCCACATGTCGTCCTTCTGGATCCCGCGCTCCAGCAGGTCGTCGAACGTCAGAAAAATGCGAATTTTGTCTTGCCCCAGCCGTTCGATCTTCATGACAGGATCCTCCTCTGCAGCATCGGATATAACAGCGTATGATGCACAAGCCATAAGGTGCGGCATACGTGCCATATGACTATATTACCATTTCCCGCGGAGGAATGCATCCGAACGGCAAAAAAACAGCCGTCCCGCCCATAGGGCGTGGCGGCTGTCGGGAGAGTCAATGCGGCATGGAGGCGCCGGCCTCCGCCAGCAGCTTGTCGGTCTCTTTCTTGACCGCGGGATCGCTGCTTACGAGCGCCGCGATCTGCGCCCACGCCTGGGCGTCGCCGGCATGGGCGGCGGCCGGCTCCGCCCGGCGCTCGGACACGGCCGGCTCCGGCGCGACGGGCTTGGCCGAGCGGCCGATCGTCCCCATCCCTTGACGGAGCGCCCCCGCCATCGACTTCCTCACGACGCCCGACCACAGCTGGCCGGCCGCGACACCGGCCGCCGCCGCCAATCCGGGACGCTTGCGCGCGACATACAGCGCCGCTGCGGCGCCTGCGATTCCACCAGCAATGAAACTTCCCAGCCTCAAGGCCATCTCCTCCTTCGGGTAAGACGCAAGAGCGTCTTCGCTTCGACTTGATGCCGGTAGCTTGTCCATTCCGCAGCCGGTTCATGCCGCTGCCTCTCCGACCGGGTTTCATGCGGCGGCGCGTCGGTTATTATGGTAGAATGAGCATCTTGGGCGTGACCGGCCGAGCTGCCGGCCGCCGCTCCACAATCAGGCATCTGGAGGGAATCTTCTTGACCAACTATCGTCACTACGCGGCGCCGCGGCGCCTTGCCGCCTGCGGCGCGGCAGCCTTGCTGCTGCTGGCCGGATGCTCCGAGGGAAGCGGAGCTCCGGCCTCCAGCCCGGCCGCGTCCCCTGCGGCTTCTGTCGCCAGTCCCGCCGCCTCCGCGGCGACCATAGCGCCGTCGCCTTCCGCATCGCCGAGCGCTTCTCCGTCGCCGTCCGCCTTGCCTTCCCCCGCGCCCGAAACGGCCGAGACGCTGTACCGGATGAGCGACAAGACGTTCCGCTTCGCTCCGATCGGCGACGCTCCGGACAAGGTCGTGCTGCTGAGCTTCGACGACGGTCCGAAGGAAGAGGCCATGCTGACGCAAATGCTGGACGCGCTGGACAAGCACGGCGCCAAGGCGATCTTTTTCGTCAACGGCTATCGGGTCGAGGAGCATCCCGAGCTGCTGAAGCTGATCCACGACCGCGGCCAGACGGTAGGCAACCATTCCTGGGATCATGTCGTGCTGAGCAAAAAAAGCAAAGCCGAGGTGCAGAAGCAGCTCGGCGACGTGCAGGATATCGTGGAGAAGACGATCGGACAGCGTCCGGAGTTTTTCCGGCCGCCGCATGGAGCGGGCGGAGATGTCGGCAAGCAGGTCGCGAAGGAAGAAGGAATGCTGTACATGACCTGGTCGAACGGATCGCTCGACTGGGATCTGAAGGCGACGAAGAAGGATCCTCAGCTCGTCATCGAGCAGGTGCTGTCGCAGCTCCACCCTGGCGCCAACATCCTCATGCACGAGCTCCAGTGGACGGCCGACGGCCTGGACTCCTTGCTGACCAAGCTCGAGGAAAAAGGCTACGGCTTCATCGATCCCGCGACGATCGAGCGCCCCGGCGCACCGGCCGGCCGCTAGCTCCGGGCCGCGGAGCGCGCGAGCCGGAGCAGATGGATCTCCGGCGGGCAGTTCAGCCGCAGCGGCGCCTTGGAGGTGCCGTATCCGGAGCTTACGAGCAGCCGGACCTTTCGAGGTCCGGCTTTTCGCGCGGCGGCCGGCGCCGGCAAGTCGAACCAGCCCGCCCGGAACTTGCGCACGCTGGAGCTGCGCATCGCCGGGCCGAGCAGCGGCAGGATGATCTGGCCTCCGTGCGTATGTCCGGACAGCATCAGGTCGGCCTCGATGCCCTCGTGCCGGCTGCGATGCGCGAGAATCGGATCATGCGCGAGCAGCACGGTGAACGGCATCGATCCGCCGGGCTCGGGGCGAGGCGAGAAGGCCGTCGCCGCCTCATCGGACAGGTCAAGCGCTTCGCGCAGACGGTCGCGCTTCGTCCGGGGATCGTCCGTCCCCGCGAGGCGGAAGGCCGATCGGCCGGGCACGGCGACGTACTCATGCCGGTTGCGGAGCACGCGCACTCCCTCCTGCTCGAGCGCGGCCCGCAGCTCCTCGATCTCGCCGTCGTAATCGTGGTTGCCGTAGACGGCATAGGCCGGGGCGATGCTCCGCAGCAGCGCCATGTTCGACCGCACCTGCTCGAGGCTGACGCCCGTCTCCCGGACGTCGCCGCCGATCAGCACGAGCTCCGCCCCTCCGAGCGCCTCGATCCGCTCCGGCAGATCCGGCTCGAGCCGGCGGCGGTGGATGTCGCTGATGAACAGCAGCCGCAGCCCTTCCAGTTCGGCCGGCAGCCGTTCGAGCGGCACGTCCTCCGGCACGATGTCCGTCCCTTCAGCCTCCTTCAGCATGGTCCGGACGAGAGCTCGACCTCCCAGCGCCGCCGCGGCAGCGAGCGCGGCCGCAAGCGCGGCCCCTATTACCATCTTCATGGCGCAGCACCGATTCCTTTCCCGATCACTGCTCCTGCCGGCTCCGAGTGATCGACGAACAGGCTCCTGCCCCAAATGAACAGGCAGCCGGAGAGGACGATGAACAAAAAAAGCAAGGCGCGCAGAAGCAGCCGGGACAGCTTCGGCCGCAGCGACGGATGCCTGCTTTGGCGGGGCGGCAATCCTGCTCCTGGCGCCCCGCTCTCCGCGCGGCTTTCCTCTCGGGCTGGCGCCCCCCTGTCGAGCCGCCTCCTGCGCCCGAATTTGTCGATCCGGCTCATGCTTCCCTCCTGAATCGGATGATAAGGCCCATGATGAAATCGATCGCGAAATGGGCGGCGATCGGCGCCCAGAGCGTATCGGTCTGCAGGTAGATCCATCCGAGGCCGTAGCTGATGCCGAAGACGAGGCCCGTCGGAATCCAATGCTTGAGGTAGCGGACATGGATCGCCGCGAACAGGATGCTGGTCCAGTACGGACCGAAGCTATGCTGGATCGCGCCGCGGAACAGCATCTCCTCGCACACCGCCACGACGAGCGAGAGCAGCGCGATATGCCAGACCGGCCGGCAGCGGAAAATGCGCTCGTTGACGCCGCCGTCGTCCGCCGCCTCCTCCGGCACCCAGCGCGAAAGGATCAGGTCGACCGCCAGCACGGCAAGCGCGAATCCGAAGCCCCAGTAGAGGAAGCGCGCGTCGGATGGAAGCCCGAGCAGCGTCAGCGGATTGCGGCCCTGAAAAAAACACCAGGCCAAGCCGATAACAAGGGTAACCGCTTGTGTGACATACAGGTTGAGCAGCAGCATGCGGTCCGACAGCTCGTCGACCGACACGCTGCGGACACGGATGTTGCGGATATCGAATTTTTTCATGAAGTCCCGCCTGTCTTGAAGTAATCACAGCCGACAATCAACCGATCGCAAGGAGAATTCCTATGGACAAACATCTGAACCGCTATCAAATGCTTTTCTCGCTCGGCCTCATCTTCATGCTCGCCCTGGCGGTCGGCGCGTTTTTCGCCGGTGTCGAGGTCGGCTCCGCCCGTACGGAAACCCGCTATGAGGCCAAATCGCTCCAGGCTGCGGCGGCGAAGACGGCAGTCGCCTATACGCAGCAGGATCTCGTGTCCTTTTATCATACCGTATTTTCGCCCTACCGTGAATTTCAGAGCGAATGGCTCAAGATGGAAAGCCGTCTTGAAGCCCGCTCGAGCGCCCCGTCGGTCGGCCAGCTGGAGCAGCTCGGCGAGCTTGCCTCCAAAAAGCGCAAGGAGATCGAGGCGGTCGCCCTGGAGGCGAAAGGAAGCCTGTTGACCGAGGCGCGCGCCGACTACCTGCGCAGCCTCGACCGCTTCGTCGACGCGGCCTCGCATCAGAAATCCGCCGCCGCCGGAAGCACGCCCGAGCGCTTCCTGACCGCCCTGCGCGCGGACAAGGACTACAAGCAGGCGACGGCGGATTCGCTCTCCGGCCAGAACCGCTATTATTCCGCCATGCTCGCCTGGGCGTCCTCCACGCGCTCGGCCATCCCGCAGCAGGCCGAGCTGGCCGGCGTCGTCAGCCTGGACAAGTGGAGCTCGAGTCCGCTCGCGGTCAAGAACAAGCTCGTCGCCGACCTGCTCAGCAAGCGAGGCCGGATGAGGGATTTCCTCCCGCAGGATCTGGCCGGAGCGGTCGACCAGCTGATCGAGTCCGGCGAGGCCGACAAGCTCGGCCTGACGAGCTTCCAGGACGCGGTCGAGCTGCTGAGCGGCACCGGCGCGGTCCGCAGCGGCGACTTCTGGCAGATCAAGTCGCGGCTGTACGGCTCCGAGGTGCTGCCGCAGCTTCCGTTTTTCCTCCCGCCCGAAAGCTGATCCGGGTCTGCAAGAATGATAGCTAAAATTTATAGGGCCAGCAAGTTTTCTCATTGCATTTGGGACAACACCGCTTTAGAATAGTAAAGGTCAGCCTTCGGTTGCAGAATGCGCGGTTTCTCGACAGATCTCGCTGCATTCTGCGTTTGCAGCCGATCGCGCTCTAGCACGGACAAGCATTGAAGCCATACAGAAGCCCCGTCATCAAGGCGGCTTCCGTATGCGATGGACGCGGATGGGACAGCTCGTCCCTGCGCCGCGGAAGAGGAACCCGTCCCGGCTGGTCACGATGACGCCGGGCGTTTTTTCTTCTTGGCTCGCCAGCATACACTTTCCATAGCATGACCCGGCGCGGACGCCCCTACCGGGACGTCCCGCCTGCCGTATGCAACCACCATTCGCTAGGAGGCATTCCCCATGTTCAAAGTGTTAGTATCCGATCCGATCAGCGATCTCGGCATCCAGCAGCTCATGGACGCCGAGGACGTGACGGTCGACAAGAAGCCCGGGCTGAGCGAGGACGAGCTCGTCGCCATCATCGGCGAGTACGACGCGCTGCTCGTGCGCAGCCAGACCCGCGTCACCGCGAGAGTGCTCGAAGCCGGCACGTCCCTCAAAGTCGTCGGACGCGCGGGCGTCGGCGTCGACAACATCGACCTGCCGGCCGCGACGAGCAAGGGCGTCATCGTCATCAACGCTCCGGACGGCAACACCATCACGACATGCGAGCATACCTTCGCCATGATGATGGCCGTAGCCCGCCATATCCCGCAAGCGTACGCCAAGACGGTCGGCGGCCAGTGGGACCGCAAGTCGTTCGTCGGCGTCGAGCTGCGCGGCAAGACGCTCGGCGTCGTGGGCATGGGGCGGATCGGCAGCGAGGTCGCGCGGCGCGCCAAGGCGTTCGGCATGGACATCCTCGGCTATGATCCCTTCCTCACGGAAGAAAAGGCGGAGAAGCTCGGCGTCAAGCTCGCGAGCGTGGACGACATCGTGCGCGGCGCCGACTTCATGACCGTGCACACGCCGCTGACGCCGGAGACGCGCCACATGATCGGCGCGGAGCAGTTCAAGGTGATGAAGCGCGGCATGCGCATCGTCAACTGCGCGCGCGGCGGCATCGTCGACGAGTACGCGCTTGTCGACGCGGTCAACGAAGGCATCGTCGCCGGCGCGGCGTTCGACGTCTTCGAGGTGGAGCCTCCGGCAGCGGACCATCCTTTCCTCACGCATCCGAAAATCATCGTGACGCCGCATCTGGGCGCTTCGACGATCGAAGCCCAGGAAAACGTCGCGATCGACGTCTCCGAGCAAGTGCTCCATATCCTGCGCGACGAGCCGTTCCTGAACGCAGTCAACATGCCTCCGGTAGCGGCCGCAGTCATGACCCAGCTCCAGCCGTACTTCGAGCTTGGCGAGAAGCTCGGATCGCTCGCCGCTCAAATCACGGACGGTCCGTTCGGCGAGATTACCGTGGGCTTTTCCGGCGATCTGGCCGAGCTCGATACCCAGCCGCTGACCCGCTACATCGTCAAGGGCATTCTCGCCCATCATCTGGGCAGCGACCAGGTCAACATCATCAACTCGCTTTATTTGGCCAAGGAGCGCGGAGTCAACGTCGTCGTCAACAAGTCCCATACGGCCAAAGACTTCACGAACCTCGTCAGCGTCACGCTGAAAAGCCGCGGCGAGACGACGCATGTCGCCGGCACGCTGCTGACCGGCTACGGCCCGCGCATCGTCCAGGTCAACGGGTATACGGTCGACGTCGCTCCGTCCGGCCATCTCGTCCTCATCTCGCATCATGACCGTCCCGGCATCATCGGCCGCATCGGCACGCTGCTCGGCTCCAACGATGTCAACATCGCGACGATGCAGGTCGGACGCCAGGTCGAGGGCGGCGCCGCGATCATGGTGCTGACCGTCGACAAAGGCGTGCCGAAGGCGGTGCTGGCGGAGATGATCCAGCTCGACGAGCTCAAGACCGCCAAGGAAGTCATCCTTTACTAAGCCGCTCGATCAATGGCTGCGAAGTCCGTCCCTGCGGGGACGGACTTTTTTCGCTTTCATCCGCGGCCATGCGCGCGTTTGTTCCACATGCAACAAGATTTGCCCCTCTGCTTCAACAAAAAAACACCCTTCGAAAAGGGTGTCAAGACAGGATCGGATTCGGTTCGACAGGCAGCAGCAGCGTGAATGTCGTGCCTCGTCCGATTTTGGACTGGACCTGAATGCTGCCCTGATGGGCTTCGACGATGTTGCGGACGATCGCCAGGCCGAGTCCGGTGCCGCCGGAGGAGCCGCGCTTGCGGGCCTTGTCCGCCTTGTAGAAGCGCTCGAAGATGAACGGAACATCCTCCTCCGGGATGCCTTGCCCTTCATCCTCGACCTCCAGCCTCGCTTGCCGCCCCCCCTGCCCTCCGCTCATCCCGAGCGCGAGGCGGATGCGCGAGCCGTCGGGGCTGTGGCGCACGGCGTTGTCGAGCAGATTGGTCAGCACCTGCTCGAGCCGATCCTCGTCCGCCTGCAAAAGCACGATCGGCGCTTCCGGCGCCTCTACCTCCAGGCGGATGCCTCGATCTCCCGTATACACGCTGAATTTGCGCGCGACGCGGCGCAGCAGCGCATCGAGATCGACGACACCGAGGCTGAGCTCCACATGGCCCGCCTCCATGCGGGCCAGATCGAGCAGGTCCTTGACGAGGCGGCCCATCCGCAGCGACTCGTCGTGGATGACCTGGACGAGCTCGCGGCGCTCCTCGGGGGATGCCGCGATGTCGTCCAGCAGCGCTTCGCTGTAGCCCTGGAGCATGGACAGCGGCGTGCGGATCTCATGGGACACGTTGGCGACGAAGTCCCGCCGCAGCTTCTCCAGGCGATGCTCCTCGGTCACGTCGCGAAGCACCGCGACGACTCCGCGCACCGTATCGTCGGACTTGAGCGGCGCCATGACGACGGACCAGACCCCGCCCTGCACCTGCAGCTTTTCGCTGAGGTCGCTGCCTTCCGCGATGACGGTGCGGAACAGCTCCCGCAGCGGCCCCGGCGCGGCATCGGAGCCGGCCGCCCGATCCTCTTCCTCGTCCCAAGCGGCCATGCGCAGCCGTTCGAGCAGCCGTTCTCCGGGCGGATTCGTCAGGACGATGCGCCCGGTGGCATCCATCGTCAGCACCGCATCGGCCATGCTGCGCAGCACGCTCGACAGATGCTCCTTTTCGTGGTTCAGATCGGTGAAGAACTCCTGCAGATCGGCCCCCATCCGGTTGAACGCGCCCGCCAGCTCGCCGATCTCGTCCGAGGAGCGGATCGGCACGCGGGTGCGGTAGTCGCCCTCCGAGATCAGGTTCGCCGCGTCCTTCAGCTGCAGGAGCGGCTGCGTGATCTTGCTGGAGAGGAAAAACGCGAAGAAGGTGGACAGCAGGAATCCGATGATCCCGATGTAGACGAACAGCAGCTTGACCCGGAACGGCTCGTCAAAAGCGATATCGATATACTGCAGGAGGAACATGCCCAAAATGATCAGCACGACCGCCACGAGCAGCATGATCGTGATCCACAGCTTGCCGACGACGCTTCTCCACAGCCAGCGCATCGGTTACTTCGGCACCTCGAGCTTGTAGCCGACGCCCCATACGGTCGTAATCATGGAAGCCGCTTCCGTCGAGACCTTGTTCAGCTTTTCGCGCAGCCGCTTCACATGGGTGTCGACCGTCCGCAGATCGCCGAAGAACTCGTAGTTCCAGACGTCCTTGAGCAGCTCCTCGCGCGAGAAGACCTTGTCCGGGCTGACCGCCAAGTAATGGAGCAGCTCGTATTCCTTGGGCGTCAGGCTGACCTCGTGTCCGCCCGCGGTGACGCGGTGGGCGTCATGCTCGATGACCAGATGAGGGAAGACGATGTTGCTGCTCGCCGCAGTCTCCCGGGTCAGGAACGCGGTGGCGGAGGAGCGGCGCAGGATCGCCTTGACGCGGTAGATGATCTCGCGCGGGCTGAACGGCTTGACGACGTAGTCGTCGGCGCCGACCTCGAAGCCCTGCACGCGGTTCATCTCCTCGCCCTTGGCGGTCAGCATGATGACCGGAGTCGCCTTGATCTGCCGGAGGCGGCTGCATACCTCGATGCCGTCCATGCCGGGAAGCATGACGTCGAGCAGGATCAGGTCGAAGTCCTGGCCGGAAGCGAGACGCAGCGCCTGCTCGCCGTCATCGGCCTCCTCGATCTGATAGCCTTCCTTCTCCAGGTACATTTTCAGCAAGCGGCGGATCCGCTCCTCGTCGTCCACGACGAGGATGCGGTGCACGTATTCACTCATGCGGCACGGCTCCTTTGGTAGTCCTTTATACTCCGGCGTACGAATGCAGGCCGGCGATGACCAGATTGACGCCTATCAGCGTAAACATAATAATAACGAATCCGATGACCGTAAGCCAGGACGAGCGCTTGCCGTGCCAGCCGCGAGAGAGACGCAGATGGAGGTAGGCGCTGTAGAACAGCCAGGTGATGAGCGCCCATACTTCCTTCGGATCCCAGCCCCAGAAGCGCGACCAGGCGATCTGTGCCCAGATCATGGCGAAAATGAGCGCGCCCAGCGTAAAGATCGGGAAGCCGATCGCGATCGCCCGGTAGCTGATCTCGTCCAGATCGTCGGGATCGATGTCGGTCGTCATCGGATGGATGACGGCGCCGAGCTGCTTGCGGAAAGCGAGCCGCAGCAGGCCGTAAAGGATCGCGCCGGTCAGCAGCGACCAGACGACCGTATTGAGCTTGCGGCCGGCGTTGATGCCGTTCATCCAGGACGGCGCCTCAAGCAGCGGCTCGTCTACGCCGAGGAAAGCATCCGCGTGCAGCAGCTCGCTGTTGAACGGCTGGACGATCGGCGGCATCGTATAGCGGACCGTCTCGACGTTCGAGACCGCCTCGCCCGCCTGCGTCACGTCCGCCGTCTCCTGCCGGAATTCGGCCTCGTAGCCCGCCATGCGGAAGCTGAACACGCTGATGATGAAGCCGACGGCGACGATCAGCATGAACATCGTGACCTCGACCCAGAAGCGCTCGCGGCGAGCGCTTTTCTCCTTGCTGGCGTAGTCGACCGTACGCAGCAGGTGGAGCAGGCCGGCCGCGAAGCCCACGGCCAGGAACGCCTCGCCAAGCGCGGCCGTCGTCACGTGGATTTTAAGCCAGTAGGAATTGAGCGCCGGGATGAGCGGCTGCGATTCCTGCGGGAAGACGGAAGCGTAGGCGATGATGATGATGACGAGCGGCAAGGCGAACATGCCGAGGATCGGCTTGCGGTAGATCAGGAAAATGATGACGAAGGCGAGCATGACCGCCATGCCGAGGAACGTCATGAACTCGTACATGTTGCTGACCGGAATATGTCCTTGTCCGATCCAGCGGGTGAAGAAGAACGTCAGCTGCGCGGCAAGGCCGAGGGCGGAGACGATGAACGCGATCCGTCCCCATTTGCGCTCATGCCCCGCCGGATCGCCATGGCTCCATTTGCGGCCGGCGATAGCCATCACATAAAAGAGAAAGCCGAAGCAATACAGGAAAAATGCCGCTATGAAAGCGGAGCTGCTGAGATCAAGCCAATTCACGTCCGATTCCCTCCGTTATCCAAGCTCTTCGGATCGGTCTCGTTGCCGGCCGCCTTCAGCGCCGCCGCGAGATCCGCCCGCATGCCGTACCAGTTTTTGTTCGTGTGCGCGCCGATCGTCGCGCGGCTGCCGTCGACGCGCAGCCAGATGCGGCGGTGATGCCAGTAGGCTCCCATGACGAGGCCGAGCATCGAGATGCCGAGGCCGACCCAGATATACGGCATCGCGAGGTCCTTGCGGACGTTGAGGAACGTCGTGTATTCGACGAAGCTCACGTTCTCCATGCCGTTCACCTTGATCTCCAGCCGGTCCGCGATCGCCGCGTTCAGCTTGTCCTGGCTGAAGGCCGCCTTATCCTTCTGCATCGGGAAGTAGATGTACGGCTCTCCCTTTTCGTCGAGGCCGGGGCCATAGACCATGAAGATGAACGCAGGGGCTTTGGGATCCCGCGACTTGGTGATCGGATTGCCGTCCTCGCCGATCGCGAACTCCATGAAGTTCTGCTTCAGCTCCAGCCGGTACGGCCCGACCTCGAACGTCGTCTCGGGATCGCGCATCTTCAGCGTGAACGGACCGTAAGTCTCGCCCGTCGCCTTGTCGATGACGACCGGCTTGACCTCGCGCAGCACCGCCTTGTTGTCGAAGTCGAACTGGTACAGCTTGAGCCCGTCGTATTCGAGCGGGCTGTTCACTTCGATCGGATGGCGGGCGACTTCCACGAGCTCGGGCTGTCCGGAAGCCGCCGTGCAGCCGCTCCGGCATTCGTACAGGACGGCGTCCGTCCGGTACAGCTTCGCTCTCAGCGTGCCTTTGAGCTCCGCGGGAAGCTCCTCGTCCCCGTAGAACTCGACCGTGAACTTCTCGTTCTTGACGAAGTAGTTCGTATCTTCGATGCGGACGGTGTCGCCCTCGGGTATCGTCACGTACTGGTCCATCTGCCAGGCCGGCACCGCTCTCGCGAGCACGGCGAGCAGAAAGACGATCAGGCCGATATGGTTGATATAGGGCCCCCAGCGGCTGAACCGATGCTTCTCGGCGAGCAGCGCGCCGTCCTTGCGGATGACCTTGTATCGGCGCTTGCGCGCGGCCTGCTCGAAGCGGTCGGTCCACGCCTCGGGGTCGCCCTCGATGTCGCCGCGGTATGCGGCCCGCTGCCGCAGCAGGAACGACTCGTGCTTGCGGATCTGCTGCTTGTTCAGCGCGCGGTACAGAGGCAGCACGCGGTCGAGGCTGCAGACGACGAGCGAGGTGCCGATCAGGACGAGCAGCGAAACGAACCACCACGATTCGAACGTGTGGGACAAGCCGAGCGCGTAATAGATCTCGCCGGACAAGCCGTACGTATCCCGGTAGTAGTCTCCGAGATCCTGCGTCGTCAGGAACGTGTTCTCCTGCGGATAGATCGTGCCGAGCGAGGCTCCGATCAGCGTGATGACGATCATGTAGACGGCGATCTTGACCGAGGAGAAGAAGTTCCAGATCCGGTCCAGCACGGAAGGATGGCTTTTCTGGGAGCGCCTCGCCGCGCCGTCGTAGCGCATCTCGAGCAGCTCCTCGGCCGCGCCGCCCTCGTCGAGCGAGCGTCCGCACGCCTCGCAGAGCACGGTGCCGGCCGGGTTCTGATGGCCGCATTCGCATTTGGTGTTTTGGAACACCGGTGTAGCCTCCTGTCATGTAGCTTGGATGCGGCGGAGCAGGCTGGGGCTGCGTCAGCTTTCTTCGATCAGCTTGAGCACGCGCTCCTCGATGTCCTGCTCCGTCATGCCTCCCTGGTAGACCTCCTCCAGCTTGCCGTCCGGCCGAATGAAGAAGGTTGTCGGATACGAGCGGAGACGATACCTGCGCTCGGTCTCCTTGTCGACGTCGCGCAGAATCGGATAGGTCAGGTTCTTGCCCGCCACGAAATTGCGGACGGTCAGGTTGTCCTCGCTCAGATTGACGGCGAGCACCTCCAGCCCCTCGCTTTTCCATTTGTCGTATTGACGCTGGAACTCCGGCATCTCCTTGACGCAGGGCGGGCAGAAGCTGCCCCAGAAATTGAGGACGACGGGCTTGCCCTCGTAATCGGAGAGCGACACCGTGCGCCCGTCCAGCGTCGAAAGGGTGAACTCCGGGGGCTTGTCGCCCGGCATCGGAAGGCCGTCCTTCGACGCAAACAGCGTCTTGCCGATGGCATAACCGCCCAGCAGCAAGACGCCGAGGAAAATGAGGATTTGCACCGGCTTGCGGGCAGCGCCCTTCATCTTCATGCCACCACCTTATGTAAGCGTTTCTTCCTCTTCATTATAACGGCAAGAAGAGACGGAGCAGCGCACGGCCCCGTTACTTTTTGTGACCATTATGTGAAAGCGCCGCGTCGCGCAGCTCCTTGATCTCGGACAGCGTCAGATGGCGGAACTTGCCGCGCTGCATGTTCTCCAGAACGAGATGGCCGAACTTGATCCGCTTGAGCCGCGCCACCGGATGGCCGATCGCGTCGAACATGCGCCGCACCTGGCGGTTGCGTCCCTCGTAGATCGTAATCGCGATCGTCGCGACTCCGGCATCGACGTCGACGTCGTGATAGTCGGCTTCGGCCGGGGCGGTCATGCCGTCCTCGAGCTTGATGCCCTTTTGCAGCCTCTCGAGCGCGCTGCCGTGCGGGACGCCCTTGACCGTCGCCAGATACGTCTTCGGAACGTGATGGCTCGGATGCGTGAGCAGATTGGCGAATTCGCCGTCGTTCGTCAGCAGCAGCAGCCCTTCCGTATCGTAGTCGAGCCGTCCGACCGGATAGACCCGCTCCTTGATGCCGGGCAGGAAGTCGCTCACGATCTTGCGCCCCTTCGGATCGGATGCGCTCGTGATGACGCCCTTCGGCTTGTTCATCATCAAATAGATCTTTTTCTCGGAGGCGATCGGCTTGCCTTTCACCGTGATCTCATCCGTCGCCGGATCCGCCTTCGTTCCCAGCTCGCGGACCACTTTGCCGTTCACCTCGACCGCGCCGCTCGCGATCAGCTCCTCGCACTTGCGGCGGGAGGCGACTCCGGCGGCGGCGAGGATTTTTTGTAATCGTTCCAATTAAGTTCACCTCACCCACCATCATACCGATTGTCCCGAAAAAGCACAAGGGAGCCCCCTGCCGTCCCTCCACGGCAAAAAGCCGGCGCCCTCTCCGCAGAGAAGGCGCCGGCCGCGGCAGGACGCACGGTTCAGCCGAATACGTAAAGGCAGATGAAGACGGCGGCCAGGAAGCCGACCAGGTCGGAGAACAGCCCGACCTTGAGCGCGTAGCGCGTGCGCCGGATGCCGATCGCGCCGAAGTAGACCGTGAGCACGTACAGCGTCGTGTCCGTGCTCCCTTGGATCGTCGAGGCGATCCTTCCGATCATGCTGTCGGGTCCGTAGGTCGCGATCAGGTCGGAAGTATAGGCGAGCGAGCCCGCCCCGGTCAGCGGCCGCAGCAGCGAGAGCGGCAGCACCTCGCCGGGAACGCCGAGCTGGCGCAGCATCGGCTCCATCGCGCCGGTGACGTAGTCCAGCGCGCCGGAGGCGCGGAACATGCTGATCGCGACCATCATGCCGACCAGATGCGGGATGATGCCGATGGCGGTGCCGAAGCCCTCCTTGGCCCCTTCCGTGAACGTCTCGTACACCGGCACCTTGCGGAACGCGCCGTATAAAGGAATGAAGGCGATGATCGCGGGAATCATCCAAGCCGACAGCAGATTGATGAACGAATGCATGCTCCTCCCCCCTTACGCTTCTGGAGGCAGCTCGCGCCGCCCGCCGAGCCGGCCCGGAGAGCGCGCCGCGCGGCGGGGGCGGCTCGCAGCCCCTCCGGCCGGCGGCGCCATCGGCGGCTGCTTGCTCCGGCTGCGGTACCAGCGGTCGAGCAGAATCGCCGCGGCCGTGGCGACGGCCGTCGCCGCCAGCGTCGTGCCGACGATCTCCGCCGGATTGGCCGAGCCGTAATTCATGCGGATCGCGATCAGCGTCGTCGGCACGAGCGTGATGCTGGACGTGTTGAGCGCGAGCAGCGTGCACATCGCCGGCGTCGCCGTCGCGGGATCGGGATTCAGCTTCTGCAGCTCCTGCATCGCCTTGATGCCCATCGGGGTGGCGGCGTTGCCGAGGCCGAGGATGTTGGCGCTCATGTTGCTCATGATGTAGCCGAGCGCGGGATGGCCCTTGGGCACGTCGGGAAAGAGAAGGCGGACGAACGGGCTGAGCAGCCGGGCGAGCCGCGCCAGCAGGCCGGCATCCTCGGCAATCCGCATCAGCCCCATCCAGAACACGAGAATGCTGACCAGGCCGAAGCAGATCGTCACGCCGTTTTTCGCTCCGTCGAACGCCGCCTGAGTGACCGCATCCATGCGTCCGGTGGCGGCCGCCACGACGACGCTGACGACGATGAAGCCGAGCCAGATCCAGTTGACCATCGGCTCACTCCCCTCCCGTCGCGAACAGCGCCTTCAGGCTCCTCGACAGCGCCGCGCCGAGGCTGGCGGGACGGCTGGAGAACATGCCTCCAGGCCGGAACGATGCCGTCGCGCGGTCCGGCTGGCCGATCCGCGGGCTGCCTGCGTCGTAGACGGGCACCGCTCCGATCGCGCGTCCGTCCAGCGTCCACTCGAGCCTTCCCCGCTCGCCGAGCGCATAGGCGAGCGCGTCCTTCTCGCGGCTGAGCAGCACGAGGCGGTTGGACAGGCCGGCCTCCTCGCCCTCCGCCAGCGGATAGCGCAGCTGGCGGCCCGACGCCAGCGAGTATCCCTTGAGCGGCTCGCCTTTCGACGCCAGCGTCTTCAGCTCGTAATGCTCGAAGCCCCAGTCCAGCATCGACGCATGGTCATGCCAGTCGTCCCGGTCGTTCAGCGTCACGGCGGCCAGCTGCTGGCCGTCCCTCGTCGCCGAGCTGACGAGGCAGCGCAGCGCCGTCTTCGTGTAGCCCGTCTTGACGCCGTCGGCGCCGTCGTACAAGGCGAGCATCTTGTTTTTGTTCGCCCAGCTGTAGTCCCAGCTGTCGAACGGATTCGGCGCCTTGTGCACCTTCGTGCCGACGATTTCCGCGAACACGGGATTTTTCAGCGCATAGGCGGTCAGCTTCGCCAGATCGTTCGCCGTCGACAGATGGCCCTCCTGATCCAGCCCGTGCGGGTTCATGAACGTGGACCGCTCGAGCCCGATCCAGGCCGCCTTCTCGTTCATCATCTTCACGAAGCCTTCCTCCGAGCCGCCGACATGCTCCGCGATCGCCGTCGCGGCATCGTTGCCGGAGCGCAGCATGAGGCCGTACAGCATGTCCTTCAGCTTCATCTTCTCGCCCAGCTTCAAATAGATCGACGAGCCTTCCTTGCCGACGGCTCGCAGACCGACCGTGACCGTGCTCTCCAGGTCGCCTTCCTCGATCGCCGTAATGGCCGTCATGATCTTGGTCAGGCTGGCGATCCGCATCGGCTCGTCGGCCGCTTCGCTGCTGTACAGCAGCCGGCCCGACTCGACGTCGATCAGCGCGGCCGCGCGCGCGCTCGTCGTCGGCGGACGGGGAGCGTCCGCCGCCTTTGCCGCCGGCGCCGAGAGCAGGCTCGCGCCGAGCAGCGCGAGACCTGCGGCGGCGGCGGCCGTTCGTTTCCACGCACCTGCAATAGCCACGGTATCCTTCCTCCTCCTGGCATGCGAAAGCCGCTGGCGGCTCCCGTCTCCTGCTGCCATTGTATGTATCTTGTCCGGCCGATATGAACAAGCCGGTCCTGTCCGGCCGGAAACCGCAAAAAAAGCTGTCCTCCGGGGAGGACAGCCGCTTGCAGCAGCCGGGACAGGTCCGCGGCGCTAAAGAATCGGATCGCTCGTGATAAGAGTGCTCTCGACGCGCTCGACTCCGTCGTGATGACGGAACATGCCCTGGATCTTCTCGAAGGCTCCCGGCACCGCGTCGATGACGCGCTCGACCAAATGCGTCTGGTTGTCGAGCGGAACGACGCGCACGCCTTGCGTGCCGACGACGAGGAACGCGATCGGCGTAATCGATACGCCGCCGCCGCTGCCGCCGCCGAACGGCAGCGCGACCTGCGCGTTATGCCCGTCGGCATGGGTCGAGCTGCTGCGCGCCCCGCCGTCCATGCGGATGTCGCTGCCGCCGGCCACGAATCCAAAGCCGACTTTGCTGATCGGCATAATGACACTTCCGTCCGGCGTCTGCACGGGGTCGCCGACGATCGTGTTGACATCCACCATTTCCTTGATATTCTCCATGGCGGTTTGCATCAGGCCTTGAATAGGATGTTCTGCCACAGTCTGACGCCTCCTTCCGTTCTCATCATCCGGACCAGCAGCTGCAGTCCGGCAAGGATAGCATTGCCCAAGCGGATTTCCGCTATGCAGTCGAAGCTCGTCTCCAGCCGTGCCGAGCGGTAGTCGGGCTGAACGTCCATCTGCGGCTTGGCGGTCAGCCGGCACAGCTGCGACAGCAGGCCGAGCGCGGCCGTCTGCAGCGACCAGACCGCGCCGGTCGACATCGCCGTCCAGACCGCGTCTCCGGTGCCGATCGTCGTCCGCCACGTCCAGCGGCTGATCTCCACCTTGTTCAGCGTGCGCCGCACCAAGCCGGTCAGGTTTTCCGTCCGCCGCAGCAGCTTCCAGGCATCCTGCAGCAGCTCGGCGATGCGCGAGGCGCCGATATCCTTCTTGTCCGCCGATTCGGCATGCAGCAGCGATGGACTGTCGGCCTGCGCGAGCTCCTCCACCTGCAGCCCATTTTTGCCGAGCTTCATCATCGGAATTTCCCATTTGAACTTCAGCAACCCGAACAGCGTCTTCACCTGAAGGGACAGATTGTCGTCGCCTTCATGCCGCGACAGCTCCGCTCGGGCGCGGACCGGAACGGCCGCGATCGCGGCGGCGAGCAGCAGCGGCACGAGGACGACCGCCAGCCAGCCGAGCCATGCTCCCATTCGGATTCAGCCCCCTTTCCGTCATTCGGCAGCAGGAGCGCGCGCCGATGGCCGGACCGCTGCCTTTTCCCGGATAGCATGCCCAGAAATGACAAAAAAGACCGGCCCGCGGCCGATCTTTTTCGTAGATGTCGCTTATGGCTCGGAGGATGAGCCTTGGCGGCCGTCCAGGCGGCCGAACAGCAGCTGCGTCTGCTCCTCGAGCTCCGCCTCGGGCGTCATCGCCGCCGGCTCCGGCAGCGCTTCGAGCGAGCCGAGCTCGAAATGGTCGAGGAAGGAGCGGGTCGTGCCGTACAGGATCGGCCGTCCGATCTGCTCGGCGCGCCCTTTTTCCTCGATCAGATCCTTCGCGACGAGCGTCTGGATCGCTTTCTCGCTTTTGACCCCGCGGATCTCCTCGATCTCGACCCTCGTGATCGGCTGGCGGTAGGCGATGATCGCCAGCGTCTCCAGCGCCGCCTGCGACAGCGTCGAACGGGACGGCGAGTAGGCCATCCGCTCGAAATATGGCGCATGCTCCGGATGGGTCGTGAAACGGAACGCTCCGGCGACCTCGGCGATGCGGATGCCGCGCCCGGCCTGCTCCAGATCGGCCTTGAGCTCGCGCACGAGATCCTCCGACAGGCGCTGGTCGATCTCCACGATCTCGGCGATCTGCCGGATCGTCAAGCCCTCGTCGCCAGCCATGAACAATAATCCTTCAATAATCGATTTCAGCTGCTGAACCATCACGATCCGACGCTTCCCCTCTCCAATGGATGACGATATCATCGAACAGACTGTTCTGGAAGACGCGGACCTGCTTCATCTTCATCAGCTCGAGGATCGCGAGGAACGTCACGACGATCTCGTGGCGCTCCACCGCTTCGCCCACGAGCCGGGAGAACAGCGCGGTCTCATGCTCGCGCAGCAGCTCCGAGATGTCGCGGATGCGGTCCTTGACGGATATCTCGTCCCGATGGATGCGGGCGACATGCGTCCGCCTGGCCGCCTTGCGGAGCGCCCGCCGGAACGCCGCCATGATGTCGCCGAGGTCGAGCCCTTCCAGCGGATGGGTGTCGTCCTCCTTCATGTACGTCGTCAGGTCCTCGGGCTCCTTGCTGTAGACGAGGCTGCGCGCCATCTCGCGGTCGCGCAGATGCTCGGCGATCTGCTTGTAGCGGCGGTATTCCACCAGCTTCTGCACGAGCTCGTCGCGGGGATCGAGCATGCCTTCGTCGTCCCAGGCGTCCTCGTACTCGTCCATGACGGGAGGGCGGGGCAGCAGCTGCCCGCTCTTGATCGCCAGCAGCGTCGCGGCCATCACGAGGAACTCGCTCGTCACGTCCAGCTCGAACTCCTGCATCGCATGCAGGTAGTCCATGTACTGATCCGCGATCCGGCTGATCGGAATGTCGTAGATGTCGATCTCTTCCCTGTCCAGCAAGTGAAGCAGCAGATCCAGCGGCCCTTCGAATGCTTCCAGTTTGTACAATAGGCTCATGCCGCTCCACCTCTTCCTGTCCGCCGGTATCGCGAAGCTAAAGGCCGCTGTCTCGCCTCAGGCCAGGCTCAGCCTTGAATCGCCCGCGTCAGATTCGCCATCTCGATCGCGGCGGCAGCGGCTTCCCAGCCTTTGTTGCCGGCCTTCGTCCCCGCGCGCTCCACCGCCTGCTCGATCGAATCCGTCGTCAGCACGCCGAAGATCGTCGGCACGCCGGTTTTCAGATTGATCGCGGCGACGCCCTTGGCGACCTCGCTGCATACATAGTCGAAATGCGGCGTAGAGCCCCGGATGACGGCGCCGAGAGTGATGACGGCATCGTACTTGCCGCTCTCCGCCATCTTTTGCGCGATCAGCGGAATCTCGAACGCTCCCGGCACCCACGCGACCTCCACCTCGTCCTCGCCCGCGCCATGGCGCTTGAACGCGTCGAGCGCGCCGCTCAACAGCTTGCCGGTGATGAATTCGTTGAAGCGGCCGACGACGACGCCGTATTTCAGCCCTTGCGATACCAGATGTCCTTCGTAATATTTCGTCATGTTTTCAAACCCATCCTTCTATTCTAATTTATTCGGCTTAAATTTCAAACTCCAACAGATGGCCAAGCTTCGTTTTTTTCGTGTTCAAGTAATTCGTGTTGCTTTCGTTGCGCTCCATCTGGATCGGCACCCGCTCGGCCACGCTCAGTCCGTAGCCCTCGAGGCCGCGGATCTTGCGCGGATTGTTCGTCATGAGCCGCATCCGGCGGACGCCGAGATCGCGCAGGATCTGCGCGCCGATGCCGTACTCCCGCAGGTCGGGCCCGAAGCCGAGCTTCAGGTTCGCCTCGACCGTGTCGAGCCCCTGCTCCTGAAGCTGATAGGCTTTGAGCTTGTTGATGAGGCCGATGCCGCGCCCTTCCTGACGCATGTAGAGCAGCACGCCGCTTCCCGCCTCCTCGATCTGGCGCAGCGCCGCCGCCAGCTGCGGACCGCAGTCGCAGCGGCGGGAGTGGAACACGTCGCCGGTAAGGCATTCGGAATGCACCCGCACGAGCGTCGGCTGCTCCGGATCGATCTGTCCTTTGACGAACGCGACATGCTCCTTGTCGTCCACCTCGTTCGTGTAGGCGACCGCGCGGAAGACGCCGAAGTCGGTCGGCATGTTCACCTCGACGACCCGCTGCACCAGCTGCTCGCGGCGGCGCCGATGCTCGATCAGCGACTGGATCGTAATCAGCTTGAGATCATGCTTGCGCTTGAAGTCCGCCAGGTCCGGCAGCCGCGCCATCGTGCCGTCCTCGCGGATGATCTCGCAGATAACCGCGCCGGGCTTGGCGCCGCACAGCTTGGCCAGATCGATCGCCGCTTCCGTATGGCCGGCGCGCCGCAGCACGCCGCCGTCCTTGGCGATCAGCGGGAATATATGGCCCGGGCGGCGGAAATCGTCCGCGCGGGCCGCGCCGTCGACGAGCGCCCGCACCGTCTCGGCGCGCTCATGCGCGGAGATGCCGGTCGTCGTGCTCACATGGTCGACGGAGACGGTGAACGCGGTGCCGTGGTAGTCCGTATTGCGGACGACCATCGGCGGCAGGTCGAGCTCTCGCGCCCGCTCCGCCTCGATCGGCACGCAGACGAGCCCGCGCGCCTCGGTAATCATGAAGTTGATGACGGCCGGCGAGATCGTATCGGCGAGCGCGATCAGATCGCCCTCGTTCTCGCGATCCTCGTCGTCGACGACGATGACCGGCTTGCCGGCCAACAGATCCTGCACCGCATCCTCGATCGCATCGAATGGCGACGCCCCGTCTTGGTGGTGTAATCGTTCCATGCTTGCTCCTCCTTCGTTGCCTTGGCTCACACTTATGCGAATCCGTTCTCCGCCAGGAAAGCGGCCGTCAGCGAGCTGCCGGCGGCGCCTCCCGGCCTGCCGGCGCCTGCGGCGTCCCCTCTGCCGCCGAACCGCAGCAGATGGTCGACATATTTGCCGAGCACGTCGCATTCCAGATTGACGGTCGCTCCCGCCTGCTTGCTCTGCAGCACGGTTTCGGCGAACGTATGCGGGATGATCGACACCGAAAAGGCGTCCTCGCCCGCCTCCGTCACAGTCAGGCTAATGCCGTCCACGGCAATTGAACCGCGCGGAATGATGTAGCGGCGCAGCCCTTCGTCCGCGGGCCGGATCGTGAACAGCACCGCGTTGGCGTACGCCCTGCGCTCGACGATCCGCCCGATGCCGTCCACATGGCCCTGGACGATATGCCCGCCGAAGCGGCCGTCCGCTCGCATCGCCCGCTCCAGGTTGAGCGGGCTGCCCGCCGGCAGCCCGCCCAGATTCGTATGCCGGTACGTCTCCGGCATGACGTCGGCCTCGAAGCTGTCGGGCCCGCATCCGGTCACGGTCAGACAGACGCCGTTGACGGCGATGCTGTCCCCGAGCCGGACGCCCTCCAGCACTTTGGCGGCGCCGATGCGGAGCACCATCGCCTCTCCTTTTCGCGCCGCGCCGCGCAGCTCTCCGATCTCCTCGATCAATCCGGTGAACATGTCAGCCGATCCCTCCCTTGGCGGCTGGCTTGCCGCTGATGCATATGTCGCGTCCATACCGCTCCACCTCGACGTCGTCCAGCTCGATCGCGTCGGCCATCCGCTCGAAGCCGGCGAACCGGAACGACGACGGCGCGTCCTCGCCGCCGATGATCTTGGGCGCGAGGAACAGGCAGATCCGATCGACCAGCCCCGCCTCCAGCATCGAGCCGTTCAGCCGTCCGCCGCCCTCGAGCAGGATCGAGCCGAGCTCCAGCTCGCCGAGCCGTCTCATCGCCTCGCGCAGATCGACCGAGCTGCCGCTGCCGCAGCGGATGACCTCGACGCCGGCCGCCCTCAGCACGGCCGCTCGGCCTTCGTCTGCGGCTTCCGACGTCAGGACGATCGTCGGCGCGGCTCCGTCCTGCACGAGCTTCGCGTCCAGCGGCAGCCGCAAGCTCGAGTCGGCGACAATTCTCGCCGGATGCAGGCCCGGCACGGACAGCCGCGTCGTCAAGCTCGGGTCGTCCGCCAGCACCGTGCCGATGCCGACGAGGATGCCCATATGGCGATGCCGCATCGCATGCACGGCCTCGCGCGCCTCCGGCCCCGTCACCCAGCGGCTGTCCCCGCTCGCCGCGGCGATGCGGCCGTCCAGCGTGGAGGCTGTCTTGAGCGTGACATAGGGCAGCCGGGTCGTGATGAACTTGCGGAACGGCTCGCTCCGCCGCCTGGCCTCCGCTTCCATGACGCCCGTTTTCGTCTCGATTCCCGCCGTCTGCAGCTTGGCCATGCCGCTGCCCGCGACGAGCGGATTGGGGTCGAGCTCGGCGACGACGACGCGGGCGATTCCGGCCGCGATCAGCCGGTCGCTGCAGGGCGGCGTACGGCCATAATGGCTGCACGGCTCCAGCGTGACGTAGGCCGTCGCTCCCCGGGCTTCGTCTCCCGCCATCGCCAGCGCGTGCGGCTCGGCATGCCCTTCGCCCCGCTTGAGATGGGCGCCGAGGCCGACGATGCGGCCATCCTTGACGATGACGCAGCCGACGGCCGGATTGATGCCGGTCTGGCCGGCCGTTTTGGCCGCCATGCCGAGCGCGAGCTCCATGTAATATCGATCATCGATCGTTTCCCGCAATGCAAAAACACCCCCGATTGACGCCTGGAGCGCCCTTCGGGGGTGATGGAATGTCGGAAACGTCGCCGCGCAGCAGGAGCAGGAGCCCGATCGACCGGATAGCCAAAAAAGCCGTCCTGGAAATGCGGGAACAGACCGCCGTCCCGGATCGAATCGGAAGACAGACTCCGGGCGGCAGCGCGGAACCGATCTCGATGTCTGGGCGGCGGACTTGAACAGACTCCTCCAACGATGGAGGAGCTGCCTTCATGCATGCCTGTCTTGCAGCGAGCCTTCTCCCATCCAGACTATACTGTCGGTCCCGGAGTTTCACCAGGTCAGCCGCATGCGCTCGACGCGCCCTCGGTCGAGGGAAGCGCAGAAGCGGTCATGCGGGTCACGGACTGACCGTCCCCGGCGAGCCGCGGCATATGCCGAAGACGCGCCAGGTACGGATCACCGCCGGCCCGGGAATTTCACCCAGCCCCGAAGGTTCGCTTGAATTCAATTGCTTGCATGACTCATCTTACTTGCCTGCACGCTAAAAAGCAAGCGGACGAGTCGGGATTAAACGACAAAAAGGCTCTCGGACGAGAGCCTTCCGCGCGAGGAAGTCAGACTTCGACGACTTCGACTTTGGCCATCTTGTCGCGGCCTTTGAACGCGTCGATGTATTCCATGCCTTTGGAGATCTTGCCGAAGACGGTGTGCTGTCCGTCCAGATGAGGCTGCGGCTGGTAGCAGATGTAGAACTGGCTGCCGCCGGTATTGCGTCCGGCATGAGCCATCGCGAGCGAGCCGCGCTCATGCTTGTTCGGGTTGATCTCGCAGTCGATCGTATAGCCGGGACCGCCGGTGCCGGTGCCGTTCGGGCAGCCGCCCTGAGCGACGAAGCCCGGGATGACGCGATGGAACGTAAGTCCGTTATAGAAGCCTTCGTTCGCCAGCTTTTCAAAGTTCGCGACCGTATTCGGAGCGTCCTTGTCGAACAGGTCCAGAACGACCTCGCCGCCGTTTTCGAGCGTGATTTTCGCTTGTTTTGCCACTTGTCATCACTCCTGCCTTCCAAAATAAAAGCTATGTACGCCTCTTATCATACACCAGCGCCGGTCCCGAACGCAAAGCGAGCCTCCCGAAGGAGGCTCGCCGGCAGCGGCTTACGGCTGAACTTCAGCCTTGCGCAGACGCTCCGGCAGCACGTCGTTGCGGGAGATGTCCTCCAGCGACTCGCGCTTCACGGCGACGTCGGCCTTGCCGTCCTTGACCAGCACGACCGCCGGACGGCGGATGCGGTTGTAGTTGGACGCCATCGCATAGTTGTACGCGCCGGTGCAGAAAACGGCGAGCAGATCGCCCGTCTCGGCCTTCGGCAGCTCCAGATCCCAGATCAGCATGTCGCCGCTCTCGCAGCATTTGCCTGCGACCGATACCGTCTCGGCGGCCGGCTCGGCGGCGCGGTTCGCCAGCACCGCCTCGTACTTGGACTCGTACAGCGCCGGACGCGGGTTGTCCGTCATGCCGCCGTCGACGGCGATGTACTTGCGGACGCCGGGGATGTCCTTGCTCGTGCCGACCGTATACAGCGTCGTGCCGGCGTCGCCGACGATGCTGCGGCCCGGCTCGACCCAGATCTCCGGCAGCGGATAGCCGGCCGCCGTGAAGTTCGAGCGGATCGCGTCCGTAATCGCGCCGATGTAGTCGCGTACCGGAAGCGGGCTGTCCTCGGACGTGTAGCGGATGCCGAAGCCTCCGCCCAGGTTGATGACGCGGAACGTCTGGCCGAGCTCGGCCTTGACGTTGACGGCGAACTCCGCCACCTTGGCGGCCGCCATCCGGAAGCCCTCGACCTCGAAGATCTGGGAGCCGATATGGGAGTGGACGCCGAGCAGGACGAGATGATCGAGGCTCAGCGATTGCCGCACCGCCTCGAAGGCGGCGCCGCCGGCCAGGTCGAAGCCGAACTTGGAGTCCTGCTGGCCGGTCGAGATATAGTCATGCGTATGCGCCTCGACGCCCGGCGTGATGCGCAGCAGGATGTTCGCCTTGCGGCCTTTGGCGCCGGCGATGGCGTTCAGCAGCTGCAGCTCCGAGAAGTTGTCGGCGACGAAGCAGCCGATGCCGGCGTCGAGCGCCATCTCGATCTCGAACGGCGTCTTGTTGTTGCCGTGGAAATGGATGCGCTCCGCCGGGAAGCCCGCCTGCAGCGCCGTGTGCAGCTCGCCGTCGCTGACGACGTCGAGCGACAGCCCTTCCTGCTCGGCGATGGCGCACATCGCCACGGTGCTGAACGCCTTGCTCGCATAGGCGACCTGGAAGCGGAAGCCCGACGCCTTGAACGCCTCTACGTATTCGCGGGCCCGCTGGCGGACGAGCGCCTCGTCGACGACGTACAGCGGGGTGCCGAACTGCTCGGCGAGGTCCTGCGTATCGCAGCCTCCGATCTCCAGACGGCCGTGTTCATTTATTCGGGATGTTCCGTGAAAATGCATGGATTCGCTACCTCTTTCTCCCCGGCTCAGGCAGGCGGGGTTCGTTTGTCCTAATGTGACCTCAGTATAACGAACCTCGGGAGAAGGAGTAATGGATTTTCTGTCGTTTCATTTGCATTTGTTGCATCGGGCAAACGTCCTGGATCAGGCTCCGCCGTGCTCCGGCATCTTGTCGCGCTGCTGCGGACGGAGCAGGTTCGGCCGCTTCCGGTTCATCATCACCGGCATCCGCAGCAGCACGTTCATCATGCCGCGGGCGTCGAACGGGATGAACGGCCACATGTACGGTCGGTTGAACGAGCGCTGCATGACGAGGATGGCGAAGACGGCCGTCCAGCCGATCACGAGTCCCGGCACGTGGAACAGGGCGACGAGGCAGATGAGCATCAGCCTCACGATCCGGTTGGCGAGGCTCAGCTCGTAGCTCGGCGTGGCGAACATGCCGACAGCGGCTACCGCCATGTACAAAATGACCTCGTTGACGAACAGTCCGGTCTGCACGGCGATGTCTCCGACGAGGATCGCCGACACGAGCGAGATCGCCAGCGCGAGCGGCGTCGGCGTATGGATCGCGGCCATGCGCATCAGGTCGATGCCGCCCTCGGCGAGCAGGAACTGCAGCGCCAGCGGAATTTTGCTGGTCTTCGCCGGACCGATGAACGACAGCGCCGCCGGCAGCATCGTCGGGTTGAGCGCGAACAGCAGCCAGATCGGCACGAGGAACAGCGAAGCCAGGATGCCGAGGAAGCGCAGCCAGCGGAGGTAGGTGCCGATGAACGGCGTCTGCCGGTTCTCCTCGGCATGCTGCACGAGATCGAAAAACGTCGTCGGCAGGATCATGACGCTCGGCGACGTGTCGACGAACACCGCGACGTTGCCCTCCAGCAGATGCGCCGCGACGACGTCGGGCCGCTCCGAATAGCGCACGAGCGGATACGGGTTCCAGCCGCGCTTCACCGTCGCCTCCTCGAGCTGCTTGTCGGCGAGCGGCAGCCCGTCGATCTTGACGGCGGATATTTTGTCGCGGATCGACTCCAGCAGCTCCTTGTCCACGATGTCGTCGATATAGGCGATGCACACGTCGCTGCGCGTGCGCTCGCCGACCCGCAGAATCTCGTAGCGCAGCATCGGATCGCGCAGCCGCCTGCGGACGAGCGAGACGTTCATGAGCAGCGTCTCCACGAAGCCGTCCCGCGAGCCGCGCACGACCCGCTCGAGCGATGGCTCCTCCGGATTGCGCACCGGGAAGCTGCGGGCATCGAGGATCAGCATCGTGCTCTCGCCGTCGATGTACATGCCGGTCGATCCGCCCAGCACGGCGGTCAGCATCATGTTCCAGTCGTCCTCCTGCTCCACCTGCACCGCGGGCACGTACAGCTTCATGAACGAATGCAGCGCGTCCGCCGACAGGTTGTCCGTCTGCAGGAACGTCAGCCGCTGCAGGATCTCCGTCATGATCAGGCCGCTCGAGAGGCCGTTCATCATGAAAAAGGCCGTCTTTTTGCCGCCGAGCGTCATCTCGCGGACGACGACGTCGAAGCTCGTCTTGTAGCCGACCTCTTCCTTCAGCCGATCGACGAACGTCTCGATCCGCTCCGGAATCGGCTCCAGCGCATCTCCGTCCGTGCCCGGCGCGGAATTCCCGCCCTCGGAGACTCCGCCGCCCCCGCGCCCTTTCCCGGCGCCCCGGCCGCCGGCCTCGCGGCTTTCCTTGCGCTCCTCGCGCCCATGCCCGGCCGCGCGATCCTCCCGCTCCGCATCGCCGCGGCGAGAAGGCGCGCCGGCTTCTGCGCGCAGCTCGCGGCCGGCTTCGTCGCCGCGGCGAGCCTCTCCGGCTTTCCCGCCGCGCTCTTTTTCCTCGCGGACTCCGGTGCGGACGCCTTCCCCCCGGGCTTCCCCACGACGGTCATTCCCATCGCGGGTGTCCGCATGACGGTCATCCTCATCGCGGCCCTTCGAATGACGGTCGTCCTCATCGCGGTCATCCGCATGACGGCTGTCCGCATGTCGTTCGTCCCCATCACGGCCCTTCGAATGACGGTCGTCCCCATCGCGGTCGTCCGCATGACGGCTGTCCGCATGCCGTTCGTCTCCATCGCGGTCGTCCTCATGGCGGCCGGCCGGCCGGCTCATCTCCCGCTTTTCGCCTTCTCGGCCGCCGTCGGCCCGGTCGTCTCGAAGAGCCGCCGCCCATTCATCCCCATGCTCCTCCTCATCCTCATGCTCGTGCTCGCCGCGGGCGCTCCTCTCCCGAACCCGGGGCCGCTCCGCCTCCGCCTCGCCGCTTCCGTCCTCGTCGAGCAGCGCCTCCGCAAGGCCGCCCTCCTCGGAACGGGACTCCGATTCCGGCAATCGGCCCGGCTCTGCCGACGCCTCCAGCAGCAGCGCCTCCATCCAGTCCTCGCGGCCTTCCGGCCTCTCTGCCCTGCGGACCGGCTCCGGCTCATGCCGCCGCTCGGCCTGCTCCAGCCGATCGATCTCCTCCAGCAGCCCTTCCCATCCGTCGCCGGAGCGGCCTTCTCCGCTCGTCTCGCGCGCCTCGACCACCGGCTCTTCCGGATGCTCCAGCCGCTTCACCTTCTGCCATTTCGTCATGGGGTTCCCTCCTTCTGTCCTACCATTGATACACCAGCCAATCGAACAGCGAGCCGGCCGTCTTGCCGAGCACCATCGCCATGACGAGCGCGCCCAGATAGCCGGTCAGGCGCAGCCGCTTCGCCAAAATCGGCAGCACGTTCATCACTTCGGTCAAAGCCGCGGCCAGCATGCCGATGAACATGCCGCACAGCAGGCCGGGCAGCGGCAGCGCCAGCGCCGCGGGCAGCGGCGCGCGCCAGCCGAAGAAGTCCGCCCAGGTCCAGAACAGCGAGCCGCCGACGACCGCCGATTCGAACGCCGCCGACAAGCGGAACGCCCTGGCCAGCTGCGCGAGCCGCGGAATCAGGTCGAACACGATCAGCAGCGCGACCATGCCGCTGCCGACGGCGATGCCTCCGGCCAGTCCAAGCATCGCCATGAACAGCCCCGCCAGCAGGTCAGCCATCGTCCCGTCCCTCCACGCGGTTCGCTTTTTTGCCCATCTCGTCGGCGATGACATAAGCGTTGATGTTCTCCTGATAGTTGTACATCTCCAGCTCCAGCGGATTCGGCTCCTCGTTCAGCCGCTTGCGGAACAGATGGTTGAAGAACAGCACCATGCCGAGCCCGACTCCGACCGAATACGGGATCTGGAACCAGAGCGGATGCAGCGTTTCCTTGCCGGTCAGCAGGAAGGCGATGCGCTGATGCACCTCCTTCATGCTCACATCCGTGTGAAAGTTCATGATGGCGAGCCCCGCCCCGAAAAAGAGCAGCAGCCACGCTCCCGCCAGCACGGCGAACCGCGGCGAGCGGGTGGACGGAGTCTCGACGAGGATGAGCACCTGCGGATCGCCGAAGGTCTCGATGACCGCGTCGGGGGCCGTCTCGCGCAGCGCCTTCACGATCTGCAGCACGTCGATGACGACGCGGTTGCCGTCCTCCGGCCGATGGGTGTAGAGCGGAATCCGCTTCAGCTCCCCGGCGAGCGGCTCGTCGGCCAGCAGCCGGACGACGGAGCCGAGCCGCACCGTCCCTTCCGGAGGGATGGAGATCCGCTTCTTCATCCGCAAATAAACGGGAATCGGTCCGGCATTCGTTCGTTTGCGCGACATGGCGCCGCCTCCTTCCGCCACCATTTCCGACTCTTGGTTAGTATGGAACGGCTGCGGCGCGGCTACTCCTGGGCAGCCGCCCCCCGCGCAAGCCAAAAAAAGCCAGCCTCGCGGCTGGCTTGACGATGCGATATAGAGGAGCGGAATCGCGATGGACGTCCTTCCTACTGGGCGATCTGCTCCTTGATCGACTGCAGGATCTTCTTTTCCAGCCGGGAAACCTGCACCTGGGAGATGCCGAGCCGGCCCGCCACCTCGGACTGCGTCTGGTCGCGGTAATAGCGCAAGTATACGATCAGCCGCTCGCGCTCGCTGAGGCCGCCGATCGCTTCGTTCAGCGCCAGCTTGTCGAACCAGCGCTCGCCCGACTCGCCTTCGATCTGGTCCATCAGCGTGATCGGGTCGCCGTCGTTCTCGAACACCGTCTCGTGGATCGAGGCGGGCGGCTTGTTCGCCTCCTGGGCGAAGACGACATCCTCGGCCGTGATGCCGAGGAACTCCGCCACCTCGCCGATCGTCGGCAGCCGGCCGAGCGTCTTGGCCAGCTCGTCCTTCGCCTTGCGCACCTTGTTGGCCGTCTCCTTGAGCGAACGGCTCACCTTGAGCGTCCCGTCGTCGCGCAGGAAGCGCTGGATCTCCCCGATGATCATCGGCACGGCATACGTGGAGAACTTGACCTCGTAGCTGAGGTCGAACTTGTCCACCGACTTGAGCAGGCCGATGCAGCCGATCTGGAACAGATCCTCGGGCTCGTAGCCGCGATTCATGAAGCGCTGCACGACCGACCACACCAAGCGGATGTTGCAGCGGGCCAGCGTGTCCCTGGCGAGCGAATCTCCGGACTGGCTCAGCGCGATGAGGCGCTTCACCTCCGCGTCGTCGAGGAACGGACCCGCGTTCTTCTTCAGATCGGCATCCATGTTTCAGCCCCTATGCGCCTAATTGTACAGCGCCTTTTTGGATTCAATGCGCTTGGTCATGGCGATTCGAGTGCCGCGGCCGGGCTCGCTGGCAACCTCGAAGCTGTCCATGAAATTCTCCATGATCGTGAAGCCCATGCCCGAGCGCTCGAGCTCCGGCTTGGACGTGTAGAGAGGCTGGCGGGCCAGCTCGAGATCCTCGATGCCTCCGCCGTCGTCGGATATGACGATCGTGACCGAGTCGCCGCTGATCGTCGCCTCGATCGAGACAAGCTGCGTCTCGTCGCTGTCGTAGCCGTGGATGATCGAGTTCGTCACCGCCTCGGAGATGACGGTCTTCAGGTCGTTCAGCTCTTCCATCGTCGGATCCAGCTGGGAGATGAACGCCGCCACGCTGACGCGCGCGAACGCCTCGTTCTCCGATCGCGCGCTGAAGCTCAGCTTCATCGTATTGGCCGCTGCCGGCTGACGCTCGCTCATAAAGCCACCTCCAGGCTCGAGAGCGCATCGCTCTCGGTGTCGTGTATCGGCATGATCTTGAACAGGCCCGACAGCTCGAACAGGCGGTAGACGCCCGGACTCGCGTCGCAGACGACCATCCTGCCTCCGCGGCTCTTGAGCAGCTTGTAGCGCCCGAGGATGACGCCGAGCCCGGAGCTGTCCATAAAGGCGAGCTCCTTGAGGCTGAGGATAACGTCGGTGCTGCCGCCTCTCAAGATCGCTTCCTCTATCCGGATGCGGACCGAATCGGCTGTGTGGTGGTCAAGCTCGCCCTTCAATCGGACGATCAAGATATGGCGCTGATGCTCCAGATCCACATGAAGACTCATTGCGCGGCTCACTCCTCCCGTTGAATGGAGGAGGATTTCTCCTCCGGCCGTCCTCATTCCTGCCTGCCGACAAAACTAGAAGCTGGCCGTCAGGCCGCGACAGCAATCGGGCCGCGGTCCATCAGGAGAAGAGGCTGCCCGTCGAGCGCTTGAACAGCTTCCACCAGCCCGCCTTCTCGACCGATACCGGCATCTCCAGCGGGAAGTCCTGGATCACCTGATCGCCTTGGTAGACGATCAGCTTGCCGACGGGATCGCCGATCTTGACGGGCGCCTTGATGCCGGCGTTCCACTTGATCTCGTAGCGGATGTCCTTGGCCGCCGCGCCTTTTTTCAGCAGGATGCTGTAGTTGTGCTGAGCCGTGACCGGCAGCTTGCCCTGCACGCCCTTCTCGATCGCCAGCGTGCCCATGCTGTCGCCTTTTTTGAGGATCGGGTAATTGGCGTATTGCGCGAACGAATAGTCGAGCAGGCTCGACACCTCGGCGTTGCGCGTCTTCGTATTGGGCTCGCCCATGACGACCGCCACGACCCTCATGCCGTCGCGCTTCGCCGTCGCGGACAGGCAGTATTTCGCCTCGCTCGTGTATCCGGTCTTCAGTCCGTCGGCGCCGGAGTAAAAGCGCACGAGCTTGTTCGTATTCACGAGCCAGAACGGCTTCTCGCTGTCCTTGCGCAGGTAGTCCTGGTATTGGCCGGTGTACTTCGTGATGAGGCTGTGCTTCAGCAGCTCGCGCGACATGACGGCGATGTCGTGGGCCGACGTGTAGTGGTCCGCGGCGGGCAGCCCGTTCGGATTGGCGAAATGGGTATCCTTCAAGCCGAGCTGCGCCGCCTTCTCGTTCATCATCGAGACGAACTCGGCCTCCGTGCCGCCGATCTTCTCCGCCATCGCGACCGACGCGTCGTTGCCGGACGCCATCGCGATGCCCTTGAGCATGTCGTCGACCGTCATCTGCTCGCCCGGCTCGAGGAAGATCTGCGAGCCGCCCATCGAGGCGGCGTACTCGCTCGTCGACACCTTGTCCGTCAGCTTGAGCTTTCCGTCCTGGATCGCCTCGACGATCAGCAGCATCGTCATGATCTTCGTGATGCTCGCCGGCGGCAGCTTGTCGTGGCTGTTCTTCTCGTAAATGACCGTGCCGCTGTCCGCGTCCATGACGATCGCCGATCGCGCCGATGGGGCGAGATCGCTGGAGGCGGCCGGCGCTCCGGCCGCGCTGCCCGCTTGGAGAGCGTCCGGCAGGAGCGGAAGCGCGGGGCCTGGGCCCGGCTCCGCCGTCGCGTAGGCCGGCATGTCATGAGGGATGGTCGAGCCCGCGCTGGCGGGAGCGGCTGCCGTCAGCGGGGTAAGCGCGATGGCAGCGGCAAGCAAAGCCGTAAGTCGTTTCAACAGAAGTACCTCCTCGAAATGGATCGTCGGCCGCCTGAGTGCAGGACGGCATTCTTCTGCTTTCCATTCTTGCCCATTCCGATGGAGGATATTCCCAAGCGGCCGAAACCCGAGCCCGGGCGCAGCAAAAAAGCAGGCCGGCGCCGGCCGCGGGAAGGCGCATGGATCGCGTCTTCGCCTGCGGCAGGCGCTGCCTGCTTGGCGGAAGCTCCGGCGCTTTCGCCCGGAGCGGTCATTTGCGGAGTCGGGTCAGCCTTTCTTCCTGGACCTGTACGATGAGGAGATCCAAGGACTGGCTGATCTGCAGCACCTCGCCATGCAGCAGCGTATTCTGCAGCGAAGCCGTCTCGACCATTTGTCCTCGCAGTCTTTCGATCTGCTGGTGCAGCTGAGCGTTCTCGATCATTCCATTCCTCTCCAACCTTCGTCTTTGATCGCGGCTATTCTACAACAGAGAGGAAGAAAAGGCTGTCAGAACGCGTCGAGCCGAAAGTCTCATTTGAGCGCCGGAAATGGGACTACAGTCTCGAAACGAGCGTCTGCACGAGGCCCAGGAAGCGGGATTTGACGCGTTCTGTCGTTTCGATGACCTCCTCGTGCGAAAGCGGCTGATCCAGAATGCCGGAAGCCATGTTCGTGATGCAGGAGATGCCCACGACCTCGAGGCCGCAGTGGCGCGCCGCGATTACTTCCGTCACGGTCGACATGCCGACCGCGTCCGCTCCGAGCGTCCGCATCATGCGGATCTCCGCCGGCGTCTCGTACGACGGGCCGAGCACGGCCAGATAGACGCCCTCGCGCAGCTCGAAGCCTTGCTCGGAAGCGATCTCCTTGGCGACGGCGCGCAGCCGGCGGCTGTAGGCCTCCGACATGTCCGGGAAGCGGACGCCGACGGCGCTGTCGTTCGGCCCGATGAGCGGATTGCGGCCGGTCAGGTTGATATGGTCGGACAGCAGCATCAGGTCGCCTGCGGAATAGGTGGTGTTGATGCCGCCGGCGGCGTTGGTGACGACGAGCTTGTCCGCTCCGAGCGCTTTCATGACGCGCACGGGGAATGCCGTCAGCTCCGCGCCGTAGCCTTCATACATATGGAAGCGGCCCTTCATCAGAACGACCGGAACGCCGGCCAGCTTGCCGACGAGCAGCTCGCCGGCATGCCCTTCGACCGTGGAGACCGGGAAATGCGGGATGTCCTCGTAGGAAATCGTGACGGCGTCTTCGATCAGATCGGCCAGAATGCCGAGACCCGAGCCCATGATGAGGCCGACCTGCGGCTGGATTGGACTGCGGGACGCGATATAGGCGACCGCTTCTTGAATATGGCTGGCTTGCTGTTGGATGCTCATGCTACTTCTTCCTCTCGTCGTTGGCTTGCTTGTTCGTCATTCGCGCTCCGGATCGAGGACGCGGGTGCCGAAGCCCGCGCGCGGGTGGGACCGCTCATAGACGTCCTTGACCCGCGGCCGGTCTCCGAGCGCGTAGCGCTCCGTGGATACGATGCCCTCGTGGCCCATCATTTCCTGCACGGCGCGCAGGTCGGCTCCCCGCTCCAGCATATGGGCGGCGAACGACGTGCGCAGCGTATGCGGCGTGATCGCCCCGCCGTCCTCGATGCCGGAGCTGCGGGCATGCTTTTTGATCGTCTTCCAAAAGCCTTGGCGCGACAGCGGCTCGCCGGAGACGTTCAGGAACAGCTCCTCCGGCTCCGCCGCCCCCATGCGGGCCGCCGCGCCTCCGATCCGCTGCTCGAGCAGCGCCGGCCGGCCTTCGCGCAAATAAAGGCCGATCCAGCCCGCGGCGATTTGGCCGAGCGGCACGATGCGCTCTTTTTTGCGGGGGGAGCACACTCGGACGTACCCGAGTCCGGGCTGGGGGTCGGACGCTTTCATCGCGAGCAGCTCGGAGACGCGGATGCCGGAGCCGTACAGCAGCTCCAGCATCGCCTTGTCGCGAAGGCCGGCCGGGCTGTCCGTCGCCGGAGCGTTCATCAGCTGCTCGACCTGGTCGAGCGTGAGGGCGACGGGCTTCGCCAGCTCGCGGCGCGGCAGCTCCACATGCATCGAGGGATCGCGTTCCGTATAGCCGACGCGGGTCAAAAACCGGTAAAACGAGCGCAGCGAGGCGAGCCGGCGGCTGACCGTCGCGCTGCGCGCCCCGTCGTCCCGGCATGCCTGCAAATACTTGGCCAGATGATGGCGGGTGACGGCGCCGATGGCGCCGATGCCCTGCCGCTCCATCCAGGCGATCGCATGCTCGAGGTCGCGCTTGTAGGCGTCGTAGGTCGCCGGCGCGACGCGGCGCCCGTTTTCCAGCTCGTCCAGCCAGGCGTACAGGCATTGGCTCAGCTCCATGCAATCGTCCCCCTCGCTCAAAGTATAGTCGCTCCGAGCACGTTCGGCAAACGCATGCGCAAGCGGCCCGGACGCTTCGTCCGGACCGCTTGCTGCAGGCGTCTGGGAGCGCTCGCCGCCTACTCTCCGTTGTAATAGAACCAGCGCAGCCGGTCGGCGATCGTGCCGCCTTCGGGCGGAGCCTCATGCGGCTCGAACACCTTGAGCGCCTGCCCTCGCGGCGGCGCGTACGGATCGAGCGGGCGGACCCAGCTGTCCGCCAGCCGGAAGCCTTCGTAAACGGCAGCCGTCAGGCAGGCGAACAGCAGCGCGA
Organism: Paenibacillus pasadenensis DSM 19293; assembly: GCF_000422485.1. Classification (GTDB taxonomy): domain Bacteria; phylum Bacillota; class Bacilli; order Paenibacillales; family Paenibacillaceae; genus Paenibacillus_O; species Paenibacillus_O pasadenensis. The sequence continues at coordinate 208,324 of NZ_KE383852.1, forward strand.
AGACGAGCCTCGACAACCATCTGCGTACGGAAACGATCATGGCCGGCCCTCCTTCGGTTGCTCTTCCAGCCTATGCGGCGGACGAGCGGAGTATGTCCGCTCCGCCCGGCCGGGGGATCCGCCCGATCCTCTCCGGCTCCGATCCCATACGTTAACGGAAAGGAGGGAATCGAACGTGAAGAAGAACTCGATTGGAAGCTGCCTGCGCGCCTGCGCCTGCAGCGGGCCGGGGCGGCATGCGGCGAGGCGCATCGTCGTGCTGCGGAGCCGCCGCGCTTATGAAGAGGCGGTCCGGGAGCTTGCTCGCGCCGGCATCAAGCCGCTGCGCGCCTGGAAATCCAGCCGCATCCTCTGCCTGCGCCTCGACCGGCGGGTCTCCTGGCGGGAGCTGCGCCGCCATCCCGAGCTGCGCAGCCTCGAGAAGGATGCCGTCGTGCGCGCGCTCGGCTCCGGCGGCTGCGCCCGCTGCGGCAGCGGCGGGAGGCTCGTCAGGCCGCTCCGCCGCGGCAAAAGCTGTCGCGGGAAAGGCCATCCATGCGGCAAGCTGCCGTGGAACATCCGCCGCGTCGAGGCGCCTGCGGTCTGGAGGCGCACGCTCGGAAGCGGAGTCCGCCTCGCCGTCATCGACACCGGCGTCGGGCCGCATCCGGATCTGTGCGTGGCCGGCGGCGTCAACGTCAGCGGCGGCAAGTCCAAGTCCTACCGCGACGACAACGGGCACGGCACGCATGTCGCCGGCATCGCCGCCGGACGCGGCAGCGGCGGCGGTCCGCTCGGCGTCGCGCCGGGAGCCTCGCTCTATGCCGTCAAGGCGCTCGACGCCGACGGCTTCGGCAGCCTCAGCAGCATCCTCGACGCGATCGAATGGTGTATCCGCCAGCGAATGGACGTCGTCAACATGAGCCTCGGACTGCCTCCCGGCTCTCGCAGCGCCGCGCTGCGGCGGGTCGTGCGCCGGGCGCGCAAGTCCGGCCTCGTGCTGGTCGCCGCCGCCGGCAACGCAGGCGTGCGCAGCGGCGGCATCGACGTGCCGGCCTCCTATCCGGAGACGATCGCCGTCGCCGCCTCCGACCGCCGGAACCGCATCGCGCCGTTCAGCAGCCGCGGCAAAGGCATCGACCTGACCGCTCCCGGCGACGAGATCTGCTCCTGCTGGCTGAACGGAGGCTACGAGATCGACTCCGGCACGAGCATGAGCGCGCCCCATGTCGCCGGCGGAGCGGCGCTGCTGCTCGCCGCCAATCCCGGCCTGCCGTCCGCGGCGGTCGCGCCCGTGCTGAAGCGATGGGCGAAGCCGCTTGCCGGCGCTTCGCGCCGCGCTCAAGGCGCCGGCCTGCTGCAGCTGGGGCGGATCGGCTCGGTCTTTTATCCCGGGACCCGCCCGTTCCTGCGCCGCAGGCGCTGACAACGCCTATGGCCTCTGAACGATCAAACAGCTCCGGCATTCATCGCCCGCTGCTTGCAGGAGCGATGAATTCGGAGCTGTCAGGGTTTCTTGGAATCGTTGGTTTCTCTGCAGCGTCTGCAGATGCCTTGGAAATCAAGGCGGTGGTCCAGCACGGCAAAGCCGTATTCGGCCTCCAGCCGTTCTTCGAGCGGACCGAGCCAGTCATCCTTGATCTCCTCCATCGATCCGCATTGGACGCAGATCAGATGGTGATGATGATGCTTGCTGTTGTCCGTCCTCAGGTCATAGCGGGCGACGCCGTCGCCGAAATTCATCTTCTCTACGACATGCAGCTCGCTGAGAAGCTCCAGCGTGCGGTACACGGTGGCCAAGCCGATCTCGGGAGCCTTGTCCTTGACGAGCATGAACACGTCCTCGGCGCTCAGGTGATCGTCCTCGTTCTCGAGGAGAACGCGCACGGTCGCTTCGCGCTGCGGGGTCAACTTGTAGCCCTGCGACTGGAGCTGCTGCTTGATGGAATCGATCCGGGCTTCCATGACTTCCCCCCTGCCACAAGAAAGCCGGCTAGCCGCCGGCACTTATGACTCTATTATAGTTGCTAGAGGAACGGGAAGTCAATGATTCAGCCCGGGACGAGCCACTGCGCGGCCCATGCCATCAGCGGCGGAGACAGCCAAGCCTCCGCCGCAGCAGCGGCCGCCAGCAGCAGCGCCGCAGCGGCGGCCGTGCCCGAAAGGGACGCCGCGGCAGGCAGCAGCGGCCCTTGGCGGCGCATCAGCCGGAAGCGGACCAGATGCAGGGCGAACGCGGCGGCCGCCGCGCTGGCGGCGAGATAAGCCGGCAGCGCGAGCAGGTTGGACGGCGCGACAGCGACGAGCGAAAAGGCGACGCCCCGCCCGCCGTGCTGGATCGCCAGCGTCGCGACGGCGAAGCCGACGAGCACGCCTTTGAGGAAGTCGAGCGCGGCGAGCAGCGGCAGGCCGATGACCGAGACGCCGAGCAGGACGATCAGCAGCAGCCATCGCCCGTGCAGCCAGTAGACGGTCCAGAACGAAGACGCTCCCTGCGGAACGCCCTCCGTCGAGAGCTTCAGCAGGAACCGGCTCAAGTCGGCCGCGAGCAGATTCCGCTGCTCCTCGCCGAGGCTGCCGGCGAGCAGCGCGCCGCAGACGATGCCCGCCGCGCACAGGAACGCCGCGGCGGCGAACAGCAGCCGCTCTTCCTTGGTCCTTCCCATGCCTCCGCCTGCCCGCATCGTCCGTCCCTCCTCGGCCGCCGTGTTGTCCACATGCTAGCCTATGCGCGGACAGGCCGGTTCATGAACGGAGGCGGCACGAGGCGCCCTGCCGAAGCTCAGCCGCGAAGGCCGATCCGGCCGGTCAGCTCGGACAGCCTCCACAAATAGACGGCCATCAGCGTCTTGGCGTCGCCGATGAGGCCTTGCTCGATATACGACAGCGCCTGCTCCATCGTCAGCGCCTCGACATGCAGGTCCTCGTCCTCGTCCGGGGAGCTCGCCCCGTGCTCGAGCCCTTCGGCGACGTACAGGTACAGCTTTTCGTCGGCGAAGCCGGGCGACGTGTAGAAGGCGTCGACGAGCCTCATGCTCGACGCGCTCACGCCCGTCTCCTCCTTCAGCTCGCGCGCCGCGCAGACCGCCGGGTCCTCGCCGGGATCGAGCTTGCCGGCGGGAATCTCGACCTGGTACTTGTCCATCGGCTTGCGGTACTGGCCGACGGTCAGCAGCTTGCCGTCCACGATGCAGATGACCGCCGCCGCTCCGGGATGGCGGACGATCTCGCGCGAGGCGGTCGCGCCGCTCGGCAAGCGCACCTGGTCGACCTGCAGCGTGATGATCTTCCCGGAATATTTCATTTCGCTCGACAGCGTCACTTCCGCTCCCGGCCGTCCGTCCGTCTGGCTACGCTCGTTCATGCGCTTCTTCCTCCCTTGATGGCATAGCTTGTCCGCTTCCTGCATATCGTGAAGGCATAACGATCCGGAAGGCGGAATGTCGTCATGAAAATGTATATCGGCGAAAAAGAGCTGAGGCTCGTCGGAAAAGCATGGGAAATCCGCCATACGCTGCGAAGGCTTGCGCGCGAGGCGGGAGCAGGCGCCCCTCTGCGGCAGGCAGCTGGCCCTGCGGGCAAAAAAGGCGCCCGGCGCTAGGCGCGGCCTGCTCGGCGCGCATGCAGGCAGGCGCGGCCTGCTTGGCCCGCCGGCAGGCGGGCCGCTTGCCGTGCCGTCGCTCGCGGCAAGAGCGTTCGGTCCGCCTGCCATTTCGGGACGGACCCGGCCCTCGCTAGCGGCTGGCCGCGCGCTCGATGATCGCTTTCACCAGCTCGGCGGTACGGACGAGATCGTCCGCCTTGAGCTGCTCCTTGGTCGTATGGATATGCTCGTAGCCGATCGCCAGATTGACCGTCGGCACGCCGAAGCCGTTGAAGATGTTGGCGTCGCTGCCGCCGCCGGAAGGGAATGTGCGCGGCTGCAGGCCGATCGCGCGGATCGCCTCGGCGGCCGCCTGCACGACCGGCGAGTCGTCGCTGTGCTTGTACGACGGATACAGATGCGTCGCCTCCAGCTTCGCGGCGGCGCCGAACTCCGCGGCCGCGGACTCCGCCGCCTGGCGCATCGCCTCGATCTGCCGCTCCAGCTTGGCGCGGTCGGCGCTGCGCGCCTCGGCCAGCAGCAGCGCCGAGTCGCAGACGACGTTCGTCGCGCCGCCGCCCTCGAAGCGGCCGATGTTGGCCGTCGTCTCGTGGTCGATGCGGCCGAGCGGCATGCGCGCGATCGCTTTGGATGCGACCTGGATCGCGCTTATGCCGTCCTCGGGATTGACGCCGGCATGCGCGCTCCGGCCCGTCACCTCGATCCGGATCTTCGCCTGCCCAGGTGCGGACGTCGCGATGCCGCCGATCTCCCCGTTGGAATCGAGCGCGTAGCCGAACTCGGCGCGCAGCTTCGAGCGGTCGAGCGCCCTCGCCCCCGCCAGGCCTGATTCTTCGCCGACGGTGATGACGAACTGCACCTCGCCATGGCGCGCTCCCGTCTCCTTCAGCACGCGCAGCGCCTCCAGCATCGCGGCCAGCCCGGCTTTGTCATCGCTGCCGAGAATCGTCGTGCCGTCGCTGCGCAGGTAGCCGTCGCCGTCGAGCCTAGGCTGGATGCCTTTCCCCGGACGGACCGTATCCATATGCGAGGTGAAAAAGATCGTCGGTCCCGAGACGCCTTCCGAGGCCGGCAGCGTGACGAACAGATTGTTCGCGCCGTGGCCGGTCGCCTGCGCCGCCTCGTCCTCCTCGATCGTCAATCCGAACGCTCCGAACTTCGCTTTCAGCACCTCGCTGATCGCCGCCTCGTCGCCCGTCTCGCTGTCGACGCGCACCAGCTCCATGAACTCCTCGATCAGCCTTTCGCGCTGGATCATCGTTTTTTCCGCCTTTCCGGCTACGCCCGCAGGCTTGCCGCTGCTTGGTCTTCCGCCTTGCCGAAGCCGCCTGGGGAGGCTTGGCTTTTCGCGGAGGTTTTCGGTACAATAGAGAGGTGAAGCTGACTCGCCTCGCCGCAGCCGCAGGCGACCTTCGGAAGGAGTAGATCTCATTGAATCCGCAAGGACGAGCCATCAAGATCGTCATCTACGTCGTGCTGATCACCTTGCTGGTGACGACCGTCGTATCGAGCATCGGTCTGCTGTTTTAAGAAAGGACGGGACTTTCGGCGCGCCGCGCCGCGAGTCCCGTCTTTTTTTTCAGCGGCCAGTCCGGACGGCCAACCCTGGACGGTCAGCCCGGACGGAAGCCGAAGCGCCGCATGAAATGCGGCAGAATTTCCCGGGCCGCCCGCTCCGGCTCCATCGCCTGGCCGGTCAGATCCTCGAACGAGGTGACGCCGAACTGCTGGATGCCGCATGGAACGATGCCGGCGAAGCCTTCCTCGCCGATCCCCGCCTTGAGGTTCAGCGCGAAGCCGTGGCTCGTCACGAAGCCGCGGCGGGTCCGCGAGCGGTTGAACTTGATGCCGATCGCGGCGATCTTCCGGTCCCCGACCCAGACGCCGGTGAATTCCGGCTTGCGCCCGCCCTCGATGCCGTAGCCGGCCAGCCAGTCGATCAGCACCTGCTCGAGCTCGCGCAGGAAGCCGTGCAGGTCGAGCCCTTTGGCGTCCAGCCGGATCAGCGGATAGCCGACGAGCTGCCCCGGACCGTGATAGGTGATGTCGCCGCCGCGGTCGATCTCGTAGACCGAGATGCCGCGCGCGCTCAGCTCCTCCGAGTCGAGCAGCAGATGCTCCGGGTGGCGGTCCGTGCCGAGCGTGTAGGTCGGAGGATGCTGAAGAAGGAGCAGCGTCTCCACGCGCTCCTCCCGGTCGATCTCCCCTACGAATTCCTTTTGCAGCTCCCAGGCCTCTCCGTAATCGATGAAGTCGATGTATCGCGCGGCCAGCGGCCGCGCTTCATGATTCGCGTCCATCCGCGGTTCCTCCTGCTCCTGTTGTCGTTGTCGTAGGTGCTTTTTAGGCTCAGTACAGATGCGTTTCCGAATTGAAGCTCTCCAGATTCTCCTTGACGCGCTGCAGGAAGCGCCCGCAAATGACGCCGTCGAGGATGCGGTGGTCGAGCGACAGGCAGATGTTGGCCATCGAGCGCACGGCCAGCATGTCGTTGATGACGACCGGCCGCTTCACGATCGACTCGAACGTGATGATCGCCGCCTGCGGGTAGTTGATGATCGGCTGCGTCAGGATCGCTCCGAACGAGCCGGTGTTGTTGACGGTGAACGTGCCGCCCTGCACGTCGTCGAGCTTCAGCTTGCCCTCGCGCGTCTTGCGGGCGAGCATCTCGATCTCATGCGCCAGGCCGGCGATGTTTTTCTGGTCGGCGTTTTTGATGACCGGGGTGACGACCGAGTCCTCCGTGCCGACCGACAGCGAGATGTTGATGTCGCGCTTGACGATGATCTTGTCGACCGCCCAGACCGAGTTGATGATCGGGAAGTCCTTGATCGCATTGACGACCGCCTTGATGAAAAAGGCCAGGTACGTCAGGTTCGTGCCCTCGCGCTTGCGGAAGTCGTCCTTGAGCTTGCCGCGGAGCACGACGAGGTTGGTTACGTCGACCTCGATCATCATCCAGCCATGCGGAATTTCCGTCACGCTCTGGCGCATGCGCGAGGCGATCGTGTTGCGGACCGGCGTGACGTCGATGAACGTCTCCCCGCGCCCTGGAATCGCCTGGCCTTCGATCTCTACGGACGGGATGCGCGGCGTCTCGGTCAAATGCAGCCCGGTGGAGCGCACCGGACCTCTCGCCTCGACGATCCGGTCGCCGGCGCCCGGCTGCGGCGCCGCGGCAGGAGCGGCGGATGCCGCCTGCGCCGCTTGCGGAGCCGGCGTCTGAGACGCGGCCGGACGGCCGCCCGCTGCGGCATAGGCCAGGATGTCCTTGCGCGTCACGCGGCCTCCCGCGCCCGTGCCGGGTACGGCGGACGGGTCGATGCCATGCTCGGCGGACAGCTGGAGCACGGCCGGGGAATAGCGGCCGCGCATGCCCTCGGCGGCCGCGGGACGGCCCGCAGGCGTTCCTGCCAGGGCAGGCGCGGCTGCTGCGCGCTCTCCGCTCGCTGCCGGAGGCTGCGCAGCCGGCACGGACGGCTCGCCGGCCGCCTCCGACTCGATCAGGCAGATCGGCGTGCCGACCTCGACCGTCTCGCCGGCGCCGACGAGCAGCTTGACCAGCGTGCCTTCAATCGTCGACGGAATTTCGGCGCCGACTTTTTCGGTGATGATTTCGCATAAGGGCTCGTACATGCTTACTTTGTCGCCAGGCTGCTTCAGCCAGCGCTCGATCGTCGCGTTGACGACCGACTCGGCCAGCTGGGGCATGACGATTTCGTGGATCGTTGCTGCTTTCATCGGAATTCGCTCCTTGCCGGGAAGGCCGGTCGCAGGCCCCCGGATCAGTATGCTGGCGGACGGGATCCGCCGATCAGTACAGCGCGAGCTCTCTCATCGCGGCCAGCACCTTGTCCTTGTTCAGCATGAAGAACTTCTCCCCCGGAGGGTTGATCGGCATCGCCGGCACGTCCGGACCGCACAGCCGGCGGATCGGCGCGTCGAGCTCGTAGAGCATCTCCTCGGCGATGATCGCCGATACTTCGGCTCCGATGCCGCCGGTCTTGTTGTCCTCATGGATGATGAGCACCTTGCCCGTGCGGCGCGCGGCGGCCAGGATGCCCTCCTTGTCGAGCGGCTGCAGCGTGCGCAGATCGAGGATGTGGGCGCTGATGCCCTCCTCCTGCAGCTCCTCCGCCGCCTGCAGCGCGAAGTGCAGCGGCAGGCTGTAGCTGATGACCGTAATGTCGTCGCCTTCGCGCAGCACGTTCGACTTGCCGATCTCCACGACATGCTCGCCCTCCGGCACCGGGCCGGTGACGAGGCGGTAGCATTTCTTGTTCTCGAAGAACAGGACCGGATCGGGATCGCGGATCGCCGCCGTCAGCAGCCCCTTGGCGTCGGCCGGCGAATACGGCGCGACGATCTTCAGTCCCGGCGTGCCGAAGAATACCGACTCCGGACACTGCGAGTGGTACAGCCCGCCGAAGATGCCGCCGCCGATCGGCGCGCGGATGACGACCGGACAGCTCCAGTCGTTGTTGGAGCGGTAGCGGATCTTGGCCGCCTCGCTGATGATCTGGTTCGTCGCGGGGAACATGAAGTCGGAATACTGCATCTCGGCGATCGGCTTCATGCCGTACATCGCCGCCCCGATCGCCACGCCGGCGATCGCCGACTCGGACAGCGGGGTATCCATCACCCGCGCCTCGCCGAACTGCTCCTGCAGTCCTTTGGTCGTCGTGAAGACGCCGCCCTTGACGCCGACATCCTCGCCCAGCACGAATACGTCCGGATCGCGCTCCATCTCTTCCTTCATCGCGAGGCGGATCGCCTCGATATAATCCATGACCGGCATGTTAACGTCCTCCTTGCGGCGCATCGCCTTCATACACATGCCAGAGCGTGCTCTCCGGCGTCGGGAACGGAGCCTCGTCCGCGTAGCGCGTCGCCTCGTCCATTTCCTTGCGGATCGCCGCGGCGAGCTCGTCTTCCTGCTCCGCGCTCCAGATGCCGGCTTCCTCCAGGTAGCGCCTGAACGCCGCTACGCCGTCGCGGCCGCGATTTTCCTCGACCTCTTCCTTGGTCCGGTAGGCCAGGTCGTTGTCCGAGGTGGAATGCGGCGACAGCCGGTACATCATCGCTTCGATCAGCGTCGGTCCGCCGCCGGCAAGCGCCCGCTCGCGGGCTTCCTTGACCGCGGCGTATATGGCCAGCGCGTCGTTGCCGTCTACGCGCAGCCCCTCGAAGCCGTAGCCCAGAGCGCGATCCGCGACACGGCCGCCGAGCTGCTTGTGCACCGGCACGGAGATCGCATACTGGTTGTTCTCGCACATGAGGATGACCGGCAGCTTGTGGACGCCCGCGAAGTTGCAGCCTTCATGAAAATCGCCCTGATTGCTCGAGCCCTCGCCGAACGTCACGAAGCTGACCAGCTTCTGCCCCTTCATCTTGGCGGCGAGCGCGATGCCGACCGCATGCGGCACCTGTGTCGTCACGGGAGACGAGCCCGTAACGATGCGCAGCTTCTTGTGGCCGAAATGGCCCGGCATCTGCCGGCCGCCGCTCGTCGGATCCTCCGCCTTGGCGAACACCGAGAGCATCAGCTCGCGCAGCGTCATGCCCACCGACAGCACGAAGCCGTAGTCGCGATAGTACGGGAGGAAATAGTCCTCGTCCCGATCGAGCGCCCACGCGGCCGCGACCTGAGCCGCCTCCTGTCCGATGCCGGAGACGTGGAAGTTGATCTTGCCGGCGCGCTGCAGCAGCAGCACCCGCTCGTCGAACATCCTCGCGCTCCTCATCATCTTGTACATTCCGACGGCTTCCTCGTCGGACAAGCCCAGCTCGCGATGGCGGGAATCCACCTGTTGTCGGCTCATGGAGGAACCTCCTTCATCTCCAGTTTTGATACCTGGTACTAATACTTGATAGCAGTATTATAACGCTCAAGAAGGAAAAAGGGAACCTTTGCCGTCCTCCGGCCGATTCCCTTCGCCTTCGCAGCGGGATGACCGGCCGCTTCGCCGGTCGTCCCTTCTTAGAAGCTCAGCGATTTGCCGAGCGTCGCCAGCATCGCATCGCCGAGCCCCTCCGACAAGCTTGGATGCGGATGGAAGCTCGCTCCGACCTCCCATGGAGCCGCATCGAGGAACTGCGCCAGCGAAGCCTCGGCGATCAGCTCCGTCACATGAGCGCCGACCATATGCACGCCGAGCAGATCCTGCGTGCCGCGGTCGGCGATCACCTTGACGAAGCCGTCCGGATCGCCTTGCACGATCGCCTTGGCGATCGCCGCGAACGGAATCCTGGCCGTGATCGGATTATGGCCCGCGGCGCGCGCCTGCTCCTCCGTATAGCCGACGCTGGCCGTCTCCGGGCGGCTGTAGACGCAGCGCGGAATGCGATGCGGCGCCGCCGGATGCGGAGCGAGTCCGAGCAGATGCTCGACGGCGGCGATGCCTTCATGAGCGGCGGCATGAGCCAGCTGCACCCCGCCGGTGACATCGCCGATCGCATAGATATGCGGCTCAGCGGTCTGCAGCGTCGGCTTCACCTTGATCCAGCCGTCCTGCACGGCGATGTCGGTATTTTCCAGGCCGATGCCCTCGACGTTGGCCTGGCGTCCGATCGAGACGAGAAGCCTCTGCGCCTGCAGCCGCTCCTCCGTCTCTCCCTTGCGGACAGCCACGCTCACTCCGTCGCTGTCCTTGCGCAACGATTCCGGCAGCAGCGCAGCGCCGGTCAGAATACGCACGCCGCGTGCCGCCAGCGCTTTGGAGACGGCCGCGGATACGTCCGAATCCTCTCCCGGCAGCACGCGCGATGCGGCTTCCACGAGCGTCACGCTTACGCCGAAGTCGCTCAGCATCGACGCCCATTCGATGCCGATGACGCCGCCTCCGGCGATCAGCATCGAGGAAGGCAGCGTCTCCATGCGCAAGGCGTCATCGCTCGTCAGCACCTGCTCGCCATCCGCTTCCAATCCCGGCAGCAGCCGCGGCCGGGAGCCGGTCGCGACGATCAGATGGCGGGAGACGACAGACTCCATCTCGCCGTCCTCCAGCTCCACGGCCAGCGAGCCGCTTTTCGGCGAGAAGATCGACGGTCCGATGATCCGTCCCCGGCCTCGGATGATTTCAATCCCATGCTTTTTCATGAGCTGCTGCAGCCCGCGATGCAGCTGATCGACCGTTTTTTCCTTGCGCTCTTGCACGCCGGCGAAGTCGAGCTTCACCGCTTCCCGGTCCACTTTGATTCCATATGTATCCGCATGGAGCAAGGTAGCATAGACCTCCGCGCTGCGCAGCAGCGCCTTGCTCGGTATGCATCCTTGATGCAGGCAAGTGCCGCCCAGCTTGGCCTGCTCCACAATCGCGACTTTTTTTCCCTCTTGCGCGGCTCGGATAGCGGCTGTATAGCCTCCGGGCCCGCCGCCGAGCACGGCGACGTCCACTTGAATTGGCATGCGATCGATCCCTTCCGTTGCATGCGGAACGCTTCCGCATTCGTCATGTCGAGGTGAAGGGGGACATGCCCTTCTCCTCCGAGAACCTATTCTACTCCTTTTCGCCGGAGAAGAACACCGCATGGACAAGCCGGCATTTGTTGAAGTATGATGAAATAAGGCTGTTCCTGCACTTGGCCTCATTTTTCCGCAATCAGGTCGGTTGAAGGAGAGAACGACATGAAAGCAGTCATTTCCAGGTTTGTCGCCATTCTCATTCTGGTCATTCCCGGCATCGTCGCCTGTTTTGGCTTTCTCCAGATGAAAACGGCTACGTTCGACTATTTTGCCGCGTTCGGCAACGACGCCGTCATACCGAAATTCAGCTGGCTGACGTTCATTGTCGGCTTCATTCTGTTCGCGGTCGGCATCGGCTTCATCGGCGGCTGGATTTTCTTCCGCGACCGCAAGCACAATTACGTCGCTCCCCGCTTCAAGAAGAAGCGCCCGAGACCCAACGTTTAGCCCGCCATGGCATTGGCACAAGCAATCTTTCCTTCGGACTCGTACAATGTAGCATCTCACGAAGGAAAGGAGCTTTTCCCAATGTCCTGCCGTCATTCTCATTGCTCTCCCGAAACGGTCGTCGATCCCGTTCAAACCGTATACCGCGATGTGTATCATCCTCAACAAGTCACGGTGGTCCACCCGATCGAGATCGTCACGCGGCATCACTGCGTTCCGGTCCGCTGCGACGTGTACAAATATATTTGTCGCGACGAAAACGTAGGCGGAGTCGAGTCGGTATCTGAAGAAGGGCATAATCACGAAGGTTATGACCGTTCTACGATTTCCCGCAAGAAATCGGCCAAGAAATCCGTCAAATCCCGCGCCCGCTCCCGCAAGTAGCCTGATAAAGAAGACCGTTGCGGCCATCGGCCCAACGGTCTTTTTTTTATTCCCCTCGCCGCGGCATCCCCGCTCAGCTCACCTTATGCTCGATGCGCAGCTTGTCGGCGACCATCGCGATGAATTCCGAGTTGGTCGACTTGGATTTGCTGATGTTGATCGTATAGCCGAACAGATGGCTGATCGAGTCGATGTTGCCGCGCGTCCAGGCGACCTCGATCGCGTGGCGGATCGCGCGTTCGACGCGCGATGGCGTCGTTTTGAACTTTTCGGCGATTGCCGGATAAAGCGTTTTGGTGATGGCGCCAAGAATTTCGATGTTGTTGTACACCATCGTAATTGCTTCGCGCAAATACTGGTAGCCTTTGATATGGGCGGGAACGCCGATTTCATGAATGATGCTCGTAATGTTCGCGTCAAGGTTTTTGCCTTTGGCGATCGGAACGACATTCGACTTGATCATCGACGAAGCGGAGGAGAAGGCGCCGGAGCTCGATGTCGCCACAACCGCCTGGTTGCCGACGAGCTGGCGGACGCGATTGGCCAGCATCTCCATGTCGAACGGCTTCAGGATATAGTACGAAGCGCCGAGCTGAACGGCTTTTTGCGTGATGTTCTCTTGACCGAAAGCGGTCAGCATGATGATTTTCGGCATCGGATTGAGCCCGCTTTCACGCAGCTTCTCCAGCACGCCCAGCCCATCGAGATGAGGCATGATGATGTCCAGTATAAGCACGTCGGGGATGCGGTCCGTTTCCTTCAGCAGACGCAGCACTTCTTCGCCGTTATAAGCGATGCCCGTTACTTCCATATCCTCCTGCTCCGTTATGTATTCGGACAGCAGGTTCGTAAATTCACGGTTATCATCGGCCAGCAGTACCTCAATCTTTGGCAAGGTTGGTCCTCCTTCATCACGTTGGGATGGTCTGTTTTTTGCTTGTACTATCGTTTCGACACCCCCAAGGGATTTCCTTCTGTCGAATATTATTTTTCTTTCTTTTTGATTCTCAATTCGGTATAATAATTATTTTACTCCATTTCCCGATCTTATCCGATAAAATTCGATAAAAACCAACAAAGATCTCAAGGCTTTAAGCAGCCTTGAGATCTTTGTTCGCCGTACGAAGAATAATGCCGGCATCATGCAGCATCCACTCGATGAAACAGCCATAACCGGATGAAGGATCGTTGACGAAAACATGCGTCACAGCTCCGATCAGCTTGCCATCCTGCAAAATCGGACTGCCCGACATGCCTTGCACGATGCCTCCGGTTTTCTCCAGAAGCTTCGGATCGGTCACTTTGATGACCATGCCTTTTGTCGCGGGCTGCTTCTGCTTGCTGACGTGGCTGATTTCGACGTTGAACCGTTCGACCTTTTGACCGTTCAGCACCGTGAGGATCTCGGCCGGCCCTTCATGGACTTCCTCCGAAAAAGCGACCGGCACCGCCTCGGCCTGATAGCCGTGACCGGGCTTCTGCTCCATTTTTCCAAAGATGCCGAACGGAGTATTCCGTTCGATATTGCCGAGCACATGGCTTTCGTTGACGAAGGTGGCTCGCTTTTCGCCAGGCTCGCCGTTTTGGCTTTTGTTGATCGACGTTACATTCGACTCCAGGATTTGCCCGTCGCCGACTTCGATCGCCGTGCCCGTATCCAGGTCGGTGATGACATGCCCGAGAGCTCCGTATACGCCTTGATCCGGCGCGTAGAACGTCAGTGTCCCTACGCCTGCGGCGGAATCGCGGATATACAATCCGATCCTCCACGCGCTGTCTTCCTTGTCATAGGAAGGCTTGAGCTTGACGTTCAAAAGCTTCCCGGAACGCTTTACCGTCAGCTTCAGGGGACGGTCGCGGGAGCCTGCAATCTCGGTGTAGCGAGCGATTTCCTTGACTTCCCGCACCTTGCGGCCGTCGATTTCGACGATCAGATCGCCGAGACGGAGGCCGGCTTGCTCGCCGGGCGAGACTTTGGCATCGCCTTTTTCTCCTACAAGATGATGGCCGACGACAAGAACGCCTGCAGACTTGACCTTGACTCCGATCGTTTGTCCGCCGGGGATGACTTTGAGATCAGGGACGACATCGACATGAACGGTCTTGAATGGAATCTTGCCGAACAGCTTCAAAGACAGGACGGCTTGCCCGGTTTGTCGCGGTTCAAGGGATATCGGCTTTTTTAGATCCAGCAACTGGCGATGCTCCGCTTTGCCGTTGACATGAAGGATGGAGGAATCCACCGTCATGTCCGCATGGACAGGCATATGATAGTCCAGCCGTTTCATTTGCCCGGAGAATAAACGCAGTTCATTCGGGAAGGAGGCATAATTTTGGAACGGACTGGAGATGCCGATCATGCAAACGAAGAATACGAGAACTAATCCGAACCACCGCTTGCGCTGGTTGGCGTTCATGATCTCACGCTCCCTGTAGTTCCATCGCTTGACGATTGGTCTCGCCATTTGCGTACCTATAAGGTACCCCCGCCCCCCCGATTTATGTCCATCAAAACCTTCCCTGAAAGCCTGACTCAGGCTCCTTTTTGGCGATCTGCCAGCACAAGCATTTCCTGTGCATGATGCCTCGTCTTGTCCGTCACTTCGACGCCGCCGAGCATCCGCGCCAGCTCCTCGATCCGCTCCCGGTCGGTGAGCTCCTTGACCGAGGTGGAGGTCCGGTCGTGGACGACATGCTTGCTGATCTCATAATGGTAATCGGCCATGCAGGCCACCTGCGGCAGATGCGTAATGGAGAATACCTGGCATTTGCCGGATAATTGCGACAACTTTTCCGCTATCGCTTGAGCGGCGCGTCCGCTGACGCCGGTATCGACCTCGTCGAAGATAAGCACGGGCACCTGATCGATCTCGGCGAAGATGCTCTTGAGCGCAAGCATGATGCGCGACATCTCGCCGCCGGAGGCGATCTTGCTGAGCGGCTTGAGCGGCTCGCCCGGGTTCGGAGCGAGCAGGAATCCGGCTTCGTCGATGCCATGCAGCGTCAGCTTGTAGGATTCCTCCGCAGGCTGGGCGTCCACATGGGCTCTGAACTGCGTACGTCCCATGCCGAGATCCTTGAGCTGGGACTCGACGGAGACGGACAGCAGCTCTCCGGCTTGCTTTCGTCTTGCCGACAGCCGCTCGGCCAGCTCTGCCGCTTCCGCATACGCTTCCTTCAGCGCGGCTTTGAGCTCGCGAATATGATCGTCGCGATTTTCGATCAGGCTCGCTTCATGCTTGATTTTTTTGTAATAGGCCATAATATCCGGCAAGGTGTCCCCATATTTGCGGCGAAGCCCTTTCAGCAGCGTGATCCGGTCCTCGATGCTGGCCAGACGCTCCGGATCGGATTGGATGCCTTCCTGATAGCCGCGGAGCTGATGGACCGCATCCTCCGCTTGGAAATACGCGCCCTTGATCTGCTCCACGAGCGGCTCAAGCAGCGTCGGCTGATAAGGGGCGATCTCCTCCAGCTTGGCGATGGCGGCAGCCATCGACTCCAGCGCCCCGCTGTCATGCAGCAGTCCGTAAGCGCCGGCCGCATGCGACATGATCTTGTCCGCATGCGCCAGCGTCTCCTTCTCTTGCTGGAGCTGCTCCCATTCGTCCTTGCGGAGCGCGGCCGAACGGATCTCCTCCAGCTGGAACTTGTACAGGTCGAGCATCTGCATATTTTGGCGGCTGCCCTCCATCAAGCTCTTCAACGAGGAGCGAAGCTCCCCGTACCGGAAGAACGCCGCTTGGTAAGCCCGCTTCAGCTCCGCCACCTGCTCCCCGGCGAACAGGTCCAGCCATTCCAGATGCTGCTCGGTCCGCAGTAGCGACTGATGCTCGTGCTGTCCATGGACGTTCACGAGGCATTCGCCGATTTCGCGCAGCATCGTCAGGTTGGCGATGGAGCCGTTGATCCGGCATGAGCTCTTGCCCTGAGCGGACAGCTCCCTCCGGACCGTCAGCAGATCCTCGGAGCTGCCTTTAAGCCCGAGCCGCTGCAGCACATGCCAGACCGGATGGGCGGATCCCAGCTCAAAGGAGGCCTCCATCTCCGCTTTGTCGCATCCGTAACGGACCATGTCGGACGATCCCCTCCCGCCGATGAGCAGGATGAGCGCATCGATCAGAATGGATTTTCCGGCGCCGGTCTCCCCAGTCAGCACATGGAAGCCGTCGTGGAAGCCGACGGTCACTTCTTCGATGACGGCAAGATTTCGAATGGACAGTTCGCGAAGCATAAAAACACTCCTTTGATCCGAATGGATATGAAATCAGTTCATCATGGCGAGCAGCTGCTCGACGATCTTGCTGCCGTGCTCCTTCTTGCGGCAAATCAGCAGCAAGGTGTCGTCCCCGCTGATCGTGCCCATGATCTCCGGCCATTCCATGCCGTCGACGAGCGAGGCGATCGCGTTGGCCGTGCCCGGCAGGCACTTCATGACGACGAGGTTTTCCGCCTGGTCGACATGCAGGAAGTTGTCGAGCATCGCGCGCTTGAGCTTGTTCACCGGGATGAAGCGCTGCTCCTGCGGCAAGGAATATTTGTAGCGGCCATCCTCGGACGGAATCTTGATCAGCTGCAGCTCCTTGATGTCGCGCGACACGGTCGCCTGGGTCACCTGCAGCCCGGCGGTGCGCAGAGCTTCCACAAGCTCGTCCTGCGTCTCGATGACATGCCGTCCGATGATCTCGCGGATCTTGACATGGCGTAGTCCTTTCATGCTTCAGGCCTCCTTCTTTTTCGGTACTTCGTTTACCTCGAATTTAACCGTCCTGATCCTATTCTCCTCGGTGTCGATCACCAGTATGCCCTCCAGCTCCGGAAGCAGGAGGTGGAAGACGAGGAGCCGGTCCCGCAAGCCGCTGCCTGTCCAGTCCAGCGGCTGACGCTCGCGCATGAGCTTGACGGCATACATGTCGCCGTCGCGGATCGCCACGTAATCCACATACAGGCGGCTCGCCAGCTCCTGCCCGTCCAGGTCGACGACGAGCGGAACGCGATGCTTGCCCGAGACGACCTCGTATCCGTGCGATTCGAGAAAAAGCACATGCGGGTCGTCCGGGGCCAATATCTCTCCGCGGCCGAGCACGAGCCGCTTCAGTCCCTTGGGCTCATGAAGCCAGTTGTAGAAGGCCCGGTAGGCCCAATACACGATCAACAGCGCCGAGATTACCATCACCAGCCGGTCCAAGCGATCCCTCCCGCTTCATGGTGAGGGTAACATTCGCTTTTCGACGGCGGATTTCCTTCCGGCGGAGCTGGAGAGAAGTCCGAACATTTGTTTGCTGAATTCAGAATAGCAGAACATGCGTTTGCTTGTAAAGAGGGGGACGGAATTATTTGCCGGAATGGAAATGAGCCGAAGCCTCGGTCACGATTCTCTCCAGCAGCTCTCCGTCCGGAACTGCCGCGCCGTCCTCGCGCACCCAATGCGCGAGGAACTCGATGTTGCCCTCGCCCCCGGTGATCGGCGAGAACGTGAGGCCATCAAGCTTGAATCCGGCCGCTGCGGCCTCGCCGCATACGGCCTGCAGCACCTCCAGATGGACGGCCGGATCGCGCACGATGCCGGCTTTTCCGACCTTTTCGCGCCCCGCCTCGAACTGCGGCTTGATGAGGCCGGCGACTTCGCCGCCTTGGGGCAGCAGCGGAGCGAGCGCCGGCAGGATCAGCTTGAGCGAGATGAAGCTGACGTCGATCGAGGCGCAGTCCGGCGCCGGGCCGGACAGATCCTCCGGACGGATGTACCGGAAATTCACCCGCTCCATCACCTTCACATGCGGATGCTGGCGCAGCGACCAGTCGAGCTGGTTGTAGCCGACGTCGATGGCGTACACATAAGCGGCTCCGTGCTGGAGGGCGCAGTCGGTGAAGCCTCCCGTCGAAGCCCCGATGTCGAGCATGACCCGTCCGTCCATCGCGATGCCGAACTCGCGGATCGCCTTCTCCAGCTTCAGCCCGCCCCGGCTGACGTACGGATGGAGGCTTCCCTTGACCTTGATCTCGGAGTCGCGCCTCACCTTCGTTCCGCTTTTGTCTACCGGCTCGTTGTCCACGAGCACGAGGCCGGCCATGAGCGCGGCCTTCGCCTTCTCGCGGCTGGGGTAATAGCCGAGCTCCACGAGCAATAGGTCGATTCGTTCTTTGGTCGTCACTTCCGGTTCGCTCCTTATAACCGTAGAATGGCCTGCAGCCGGATCGCCGCAGGCCATACAAGGGTTCATGAATGCTGGTTGGTGGCGCGCTTGCGCCTCGGCTGCACGGCCAGCACCTCGGCCGCCAGCCGCTGCGCGGTCAAGCCGCAGGCTTCGCGCTGCTCCTGGATGGAGGCATGCTCGACGAACTCGTCGGGAATGCCGATCAGGCTGACGCGGACCCCCGAGCGGCCCGTCAAGGCGAAATGCTCCTGGACGGCGCTTCCGAGCCCGCCCATGACCGCTCCTTCCTCCATGACGATGAGCGGCAAGCCTTCGTCGGCCAGCTCATCCAGCATCGCTCCGTCGAGCGGCTTGATGAAGCGGGCGTTGACGACACGCAGCGACAGTCCGTCGCGGCGAAGCAGCTCCGCCGCCTGCTCGGCGACCTCGACCATCGGGCCGACCGCCAGGACGGCCGCCGCGTCTCCCGGCCGGACGATTTCCCATGTCCCGATCGGGATCGGCGTCATCGCCGGATCGAGCTCGACGCCCCTGCCGCTGATGCGGGGATAGCGCACAGCGATCGGTCCGTCGTTGTAGTCGACGGCCGTCTGCATCATGTTGCGCAGCTCGTTCTCGTCCTTCGGCATCATCAGGACGATGTTCGGAATATGGCGCAGGTACGGAATGTCGAACACCCCGTGATGCGTCTCTCCGTCCGGTCCGACGAAGCCGGCCCGGTCGATGGCGAAGATGACGTTGGCGTTATGCCGGCAGATGTCGTGGACGACTTGGTCGTACGCCCGCTGCAGGAACGTCGAGTAGACGGCGTAGACCGGCTTCATGCCGTCCATCGCGAGCGCGGCGGACATCGTGGCGGCATGCTGCTCCGCGATGCCGACGTCGATCATGCGGCCGGGGAAGCGCGCGGCGAACTTCATCAGGCCGGAGCCGGCGGGCATCGCCGGCGTGACGGCGACGATGCGCTCGTCGCGCTCGGCCAGCTCGATCAGCGCGTCGCCGAAGACGTCCGTGTACATCGGCGGACCGACCGCCTTCAGCATCTGGCCCGATTCGATCTTGTATGGCGAGGCACCATGCCATTTGAACGAATCGGCCTCCGCCGGCTTGTAGCCTTTCCCCTTGACCGTGACGACATGCACGAGCACCGGCCCTTGCACGTTCGACGCCTGCTGCAGCGTCTCGAGCAGCCCTTCGAGGTCGTGTCCGTCGACCGGTCCGATGTAATGCAGGCCGAACTGCTCGAAAAGGATGCCGCTGACGAGCAGATACTTGAGGCTGTCCTTGAACCGCTCCGCCGTCTTGGCCAGCTTGCCCCCGATCGCCGGCACCTTCTGCAGCAGCGACTGAAGATCCTCCTTGGCCTTTTGGTAATGGCGGTCGGTGCGGATGCGGCCGAGATACTGATGCATCGCGCCGACGTTCGGCGCGATCGACATCTCGTTGTCGTTCAGGACGACGATCATGTCGCGCTTCTCGTGGCCGATATGGTTGAGCGCCTCCAGCGCCATGCCTCCGGTCAGGGCGCCGTCGCCGATGACCGCGACGACCTTGTTGGTCCCGCCTCTGAAGTCGCGCGCCATCGCCATGCCCATGGCGGCCGACAGCGACGTGCTGCTGTGGCCAGCCTCCCAGACGTCATGATCGCTTTCGCTCCGCTTGATGAAGCCGCATAGGCCGCCTTGCTGGCGCAGCGTATCGAAGCGGTCCTTGCGGCCGGTAAGGATCTTGTGCACGTAGGACTGGTGGCCGACGTCAAAGATGAATTTGTCCGTCGGGCTGTCGAACAGGAAGTGCAGCGCCAGCGTCAGCTCCACGACGCCGAGATTCGGCGCCAGATGTCCGCCCGTCACGGAGAGCTTTTGGACCAGGAACTCCCGGATCTCGCTTGCGAGCTGTTCCAGCTCCGGCACGGACAGGCCTTTCAGATCTTCGGGTCCGTTTAGTTTGTCGAGCAGCACGATAGGTTCCTCGCTTTCGTGAGCGGCGGGCGGATCGCCCGCCGTCCCGTCAATACACATTATTCACCATTATACCATACGAAGCGACATGAAACCTCATGCCCGCCTCAGCGGTCGCGATTCATCAGGTAGTCGGCCAGCTCCGCGAGGCGCTCCGGCTTGGGAAGCCTCGCCTCGAGCAGAGCCTGCTTCGCTTCGGCGGTGAACTGTCCGAGCAGCCTGCGGCTCTCGTCCATTCCGACGAGGTAAGGATACGTCACTTTCCCTGCGGCGGTGTCGCTGTTCGTCTTTTTGCCGAGCTTGCTCTCGTCGCCGATCAGGTCGAGGATGTCGTCCTGGATCTGGAACGCGAGGCCGAGCTTGCGGCCGAACTGCTCCAGCCGGGCCAGCTGCTCCGAGCTGGCTCCTCCGAGCCGAGCGCCGGCGGTGACGGAGAAGATGACCAGATCGCTCGTCTTGTGCTCATGGATATATTGGAGCTCGGGCAGCGTCGTCGCGCCTTGCTCGCCCTGCATGTCGGCCGCCTGGCCGCCGACCATGCCGGCCGGGCCGGACAGCCGCGACAGGTCCTCGACGATGTCGAGCACGACGGCCGTGTCCGCGCCGAAGCGGCGCGCCGAGGACGCCATGTGGAACGCATGCGTCAGCAGCCCGTCGCCGGCAAGGATCGCCATCGCTTCACCGAACACCTTATGGTTTGTCGGCTTGCCGCGGCGGTAATCGTCATTGTCCATCGCGGGCAGGTCGTCGTGGATGAGCGAGTACGTGTGGATCATCTCCACCGCGCAAGCGACGCGCAGCGCCGCCTCGCGATCCGCCTCCCCGCCTCGGGCCGCCTCGGCGGCGGCCAGCACGAGCACCGGACGGAGCCGCTTGCCTCCCGCCGACAAGGAGTAGTCCATCGACTCCCGCAGGCGCGGCGGCACGGCCCATGCTTCGGGCAGCGACCGCTTCAGCTCCGCCTCGATGAGGGCCGCATTCGTCGCCAAATAATCTGCCAGCATCGGCTGCGCGCTCATCGGGCTTCTCCCCGATCGTCCGGCAGCGCGTCGAAAGGCTCGGTCGCAAGGCCCGCGCCTCGTTCCAGCAGCGTCTCGATGCGGCGCTCGACCTGCTCCAGCTTGCCGCCGCACAGGCGGGAAAGCTCCATGCCCTCCTGGAACAGCTCGATCGCCGTCTCCAGCGGGACGTCCCCGCTCTCTAGACGACCGACGATGCCTTCCAGCTTTTCCATCGCCTGCTCGAAGCTCAGCGCCTGATCCTGCTTGCTATCGCTCATTCCTGCTCATCCTCCTTGATCGCCCACACATGGCATTCGGCACGTCCGTCCGGCAGCCGCACCTGGATCAGATCGCCTGGCTCCAGATCCTTTACGGAGCGGACCAGCTTATCGTTGCTATCTTCATATACGAGACTGTAGCCGCGCGCCATGACCTTGAGCGGACTGAGCGCGTCGAGCTGCCGCACCGAGGAGAGGATCCGCTGGCGAGCGTCCTTGACGGCGCCTCGCGCCGCTTTGGCGAGCCGCTCGTCCAGCTGCCTCAGGTCCCGCCCGGCAAAAGCGGCGCGGCTGGAAGGCGACTGGCTCTGCAACCTCCGCTCCAGCCGCTCCAGCCGCTGGCCCGAGCGCTCCGGCAGTCGCCGAGCCAGCTCCTCGAGCCGCTGCGTCAGCCGGTCCAGCCGCTGCGCCTGATCCAGCAGATAACGCCTCGGATGGACAAAATAAGGAGAGCGGCGCGCCCTCTGCAGCCGCTGCCTGCGGCTGTCCAGCGTCCGCTCCATCGCGGCATGCAGACGCTGCTCCAGCCGCCGGAGCGATTCGCCGATCTCCCCGATATGGGGAGCCGCGAGCTCGGCGGCGGCCGTCGGCGTCGCCGCCCTCCGGTCAGCCGCGAAGTCAGCGATCGTAAAATCGGTCTCGTGGCCGACAGCCGATATGACCGGAATCGCCGAAGCGGCGATCGCGCGCGCCACCGTCTCCTCGTTGAACGCCCACAGCTCCTCCAGCGAGCCGCCGCCGCGGCCGACGATGAGCACGTCCGCGCGGCCGTGCCGGTTCATCGCCTCGATGCCCTTGACGATCGACGGCGCGGCTCCGGCGCCTTGCACGACGGCGGGATAGACGAGGATCGCCGCGGCCGGATAGCGTCTCTGCAGCGTCGTGATGATGTCGCGCACCGCCGCTCCGGTCGGCGACGTGACGACGCCGACGACCGACGGATGACGGGGCAGCTCCCGCTTGCGCGACTCCGCGAACAGCCCTTCCTCCTCGAGCTTGGCCTTGAGCTGCTCGTAGGCGAGATACAGGCTGCCGAGTCCATCCGGCTGCATGGAGATGCAGTAGAACTGATAGTTTCCGTCCCGTTCGTAGACGGAGATGTTGCCGCGCGCGATGACCTTCGCGCCTTCGCGCGGACGGAACGGCAGCCGCTGGTTGTGGCTGGCGAACATGATGCATTTGAGGCGGCTGTCCTTGTCCTTGATCGTGAAGTACATATGGCCGCTGGAATGATGCGTGAAGTTCGAGATCTCGCCCCGGATCCAGACGTCCCCGAGCAGGCGGTCTCCCTCCAGCTTCATCTTGATGTATCGGGTCAGCTCCTTGACCGAATAGATCCTCGGCGTATCCGTCACGGGCTACACGCCCGCTTTCCGCTTCGCCGCCTTGAGCGTGTTCTGCATCAGCATCGCGATCGTCATCGGGCCGACGCCGCCCGGCACCGGCGTGATCGCGCCGGCGACGTCCAGGCAATCGTCGTAATCGACGTCGCCGGCGAGCTTGCCGGTCTCCAGCCGGTTGACGCCGACGTCGATGACGACCGCTCCCGGCTTGACATAGCGGCGGCCGATCGCTTTGGGCTTGCCGATGGCGACGACGAGGATGTCGGCCTGGGAAGCGATCGCCTCCATATTGTCGGTGCGGGAATGGCAGATGGTGACCGTCGCGTTCTCGCGCAGCAGCAGCATCGCGACCGGCTTGCCGACGATGTTGCTGCGGCCGATGACGACGGCATGCTTGCCGGCGGGATCGACGCCCGCGCGCCGGATCAGCTCGATGATGCCGGCAGGCGTGCAGGGCAGCAGGCTTTCGTCGCCGATGACGAGGTTGCCGGTGCTTTGCGGGCTGAAGCCGTCGACGTCCTTCTCGACGGCGATCGCGTCGATGACCGCCTTTTCATGGATATGCTTCGGCAGCGGCAGCTGCACGAGGATGCCGTGCACCGCTTCGTTCCGGTTCAGATCGGAGACGAGCGCCAGCAGCTGCTCCTCCGTCGTCTCCTCCGGCAGGCGGTGGACTTCGGAGTGGAAGCCCATCTCCTTGCATGTCTTCTCCTTGCTGCCGACGTAGACAGCCGATGCCGGGTCTCCGCCGACGAGCACGACCGCCAGGCCGGGCACGATGCCCCGCTCCTTCAGCCGCGCCGTCTCCAGACGGATCTCCTCCCGAATTTCCTGCGCGATGCGCTTGCCGTCGATCACCTTTGCGCTCATCCCGATCTCTCCCCTCGAATCTAGAGCTTGCGTCAGTTGGCCTTGAGCTTGTCCAGCTCGGCGATGAGGCGGCCGAGCACGCCGTTGACGAACTTGCCCGACTCGTCCGTGCCGAAGCGCTTGGACAGCTCGATCGCCTCGTTCACGACCGCCTTGGGCGGAACGTCGGTGCGGAACACGAGCTCGTAGCATGCCAGACGCAGCACCTGATGGTCCACCTTGGACAGGCGGTCCACCTGCCAGCCGGTCAAATACTGCTGCAGCATCTCGTCGATGGCCGATTTGCGCTCCAGCACGCCGTGCACGAGCTCCTTGGCGAACTCTCCCGTCTCGCCGGCATCCAGCTTCCCGGCTCCGGCCTCGTTCTCCTCCCGCGCCTCGGCGAGCAGCATCGCTACCGCCTCTTCCGCCGACACCTCGTTCATTTCCATTTGGTACAGGCTCTGTACCGCTATCTCACGCGCCAACCTTCGTTTCATAATGCCTCCTGAGCTTAGCTTGATTTAGTCGTAAAAAAAACCTATGATCTCCTCCCTGCTCCGAACAGCCGCGCGAGTCGCGCGGCAGGTCCGAAGTACGGAGGAGACCACAGAATCAGCGATACCGCCCGAAGCGTTGCTCGACCCAAGCGGCGATCCGCCGCCACGGGACGAGCGGCTCGCCGCCGGTATCCTTGCGCTGGCCAGCCGCATAGCCGACCCATAAGATCAGGCCGACGAAGAGCATGTCCCAAAAACCGGATACGAGGAAAACGATCGCCAGAAAAAGCGCCGCGCCGACGCCGACGATCCTGCCGCCGTATCCGTCCCACCAATCTCTCCACATCGCTGCAGGCCTCCTATTCTACGCGGCTCTTGAAGGACGGGGAAGAAATGACGTTGGCGACGAACACCGACACGGCCGCGACGGGAATGCCCGTAATCTCTTCCACGTGGTCCTTGACCGCCCGCTGGATCTCCTCCGTCAGCTGGGGAATCGACGTCTCGCCGTCCACGACCGCGCGTACGGCGATATCAAGTCCCGCCTCGGCGGTAGTGATGCGGGTCTTCAGATCCTTGACGCCGCGCTGGCGGCCGGCCGCCTTCAGCACGAGGCTCTCGACCGTATCCATCGAGATGCGGATATCGCCGAAATCGTTGCGCTGGTCGATCGAGGACGACGCGGCGCCCTTGACCCGGACGGCGACGTAGAACATCCGCAGGCTGAGCAGCAGCAGCAGGACGGCGCCGATCAGCATGGCCAGATGGACCGCGCTGCCGGAGTCGTACCATTCGGCTAAGAACGCGCTTGCATCCTCCCGGTGAATGCCGCCGGCGCTGGCGATGATGACGATGATGGCGATGATGCCGGCCGCAAGGCTGTACAAAAACAAGAGCAATCTGTCCACGATTCGGCTCAAGACGAGTTGACCTCCCATAAAGCGGAATAAACCCCCTTGCGCCGAGCGGCAGCCCAATCACAAGGGGGTGATGGTGTTTGGCTTATTTGACTCGGAGCGCCGCGTCTTCCTCTTCGATGCGCTCGCCGGCCTTGAAGTAGACGTCATGGATATGTACGTTCACTTCGACGACGATCAGCCCGGTCATCATCTCGATCGATTTCTTGACGTTGCGCTGGATTTCGGATGCGATCTCCGGAATCGGGTTGCCGTATTCGACGATGATGGACACGTCGACGGCCGCCTCGCGATGGCCGACCTCGACCTTCACGCCTTTGGAAAGGTTCTTGCGGCCGAGCAGCTCGGCGATGCCGCCGGCCAGCCCTCCGCTCATTCCGGCTACGCCGCCGACCTCGATCGTCGCCAGTCCCGCGATGACCTCGATGACTTCCGGCGCGATCTGGATCGTGCCGATATCCGTCTTTTCGTAGTCTGCTGCCATGATGCTCATCCTTAGGCGCACCTCCGTGTTGAGTAGGTGTCCCCCGATGCACGCCGGGGGCTCATCCGATTTCATATTCCTATACTATAACATTGGGCGAGTTTTATGACAAACGGATCAGCCCGACACGGATTCGTCGCCGTAAGGCTTGTTCACATCATGCTCCTCGAGGAACTTGATGTCGAAGCGGCCGCCCAGGAAAATCGGATGCTCCAGCAGCTTGAGATGGAACGGAATCGTCGTCTTGATGCCCTCGATCGCGAACTCGGACAAAGCGCGCTTCATGCGGTTCACCGCTTCGGCGCGGGTCGGAGCCCATACGATCAGCTTGGCGATCATCGAGTCATAGTGAGGCGAGATCGTATAGCCCGGATAAGCCGAGCTGTCGACGCGGACGCCGATGCCGCCAGGCGGCAGGTAGAAGCCGATCTTGCCGGGCGACGGCATGAAGTTGCGCTCGGAGTCCTCGGCATTGATGCGGCATTCGATCGACACGCCGTCGATCTGCAGCTCCTCCTGGCGGAAGGACAGCGGATTGCCCTCGCAGACCGAGATCATTTCCTTGATGAGGTCGATGCCGGTAATCATCTCCGTCACCGGATGCTCGACCTGGATCCGGGTATTCATCTCCATGAAGTAGAACTGGCCGTCGGGACCGAGCAGGAATTCCAGCGTGCCGGCGCCGCAATACTCGACGGCCAGCGCGGCGCGAACCGCCGCCTCGCCCATCCGCTCGCGCAGCTCGGGGCTGAGCACCGGACAAGGCGCCTCCTCGACCAGCTTCTGGCGGCGGCGCTGCACGGAGCAGTCCCGCTCGAACAGATGCACGGCGTTGCCGTGGCGGTCGGCCATGATCTGGATCTCGACATGCTTCATGCCCGTCAAGTATTTCTCCAGATAGACGCCGGCGTTGCCGAACGCCTTTTGGGCTTCCTGCTGCGCCGTCGTGATCTGCTGCACGAGCGCCTCCTCGTTCTCGGCGATGCGGATGCCCTTGCCTCCGCCTCCGGCCGTCGCCTTGATGATGACCGGATAGCCGATGCCTCGCGCGATGCGCACCGCTTCGTCCAGATCCTCGATGATGCCGTCGGAGCCGGGAATGACCGGCACGCGCGCGTCCTTCATCGTCTGCTTGGCCATCGCCTTGTCGCCCATGCGGCTGATCGCCGACGGGGACGGTCCGATGAAGGTGATGTTGCAGGATTCGCAGATCTCCGCGAAGTCGGCGTTTTCGGCGAGGAAGCCGTAGCCCGGATGGATGGCGTCGCATTCGGTGAGCGTCGCCACGCTCATGATGTTCGTCAGGTTCAGGTAGCTGTCCTTGGACAGCGTCGGCCCGATGCAGTAGGCCTCGTCGGCGAGGCGCACATGCAGCGAGTCCCGGTCCGCCTCGGAATAGACGGCGACGGTCGAGATGCCGAGCTCGCGGCACGCCCGGATGATCCGCACGGCGATTTCGCCGCGGTTGGCGATCAGGATTTTTTGGAATTTCAACGCGCTTGTCTCCTCCTCACGCACCATGCTTATTCGGGACGAACCGTGAACAGCGGCTGGCCGTATTCCACCAGCTGGCCGTTCTGCACGAGCACTTCCACGATCTCGCCGCGGACTTCGGCCTCGAGCTCGTTCATCAGCTTCATCGCCTCGAGAATGCAGACGACGCTCTTCTCCGTCACCTTGCTGCCCGGCGAGACGTACGGAGGGCTGTCCGGCGTGGAGGCGGCATAAAACGTGCCGACCATCGGCGATACGATCTGGTGCAGGTTCTCCTTCGGCGCGGCCGAAGCCGCAGGAGCGGCGGAAGCCGGCGCAGCAGCCGCGACGGAAGCCGCAGGCTCGGCTGCCGGAGCCGTATATGTAGAGATCGCCGGCGCACCTTGCACGAAGACGGTTTCGGCCTTGCCCGGCTTGCGGATCGCAAGCTTCGTTCCTTCGTTCTCGATCTCGAACTCGTGCACGGAAGTCTGGTCGATCAGCTTGATCAGCTCTTTGATTTCATTAAGTTTGAACAATGCGATTCACTCCTTCGACGATTGCAGCTTGAAAGG
This sequence comes from Paenibacillus pasadenensis DSM 19293, assembly GCF_000422485.1. Classification (GTDB taxonomy): domain Bacteria; phylum Bacillota; class Bacilli; order Paenibacillales; family Paenibacillaceae; genus Paenibacillus_O; species Paenibacillus_O pasadenensis. The sequence goes on from NZ_KE383852.1 coordinate 235,739, forward strand.
CGTACTCACTCATGCCCAAGCGCGGCCATGGCCAGGGGCCTTGCAGCGCATCCGGGGCCATGACGTAGTGTATTATAGCACATGGCCCCTCCGAGGACGAGTCATTCTGCCAAACTCGGGAACGAACCTCCTCTTCGGGACGCCGCCCGGCCTGCGAGCAGCCGAAAAGGGGCTTTCCGGATCGCCCGGAAAGCCCCTCGTTTGCCGCCTACGGCAGGTACTGCACGAGCACGTCGCCCGCGTTCACGTCGAGCGCCGCGCTGACCGTAGAGATGATCGCGGCCGCCTGGCTGCGCTCCAGCTTCTGGCTTTGGACGACGACCTTGACCGCATCGCCGTTCTCGTCGATGACGACGTTCTTGAATTCCTTCTCCAGCTGGCCGCGCAGCTCCGTCAGCTTGCTCTGGCGCTCCTCGAAGCCCTCCAGCTCCGTGACGGCCTTGGCGGACGTCTCGCTGTCGCTCTTGACGTCGGATATTTTCTGCATGATCTTGTCGTATTCCGCGTTGACCCGCTCCTGCGAGCGGAGGCCGAGCTCCGTGAACTGGCTGGAGGAGCCGCTCGACTCATACTGCTGCAGCACCGCCTGATCCTCCGGCGACAGCCCGCCGTCCGCAGCGGTCTCCTTGTCTGCGCCCGCCGCGTCCTTGCCTGTCTCTGCCGACTCCGCCGACTCCGCCGCTTCTGCGGCTTCCGCCGCCGCTTCGGCGTCCAGCGCGCCGTCGCCCGTCACCTGCTGCACTTCGATGCCGTCCGTCTGCGACACCTCGGCCGCTCCCGCCTGCGTCTGGGCCGTATCGGCCAGGCCTTTCGTACCCGCATCCTCCGTGAACAGATAATAAGCGGACAGCACGACCATCAGGCTCAGCATCGATACCAGCCAGATCGTTTGACGTTTGGAATTCATCGTTCATATCCCTCCTTGGATTGGTTTACCGCTTTTCCCGCTCGCTTGCGCTTGCCGCCGCCCCGCTTCAGCCCGTCTTGCGAGGCACGATCGAGATCGCCGAGAGCGGCACGTCCATGCCGCGCTCGACCGCCTCGGCGATGATCCTCCTGACGGTGGCGTTCTCCGCCCCGTTCGCGACGACCAGCACCCCCCGGACCTTCGGCTTGACGATCTTGGTGACGACCGGCTTCTGCTCGCCGGACACCTCGTACATGACGATCTTGCCGCTGCTCGTCATCTGTGTCACATGACGCTTTCCGCCTGACTTGTCGGTCTCGTCCGTCACCTGCTGCGACGTATTGTCGTCCTTGCCCCAGACGTTCTCCTCGGTGGAGTCGACCGTGACCAGCACGTCGACCTCGCCGACGCCGACGATCTTCTCCAAAATATCCTTGAGCCGCGCTTCCAGCGGCGCCTCGATGCCGCCGAAGTCCGTGCCCGGCGACTGCACGCGGCCGCCGAGCGCCGCCTGATCCTCCGCTGCCGGCGGCGGGGCCGCGTCGCCGCTCGGCAGCGTGCCGACATCCCGGAAGTTCAGGACGTTGCCGGCCAGAATGAGCAGCACGCCGATCCCTCCGAGCACGAGCAGCCAGCGCAGCGACTTGATGCGGCTCGGCCCTTCGGCTCCTCCGGCAGCCGCCTGCCGCAGCTTTTCCCACCAATTGGCCAAAAGGCCTCCCCTCCCTTCAGCTGCCGCCCGCCGGCTCCAGCTCTACGCTCACCTGCGCCGCTCCGATCGGCCAGGACCCGCTCACGATCTGGCGGATCCGGCTCTCCAGCCGCGCGTCCGCCTTTCTCGGCGAAGCCTCCCCCATGCCGGCCATCGCCTCCTGCGCCTCCGGCTCCGACAAGCGCACCTCGACCGGCTCGACCGGCTTCACCGGCTCGATCGAAGCTTCTCCGGCGGAGGCATCGTCTGCCGCGGCCGCTTCTGCCGGCAGGACCTCGCCGCTCGGCGCAGCCGCCAGCAGCACGTTCACGCTGCGGATCTCCCCGCCGCCTTGCCCGTCCCAAGCGACTGCGGCCGCGACTTCCTTGACCGCCGCCCCCGTCTCCCGCTCGACCGCTTCCCGGATGCCCGCCTCAAGCTGCGTCCGGGCCAAAGCGACCGCCTGCTCGCCGGAGCGTCCGGCTGCGATCTCGGCTTGCCGCAGAATCTCGTCCAGCGAAGGCATCTTCACCTGGGAGCGCTCCAGCTCGCGGTTCCATTCGCGGTAGCCGGTCTCGAGCCGGGTCTGGAAATCGCCCTGCACGAGGCGCAGCAGCGGCGTCAGGATGACGAGCAGCACGATCAGGCCGGTGACGAGCCGCGCATAGCGCTGCATCCGCTGGTTCGGCAGCAGCAGGTCGACGAGGGCAGCCAGCAGGACGACTGCGACGACGTCTTTCAGCCAGGAGCTCAGCCAGTCCAGCATGCCGCTCCTCCTCCTCTCCTCTCGCCGCGGATCCGCCTCATCGCATCATGATCGCGGCGTTGCCGGCGGTGAGCAGGATCGTGACCGCGAGGAAAAACATCAGGCTCACCGCCGCCAGCGCGCCGAACACATAGAGCATCGTCTTGCCGATCGTGCTCAGGCAGGTCGTGATCGGGCTCGCTCCGAGCGGCTGGAGCACCGCTCCGCAGGCGTTGTAGATGACGGCGAGCACGAGGATCTTGATCGCCGGGAAGGCGCTGATGAACAGCAGGATGATGACGCCTGCGAGCCCGACCGCGTTTTTCGCCAGCATCGACGCCGAGATGACCGTGTCGGCCGCGTCGGAGAACGTCTTGCCGACGACCGGGACGAAGCTGCCGCTGATGAACTTCGCCGTCCGCAGCGTCACTCCGTCGGTCATCGAGCCGGTCGCCCCCTGGATCGAGACGACGCCGAGAAAGACGGTCAGCATGACTCCGAGCAGCCCCGCTCCGATCGTGCGCAGCATGTTCGCCAGCTGCGTCACCTTGAAGCGGTCCGACATCGCGCTGGCGATGTGGAGGACGGCCGAGAAGAACAGGAGCGGAAAGACGACCGTGTAAATGAGCGTGCCGACCAGATGGACCATGAAGATGATGACCGGATGCAGCAGCGTCACGGTGGCGATGCCTCCGGAGCTGGCGATCAGCGTCATGAGCAGCGGCACCATCGCCATCATGAACTGGATCATCGTCTCGATCGCGTCCTTGGCGTAGCCGATGGCGACGTGAAAGCTGTTCACCGCCAGCACGATCAGCACCATGTAGGCGACCGCGTAGGCGACCTGGCTGACCGTCTGCCGCTCGAACGCCGACTGCAGCGTCTGCAGGATCGAGCTGAACACCGCGAGCAGCACGATCGAGACAAGCAGCTTGCCGTTGTAGAGCACCTCATGCGTCAGCATCGCGAGCAGGCCCTTGAGCACGTCCGACGCCTTCAGCCCTTGTCCGCCCGGCGCGACCATCTCGAGGAAGCTCGGCATCGTGCCTTCCGGAAAATAGCCTCCGTACTGCCGGACAAGATCGTCCCAGTACGACTCGACCGCATCGGTGCCGTAGCTCTGCGCCTGCTCGCGCGCCAGCTCCTCCGTGATGCCGGCCGCCGTTCGGCTGCCGTCTCCGCCGTCCGGCGGCTGCGCCGAAGCGGCGGGCGCGAGGCCGAGACCCCATGCGGCGAGCAGCAGCCACAGCAGCGCCAGCTTGAACCGCATCCTTCTCACCCCCCGGCCGGCAGCAGGCCGACGACCGTCTCGACGATGACGTTGATGATCGGCACCGCGAGCACGAGAATCAGCACCTTGCCGGCGAACTCGACCTTGGACGCCACGCCTTCCGCTCCGGCATCCCGGATGATCTGGGCGGCGAACTCCGCGATATAGGCGATGCCGATCATCTTCAGGATCGTCTTGAGGTAGACCGAAGGGATACCCGAGCGCTCTGCCAGCTGCTGCATCGTGCCGATGACCGCCTCGATGCGACCGATCATGAGCAGGAAGATGAAGATGCCGGCGAACATCGCGAGCAGGAACGCGAAGAGCGGCTTCTGCTCCTTGAGGACGAGCACCAGGATCGCGGCGAGCAGCCCGATGCCTGCAATCTGTACCATTTCCATAAGCGTCTCCCGTCCCGCCGCCGCTACTGGAACAGGAAGATCGTCTTGATCTCCTGGAACAGGTCGTTCAGCATGCGCACGACCATGAAGAGCACGACGACGAATCCGATCAGCGTTACCCAGTGCGCCATGTCTTCCTTGCCCATCTGCTTCAGCACCGTGTGGATCATGGCTACGATGATGCCGATGCCGGCGATCTGGAAGATGGCGCTTATATCCATTGTCATGTCATCGGCACCCCTAAACGATCAGTATGACGACCAGCGCGGCAAGGAGGATGCCGAGCGCGCGGGACAGCTTCTCGTACCGCGCCTGGTCGTCCCGGGCGCCGCTTTCCTCGGCGAGCAGCTGCTGCTGCGCCAGCTTCAGATGCTTGAGCTGGTCCTCCCGATCGCTCATGCCGAGGATCGAGCCGAGCCGGCGGAGCGAGGCGAGCTCAGGCGCCTTCAGCGCCGTTCTCGGCCCGTAGGCTTGGATCGAGGCTTCCCAGCCGGCTTGGAAATCGGCGCTGCGGCCGCTCTCGATCGCATCGGCCGGAGACAGCAGCATCGAGGCGAGCGGCTCGCTCGTCTGCGACGCGACTCGGCGCAGCGCCTCGGGCAGCGGCGTGTAGCCGTAGCCGATCTCCGTCTCGAGCCGCTGCAGCCCGTGCGCCAGCTCGCGCAGCTGCTTCGGACGGCGGGCGAAGCGCGCCGCCTGCATGAACCCGATGAGCGTGCCGGCGATCAGCACCAGCACCGCGCCCGCCGCCTTAATCACCGCTCCGCCCTCCTTTGCCCGTCGCTGTCGGCTCCCGGGCCGTCGGCGCTCCCCGCAGCAGCGGTCCGGCAAGCACGGCCGCTGCGCCAGAATCCGAGGCCGTTCCCGCTGCCGGCAAGCGATGCGTCCGCATGCGGAACCCGGTCCGATCCCGGCTCAGCGCGACGACGCGGGCGAACGCTCCTTCGTCCAGCAGCTCGCGCAGGATCGGCCGGCCTCTCGCCTCTTCCAGACTCGAGGCGTGGGCGGTGGCGAGCACCGCTACGCCGGCATGCGCCGCTTCCCGCAGCGCCGCCGCGTCTTCCGGGCGGCCGATCTCGTCCGCGGCGATGATCTCCGGCGACATCGAGCGGAGCATCATCATCATGCCTTGAGCTTTCGGACAGGCGTCCATCACGTCGGTGCGCGGACCGACGTCGAAGGAAGGAATGCCCCGCACCGAGGCCGCGATCTCGGAGCGCTCGTCCACGACGGCGACCCTTCTCCCCGGCCAGCCCGCCAGGCTCGCGCCCGGCCAGCTGCCGGCGCTCGCCATCCGCACGAGATCGCGCAGCAGCGTCGTTTTGCCCGTGCGCGGCGGCCCGATCAGCAGCGTCGAGTGCAGCGAGCGGCGCGCGGCGTCGACGAGGCTTTCCGCCAGCGGCTCGGCTGATCCGACCGTCTCGCGGGCGATCCGCAGGTTGAACGCGCCGATGTCGCGGATCGCTTTCACTTCGCCGCCCTCCAGCACCGTCCGGCCGGCCAGCCCGACCCGATGGCCGCCGGCAACCGTAATGTAGCCCTTGCGAAGCTCCTCCTCCATCGCATAGAGAGAGTGGTTGGTCAGCTGGCCGAGCAGCTTGCGGCAGCAGGCCGCGTCGGGCCGGAACGCCTCCAGCGGAACGTCCGTCCAGCCGCCGCCGCGTCCAAGAAAGCCGGAGCGGCCGCCGGCGACAAGCTCGAGCGGCCTGTCCTCGCGGATCCGCACTTCTTCCAGCTGGTCCAGCACCGCCTCGGGCAGCGTTCCGATGCGCTCCTTCAGCTCCGGCGGCAGCAGATGTCCGATGGCTGTCAGCATATCCTTTCACCTCCCCTGGATTCGTCCGGGTCCAAGCCGGGCTTGGCTCTTTCCGCATGATTAAATGTATGCCCGCCTGTCCGCAATATGCCTTCGAATCTAGCGGCGGCTCTATTTTTTGAGCACGCCGATCAGTAGGCAGGCGACGCCTGTCCCGATCCACAGCATCCGCGACGGCGACAGCTTGTCGGACAGGCCGATGAGGCCGATCGCCGTCGTCGTCAGCAGCACGATCGGACCGACGAGCGCCAGCGCGGAGTTGACCGCGAGCGCCTTGTCCACCTGGTTGAGGCGCAGCATGAGCAGCGCCGCCATGATCTCGATCGAGCCCGAGACGAGGCGCAAGGATGCCATCGCGGCGACAGCTTTGTTCAACATGAGTCCGTTCCCCCTTTCGACCCGCTATATTGATGTAACGGCTTGGTCCAGTCTATGAGCCGGATGGCGGAATTATGGCCCGTCCCGCATCAAGCGAAGGAGCTTGATGGCGGCGAGGGCGAGCTTGAAAGAGCGTGCAAGGCTGGTCAGCGCACCGAGGCGGGGCAAGCGGGACAGCGCGCAGACTCGAGGCAACCGGGACAGGCGGGACAGCGCGCAGACTCGAGGCAAGCGGGACAGGCGCGGTTGACGGGGCATTGAGGCAGGAGAGCTGTTTCGAGGCGGCTGAGGATGACGCATGCGCGTTGATATAGTTCGGACGTATGGCGGGGCTCTAACGATGGGGCTGTATGGCATCGCGGCTTGACATGTTGGTAGGCCGCGGGCGTACGGTGTTCCTTTTCAAGGGGGACGGCGATGCAACGACGATTCAGCTCGTTAGAAGGCATATTTCGGCTGCCAGGAAAATCTTGCGATTCGTGAGGAGCTTAGATCCAGATCAGCAGCGGTCAGACGCCATATATATGGTCAACTCGCTCTTCTAAGCAGCTGATTCGTCATTGCTTATCAGGAGGATGGCGAAAACAAGCCTCTAAACGCATGGGACGTCGTTACGGTCGAAGAGGTATACGAGAAAAGCGTTCACCCACGCTCCCCTGCGGGGAGCGACGTCAAAGGAGGCGACGAGCGTCAGTGGAAACCGAGTTTCAATCCAAGACCCTACCGTCCGCCGATCGCTCCTGAACATGAGGGTATATGCAGGTAGAGAAACGTTCACCTGACCGGATGCGTCCGTTGCGAGCCGCTCGATTTCCCCTATTTCGCAAAAAAAGTCCAGCCTCTGGGGAGAGGCTGGACTTTTCCAATAATCAATCCTTGAACAATAGCAGCGGCAATCAAGCAGCATGTCGGCCAAGACGCTCCGCCGCCCTGGCGGCGGGCCTACTGCCCGCTTACCAAGACGCTCCGCCGCTCTAGCGGCGGGCCTACTGCACGCTTACCAAGACGCTCCGCCGCTCTAGCGGCGGGCCTACTGCACGCTTACCAAGACGCTCCGCCGCTCTAGCGGCGGACCTGCGGCCCGCTTACCAAGATGCTCCGCCGCTCTAGCGGCGTTCCGAAGGTCCGCCGACGAACACCTGCTCCGCCGTGTCGAGGCCATACGTCGTGTGCAGGGCGCGCACGACGTCCTGCAGCGGCTCGGCCGCGATGACGCAGGAGGTCTTGATTTCCGACGTGCTGACCATCTTGATGCTGACGCCGAGATCGGAGATGGCGCGGAACATGCGGGCCGCGACGCCCGGGTTGCTGACCATGCCCGCTCCGACGATCGACACCTTGACGAGGCCCGTCTCGGAGGTCGTCTCGCGGTAAGGAACTTCCGAGCGGATGCCAGCGATGATCGACACCGCCTGCTCGGCGTCGCCGCCGGCTACGGTGAAGCTGAAGTCGGCCTTGCCGTCCTGCACGCCGCTCTGCACGATCATGTCGACGTCGATGCCGCCGTCCGCCAGCGCGCCGAATACGCCGGCGAGCACGCCCGGCACGTCCTCGACGCCCAGAATGCTGATGCGGGCGACATCCTTGTCGAATGCGATTCCGCGTACTACGATTCCTTGTTCCATGACCGCTTCCTCCTTGACCGTCGTTCCTTCGTTGTGCGTGAAGCTGGAGCGAACGACCAGCTTGACGTTGTTGTGCTTGGCGTACTCCACCGCGCGCGGATGAAGCACGGCTGCGCCTAGATGCGCCAGCTCCAGCATCTCGTCGTACGAGATCTCCGGCAGCTTGCGCGCGTTCTTGACGACGCGCGGATCGGTTGAGTAGATGCCGTCCACGTCGGTGAAGATCTCGCACACATCCGCCTCGATCGCCGCCGCGAGCGCGACCGCCGTCGTGTCGGATCCGCCTCGTCCAAGCGTCGTGATCTCGCCTTGCTCCGTCATCCCTTGGAAGCCCGCGACGATCACAATACCGCCTTCCTCCAGCGCCGCGTGGATGCGGTCGGGCTGGATGTCCGTGATGCGCGCCTTGCCGTGCAGCGGCTCCGTGCGGATGCCTGCCTGCCAGCCCGTCATCGATACGGCCTTGCGGCCCATCGCATGTATCGTCATCGACAGCAGAGCGACCGAAATCTGCTCTCCCGTCGTCAGCAGCATGTCCATCTCCCGTGCCGGCGGATTCGGATTCAGCCGTTTGGACTGGTCGATCAGATCGTCCGTCGTATCTCCCATCGCCGATACGACCACGACGACCTTATGGCCCGCATCCCTGTTCTCCACGATCCGTTGTGCTACTCGCTGCATGCGTTCCGTCGTGCCGACCGAACTGCCGCCGAACTTCATTACGATCAACGACACCGCTGTCTCACTCCCCACCTATAGCTGTTGCAATCAAGTATCGATTATAGCACACTCCCGCATTACAGAGTAGATGTTTCAAATCATGCTCCACTGCGGGGAGCGACGTGTGCAACGTAGTGATGGGCAGCGGCGCGCAGCTGCTTCAATCCACGCTCCCCTGCGGGGAGCGACCATC
>NZ_KE383852.1:246744-260617 GCF_000422485.1 Paenibacillus pasadenensis DSM 19293
CGGTTTCAATCCACGCTCCCCTGCGGGGAGCGACGCGGGCCAGCTCCAGCAAGCCCTTGTAGCCAATCTGGTTTCAATCCACGCTCCCCTGCGGGGAGCGACAGCAAATAACAGCGCTTTCAGCGCTGAAAAGTCATTTCGGCAACTGTTGCTACTATAAAATAAGCATAAGTTTAGACTTGACAAAAATCAAGACTGCGATTTTTCGATCGAATTCGACAATTTTCGAGGTGCGAATCTACTAGAGAATTCATGGGAGCTTGGCATTCGCACCGGCCGCAACAGGCTCCCGCTCGAGGCCGCCAAAATAACAAAAAAGCCGTCCGGCAAGCCGGACGGCCTTGCAAATCCCACAACCGATCTCCGCCAAAGCGGAGCGGCACGGTCGGACAAGCGTCTAGGCGCGGGAGATGTAGCGGCCTTCGCGCGTATCGATCAGCAGCAGGTCGCCTTCGTTGATGAACAGCGGCACCTGGACGGTGTAGCCGGTCTCGAGCGTCGCGTTTTTCGTCGCGCCTTGAGCCGTGTTGCCTTTGACGCCCGGCTCGGTCTCGGCGACCTTGAGCTCGACGCTGTTCGGCATCGTGATGCCGATGATCTCGCCCTTGTAGCTGGCGATGTTGACGTTCATGTTTTCTTTGAGGAAGTTGATCTCCCACTCCAGCTGCTTCTTGTCGAGGTTGAACTGGTCGAAGGACTCGTTGTCCATGAACGTATATTCGGAGCCGCTGTTGTACAGGTACTGCACTTCGCGGTTCTCGACATGGGCGCGGCCGAGCGTCTCGCCGGCGCGGAACGTCTTCTCCACGATGTTGCCGTTGCGCAGGTTCTTCAGCTTGGAGCGGACGAACGCCGCGCCTTTGCCCGGCTTAACGTGCTGGAACTCGATGACGGTGAAGATGTCGGTATCTACTTCGATCGTAAGGCCGGTCTTGAAATCATTCACTGAAATCACGGGTGATTCCTCCTAAGATGGGTTTTAAAGCGTGATGAGCTGCTTGGTCGACGAGGTCAGGATGCGGATGCCGTCATCTGTCAGGACGATGTCGTCCTCGATCCGCACGCCCCCGAAGCCCGGAATGTAGATGCCCGGCTCGACGGTGACGACCATGCCCGGCACGAGCACGATGTCGCTGCGGACGGACAAGGACGGCTGCTCATGCACTTCCATGCCGAGGCCGTGGCCAAGGCTGTGCCCGAACCGGTCTCCGTAACCGTGCTTGGCGATGACGTCGCGCGCCAGCGCGTCCGCCTGCTTGCCGGTCATGCCGGGACGGATATGCTCCAGCGCATGCAGCTGCGCCTCGAGCACGATGTCGTAGATCTCGCGGTGCTTGTCCGACACCTGGCCGACGGCGACCGTACGGGTGATGTCGGAGCAATAGCCGCGGTAGAGCGCGCCGAAGTCCAGCTTGACAAACTCGTTGCTGCCGATGACGCGGTCGCTCGCCACGCCATGAGGCAGCGCCGAACGCTCGCCGGAGGCGACGATCGTATCGAAGCAGGACGAGGCCGCGCCGCCGGAGCGCAGGAACACCTCAAGCTCGAGCGCGATGTCGGACTCCTTCATGCCGGGCTTGATCAGACCTTGGATGTAGGAAAAGGCGCGATCGGCGAGGTCGGCGGCTTCCTGCATGACCGCCAGCTCCGCCTCGTCCTTGATCATCCGCAGCTCCTCGACGAGGCCGGGAACGGGTACGAGCTCGACGCCCTGCAGCGTCTTGCTCCATTTGGCGAACTGGGCGTACGTCGTATGGTTCTCCTCGAAGCCGAGCTTCGACAAGCCGGCCCCGCGCAGCAGGTCGCCGATCGAAGCGATCGGATCCGGACCGTGCTCGACGATGTCGAAGCCGTGGACCTGCTCCGCCGCCTGCTCCGTGTACCGGAAATCGGTCAGGAACCAGGCCCGGTCCGCGGCGACGAGCACCCAGCCGGCCGATCCCGTGAATCCGCTTATGTATTGCCGATTGTATGCGCTGCCGATGAGAAGCGCCTCCAACCCTTGACTTGCCAGCTTCTCGCGAAGCTTGTCCAGCCGTTGCGCCATGTGCCGGCCACCTCCTTCAAGCTATTGATCGCTCTTCTCGCCTACTGTCCTCCGGCCTTCAGATGGTCGAGCAGCGCCGTCAGACCGAGCGAGTAGCTCGCCGGTCCAAAGCCGGCGATCTGTCCGATCGCGGCCGCGGCCGTCACCGAGACATGCCGGAACGCTTCCCGCTTGTGGATGTTCGACAGATGGACCTCCACCGCCGGCACCGACACCGAGCCCAGCGCGTCCCGCAGCGCGTAGCTGTAATGCGTGAGCGCTCCGGGATTGAGGAGGATGCCGTCGGCCGATCCATGGGCGGCATGGATCAGGTCGATCAGCTCGCCCTCATGGTTGGACTGGCGGAACTCCAGCTCCGCGCCTGCGGTCTCGGCGATGCCGCGGAGCATCGCTTCGATGTCCTGGAGGGTTGCCGAGCCATAGATGCCCGGCTCCCGAACGCCAAGCATATTGAGGTTCGGACCATTCAATACGAGAATACGGATCATTCCGCGCCTCCCATGCCCAGACGTTGAAAAAAAGGCTACTTGCCATTCTACCACAACCGGGCAGCGGTTGAGAAGGGCCTCACGGCTCCTTGCGAGGCTCGCGGGAGGCTTCGTCGTTGAATTCAAATGCGATCGAATAGCCGATGAACATGCCCCAGACGATGAACAGGCTGATCTCCGTGAAGATCGAATTCCAGCCGATCCGGGTGACCGGCTCCATCATGCCGAGCAGCGGGCCGAACGCGAGGAACAGCAGCGTCCACCAGAGCAGTCCGTAGAAAAACCCCGCCCACGGCCCCCGGAAGCGCCCGAGCAGCAGCTTGTACAAATAAGCCGCGACGATCGAGAACACGATGAACGCCGCGATGCCCGTCCCATGTCCCCAGCCGGTGACGAGGAACGAGCGGCGGAAGAACGGATCGGCCAAAAAGGCCGGCAGCACGGAGGTGAACTTGAAGGTATAAAGCAGCCAGCGGATCGTCCCCCAGAACAGGCCGGCCCAAAACCCGAGCGAAGCGCAGTACGACCATGGGTTCGTGACGCGGCGGGAGCGGCGGGAGCGGCGCGATGCCGACGGGGCCTCGCGGGAAGCGGCGGATGCGCTCATGTCGATGATTCCTCCTTGTTAGACCGTTGTCGCAGGTAGTATGCGCCAATGCCGCCAGGATTACCGCGGCCGCCGAGGCGATCGCGCGCTGGCAATGGCTGGTGCCATCAAGTACAATAGAAGCATGCCAAGCAGGCGGCCTTCGCGGCCGTCCGAGACCTAGAGGAAGGTGAGCTTCGTTGCCAGAACCAACTACATCCATCTACGGCGGACAAGCGGTGATCGAGGGCGTCATGTTCGGCGGACGCAACGTCAACGTCACCGCCGTCCGGCGCAAGAATGACGAGATCGCCTACTATGAAGTGCCCGCCAGCCGCAAGAAGCCGTGGTATCAGCCGCTCAAGAAAGTGCCGTTCGTGCGCGGCGTCATCGGCATCCTCGAGTCAAGCGCGAGAGGCTCGCAGCATCTGAACTTCTCGATGGAAGCCTATGCCGAGGACAACGAGGAAAAGGACGTGGCGTCCGCTGCCGATTCCGCCAAGCCCAAGCCGGAAAAGAAGGAAGGCTGGAGCCTCGCCATGGTGTTCGGCGTCGCCGTCGCCGGCGTCATCAGCTTCATCCTCGGCAAGGTCGTGTTCACCGCCGTGCCGGCGATCGTCGAGGACCTGCTTTTCCAAGGCCGGTTCGGGAACATCGTCATCCACAACCTGCTCGAGGGCGCGATCAAGATCCTGTTCCTGCTCGCCTATCTGTACTTGCTCTCGCTCACGCCGATGATCAAGCGGCTGTTCCAATACCATGGCGCCGAGCATAAGGTCATCACCGCCTACGAGCACGGAGACGAGCTCACCGTCGAGAACGTGCAGCGCCGCACGCGCCTTCATTACCGCTGCGGCAGCAGCTTCATCATTTTCTCGGTGCTCGTCGGCGTCATCGTCTATTCTTTCTTCACTTGGGATACGCTATGGGAGCGGGTCTACATCCGGCTGCTGCTGCTCCCGGTCGTGCTCGGCGTCTCCTATGAGGTGCTCCGCTTCACCAACTCGCTGCGCGAGGTGCCGGTGCTCCGCTTCCTCGGCTATCCGGGCCTCTGGCTGCAGCTGCTGACGACCAAGGAGCCGACCGACGACCAGGTGGCGGTCTCCATCGCTTCGTTCAAGCGGATGCGCGAGCTTGAGCAGCAGGTCAACGAGCCCCAGCCGGCCGGCGCAGCCGTATAATATCCACCCTATCGCGAAAGGCGGAATGAACGTGAAGCGTAGAACGGCGACGATCTGGATGGCCGTGCTGGCTTTCCTAGCCCTCATCGGCCTGGTTCAAATGGTGTTGAGCCGCAACTTTACCGCCCTGCTGCCGCTTGTCGTGCTGGCGCTGATCTTCGGCCTGTACCGGCTGAGCCCAGCCGGACGGGCGGGCCACGCCGCGCGGCCCCGCGTCAAGCCAGGCCGCGCGGCCGCTGCTTCTTCCGCCGGCAAGCCTCGCCAGGCTGCCGCGGCCAAGCCGCGTTCGCGCAAGGCTTCCCCGTTCCGCGTCATCGAAGGCGGCAAGGACGAGGACGGCATGCCCAAATATCACTGATGCCGAATGGCACGGGAAACAAAAAAGAAGCGCCCCAGTCGGGGCGCTTCTTTTTTTGGCAGGGAAGCGGCGGCTGTCCCGTAAAAACAGGAGGAAGTGCCTGCCGACAGGCGCTTCCTCCCGCTCTCCGGCTCCACAGCCCGGCTCAGCTATCCGCTTCAAGCTCGCCGCGCAGTCCGCGGAGCGATTCGAGCCGCTCGCTGTCGCGGCGGAAATATTCGACGAGCGTCTCGATGCAGGTGATCGAATCCCAGCTCAGATGATGCTCGATCCCTTCGACGTCGCGATAGATGTTCTCCTCCTGCACCCCGATCAGCTCCAGGAACTCCTCGAGCAGATGATGGCGCTCGACAAGGCGCTTGCCCATTTTTTTGCCTTTGCTGGTCAAAACGAGTCCCCGATACTTCTCATAAATGAGGTATTGGTCTTTGTCCAGCTTCTGGATCATCTTGGTGACGGACGAGGGATGGACCTCCAGCCCCTCCGCGATGTCGGAGACGCGGGCGTACCCTTTCTCCTCGATCAGCTTGTAGATCCGTTCCAAATAATCCTCCATGCTCGGTGTAGGCATGCGACCCCTCCTAACCGGCCGTACACCTGCGCAGGGTGACTGCCATGCTCCTTAGTATCATACAACGTAAAGAATCGCCCTCGCAACTTGCCCCTCTCCTGAATGTACCGGATTGCCGGCGCTCCGCAGCGGTCAAAATAAGCTTGTTTTCCGTTCTCCCATCCCGATCGAGCAAGGAGGCCGCCGACCTTGAGCACCACGATGGAAAGACCCCCCGCTAGGCTCGAATCGTTCGTACCGGAGCTGGTCTATTTTGAGCCGGATGCGCTGAGCTATCCGAAGGGCAAACGGATCTACGAATGGGCGGTCCAGCAAGGACTGCCCGTCCGCATGACGACCTCGCACAACCGGATCACCGATCTGCCCGGCGAGTCGGAGCTGGAGAAATACCGGATCGCCAAGCGCACGCTTGTCGTCGGCCTGCGCAAGACGCTGAAGTTCGATACGTCGAAGCCGTCCGCCGAATATGCCATTCCGATCGCCACCGGCTGCATGGCCCATTGCCATTACTGCTACCTGCAGACGACGCTCGGCGCCAAGCCGTATGTGCGCGTCTACGTCAATACCGAGGAGATCATGGACGCGGCGCGCGGCTATATCGCGGAGCGGGCGCCGCAGATCACCCGTTTCGAGGCGGCCTGCACGTCCGATCCGGTCGGACTCGAGCCGATCAGCGGCTCGCTCGCCGAGCTGATCGAGTTCATGGCGGACCAGGAGCTCGGGCGGCTGCGATTCGTCACCAAGTTCCACCATGTCGACTCTCTGCTCGGACTGCGGCATAACGGCCATACGCGCATCCGCTTCAGCGTCAACGCCCGCTATGTCATCAAGAACTTCGAGCCGGCGACCTCCAGCTTCGAGCAGCGGATCGAAGCGGCCGGGAAGGTCGCCCGCGCCGGCTATCCGATCGGCTTCCTGATCGCGCCGATCATCTGGCATGACGGCTGGGAGGAAGGCTATGCCGAGCTGCTGGACAGGCTCGCCAAGGCGCTGCCGTCTGGAGTGCCCGATCTGACGTTCGAGCTGATTCAGCACCGCTTTACGAAAACGGCAAAAAATACGATTGAAAAGCGCTACCCGAAGACGAAGCTTGAGATGGACATCGAAAAGCGCAAGTACAAATGGGGCCGCTGGGGACAGGGCAAGTACGTTTATCCCGATGAACAGGCAGATGCGCTCCGGATGTTCATCTCGGAGCGCATCTTTGACCGCTTCCCCCAGGCGACGATCGATTACTTCACCTGAGGCAGCGATGTTCTAGAACTTGAGCCAGTCCGGCGTGATGCTGTTCAGATAGACCGTAATGATGTACATGCGGTCGGTGAACAGCAGCACCCCCATGACGAGCATCAGCCCGCCGCCGAGCTTCATCAGCAGCGACGAATACTTGAGGATCCAGCGGGCGGAGCCGATGAAGAACGCCAGCAGGAAAAACGGAATGGCGAAGCCGAGCGCGTAGGCGGTCGTCAGGCTGAACCAGGTGCCGGGATCCGACGCGGCGAGCGCCAGGATGCCCGCCAGGATCGGTCCGATGCAGGGCGACCAGCCCGCCGAGAAGCCGATGCCGAAAATAAAGGAGCCGAGATAGCCCGAGCCTCTCTTGACCGGCAGCTTGAAATCCCGCATGAGCGCTCGCGGCTGGAACAGGCCGAGCAGGAACAATCCCATCAGCATGATGAGGATCGCCGACAGCATGCGGATCAAATCCTGATAATCGGAGAACAGCTCCGCGAACTTGTTCGTGCTGTAGCCGAGCGTGTAGTAGACGACCGAGAAGCCGAGAATGAAGAACAGCGTGTGGGTCATTGTCCGCCGCCGCACTTCCGCTCCCGGCTTTTCGCTTTTCAGATCGGCGACCGAGATGCCCGTAATATAGGAAAGATACGAAGGATAGAGCGGCAGGCAGCACGGCGAGATGAACGATGCGATCCCGCCGATGAACGCCAGGCCGATATTGATGCTGGACATGGCTGGGGCGATTCCCCTTTCGGTGATGCGAGTGGAAGCCTGGCCTTACTTCACGACCGCGCCGTTCGGCATCGAGTCCGGCACCGTCGCCAGCGTCAGCTGATCGCCCTGCGAAGCGGCCAAAATCATGCCGCGCGACAGCTCTCCTCTAAGCTTGACCGGCTTGAGGTTCGTCACGCAGATGACTTTGCGCCCGACGAGCTCCTCCGGCTTGTAGAACTTGGCGATGCCGGAGACGACCTGACGCTGCTCGAAGCCGAGGTCGAGCTGCAGCTTGAGCAGCTTGTCGGCCTTCGGCACCGGCTCGGCGGCGATGACCTGGGCGACGCGCAGCTCCACCTTGGCGAAGTCGTCGATGCCGATCTCCTCCTTGAGCTCCGGCGCCTCCACCGGCTCGGCGGCCGCAGGCAGCGCCGCGGCCGATGCCGCGGCTTCGGCTGCTGGAGCCTCGGCCGGTTTGGAGCCGCCGGAGATCGCGCTCACGATGTAGGCGATCTCTTCCTCGGCGTCGAGGCGCGGGAACAGCGGGCTGCCCTTGGCGACGCGCGTGCCGCCCGGCAGGGAGCCGAACTCGCGCGCGCTGTCCCATGAGGCGAGCGGGCCTTCCTCGACGCCGAGCTGGACGCGGATCTCCCTCGGCGCGCGGGACATGAACGGCGTCAGCAGCACGGAGACGATGCGCAGCGACTCGGCCAGATGATGCATCGCGGAGGCGAGCTCGGCGCGGCGCGCCTCGTCCTTGGCGAGCACCCACGGCTGCGTCTCGTCGATGTATTTGTTCGTGCGGCTGACGAGCTGCCAGATGGCCGAGAGCGCGACGGAGAACTGCATCGACTCCATCGCTTCCTCGACGGCGGCGATGGAATCGGCCGCCTGCTTCTCCAGCGCCTCGTCGAACGGCGTGACCTTGCCGGCATAGGCCGGAATCTCGCCGCCGAAGTATTTGTCGATCATCGCGACCGTCCGGTTCAGCAGATTGCCGAGGTCGTTGGCGAGATCGAAGTTCAGCCGCTCGACGAAGCCTTCCGGCGTGAACGTGCCGTCCGAGCCGAACGGCACCTCGCGCAGCAGGAAGTAGCGCAGCGCGTCCAGTCCGTAGCGGTCAAGCAGCACGACCGGGTCGATGACATTGCCTTTGGACTTGGACATCTTGCCTTCCTTGACGAGCCACCAGCCGTGGCCGAACACCTTTTTGGGCAGCGGCAGGTCGAGCGCCATCAGCATGATCGGCCAATAGATCGTATGGAAGCGCACGATCTCCTTGCCGACGAGATGCACGTCCGCCGGCCAGAACTTGCGGTAGGCCGACTCGTCGTCCGAGCCGTAGCCGAGCGCGGTGATGTAGTTGGAGAGCGCGTCGATCCATACATAGATGACATGCTCCGGGTCGTTCGGCACCTGGATGCCCCAGTCGAACGTCGCGCGCGATACGGCCAGATCCTCGAGCCCCGGCTTGATGAAGTTGTTGATCATCTCGTTTTTGCGCGACTCCGGCTGGATGAATTCCGGATGCTCCTCATAGTAGCTCAGCAGCCGGTCGGCGTACTTGCTCATGCGGAAGAAATAGCTCTCCTCCTTGACCAGTTCGACCGGGCGGCCGCAGTCGGGACAGTTGCCGTTCTCGAGCTGGCGCTCCGTGAAGAACGACTCGCATGGCGTGCAGTACCAGCCCTCGTATGTTCCTTTGTAAATGTCGCCCTGATCCAGCAGCTGCTTGAAGATCTTCTGCGCGGACAGCTTGTGGCGCTCCTCCGTTGTGCGGATGAAGTCGTCGTGGCTGATCTCGAGCTTCGCCCACAGCTTTTGAATCTCCGAGACGTTGCGGTCGAGGAACTGGATCGGCGTGAGGCCTTCTTCCTTGGCGGAGCGCTCGATCTTTTGGCCATGCTCGTCAGTGCCGGTCAGGTACCAGACGTCGTAGCCGCGCGCGCGCTTGTAGCGCGCCATCGCGTCGCCGGCCAGCGTGCAGTAGGCGTGGCCGATATGCAGCTTGCCGCTCGGATAGTAGATCGGAGTCGTGATATAGAACGATTTGGTCTCGCTGGACATGGGGATCCCTCCGGATTTTCTTTTGAAAAAAAACAAAAAGCCCCCGTCCGCCATGGGACGAGAGCGGGAGCGCTTCGTGGTACCACCCAAATTCCCTTCGCCGCGGGGCCGGATGCCGGCTGCGGGGAAGGCTTCGTGCGCCGCCTCCGAGCTGGAGGCGACGGGGACCGGTAACGTCGGCCTGACGTCCGCGCCTGGCGCTTCCGCCGGCTAGGCGGAGCGATCGGAGCGGATTCCTCCGGGGCCATCTTCATCCCGCTCCTCCGGCCGGCTTGCACCGTCGAGCCCGGCTCTCTGAGAGCGGAGGCTGCGGAACTACTCTTCCCATCATTGGAAATTCGATATGGTACGGTAATGATACCGAATGGCGGCCGGACCTGTCAAGGAAGCTACGGCACCGGATCGTAGCCTCCCGGATGGAACGGGTGGCAGCGCAGGATGCGCCTCGCCGCCAGCCAGGAGCCTTTGGCTGCGCCATGCTTCTCGATCGCTGCGAGCGCGTAGGCCGAGCAGGTCGGATAAAAGCGGCAGGTCGGCGGCTTGAGCGGCGAAATGACCTTGCGATACACATGGACCGGCGCCTGCACGACGCGTTTCATCCCCACTCCCTGCTCCCCCTTCCTATGAAATGCTTGTGCTTCCTTCTATTGTGAAGGAGCGCCTATGCGAATGCAACCGAATCGCTTGGCGCGATATCGAAGCTTTTATGTCCGATTCGCGCACTATGAAGACGGTTTCTTCTATGATAACTTGGAGGCATGTCGTATTATCATAGTTATGCCCATCTCGAGAGGAGTTCGTGAACCGATGAAGATCCGTCTAGCCAAGCTCAGCTACTGGCATGTCCATGCCTGGGAGTATACCGGTTATGCCCAGGAGCATCCCGATACGGAAATCGTGGCCGTATGGGACGAGATTCCATCCCGCGGCGAGGAGGCGGCGGCCAAGCTCGGCGTGCCGTTCCATGCCGACCTGGACGCCTTGCTGGCGTCGCCCGGCATCGACGGCGTCATCGTCGACGCGCCGACGACGATGCATCGCGACATCATGGTGAAGGCCGCGCGCGCCGGCAAGCATATCTTCACCGAAAAGGTCGTCGCGCCGACGACGGCCGAGCTGAACGATATTCTCGACGCCGTGCGCAAGGCGGGCGTCAAGCTGACCGTATCGCTGCCGAGACTGAACGATCCGTATACGGTCGCGGTTCGCGATGTTCTTTCCCGCGGCCTGCTCGGCCAGCTGACCGAGATCCGCGTTCGGCTCGCTCATGACGGCTCGCTCGCGAACTGGCTCCCGGAGCATTTCTATGCGCCGGAAGAGACGGCGGGCGGCGCGCTGATCGACCTCGGCTGCCATCCGATGTATCTGACCCGCCTGTTCGCAGGCTCGATGCCCGAGAGCGTCACAGCCGCTTACGGCTATGTCACCGAGCGTCAGGTCGAGGACAACGCCGTCGCGCTCCTGTCCTGGCCGGACGGCGCCGTAGGCGTCGTCGAAGCAGGCTTCGCGAGCCGCCACTCGCCGTTCCAAATCGAGCTGTTCGGCACGGAAGGCGCGCTGCTGTTCGGCACGCCGGACGAGCGGCTGCTCGTCCGCAGCACCAAGCTTGAAGGCGAAGGCTGGAGCGAGCTGCCGCTGCCCGAGCGGCTTCCGAACGCGTTCAGCCAATGGGTCGGCCATATCCAAAACGGCACGGAAGCCGAGGAGAACATCGCGCTGGCGTCCGATCTGACGCGGCTCATGGAAGCGGCGAACCGTTCGGCGGCCGAAGGACGGCGCGTCGCGATCTCCGAGCTGCCCGCACGGGGATGAGGACGCTGGCCAAGCCCTATGCCGTCATGCTGGAGAAGCAGGACAGCCTCGACCGGCTGGAGCTGGGCTTCCGCTGGGGCGGGTATCGGCTGCGCGTGCTTCATTTCCATCTCGCCCCTTTTCCGGAGCATCATCTCATCCGCTTCCACAAGCATTCCGAATACGAGTTCCACTTCATCGCCGGCGGCAGCGGCATGCTGGCGCTCGAGGACAGCGAACACGCCTTTTCCGAGGGCATGTTCTATCTGACCGGCCCGGGCGTCGTCCATCAGCAGCTGGCCGGGCCAGGCGGCGGCATGCAGGAGCTCTGCCTTCATATCGACATCCAGCCTGAGTACGGCCCTGCGCCGGAAGGCGAGGAGCCGTGGGAAGCCGAGGAAGCGCGCAATTGCGTCGAGGCGCTCGACCGGCTCGGCGCCATGCCGATGGCAGACCGCTGCAAGGCGATGCCGTGGTTCCTCGCGGCCTATCAGGCGGTCGCCGAAGGGGCGCCCGGCTGGGCGACGACTGTCAAGCAAGCCGTCATCCAGATTCTGCTGCGGGCTTCCCGCGCCGCGCTCGACAGCCAGCCCGCCGTCCGGCAGCCCGAGCGGGACATGGCGAGCTACCGCTATCAGCGGGTGACGCAGTTCATCCGCGACAACTACGCGCGGCCGATCACGCTCAAGGAAGTCGCCGAGCGCATCCATGTCAGCAGCCGCCAGCTGCAGCGCATCATGAAGGAGCAGGGCGGCACCTCGTTCAGCGAGTACGTCGAGCGCTGCCGGCTCGAGCGCGTCTGCGCGTCGCTCGCCGAGGACAGCGTCTCGATCGAGCGGATCGCGGCCGATACCGGCTTCCAGAGCGGCAACTACCTTCATTATGTGTTCCGCAGGCGCTTCGGCATGACGCCAAGCCGCTACCGCGAGCACTCCCGCAGCCTGCCCGGCTGGCAGCATATCCACGAGGAGGGAAAGATATCCCTATGACGACAACCACCATCCGCATCGGCATCATCGGCAGCGGCGGCATCGCCGGCATGCATGCCGCCGCCTACAAGACCATTCCCGGCGTGGAGATCGCAGCGGTAGCCGACGCCATCCCCGGCAAGGCCGCCGAATTCGTCGAGCGCCACGGCCTGAGCGGCACGCTCGCCTTCGACGACTATCGCGAGCTGCTGCAGCTCGATCTTGACGGCGTAAGCGTCTGCACGCCGAACTCCGCCCACCGGCAGCCGACCGTCGACTCTCTGGAGGCCGGCAAGCATGTGCTGCTGGAGAAGCCGATGTCCGTCACCCTCGACGAGGGGCTGGACATGGTCCGGGCTTCGCGCCGCAGCGGACGCATGCTGACGATCGGCTTCCAGCCGCGCTATGATCCGAACATGAAGCTGATCCAGGACATCGTCCGCTCCGGCAAGCTCGGCAAGGTGTATTACGTCGAGACCGGCGGCGGACGCCGCCGCGGCATGCCGGGAGGCACGTTCATCCGCAAGGAGCTGGCCGGCGCCGGCGCGATGGCCGACATCGGCTGCTACTCGCTCGACCTGGCGCTGAACGCGCTCGACTATCCGAAGCCGCTGACCGTGTCGGCGAGCACGTTCAACCATTTCGGCCGCAATCCGGTCTATCATCCGGAGGCGGACCGCTTCGACGTCGAGGACTTCGGCACGGCGCTCATCCGCTTCGAGGGCGATCTGACGCTGCATTTCAAAATCAGCTGGGCGATGCATCTCGACTCGCTCGGGACGACCAACTTCCTCGGCACCGACGCCGGGCTGAAGATCACGCCGTTCGGCCAGGGCAACTGGTCCGGCGTCTGGGACGGCAAGGTCGGCAGCATCCAGATGTTCCATGACTTCATGGGCGGCCAGACGATGACGCAGGTGCCGCTCGTCGAGCATGCCATCGATCTGTTCCGCGAAAAAGTCCGCGACTTCGTCGACGCCATCCGGGAAGGACGCGGCGCGCCGATTCCCGGCGAGCAGATCCTCATCCAGCAGGCGATCATCGACGGCGTGCTCCGCTCCGCCGAGCAGCGCGCCGAGGTGAGCGTCTCCGTGCCGGACTTCGCCGGCGGCCCGGCCGAGGATTAGAGCTGAGGAAGCAACCGCGGCCGAATCGCTTCGCGCGGCGGTACGGCAAGCTGGAACCGCCCGCGCGGCGAGGGGCGCATGGCTTTGGTCAAGATCGATCGAAACGCAGCTAAGCGCTCCGCATGGCAAAGAGACGGGTCTACGCCCCAAGGGCGTGGACCCGTCTCTTTTTCGTGGGAGAGGGTTCTGCCCGCTGCCTGGTTTCGCGCCACTATGCCCGTTTGGCCTCCGCCTACCCGAGTTACTCGGTTTCTCCGCGCAACTTTCCCCGTTTGGCCTCCGCCGACCCGAGTTACTCGGTTTTTCCGCGCAACTCTCCCCGTTTGGCCTCCTTCCTACCCGAGTTACTCGGTTTTTCCGCGTAACTCTGCCCGTTTCGCTTCCTACCAAAGTTAAGTCCATATAATTGTGTAAAATGCTCCTGACCATAAAAAGAAAAGCCATGGTAGGACTCTCGGTTAGAATGGAAGTTGTCGAGACCAACATTCCAAGGAGAGTGCCTACACATGACTCAATACCAGATTACCGTAGATCAAGACATTTTGCACCAGCTGTTTATCGGAACCGATCGGGACGCGGGAGTGGCCCGCTTGCTGGAGACGGTGCTGAATCAGGTGCTGACAGCCCAGGCGACGGATCAGCTGGCGGCGCAGACGTACGAGCGCACCAGCGAGCGCAAGGGCTATCGCAACGGCAGCTACGAGCGCGACGTCATTACCCGCGCTGGCAGCGTCACCTT
>NZ_KE383853.1:0-466 GCF_000422485.1 Paenibacillus pasadenensis DSM 19293
CCCCACTTCAGAGTTACTCGGTTTTTCCGCGTAACTCCTCCTGCATGTCCTTCAAGTAACCTTCAACTCGATTTTTTCGACTTATGCCTTCACCCTGCAGCCTTGTCCAAGTGGCGGTACCAGCTAGCCAGCTAGCTGGAGTAGTCCCTTCGCTGTGTTGGCCTGCTATCCTGCTTGCTGGATCAGCCTGCTTGCTCGCTCCCTGCGTACGGTCGAGATGGATCGAACCGTACTCAGCACTGTCGTCTCCCAGGTATGCGGGAGACGGCCTCCTCCCCCCAAAAAAGGGGGAGGAGGAGAGCGGCGACAAGGCAAAGCGGAGCGAGACGATGCCTTTCGGAGAAGCGGCAGCGGTCCTCTTGGAAGACGGATGGCCTCCGCCTAAGAGGTCAAAAAATCAGGGCATCCGGCTTCCAGTGGAATCGGAGAAAGGCTCGGCTCGCGCAGCGGGCTTCTTGTCCATTGG
>NZ_KE383853.1:600-54954 GCF_000422485.1 Paenibacillus pasadenensis DSM 19293
GAAAGGCTCGGCTCGCGCAGCGGGCTTCTTGTCCATTGGACTTCCCGGCTCCCGCCGCGCAGCGGGCTTCTTGCCCCACTGATCCGGCTCGTTCCGGAGAAGAAAAGCATTGAAAAAAGCTTCCGGCCCGTTTCCGCCCGAAGGGGCGGGAAAACGGTCCGAAAGCCTTGTGCGCGCATCTGCCCGGATCGAGCTCAGCTCGGCCGGCAATGCAGGAACTCATTGATCTTGACGTCGAGCTTCTGGCTGATCGCGAGAAGATGCTCCGACTGGAAGCCGATCCCTTGCTCGTAGGTCTGCTCCATCTCGCGGCGCAACGCATCGATCTCGTCCGCAAGATCTCGCATCGTAGGGGTCCAGCTGCCGGGCGGCAATGGCTTCAGGCGTGCCTGGGACCATGCTCCGGTATCCGTTCCTGTCGTCATCCGGCATCCCTCCCGTTAAAACTCGGCTGCAGCCGCGTTCCAAACTTGCTCTTGCAGGAAATAACTATCAAATAATGGCAATCTAGTCAGCTTATTATAGCAAAGCTTGCCGTTATTGCCTACAAGAAAAGACGATTCACCATGAATAACGTTATGTTTTCAAGGTTTGAACGAACGCGCCAATGCGTTCGATCGCCTCCGTCAGCTGGGCGACGCTCGTCGCGTACGAGCAGCGCAGATGTCCCTCGCCGCCGAGGCCGAACACGTTGCCCGGCACGGCGGCGACGCCATGCTCCTGCACGAGCCGCTCGGCGAATGCCTCGGATGTGAGCCCGGTCGAGGCGATCGACGGGAACGCGTAGAACGCGCCTTGCGGCTCATGGCAGTCGAGGCCGATCTCGCGCAGCCCGCTGACGACGAGCCGGCGGCGCTGGTTGTACGACTCCATCATGCGGAGCATCTCGTCCATGCCGTTCGTCAGCGCCTCGTACGCCGCTACCTGCGCCATGTTGGAGGCGCACATGACCGTATACTGATGGATCTTGAGCATCGCGCCGATCAGCTCGTGATGGCCGCAGGCGTAGCCGATGCGCCAGCCGGTCATGGCGAACGCCTTGGAGAAGCCGCTGACGAGGATCGTCCGATCCTTCATGCCCGGCATCGAGGCGAAGCTCACATGGCGGCTGCCGTACGTCAGCTCGGCGTAGATCTCGTCGGAGATGACGATCAGGTCGCGCTCCTCCACCAGCTTGGCGATCGGCAGCCAGTCCTCGTAGGTCATGATGCCGCCGGTCGGATTGCTCGGATAGCTGAGCACGAGCACCTTGGAGCGCGGCGTGAGCGCGGCGCGCAGCGACTCGGCCTTGAGCTTGAAGGCGTCGCGGGCGAACGTCTCGATGCCGACGGAGACGCCGCCGGAGAGCGCCGTGATCGGCGAATACGAGATGTAGCTCGGCTCCGGGATCAGGATCTCGTCTCCGGGGCTGATGAGCGCGCGCAGCGCCAGGTCGATCGCCTCGCTGCCGCCGACCGTCACGAGAATCTCGCGGCCCGGGTCGTAGTCGAGGCCGAAGCCGTCGCTCAAATACTGTCCGATCGCGCCGCGCAGCTCCGGCGTGCCGGCGTTGGACGTGTACTGCGTCTTGCCCGCCTCGAGCGCCGCCACGCAAGCGTCGCGCACATGCCAGGGCGTGACGAAGTCGGGCTCGCCGACGCCGAGCGTGATGACATCCTTGCGGCTGCTCGCCAGATCGAAGAAGCGGCGGATGCCGGAAGGCTTGATCGCTCTCGCCTGCGGCGAGAGGTAGTCCGCCATGCTGCGGACGGCCGTGCGTTCGGGGCTAACGGATTCCTTGGATACGCTCATCTCGGACCACCCTCGTCACGGCGTGACCAGCAGCCGCTGATCGCCTTCGTTTTCTTCGAAAATGATGCCGTCCTGCTTGTATTTCTTGAGGATGAAAAACGTCTTGGTCGACAGCACCGAGTCGATCGTCGACAGCTTGCTCGAGACGAACGAGGCGACGTCGTTGAGCGTCCGGCCCTCGACCTCGACGAGCAGGTCGTAGGCGCCCGACATCAGGTACACCGTCTTGACCTCCGGGTACAGGTAGATGCGCTCGGCGATGCCCTCGAAGCCGCGTCCGCGCTCCGGCGTGATCTGCACTTCGATCAGGGCGGTCACTTTCTGGTCGTCCACTTTGCTCCAGTTGATGACGGGCGCGTATTTGACGATGACGTGCTCCTGTTCCATCTCCGCGATCGCCTGCTCCACCTCGTTCAGCGGTTGTCCAAGCATCGTCGCGATCAGCTGCGGGCTCCTGCGAGCGTCTTCCTTGAGCAGCTCGAGCACCTTGAGTTTCCTATCATCCATCGTCGTTTTTAACTCCCTTCCTGAAGCGGTATGATGAACATTTTACAACGTGAACAAGTCGTTTGGAAAGGAAAAAGGGAATCGTCCCCCTCTTTCCGCAAAAAGCGCCGGCGGCATCGATCCAGTATTTTCCAGAAAGCTCCGCAGGGCCGGCAAAGCAAAAAAGGCCGGATAGAGGCATCCGGCCTTTTTCGCGTTGCTCGATCAGCTGTAGGCAGGAGCGCCCTGCTGCTGGGCCTGCTGCATGAACGGAGCGGCCTGGCCGGCCATCCGCTGCTGGATGAACTGCTGCGTCTGCTGCTGCGTCTGCTGGTACGTCTGCAGCTGCTTCTGGATGTCCTGGCGCAGCGCCGGCGAGGACGTGTCGTACATGTTCGCCGCCTGCATCGCGTTGTACAGCTCGCCCTGCATCTGCAGGGTGCTGTTCGTCAGGTCGGTGAACAGCTTGCGGATTTCCGGACAGGTCGACTCCGTGGCGGCTGTCGCGTATTCGCGGACGACGCGCTTCAGGTCGGCGAGCACCGTGTACGCCCAGTCGGCGTCGGGCAGCTTCGGCTGCTGCATCTGGTTCTGCTGGTTCATCGTCAAGACCTCCCTGGTGAGATTCGGCTCAGTTCGTCTGCGGACTCGTCGGCGCCAGCTGCTGATGCTGCTGGAGCGTGCTCAGCAGCATCGCGTAGTTTTGCTGATGCGCGGACGCCATGCCGCTCAGCACCTGGCTGACGCCCGGCACGCTGATGCTCGTCGCGGCGCAGGCGCATTGCTTGGCGAGCAGGTCTTCATTGGACATGGAATCGGCGATGTATTCCATTTCCTTTCCGGTAATCGGCTGCATCGGATACCTCCATCGGTGAACAGGATGAGTTGCCCTGCCATAGAATGCCCTCCGCCGCGCGAGTTATGTATGCGGAGCGGGCTGCAAGCCCCTCCGCGCCCTTACAGGAACACGGCCCGCAGCGCCGAGACCGGCAGCAGCAGCCTGCCTCCGTCCGCTTCCGTGACCGGAACGAAGCCGTCCCGGACCGGGCCGAGCACGCCCGCCACATCCGGCAGGAAGCCCCGGCAGAGCACCGTCATCTCGCCCTCCAGCCGCTCCAGCTGCTGCTCGAAATGACGGGAGAGGCCGAGCGAGAGCGGGCGGATCGGAAACTGCTCCGGCTCCAGCCGGTACGGGGCCAGCCCCGCCGGATACGGCGAGAGCGCCTGCACATGCTGCAGCGGCAGCAGCACCGCCCCGTGCAGCGGCGTGCAGAACAGCGCGAAATCGTTCATCACGCCGGCGAGATAGCCGTGCAGCGCCTGCCGGGCGGACAGCCTCACCTCGGCGAACGTCCCCTTCGCCTCCAGCAGCATCGCCCGATAGCCCGTCGGCAGCGCCTCCGCTCCGTCCCCGTCGTCGTCCGGCTTCCCTCCGTCCGCCTGCGCCGACGGAACCGCGCCGCTCGCCCGGCTGCCTCCGGCCGGAACGGCCGGCTCCGCCGCAAACGCTCCCTTGAACCCCTTCACTTGATGCAGGGGGATGTAGATCCGCCTGCCGCGCAGCGGGTCGTCCGCGACAAGCAGATCCCTGCGCCTCGCCCGCACGAGCGCTTCGATCGCGCCATCCTCCAGCTGCACCGTCGTCAACCCGTTCCCTTCCAGCTCGATCCCCTCCCGCAGCGGGGCGTTGCCTCTGCCTTCGCCGCCGCCTTCCGCTCTGCTCTATCCTATGCGGCCTGTCTGCCACCCGCATGGGGACTCGCCGGGCTGTCCCGCCCGAAAGCCGCCCCGAACCAACCCGGCCGGATCGGAATACGGTATCCCATGGGCAAGAGCGGAGACGGAGCGGACAAAAAGGAGGCGGTGCGCGATGAGAGCCGGATTGGCGGTCCGATCCATTCGGATCAGCGCCCAGGCGCAAGCGGATCTCGCCAGCGACGTATGGAGCCGGAAGCATGTGCCGGTCCAGCTGACCACGGGCGGGAGGACGGACGGCGCCAGGCTTCGCTATCGGGGAGGGCATACGAGAGAGTATCCGAAGAAATCGTACGAGATTCGCCTCGACAGCGGGCTGGTGCTGCACTGGAACGCGGAAGCGGACGATCCGTCGATGATCCGCAACGCCCTCTCGTTCCGCTTCATGGAAGGCATCGGCGTGCCGGCGCCGCGCACCCGCCATGTATGGCTGGACGTGAACGGCGAATGCCGCGGCCTGTATCTGGAGATCGAGGCGGTCAATTCCCGCTTCTTCGCGCTCCGCGGCATCCCTTACCGGTCGCTTCTGTACGCCGCCAACGACTCCGCGAACTTCGAGCGCTCGCTCTCCGAGAGCGGACGCCGCAAGCGCGACCTGGCGGAGGGCTACGAATTCATCGAGGGCGACGGCGAGACGCTGCCCCGCCTCTGCTCCTTCATCCGCGGCATCCACCGGCTGAAAAACGCCAAGCTGCGGGAGCTGCTGGAGGAGCGCCTCGACGTGCCCGCTTATTTCCGCTGGCTGTCCGGCGCGGTGCTGACCGGAAACTTCGACGGCTTCGAGCAGAACTACGCGTTGTACGAGGAAGCGACCCGGCAGCAGTACGGCATCCTGCCCTGGGATTACGAGGGCACCTGGGGACGGAACTGCTACGGCAAGCTATGCCCCGCCGGCATGGTGCGGGTGCAGGGCTACAACGGGCTGACGCGCCGGCTGCTGCAGTTCGACGAGTGGAAGCGGGCGTACGCCGAAGGGCTCGAACGCATCCTTGAGGAAGACTTCACCGAGGAGCGGATCGGACGTCTCGTGGAGGAGCTGCACGGCGGCATCGCCGCGGCCGTCCGGCATGATGCCAGCCGCGCCGCCAATCGCGGGCTGTTCGGCGGAGAGCCCGAGGTCATCCTCCAGTACGTCCGGCAGCGCCGAGCGAGCGCGGCGAAGGAGCTTCGGCGCTGGACGCGCGGTTCATCCGCGCCTGCGGGCATGCCCGTCCGGATCCGCGGCACGGACGGCTGAGTCCTCCGGACGGAGCCGGTCGCGGATGAAGGCCCAGCCGGCGATCGGGGCGGCTCCGAGCGCCAGCAGCAGCCAGGCGAACGCCGGCGAGTCCGGGGCCGAGCGGCCGGCGATGTAGATGAAGGCCAGCACGCCGACGAGCCGGCCTGCGGTCAGCGCAAGCTCGCGCAGCACGGTCAGCTCGACGCGGCTGGCCGCCGCTTCCTCGCTGCGGCCCATCAGATCGAACACCGACGAGGTGATCGGGATGAGATAAAGCGGCGAGAACAGCGCCGTGCCGATGCCGACAAGCAGCAGGCTCGAGTAAGTCATGCCGCCGAGCAGAGGCAGCAGCACCGCGGCGAGCGCCAGCGTGCCGACGAGCATCCCCGCGCGGCGGCGCTCCGGTCCGAGCTTGCGGCCGCAAAGCCAAAAGGCGGCCATGCCGACAAGCGAGGTGACGAGATAATAAGTGCCGACCTTCTGCTCCGCTCCCGTCGAGGCGTAGATGGCGAGTCCAAGCACGAACAGGAATACGCCGTCGCGCAGCCCCTGCAGCACGATCGCCGGCGCGAAGCGCCGCCAAGGACTCGCCCGCTGACGCAGCTCGGCGGCCGGAAAGCTCCAGCGGTAGCGACCTTGCGGAGGCCGCTTCCGGATTTTGGCGCTGAGCAGGGCAGCCGCGCCGAACAGCGCGAGCGACACGCTGAAGATGACCGTGTAGCCCTTGTTGCCGCCGCTGCCTGCGATGACGAGTCCCGACAGGAACGGCGCCGCCATGCCGACCGCGGAGCCGAGCAGGCCCGCCATGCCGTTGTAGGCGTCGCGATTGTCCTTTTCCGTAATCTCGAAATAAAGCACGTTGTAGGCGAGCCAGTAGAAGCCTCCCGCCGTCCCGTTCAGCAGGCCGAGCGGAGCGGCCCAGGCCGCCGCTTTGCCGCCGAGCAGCAGCACGGCCATGTAGAAGCCGCCGGAGAGGGCGATTCCCGTGCGCAGGGAAGCGACGAGGCCCTTGCGCTTCACCCACGAGCCGGCCAGATAGACGCAGAGCCCGCCGGCGGCGTATTGGAGCAGCGAGAACCAGCCGACGAGCGCGTAGGATTGGTTGGCCTTGAACAGATAGACGGGCACGAAAACGCCGGACAGCGCGTTTGCGCCGTTGTACAGGGTCAGCACGGCGAGCAGCAGCAGCGGCTGGCCGTGCAGCGCTCCCTCGCGCGAGGGACGGAGCGCGCTTTCGCTTTTCACGGACATCACCTCCATGCGGAAATGGTTCCCTGCCGCGGAGGAGATGATTCGCAAGCGGCCGTCACGTCGGCCTGCTGGCGCCGAACGCAAACAGCCCTCCGCAAGACGGAGAGCTGTTCGCGTATCGCCGGATCAATCTTCCTGGTCGAGCCTTTCCGCCAGGAACGTCCGCGAGCCGAGGTCCAGCTTCGTGGATACCTCATGGCAATTCGGACAGACATACAGCTGCAGCCGGATCGAATCCGGGAGCAGCGGCTTTTTGAGCGAAGGCGGCTCGACCGGCGAGAACGAGCCCGCTCCGAGCGTGTTCGTGCCCGCATGCAGCATATACTCGCGGCAGGACGGGCATTCCGGCATCTCCTCCTGATCGTCGAGGATGCGCTGCACCTTTTCGTCGGCGCGCAGCCACGACTGCGGACGTCCCGCTCCGGCCCAGCCGGTATCGTCGCCCGCCTCCCAGTCGGCCTCCTCGTCCAAGCCTTCGACGCTGCGCGAGGCCGCTCCGGCCGTCCTAGCGGCAGCGCCGGCATGGCCGGCCGCCAAGCCGGCGCCCTCGTCCTCCTCTTCCGCCTGCGCCCCGCCTACGCTGAGCGTCCGGTACCCGCCCAGCTCATTGCTGCAATGCGGGCAGACTTCCTCGGGACCGATCTCCTCGTCCCAAACCAATTCGGAGTCGCACCACGGACAGATGTCCGCCGCGCCCTCCTGCTGCTGATGCTCCATCGCTGCAGCTCCTTTCCCAATCCTGCTGTCCGAACCCGATCATACCAGATATAAAATGCCGAGCACAAAGAACAGGACGGCCAGCACGGCCAAAGTGCCCCAAAGGTACTTCATGTCTACCTCCCCCAAGCCGTCAGATCGTCGCTCCGATGACATACGAGATCGACACCGAGATGATCAGCGCGATCAGGCCGACCGCGCGGTTGTCGCGCTGAATCTCGTCGTCGATGCGGAAAACGGGCGTCATGAACTCGAACAGGAAGTAAGCGAGCAGCAGCACGACGAAGCCGAACGCCCCCCAGATCAAGCTCCCGTAGATGGAATCGCCCGCATCGGCCGAGAACCGAAAAATGTTGCAGATGCCGAAAATCTTGCCGCCGGTAGCCATCGCCACCGCCACGTTGCCCTTGCGGATCTCGTCCCAGCACTTGTACTTGGCGACCCATTCGAACAAGGTCAGGAACAAGATGAGCGCCATGATCGTCACGGCGACATAAATCAGGGAAGAGGCATAGGCATTGCCCAACAGCCCGTCGATGATTCCGCTCACGCCAATCCCTTCCTCTCGGAATTACTTGAGCTCCGCGACCGTGACGCCCGCTCCCCCCTCGCCGTAGTTGCCAAGCCGATAGCTCTTCACATGGGAGTGGCGGCGGAGGAAATCCTGGATGCCGGCGCGCAGCACGCCGGTCCCCTTGCCGTGGATGATGTACACTTGCCCCATGCCGGCCAGGAAGGATTCGTCCAGGAAACGGTCCACCTCGATGATCGATTCGTCCAGGTTCGAGCCGCGAAGATCCAATTCCATCTTTACGTTGTCGTCGCGCGTGCGTTTCAACGTGGATGAAGCCGCTTTGGGAGCGGCCTTCGGCGCCGGCGCCGGCTTCAGCAGCTCGAGGTCGGCCAGCTTGACCTTCATCTTGAGGATGCCGAGCTGCACGGTCGCCTCCGAGCCGGACAGCTCGACGACGTGGCCGCGCTGGCCGAGGCTGTGCACCTTGACCTCGTCGCCGGGCTCGATCGCCCGCTCGGCCGCCGCCGGCCGCGCGCCCTGGCGTCCTTTGACCAGCTGCGGCGAAGCCTCCTCCAGCCGCTTGCGCGCCTCGGTCAGCTTATGGTCCTTGACCGCCGCGCCTTCCTCGCGCTGCAGCTGCCTCAGCTCCTGGATGATCTCGTCGGCCTCGCGGCGGGCTTTTTGCACCGCCTGCCGCGCTTCTTCCTGAGCCTTGGCGAGCAGCCGCTCGCGCTGCTCCTCGAAGCGGCGCAGCTCCTCCTCGTACAGGCTGCGCTCCTCCTCCAGCTCGCGGCGCAGCTGCTCGGCGCTGTCCCGCTCCTGCTCCGCGCGTTGGCGGTCGCGCTCGAGCGACTCGATCATGTTCTCGACGCGCAGGTCCTCCTCGCTGACTTCGCCGCGCGCCTGCTGGATGATCGCCTTGCTCAGTCCGAGCCGCTCGGCGATCGCGAACGCGTTGCTTCGTCCCGGCACGCCGACGAGCAGCCGGTACGTCGGACTGAGCGTCGCCACGTCGAACTCCATGCTGGCGTTGATCAGCCCGGGACGGTTGTAGGCATAGGCCTTGAGCTCGCTGTAGTGGGTCGTCGCCAGCAGCCGGCAGCCCGTGCGATGGATATGGTCGAGGATCGCGATCGCCAGCGCCGAGCCCTCCGCCGGATCGGTGCCCGCGCCGAGCTCGTCGAGCAGCACGAGGCTGCTCGGCGTCATGTCGCGCAGGATGCGGATGATGTTGGTCATATGGCTGGAGAACGTGCTGAGGCTCTGCTCGATGCTCTGCTCGTCGCCGATGTCCGCATAGATCGCGTCGAACACGCACAGCTCCGTGCCGTCGTCGGCGGGCACGAACAGGCCGGACATCGCCATCAGGCTGAGCAGGCCGACCGTCTTGAGCGCGACCGTCTTGCCGCCGGTGTTCGGGCCGGTGACGATGATGCCGCTATGCGACGAGCCGAGCTCGAGATGCAGCGGCACGGCCTTGGTCCGGTCGAGCAGCGGGTGGAAGCCGCGCTTCAGCACGATCCGGCCCTCGTCGTTCATGAGCGGCAGCTCGGCCTTCATCGCATGCGCGAGCTGCGCCTTGGCGAAGGCGAAATCGAGCTGGGCGAGGCCGTCATGGTTGATCGCCAGATCCTCGGCCGCCTCGGCCGCCAGCGCCGTCAGCTTCTGGAGGATGCGCTCGATCTCGCGCGCCTCGGCCGCCTTGACCTCGCGCAGCTTGTTGTTGAGCGCCACGACCGCCTCCGGCTCGATGAACAGCGTCGCCCCGGAATTCGACTGGTCGTGCACGATGCCGCCGAAATGGCTGCGGTACTCCTGCTTGACCGGGATGACGTACCGGTCGCCGCGCAGCGTGACGAGCGTATCCTGGAGCATCTTCTGCACGGACGAGGAGCGGAGCATCTGCTCCAGCTTCTCCCGCACGCGGCCTTCGCCTTGACGCAGCTCGCGGCGGATGCGGCCCAGCTCCACGCTGGCGCCGTCGAGCACCTCCGCGCTCTCGTCGATGCAGGCCAGAATCTCGTCCTCCAGCTCGCGCCGAGGATACATGCCCTCCGCCAGCAGCGCCAGCAGCGGCATCGGATGCTCTTCATGCAGGTGCAGCACATGGCTGCGCACCCGCCGCGCTCCGCGCGCCGTCAGCGCGACCTCGAGCAGCTCGCCGGGGCTCAGCGTGCCGCCGATCGCAGCCCGCTTCAGATGGGCGCGGATGTCCGCCACGCCGCGGAAGGGCGGATTCCCTTTGAGCCGGTAGGCGTTCGCCGCCTCGGCCGTCGCCTGCAGCGAGCGGACGACGTCCTCGAGCGCGGACGAAGGGGCGAGCTCCTCGGCCATCCGCAGGCCCATCGGAGTCGCTGTATGTTGAATCAATTGATGAATGATCTTGGAATATTCAAGCGTGCTTAAAATTTTGCTGTCCACGAACGGTCCACAGCTCCTCTCTAGGGCCATTATAACGGATGGGCACGGCAGGCGCACGGGTCGAGAACTCTTCCTACATGAAATGGCCCGATTCCGGCCATGCTAATGCCGTGCACCCGGCGAAACCGACGGCCTCGCGCCGCGCGGAAGACGGGAACAACTCGATTGGAGGGAACTTGCATGAACTTTCTCGGACATGTCGTCCGCTTCATCGTATCGGCGATCGTGCTGATGCTCGTCGGCTTCATCGTGCCCCAGTTCACGGTCGGCGGCTTCTGGAGCGCGCTGATGCTCGCGCTCGTCATCGCGCTGCTCGGCTGGGTGGTCGAAGGCATCTTCGGCAAGCGGGTGAGCCCGTTCGGCCGCGGCATCGTCGGCTTCGTCGCCAGCGTGATCGTCCTCTACATCGCCCAGTTCATCGTCGGCGGAGTCGCCGTCACCTGGCTCGGCGCCATTCTCGCCGCGCTCGTCATCGGGATCATCGACCTCTTCATCCCGACTCCGTTCGATGCGGCCAAGCGGAAGGAAAAGCACTGAGACCGGCGCCGTCAAGCTTCCCCTCGAAGCCTGGCGGCTTACATAGATTGTCATCATTTGTTCAACCCTTCCGCCGCCCGCCTCATTCCGATCGCAGCCGGGATTGGGGTATGATAGGGACAGCATGTCCGACCGGCTTCGCCCCCATTTGAAAGGAGACTGACTATGAACCGTTCCCTTTTCCGCCGCCTCCCGCTGATCGCCGCCGCAGCCGGCTTCCTGCTGATCTCCGCCGCATGCGGCAGCAGCTCCGCTCCGGCCTCGAACGGGCCTTCCGCAGCCGTCGAGACGACGGCCGAGCCGACGCAGGATCTCGTCATCAAGGCGACCAACTACAAGTTCGACCAAGAAAGCTACACGATCAAGAAAGGCGAGCCGCTGCGCATCAAGCTGGAAAGCGACGGCATCCACGGCATCCGCGTCGCCAACACCTCGGTCAAGATGAACGCCGGCGACGAGAAGGTGTATTCCTTCAGCGAGGCTGGCGAGTATCAGATCGAGTGCAGCATTCCTTGCGGTCCCGGCCATGAGAAGATGATCTCGGTGCTGAAGGTCGTCTAGCCAAAGTCCGAAACGAGCAAGGCCGTCCCCAGCCGCGCGCAAGCGGCGGGGGACGGCCTTTTTGTTGAGCTCGGGCACGGAGACGGCCGGTTCGGCCGGGACAGCCGGACCGGCGTCGCCGCCCTGAGCGGATCAGCGCCTCGGCGCAGCGCGTTCGAGCAGCTGCTCGAACGTCCAGAATTCCGGCCTCGACGGCAAGCTGCCGTCGATGGCGCAGCCGGCGAGGCGCATGTCCTCCGCCAGCGGATAGAGCCGCAAGCGGCAGTCCCCATCCGGCGGAGCGAGAGCCGCTCCGCCTCCCTCCAGCGGCTGCACCGCGAACGAATGCAGCGGCAACGACAGCCCCATTCCTTTCGCCTTCACATAGCTTTCCTTGAGCGTCCACAGCTCGTAAAATGCCGCCAGCCGCTCCGGCTCGGGCAGGCGACGCCACCACCGGGCCTCGGCCGGATGCAGGCAGTCGACCGGGAACGGGGGCTGCAGCGGCTTG
The DNA here is from genome assembly GCF_000422485.1 of Paenibacillus pasadenensis DSM 19293. Classification (GTDB taxonomy): domain Bacteria; phylum Bacillota; class Bacilli; order Paenibacillales; family Paenibacillaceae; genus Paenibacillus_O; species Paenibacillus_O pasadenensis. The sequence goes on from NZ_KE383853.1 coordinate 12,343, forward strand.
ATCTGCTCGACGTCGACCCCGACCTCTCCTCCGCCGAGCAGCACCGCGACCCAGCGGCCGGCATGCGACACATTGAACCGCAGTCCGCCGCCGTCCGAGCGGCCATCCGCCCAGCAGGGCTTGCCGAATCGGTTCTCCGCCAGCCGCAGCTCGGCGCCGGGCCTGCCGGTCCGCCGCGACAGCGCGGCCCGCAGCAGCGCTTCGCCGGCCAGCGAGCGCAGCGCGTCCTCCCGCCGCCGAAAGCGCGAGCAGCGCTCCCGCCGCTCCGGCGACACGGCCGCCTCCAGCCGCTCGCAGGCGAGGCTGCCGGGGCTTTCCGGCAGGCGCAGCACGAGCAGCTCCGCCCGCACGCCCTTCATCGCGCCTCGGCCTCGACCGGCCGGCGGCCATGCGCGGCGGCGAGCCGGGACAGACGCTCCCGCCGTTCAGCCTCGGGCAGCCCTTTGCCCGCGAGCAGGCGGCCGAGCAGACTTTCGGCCTGCTCCAGCCGGGCTGCGTCGACAGGCGCGGACGGCTCCGCCTCGGCCGCCTGCAGCAGCTGCTCCAGCTCGCGGTACGGAGCCTCCACCTCCCGCCGGTAGACGAGCAGGTCGTCCTCCTCGCTGCGGGTGCCGACGGCGACGGCGAGGCAGCCTTCGAGATAGGAGATGCAGCGGCCGCGCCGCAGCGTCTCCTCCAGCTCTCCGAACGCCGCCTCCTCGTCCATCGCCAGCACGCGGATGCCGGAGCCAGCGGCGAGCCGCTGCAGCACGGCGCCCGGTCCGGCCTCGACCGCCGCTCGAGCTCCGAGCTCCGCCAGCTTCGCCATGACCGCCGTCCAACGCACCGGAGCGGTCAGCTGGCGCTGCAGCAGCTCCGCCAGCGCGGCCGCTGAGCCGGGCATGCGCCGGCCCGTGACGCCGGAGAGCACGGGCAGCAGCGGCGAGCCGAGCCGAGCCGCGCTCAGCTCCTCGCCGAACGCCGCGGCGGCCGAAGCCATGAGCGGGCTGTGGAACGCGCCTCCGACGGCGAGGCGGACCGTGCTGCCTCCCGCCTCGCGGACGAGGCGCGCCGCCTCCTCCAGCGCCGGGAAATGGCCGGACAGCACCGTCTGCGCGGCGGCGTTGTAGTTCGCCGGGACGACGACGCCGAACCGTCCGTCCGCCGCGATCTCGCGGCAGATCGCCTCGGCCCGCTCCGGCGCGATGCCGAGCGCGGCGGCCATGCCGCCCGGCTGCCGCCGCGCCGCCTCGGCCATGAGCCGGCCGCGCGCCTGCACGAGCCGGGCCGCGTCGCCGAGCGGCAGCGCGCCGGCGCAAGCCAAGGCGCTGAACTCGCCGAGGCTGTGCCCCGCCAGCCAGCCAGGCGGCGGCCCGCCGAGGCTGCCGCGGTAGACGCGGTACATCGCGACCGATACGGCGAGGATCGCCGGCTGCGCGATCTCGGTGCGCGTCAGCTCCTCCATCGAGCCGTCCCGCAGCAGACGGGCGAGGTCGGCTCCGATCGCGTCGCCGGCCTCCTCGACGGCCGCGCGGGCTTCGGCATGCCGCTCCAGCAGCGCCCGTCCCATGCCGGGACGCTGGGAGCCCTGGCCGGGAAACAGCAGCGCAGGCGCCGGTCTTTTTCTCATCGAGAATTCCTCCCTTCCTCTATGCCCCCAAGGCCGAGCCTGCCTCCGCCCGCGCCGGATGCCAGCGGCGCGAGCGCGGCTCCTCCCCTCTCCGGTGCGAGCCCGAGGATGTCCGCGATCCGCCGCAGCAGCTCGGGATGGCGCTCCTGCGCGTAGAAATGTCCGCCCTCAAACAGCTCCAGTCGGCAAGGAGCGGCGAACCAGCGCCGCCACTCGCCCAAAGACCCCGACAGCGTCCCGTCCGCGCGGCCGCCCATCACGACGCCCGGCGTCTCCAGCAGCGGCGCGTCCTGATGGCGGTACGTCTCCACGAGCCGAAAATCCGCGCGCAGCACGGGCAGGAACAGCCGCAGCAGCTCCGGCTGCTCGAACAGCTCGTCCGGGCAGCCGCCGAGACGGCGGATCCGCTCGATGAACAGGGCTTCGGGCAAGCCGTGAATCGGCGCTTCCCGGCGCTCCACCTGCGGAGCGTCCTTGGCCGACAGGAACGCCGCCTCCGGCTGCGGCCCGCCCGCGCGCTGCAGCAGCACGGCCAGCTCATAGGCGATCAGCGCGCCCATGCTGTGGCCGAACAGCGCGAAGCGGCCCTCCTCCCGCCGCTCCAGCACCTCGCCGAGCAGATCCTCCGCCGCCTCGCGGATGCCGAGATAAAACGGCTCGCCGAGCCGGACTCCCCGTCCGGCCAGCTCCAGCGGCGCCAGCTCCAGTCCCGGCGGAGCGGCGGCCGCCCAGCGCCGGTACAGCTGAGCCGAGCCGCCGGCATGCGGCAGGCAGAACAGCCGCAGCGGCCTCATGCCTCGGCCGCGAGCCGGCTCCACAGCTCGCGCTCCCGCGCCAGCAGGCGCTCGGCCAGCTCGGCGTCGCGCTCGCGCCGGAAGCTGCCGTCGGCGAAGCGCTGCTTGAGCGCCGCCCAGCCCTCGCGGATGCGGCCGAGCTGCTCGTCCAGCTCGTCCAGCAGCTCGTCCTCCAGCAGCTTTTTCAGGCGCAGCCGCTCGAGCAGTCCCGCGTTCGCCTCCTGGCGGTTGACGATGATGTTGATGCCGACGAGGCCGTACGTCAGCTGCTGCTCCCGCTTCTCCCCCTCCGCCTCGTCGACCCGCCACATGCCGTCCATGCCGAAGGCCTCCAGCTCCTGCGACAGCCGGTCCGCGTGCGCCGCGACCTCCTCCAGCCTCAGCTCGAACGGGACGATGTCCGGCTGCAGCTCATAGACGTAGCAGGCCGGGCCGGCATAGCCCGGATCGAGCTTGTATTCCGACTGCGCGAACGCCTCCCGCACCCGCTCCTCCGGCACCTCATGCTCCCCGTAGCCCGCCAGCGTGTCGTCGATGACGTAAAAGACGCCCTTCTCCTCGTCGAAGCCGTTGAACAGCGAGTAATGGTACCAATGGAACTTCTGCCACGCCATGCTGTCCGGCAGCCAGCCGAACAGATCGACGTTCAGGCTCAGATTGCGCCCGCTCCGCAGCACGTCGCGGATCTCGTCCAGCATGCGGCTCTCGTCGCGGAAATGCATCGGCACGATCCGGCGGATGACGCCGGTCAGCGGAAACTTCTCCCACTCCGTGTCGCTCAAATAATAGAGCGAGTCGATCGTCGGATAGCGGAACTCGCGGTCGGTCGCCGCCTCCCAGCGGAAATAGCGGTACAGATTGAGATACGCCGCATCGCGGTAGCTCGGATGGACCGACTGCGCGATGCTGAACGCCTGGTTCAGCATGCAGTTCATCCAGAAGTCGCCGAAAGGCTTGCGCTCCAGCGTCAGCTTCATCCCCATGCCTCCTCCGTCTCGACTTCGAAATCTTCGATGGCGCGCGCGCCATCGGCATCCGCGCACAGCTGGCGCAAGATCTCCTCGTAATGCCGGGCCAGCCGCTCGATCGTGTCCGGCTCGAACAGGTCGGCCGCATATTCGAACGTGACCGACAGCTCGCCGTCTCTCGCCGCCGCCTCCAGCGTCAGATCGAACTTGCTGACTCCCGGATCGAACGGCAGCGGCTCCAGCGCGAGTCCGCCGGCGCGGAACTCCGGATGCTCCATGTTCTGCAGGATGAACATCGTATCGAACAGCGGGTTGCGGCCGGCCTCCGCCTGCAGCCCCAGCCGCTCGACGAGCCGCTCGAACGGATAGTCCTGACGGTCGAGCGCGTCGACGAGATCGCGCTGCACGCCGCGCATGTAGTCGCCGCTCGCCAGCTCGCCCGCCGGCCGCAGCCGCAGCGCGACCGTGTTGACGAACATGCCGATCAGCGGCTCGACGTCGGGATGGCCGCGCCCGGCGACCGGCGTGCCGACGACGATGTCCTCTTCCCCGGCGTACTTCGCCAGCAGGATGCCGTAGGCGCCGAGCAGCACGGCGAACAGCGTCGCCCCTCGCGCCGCCGCCAGCCGCTCGGCGGCCGCCGTCAGCTCCCGGCCGAGGCGCCGCTCCAGCGTCGCCCCGCGGAAGCTCGGCGCGGCCGGACGCGGCCGGTCGAGCGGCAGCTCGAGCGCCGGCGGCAGCTCCTCGTAGAGGGCAAGCCAGTACGCCTCCTTTTCGCGCATCGCTTCCGACTCGAGCCGCTCCAGCTGCCAGACGGCGAAGTCGCGGCAGCCGATCGGCGGCTCCGGCAGCTCCTCGCCGGCATAGAGGGCGCCAAGCTCGCGAACGAGCAGCGACGTCGATACGCCGTCGGTCGCGATATGATGCAGGTCGAGCAGCAGCAGATGGCGCTCCGGACCGAGCTGCAGCAGCGCGGCTCGCGCCGGCGGCTCGCGATCGAGCGAGAACGGGCGGATGAACGCCTTCATCAGCCTCTGCACCGGCAGCCCGCCGCCGGACGCCAGCTCCTCCGCCGCGAGCCTGCCGAGCTCGGAAGCCTGCTCGAGCGCGAAGCCCGACGGCGGATGGATCTTCTGCCGGAACTCGCCGTCCTCGTAATGGAACGTCGTGCGCAGGCTCTCCTGACGCCGGGCCAGCTCCCCGAACGCCCGCTCGAGCCGCTCCGCGTCCAGAGCGCCGCGGATGTCGACCGCGAACGGCACATGGTACATCGCCGCCTCGCCGGCCATCCACTGCATCAGGTACAAGCGGCGCTGCGCGGGGGACATCGGATATCCCTCCTCCCGCTCCGGCTGGCGCGGGATCGGCTCGAACGCCGCGGCGGACATTCCGATCCGCTCCGCCATCGCGCTCAGCGTGGAATGCTGGAACAGCTCCCGCAGCGGGACGTCGGCTCCGAACTCGCGGGCGATGCGGCTCGCCAGCGTCGCCGCTTTGAGCGAGTGGCCGCCAAGCTCGAAAAATCCGTCCCGGCGGCCGATGCGCTCCTGGCCGAGCACGTCCCGCCACAGCCCGGCCAGCCGCCGCTCCAGCTCTCCCGCCGGCGGCTCGAACGCCGCCGCGCCGCGCGCCTGCGGCTTCGGCAGCGACTTGCGGTCGATCTTGCCGGTCGGCGTCAGCGGAATCCGCTCCAGCAGCATGAGATACGCGGGAATCATGTAGCCTGGCAGCCGCGCCGCCAAATACGTCCTCGTCCGCTCGTCCGCGCCGTCCTCCAGGCCGGGCTCCGCCACCGCATACAGGCACAGCGCCTGCTCTCCGTCCTCCTCGTCGAAGGCCGTCACGACCGCCTCGCGGATGCCGGGAGCCTCCTGCGCCAGCCGCTCCACCTCGCCGAGCTCGACCCGATGGCCGCGGATCTTCACCTGATGGTCGCGGCGACCGGCGTAGACGAACTGGCCGCTCGCGAGCCGCCGCCCGAGGTCGCCGGTCCGGTACAGGCGCTCGCCCGGCCGATAGGGATGCTCGGCAAATGCGCCCTCGCTCCACTCCGGATGGCCGAGATAGCCGCGCCCGACGCCTTCGCCGCCGATGCAGATCTCGCCGATGACCCCTGTCGGCGCGAGCTTGAGCTTGGCGCTGAGCACGACCATGTGGGCGCCTTCGATCGGCGTTCCGATCGTAATCGCCTCGTCCGCGGCCAGCTCCGTCACCTCCTGCACGGACGTCCATACCGTCGTCTCGGTTGGCCCGTACAGGTTGAAGATGCGCGCGTCCGTCGCCGCCTTGACCCGCTGCAGCAGCGACGGCGCGAGCGGCTCGGCTCCGATCAACAGCACGGACAGCCGCCGGAACGCGGCGGTCGCGCCTTGCTGCGCCGCCCACCACTTGAAGCGGCTCGGCGTCAGCTGCAGCACGTCGACTTCATGCCTTTCGACGAGCCGGCTCAGCGAATCGGCGTCGCCGCGCTCCTCCTCCCGGGCGAGCGCGACGCGCATGCCGAGCGTCAGCGGCAGCAGCGTCTCCACGAGGAAAATATCGAACGACACGGCGGCCATCGCCAGCACGCCCTGCCCGGCGGCGAACGGGAACCGCGCGGCGAACTGCCGCAGGAAGCTCGCCAGTCCGCGATGCTCGATCATCGCGCCCTTCGGACGGCCGGTCGAGCCGGACGTGTACAGCACATAGGCGAGATGCTCCGGCCGGCTGACCGGCTCCGGATCGCTCGCCGGCAGAAGCGCGGACGTCGCCTCCAGCTCCTCGAGCCGCCATTCCTCGGCGGCGCCGGCCGCGCGGCCGGCATAGGCGGCTTCGACGAGCGCCGGCGCCGCTCCGGCGTCCTCCAGCATCCAGCGGATCCGCTCCTCCGGATACGACGGATCGACCGCGAGGAACGCGCCGCCCGCCTTGAGCACGGCAAGCAGCGCCGCGAGCAGCCGCGGCGAGCGCGCCGCCATGACGACGACGAGCCTTTCCGGCCCGACGCCCTTCTCCCTCAGCGCATGGGCGAGCCGGTTCGCCCGCGCGTTCAGCTCCGCGTACGTCCACGTCTCCTCCCCGGCGTGCACGGCGGGAGCGTCCGGCCGCAGCCGGACCTGCTCCTCGAACTGCCGCATCATGCTGCACCAGCCGCTTTCCGTCCCGGCGCGCTCCGGTTCTGCCGCGCCCTCTATCTTGTTCATCGTCGCCTCTCCCTTCCGTTGACGGACCTCGCCGAGCAGCTCGCGCCGCTCCTCGCCGTCGATCAAGCCCAGCTCCTCCAGCGGCCGCGAAGCCGCGCCGGGCCGGAGCCATTCCTTCCACAGCTGCGCATAATGCCGGGCGATCCATGACGCGGTCGCGTCCGCGAACAGCTCCGTATCATATTCCAGCTGAAAATGCAGCCGCCCGTCCCGCTCCGCCGCCTCCAGCAGCAGATCGCACTTGGCCGTGCCGGCATCGAGCGGCAGCGTCTCGGCGGTCAGCCCGCCTCCCTCCAGAGCCGGCAGCTCCATGTTCTGCAGCGCGAACATGCAGTCGAACAGCGGCTGCCGTCCGTCCGCCGGCTGCGCTCCGAGCGCTTCGAGCAGCTCCTCGAACGGACGCTCCTGATGCTCCAGCGCCTCCAGCGCGTCCTGCTGCAGCGACTGCAGGAACTCGCCGAGCGGACGCTCGGCGGCCGGATAGCCGCGCAGGACGAGCGTATGGACGAACAGGCCGACGAGCCCGTCGGCGTCCGGATGCGAGCGGCCGGCCGCCGGCGACCCGACGCGAACCTCGGCCGCTCCGCCGTAGACGGCGAGCAGCCTCATATAAGCGCCGAGCAGCGCGGTGTAGAGCGTCACGCCCTCGCCGCGCGCGAAGCCGGCGATCGCGGCGCTCGTCGCCTCGTCGAAAACGAACTCCAGCCGCCTTCCCCGTCCGGAGCGCGCAGCCGGACGCGGACGGTCGAGCGGCAGCTCGAGCGGCGGCAGCTCGCCCGCTAGCCGCTCCAGCCAGCGCCCGGGCGGCGGCTCCGCCAGCCTCCGCTCCTGCCACAGCGCATAGTCCCGGTAGCGGATCGGCAGCGGCGGCAGCTCCCGGCCGTCGTACAGCGCGAGCAGCTCCCGCAGGACGATGGGCATGGACAGCCCGTCCGTCACGAGATGGTGGAAATCCAGCAGCAGCACATGGCGGTCGGCATCGCCTTCCAGCAGCCGCGCCCGCAGCAGCGGAGGAGCATCGAGCCGGAACGGACGGAGCAGCTCCGCCATCCGCCGGCGGACCGCTTGCGCGGCAGCCGCCCCTTGCGGACCGGAGCGCAGCCCCCGCCTCTCCTCCTCGTCGAGACGGCCAAGCTCCAGCTTGAACTCCGCCTCCGGCCGGATGATCTGCCGGAACTCCTCCCGCTCGTGGACGAACGCCGTGCGCAGCGTCTCATGACGGGCGATCAGGCCGTGGAACGCGCCTTCCAGCCGCGCCGCGTCCAGCGGACCGCGGATGAGCAGCGCGAGCGGCACATGGTAGGCGGCGCTGCCGCCGCCGAGCCACTCCAGCACATAGTGCCGCCGCTGCGTCCGCGACATCGGATAATAGGGACGCTCCTCCGCGCGCGGAATCGAATGGGCCGATCCGAGCGCTCGCTCCCCGGCGCGGCCGGCCTCCGCCGCCATGCCCCGCTCCGTGCCGGCGCCCGGCAGGCTCGCGGCCTGCGGCTCGATGCCCCAGGTCGCGGCGCTGCCTCCGCTTGCCGCCGTCTCCAGCCATGCCGCCATGCCCGCGACGGTCGGATGCTCGAATACTGCCCGCAGCGGCATTTCCGTTCCGAACGACTGGCGGATGCGGCCGGCCAGCGCGGCTGCCTTGAGCGAATGGCCGCCGAGCTCGAAAAAGCCGTCCGTGCGGCCGACCCGCTCGACTCCGAGCGTCTCCCGCCAAAGCGCGGCGATCCGCCGCTCGGTCTCGGTCGACGGAGCGGCGCTCGCGTCCGGCACGCCGCCGTGCGCCTGCGAGAGCGGCTCCGGGAGCGCCTGGCGGTCGACCTTGCCGCTGCGCGTCAGCGGGATGCGCGGCAGCTCGATCAGGAAGGAGGGCAGCATCGCCTCCGGCAGCAGCCGCTTCAGCTCGTCGCGCAGCCCGCTCGTCCCGCCCTCGCGGGAGAGCACGACATAAGCGCAGAGCTGCTTGTCTCCGTCCGGGAGGACGCGGGCGTCGACGACCGCCTCGCGCACGCCGTCCAGCTGCAGCAGCCTCGCCTCGATCTCGGCCGGCTCGATCCGCACCCCGCGGATCTTGAGCTGCCGGTCGATGCGGCCGGCGTACATCGCCTGGCCGTCCGGAAGCCAGCGCGCCAGGTCGCCGGTCCGGTACAGCAGCCGGTCCGGCCGGCGCGGGTCGGGCACGAAGCGCTCGGCGGTCAGCTCCGGCCGGCCGAGATAGCCGAGCGCCAGATGGCTGCCGGCGATGCACAGCTCGCCGAGCGCGCCCGGCGGCACCGGCGCGTTTCCGTAGCCGAGCAGCATGATGTCGGTCTCGTGCATCGGGCCGCCGATCGGCACGATCGCCTCCGGCGGGCCGCCGGGACGGAACACATGGGCGGTCGCGCAGACGGCCGCCTCGGTCGGCCCGTAGCCGTTGACGATCGCCATGCCCGGACGCAGCGCCGCGAAGCGCTCCAGCACGCCGCTGCGGATCGGCTCGACGCCGACGAGCAGCCGGGACAGCGCCAGCTCCGCCCCGGCTGCGGCGAGCCGCTCCAGCTCGCCGGCAACGTCGCCGAGCAGCGTCGGAGGCAGATAGGCGAACGTGACGCCCTCCTCGGCGATGACCCGGGCCATGCGCGGCGGATCGAGCAGCCGGTCGTCCGGATAGAGCACGATCGCCGCCCCCGCATGCAGCGGCAGGAACAGCTCGCAGACGCTGACGTCGAAGCCGAGGCTCGTCAGGCTGAGGCAGCGGTCGTCCGGACCGACGCCGCCGAGCAGCCGGCTCATCGAGGCGGCGAAGGCGTGGAACGCCCGATGCGGGACGACGACGCCCTTCGGCCGCCCGGTCGAGCCGGATGTGTAGATGACATACATCGGGTCCTCCGGCGAGAGCAGGCCGCCGTCCGCAGAGGCTTGCGGCAAGTGTTGCGGCAAGGCTTGCGGCAAGGCTTGCGGTAAGGCTTGCGGTAAGGCTTGCGGTAAGGCTTGCGGCAAAGCCTGCGGACTCGCCGATGCGGACGGGGAGAAGCGGTCCGCCGCCGGGGCTGGGCCTGCCTGATCCGCCCGGCTGCCGACGCCGCCGGCGCTCCAGCTGCTGGCTGCGCTCCTGCCGCTGGCTGCGCTCCTGCCGGCTGCGCCCGTCCCGCTGGCTGCGCTCCAGGCGCTGCCTGCATCTGCTTCCAGCAGCGCTGCGGACAGCCTCAGCTCCCTGGCTCCGGCAAGCGCCGCGCGCGCCGGCGCCTCCTCCGGCAGGTCCGTCAGCACGAGGCAGGCGCCGCTGTCCTGGAGCATGGAGGCGATCCGCTCCGGCGGCGCGGCGGGATCGAGCGGCAGGTAGGCGGCGCCGGCTTTGAGCGCGCCGACCATCGCCGCGACCATGGCAGGCGAGCGCTCGGCGAGCACGGCGACGATCGAGCCGCGTTCCGCTCCCTCGCGCCGCAGCAGCTCAGCCACCTGCTCCGCCTGCTCGTTCAGCTCGCGATACGTGAGCGCGCCATCCTTGCCGATGACGGCAACGCCGTCGGGCCGCTCCGCCGCCCAAGCCTCGACCAGCCGCTCGGCTCTTACGGGCGGCAGCCCGAGCTCCGGCCCCCGGCCGAAGCGCTCCAGCTGCTCCCGCTCCGCGGCGGACAGCATGTCAGCCTCGCCGAGCGTCCGCTCCGGATCGGCGAGGAAGGCGCCGAGCAGGCGGACATAACGGTCGAGCAGCGTGCGCGCGGTCTGCTCGCGGAACAGCGAGACCGCGTATTCGACGACGAGCCGCAGCCCGTCCGGCCGCTCGACCGCCTGGACCATCAGGTCGTACTTGGCCGTGCCATGCTCGTAGCGTCGATGAGTATAGGAAAGTCCCTTTTCGCCGCGATCCGGGATGCGCAGGTTCTGCATGATGAACATCGTGTCGAACAGCGGGCTGCGGCTCGGATCGCGGCGCCCGTCCATGCGGACCAGCTCCTCGAACGGCACGTCGCCGTGCGCGAACGCCTCGAGCACCGTCTCCCGCACTTCGGCGAGGAACGCCGCGAACGTCTTGGCGGCAGCCGGCTTCGCCCGCAGCGGCAGCGTGCCGACGAACATGCCGGCCAGCCGCTCCAGCTGCGGCGACGGCCGGCCAGCGGCGGGCGTGCCGACGACGATATCCTCGGCGCCCGCATGCTTGGCCAGCAGCGCCTGATAGGCGGCCAGCAGGACGACGAACGGCGTGCAGCCGCTCGCCGCCGCGAACCGCTTGACCGCCGCCGCCAGGCCGGGCTCGAGGTCGAGCTCGAACGTCGCCCCTTTGCCGTCCTTGATCGGCGGTCGGGGAAAATCGGCGGGCAGCTCCAGCAGCGGCCAGTCGTCCGCGATCCGCTCCCGCCAGTACCGGCGCTGCCCCTCCAGCCGCTCCGAGCCGAGGGTCCGCTGCTGCCAATCGGCATAATCGCGATAGCGCAGCGGCAGCGGCGGCAGCATGCCCCCGCCGTACAGCGTCAGCAGCTCCTCGAGCAGAATGCCCGCCGACATGCCGTCGGAGGCGATATGATGCAGGTCGAGGAACAGCAGCGGCGAATTCGAGCCGGTCGCGACGAGCGCCGCCCGCAGCAGCGGGACCTGCGAGAGCCGGAACGGCTGCGACAGCGCGCGGAGCGTCTCGTCCAGCCTTTCCGGCTCCGCCTCCAGCCGGCCGAGCCGAAACGGCGCGTCCGCATGGACGAACTGGCGGAGCTCGCCGTCGACGATCGCGAACGAGGAGCGCAGCGGCTCATGCCTGCGGATCAAGGCGCGGATCGCCTCCTCGAGCCGGTCCGCGTCGACCTCGCCGGACAGCTGGAGCAGCTCCGGCAGGTTGTAGCTGCGGTCCTCCGGCTGCGCCTGCTGCTGCAGGTACATCTGGCGCTGCGACGAGGACACCGCGTAATGCGGCTGCTCGGCGACGAGCGGAATCGGCGCCGCGGCGCCTTCCGCAGCGCCGGCCTCCAACTGCGGCAAAGGTTCGGCCGGCAGCGGGAAGCCCGGAAGCGGCGCTTCGCCCCCTGGCGGCGATCCGAGCGTCTGCGACGGATCGGACGACGCCGACGATGGCCTCTGCGGCGATCCGGCCGTCTGCGATGGATCGGACGACGCCGACGATGGCCTCTGCGGCGATCCGGCAGCCTGCGGCGGCTCTTGCCGCGAAGAACCGTCCGGCTCCGCGCTCGCCGGCGCTTCCAGCGCCGCCGCGGCCAGGCCGCCGCTGCCGGCTTCCCGCCGCGCCGCGCGGACCGCGTCCAGCCTCGCTTGCAGCATCGCCGCGAAGTCGCCGAGCACCGGCTGCCCCAGCAGCTCGTGCACGGCCACCTCGATTCCGAGACGCTTCGACAGCCGTCCGACCGTGCGCAGCGCGAGAATCGAGTCGCCTCCGAGCTCATAGTAGCTGGAGCGCACGCTCAGCTCCCCATAGCCGAGCGCCTCGCCCCAGGCGTCGGCAGCCGCCTGCAGCGCCTCCAGGCGAGAGCTGCCTGCGATGCCGGCCTCCGCTTCTCCATCAGCCGCGGCATCTGTCAGCCGGACCGCAGCGGCGGCTTGTTCCGTCATCTCCCTCCTTTCCATTTCTCGCGCATCCTGTCTCTCATTCCATCTATCATTCCATCTATCATTCCGTCTCTCATCCCGGCTCTCCTCCGAGCGGGCGCTCGGCGCGGGCTGCAGCCAGCAGCGGCGCAGCTCCAGCGGCGGACTCGGCAGCGGAGCCCGGCGCAGCGAGCCCGGCGGATGCAGGCGCGCCCAGCGCGGCATCCCCCCTTCGGCGTAATGCCGCGCGAGCTCGGCCGCCTCCTCGGCGTCGACAGCGGAGCCGGACGAGCGCCGCTCCGCTGGCCCCGCAGCCGCCTCGCCTCCGCTCCAAAGCGGCGATCCAGACGAGCTCGCATCCAAGCTCCGTCCGGCTGGAGGCAGCGCGCCGCAGAACACGGCCGTAGCGGCCTCCAGCCTCGACGAGCGCAGCCGCAGCGCCATGCCGTCGGCTTCCCAGCGGGCTTCGCCATTCGCGCCGAGCCGCGCGCCGCTTCCGTCAGCGCGCTCGGCGGCTTGCTCATCAGCTTGCTCGACAGCGCGCTCTGCCTCATTCCCGGCGTCGCCCTCGACGCCTGCCGCCGCGCCATCCAGCCCCGCCGCCAGCGCTTCCGCCAAGGCGAGCGCGAGCTGCTCCGCAGAGGCGCAGGCGATCGCCAGCCGATAGCGCTCATGGCTGCGGCCGAGCGCCGCCGTGCCGCAGATCGCATCCAGCCCGGCCGCCTGCGCGTCGTCCGTCGCCAGCCAGGCGAGCATCCGCTCCGCATAACCGGATAGCCCGGCGGCGGAGCGGGCCGAGAGGACGAGCAGGCCGGGCCTGCCGTCTCCCTCCGCAGACCGGACGGGCGCAGGCGCAGGGGCTTCCTCCAGCACGACATGGGCATTCGTGCCGCTCATGCCGAAGGCGCTGACGCCCATGCGGCGCGGACCGCCGCGGCGAGGCCACGGCGCCGGCTCGGCATTGACGTACAGCGGCGAGCCGATGAAGCCGATGCTGCGGTTCGGGCGCCGGAAATGCGCGTTCGGCGGCAGCTCGCCCCGCTTCATCGCCAGCAGTCCGCGCAGCAGGCCGGCGATGCCGGCCGCATGGTCGAGATGGCCGAGCTGGCTTTTGACGGAGGCGACCGCGCAGAACTGCCGCCTGTCGGTATAGCGCCGGAACGCCCTCGTCAAGCCTTCGATCTCGATCGGATCGCCGAGCGAGGTGCCGGTGCCGTGCGCTTCGACATAGGCGATCGACTCGGGATCGACCGCGGCGTCTTCCCAGGCGCGGACGACGACATCCTCCTGGGCGAGCGCGTTCGGAGCGGTGATGCCCGCGGAGCTGCCGTCCTGGCCGACCGCGCTGCCTTTGATGACGCCGTGGATGAAGTCGCCGTCGCGCAGCGCCCCGGAGAGCGGCTTGAGCAGCAGGGCGACGACGCCGTCGCCCATGCCGGTGCCGTCCGCCTCGTCGTCGAACGGACGCGCCCGTCCGTCCGAGGCTTCCATGCCGAGCCTCACGCCGCTGTCGAGCGGAAGCAGATTGATCTTGACGCTGCCTGCGACCGCCGCGTCGCAGTCGCCGGAGCGGATCGCCTGGCAGGCGAGATGCACGGCGACGAGCGACGAGGAGCAGGCGGTGTCCACCTGCAGCGCAGGCCCGTGCAGGTCGAGCAGGTACGCTACCCGCCCGGCGATCATCGAGCTGAGGTTGCCGGGCGCCGAGGAGCCGAGCTCCTCCGGACAGAGCGCCTCGATCATGCGCTTGTAGTCATGCTGGGCATCGGCGTTGTAGCCGACATAAACGCCCGTCCGCGAGCCGCCGAGCGCGCTCCCTCCATAGCCGGCCTGCTCGATCGCCTGCCGCGCCGCCATCAGGAACAGCCGCTGGTTCGGATTCATCAGCGACGCTTCCTTCGGCGACAGGCGGAACAGCTCCGGATCGAACGAGGAGATATCGTCGAGGAACGCGCCTTCGAAAAACTCCGCCTCCAACGGGTCCAGGCCGAGCCCCCGCAAATAAGGCTCCAGCTCCAGCCGGCGCGTCTCCGGCAGCGGACCGATGCGGTCGTCGGCCGCGCCGAGCAGCCGCGCCAGCTCCTCCGGCTCGCTCGCCGCGCCGATCCGCGCCGCGAAGCCGATGATCGCGATCTCGTGGCCGGCGGCCGCCTCCGCCGCGGACACGAGGCCGGCAGCCGGCTCCATGCCTGCGGCAGCAGCCGGAACGGCAGCGCCGCCGAGCTTGCTTAGGTCAAACATCGTATGGCCCCCTTTTTCCAGGCAGTTGACAACGAAGACGATGAACCGCGCCGCGGCATCAGCCGCGCGCCTCGAGCCGCGGAGCCGCCGCACGGCGGCCGCCTCCGAGCGTCAGCGCCAGATGCAGCGCAAGCGCCGCCGCGCTGCCCGCCGCGAGGATCAGCAGCAGGCTGGCCGGAGCGCCGCGCAGCAGGAGCGCCGCGGCATAAACGGAGGCGGTGCTGAGCAGATGCGCGCCGAGCGAGATCCAGAGCGAGCCGCCCGCCGCGCGCAGCAGGCCGTAGACGAGCGCGCCGAGCGCCGCGAACAGGCCGGTCTGGACATTCAGGAACACCGCGCCGAACAGCAGCGCCTGCAGCGCGACGGAGGCGGCAAGGCCGAAGCTGCGGCGGAACGCCCGCAGCAGCAGGCCGCGGAACAGCAGCTCCTCCAGCAAGGAGCCGAGCAGCAGGCTGCCGAGCAGGAAGACGAGCGGACTGCCGCCGGCCACGAAGCCGGCCAGTCCGGCGATCGCAGGCAGCTCCTCGCGGACGAGCGGCAGGCCGGTGAACGAGGCGATGAACAGCCCGAGCCAGACGCCCGACAGAGCCGGGGCCGCCCATCCGCGCGGGGGCCGGCCGAGGCCGAGCTCCGCCGCCCCGACGCGCTGCAGCCGCAGCAGCAGCGCATAGGCAAGCAGCACGGGCGGATTGACGAGCAGCAGCAGGCCGTTCGGATTGGCGGCGAGCCACTCGCGCAGGGCGGACGGCGAGCCGCTGCCGTACAGATAGCTGCTGGCGAGCGTCAGGATGGCGGCGTACAGGCCGACATAGAGCAGCGCCTCGGCGAACGCGCGCAGCGTTCTCATGCGCTCGCCGTCCTTCCGGCCGGCGCCTTTTCCGCCGGCCGCCTTTTGAACAGGAGCAGCACGCCCGCGGCGATCATCGCCAGCGAAGCGGCCATGATGACGGAGAGCGCCGATGCGCCGCCGAGATCCGGCGCGTAATGCCAAAGCGCGTACTGCAGCCCCTGGCAGGCGATCTGCGCGGCGATCGGGGCCCAGATCGAGTCGAGCCGGACGTAGAGCAGGCCGAACAGCACCGCTCCGAGAAAGCCGTAGAGCGACAGCGGCACGTCGCCGAGGAAAAACAGCGCGCCGTACAGCGCCCCCTGGAGCGCGATCGCCGCCCACACCGGCATGAGCCGGCGGAAGCTGTTCAGCAGCAGCCCGCGGAACAGCGTTTCCTTATACACGTTGCCGAGCAGCAGGAATCCGAGAAAGACATACCAGTCGGCGCGGTTGATGTAGTCGAACAGCGTCTGGAACTGGTAGTCCGACGAGCGGATGAGCGGCAGCTGCGAAAACGCGGCCGTGAACAGCCCGGCGCCGAGGCCGATCCAGACGCAGATCAGCACGGACGAAGGCTCGATCCGCCGGAAGCGGGCCTCGCGGAACAGATTCTGGCGGAACAGCAGCCAGATCGCGCCGATCATGAGCGGCAGGCCGACGATGTCGTTGAGCAGGATCGTGACGAGCGTATTTTTCTGGAACCAGGCCGTATCCCGGTACACATAGTCGAAGAACAGCGTCGTAACCGTGAAGAACCAGGCGAAATAGATGCCGATGATGACGACGGGACGCAGCAGGCCGTCTTTCCATTTGTTCATCCTTGGACCGTCCTTTCCCTCAAATTCGCGCGCTCGCCGGCGGCGTCCGCCAGCCGCTGCCGCGAGGCGTAGCGGAGCCGCAGCCATCCGGCGGCGGCGAGCATCAGCAGCAGGCTGCCCGCCGCGACCGACGCCGCGCCGGCCCCGCCCAGCGAGCCGACCGCCTCGTAGACGCCGGCCGGCTTGGCCGCGAAGATCAGGCTCATCGCCGTGATCTGCACGAGGATCGGCGCCCACAGCGAGTTCAGCGAGAGGCGCAGGTAGCCGTACAGCAGCCCCGAGCCGAAGCCGATGGCCGAGAGCGCCGGGCTCGGCTGGAAATAGGCGTATGCGAGCGCCTGCAGCAGCAGCGCCGCCGCGGCCGGCATCATGCCTCGCAGCTCCCGCAGGATGAGCCCGCGGAACAGCAGCTCCTCGTAAGCCGGAGCGACAAGTCCCGCTCCGAGGATGGCGAGCAGCAGATGATCGCCGCGCAGCAGGTCGTCCACGAGCGCCGGAATCGACGGATAGGCTTCCGCGACGGCGGGAATCTCGATCAGGCCGATGCTGAACAGGCAGCCGAGCACGCCGATGAGCGCGCAGCCGAGCGCGGCTCCAGCCGGCAGGCGGCGCAGTCCCGCCGCTTCGGCCAGCGAGGGCGATCCGCCGCGCGTCAGGCGGCGGACGCCTGCGAAGGCAAGCGCGTAGACAAGCGTGATCGACGCGAACAGCGTCGCCATGAACAAGGCCGGATTGCGGCCGAGCAGCTCGACGAACGGAGCGGTCCAGTCGATCCGGTACAGATGGTTCAGCCCGTACAGCAGGGCGTAGAACACGCCGAGATAAAACGCGATGCGGGCGATCGCGAAGGCGATCTTTTTCATGAGGAGATGATCCCCTTTCCTTGGTCTTGCTCGTCCGGCCGGCTCGCGGCGGCTTCCCGGTACAGAGCCGCCGCGCCGCGCAGCAGCTCGGCATAGCCGGAGGCCCAGCCTCGGACGAGCTCGGCCGGGAACTGCCGGGCGGCGTAGGTCCAGGAGCAGCGGAGCGGCAAGCCCGGCTCGCCGGCCCAGACGCTCAGCTGATGATCGAAGCGGTCGAGCAGCTCGCCTGCCGGCGGCAGCGGCGTCTCCGGCGATTCGAGCCGGAACAGCGGAGCGGCGCTCCAGCGGCCGGCGGACGGGCGGACGCGGCGGATGCGCTCCGCGGGGATGCCGACGCCGGAGGCCAGCGCCGCTTCGGCCGCGTCCAGCAGCTGCTCCATGCTTGCCAGCTCCCGAAAATCGGCGTTCCATACCGTAATCCGCCCCTGGCCGACCGTCGCGGCGACTCCGATGCGCTCGGCGCCAGCCGTCCGGCTCCAGTGGAGCAGGTACAGCCCGAGCAGCGCGCTTTCGAGCCGCGCGCCGCGCTCCTGCGCCATGGCGGCCAGAGGGGCGGCGGCGGCAGGCTCCAGCTCGATGTCGAGCCGGCCCTCCCTCGGTCCCGAGCGGACCGTCTGCGGCGGCTCGCCGGGAAGCGCCACGACCGGCCCTTCGAGGACGGCATCGTCCCCGGACCTGCTGTCGATGCGCGCGGCCAGCTTGCGGACCGTCGGGTAGCTGAACAGATCGGCGACCTGCAGCGCGCCGGGATAGCGCTCCTCCAGCCGCTGATGCAGCCGCAGCAGCAGCAGCGAGTCGCCGCCGGCTTCGAAGAAGCTGCGCCGGACGTCCGGCTCCCCGCCGCCGAGCAGCTCGCCCCACAGCGCCGACACCGTCCGCTCCGTCTCCGTCCCGGGCCGCTCGCGGACTTCGCCGGCCGGATCGGCCGGCTGCGGCTCCGGCAGCGCCCGCCGGTCGGTCTTGCCGCTCGGCGAGAGCGGCATGCGCTCCAGCCGGACGAACGCGGCCGGAATCATATAGTCGGGCAGCTCGCGGGCGAGCGCTTCGCGCAGCTCCCGCTCGGGCAGGATCGCTGCGGCCGTATAGTAAGCGCACAGATAATCGGCCCCTTCGTCTCCGGCGCGGCGGCGCAGCAGCACGGCCGCCTCGCCGATGCGGGGATCGCGCTGCAGCGCGGCCTCGATCTCGCCGCATTCGATCCGGTAGCCGCGCAGCTTGACCTGATGGTCGAGCCGTCCCAAGTATTCGAGCTGCCCGTCCGGCAGCCAGCGGGCCAGATCGCCGGTGCGGTACAGACGGCCGCCGCCGCGGAACGGGTTCGGCACGAACTTCTCTCGCGTCAGCTCGTCCCGTCCGAGATAGCCTCTGGCGAGGCCGATGCCGGCGATGCACAGCTCGCCCGGCACGCCGGGCGGCTGCATCCGCAGCCCCGGGCTCGCGACGTACAGCGCGGTCCGGTCGATCGGCCGGCCGATCGGCACGCCGCCGCCGCGCAAGCCTTCGCGGCTGCAGTTGTAGAAGGCGACGTCGACGGTCGCCTCCGTCGGACCGTACAGATTGACCAGCTCCGCCCCGCAGGCGCTGCGGATGCGGGCCTCGAACCGCTCGGCGAGGCTCGCGCCCAGCGCCTCGCCGCTCGCGAAGACGGTGCGCAGCGTCGCCAGCGAGCCGGCTCGCGCCGCCTGCCGCGCCGCCGCATCCTCCAGAAACAGATGCAGCATCGACGGCACGAAGTGCATCGTCGTCACTCCCGCCTCGGCGACCGCGCGCGCGATCGCAGACGGGTCCTTCTCGCCGCCCGGCTCCAGCAGATGCGCCGACGCTCCGGCGAAGCTCCACCACATCAGCTCCCAGACGGAGACGTCGAAGGTGACGGGCGTCTTTTGCAGGATGACGTCCTGCGGCGCCAGCGGATAGGCCCGCTGCATCCAGCGCAGCCGGTTCAGCACGGAGCGATGCTCGACCATGACGCCCTTCGGCCGTCCGGTCGAGCCGGAGGTGTAGAGCACATAGGCCAGGCTGCCTCCGCCGTGGCCGGCCGGCGGCGGCGCCGGATCGTCGTGGCGGCCGACCGCCTCCGCGACGTCGAGGCGCGTCGCCGCCGCCCCTTCCGGCAGCCGGACGTCCCCGGCCGTCAGCACGAGCGGCGCGCCGGAGTCCGCGAGCATGTAGGCGATACGCTCCGCCGGCAGCGACGGCGACAGCGGCACATAGGCGGCTCCCGCCTTGAGGATGCCGTAGATCGCGACGATCAGCTCCGGGCGGCGCTCCATGCAGACAGCGACGAGCGCCTCCGCTGCGACGCCGCGGGCCAGCAGCTCGCGGGCGAGCCGGTTCGACGCCTCGTCGAGCTGGCGGTAGGTGAGCGATCCGTGCGCGCTGCTCACGGCGAGCGCCTCCGGCGTCAGCCGCGCCTGCCGGCGCAGCACGCCGTCCAGCGTAGCCGGTCCCGCCGCTGCGGCGAAGACGGGCTCCGCCGGACCGATCGCGATCGCATCCGCCGGTTGGAAGCGCCGCTCCTGCTCGCGCTCCTCCGCCGCCGTCAGAAGCGGCAGCTCGGCGAGCGGCCGGCCGGCATCGGCGCAGGCCGCCTCGAGCAAGGCCACGTACCAGCCGGCCATGCGGCTGGCGTCCTCCTCCGTCAGCAGCACCGACGCGTACTCGACCGTCAGCTCCACGCCGGCCTCGCGCTCCGCGAGCTCGAAGGTGAGGTCGAGCTTGGCGGCGTCCTGCCGCAGCCGGAACGGCTCGAGCCGCAGCCCGCCGGCCTCGCGGACTGGAGGCTCCATGTTCTGCCAGACGAACATCGTGTCGAACACCGGGTTGCGGCTCGGATCGCGGCCGGCGCCGAGCGAGGCGGCCAGCAGCTCGAACGGCAGCTGCCCGTGGTCCATCGCCTCGACGCTGGCGCGCCCCGCCGCCGCGACGAGCTCGCGGAAGCTCGACGCTCCCGCGGCGGGCAGGCGCAGCGGCAGCGTCTGCACGAACATGCCGACGACCGGCTGCAGATCGGGGTGGAAGCGCCCGCCTGCCGGCGTGCCGACGATCAGGTCCTCCTCCCCGGTCATCCGATAAAGCAGCGCGGCATATGCGGCCAGCAGCACCTGATACGGCGTCGCCTCCAGCTGCTCCGCGAGCCGCAGCGCCGAGCGGCGGACCGGCTCCGACAGCATCCGGGCGACGCGGCCGCCGCGCCCGTCCGGACGATCCGGACGCGGACTCGCCAGCGGCAGGTCGAGCGCCGGCAGCGGGCCGGCAAGCTTGCTTT
The DNA here is from genome assembly GCF_000422485.1 of Paenibacillus pasadenensis DSM 19293. Classification (GTDB taxonomy): domain Bacteria; phylum Bacillota; class Bacilli; order Paenibacillales; family Paenibacillaceae; genus Paenibacillus_O; species Paenibacillus_O pasadenensis. The sequence goes on from NZ_KE383853.1 coordinate 32,423, forward strand.
TCCAGTAGCGCTCCTGCCGCTCCCGCTCCGGCGTCTCCAGCCAGCTCCGCTGCCAGACGGCGGCGTCGACGAGCCGCAGCGCCAGCGGCTCCGGCTCCCTGCCGTCATAAAACGCCGCGAAGTCCCGCGCCAGCGCGTTCAGGCTGAGGCCGTCGGAGACGATGTGGTGCATGTCGAGCAGCAGCGCCCCTCCGCGCTCGTCCCGCAGCAGGCCGGCGCGCAGCAGCGGCGCCTGCGTCAGATCGAACGGCCGCACGAAGCCGGCCGACGCTTCCTCCAGCGTCCCGGCAAGCCGCTCTGCCGTCAGGACGACATCGCGCTCGACAATCTGGACCGGATGGCCGTCGCTCCAGCCGAAGCGGGTGCGCAGCGCCTCGTGGCGCTCGACCAGCCGGCGCAGCGCTCGCTGCAGCCGCTCTTCATCGAGCTCTCCCTCCAGCCGGAGGCCGAGCGGCAGGTTGTAGGCGATGCCGTCCGGATCGAGCCGATGCAGGATGAACAGCCGGTTCTGGGCCGGCGTCAGCGGATAATGCCCGCGCTCTCCCGCCGACGGAAGAGGCGGCGATCCGGATGCTTCGGCCCGGCCGACCCGCAGCGCCATCTCCTCCAGCACGGGAGCCTCGAACACATCCCGCAAGGAGAACCGGACGCCGAACGTCCGCTCGATCGCTCCGGCCAGCTGCGCCGCGCGCAGCGAGTGGCCGCCGGCGCGGAAGAAATGCGTCTCCGCCGTCAAATCCCGGACGCCGAGCAGCTCCGTCCACAGCTCCGCCAGCCTCCGCTCGGCCTCGCCGGCCGGCTGCCTGCCCGTCGGCGCTCCCCCGCTCCAGTCCGGCGCCGGCAGCCGCTTGCGGTCGGTCTTGCCGCTCGGCGTCAGCGGAAACGACTCCAGCGCCACGAACCGCGCCGGCAGCATGTAATCGGGCAGCCGCCTGGCAAGCCGCTGCGGCAGCGTCCTCGCGGCCAGCTCGGCGCGCTCAGGCTCCGTCAGCCCGCAGGCGACGTAAAGGCATAGCTGCGGCTCGCCGAGCGGATCGTCCGCGAGCATCGCCACGGCGTCCAGGACGCCGGGAACGTCCATCGCGGCCTGCTCGATCTCGCCGCATTCGATCCGCTGGCCGCGCAGCTTGACCTGATGGTCGAAGCGGCCGCGGTATTCCAGCGATCCGTCCGCCAGCCAGCGCGCCTCGTCGCCCGTGCGGTAGACGCGCGTGCCGTCCGCCAGCGCGGCGAACTTCTCCGCCGTCAGCTCGGGCCGGTTCAAATAGCCGCGGGCAAGTCCGGCTCCGGCGATGCACAGCTCTCCCGGCGCGCCCGGCGGCAGCGGCTGCAGCCGCTCGTCCAGCACATGCAGGGCGATGTTGTCGATCGGGCGGCCGATCGGCAGCGGTCCGCCGCCGTACTCGGCGCAGTCGTAATGGCTGACGTCGACGGCCGCCTCCGTCGGGCCGTACAGATTGACGAGCCTCGGCAGCGGGCTGCCCGCAGGCCGCAGCTGCGCCAGCTGGGCGGCGTGGGCCGGCTTCAGCGCCTCGCCGCTTGCGAAGACGAGCCGCAGGCCGGCCAGCGGCCGGCTGCCGCCGAAGGCCGCCGCATACGGAAGGAACGTCCCCAGCATCGACGGCACGAAGTGCATCGTCGTAATGCCCTGCTCGCGGATCGCCCGCAGCAGGAGCGAGGGATCCTTTTCGCCGCCAGGCTCCAGCAGATGGACCGACGCCCCCGCGAGGCTCCACCAGAACAGCTCCCACACCGATACGTCGAAGGTGGCTGGCGTCTTGTGCAGGATGACGTCGTCCTCCGTCAGCGGATAGGCGCGCTGCATCCAGCTCAGCCGGTTGACGATCGCCCGGTGCTCGATCAGCACGCCCTTGGGGCGCCCGGTCGAGCCGGACGTGTAGATGACGTAGGCGAGCGATTCGGGCGATGCCTCGGCCGCAGCGTCGAGCTCCGGCAGGAGCTCGCCCGGCGCGGACGCCTCCGCGGCCAGCGCCTCCGCGACGAGCGTCTCCAGCTCCAGCCGCAGCCGCCTCGGCTCCGCGTCCGCCAGCTCCATGCAGGCGCCTCGCGAGGCGAGCAGCAGCCCGCAGCCGCTGTCGTCCGCGATGCCGCGCAGCCGCTCCGGCGGCTGGTCCGGGTCGATCGGCAAGTAGGCGGCCCCGGCCTTCAGCACGGCGAGCAGGCCGGCCATCATCGCCAGCGAGCGGCGCGCCGCAACGGCCACGATCGCGTCCCGGCCGGCGCCGGCAGCCCGCAGGCGGACGGCGATGCGGGAGGAGACGCGGTCGAGCTCGCGGTACGTCCAGACGCCTTCGGCGGAGCGGACCGCGGGACGGTCCGGGCTTCTCCGCGCCTGCTCGGCGAACAGGCCGTGCAGCGTGCTTCGATCCGGGTACGCGGCCGTCGTCGCGTTCCACTGTTCCAGCAGCCGCGCTTCCGAGCCGGTCAGCCGCATGAGGACGCCGAGCTCGGCATGCGGCTCGCGGACCGCCCGCTGCAGCAGCTCGATCCACGTCTCGGCCAGGCGCCGGACCGTCTGCGGCTGAAGCAGCGCCGCCGCGTACTCCAGCTCGCCGCGCAGCCCGTGCGGACCGTCGCCGTACAGGTCGAGCTTGAGATCGAGCTTGGCCGTGCCGGCGCCGCCCCAGCGCACCGGCTCCAGCGCGCAGCGGCTGCCGCGGACCGCCAGCTCGCCGCCGAACTGGCTGTGCAGGACGAGCATCGTGTCGAAAAGCGGATTGCGGGCCGGATCGAACGGGCCGCCCGCGAGCTCGAGCAGCCGCTCCAGCGGCAGCTCCTGATGCTCGATCGCGGACAGCAGCCGCTCCTGGACGTCCCGGGCCGCCCGCTCCAGCGGCAGCCCGCGCGGCAGCGCGACCCGGATCGGCAGGAACGAGTTGAACATGCCGATCATCGAGCCGGTGTCGGGATGGGAGCGGCCGGCGCCGAGCGCGCCGATCATCAGCTCCTCCGCCCCGGTCCAGCGGGCGAGCAGCGCGCCGTACAGCGTGAACAGCAGGCTGTTCAGCGTCACGCCGCAGCGCGCCGCGAGCGCTTCGAGGCCGTCCGTCAGCCCCTCGGGAAAATCGAACGCCAGCAGCCCGCCCTCGAAGGAGCGGCTCGCCCCGCGCGGCCGGTCGAGCGGCAGCTCCGGCTGCGGCAACGGAGCCGCGAGCTGCTCGCGCCACCAGGCGGCGCTCGCTTCGGAGCGCGCGGAGCTGCCGGCGTCCGGCAAGTCGCCGCTCGCCTCGGAGCGCGCGGAGCCGCCGGCGTCCGGCAAGTCGACGCTCGCCTCGGAGCGCGCGGAGCCGCCGGCGTCCGGCGAGTCGACGCTCGCTTCAGAGCGTGCGAAGCCGGCGTCCAACCAGGCGGCGTAGTCCTTGAATTGGACCGTCGGCGCGGGCTCGGGCAGGCCGCCCTCCAGGAGGCGGACGAGCTCCTCCAGCAGCAGGCCGACGGACACGCCGTCCACCGCGAGATGATGCAGGTTCAGCAGCAGGAAGCTTTCGCCCTGACCGCCTTCGGCATAACAGGCCGCAAGCGGCGGCGCGGCGTCCAGCGGCAGCGGACGGAGAAATGACTTCATCGCCCCCGGCAGAGCTTCCTCTCCGGCGATCCGCATGCGCTCCAGCCGGACCTCCGCCTGCGCCAGCACGAACGCGCGCGGCTCGCCGCCGGCATCCCGCACCTCGGTGCGCAGCGGCTCATGACGGTCGACGAGCGCCTGCAGCGCGGCGAGCACCGCTTCGGGGCCGGGCGATCCGACGAGCCGAAGCGCCAGCGGCACATGGTAGGCGAGACCGATGCCGCCCTGCCGCTCCAGCAGCGCGAGCCGCGCCTGGGCGGGATGGAGCGGGTAGCTCTCCGCCGGCGCCGCCGGAAGCAGCGGCTCCCTGCCGGAGCGCTCGGCTTTGTCGAGCCAAGTGGCCTGCTCGCGGATCGTCGGGCGGGCGAATACTTCCCGCACCGGCATCCGGACGCCGAGCCGGCGATGGATCAAGCCGGTCAGCGCGGCTGCAGTGAGCGAGTGCCCTCCAAGCTCGAAAAAGGAATCCAAAACGCCGACATCGGCCCGGCCCAGCGCCTCCCGCCACAGCTCCGCAAGCTCGCGCTCGCTCGCCGTCGCCGGCCGCTCGCGCTCGGCGCCCGCCGAGCCCGCCGCATCGCCCGGCTGCGGCAGCGGCAGCGCCTTGCGGTCGACCTTGCCGGTCGGGCCGAGCGGCAGGCGATCCAGACGGACGAGATGGGCCGGCAGCATGAACGGCGGCAGCCCGCCCGCCATCCAGCGGCGAAGCGATGCCGCGTCGAAGCGCTCCGGCGCGGCGACGACATAGGCGCACAGCTCCGCCCGGGGAGGCTCGCCGACGAGGCCGACATAAGCCTCCTCCGCCTGTCCGCTTGCCAGCAGCCTCGCCTCGATCTCGCCGAGCTCGATGCGGAAGCCGCGCAGCTTGACCTGCTGGTCGAGCCGGTCGAGGAACTCGAGGCTGCCGTCCCGGAGCCGCCGCACGAGGTCGCCGGTCCGGTACATGCGCTCGCCGGCGCGGAAAGGATGCGGCATGAACCGCGCCTCCGTCTCGCGCGGCAGCCCGACATAACCGGCCGCTACGCCGCCGCCTGCCACATGCAGCTCGCCGGGAACGAGATCGGGCGCGAGCCGTCCGCAAGCGTCGAGCACGAGCGCCTCCGTGCCGTCGACCGGCCAGCCGATCGGCAGCGAGGCCGCTCCCGGCGCCGGCGGCCGGACCGGCCAGGCGGTGGCGAACACGGTCGTTTCCGTCGGCCCGTACACATGCAGCAGCGAATCCGGGCCGAGCGCGGCAAGCGCCTTGAGCGCATGGGAGACGGAAGCCCGCTCGCCTCCGAACAGCAGCTTGCGCAGCCGCGGCAGCCCGTCCAGGCCGTAGGCCGCCAGCGTGTTGAACAGCGCCGTCGTGGCGAACAGCACCGTCACGCCTTCTTCCCGCAGCCGCCGGACGAGCGCCGGAGCGTCCATCGCCTCGTCGCTGCCTGCAAGCACGAGCCTCGCCCCGTTCGTCAGCGCCCCATAGATGTCGAACGTCGAGCCGTCGAACGCATAGCTCGACAGCTGCAGCAGCACGTCGTCCTGACCGATCTCCACATAGCCCGGCCGATCGACGACGCGCGCGACGTTGCGGTGGGTCGTACGAATTCCTTTCGGCCTGCCGGTCGAGCCGGAGGTGTAGAGGATGTAGGCCAGATCGTCGGGCGAAACGAAGCTCTCCGCGCGCTCCGCGGCTTCCCCGGCCGGGCCGGCGGAAGCCGTGCGCGGCAGCGGCGAGTCGGGCGAAGAGCTGGACGGACAGCGCCCGGCCAACGTCTCGGCCTCGATCAGCCGCACCGCACGTCCGCAGGCGGCGATCGCCTGCCGGCACAGCGGGAGCGCGGCTTCGTCGGCCAGCAGGATGTCGGCCTCGGCGTCGGCCAGCATGAATGCCGCGCGCTCCGCCGGATAGCCCGGATCGATCGGCACGTACGCGCCTCCGATCCGCAGGCTGGCGAGCAGCGCCGCCAGCTGCTGCGGCGAGCGGCCCATCGCGATCGCGATGCGGGAGCCGCGGCCGAGGCCGAGCGCGGAGAGAGCCGCCGCGACGCGTCCGGAAGCTTCCCACAGCCGGCCGTACGTCCAGCTGCCGCCTGCGAACGAGACGGCGATGCGCTCCGGCGACGCCAGCGCGTGCCGGCCGATCCGCTCCTGCAGCGGGACGGCGTCTTTTTCCGGCCAGCGGCTGAGGCCGCGCCGCAGCAGCAGCGCGCGCTCCTCCTCGTCCATCAAAGGGAGAGAAGCGGCGGGGCGCAGCGGATCGAGCGCCGCCTCGCGGGCCAGCTGCGCGTAATGGCGGAGCAGCTGCCGGGCCGTCTCGCCGTCGAACAAGTCCTCCGCATATTCCAGCCGGATCGACAGCCCTTCCGGACCGAGCTCGCATTCCCAGAACAGATCGAACTTGCAGGAGCCGGTCTCGATCATCGCAGGCCGCAGCGCCAGCTCCTCCGTGCGGAACTCCGGCAGCTCCACGTTCTGGAGCGTGAACGCCGTATCGAACAGCGCCGCGCGGCCCGGCTCGCGAGCCGCTCCGACGGCCTCGACGATCGCCTCGTAGCCGATCGCTCCGTGCTCGATCGCTTCGGCGGCCGCTTCACCGGCCGTCCGCACCCAGTCCAGCACGCTGCTCTCCCTGCTGCCGGTCAGCCGCAGCGGCAGCAGCGTCGCCAGCAGGCCGACGGTGCCGACCGTCTCGCGGCGGGTGCGGCGGGCGTACGCCGTGCCGACGACGGCGTCGTCTTCGCCCGCGTACCGCTCGAGCAGCACGCCGTAGACGGCGAGCAGCGCGCCGTACAGCGTCGTCCCGGCGCGGCGCGCGAGCCGGCCGAGGCCGTCCGTAAGCTCCGGACCGAGCGCGAGCCGCTCCGACCGTCCGCGGAAGGTCGGCCGTGCCGGGCGGAGCCGATCCGCCGGAAAAGCGGCGGCGGGCACGCCGGACAAGAACCGGTCCCGCCAGTAGCGCCGCGACCGCTCGGCAGCCGCGCCGCCCTCCTCCTCGCGCTCCCGCTCGGCGATGTCGCCGATGCCCGGAGCCGGCTCCGGCAGCGGCCGGCCATCGTACAGGGCGGCCAGCTCCTGCATGAGCACGCCCATCGAGCTGCCGTCCGTCACGAGATGATGCAGGTCGAGCAGCAGCCGGCGGCGCCCCTCCGGCAGGAGCAGCAGCTCCAGCCGCAGCAGCGGCGCCCGCTCCAGCTCCATCGGCCGGGGAAAGGCCCGCGCCCGCTCAGCCGCGGCCGCCTCGGCCTCCTGCGGCGCGAGCCCCGTCAGGTCGACGGTCGCAAGCGGCAGCTCCGCGCGGTCCGCGATCTCGGCGACGAGGACGCCGTCCTCCGCGACGCGGAACGAGGTGCGCAGCGCGTCATGACGGGCGAGCAGCTCCTGCCAGGCGCGCCGCAGCCGGTCATCGTCGAGCGGGCCGTCGACAGCGATCTCGTACGGCAGCTGATAGCTGAGCGAGCCCGGGTACAGCTGCTCGTGCACATGCAGCCGCCGCTGCGCAGGCGTTGCGGGATAGCCGGCGCGCATCCGCCTCCGGATCGGCTCGGCCGGCGGTTCGATCCGCGCCCCCTCCGCCTTGCGTTCCTCGATAAAGGCCGCCAGCGAGCGAGCCGTATCGTGCCGGAGCAGCTCCGTCAGCGGCAGCGGCGTCTCCAGCTCCTCCTGGATGCGGGCCGCCGCAAGGGCAGCGCGCAGCGAATTGCCTCCATGCTCGAGAAAGGAATCGTCCCGGCCGAGCCGCTCCGTGCCGAGCAGCTCCCGCCAGATCGCGAGCAGCCGGCGCTCTGTCGCCGTCTCCTCCTGCGACAGGCTTGGCGGCTGCTTGCCCGTCTCTCCGCGCGGCTCGCCTGCGCCGGCGCCTATCGCCGGAGCGGGCCGCTCCTCTTCCGCGGCCGTCTCCGCTGACGCGGACGGCGGCGCCCCCTTCGCAGGGGACGCATCCGCCGCTGCGAGGGACGCATCCGCCACTGCGAGGGACGCATCCGCCGCTGCGGAGGGCATATCCGCCGCCGCAGCCGCAAGCGCTGCCGCCTCCGCCGCCTCCAGCGCGGCGAGCGCCTCGTCGAAGCGGCCGGCGAGCAGCTCGTCCGCCAGCTCGAAGCGCTTGATTTTGCCCGAGGTCGTCTTGGGGATGCGCTTGACCGGAATGACGGGGCCGGCTTCAAGTCCGGCCCGGCGGCTCAGCAGGACGCGCACGCTGCGGCGGATGTCCAGAAACGACTCCGGCTTGCCGCGATGCTGCACGAATACCGCCGCGGCCTCGGAGCCGGACGCCGGGTCGGCGACGGCGCAGACCGCCGCCTTGCCCGCTGCGCATGCCGGCAGCTCGGCCAGCAGCTCCTCCAGATCATGCGGATAATAGTTCTGGCCGTTGACGAGCAGGATGTCCTTCACGCGGCCGGTCAGATAGAGCCGTCCTCCGTGGAAGAAGCCGATGTCGCCGGTGTTCAGCCAGCCGTCCCGGATCAGCGCTTCGTTGACGTCCGGACGGTTGTAGTAGCCTCCCGTCACGTTGAGGCCGCGGATGCAGACGAGCCCGGCCTCGTCCTCGCCAAGCCTGCGGCCCAGCTCGTCGAACAGCGCGGCCTCGCAGCCGGCGACGGACGAGCCGAGCTCCACGAGCTCCATCGCCTGCGGATCGCCGGCCGCCGCGAAAGGCACCGGCTCTCCGGGACGCAGCCGTCCGCGCCGGACATGGACCGTGCGCAGCCGCTCGTCCGGGTCGGGGAAGGTGACCGCCAGGCACGCCTCGGCGAGGCCGTAGACGGGAAAGAGAGCTTGCGGCCGCAGCCCGTAAGGCGCGAGCCGCTCCAGGAACGAGCGGCAGGCGTCCGCCGAGATCGGCTCGGCTCCGTTGAACAGCAGCCGCACGGCGGACAGATTCCAGCCCTCCGCCTGCTCCGGCTTGAAATGCTGGAGCAGATGAAGGAGGCCGAAGTTCGGCGAGGCGAGGCAGGTGATCCGCTCGCGGGAAGCGAGCTCCAGCCAGCTCATCGGCCGCAGCACGAACTGCGACGTCGGCATCAGCCACTGGGTCATGCCGGCCAGCAGCGGCGACAGATGGAAGCCGATGAGGCCCATGTCATGCGTCAGAGGGAGCCAGCTGAGCGAGGAATCTCCCGGCCCGGAACGGGCTCCGTCGACGATGCCCCGCATGTTGGCGAGCAGGTTGGCGTGCGTCAGCACGACTCCTTTCGGATCGCCTGTCGATCCCGAGGTGAATTGGATGAACGCGGGCTCGTCCGGATCGGCTCGATGCGGCTGAGTCGTCCCGCCGTCCGCCGCCGGCTCCAGCTCCGCGATCCGGATCACGTCCGCGCCGCCCGCCGCCTCGGCGAGATCGGCATCGGCAAGCACGAGCGGAGCGGGCAGCTGGGCGAGCACGGCCGCCAGCTTGCGGCGCTGCTCGTCCGTCCGCGCCGCCGCGAGCGGCACCGGCACGGCGCCTCCGAGCAGGCTGGCCCAGAACAGCTCCAGGAAGCTTGCGTTGCTTTCGGTCTGAAGCACGACATGCCGGCCGGGCCGCAGCCCGCGGCGGCGAAGGGAGACGAGACAGCCGAGCGCGCGGCTCTCCAGCTCGGCATAGGGGAGGAATCGTTCGCCGGACGGCTCGGCGAAGACGATGCCGGATGCATCGCGCCTTCTCGCGGCGAGCAGCCCGGTCAGCGTGAGGAAGGAGTCCATGATGTCGTCCTCCGCTAGATCGTCGTGGAATGGAGCTCGCGGTAGGAGGCGGACGCGATCCGGTTGTCCGCGTCGAGGACGATGACCTTGGGGACGTAGCCGCGGGCTTCCTCCTCGGCCATCATCGCGTAGGACATGATGATGACGAGGTCGCCGGGCTGCGCGTGCCGAGCGGCGGCTCCGTTCAGGCAGATGACGCCGGAGCCCCTCGGGCCGGGGATGACGTAGGTTTCGAGGCGGGCGCCGTTGTTGATGTTGACGACCTGCACCTTTTCGTTTTCCCAGATGTCGGTCGCATCGAGCAGGTCCTGGTCGATCGTGATGCTGCCGACATAGTGGAGGTTCGCCTCGGTGACGGCGGCGCGGTGGATTTTGGATTTGTGGATTTCTCTGAACATAAGGACACTCTCCTCTTGGGAATGGTAGCGATCGGTTCGGGAGTTCGGACGCAGCGCGGCCGGAGGCCGCAGGAGCGAGGGCACCGCCTTTCGTCAAGAGTGGATGGAAGCTCGCCGGCGAAACGGCTCGAAGGAAGTCGTGGTGGGGGGAATGAGCGAAGATGCGGCGCGCGCCGCGGGGACGCGCTGCAGGAGCAAAGGACCGGCATGCCGCAAGGCACGGGAACAAGCGAGGCAAGGCTGCCCGCAGCCCTAGGTCCAATCTCCTGATTCTCCTCATTGTCAAAGAGCTAAAATTGTCTATTTCACCTAAATACTAGAGGATATAGGGAAGCGGCGACAGGGAGAAAAGTGCTTGGGCACCGGGGGACTTTTCTATTCCAACTGCGCCTGTGGGAAATGAAAAAGCCTTGCGGGATGCCGTTTCTGGCCCGCAAGGCTCCTCTTTTGACCGCTCGAGACGGACACGCTTCAAGGCGTCAGCTCTGCTCGATCAGCTCGATCCATTCGTTATATTCCGTTTGCAGCTTGGAATATTCGGTACGCAGCAGCTCGAATTCCGTGCGCAGCTTGTCGTAGGCCGTCGTCAGCCGCTCGTTGTCGCGCTGCAGCTCGCCGAGATCCTGGCGGCTGTCCGTGCGCTCCTCCTCCAGCTGACGCATCGCATCCTCCAGACGCTCGACCGCGCTGCCGGAGACGGCGGCCTCCCGATGCGCGAGCTCCAGCTGGCGCCGCAGCTCCTCCTCGGCCTCGGCGCGGTCCGCCTCCAGCCGGGACTGCTGCTCGAGCCGCTCCTGCTGCTCGGCGACAAGACGGCTCAGGCGCTCGCGCTCGGCGGCCGCCTCGTCCAGCTGCCGCTGCCAGTCCCGCTCGGACTGCTCGCGCAGCGCCTCGGCCTGGCCTGTCATCTCGGACAGGCGGCGCTCCAGCGCTTCCCGGGCAGCCTCGGCTGCGGCCAGCCGCTCCCGCAGGGCGGCCTCGGCCTCGTCGCGGGAAGCGACCGCTTCCTGCAGGCGGCTCGCCGTCTCGCGCAGCCGGTCATCCAGCTCCGCCGTCCGCTGCCGGGACTGCTCCAGCTCCTCCTGCGTCGAGCGCAGCAGCCGCTGGGATTCTCCGAGCAGCCGGCCGCGGGCTTCCTCCTGCTCCATGACGAGCATCAGATGCTCCTCGGCATCCGCGATCCGCTTGGACCAGTCGTCGCGAGCCTCAGCCAGCTCGCGACGGGCGGCGTCGCGCTCCTGTTCCAGGCCGGACCGCTCCCGGGCCCACTGCTCGCCCTGCCCGGCGAGGCGGCTCTGCGCCTCCTCCGCCCGGCCGGCCTCGCCGGCCGCTCGCTCCTCCAGCTCGCGCAGACGCTCCGCGCCGCCGACGCGCTCGGCCTCGGCTGCAGCGCGAAGCCGCTCCAGCTCCTGCGCATGGGCGGCAGCGAGCCGCTCGCGCTCCTGCGCATGGGCGGCGGCGAGCCGCTCGCGCTCCTCCTGCGCGGCAAGCTGCGCGAGCTTCAGCTCCTCGCCCGCCTCGCGGCGCAGCCGCTCCGCCTCCTCGGCGGCGGACGCCTGCAGCGCCTCCGCGCGCCGCTCGGCCGCGCGCACCTGCTCGGCCGCCTCGGCCTGCGCCTGCTCGCGCGCATGGCCGATCTCGCCGGCCGCCCGCTCCAGCGCCTCGCGCAGCTCGCTCGCGGCCGCCTCGCGCTCGGCGGCGGACGCCGCGCGCAGCCGCTCCAGCTCCGCCTCCAGCGCGGCGGCGCGGCCGGCCTGCGCCTCCAGCTCGCGGCGCGACGCCTCGAGCTGCTCCTCGGCAAGGCCGAGCCGCTCGCGCGCTTCGGCCTCGCCGCGCTCCAGCGCCTCGGCCCGCTCTCCGGCCTCGGCGAACAGCCGCTCCGCCTCCTCGCGTCCGGTCCGCTCGGCGGCAAGCTTCAGCTCAAGCCGGCTGCCGCGCTCGCGCTCGGCCTGCAGCTGCTGCTGCTCGGCCTCCAGCTCCTGCTGGCGCTCCTGCAATTGCTGCCGCTCGGCCTCCAGCGCCTGCTGCTGCTCCTGGCGCAGCTCCTGCAGCACTTGCAGCTGCTCCTGCTGCAGCTCTTGCAGCTGCCGCTGCTGCTCCTGGCGCTGCTGCTGCAGCCGCTGCTCCAGCGCGGCGAGCTGCTGGCGAGCCTCCTCCAGCGCGGAAGCGCTCTCCGTCAGCTGCGACTGGAGCTCAGCCTCCGTCGCCTGCGCCAGCTCCAGCGCTTCGGCGAGCTGAAGCTCCTGCTCCGCGCGCAGCCGCTCCAGCTCGCCGCGATGCTCGGCCTCGCGGCCGGCAAGCGCGCCCTCGAGCTCCGCCCGCTGCTGCAGGCGGAGCTCGGCGAGGCTGCGCTCGCCCTGCTGCCGCGCCGCGAGCAGCTGCTCCTCCAGCTCGCCGACGCGCAGCAGATGACGAGCCTCGAGCGTCTCGAGCTCCGCCCGCTTCGATTCCAGCAGCGCCGCGCGTTCCTGCTCGCGCTCCCGGCACTCGGCCTCGTACAGCTGCTCCAGCTCCGCCCGCTCGCGCTCGCGCGCCTCGGCCTCGCCGGCATGCAGCGCCTGAAGCTCATGGATGCGCTCCAGCAAGCGCTCCTCCAGCTCCGCGAGCTGGACGGCGAACGCTTCCTCGCGCGCGGCCATCTCGGCCGCATGCGCCGCCGCGAGCTCCGCCCGCTCGCGCTCGAAGACGCCGGCCGCCTCGGCGCGCTCCTCCTCGAGCCGGCGCTCCAGCTCCGCGCGGCTCTCCTCCAGCTGCACCGCCAGCCGGCGCCGCTCCGTCTCGAGCTGCTCGCGGGCGGCGGCCTTTTCCGCCTCATGGCGCCGCTCCGCCTCCGCCATCGCCTCGGCAAGCCGCGACTCGCGCTCGTTCGCCTCCGCCTCGTAGAGCCGTTCCCACTCCTGCCGCTCCGCTTCCAGCATCTGCGCGGCCTCGGCGCGCTCCGCCTCATGCCGGCGCTCCAGCTCCTCGGCGCGGACGCGGTTCTCCTCGATCAGGCGCTCTCTTTCCTCCCGCCAGCGCCGCTCGAGCTCGGCCGCCGTCTCGGCGCTTTGGCGCTCCAGCCGCTGCGCCTCCTCCTTGACGGCCTCCTGCACGGCGGCCAGCCGCTCCTCGGCCTCGGCGCGCAGCGCGGCTTCCGCCGCCTCGCGCTCGCCGAGCAGCCGCTCCAGCTCCTCCGCCGCCCGCCGCTCGGACCGCGCGAGCTCCTCGCGCGCCTGCTCCGTCGCGGCCTGCGCCTTGTCCAGCTCGCCCATGAGCGTCTTGCGGATGCTCTGCTCCTCCTTGAGCAGCTCGCTGTCCTGCCGCAAGCGGAATACGTCCTCCGCCATATGCACGGCCGCAAGCACCGCCAGCCTCGGCATGTCCAGCCGCGGGTAGCCCTTGGCCAGCTTGTGCATGTTCTCGTCGACGACCTGCGCGACCCGGCGGATATAATCCGAGCTGCTATGACCCGTCAACCGGTATTGATGTCCGTATATATCGACCGTTACTCTCAAGCGATCGGCTTCCTTCAAGGCGGTATCCTCCCGTTGCTCGTTGAGCTGCTCTCCTGCTGCCCGTCTATTTCGATCGCCCGTCTCAGGGCGTCAAGATCCATGTGGATAAGAACGATCCAGAGGGCCTTCCGGCTTCGCCGCGCCCCTCCAGACAAGGAAAAGCCGCATCGGCAGCTCCCTCGCGGGATTACTTCGATGCGGCTTCCTGCGTTTCCTGCCTATTTCCTTAATTCCGCGGAGAAAGATTGCTCCAGCGCGGCGACCGCCGCGGCATGCGCCGCCGCGACCTCCTCGTCGGTCAGCGTGCGCTCCGCATGGCGGTACACGAGCGCCAGCGCGACGCTCTTGCGGCCGGCGCCGAGCTTTTCTCCGGTGTAGACGTCGAACACCCGCACCGACTCCAGCAGCTCGCCGGCCGCCTCGCGGACAGCGGCGGCCAGCGCGGCCGCCGGCACCGTCTCGTCGACCGTCACCGCGATGTCGCGGTCGGCCGCCGGATAGCGCGGCAGCGTGCGGTAGACGATCGAGCGGTCGGCCGCATCGTACAGCGCGCCCAGCTCCAGCTCGGCGACGAAGACGTCGTCAAGGCCGAGCTCCAGCTGCAGCTCCGGATGAAGCTGGCCGACGTAGCCGATCGTCTCCGCTCCGCGCTCGCCGTCCAGCTTGACGGCGGCCGTGCGGCCCGGATGCAGGCCGGACGGAGCGGCGGCCTCGTAGGAGACCGATCCGCTCAGGCCGAGCGCGGCGAAGATCGTCTCCAGCACGCCCTTGGCGTCGTAGAAGTCGGCCTTCTCCGCCTTGCGGTTCCACGCGGCGGAGCGGCTCGCTCCGGTCAGCAGCAGCGCGAAGCGATGCTTCTCCTGCGGCAGACGCGTCAGCGTCTCCTCGTCGGTGTGGAACACCGTGCCGATCTCGAACAGCGCGAGATCGTGGTTTTTGCGATTGCGGTTGTACGCCGCCGTCTCCAGCAGCTGCGGCAGCAGCGACGTGCGCAGCACGCTGCGCTCCTCGCTCATCGGCATCGCCAGGCGGATCGGCTTCGCGTCCTGAGCGAGGTCCGGGAACAGCCCCGCCCGCTCCGGCGCCGTGAACGAGTAGCTGATGACCTCGTGCAGGCCGGCGTCCGACAAGCGGCGGCGCAGCTCGCGGCGCACCGCCTGCGGCGCGGTCAGCGAGCCCGGCGTCGTCTCGCCGACGATCGGCGTCGCCTTGATGTTGTCGTAGCCGTACAGGCGGGCGATCTCCTCGATCAGGTCGACGTCGCGGGAGATGTCCCCGCGGCGCGTCGGCACCTGCACGCGGAGCGACCCGTCGCCGACCTCGGAGTCGAAGCCGAGGCGGCCGAAGATCGCCTGCGCCTCCAGCTTGGAGATGTCCGCGCCGAGATAGCCGGAGATCCGCTCCAGCGACACCTCGATGACGACCGGCTCGTACGTGCGCGCCACGTCCTCGGCGATGCCGTCGGTGACGAGGCCGCTGCCGAGCTTCGCGATCAGCGAAGCCGCGCGGTCGAGCGCCGGGATGACGCGCGCCGGATCGACTTCCTTCTCGAAGCGCAGGCTCGCCTCCGAGCGCAGGCCGAGCTGGCGGGACGTGCGCCGCACGACGGAGCCGTCGAACTTGGCGGATTCGAGGATGACGTTCGTCGTATCGCCGTCCACCTCGGAGTTCGCGCCGCCCATGACGCCGGCAAGGCCGATCGCCCGCTCGCCGTCGGCGATGACGAGCATATGCGGCTGCAGCTTGCGCAGCTGGCCGTCCAGCGTCTCCAGCTCCTCGCCTTCGCGGGCGAAGCGCACGACGATGCTGCCGCCGGCCACGCGGTCCGCGTCGAACGCATGGAGCGGCTGGCCGTATTCCAGCATGACGTAGTTCGTCACGTCGACGATGTTGTTGATCGGCCGGATGCCGGCCGCCATCAGCCGGTTCTGCAGCCAGAGCGGCGACGGCGCGACCTGCACGCCGCGGATGTAGCGGGCGCTGTAGTGCGCGCACGCCTCGCGGGCGTCGATGCGCACGGACAGGCGGTCCGCCGTCTTGTCCGCCGCGCCGAATACGGCGCTCTCCGGCAGCTTGACCGGACGGCCCGTGAGCGCGCCGATCTCGTAGGCGACGCCGAGGTAGCTGAGCGCGTCCGAGCGGTTCGGCGTCAGATCGAGCTCCAGCACATGGGCGCCGAGGTCGAGCACGTCGACGATCGGCCGGCCGAGCTCCAGCTTCGGCAGGACGAGGATGCCCTCCTGCAGCTCCTTCGGCAGCAGCTTGTCGTTCAGCCCGAGCTCGCGCGCGGAGCAGATCATGCCCTGCGACTCGACGCCGCGCAGCTTGGCGCGCTTGATCGCGAGGCCGCCCGGCAGCTTCGCGCCGACGGTCGCGACCGGCACATGCTGGCCGGCGTCCACGTTGGCCGCGCCGCAGACGATCTGCAGGTCCTCGCCGGCGCCGACGTCGACCTTGCAGACGTTCAGCTTGTCGGCGTCGGGATGCTTCGTCTTTTCCTTGACGTAGCCGACGACAACGCCGCTTACGCCTTTATCCATCGCCTCGACGGCGTCGATCTCGATGCCGCCGGACGTCATCTTCTCCGCGATCTCCTGCGGCGTCAGCCCTTCAAGGCTGATGTAGTCCGCCAGCCAGTTCGTCGATATTTTCATGGCGCTAGTCCCCTCTCTTTCCTTACATCCGCTCGAACTGGCTCAGGAAGCGCAGGTCGCCCGCGTAGAAATGGCGGATGTCGTCGATGCCGTATTTGAGCAGCGCGATCCGCTCGATGCCCATGCCGAAGGCGAAGCCGGTCACTTCCTCCGGATCGTAGCCGCCGGCCTCGAGCACCTTGGGATGCACCATGCCGCAGCCGAGAATCTCGAGCCAGCC
The DNA here is from genome assembly GCF_000422485.1 of Paenibacillus pasadenensis DSM 19293. Lineage (GTDB taxonomy): Bacteria > Bacillota > Bacilli > Paenibacillales > Paenibacillaceae > Paenibacillus_O > Paenibacillus_O pasadenensis. The sequence goes on from NZ_KE383853.1 coordinate 48,439, forward strand.
GGTCTGCTTGCACATCCGGCAGCCGCTGCCGCCGCACTGCGAGCAGGTGACGTCGACCTCGGCGCTCGGCTCGGTGAACGGGAAGAAGCTCGGGCGCAGGCGGATGCGCGCCTGCTTGCCGAACATCTCCTGCACGAACTGCAGCAGCGTGCCCTTCAGGTCGCTCATGCGGATGCCTTTGCCGACGACGAGCCCCTCGACCTGGTTGAACTGGAACGAGTGCGTCGCATCGTCGTCGTCGCGGCGGTACACCTTGCCGGGGCAGATGACCTTGAGCGGCGACTTGCCGTTCATCGCCTTCATCGCGCGGATCTGCACGGGCGACGTCTGCGTGCGCATGAGGATCTCGTCGGTGATGTAGAACGAGTCCTGCATGTCGCGGGCCGGGTGGTCCTTGGGCAGGTTGAGCGCCTCGAAGTTGTAGTAGTCGGTCTCGACCTCGGGACCTTCGGCGATCGTGTAGCCGAGGCCGATGAAGATGTCCTCGATCTCCTGCGCGACCTTATTCAGCGGATGGACCGCTCCGGTCGGCAGCGCGCTGCCGGGCAGCGTCACGTCGATCGTCTCCGAGCGCAGCCGCAGCTCGGTCTCGGCGCGCCGGTAGACCGCCGCCTTTTCCTCGATGACGGCCTCGATCGCCCCGCGCACGCGGTTGGCGACCTCGCCGACGGCCGGACGCTCCTCGGCGCTGAGCGCGCCCATGCCGCGCAGAATTTCGGTGAGCGCGCCTTTTTTGCCCAAATACTTGATGCGAAGCTCGCCGAGCTCCTGCGGTCCGGCGACTCCTTGCAGCTCCTGCAGCGCTTCCGCCTGCAAAGCCTCCAAACGTTCCTTCATCGCTAACGCCTCCTTCGGACTTGGCTCCGGCTGCCGCCGCAAGCCGCTGTGAAAAAACAAAAAGGCCCTTTCTCCGCTAGGGACGAAAGGACCGTGGTACCACCCTGATTCCAGCCGCTGGGCGGGGCATCTCCTGGAGGCGGAAAACCCGCCGGAAAAGCCGCTCGTCCCTGGCGCGGATGCGCCGGGCTGCTTGAAGGCCGGATAACGGACGGCTGCCCGCGAGCCCCTACAGGCGTCCTCGCGGACGCGTTCAAGGCTCGAGCTCCGGAGTGAATTCGGCCGGCTGGCTGCCGGGGACCGCTCTCAATCGGCGGCGGTCCCTCCCTGTCGGGCCAGGCATGGCGTACTGGTCTCCATCGATGCTGGTGGATATCTTGGCTCATTATATCCAGACAGGGTGGAAAATGCAACTGAAGGGGCTCCGTCCGCCCGGCATCGGCAGCCGGCGGCTGCAGCGCGGCAGCCGCCGCTTCAGGTCCGGCGGACGATTCGGCAGGCAAGGCCGCGCGGCTGGGCCCGGCCGCCTGCTCAGCCCTTCGAGCCGCCGCGGCGCGTGAACGCCGCGATGACGGCGACGACGCCGAGCGCCAGCGCGATGATCGAGAGGATCAGCGGCAGGCTGTCCTTCTCCGCAGCCGGCGCAAGCGGCTGATCGACAGCCGGGGCGTCGCTGGCGGCCGGAGCGGCGCTTGGCGATGCGCTTGGAACGGCGCTCGGCGCCGGGCTCGCTTCGGCCGCGCCGTGGCCATGGCCGTCGCTCTCGGCCTCGCCGGCGCCTACGGCCGTGACCGGACCCGGATAGTCGGCGTCCGGCGCGCCGATCCACTCGACGACGCTGCTGTCGCTGTACGTCTGGTAAGCCTTCCACTTGAGCTCGGTCGCGTCCGCCTCTACCTTGCCCGACAGCTTGAACTCGGTAAAGTTCTCGACGGCCAGTCCCTGGCCTTCTTCCGCCGTCCAGGTGATGCGTTCGATCTTGCCGTCGGCCGAGCGCTCGAGCTCGGTCTTCCAGCCGGGCTGCGGCTGCGTGCGGGTGATGTTCACGCCCTCCGGCACGCGCACGGCGACCGCGGTCGTCAGCACGTCCTTCTTCTCGCTCGGCACCCGCACCGTGAACACCTCATACGAGTTCTGAGCGACCTCCTTGGGCCATACCGTCACATGGGCGCTCGCCATGCCGGCCATCAGGAACAGCGACAGCGCGGCGAGCAGAGCCGCGACGCTCCCTTTGCTGCGGGAGAGCGCGCTTTTGCGGCGTTGATTCATGTCTTGTTTCCTCCTGTCGGACTGTTGTGCTGGTCCGTGATTTTCTTTTACAAGTATAGGATCGCCGCAGGCAATGGACATGACCCGAAAGGGCTATGATCTTGACAAAAATGAGGACGACGGCCGGTCCGCCGTCCGCTCGGGAAGGTGGGACCGGCCGCCGTGCGGACCGCCCTCTCGCCGACTCAGCCTCCGCCTGCGCCGCGGTCCATGAGCCCGTTCTCGTAGGCGTAGCGCGCGAGCTGGACCCGGTTGTCGAGATGCAGCTTCTGCAGGATGTTCTTGAGATGGTTCTTGACCGTATTCTCCGAAATGCCGAGCGCAGCCGCCGCCTCGCGATTGGAGTCGCCGCGCGCGACGCGCTCGAGGATCTCCTTCTCGCGCTCGGTGAGCGGAGACAGCGTCGACGCCGCCGTCCGCGGAGCGGAAGGGATCGCCGTCCGCGGGTCCGCGGACGCGGAGGCCCGCCCTCCCGGCAGGAATTCCTGCAGGATGCGCGTCGCCAGCTCCCGGCTCATCGGCGCCTGGTCGAGCGAGACGGCCCGCAAGTAATCGAGCCAGGCGGACGGGGACAGGTTTTTGAGCAGATAGCCCTGGGCTCCCCGCTTGATCGCCTCGAACAGGTCGGCGATATCGTCGGACACCGTCACCATGACGATCTTGACGGACGGCAGCGACGCCTTGATGCGGGACGTCGCCTCCAGCCCTCCGACGCCCGGCATGCGGATGTCCATCAGGATGAGGTCCGGCTGCAGCTCTTCGGCGCGCGCGACCGCCTCCTCCCCTCCCGACGCCTCTCCGGCGATCTCGAAGAAAGGGTCCTCCGAGACGATCATCCTCATTCCTTCGCGCCCATGCGGATGGTCGTCGACCAGCAGCACCCGCACCGGGTCGTTCCGTTCGGCAGCATTCATCGTCTTTCCTCCTCGATGTTCATGGCTTCAACTTGGCGTCAGACGGCTGGCGCATGATTTCGACGGACGTGCCTGTCTCCAGGTCGGGGCGGGGGCTCTGGAACCGGAAGCTCCAGCCCGCGCCTTCCGCGCGGTCGCGCATCATGCGCACGCCGTAATGGCCCTTGGCCGACTCGGCTCCCGGCGAAGCGCCGAGCCCGTCGTCGGCGACGACGCAGCGAAAGCCGTCCGCTCCGACCTGCCGGCAGGCGACGCTCACGAGCGAGGCGGAGGCATGCTTGCGCACGTTCATGAGCGCCTCGCGCACGATCGCGAGCAGCTCGACCTTTTCGCGGCTCGTCAGCAGCAGGTCGGGCAGCTGCCAGTCGATCTCCGTGCTCGTCCCCGACTCCTCCAGCTCGGCCGCGGCATCCTGCAGCGGCTGCAGCCACGGCATGCCGCTCTCCGCCGCCGTATCCGCCGAGCGCAGGCTGGCGATCGCCTCCCGCACGTCCTCGTACACATGGCGCACCGTGCCGCGGATCTGCTCGCTCGCCTGCTTGACCTCCTCGGGCGACTCCGCCCGGTCGAGCCGATCGAGCTTGACCGACAGCAGGAACAGCGACTGCGAGATGCCGTCGTGCAGCTCGCGGGCCATCTGATCCCTTTCCTGGACGGCCGCCTTCACCGCCTGCTCGCGCCGCAGCTGCTCCTGCACGTTCTCAAGCATGGCGAACAGCTTGGAGAGCAGCGTCACCGTGACGAGAAAAACGAGGATCGGACTGATGACGTTGCCCGTGTCCATCGACACGTACGGCAACAGGAACGTATGGCGGGCATATTCCCATGCCGCCGTCAGGACGGTCGGCGTCCAGAGGATGAGCCTTTTGATCGTGCTTGCTTTCATCTCGTCCGTCTCCCCCTCCTCGGCCGGCCTGCCGGCTCCTCTCGCAGCTCCTGTCGCCGCTCGTCAGTAATTGCGGAAGCTCAAGCGCTCGACCCGCTCGTCGTCGTTCGGGTCCATGACGCGGACCTCGGCCGTCCAGCGGCCCGCGAACGGAAGATACGTGCCCTTGGCCCGGTAGGCCGTCTTGGTGTAGCCTTCGAACGTGCTGATCTCGTCGTCCTTGAACGGCTCCAGCGGAATCTCGATCGCGCCGAGCTCCGGCTTGTCTTCGGACATGAGGCGCAGCTGGACCGACTTCGGATCGCCCAGGCTCTTGTGCATCCAGATGCGGACCGTGAACTCGTTGTCTCCCGGCACGTTCGGCGCGATCCGGATCGACACATGCATCTCGCTGCCCATCTTGTGCCAGCCGACCGGCTCGTTGGCCGGAAGCGGGCTGATGTAGGTGAAAATGCCGACGATGACGAGGATGAGCGCCATCAGCGCGCCGTCGGCCTTGAGCAGCGCGCCGCCCGGGAAGCCAGACCGCTTCATGCGGACGCGGATCAGGAAGCCGGCTCCCGCCACGAGCACGACCAGCCCGGTCTTGACAAGCAGCAGGATGCCCCAAGGCGTCAGCAGCAAATACTCGGGCTTGGTCATGTACAGGAGCGTCAAGCCGATGCCCGTCAGCGTCAGCGCCACGATGCTGATCCAGGCCATGCGCGAGAAGCTGGCGGCGAAGCGTCCGGCTTCCTTGCGCTCCGCCTGCCAGAGGACGAGCAGCAGCATGAGGCCGCCCGCCCACAGCGCCGCGAAGGCGAGATGGACGTAATCGAGCGAGAGCGCCGCCCAGCGCGGCGCGGCTGCGGCCGCATGGCCGCTCCACGCCTCCGTCGCGAGCAGCGGAAGCGCCCAGACGAAGCGCAGCGCGCTTCGGCCCGCCGGAAGCGCGAGGCCGGCAAAGGCGAGCAGCAGCAGCGCCAGGTAGCTCTGTCCGACGGCCGTAGCCGTGAACAGCCGGCTCCATTCGGACGCCGGCTGGCCGATCATGAGCTGCTGCGTCTCGACGAAGACGTAGAGCAGCGCGGCGAGCACGAGCGCCTGCTGCGGCAGCCGCTCGAGCCGTCCGCGCAGCGGCTCGGGGATGCGGGACCAGCCTTGCCGGTACAGCAGCGGCCAGAGCGCCGCTCCGGCGGCCAGCATGAGCGCGGCGTAGTACAGGAAGCGCACGGCGTACAGGATCAGGCTGGCCGTCGTCAGCCCGCCTTCTTCGTGGCCGGCGTGGCCGAGCTGGGCATGGACGTCGAACGTCGAGGCGTCCCGCGCGGCGGGCGGGTCTCCGACGACGAAGACGTAGGAGCCGCCGACCGGATGGCCGTCCTCGGAAATGATGCGGTAGCTGACCGTATAGACGCCCTCGCCCAGCTTGGGCAGCGGCAAGGTCAGGGTCAGCCCGTCCTCGCTGAGCTTCGCCCGCTCGGCGGTGACGGGGTCGGAGCTGCCGTCCAGCACCTCGAGCGCGCCGACCGCGCCTTCGATGCGCTCGTTGAACACGAGCCGCACCTCGGCGGGCGCGGCTTCGAGCCGCGAGCCCGCTGCCGGGCTCGCTTCGAGCAGCGACGCGTGCGCCGCCGCCTGCTGCGGCAGGCCGAGCAGCAGCGAGAGCAGCGCCAGGACGCCGAGCAGCGCGGCGTTGAGGCGCCGCAGCGTCAGGCGCGCGGCGCGCGGGGAGGCGCCGGGCCGCCGGTGCGAAGCTGGCCGCGGCCGCTTGGCGGCGGCTGCGGCGCGGTGGCCGGCCGCCAGGGGGCGCGGAGCCGAGGCGCGGTGGCCGGGCTCCAGGGGGCGCGAAGCCGAGGCGCGGTGGCCGGGCGCCGGGGGGGGCGAAGCCGAGGCGCGGTGGCCGGGCGCCGGGGGGCGCGAAGCCGAGGCGCGGTGGCCGGCCGCCAGGGGGCGCGGAGCCGAGGCGCGGTGGCCGGCCGCCGGGGGGCGCGGCGCCGAGGCGCGAAGGCCGGCCGCCGGGGGGCGCGGAGCCGAGGCGCGGTGGCCAGGCGCCGGGGGGCGCGGCGCCGAAGCGCGGTGGCCGGCCGCCGGGGGGCGCAGAGCCGAGGCGCGGTGGCCGGGTGCCGGGGGGCGCGGCGCCGAGGCGCGGTGGCCGGGCGCCGGGGGGCGCGGCGCCGAGGCGCGGTGGCCGGGCGCCGGGGGGCGCGGCGCCGAGGCGTGCTGGCCGGGCGCCAGGGGGCGCGAAGCCGAGGCGCGGTGGCCGGGCGCCAGAGGGCGCAGAGCCGAGGCGCGGTGGCCGGGCGCCGGGGGGCGCGGCGCCGAGGCGCGAGGCCGATGGAGCGCCTCTGGCCGAGGCCGCTTTGCGGCGAGCTCGGTCTCGTGCGAGGTTTGAGACTGCTTCCGCGCCGTTGCCGCTCGTATGGCGTCCGGTGGGAATTCGTTGCGTGAGTTGGCGTTCATGCGCTCGGGGGCACTTCCTTTCGTTCCTTCCTCTCGCCCTCTAGTTTACTTGATGGGCTCCATCTCGACCAATCCGGTTTGTGAACATTTGGGGAAGGCCCGGCAATTCCGGGCGTTCTGCCATCCTCGCACCCGAGTTACTCGGTTTTTCCGCGCAACTCCCTCCGT
>NZ_KE383853.1:55153-227538 GCF_000422485.1 Paenibacillus pasadenensis DSM 19293
GCCCGAGTTACTCGGTCTTTCCGCGCAACTCCCTCCGTTTCTCCTCCTGCACGCCCGAGTTACTCGGTTTTTCCGCGTAATTGCCTACGAACGCGCACCTCAAAGCCCTGCAACCCGAGTTTTTCGAGTTACAGGCTCGGATACGCTCTGCCCTGGTGACTGCAACCCGATTTTTTCGGGTTACAGGCTCGGATACACTCTGCCAGACGGCTGCAACCCGATTTTTTCGGGTTACAGCCTCGGATGCGCTCTGCCTGGCGCCTGCAACCCGATTTTTTCGGGTTAGAGGCTCGGATGCACTCTGCCCAGGAGCTGCAGCCCGACTTTTTCCGGTTACGGTCTCGGATGCGCGCCGCCGGGCAGCTGCAATCCGAGTTTTTCGAGCGATCCCGTGACGGACGATCGAGCGATGAGCGTCGATGTGATGGAGCGGACGCCTCTCAAAAGCGCCGCCCCCCTCTCCCTTTATCTGGATAAAGATGCTGTGGAGAGCGAACGCTATCCGCAAGGAGGTGAACGCAGATGAGCAAGTCCCAGCCCTTCGAGCCGTACCGATACGCCGAGCTTCCCCTCGTGGCAGTGGAAAGGATCCGGGAGCTGGAGCAATCGCTGTCGGACGGAGAAGGCCGCCCGGTGACGCTGATCGCTTTCGAACCCGAGCCGGAGAGCCAGGCTCCGAACGCCCGATAACCAAGCTAGAATGCAGTATTCCGATAGTTGGGAAAACCAAAAACCAAACCGCCTCGTCACCAGCGGTTTGGTTTCTATCCTTATTCATAGCCGTCAGCCGCTCAAGCTCCGCTTTTGTCTCAGGGTGTACGATGCTGGTGGTGGAGCCAAGCCCGCTTCCATCTCAACTCGAGGCTGCAAACGAGACTGCAACGTTACGGCCACACTCCGTTGTGCAAATCGGCGCAGCCGCGGTCGTCGGGCCAGACATAGACCCAGCCCTGACGGGCCGGATCGTCGAGATCCCGCGTCCAGATCCGCTCGTAGTCATTCGCCTCTTCCGGGCCGAAAAATTCCTCCAGCCGATCGCAGGCGGCCAAGCCGTCGCGCTCCAGCAGCAGCCACCAGCCCCGAACGGCCCGGTTCAAAGCGGAAAGCTCGCGGACAAGCGCGGGATAATGGCCGTCCGCCGCGTCGACGAGGCGCCCCCGCACCCGTCCCGGCCGCTGCGCAAGGACGAACGGAGCGACGACGCCGAAGTTGCTGCGTCCGGGCTGTAGCGTACCGTAGACAAACATCCAGATGCCAGAGGATGGGGACATCAACGAATGTGCTTGATCAGCCTGAGGCAGCGGAGCGGATGGAGCGGATGGGCCGCGAGCGGCTTGCGGATCGTTGCTCACAGGGCATGCGGGGCGATGTGCCTTCGAGCCGCCGGCCTCGGGGCATGCCCCGAGAGTGGCTTCCGAGCCGCCGGCCTCGGAGCAAGCGTCGAGAGGTGCTTTCGAGCCGCTGACCTCGGAGCATGTGCCGAGAGTGGCTTCCAAGCCGCTGGCCTCAGGGCATGCGTTGAAAAGGGCTTTCAAGCCGCCGGCTTCGGAGCATGCGCCGAGAGGTGCTTCCGAGCCGCTCGCCTCGGAGCATGCACCAAGAGGAGGTTCCAAGCCGCCGGCCTCGGGAGCATGCGCCAAGAGGAGCTTCCGAGCCGCCGGCTTCGGGGCTTGCTCCGAGAAGGGCTTTCGAGCCCCTGGCCTCGGAGCTGGAGCGGCTGCGGCGAGCCTCCAGCACGCCGCTCATGGCTGCCAAGGCGCGCGCACGGCGACGCCGGCCGCCTCCAGGCCGGCGCGGATAAGCGCGGCCAGCTCGGCCGCGCCCGGTCCGTCGCCGTGCAGGCACAGCGTCCGAGCCGCCACCGGCGCGAAGCCTCCGCCCAAGGCGGGCGCCTCGCCGCGCAGCGCGATCGTCAGCGCCTGCTCCAGCGCTTGGGACGGCTCGCCGTGCACGGCGCCGGGCCGGTCCCTGCCGGCGAGCGAGCCGTCCGGCAAGTAGGCGCGGTCGGCGAAGCCTTCCGCCGCGAACGGCAGTCCGGCCGAGACGGCCGCGCGCTCCAGCAGTCCGCCGGGAGGGCCGAACAGCGCCAGCCCGCCCAGCTCGGCGGCAGCCCGGGCGACCGCATCCGCATGGGCCTGGCTGGCTCCGCAGCGATGATACATCGCGCCATGCGGCTTGATGTGGCGCAGCTCGCCGCCGGCGGCGCGCACGAACGCCTGCAGCGCGCCCGTCTGATAAAGGACGGCCTCGTACACCTCCTCGGCGTCCAGCGCCATCGCGCGGCGGCCGAAGCCTTGCCGGTCCGGGTAGCCCGGATGGGCGCCGACCGCCACGCCGGCTAGCAGGCAGCGCTCGACCGACGTCCGCATCGTGCGGGCGTCGCCGGCATGCCAGCCGCAGGCGATGCTGGCGCTCGTGATGGAGCCGAGCAGCGCGGCGTCATCTCCGAAGGCGTAGCTTCCATACCCTTCGCCGAAATCGGCGTTCAGGTCGATCGTCGGCTTTTGCATGCGGGATGGCCTCCTTTTCCCCTACATCGGGGGGATGATGCGGATCTCGTCGCCGAACGCGATGCGGCCGGGACGCTCCACCGAGCAGACGATGCCGCGCCGGCCGCGCGCGGCCTTCACGAACGCCTGCGGCAGCCGCTCCTTGGGAGCGACATGCCGCTCGACCTCCTTGCCGGCGTCGGTGCAGGGATGGTTCTCGCCTTCGCAGACGAGCCCGGCGCCGCTTGGGAAAAGCAGCCGCGAGCCTGCGGGCAGCTGCGTCAGCCCGGGATAGCCGGAGAGCAGCAGGTTGCCGCCGATCCACTCGGGATCGAGCGCCTCGATGCCCATCCGCTCCCGCGTCTCCTCCAGCTCCTCGCGCGAGAGGATGCTGATCTGCCGACGGTTGAGGATCTCGGTGCCGCGAGGATACATCGGCTGGCGGCTGTCCGCGCGGGACGTCACGCCGAAGTGGCGGTCGCCGCGGATTCCGCCGAACTCCAGCTCTGCCTCCGCAAGCTCGCGGGAGACGAAGCTGCCCGGCGCATCGGCCGTATACAGGCCGGCCACGAAGGCCGGCGACCCTTTCCTCTTGCCGGACTTGGCGCTGCTCGCAGCCTGCGGGTCGACGCCCGGCTGATCGTTGGTCATGTCGCTTTCCTCCTGTTCAAATGAAAAAATCAGCTGTCAGCGGCCGGCGCGCGGCGCTGCTCCTGCAAGAAGCGTTCGGTCCGAAGGCGCAGCGCGGCTTCGAGCCGGTCGAGCTCCCGCTGCTGCCGCAGCAGGAGGCGCTGCGCCTCCTCCAGCTCCACGCGGAGGAAGCGCGTCCCGTCGCCGGGCCGCAGCTGGCCGAGCCGCGGCAGGTCGGCGGCGATGACATGCAGGATGACGGGATAACCGCCCGTCGTCTGGCAGCCTGCCGCCAGCGCGACGGGATGGCCGCCGGGCGGGAGCTGCACCGCGCCCGGCAGCACGCCGTGCGAGCGCAGCTCCGCGCGGCGCTCGAGCTCGATCGGATGGGCGTCCGGGATGAGCCGGACGCCCATCCGATCGCTGGCGGGAGAGGCGGCGAGCCGCTCCCGCCACAGCCGCTCCCGGGCAGCCTGCGTCAGCTGCCCGTAAGCGGCTCCCGGCACCGCGCGCAGCACGGCGGTGCCGGAGCCGTCGGCTCCGCCGCGCGCCACGAGGCGCGGCGCGAGCCACGGCGCGGCGGCGGGCAGCCTCCCGCCGCCGCCGGCCTGGGCGGCGCGCTGCGCGAGCGCCGCCAGCAGCGCCGCGCCGCGCGCCGAAGGCTCGCCGCGGCGGAGCGCCTCGCCGGCGGCAAGCCGGCGGCCGATGCCGGCGCGTTCATCGCCGCCGGCCGCGCCACAGGCCGCCGCCCCCGGCGCGGCGAGGCCGCCTGCGGCGGCCAAGTAGGCGCGGCAGCCGGAGCGCGCCGCGCCGAGCGAAAGCGTGCCGCCCGCCGGCAGCCAGACGGCTCGGCCCGCAGGCACCGGCACGCCGTCCAAGTCGGCCGGCATGTCGGCGCCGCAAATCGCCGCGAGCACGCCGTCCGGCGCGTCGACGCGCATGCGGACGCCGCCGAGCGCCAGCTCCAGCGCCGGCGCGCCGCGCGAATTGCCGCACAGCAGATTGGCTGTCTGCAGCGAGACCGCATCCATCGCGCCGCCGGCCGGCATGCCCTGGGCTCGCAGGCCGGGACGGCCCAGATGCTGCAGCTCGGCGCCGAAGCCGGGGCGGATGATCGTGAACGCCGCTTCCTTCGTCCTCATCCTCATCCCTTCCTTTCCGCGCTCATGACCTTCATTGTAGCTCATGCCGGCTCCAGCTTGCCATCCCGCGCCTCGACCTCATCGACTGGCCCCGCGACCAGCTGCTTGGCCGGCAGCCCGTTCCGCTGAAGCGCTTCGGCTGGCCTGTCCGCATGAAGCCACGACAGACTTCCATTCCCTCCGCTCGCGGCTCCGCCTGCCGCTCAGCCGCCCCGCTCCTCGTCCATCAGCCGCCTCATCTTCTGCCCAGCCGCCCGCTCCTCGTCCATCAGCCGCCTCATCTTCCGCTCAGCCGCCCTGCTCCTCGTCCATCAGTCGCCTCATCTTCCGCTCAGCCGCCCGCTCCTCGTCCATCAGCCGCCTCATCTTCCGCTCAGCCGCCCCGCTCCTCGTCCATCAGCCGTCTCATCTTGCGCTCCGTCGCCGTGCCTTGAGCGGGCGTGTAGATGCTGACGCGCAGATCCGGCTGTCCCTGGGCCTGCAGGCTCGTCAGCTGGAACTGCATCTTGCCCGCGCGGGCGTGGCGGAACTCCAGGATCACCTCCGGCGCGGCGCTGACGCGGCTCTCCTCCCAGAGCGGGGCGAAGCGGGCGTCGCGCCGCTCCATCGCCTCGATGAAGCGGGAATACCAGTCGTCGTCGGCATACCGGCCGTAGTAATAGCGGAACAGCGCCAGATAGCCCCGTACGAACTGCTCCCAGTTGACGGCGAGCCGCTGCAGCTCCGGCCGGGTGAACAGCAGCGTGATCATGTTGCGCTCCTCCGTGGGCACCGAGCCGAAGTCGAGAAAAACGCGGGCCGCCGCCTCGTTCCAGCCGGCGATCCGGCAGCGGCGATCCGAGACGATCGCGGGACAGCCGGCCAGCTCGTCCAAAATCCGCCCCAGCGGAGCGGGCAGCGCCGCCGGCTCGTCGGACGCGCTCCTCTCCGGCTCGCCGCCCTCTGCGGCGTCGCCCGCCAGCGCGGCCATGTACCGCTTTTCGTCCGCATTCAGCCGCAGCGCCTTCGCCACCGCGTCGAGCACCGAGGACGAGACGCGGATGTCCCGTCCTTGCTCGAGCCAGGTGTACCAGGTCGGGCTCACACCGGCCAGCTGCGCGACCTCCTCCCTCCGCAGCCCCGGCGTCCGCCGCCTCCCCCCTGCGGGAAAGCCGTGCTCCTCCGGCAGCAGCGCCATCCGGCGCGAGCGCAGAAATTCCGATAGAGCCTTCAGCCTCTCCTGTCGGTTCATGCCCTTCCTCCTCGATCCCATTACTTCTTATCCTAGTATAAACAACAACTTGTACCAGCATAAGAGCTGTGCGAAACTGCGCTTATCCGCAAGCTGCGAAGGAGATGGAGCATGATGGAGCTTTACACGAACGCCGCCCCGTCCAGCAAGGAGCATCGCGTCGTCATTACCGGCATGGGAGCCGTCAGTCCGTTCGGCGCCGGCGCCGAGACGTTATGGACCGCCCAGGCAGAAGGCCGCTCGGGCATCCGCCGCCTGCAAGAAGGCGGATGGCCGGAGGAGTGGCTGGAGCAGGCCGACGAGCGGGCGATTGCCGGCCTCGTGCCCGATTGGGACGGAGAAGCCCGGTTCGGCCGCAAAGAAGCCCGCAAGATGGACCGCTTCGTGCAGTTCGCGCTCGCGGCGGCCGAGGAAGCGCTCGGCCAGGCCGGACTCGGCGAGGGCCGGCTCGTGCCGGATCGGACGGCCGTTTATGTCGGCTCCGGCATCGGCGGGCTCGGCACGCTCATGGAGCAGGCGCGCGTGCTGGGCGCCCGCGGCCATAGCCGCGTCAGCCCGACGCTCGTGCCGATGATGATCGCCAACATGGCCGCCGCGGAAATCAGCATCCGCTACAGCCTGACCGGGCCGACGCTCTCGCCGGTGACCGCCTGCTCGATCGGCAACACGGCGATCGGGGAAGCGATGCGCCTGCTGCGCGCCGGCATCGCCGATGTCTCCGTCGCCGGCGGATCCGAAGCCGCCGTCGTCCCGATCGCCCTCGCCGGCTTCGGCAACGCGACCGCGCTCGCTTCGTCGGGCGGCGATCCGGCGGCGGCCAGCCGTCCTTTCAGCCGCAGCCGCTCCGGCTTCGTCATGGCCGAGGGCGCCGGCATCGTCGTGCTCGAGACGCTCGCCCATGCGCTTGCGCGCGGCGCCGAGCCGCTGGCCGAGGTGCTCGGCTACGGCGCGACCTCCGACGCGTACCACCGGGTCGCGACCGAGCCGACCGGCCGCGGCGCGGCGGCCGCCATGCGGCTGGCGCTCGCCGACGCCGGCCTGGAGGCCGAGCGCGTGGACCTCGTCTGCGCCCATGCGACCGGCACGCCGGCCGGCGACCTGTCAGAGAGCCGGGCGATCCGCAGCGCGCTCGGCGAGCGAGGCGGGAGCGTGCCGGTATTCGCCGGCAAGTCGATGACCGGCCATATGCTCGGCGCATCAGGCGGCGCGCAGGCGATCACGCTCGTCCGCATGCTGCGCGAGGGGCTGATCGCGCCGACGCTCAACCAGGAGGAGCCCGACCCGGACTGCGCCTTGACCGTCCCGGCCGCCCCGCGGCGCGAGAGTCTGGCGGTCGGGCTGTCCAACTCGTTCGGCTTCGGCGGCCATAATGCCGTCATCGCGCTCGGCCGGTTCGAGGATCGCTGAGCCGGCAGCCGCCGCTCGTTTCACGAAAAGAGTCCAGCCCGTTTTCCAAAGGGCTGGACTCTTCAACCTTTTCGATAAAAGATGGTGAAGCATCATCACCATCTTTCGAGCTGATCTTCCACATCTATTTTGAATGAAATATCGTACAAACTCTCCGTCGAGCAGACCTATTTCGACCTATTTGTACGACAAACCACACAAAATTCCCACCCGACTTTTTAGGAAAGCTTGGTTTGGATGAAAAACCGCACAAAACACCCCGAAAGCGAGCTTGAAGATCCATTTTGTGTAAATCATCATACAAATGGAGCTACTTTCGTCAATCGTGCAGCAAAAGGTCCGCTTGCCCCTCGCCTTCATGCCCTAGACATGATTTTGCCGCTGGGAAAGTCGAGTTCTACTCCACCGGAACGAACCGCACCCGGTCTCCGGGGGCGAGCAGCGCGGGACGCTCGCGGGCGGGGTCGTACAACGACGCAGCGGTGCGTCCGATCAGCTGCCAGCCGCCCGGAGATTCCGACGGGTAGAGACCGGTCTGCGCGCCGCCGATGCCGACCGATCCGGCCGGAACGCGCAGCCGCGGCGCATCGAGCCGGGGCTGCGCCAGCTCCGGCGGCAGTCCGTCGAGATAGGGAAAGCCAGGCAGGAAGCCGAGCATGACGACTCGGTACAGCGGCTTGGAATGCGCCGCGATGAACGCGCTCGGCGTCATGCCGCTGCGCCGCGCCGCCTGCTCCAGATCGGGCCCGTGCTCGCCGCCGTAGCGCACCGGGATCTCGATCGCGGCCCGCTCCGCCGCTTCGGGCGGCGGAGGCAGCTCGGCCAGCCGATCCTCGATCAGGCGCTGCGCCAGCCGCCACGGGACAGCGCCCTTCCGGCCGCGCTGCAGCCGCGCCGGATCGTAGACGGCCAGCACGCTCTCATAGGCCGGCACCGCGTCCTCCAGCCACTCCCAGCCTGCCGCCTCCAGCCAAGCCGCGGCATGGGCCAGCAGCCGCTGCAGCGGCTCGCCCTCCGGCGGCGCCGAGCCGTCCCCCGGCGGGAGCAGCAGCAGCGCCCGGTCTCCGGCCGGCTCGCAGCGCAGCGGCGGCTTGCGCAGCCCGGCAGCCGCGCCGCTCATGACCGCTTCGGACGGCCTCTCCCGCTCGCCTCCCGTCGGCTTCCGCTCCCGCTCGTCCCGCTCGCTGCCCGTCGCCATCCGCTCCTGCTCGTCCCGCCCGCTGCCCGTCGCCATCGGCTACCCCTCCGCTCGGTCTCCTGCGTTGTCGGCATGCGGCGGCAGCCTCCCGCCCGCCTCGCCTGCCGGCCCGTCGATCACATTCCTTCATTATCTTCGCCGCGTCGCGAAGCTGTCAACGACGCCCGGCGGAGGACGCCTCGCCCCCCGCGCGGCGTTCTCCGCCGGCGGCGCGCTCCGGCTCCGGATGGTATACTGCTTTCTATAGAGAAACTTTTTGCGCGAGACAGTCGTTGATTGCACAGGAGGCTCACATCTACATGCTTACCGCCTGCAAGCTGGGAAAACAATACAAAACGGGCTGGGCGCTGCGCCCGCTTACGCTGGAGCTCGGCCCCGGCCTCCACGGCCTGCTCGGCCCGAACGGAGCCGGCAAGTCGACGCTGCTGCGGCTGCTGGCCGGCATGCTGGCGCCGACGACCGGCGACGCGCTGCTGCGCGGCAGCTCGGTCCGCGACTTCCGTCGCAGCGGCAGCCGCATCGGCTACCTGCCGCAGAACATCCGCGTGCTGCCGCAGTTCTCCGCCCGCCAGTGGCTGCTCCATGCCGCCTCGCTGCAAGGCGGCGGCTCGCTCGCGGAGCGCCGGCGCAAGGTCGACGAGGTGCTCGAGCAGGTCAATCTGCTCGGCGAGGCCGATCTGCCGGCCCGCCACTATTCGTACGGCATGACCAAAAGGCTCGGCGTCGCCCAGGCGCTGCTGTCGGCCGGCGATCTGCTGATCGTCGACGAGCCGACCGCCGGCCTCGATCCCGAAGAGCGCATCCGCCTGCGGCGGGTGCTCGCCGAGGCCGCGGCGACGCGGGTCGTGCTGCTGTCGACGCATGTGCTCGGCGACATCGGCGCGAGCTGCCGCGAGGTGATCGTGCTCGGCGAAGGACGGCTGCTGTACCACGGCAGCACCCAAGGGCTCGCCGGCTTCGCCGAGGACCGCACCTGGGCGTGGGAGACGTCGGAGAACGAATGGCGGCGCATGCCGCTGGGCGGGCTGCTGAGCGCCCGGCGCACGGAGGAGGGCATCCTCTGCCGCGCGCTGAGCGACCGCCCGCCGTCGCCGTTCGCGGAGCGCGTGGAGCCGACGCTGGAGGAAGGCTATCTGAGCCTCATGAACCGCCAGCCCTCCGGAGGTCCGACATGATTCCGAACGTGCTTCGCCAGGCGGCGATGGAGCTGCGCTCCCTGCTGCTGCTGCGCTGGACGCTGCTGCTGCCGGCCGCGGCCTCCATCTGGATGCTGCTGCACACATGGCGGCTGCGGCCGGAGTCGTCGCAGGACATCAATCTGTACGCGTCCGACACGCATCAGATGCTGCTCATGCTGACGACCGCCATCCCGCTGCTGCTCGGCGTGCTGCTCATGCGGCGCGACCTGCTCCATCCGTCCGCCGAATGGCTGTTCCGGCTGCCGCTGCCCGCCGGCGGCTGGATGGCGGCCAAATGGCTCGCCGGCCTGGCCTACATGACGCTGTACACGCTCGCGGTCGGAGCGGCGTACGCCGCCTCGGCGCTGCGGCACGGCCTGCCCGCCGCCTCGATGGGGCGGCAGCTCGCCCTTTACGGACTGCTGTACGAGCATGCCTTCGCCGTCTCGCTGGCGCTTGGGCTGTTCCTGGGCGTGCTGCTGCCGCTCCGCTTCTCGCTGCCGGCGGCGTTCTGCGCCTGGGTGTTCGGCTCGCTGTTCCTGCAGGCCTACATCCGGCCGGTCTACGAATGGAGCTGGCTCAAGGCGTTCTACCTGCAGCCGCTGTTCGAGAACAGCCTGCTCGGCAACGAGGTCTGGTCCTGGCCGCTCGCCCGCGGCGAGCTGCTGCGCATCATGGGCTTCGGCGCCGCGTTCTCGCTGTTCCTGCTCGTGGCCGGCGCGGCGCTGCTCGGCCGCAGCAAGCCGCCGCTGAACCGGCGGCGGCCGTGGCTGCTCGCGCTCGTGGCGATGCTGGCCGCTGCAGGAGCATTCGCGCCGTTCGCCTCGCTGGAGGCGGCCCGCGACGTCCATCGCGCGCAGCTCGAGCAGGCGGCGGCCGGCCCGGACGAACGGCTCGATCCCGCCGCCTACCGCTTCCGGCTGGAACGGATGGACCTGCGGCTCAAGCTGGCCGGCGACGGCAGTCTCGTCGCCGAGGCGACGCTCGAGCTGCCGACCGAAAAGGGCCGGCTGCTGCCGGCCGAGCGGGGGCGGACGCTGCGCTACAAGGAGCCCGGCATCGTGTCGCTGCTGCTCTATCCGTCGCTGCAGGTGCGGTCGGTCCAGCTGAACGGCGTGCCGATCGCCTGGGAGCGCAAAGGCGACAGCATCCGCTTTCCCGAGCTTATGCTCGATCGCGGCCGGCCTGTCCAGACGGTGGAGATCCGCTACGGCGGCCGGCTCGACGAATGGCTGAGCGGGCCGGGCGGCAGCGAGAGCTATCTCGCCTTCCTCCGCTCCGATGCGCTCTACCTGCCCGCCTCGCTCGGCTGGTACCCGCTGCCCGGCGGCGACACGCTGCTGGCGCTCGACGAAGACGGCAGGCTGCTCGACCGCCCGTCGTCCGCGCTGACGCCCGGCGCCGCCTACGAGGTGGAAGCGTCCGGCTTCCGCGCTCCGCTGTTCGGCACGCTGCCGGAGGAGCCGTCGGCGGACGGAGCCGTCCGCTTCCGCGGCGTCTCCGGCGCGGGACTCACGCTCGTCGGAGGCCGCTTCGAGACGGTCCGGCGGGAGGGCGAGGCGATTCGGATCGTGACGACGCCGGGCAACCGGGACGAGGCGGAAGCGTTCCTCGAGCGGTTCGAGCGGCGACGCGAAGGATTGGAGGAGCTGGCCGGAGCTCCGCTCGGCGCGGTCCGGCAGCTGTTCTTTTTCCCGATGCATCTGATCGGCGCGCCGGTCGAGGCTCCGAGCGTGAACCGCTCCTGGCATGCGGAGAACGACACGCTGTTCATCCCGCAGACGGAGCATCGCAATCTCGACGGCTACGCCGAGGACGCGCTGAGCGACCTGCTGCTGTTCGGCGACGTCGGTCGGGGAGAAGCGATGGCCCGGGAGAACGCGCTGGAGGATCCTTCCGGCAGCGAATCCGTTGCCTTGGCGATCCGCTCCGCTTATGCTTTTCTGTACAACAAGCAGCGCGGCCCGGACGAGCCGTACCGCATCGAGGCGGAGGAGCTGCCGGCATGGAGGTCGATGCGCGCCTTGATCCAGGCCGCCTACGACCGAGGCCATGCCGCGCTCGCCCGCGAGGTGCTGGAGCAGTTCCGCAGCCGCGGGCTCGCGCTGCCGGAGCCGCCTCGCAGCGGAGCCGGCGAGCGCATGGCCGCAGCCGCGCCGCCGTACGTGACGGTGGACGAATTTATGAAGGAATGGCGAGCGCGCATGCCGGACGACCGCTGGCCGCCGATGACGGACGATGAAGGAGGATGACCGCGTGACGGTGACGGATGAAGAATTGGTCCAAGGAATGATGGACGGAGACCAGGCGAGCTTCGAGGCGCTGGTCCACCGCTACCATGCTCCGCTCTCGGGCTTCCTGCAGCGCCAGCTGAAGGATCCGGGGCGGGCGGAGGATATCGTGCAGGAGACGTTCCTCAAGCTGATCCGCCAGCTCAAGGACCGGCGCAGCCCCGACAACGTGCAGGCGTGGCTGTACCGGGTGGCGATGAACCAGTGCCGCGACTATTGGAAAAGCTCCGGCTACCAGACCGACCGCAACCGCTTCGGCGAGCCGCCGGAGCGCAAGGACGAGCGGCCCTCCGTCGTGGAGATGGCCGAGCGCTCGGAGACGCGCCGCGAGATCCGGCAGACGCTCGAGGAGCTGCCGCAGGTGCAGCGCGAGGTCGTGCTGCTCCGCTTTTATCAGGATCTCAAGCTGCAGGACATCGCCGACGCGCTCCAGCTCCCGCTGGGCTCGGTGAAGACGCATCTGTACAAGGCTCTGCGCCGGCTCAAGACGAAGCTCGGCAAGGAGCAGAAAGCCCCGATGCGGGCGGAAGGAGGGGAACCGGATGGAATTGCCGAACGATAAGGAACTGAAGCAGCTGGAAGAGGAGCTTCGCGGTCCCCTGTCCTCGCTGCACGCGCGGCCGGTGACGGCCTCGGATACGGCGCGCCTGCTGGCGTCGCTGCAGCCCGCCTTCGACGGGCTGCGTCCGGAGCTCTCCGGCCGAGGCGTGCCGGACTGGATGGGCGGCAGCGTGCCGGACGCCCGCCGGCCGACGCTGCTCAAGCTGCTGCGCACGCAGCTCGGCGCGTATTCGCGGGCGTACTGGCTCGCCAGCCTGGGGGTATTCCTCATGCTGATGTACATCCTGCCGTACGGCTCCGGCGAGGAAGGCTCGTCAATGCTGAGCGAGGTGAGCGCCAAGCTGTCGCTGTTCCTGCCGATGATGTTCCTCTCCGGCCTGCTGTACAGCTTCCGCAGCTGGAACCGCGAGATGCGCACGATCGAGAGCATCACGCCGTATCCGCCCGCGCTGCTGCTGATGGCCCGCGTCATGATCGTCGGCGGCCTGAACGTGCTGTTCGGCGTGGCGGCCTCGCTCTATCTGGCGACGCGCATGGAGCAGTTCCCGGTGCTGCCGTTCATCCTTCAGTGGATGTCGCTCATCCTGCTCATCGCCGGCGGCGCCGCCTACGTCATGCTGCGGGCCGGGGTCAAGAGCTCGTTCGTGATCGGCTCGCTGTTCTGGATGGCGTGGAACGTCATGGAATACGTGCTGCGCATGCCCGAAAGCGGCAGCTCCGCGCCGGAAACGATCCGCACCGCCATCTACTGGCTCTGCCTTGGAGCCGGCGCGCTCATGATCTCGATGGCGTACCGCCGCAGCCTCGTCATCAAGCGGGTCGTCTAAAGGAGGCCCGCCGATGATCGAGCTGAGCGGCGTGCGCTGGGAGCGCCGGGCCGGCGTATTCACGCTGGACGTCCCCCGGCTGCTGCTGCGCGAAGGCATCACCGTCATGGCCGGCGCCAACGGCTCCGGCAAGTCCTCCTTGCTGCAGCTGCTGGCGACCGCCGAGTTTCCCGACCAGGGCGGCATCCGCTACGGCCTCATGAGCGGCGACCGCGATCTGGCGGCGATCCGCTCGTCGATCGGCTATGTGCCGACCGGGCTGGAGCTGTACGAGGACATGCGGATGGAGCGGCTGCTGCGCTATCTGTCCGAGCTCAAAGGCGAGGCCGGCCGCGCGGAGACCGACCGGGTCATCGGGCTGTTCCAGCTGGAGCCTTACCGGCGGCGCGCGATCAAGACGCTGCCGCAGGGCATCCGCCAGCGGATCGCGCTCGCGCAGTCCGTCATCGGCTCGCCGGACTACCTGTTCCTGGACGAGCCGCTCAACGCGCTCGACTCGGTCGAGCGGCTGCGGCTGATCCGCTTTCTCGCCTCGTACGCCCGCGGCCGCGCCGTCGTCGTCTCCACGCATGAGCTCAACGAGTGGGAAGCCTGGGCGTCCCGCATCCTGTGGCTGGCGGACGGCAAGCCGCAGTTCCACGGCACGCCGCAGGAGTGGACGTCCGCCCTGCCCGGCTCGGTCTGGGGAGGATCGGTCTCGCCGGAGCGCTACCGCGAGCTGCCGCCTGGCGACCTGCTGCAGGTTCGGCCAGAGCTGGACCTCTGGAGCGTGCGCCTGCTCGCAGCGGACTGTCCCGGGCCGGAGTTCGCCGTCCAGGAGCCGACGCTCGAGGACGCGTACTTCCTGCGCTCGCGGGCGCGGCTTCGAGAGGAGCAGACCCGCATCAACACAACTCTACAGAACGATCATAACGACATGTAAGATCAGTTAATGGTAGAAAAAGGGCTGCTCTTGGTGAATTATGTTAAATATTCACTAAGAGCATCCCTTTATGCTACTTACGAAGTATTAAATTGCGATTGTTCGACTTAAAATATTCGTTTCGAATTTTCAAAGAACTATTTCGGCATAAATAATTTTTCTCCAAATCTAGTTCTTAGCTCGTTTTGAATACTTAATGCTTCCTCCTCACTTGATCCCGTAACAACAAAATAATTGCTACTCTCATCCTCATCATTAATCCAAACATTTATTTTATGAAATTTTTTGTCAAACCAAATGACATTCGAAGACACTATGCTAAACGGTTTTTTTGGACTTAAATACATTAATGAAGCCATTCGTACTCCATCTTTTTCTTTAGTTATTATTAATTCGGTTTGATTAGTCTTTGATTCATTATAAGAGTCAATAAGAATATTCCCTTTAAATGTTGACTTACCAAATAGAGAATATTTCAAATCTCCTTTGATGTGAATTTTTGTTTTACTAAAAAAAGATGAGTTTTCCGAATCCATAACTATTGCATCTCGTTTAACATCTATATTTTCCGAGAATTTAAAGAAAACAAAAAAAAGAACAATTACAACGGTAACGAAAAGGGATTTCTTATATTTCAAATTAATCATCCTTTTTTAAAAAAAATTTCGTTTAAATGAGATAATATAAAATTTTAAAAATATTCTTTTTATAAATAGTAAAATTGGATCTCGCTTGAAAGCATTGTAATGGGTATTCGACAAGAAAAGCCTTGATTAATTGGATAACGTACGTTATCACTATTCCAAGTATCAAAACTCCTTTACGAATGCAATTTTTAATTTAATCGTTTAAACAGAGTCCGAGAGTTCAATCCCAATGCTGTTAAGCGGTTTTGAGATAAATGAAGCATGGTGTCGTAAACAATGTCGTGCTTCACAAGTCTTATTAAATTCGTATAAAGGTTTCAAAATTTCATTGCCAGAGTCAACTTCTCTTCTCAAGAACTTTTTATTAATTATTCGGTAAAGCAGAAGAAACTCTGATTTAATTTATCCGCAACTTTTCCAGAAAAAATTCAATAGATAAAAACCCACTTAAAGGAAGTAGATTTGAGAGAATGTTCCTTATTCTAAGTGTAGCATAATTAACAACTGATTTTAAGCTTCACTTTTCTACAACGAAAAATTAGTCTTTATAATGCGTTAAAAGGCCCTCTCTTTAGAGGACCTTTAAGAACTAAGTAATCGAACCTGGGACACTTGGATTAGTTCCGTGAATTGTAGTGGCTAGCTTATTTTGAATGGTTCTCATTTCAAGGGAAAATAAATAAGCATTTTTTGGTGCATAAGGGCTTAAATAAGCAGCTATAGCAGCGGAACCATTTCTATGATTATCAGGCCTTAAATCATATGTTCTTGAACCCATACCGATTTGAGCACTTTCCACAGCACCGGTCGATTTCTTATAATTGAATGAGAGCGTATTCCATGATAGTGTCCCTGCCATTGAAGATGAAACAAAGCTCATTATTTGCTGGTTATCTGATTGTCCAACTTTTTTCACATACATAAAATCGACATTCTCATACCAAAGATAAGAGTAGTTTACCGAAATATTTTCAATAACTGTAGTTTTCGAAAAATTAGAATCAGTAACGAAATCTTTCACATAATCATAAACGGTTAATCCGATATTTATCGGTAGACTAATTGTTTTAGCAGCATCTTTAGCTACTGTTGCAGCTAAATTCGTCGCTCCAGCTTGAAAGGAATTATCTGACTGAATTATTTTTCCATTGGCTCCTTTAAGACTAGAGTTTTGACTGTTAGCTTCTGCTGTAAGATGCTGTACTTCATAAGTTATCCCATCTTTAACCCAATTTTCGCGATAACTAGTCCAAGCAATATTCGATTGAGATGGTATGACCACATACGGACTTATTCTGTCATAATTAGACAAATTATTAATTTTCATTTTCACTTCTTGATTGCTTAAGAATTCCACACCTAATTTCTGCATCTCATTTCCAAGACGGTTCCATTCCATTAAAAACCCTGGTTTCTCTTCAGCTAAAACTATCGCTCTCTCTGCCATTAAATCACTAATCATTTTGTTTCTAGCAGGTATTTCTTGCGAATATAAATTAACAGAATTCACTTGCTCCCTTGGTTCTAATGAAACTATGTCTTCGCTTGTCGCCGCATTACTAATACCACTAAAACTTGTAGTGATAGAAACTAGACTAGCTACTATTAAGAGCTTACCCTTCACCTTCATGGTATATCTCCTTTTATTTGGGATATTATTAATATTAACATTTTAAACCAAAAAAAACAGGGACAAAAGAACCAATCCAATAATAGGTAATAATAGCTGTTGATATATCCTTAAAATAAATTAACAAGACTTTGGTACCAAAGAATACTGGAATATGCATAATCGGCAGCTTGATTCTTCGAAAGCTCTTGGCTTGAGGTGCCTTGCATCAGTCTAGAAAGACTTAGTTACCTTTAGTGACTGTCGATTTAATGTGGACAGGTCCATTTCACATTAAAAAGTTGACTTCAGGAAAACGAAAAAAAGGCTGTCCCGTACGATCCGGCTTCATGACCGGCATCGAGGGGAACAGCCTTTTTGCTTTTGCTACTTGGAGCCGGCTTGGTCAATCAAGCCGGCGGCGATGAGCAGCCGCTGCACGAGCGCAGCCGTCTCGGCGCGGGTGATCGGCCGCTTCGGCTCCAGCCCCTTGCCCGAGCCTTGGACCAGTCCATGGCGCAAAGCGGCCGCGAACGCATCCTGCGCCCATAGGCTGACCTGGCCGCCATCCCGGTGCGCAGCCAGGGAATCGGCGCCTGCACCGCTGGCGTCCATGCCTGCGATCGCCATCGCTCGGGCCAGCATCGTCAGAGCCTCCTCGCGGGTCACGCTGCGGCTCGGGTTGAACGAGCCGTGCCCGTCGCCCTGGACGAGGCCGTACGCCTGCGCCGCCGCGATCGAGCCCGCATGCCAGACCGCTGCGTCGACATCGGCGAACGGCGAAGCGGCGGAGCTCGGAGCGAGGCCAAGCGCACGCACGAGGATCGAGGCGATCTCGGCGCGGGTGACGGCCGCATCCGGACGGTAATGCTCGGCGTCAACGCCGCTGACGACCATCCGCGAGGCCAGGTCGTTCACGGCCGGCTCCGCCCAATGCCCTGCGACATCGGCGAAGGCGGCGGGATGGTAGACGAGCGCGTAGGCGCTGTTCGTCAAGCTGTTGACAATCGCGTATTGCGCCCCGTCCCGCATCTCGATGAAGGTCGGCACATGCCGGACCGTACCGTCCTTGCCGATGACGACAGCGGTCGTGATCTTGGCCGGATCCGCGCCTTGCGGCAGCGGCAGCTCGCGCTTCACATAAGAGCTGAAGCGGTCGATCGCGACGCTTTTGCCGTCAAAGGCAGCCGCCGCCTCGAACGTCACCGGCGCCGCGGCGACGTGGAAGCCTTGACGAAGGCCGGCTTGCCGCGCCAGCTCGGCTGTCGCCGCATCGCTTTGGACGACGTCGATCCGCAGCAGGATCTCCGACAGGCGGTCCGCAGCGCCAAGCCGCGCCGCCAGGCTCGCGATGTCGATCTGTCCCGCCGGCAGCGCGTAGGTGCCGCTCGGCGCCTGCACCTGCAGCTGCGCCTTGCGGGCGGCCATCGCCTGGACGACATCGCCGGTCAGGCGGACGGATACGCCGTCGACCGGCTCGTTCGCGGCGGGGATCGCCATTACGGCCCCGTCAGCCGCAGCCGCCAGCTGCTCCAGCAGCTGCGCGCGGTTGACGGACGCGACGAGAATCGTCTGGCCGTTCGTCTGCTCCGTCGCCGCCTGCACGAGCTGCCCCTTCGGCTGGCCGTTCACCGTCATGCTCAGGCCGGGAGAGGCCGTCGGCGTCGCTGTCGGTGTCGGCGTCGCTGTCGGTGTCGGCGTCGGCGTTTCGACCGGAGTCGGGGTCGGAGTCGATGATTCCACCGGCGTTGGCGTCGGCGTCGGCTCCTCCGTCGGCTGTTCCGGCTGCGGCGTTTCCGTTGCTTGCGCTCTCTGCACGCTCACCGTATAGATGAGCATGCTGCCGTCCTGCGCGCTCACCCGGATCTCGATGACGTTGTCGCCTGCCGCCAGAGGCAGCGCGGGCGAGGCTCCCCCTCCGCTCAAGGCATGAGGTCCGCCCGTCAGCTTGCCCGTTCCATCATACACGCTGACGGCTACGGTGCCGTACACCGCATCCGCCACGCTCGGCGTGACCGTCAAGCTGGAGATCTCGCTGGCCACGCTGGCCGAGTACCGGGTCGTGCCGCTCGAGAAGGCCGGGCTCAAGTCTCCTGCCGACAGCGACAGGCTTTGCAGATCGGCATTGCTCGACTTCGGCGTCTCGATGACATACGAGAACGTCACGACGTCGCTGTCGAGCAGATTCGGCCCTGCCGCGAACGCCTTCACCGTCACGGTCTCGCCGGGAGCGCCGCTGACGGCGACTGCCGTGCCGGCGGCGCTGGCCGTCGTCGGCTCCGTGCCGTCGGTCGTATAGTAGATGGACGCGCCCGGCGTCGTCGTCGAAAGAGCGATGCCGCTGCCGTCCGCCACGACGGAGCCGCTGGCCGGATCGGCTGTCGGCGCGGCCGCCTTCCGGCTCACCGTGACGTTGATCGTGCGGGCAGCCGAGCCTCCCGCTCCGTCGCTGACCGTGACCGTGAACGGGTCCGTGCCGAAATAGCCTGCAGCCGGCTCGTATTCGATCGCATCGGCCGGCGTCAGCCCGGAGCCTCCGCTGGCAGCGACGCCTTGGCCGAGGCTGACGGCTCCATGAGTCGGCGCTGTCGTCAGCGTCCAGCTCAGCGTCTGCCCGCTGTCGCTGTCCGTGACCTTCAGCAAGGATCTGACATCCGTCGGCGAAGAGTCCTGCGCGACCGCAAGCGCCGTCTGGCTGCCCTCGAATACCGGAACGGTGTTCTGGCCGAGCGTCTTCACGAACTGCCCCTGCGCGTCGAACATCAGGATCGACCTATGGTTGTCGCTGACATAGATGGTGCCGTTTCGGTCTGTCGCCACATGGTAAGGGGAGGTCAGACTCGGGGCTGTCAACGTCATGTGATAACTGCCGTCGCTGTTATACACCTGCACCCGCTTGTTGCCGCCGTCGGCGATATAAAGGCGATCGTCGCGGTCGACATGCGCGCCCCAAGGCTGATTGAAATGCATGTTGTCCGTGCCCGGTTTGTCCTTCTCACCGATCGTCTTCTGATACGTGTACTTGTCCTGACTTTTATTGTATGTGTATACCACTATCGTGTTTCTCAATACTTGGGAGATGTATAACGTTCCCTTGGAATCCGCCGCGATTCCTAGCGGCCTGTAGTCTACATCGGGATAGCCGAAGAGCTGCTTATAGCCGCTTCCGTCCGTATTAAAGCGGTAGATCATGTTGTTGTGGTCCGTCACGAAGACATGTCCTAGGCCGTCCAGCGCGACAGACTCCGACACTGCGCTGGCTGGAAGAGCAAGGCTGCGGAGATAGCTTCCTTGGCTGCTGTACACCTGGATGCGCTTGTTGGAAGTATCCGTTACATAGATTTCTCCCGTCGCAGCATCGACTGCTACCGTCGTCGGCGTATCCAGATGGGCGTTGTCCGCCCCTCTGATCCCCGTTTCGCCCAGCGTCATCGACAAGCTCTCGTTTTCGTTGAAGACCTGAATTCGATGATTGCCTATATCCGCGACATAGATGCGTCCGCTGCTGTCCGTCGCGATGCCGCGAGGACTTTTCAGGTCCCAGCCCGTGCGGACGGCACCGAATGCCGTCGGCACGGCGGTGAAGAGCATCGCGATGACGAGGAGAAGCGATCCCCATTTTTTCATTCGTATTCCCACCTTGTCCTTGAGTGATTGCGTTCCGCCTCGTCCAGTGTAGCAGGGCGATTCTCAACACTTTCACAACAATCTCGCCAAAAAACGACAAAAACGGCTGTCGAATGATGCTTCGACAGCCGTTTCCTGCTGCAGCCGGCCTTTGCTCGTCCCGGCCGGCCAGCCTTACTCCCGTCCCATCCGTTCCTTGAGCGCCAGCGCCTGGCGCGCGCCGCTCCAATGTCCCATCTGCTCCTGCGACTCGGCCAGCAGGTCGTAATACGGGCCATGCTCCGGCTCCAGCTCGATCAGCTTGCCGAGCAGCGCCAGCCGCTGCGCGGAGCCGGCTTGGACCAGGCCGGCTCTCAGCGCCGCCGTGAACGAGGAGCGCAGCTCGATCCGGTACGCGTCCGCCCACGGGTAATGCTCCGTCTCCAGGTAGTCGCCCCGGTAGAGCCCCGCCGCGTCCTGTCCGGCCTCCCCTTCCAAGCCGGTCTTCGACCGCTCCAGCAGCTCCTCCAGATCGCTGCGGATGCCGCCCGCGTCCAGCCAATACCGCTCGTCTCCATAATGGACGATCTCCCCGCAGCCCTCCGCCTTCAGCAGGCTCCGCAAATAATAGAGCGACGTATGCAGCAGCTTCTGCGCCCGCTCCGCGGAATCGTCCGGCCACAGATGCTCCAGGATGGCATATTTGTAGACCGGTCGGCCGCGATGATGCCAGAGGTAGGCGAACAGCTCCTTGGTCTTGCGGGTGCGCCAGGTGAGCAGGCGGCCGCCTCCGCCGTACAGCTCCATGCTGCCCAGCACCTTCAGCGACAGCGTCGGCGAATCCGGCGGCGGGACGAGGTCGAGCGGACTGGCTTGCCCGGTCCCGGTCCTCCCTGTCGTCGCGCCGCTCGGCTCCTGACCGGCGCCGCTGCGATCGCGCAGCCGGTCCCGCAGGCTCTCGTAGCGCGACAGCGCCTGAAGCAGCTTGTCTTTGGCGACGGGCTTGAGCAGATAGCCGATCGCCTCCGTGCCGAACGCATCCACCGCATAATGGTGGTAGGCCGTCACATAGATCACCTCGGCGTCCGGGCAGACGGCGCGCAGCGCCGCGGCGGCTTCAAGCCCGTTCATGCCGGGCATCTCGATATCCAGGAAGAGAAGCTCGGGCTGCAGCGCGCCGCACTGCGAGATCGCGTCCGCCACGCGCTGGAACTTGCCGACGACATCCACTCCGCCCGCCTCGTTCAGCTTGATTTCCAGGACATCGAGCGCTATTTCTTCATCGTCGATCAAAATCGCCCTCATGCGCGCTCCTCCTTCGTCACGATCATCGTCATTCGAGTCCCCGCCCCCGGGCGGCTGGCGATGTCCAGCTTGCGCCCATACCTCATCTGCAGCCGGCGGTTGACATTGCCGATGCCGATGCCGCCGGCCTGCCCGGCCTCCAGCCTGGCCAGCATCGCCTCGTCCATGCCGACTCCGTCATCCTCGACCCGGATCTCGACCCCAACCGGGATGCTGCGGATCGAGACCGTCACCGTGCCGCCCTCGGGCTTGGGCCCGATGCCGTGGCGGACGGCATTCTCCACGATCGGCTGCAAGGTCAGCGGCGGCAGGAGCGCGCGCGCTCCTTCGTCGACGACGCATTCCACCTGCAGCCGCGGGCCGAAGCGCAGCTGCTCGATCGCCAGATAAGCCCGCGCCAGCTCCAGCTCCCGCTCCAGCGGGACCGCTTCGGCCAGGACAAACGTAAACTTGGCGCGCAAATAGGTCGTCAGATGCTCGATCGTCTCGCGCAGCTTGTCCACGTCCTTGTAGCTCAGCCCGATCAGGGCATTCAACGTGTTGTACAGGAAATGAGGGGTGATCTGGGCCTGCAGGAAGTCCATCTCCCGGCGCACCGCCTGCTCCGAGGAGCTTTTCATCGCCAGCAGCGACTGGACGCGGGCCTTCAGCTCCGCCAGCTCGAACGGCTTGTGCAGAATGTCGTTGGCGCCGGCGGCAAAGGCGGCCACAATGTCTGCGGTCTGGCCGGACGCGGTGAGCATGAGCACAGGAAGCTCGGACAGCCCGTGCAGCGACCGGATCTCCCGGCAGACGTCCAGTCCGGACACGCCGGGCATCATCAGGTCGAGCAGCACGAGATCCGGCTGCCGGCGCCGCAGCGCCTCAAGCGCTTCCGCTCCGCTGCTGACCGCCGTGAAGCGATGTCCGAGCGAGGCGACCGCGTCCAGCGCCACTTTCAGATTGGACGGCTCGTCGTCGACGATCAGAATGTGCAGGGCTGCTGTGGAGCCGCCGCCCTCGCCCAAGCGCATCGGATGCAGCGCCGAAGCGCCGTGCCGCGCTTCGCTCCCTTCCGCCCGCATAGCGGAGGAGGGCGCTGCGGCAGCCGCGGCGGGCCGCTCCCCGGCATCGGCCACCGGCAGCGTGAACGTGAACCTGGATCCTCGTCCGACCTCGGACTCCAGCGACATGGCGCCGCCCTGCAGCTCCACCAGCTGCCGGGCGATGCTCAACCCCAGTCCGATGCCCTCGCGCGAGCCCGCCCCCGATTCGCGGCCATGGACGAACGGCTGGAACAGCTCCTCCCGCAGCTCCGGGGGAATTCCACGGCCCGTGTCGCTGACCGTCACCGCCAGCATGTCTCCCTGCCGTGCGGCCGAGAGCGACACCGTGCCGCGCTCCGTGTATTTCAGCCCGTTTTCGAGCAGATTGTGCAAAATCTGGCGCAGCCGATTCTCGTCCGCCAGGACGAGAGGCAGCTCCGCCGGCAGCTCGTTGCGCAGCCGAATGCCCGGATTGACCGATGCGATCGCCAGCGTCTCCCAGACGAATTCGGCGGAGACGCGCATGTCGACCGGCCTCAGCTGCACCCGCAGCTCCCCATAGCGGATCCGATTCAGATCGAGGATGTCGCCCACCAGGCCGGCGAGCCGCCTCCCGAGCCGATTCAGCAGCAGGATGTTGTCGCGATGCTCCGCTTGGAGCGGAGTCTCGGCCTGGTCCAGCAGCGACTGGGACAGGTTCACGATGCCGTGCAGAGGCGTCCTCAGCTCATGCGACGTCTTGGCGAGGAACTCATCCTTTTGCCGATCCTGGATCAGCAGCCTCCGAGAGAGCCGCTCGCTCTGCACAAAGGCGGAGCGCAGCCGGTCCGACATTAGGAACGATTGGGACAGCACGACGAGCAGCAGCGTGACGACCATGTAGTAGGGACTGTCCAGCGCCAGCTGATAGCGCGTCTGCGCGAACACCCAGCTGATGATGAGGAAAAAGGTCCCGAGCAGGATGGAATAGACCCTTGCGCCGAGATGGCGCTTGCGAAAGATCGACGTGAAGATGAAGACGAACGAGAGCGTCTGCATGAGGATGCCGGGCCACAGGAGCGGAACGAGCCCCTCGTTGGGAATGAAGATGAGCACGGCCAGAAAGCCGTAGCTCGCTCCCAGGAACGCCTTGAGCCCCCTGCCGGGCTTGTCGTCCAAATACAGCCGGACGTAATGGATGAAGAACAGGATCGACAGCGACGGCACGATGAAGAGCAGCTTCTGCAGCGCCGGGAACGAGATCGACGGAAGCAGCGACGCGAGCACGATCTCGTTGTCGATGCTGAAGAACAGGCCGAGCGAGAGGCAGAACAGGCTGAAGTAGAGCAGGTAAGGCTCGCGCCTCCATTGCCTGAACATGCCGGCGAAATAAAGGCCGAAGACGAGCAGGGCCGTGACGAGGATCATGTCGCCCATGCGCGAGACGTCTCGCCTGGCCGCCACCTCCTCCGCCAGCCCGAACTCCGGCGGCTGCACGAGTCCGCCCGGCAAATACCGGTAGCTGGCCACCTGGATGACGATGTCGATCGTGCGGCTCTCCGCCTTGACCGTCCCCAGGACGGGCAGATTGCTCGGCACGAAGCGGCTCGGGTCCGCAGCGGGCGTTCCGCTGCCTCCAAGCTCGTCCCCCGCCGCGTAAATGCGGCTGGACAGGCGGATCTTTTTTGCTCTCACGCTGTAATATCCCGGCTCGCTCACCTCGATTCGGAGCCGGTACGTTCCCGCGCCGAAGCCGTCCGCCGAGTTCCAGTTGCCGGGCACGTTCAGCAGGCTTCGTCCGCTTTCCAGCTCCTTTTCGCTCTGGGCGAAATCGGCCGGCGTTAGAAGCCTGTCTTCATAAAATTCCCATTCTCCCTGCAGCGGGATGACGCCTTGCTTCGTAAAATCCCAATCGCGGGCGTCGAGGACGCCCGCTCGCGCTTGCGGGTAGTTTTCGACGGGATGGAGCCAGTAGTAGACGACGATGGAAGCGGCGGCCGCGAAAATCAGGACCAAGCCGACGAGCAGGAGCAGTTGGTTCTTCATGTCGATTCCTTCCTGATGGCTGATCGGACGGCGTGAATCGTTCCCTCACGAGGAGGATAGCCGCTAGTTCATTATCGGAATACACGATGGAAATGCTGAACAGCCCGGCTCCGGCGGATGCCGGAAGCGGGCTGGTGCTGTTGCGGGAAGGGAGGATCGGGCGGATGCAGGCGGGCTCAGCCCTCCGCGTGCCGGCTGATCAGATCGACGAGCAGATCGTTCAGCGGCATGATCTGCGGCTCGACGCCCTCCGGCTGCTTATGGCCGTTGCCGATGCCGCTGTCGTCGGTCAGGAACACGTAGCTGCCGCCGGTCGAGACGGCGAGCGTGCGCAGAAGCAGCTCCGTCTCCAGGTCGGTGCCGCTCGCGGCGACCGGCACGATGCGGATGCCCTGCTTCGCCGCTTCGGCGGCCGCATGCTGGATGCTTTCGCGCTCCCGAAGTCCTTGGTGGGGCGGAGCGTCGAGCACGAGCAGCATCAGCCTCGCCCTCGCGCTGCGGCTCCAATCATGCTCCAGCACGGCATCGGTCAGCGCCTCGGCGACCGCCTCCGGGTAGTCCTGTCCGCCGTCGGCCTCCTGCCGGGCGATATGCGCCTGCGCCTTGACGGCGTCCTCGAGGAACGGGAACGACCGCACGACATACTCGTCGTTGTGGTCGCGGTAGAAGTTCGGGCTGATCCGGACGGTCAGGTTCTGCCCGATGTTTTTCTTGACGCGGGAGACGACGTTCGTCAGCTCGGTCGATAGATAGCTCAGCTCGTCGGCCATCGACCCGGTCGTATCGATCATGAGCAGCAGGTCGAGCACGGCGTCCGGCTGCGCCGCTTCCCGGTCGGTCTCAAGCTTCATGACCCGCCCCGCCCAATCCTTCGCTTCCGCTTCTCGTACGAGAAGTCCGTTCCCCCCGTCGATTTGGACCGAGCAGTCCTGAGGCGCGGCGGCCTGATCTTTTGAGCCTCCCTGCTGCTCGCTCGAAGCAGCCGGCTCGTTTTGCAGCTCCACGTCCTGCCGGCTTCGCGACTCGAGCAGTCCCGCGAACAGCGTCGCCTGTCCCTTGCCGTCGGTGCGAGCCGTCCATTCCCGCTTGCCGCCGCATTGCAGGATGACCTCGACGTCCCGTGCCGGCTTGCCTTTGGCCGTCGCCTGCACCGTCAGGCGGCGATAGGGGGCGAAGCCCCAGGCAGCCGGATAAGGACTGTCCTGAATCAGCTCCGTCCAGCGGCTCCACGCGCCGAGATCGTCCCATTCTCCTGCCGTCAGCATGCCGGCTTGCGGTTCGGGCATTTGCCGCGGCTCTGCCTTTGGAGGCATGGCGTCCGAATGCTGGAGCTCAGCGCTTTCTGCGGCGGATGCTGCGGCGGATGCGTCAGCCGCAGAGGGCTCCTCGCTCCCTTGCGCCGCGGCAGCGCCGGACGAAGCCTCTTCCGCCGCGCTCTTCTGCGGCGCGCCGGCGACGGACTCCCGGCTGGCCGCGTCTACGGCGGCGGCTCCGCCTGCAGAAGCTTCCCCGCTCCCCGGGACCGCCCCTTCATCCGCCGCGCCGCAGCCGGTCAGCAGCGCCGCGATCAGCAGGCTGGCCGTGGCCAGCTTCAGCCGCGGACCGATCTTGGTCCATCGGAGTCCTCGGCCGCTCTCTGGCGCAGGCTGCCGGTTCGTTTCCGTGCCCGACGGCTCGTCGTTTCTCTTTTTCATGCTCATCGCCCCCGGTTGCTTTCCTGTGGGATCAAGACCCAATTCTGGATCTTGCTGTGATGGACGGACGCCCGCTCCGAAAGGTTGCATCGCGGCAGTGCCGCAGGTACAATCAGGAGCAGACGGGAGAGAAATCGACATGGAAACGTATCCGCTGCTGCTGTTGACGCTGACTCATGGCGGCTGGACGAAAGAGCTGGAGATGGAATCGGCCGAGCTGGCGCTCGTCACGGACGCCGGCTCGAGGCTGTGGTATATCGACGTGAACGGAGTGGCCGACAGCGAGCTGCTGGACTATTTCTATACGGCATCGGACATCGGCGTCGAGGTGTCCGCGCTGACGAAGGACGGCCGCAGGCTGGAAGGAACGGCTTACTTCCATGCGAACAAGCTCCATCGGGCCGCCGCGCTGCGCGGCGACGGCGAGCTGATCGGCGTTTAGGCCGGAGGCCGGCGCGGCTCCGGGCCGACCGCGATTCCAAGCAAGAGGCAGCCGGCACGTCGCTCGCGGCGCGCCGGCTGCCTCTTGCATGTTGAAAAAGCAGGGGCGGTTCCGAAGGTCAATGAAAACGACCTTTGGAACCGCCCCTTTTCAAAAATGCGGCCGCTCCCGGGCAGGCAAGGCCTGACATGCATCAGCTCTCCTTGTCTCCCCCGTCGAGCACGCGCAGGTTGTTCCGTCTCCGGCTCGGAGAGCGGACCTCCGCCTCGAGCTCCCGCACTTTGTCCTCCAGCTCGCGGATGCGCCGGGTCAGACGGTAGACCGGCTGGGCCATGAGCGCGACGGCGATCAGCAGCCACACGACCGGCAGCATTCCTTCGCTCATGACCGGTCTTCGCCGGCTTCAGCCAGCGCCTCCAGCAGCAGCTCCAGCTCCAGCTCCTGAACCCGCTCCAGCAGCGGCGTATCCGCTCCGGCATGGCCGGTCAGCGCGGAGGCGGCCGCCAGGTCCGTCAGCAGCGCCGGGTCCACGCCCGGCTCGCGGCGCAGCCGGCGGGCGAGAGCCGGCT
Organism: Paenibacillus pasadenensis DSM 19293; assembly: GCF_000422485.1. GTDB lineage: Bacteria > Bacillota > Bacilli > Paenibacillales > Paenibacillaceae > Paenibacillus_O > Paenibacillus_O pasadenensis. The sequence continues at coordinate 81,952 of NZ_KE383853.1, forward strand.
CCGCATCCGGCGTGCCGTCGAGCAGCTGCTCGGTCCGGCGGCGCCAGGTCTCGGCGCGGGGATGCGGGCCGGCGAGCCGGAACCAATACTTCGCGTTGGAAAAGTCCCCTTCCATCCGGTGCATCATCCCGTGCAGATAGCTGCCGTCGGGACCGTCCAGCTCCTGCGACAGCTCATGCGAGCGGTTCAAGCTGCCGTTGCGCAAATGCAGGCCCGATACGAGCGCCAGCAGCCGCAGCCTCGACTCCTCCTCCCCGATCCGGCGCTCACGCAGCTCCAGCAGCCGCGCCGCCTCCCGGTCGAGACGCCGCTCGCGCTCCTCGACGATCGGATTCCCGTCCGGAGCCAGCGGCAGCCTGCGCTCCTGCAGCGCGGCAGCCAGCTCTGCGGCCAGCCTGACCTGAATTTCCTGAAGTTCCCTTTCCATCCGGACTCCACTCCCTCCTGATTATCCGTCGCCCAGCGGCTCCAGTCCGCCGGCGGCAAGCGCGCAGCGGAACCGATGCAGCGAGCCTTCTTCATCCTCGACCGCTACCATGACGCCGCCGTCCGCAGCGACGATGTGATGGATCTCGCCGCCGGGCACGAGCTCCGCCGCCTGTGCCGTAAGCTGCGGCAGCAGGGCGTTCTCGAGCGCGATCCGCTCGCGATGCCAGCGAGGCGGATCGGCGCGCGGCGGGTAACCGCCGGACGGCGCGCCGAGCGCGGCGGCCAAAGCCGCCGGCTCATCCGGCAGGCGTTGCCCTCTGCAGGCGCCGTCCACGAACCGCAGGCAGAGCTCGACGACGCGCCTGACCTCGGCCGCCTCGAGCGTTCCGTTCGCGTAGCGGATCTCGACGGTGCCGATCTCGCTCCACGGCCTCAGATTGATGCCGCAGCGATGGGACTGCGGCCGTCCGCTGCGCCTCAGCGCCGCCAGATCGCCGCTGGCGCGGAAAGCCTCCGCCATCTCCGCCGTGATCGGCGGCGCATAAAAGCGGCGATGCGGGCTCGTGCCGAGCAGAGAGCTAAGCGCTTCCTGCGAGCTCAGCGCCGCCTCCAGCAGCGCGGGGAGCGCGGCTTCGCCGAACGGCTCCAGCCCTACATGCACATGCAGGCCGCAGCTCCAATTGGCTTGCGCCCCTTGCCGCCTCAGCCGCTCCAGCATCGCCTCCGCTTGATCGAGCTGCTCCCAGCGGAGGGGCGGCGACTGCAGCTCGCTGCCCGACGCCTCTCCGTCTCCGTCGATCTGCTTCTCGTCCAGCGCCATCGTCCAGCCCGGCAGCAGCTCCAGCCGCTCCGGCTCGCCGCCGACGAACTCGATCTCCAGCCCGAAGCGCAGCTCCCGCCAGCGCTCCTCCATTCCGTCAGCAACGTTCCACTCGTTCCGTTCTCTCATTCTCGCCATCCTCCCTTTTACGTTTCCTCCGTTCCGACCGGACAGGAAAGCGCAGGGAGGAGCGCGGGCACGCTCGGCTCCGCGAGCGACGGCATCGACGTTTGCGCGAATTCCGGCATTGCAGCCGGATCTGACGCCTGTGCGGACGCCGACATTGCAGCCGGCTCTATCGCCTGTGCGGACGCCGACATTGCAGCTAGCTCTGACGACTGTACGGGCGCCGACATTGCAGCCGGATCTGGCGCGTACGCGGACGTCGGCCCCAGTTTTTGCTCCGGTCTTCTTACGGGATTAACGGGGCACCTTGTCTCTCGTCATCGTCCTTCCTCCCTCGCCGTTCGTTTGGGAATAGTTTACCATAACCTCCAGACCGCACCTAGCACCTTATCCAGCAGGATTATTTGTCATGAACGGCCGCTGCGAAAAGAGCCTGAAAGCAGCTCCCACTTGCTGGAGCTTACCCAGGCTGCAACGACTTGGGCCCGTATCGAAATCGCTCGCGCGATCCAAAGGACGTCGGCCTCTCTCGTCTCGGGCTAGCGGAGGCCGAACCCATCGGAGTTACGCGGAAAAACCGAGTAACTCGAGCGAGCGGAGGCCGAAACGGTTGGAGTTGCTCGGAAAAACCGCGTAACTCGGGCTAGCGGGGGCCGAATCGGGCGGAGTTGCTCGGAAAAACCGAGTAACTCGGGCTAGCGGAGGCTGCACCAGTCGGAGTTACGCGGAAGAACCGAGTAACTCGAGCAAGTGAGTGCCGCACCCGTCGGAGTTGCTCGGAAAAACCGAGTAACTTGGGTTAGCGGAGGCTGCACCAGTCGGAGTTACGCGGAAGAACCGAGTAACTCGAGCAAGTGAGTGCCGCACCCGTCGGAGTTGCTCGGAAAAACCGAGTAACTTGGGTTAGCGGGGGCTGCACCAGTCGGAGTTACGTGGAAGAACCGAGTAACTCGAGCAAGTGAGTGCCGCACCCGTCGGAGTTGCTCGGAAAAACCGAGTAACTTGGGTTAGCGGAGGCTGCACCAGTCGGAGTTACGCGGAAGAACCGAGTAACTCGAGCAAGTGAGTGCCGAACCCGTCGGAGTTAAGCGGAAAAACCGAGTAACCCGGGCTAGCGGGGGTCGAAACGGTCGGAGTTGTGAGGCTAATCAAGTAACTCCGGTAGGCAGGCGTGTCGGTTAGAGTCGAAAAGACGGGCTGGCGAGACGCTGTAACCCGATTTTTTCGGGTTACAGCCTGAAAGACAGGCTGGTGAACCGCTGTAACCCGATTTTTTCGGGTTACAGCCTGAAAGACGGGCTGGCGAGACGCTGTAACCCGATTTTTTCGGGTTGCAGCTTGAAAGACGGGCCGGTTAACCGCTGTAACCCGATTTTTTCGGGTTACAGCCTGAAAGACAGGCTGGTGAACCGCTGTAACCCGATTTTTTCGGGTTACAGCTTGAAGACGGGCTGGCGAGACGCTGTAACTCGCAAAAAGGCAAGGCGAGGAGCGGGCAGCTGCCCGTTCCTCGCCTTGCGATCATTTGCCTCACCTTGCGTTGCAAAGACTTGCACAACCTTGCATTGTCTTGCCCAACCTAGCCTTGTCTTGCCCAACCTAGCCTTGACCTGCCCAACCTTGCATGGCCGCGCCCAGTCTACTAGCCTTGCTTTGCGCTTCCCCGCGCTTGCACAACCCGGCTTTGCCGCGCCCAGCTTTGCCGCGCTGCCTTGCGCCGGGCATCTGGCCCCACGCCCGCGCGGCCTACCGCTTCGCGACGTATTTGCGGATGTCGAACGAGACCGCCGCCACGATGATGAGCCCTTTGATGATGAGCTGCCAGTACGGGCTGACGCCGATGAACGTGAGGCCGTAGTTGATGACGCCGAAGATGAGCACGCCGGCCATGATGCCCGGCACGGTGCCGATGCCGCCGGCCGTCGACACGCCGCCGACGACGCAGGCCGCGATCGCGTCCAGCTCGTACATGTTGCCGTAGTTGTTCGTCGCGCCGCCGGTGCGCGCCGCCTCGAGCACGCCGCCGAGGCCGTACAGGGCGCCGGCGATCGCGTAGATGAAGATCAGGTTGCGGGCGACGTTGATGCCCGACACATGCGCCGCCTGCACGTTGCCGCCGATCGCGTACATGTTTTTGCCGAGGCGCGTCTTGTTGAAGACGACCCAGCAGATCAGGCCGACGCCGACGGCGATGAGCACAATGTACGGAAGCGTGTAGCCTCCGCCGAAGTGGATCGAGCCGGTGCCGATCTTGGTGAAGTCCGGTCGCAGGCCGGCGATCGGCTGCGACTGGTTCGGATCGGAGTCGAAGTAGATCGAGTTGATGCCGTACACGGCGACCATCGTGCCGAGCGTGGCGATGAACGGCGGCACCTTGAGCTTGGCGATGATGAAGCCGTTGACGCAGCCGACGAGCAGGCCGGCGACGATGCCGACGACGATCGGGATGCCGACCCACAGCTGGGGCAGGTTCGGGAAAAACTTCGCCGCATAGGTGTCCACCTGCAGCATCGAGGCGGAGACGACCGCCGTCAGGCCGACGACGCGGCCCGCGGACAGGTCGGTGCCGCCGGTGATGAGCACGAAGCCCGCCCCGAGCGCGATGATCGCGCGGGTGGAGTTCTGCTGCAGGATGTCGCGCAGCGTCGAGTACGCCAGGAACGTCGGGTCCATGATCGCGATCGCGACGACGAGCAGGATGAGGACGAGGAAGATCGCCCGGTTGGTGACGAGATGCTTCAGATAGCCCAGGACCGCCTGGCCGGCCGGCTTTTTCGCCGGCGTGTTCATTTGAGTGCTCATGAATGCTGTTCCCTCCTGGCTAAGCCATCCGCTGCTGCGCGGCCAGCCGCATGATTTCCTGCTCCGTCGCCTTGCGTCCGTCGAGGATGCCGGTCATCCGTCCCTCGCTCATGACCATGATGCGGTCGGACATGCCGAGCAGCTCCGGCATCTCCGAGCTGATCATGACGATGCTGCGGCCTTGGCGCGCCAGCTCGGCGATAATCGTGTAGATCTCGAACTTGGCGCCGACGTCGATGCCGCGCGTCGGCTCGTCGAGCAGCAGGATTTCCGGATCGGTGAGCAGCCAGCGGGCGAGCAGCACCTTCTGCTGGTTGCCGCCCGACAGGTTGCGGATCTGCGTGTCCACGCCCGGCGTTTTCGTGCGGAACTTGGCGACGTTGTCGGCCGCCTCCCGCCGTCCCTTGCGCTCGTCGATCAGGCCGAGCCGGCTGCGGTAGCGGCCCAGGTTGGCGATGATCGTATTTTCGTACACGGACAGCACCGGAAAGATGCCCGTCGTCCGCCGCTCCTCGGTCAGCAGCGCGATGCCGTGCTTCTTGGCGTCGGCCGGCGACTTGATGCTGACCTTGCGCCCGTCGATCTCGATCGTGCCGGACTTCAGCTGGCGCAGGCCGAACAGCGCCTCGATCAGCTCGGTCCGCTGCGCGCCGACGAGTCCGCCGACGCCGAGAATCTCGCCGCGCTTCAGCTCGAAGCTGACGTTTTGGAACGACATCGGATTCGTCGACGTGAGGCCGTCGGCCTTCAGGATGACCGAGGAAGGCGTGTTGCTGCGCTCGGGGAAGCGCTCGCTCAGATCGCGGCCGACCATGCGGCTGATGATCAGGTCGGTCGTCAGCTCGGACGCCTCCCAGGTGCCGATGTACTTGCCGTCGCGCATGATCGTCACGTCGTCGGAGATGCGCAGGATCTCCTCCATCTTGTGCGAGATGTAAATGATCGAGACGCCGCGCCTGCGCAGCTTCTCGATGATCTCGAACAGCTGCTCGACCTCGTTGCCGGTCAGCGACGACGTCGGCTCGTCCATGACGATCACCTTGGATTGGAACGACACCGCCTTGGCGATTTCCAGCGACTGGATCTTGGAGACGGACAGGCTGCCGACCTGCGCCTGCGGGTCGATGTCGAGGCCGAGATCGAGCAGCAGCGCCTGCGTGTCGCGGCGCATGCGGCGCTCGTCGACGAGCCGCAGCGGCCAGATGCCCCTGAGCGGGAAGCGCCCGAGCCAGATGTTCTCCATGACGCTGCGATGCGGCACCGGATGCAGCTCCTGGTGGATCATCGACACGCCATGCGACAGCGCGGCCCTGGAATTCGGGATGTCGACGCGCTCGCCGTCGAGACGGATCTCGCCTTCATCCGGCTTGTAGATGCCGAACAGGCATTTCATGAGCGTCGATTTGCCGGCGCCGTTCTCGCCCATGAGGGCATGGACCGTGCCGGGGCGCACGTTCAGGCTGACCCCGCTCAGCGCCTGCACGCCGGGAAAAGCTTTGGAGATGCCGCGCATCTCCAATCGATAAGGGGAGCTCATCGCTCGCGCCTCCTTTGCTGGGAAAAAGTCGGACGGCCTACGGGACGGCCGCGGAGCGGCCCTGCCGTGCCGGCGAGCGCCGGCGGGATGCAAAAGGGAGCCCGCCGCGTCCCGGGCTGCGGGCTCCCTGGCCGAGTCCCGCTTATTGCTGGGCGTCGGCGATGTTGTCCTTCAAAATCTTCTTGTAGGCGATCCAGACGTACTTGCCGTCGGTGATGTCGTAGCCGGTGTTCTCCTTCGTCGGCGTCTCGCCTTTGGCCAGCGCCGTCGCCAGGGCGACCGTCGCGCCGCCTTGGTTCTTGGCGTCGTTGAGCACGGTGCCGAGCAGCGTGCCGTCCTGCAGCGCCTGGATCGCCGGAGCGGTCGCATCGACGCCGACGACCGGCATGAACTTGTCGCCGGAGAAGTAGCCCGCCGCCTTCAGCGCCTCGATCGCGCCGAGCGCCATGTCGTCATTGTTGGCCAGCACCGCTTCGATGCTCTCGCCGCGCGCCGCGAGCCAAGCCTGCATTTTGTCCTGGCCCTTGACGCGGTCCCACATCGCCGTATCCTGCTCCAGCTTCTCGACCTTGATGCCGGCGTCCTCGATCGCCTGGATGGAGTACTTCGTGCGCAGCTCGGCGTCCTGGTGGCCCGGCTCGCCCTGCAGCATGACGTACTGGAGCACGCCGTCCTTGTTTTTGTCCGCTTCCGGATGGGCTTTCCAGTAGTCGGCGATGATCTGGCCGGACAGCGTGCCGGACTCCTCCGCCTTCGCGCCGACGTAGTACACCTTATCCCACTTGTTCATGTCCTCGGCGACCGGCTCGCGGTTCAGGAACACGACCGGAATGTCGGCCGCCTGGGCCTTGTCGATGATGACGCCGGCCGCCGTGCGGTCGACCGCGTTGATCGCCAGCGCCTTGTATTTCTTGGAGATGAACAGGTCGACCTTCTCGTTCTGCGTCGGCTGGGCGTTCTGGCTGTCGACGATGTCGAGCTGCGCCTTGCCCTCGGCCGCCGCCGTCATCGCGTTGCGCACGCCGGTCATGAACGTGTCGTCGAACTTGTAGATCGCCACGCCGATCTTCGGCTGGTCGCCGCCGCTGCCGGAGTCTCCGCCCGCGTTGCCGCCGCCGTTGTTGCCGCCGCAGCCGGCCGCCGTCACCATGACCGCCGCGAGCGCCGCCGCGAGTGCCGCTTGTTTTTTCATAAGGAATGACCTCCTGAAGGATGTAGGATGGGGGTTCGGCAGCGATCGCCTTCTCGGCGCCGCCGTCCGTTCTCATGCTCTTATTATGAAAGGGCTTGCGCTTTTTTCGAATCGAAAATCTTCCTGCTTTCTATCGAAATCTTCATTAGCTTTTTGCAGACAGACGAAAAATAGGCCCGTTCGGGCCTATTTGACGAAAGGAAACAGCAGCTTCTGATTGTCCATCCAGAACATGCTGTCCGGGCTGACCGCCTTGGTCGCGAGCGCGACTCTCGCCTCCGGCTTCTCTCCGCGCAGCAGCCGGTCGGCCTGCCGCATGCCGAGATAGCCGGCGTTGAAGCCGCTCTGCACGACGAGCCGGTCGATGACGCCGTCCTGCAGCAGCTCCAGCTGCTCCGTCTCGCTTCCGAAGCCGACGATCTTCACCTCGGAGGAAGCGCCGCGTCGAAGCGACTCCCGCGCCGAGCTGAGAACGCCCTGCTCCTGGAGCGCGACGATGCCGTCCGCCTCGTCCATGAGCTGGCGCGCCGCCTCGCTGCAGCCGTCGGAGGAGGAGCCGCAGGAGTAGCCCTCGGTGACCGTGATCGCCGGATGGCGGGCGAGCTCTTCCAGCACGCCGGCATGCCGCTCCTCGTAGCCGGGTGCGGAGGAGTCGGCGCCGAGCACGGCCACGCGCCCGTAGCCGCCGAGCAGCTCCGCCATCGCCGCGCCGGCCTGGCGGCCGGCCTCGCGGTTGTCGATCGTCACCGCGCTCGCGACTCCGTCCACCGGATACGCGTCGCTCAGCGTGATCACGGCCGCTCCAGCCGCATGAGCGAGCTTCACCACCTCCGCCAGCTGCAGCTCGCCGTCGGGATCGAGCAGCAGCGCCTCCGCGCCTTCCTTCAGCGCGCGGCTCGCCGCCTCCGCCTGGCCTTCGCCGGGCCGGCCCGCCTCCTTCTCCACATAGTCGAGCCGGTAGCCGAATTCCTTGGCCGCCGCCTCCGCGCCGAGCCGGATCGCGCCGGCTAGCGCGCCGTCCGACTGCGGCGCGATCAGCGCGGCCAGACGGGGCGGCGGCGGCGCGGCAGGCGCGGCGGAGCCGGAGCAGCCGGCGGCGGCGAGCAGCGGCAGGAGCAGCAGGGCGGCCGGGAGCCGTGCGGACAGCCATGCGGAGTCCGGCGAGCCGGCCGACAGCCCGCGCAGGCGGCGGATGCGCGCGAAGGAGCGCCGTCCGAGTCGCTCAAGGCTGCTTTTCATCGTCGATCTCCTCCTCTGCGGCTTCCGCCGGAATGCGTACCGTCACCGTCATGCCCTCCTCGAGCTCGCTGCGGAACTCGAGGCCGTACGCCGCTCCGTAATTCAGCCGGATCCGGTCGTGGATGTTGCGCAGCGCGACGCCGGAGCCCTTGCCCGTCCGCGACGGCCGGCGCTCCGGCGCCTCCGCGCTCCCGCGTTCCCCGCTGAGCAGCAGCGCGGCCGCCTCCGGCGCCATGCCGGCGCCGTTGTCCTCGACGAGCAGCGTCAGCACGCCGTCTTCCACGAACGCCTGCACCTCGATCCGCCCTTCATCCGCCGAATATTCGAGCCCGTGCTCGATCGCGTTCTCCAGCAGCGGCTGCAGCACGAGCTTCAGCGTCCGGCAGCGCTCCGCCTCCTCCGTCGCCCGGATGGCGAACGTGAACTTGCGGCCGAAGCGCAGCTGCTGGATCGTGAGGTAATGATGCGCGTGCTCCAGCTCGTCCTTGACCGAAATGAGCGTGCGTCCTTGGCTGAGGCTGATGCGGAACAGCTTGGACAGCGAGGTGATCATCGTGACGACCTCCTCGCCGCGGCTCATCGCCGCCATGCGCACGACCGAGTTGAGCGTGTTGTACAGAAAGTGCGGATTGATCTGGGCTTGCAGCGCCTCCAGCTCATGCCGCCGCTTGGACTCCTGCTCCAGCACGATCTGCCCCATGAGCTGGCGGATCTTGTGCACCATCAGATTGAAGCGGCGCGACAGCCGCTCGACCTCGAGCGGTCCCTCGACCGGCAGCTCGACGTCGAACTGGCCTCTTTCCACGGAGCGCATCATCTTCTCCACCCGCTTGAGCGGCCGGATGATCGAGCGGGCGAGCAGCATGCCGAAGAGCAGCACGAGCACGAGACTGGCGGCGACGACGCGCACGAGGTAGCGGTTCACTTCCTCCCGCGTCGTGAGCAGCTCGTCGAGGTAGCTCACGCCGACGATCTTCCACCCGATGTTGGCGACCGACTTGACGGTGACGAGCCTGCGCTCTCCGTCCAGCTCCTCGACATAGTCGCCGGAGGAGACGAGCGCGCCTTCGACGTTCTCCCGCTTGAGCCCCATGTAGATGAGCTGCTGCTGCGGATGGTAGACGATGTTGCCCGCGCCCTCGTCGATGATGTAGGCGTAGCCCTGCCGGCCGAGGCTGATGCGGCTGCACAGCTCGTCGATCTGCTTGAAGTTGATGTCGACGAGCAGGATGACCTCCTGCGCCTGTCCGTCCTGCTGCACGGTGACGCGCTTGCTCATGCTGACGACCCACGGATAGCCGCCTTTGTACAGGTTCTGGATATGCGGCAGCGAGAAGCCGAGATGGTCCGGCACGCGCAGCGCCGCCTGGAACCAGCCCTGGCCCGTCACGTTCGCGCTCGGGCGCAGCTCCGCGGCCGGGCGGTTTTTGAGCAGCGTGCCGTCCTCGGCGAACAGCGCGATCGAGACGATGTCGTCGCGGCTGCCCATGAGCGTGTCGAGCTGCGTGTCGACCTCGCTGCCGTCCCATCGGCCTTTGTCCAGCAGGTTCTGCTCGATCGCCCGATAAAAGCTCGACAAGCCGCGCACGTAGTCCTCGAGGTTGTAGCTGACCTGATCGACGATCTGGCTGGAGGAGGTGAAGGCGCTGCGCTCCGCCGATGCGGAGAACTTGTCGTGCAGCAGGAAGGCGACCGTGCCGATCGCGATGACGATCATGACGGAGAACGACCAGGTGACGATCGACTGGATGCTGCTGACGCGCGAATGGCGCACCCGCTCCTTGAAGCGGGCCGCCTCCTTGAGCGTCGGCCGCTTCACGGCAGCGGCCCCGCTTCCGCTTCCTTGGCCCGGCTGCGGTATTCCTTGGGCGTCGTGCCGGTATGCTTCTTGAAGCAGAAGCTGAAGTAGTTCGGCTCGGAGAAGCCGATCCGCTCGGCGATCTCGAACGCCTTGAGCTCGGTCGAGCGCAGCAGCTCCTGCGCGAGCTCCATGCGCAGCTGCAGCACGTACTGGAGGAACGTGAGCTTCACCTCGCGCTTGAACAGCCCGCAAAAATAGCCGGCGCTGATATGCAGATGCGAGCAGACCCTCGCGATCGACAGCTCGGGATCATGCAGATGCGCGCGGGTGAAGCGGATCGCCTCCTCCACCAGATCCTTGTACGCATGCTGGCGCGTGCCGGCGATGCGCTGCATGACGGCCGCGCCGAGCTCCCCCAGCCAGCGCCTCGCCTCGCCGAGTCCGGCGAGCCGGGACAGCTCGGCATACGGCTGCGCTCCGGCTCCGAGCAGCTCCTCGAGCTCGACGCCGGCGGACTGGGCCGTGCGGCAGATCGCCGTCAGCACTTCCATGAGGTACATCTGGATGCCGCTGTACGTATGGCTTTCCCGAATCTCGCCGAGAATGTCCGCCAGCAGCGCCTCCAGCTCCTCGGCCGTGCCGACCTTGAGGCAGCGCGCGAGCGCCTGCTCGCGCAGCTCGTCGAAGCGCAGCGGCTCCGACGGCCGGCGCTCGACGTCCTGCAGGAAGACGAGCCGGTCCATGCCGGGCACGAGCCGATAGTCGAGCGCGAGCAGCGCTTCCTCGTACGCTTCCTGCAGCTCGGACAGGCTGCGCTTGGGCAGGCCGGTGCCGATCGTCACGGGCAGCCGCAGGTAGAATTCGACGCTGCGCGCGAGCTGCTCCAGCGTCTGCTGGCAGCTCTCCTTCCAGCCGGCCTCCGCGATGCCGAAGTCCATGAGCACGATGCTGTCCTGATGGAGGAAAGCGATGCCGCGCCGCGCCGCCGACCAGATCTCCTCGGCGACGTTGAGCACGGCGAACAGCTTCAGCTCCTCGTCCGGCGACTGCCGGAGCGAGCCCTCCGTGCCCGCGTCCTCCTCCAGCTCTCCGATGCGGACGACGGATACCGAGCAGCCCTCCCCGTCCAGGCTCAGGCCATACTGCTCGGCCTTGCGCCGAATGGCCGCCTCCGGGTAGCGGCGATACAGCAGCGAGCTGAGGAACTGCCCGCGCAGCTGCGGCAGGCTCCGGTAATAGTGCTCCCGCAGCTCGCGCGCGTCCTCGCGCTCCGCGCGCTCGCGGTCCATCCTTTCCTTAAGTCCGCGCAGCAGCTCCGTCAGGCTCGCCGCCGTGAACGGCTTGAGCAGGTACTCGTCGACGCTCAGCGAGACGGCCTGGCGGGCATAGTCGAACTCGTCGTAGCCGGTCAGGATGACCGTCTTGGCCAGCGGCAAGGCCGCCTGCAGCCGGCGGACGAGCTCGAGCCCGTCCACGAACGGCATGCGGATGTCCGTCAGCACGACGTCCGGCAGCAGCCGCTCGGCCAGCTCCAGCGCCTCCAGGCCGTTCTCGGCCGTCGCCGCGACCTCGAAGCCGCACTCCTCCCAGCGGATCTCCGCCCGCAATCCTTCTCGGACATCGGCCTCGTCATCGGCCAGCAACACTCGGTACATGCGATCCTCTCCTGCCCTCTTGTCTCTCGGAACTAAAACAATAGCAGGTCGCGTCTCTGTTGTAAACGCATACTTATTGGGCGTGCAGACGCGAAAAAGCCGCCCCTGACGACCGTGGCGGTCGTCAGGGGCGGCTTCGCAGGCTCCGGGCGGAGCGGACGGCGGCTTATTTGCCGTGCAGCACTTCGGGGGTCGTCAGCTGATCGTAGAAATCGACGATCCGGTCCTGCTTGTCCGAGCCGCGCTGCGCCATCGCCGAGCGGGGATGCTCGTCGAGCAGGCCGGTCACCATGTACTCCATGATGTATCCCCACTCTTCCTTTTGGCGAAGCGGCAGCATATGCTTCTCGATCATCTCCAGCACCGGGCGGACGCTGTACTTCGTGCCCGGCAGATGGGCGACGAGCAGCTCCGTGTTGCAGTTGCCGGCGGCGCGGCCCATGCCGTATACGCTCGCGTCGAGGAACTCGACGCCCTTGTCGACGGCGAGCAGCGTGTTGGCGAACGCGAGCTGCTGGTTGTTGTGCGTATGCACGCCCAGCTTCTTGTTCGGCAGATGCTGCTTGAACTTGTCGATCAGGTAGCCGAAGTCGCTCGGCTTGAGGCTGCCGTAGGAATCGACGACGTACACGACGTCGACGACGCTCTCGCGGATCGCGTCGAACGCCTCGATCAGCTGGTTCTCCATGACGTTGGACAGCGCCATGATGTTGAGCGTCGTCTCGTAGCCGCGCTCATGGAACAGCTCCACGAGCTCGAGCGCCTTGTCCACGTCCTGGATGTAGCAGGCGACGCGGATCAGGTCGAGCATGCTCTCCGAGCGGGGCAGCACGTCGCTCTCGTCGACGCGGCCGATGTCCACGAGGGCGGACAGCTTCGTCCGGCCCTTGTTCGGGAGCACCTTGCGCAGGAAGTCGTCGTTCAGGAAGCGCCAAGGGCCTGCGGCATCCGCGCCCTTGAGCAGCTTCGGCGAGTTTTTGTAGCCGATCTCCATATACTCGACGCCGGCCTCGTCCAGGCTGCGGTATAGATCTTGCACGAATTCGATGCTGAAGTCCCAGTTGTTCACGAGGCCTCCATCACGGACGGTGCAGTCGACAATTTTGCTTGGGGTCGTTTTGGCGGACATGATCGCAGAACTCCTAACATGGTAAGGTAACGTTCATCCTATGATACGGGAAATCGGTAAAGAACGCAAAAGATTTGTCGTGCCGGCTCCGTCTCAGCGAAGCTCCATGCCGCCGTCCCGCAGCACGAGCTCCGCGAGCGTGCGCGTCATGACACCGGTCGCGCCCTTGCTCTCCCAGCCGCGCGGCCGGCCGATCCACGACGTGCCGGCGATGTCGATATGCACCCAAGGCTTGTCCTCCGCGAACGCGCCGATGAACAGGCCGGCGATGCTCGCCGCGCCTTCCCGGCCCGCGCCGTTTTTCAGATCGGCGGCGGCGCTGTCGAGCTTGCGGCGGAATTCGGCATAGGCCGGCAGCGGCCAGACGCGCTCGCCGCTGCGGATCGCCGCTTCCTCCAGCTCGCGGCTCAGCGTCTCGTCGTTGCCGAGGATGCCGGAGGCCGTGTCGCCGAGCACCGACACGACCGCGCCGGTCAGCGTCGCCACGTCGACGAGCTTCGTCGCCCCGCGCCGGATCGCGGTCGTCATCCCGTCCGCGAGCACGAGCCTGCCCTCGGCGTCCGTGTTGACGATCTCCACGGTCATGCCGTTCATCATCGTCAGCACGTCGCCCGGCTTGAACGCCCGGTCGGAGATCATGTTCTCGGCCGAAGGGATGACCGCGACGACGTTGGCCTTCGGCTTGAGCTTGCCGATGATCCGCATCGCGCCGAGCACCGCCGCCGCGCCGCCCATGTCGCCGATCATATCCTCCATCCCGGGAGCGCGCTTGAGCGAGTAGCCCCCGGTATCGAACGTGATGCCCTTGCCGATCAGGCCCCATTTCTCGACGCTGTCCGGATCGCCCTCGTAATGCAGCACGATCATGCGCGGCGGATGGACGCTGCCTTTGCCGACGCCGAGCAGGCCGCCCATGCCGAGCTCTCCCGCCGTCCACTCGTCGATGATCTCGACGTCGAGCTCCGCCTCGTCCGCGAGCCGCTCCGCTTCCTCGGCCAAAGCCTCCGGCGTCAGCTCGCTTCCCGGCAGATGCACGAGATCGCGCGCCCAGGCGACCGCCTCGCCGGCGAGCTGGCCGCGCGCGAACCCTTCGTTCCAGGCCGCCGCCCGGCCTTCGTCCGCGCCGCCGCACAGCTGCAGCTCGATCTGCAGCTCCCGCGCCGCCGGCGGCTCGCCGGAGCGCGACTTGGCGCGCTCGTAGCCGCCGAGCGTCAGCCCTTCGGCCAATGCCGCGGCCGCCTGCGCCGTGCCGAGGCTGTCGCCTACGCCGTCATGCAGCTGCAGCGGCACGAGCAGCACGGCGCGCTCCGCTTTTTGCGCCTTGAGCTCCCGCGCCGCGGCCGCGCCGAGGCGGCGCAGCCCGTCGCCCGTCGCGAACGACTCGCCGAGGCCGACGAACACGGCCGCCTCCGCCTCATGCAGGCCGAGCAGCGGCATCGTCAGCGTCTGCTCCGCCGCCGCCTTGAAGGCGCCGAGCCGATAGCTGCGGCGCAGCGCCTCCCGCACGGCGGGAACCGCGAGCGGGTCGCCGGCTCCAAGGCCGCCTCCGGCCGCGTCCTCCTGCAGCTCGGCCGGAGCCACCGGCCGCACGATCAGCGCGCCGGCCGCTTCCGCCGCCTCCGAAACCTTATGAGAAAAAGTGATGGTCCTGTTCATTCGTTTCCGCTTCCTTTCGCTTTCCCTCGATCCATGCGGGTCCAAAACGCAAAAAAAACCGGGGAGATCTCCCCCGATTTTAAGTCTTTTGCTCGGCAATTGGCAAATAGATCATGAACGACGTGCCTTCCCCCGCGGTGCTCGTGACGCGGATCGTGCCGGAGTGGTTGCGGACGATCCGGTAGCTGACCGACAGCCCGAGGCCTGTCCCCGACTCCTTTGTCGTAAAAAAAGGATCGAACAGACGGTTCAGCGTCGCCCGGTCCATGCCCTTGCCGTTGTCGCGGATCGTAATTTCGGCGAAATCCGACTTGCGGTCCAGGATGACGTCGATCCGCCCTTCCCGCTCGCCCTCCAGCTCCGCGATGGCGTCCATCGCGTTTTTGAACAGGTTCAGCACGACCTGCTTGATCTGCTTGACGTCGATCGAGACATGCAGCTCGGAATCCTGCGCCTCCAGCGAGATGAAGCAATTATGCATGAGCGCCTCGCTTTCGCTGAGCAGGCTGACTTCCTTGAGCAGCGACGCGAGCCGGATCGTCTGCTTCATCGGAGCGGTCGGCTTGGAGGAGTTGAGGAATTCGTAGATGATGTCGTTGGCGCGGTCGATCTCCGCCACCATGATCTTGGCGTACTCCTCCTTGCCGAGATCGACCAGCGTCGGCCGCAGCAGCTGGATGAAGCCGCGGATCGAGGTGAGCGGATTGCGGATCTCATGCGCGATCGCGGCGGCGATCTTGCCGAGCATCGCCAGCTTGTCGTTCTGGTAGGCGGTCTGCTCGATCTGCTTGTATTCGGATACATCTTTCATGCTGATGAGATAGTCTCCGTCCAGCTGGTCGCCGTAGGTCGCCGTGATGAGCAGATGGCGGCCGCTGCTGTCCTGGAACTCGAAATACTTGTTGCGGCGCACGATGATCTCGCGATAGAGACGCACCAGCAGCCGCCTCGTCGGACGGGTCAGCTGGGCGTGGCGGAGGATTTCCAATATGCTGCAGCCGACGAGAGTCTTGCGGGGAACGTCGAGAAAGCGGGCCATCTGCAAGTTCATGAACGTGACGATGCCTTCCGTATCGAACAGAGCGATGCCGCTGTCCATATGCTGCAGCACGTTCTCGTACTTGCTCTTGACCCGCTCGAAGGAGCGGTAGGAGCGGCTGAGCAGCTCCCTCATCTCGATGTACCGCTCGTCCGCCGGACGCTCGGGCTGGTACCGGAACCGGTAGGCGACCATCAGCTCGATCAGGAACAGGAACGAGCGGCCGTACAAGTCGAGCGCTTCCTCCGAGTCGACGTTGAGGACGATGTTGCGCATGCTCTCCTCGTGGATCGCGATGATCTCCTCCGGCCCGATGTTATGGAACATTTTCCCTAGCTCTGTTGCCTGATACAGCGATGCCTCGCTCCCGCTTCGAATATATTCGGCAAGCGCCGGGAAATAGCGCTTTCGAATTGCCTGCATTAGCCTTGCTCCTCTCCGGTTGCAAACAGCTGGAGCTGTATCGGTGTCGAACTCATGTAGAAGGACGGAGGCAGCCATTTGCGGAACGTGATGCAGGTGCCGATGCGTCTCGTGATGGCGATGTCCCATTCCTCCGACCAAAGCGAATTCCATTCCTCTTCCAGCTCAAGGGAAAAGCTGCAGCTGCCGATGAGCGACCATTCCAATCCGGCTTCTCCCGTTTCCTTGCGCACTTTGCCGATCAGCATCTGGCTGCGCCGATGCATCTCTACGAAACCGCTCGATAGCTCGGATATGGCATAAGCGATGCGCGTCTGGTCGATGATGCCGAAGCCAAGCTCCCGCGCCAGCTCCCGGCCTCGTTGACGAGCTCGGATCGCATCCCTCACATTGCTGATGTTGAACAGTTCCATCTCCATGTACGAGCTCCGCCCTCCCTGTTCCTTGCTGTCAGGATCGCAGTCAAGCCGTCGATTCGTACATCAATCATAGGATTGGCTGTCAACAAGTGTCAATCGGAAATAATGTCGAAAATTGCCAGCTCCAGCCCGCTCCGAAACTCGGATCGGCCCCTGCCAGAAGACGCGCGAAAGCGGGCCTGTCCGGCCCGCTTTCGACATGCGTCGGCTCGTCAGCGATCGGAATGCCCGTCCCGGCCATCCCGTTGCTCCCTCCGCTGGGCTTCGGCCTTTTTCCGTTTGGCCTCCGCGCTGCTTTTCGCTTTTTCCTGCTCCCGCTTCCACCGATCCGCCGCTTCCCGGATCCGCTGCTCCGCCTCGCTTCGAATCTCCGCCGCCTTGGCGGCGGCTTCCTTGGCGCGGCTGTCGCGGGCCTGCTCGAGGCGGCGCTCCGCCTCGCGCTGCTTGCGCTCCAGCGTCCGGCGAGCCTGCTCCGCCTCCCGCTTCCATTGCTCCAGCCCGCGCCTGAACTCGCGCTGGTCCCGTTCGCGGCTTTCGGCCGCCTTTACGTTCCCGGAAGGCTGGGCCGATGCCGGATGGCGGCTCGGTCCATGCGGCGGATGCGCGGACGGACGGCCTTCCGGCTCGCGCTGCCGCTCGGCCGGAGGCGTCGCCGTGCGCGCCGGCGCCGAGGCAGCCGCCGGCGGCTTCTCCGCCGCCGGACGGGCGGGCGGCGACGGCGTTGCGGCCCGCTCCGCGGCCGGACTCGCCGGCTGGACGGCGGACGCCTTCGCCCGAGCCGACTTTTCCGCCTCCAGCAGCCGATCCAGCTTCTCCTCATCCAGCTCCGCGCTGTCCGGCACGAGCGCGTCCAGGCCGCCCTGCCAAACGGCCGTTGCCGGCAGCGGCTGCGTACGCAGACGGTCGAGCGACACGTCGTAGCCTTTTTCCATGGCCAGGAGATAGACGGTCATCTGGCCGACGGACAGGCCGAGCTCCTCCGCTTCCAGAAGCACCTGCGGCGTCGAGCGCAGCTCGGTCACCTGCAGGCCGTCCTCGCCGGCCTGCTCCGCCGCCGACTCCAGCGCGTGCCGGGCCTGCGCGCCGAGCTCCGTCAGCTCTTCTCCGTTCCCTTTCAGCCGGACTCCCGCGAGCAGCACCTTGGCGGTCTCCTGCTTCAAGTAATCCGATTCGGCCAGCCGTTCCGCCAGCTCCTCCATGACGAGCGAGGCAGGCTGCCCGCTGTAGTCGAGCTCTTGGACGAGCGGCACGGCATCGGCATTGACCGCGCGCAGCTGCCGCACCATGAGGTCGGCGTCGACGCCGACCTCGAAGCTCGGATTGATGTCGAGGCTGATGTAGGCGACGACCGGATGGGCCGCCGCCCGGCCTGCGTACAGGACGGGGATCGCCAGCAGCAGCGCCAATGCTCCCGCCGCCGCCGGCAGCATCCAGCGCGGCCGGACCGCACGGACGGCGGGCGGGAGCTCGACCTCTTGGCCGACCGCTTCCCCTCCGCGGCTTCTGATCTTGCGGAAGCTGCCGTCGGGCGTAAGCACGATGACGCTGCCCTTCTTGACCTCCAGCACGATGCCGTTCACCGATTTCTCCCCCCTGCCGCCTGCTCCTGATTCTGCTTGCGTTCCAACGGCTGCCGGCCAGGGCGCAGCAGCAAGTAGTCTTCCAAATAAGGATAATGGCCGCGCAGCAAGACCGCGATCGCGATCAAATACTTGCGGTTGCGCTCGATCGTCTTGCGCGAGACGGAAGACTGCTCCATCAGCTCCTTGACCGGCAGCCGCCGCTTGTCGACGAGCATGCCCCACAGGCAGTCCTGATCCGCCAGGCGAAGCGCGATGCCCTGCAGCAGCCTGCGGGAGTCCTCGTGCTTCGGCGAACACTCCGCAAGCTCCGCGAAACGGATGCCGTAGCCCTTCAGCTCCGCGGCGAAGTCCTCGATTTCCAGCCGCCGCTCCTCCGCGTCGCGATCGAGATGGAAGCGCGAGACGGCCTGCTGGATCCATGCCGCCTGCAGGCTGTCCTCCAGCTCGCCCTCCTGGTCGAAGCTGCCGGAGGGCACGGTCTGGCGGTGGCGCTTCTCGCGCCGGATATAGTCGATCAGCCGGCGGCGGATGACCGTTTCGGCGAAGCCGGTGAACGATCGTCCCGACGCGGGGGAAAAATGCTCGATCGCTTCATTGAACGCGATCATCGCGATGCTGAACTCGTCGTCGCGTACCGGATCGATATACCGCTTGCAGAACCGGCTGGTCGATTTGAGGATGAACGGACGGTAATCCTGGATGAGCTTCTCCCGCAGCGCTTCGTCGCCTGCCTGGATCCGCCCCAGCGCCGCGCGGAGCTTGTCCGGTTCGGAGACAGCGGATTGCTGCTTGACGCTGAAGCGTCCGAACCATCTTTTGAACACCATCAGCAGCAACAGAGCACCTCGTTTCCTATACGGTTCGCAGCGTCCCGCCCGATTGCGGGAGTCGCTTCAAATAAAAAAGCCTCCTGCTACAGGAGGCGCCGTTCGTCTCTAGCAAAGACCTTCCGAGGTCCGCTTGGCTTTCAGCTTGTTGCGGCGGGAATTGAGGATGCCGAGCCTTTTCTTGAGCTCCGCTTCCCAGTCCGCGTCTCCGATATGCTTGGCGAAGCCGAGCAGGTCGAGCGCCATGTCGATCTGGCTCAGGACCACTTCCATCGGATCCTCGTTGTCATGGTTCACGCAGTTCTCGAACAGCGACTTGCCGCGCTGGTCGACATAGTCGTGGAAATCCACCTCGGAAACTCCGTCTCCATGCGCATATTCGGCTAATAGTTCGTATTCGCTTTCTATCATATAATGAATATCCACGCGATGGCAAACCGGACAGAACAGAATGGGGACGTTATGAATGTGGGTCCGATAGTGTCTGAGCGTTCCTTTCGTGCCGATCATGCTCGCTCCGCAGCAAAAGCTCATCCTGGTTCCCTCCTTGTACTCGCCGTCCGCCAATCGGAATGGCTTGGATCGTTATCTGCATTCTATTCGGCAATGCCTAGCGGAATTCCTGCCAAACCGCCGACGGTTACGGAAGCGGAGCCGGAGGCAGGTCCTCGGGCTTGATTTCGGGCTCCTGCGGCAGTTGCGGCAGCTCCGGTCCCGGATCGGGCATGATTTCCGGCTGCGGATCGGCTGGCGGCAGCTCGGCGGGCTTCGGCTGCTCGATTTCAGGGGCGGGCGGAGGCGTTATTTCCGGCTCCGGCGGCTGCGGCAGACGGGGAGCATCAGGGTCGCGAGGCGGCTCAGCCGCTTGCGGTCGTTCCGTTTCATGGGTCATTTCAAGGGGCCTCCTTCATAGGTCGATGCCTGCTGGATTTGCTTATCCTTACCCTTGGAAAGCCGCTTGGACGCAGAAGGAGCCGCGATTCGTGCGCCTGATCAGAATTTGGGGCGAGCGGCCGGAAACGCGGAACCGACATCGAAGACTTTCTAGAATGAAAAAAGCCAAGGCGGAATGCCCTGGCTACCCTGGAAGGGATGAATTCAGTTGGAGCGGATCGGTTTGTCGCCCGGCTTCCAGTTCATCGGACAAAGCCCGCCGGACTGCAGCGCTTGGAGCACGCGCAGCGTCTCCTCGACGCTGCGGCCGACGTCGTTGTGGTGGACGACCTGATGCTTCAGCTCGCCCTCCGGATCGACGATGAACAGGCCGCGCAGCGCGATGCCTTCTTCTTCGATCAAGACGCCGTAGTCGCGAGCAACCTGCTTCGTCATGTCGGATGCCAGCGGAAAGCTCAGCTTGCCGAGTCCGTTCTCGCTCTTCGGCGTGTTGATCCAGGCCTTGTGGCTGTGGACGCTGTCGATGCTGACGCCGAGGATGTCCGCGTCCAGCTTGCGGAACCGGTCGGCCGCATCGCTGAGCGCCGTAATTTCCGTCGGGCACACGACCGTAAAGTCGAGCGGATAGAAAAAGAAGACGAGCCATCTGCCGCGGTAGTCGGAAAGCGACGCCCTGCCGAACTCCTTGCCCTCGCCGTCGACGGTCTCCATCGTAAAATCCGGCGCCGGACGGCCGACCAAACGTTCTGCCATGATTCCGAAACCCTCCTTCACGCTAAATGCGCATCGGAATTAGGTTGTCCAAAAAACGGCAGTCCATTCGAAAGGAGGGGGCTTCCCGCGAGCCGGAAAGCTTAGCGGATCGCGCTCGCGATCAGGTCGCCCATCGCTTCGGTGCCGATCGCCTTGGACTTGTCGACCGCGATGTCGCCCGTGCGGTGGCCGGCGTCGAGCACTTCCTTGACCGCGTCCTCGATCGCTTGCGCCGCGTCATGATAGCCGAACGTGAGGCGGAACATGAGCGCGACCGACAAAATCGTCGCGATCGGATTGGAGATGCCCTGGCCCGCGATGTCGGGAGCCGATCCGTGCACCGGCTCGTACAGGCCGAAGCTGCCTTCGCCGAGCGACGCCGAGCTCAGCATGCCGATCGAGCCGGTCAGCATCGCCGCCTCATCGCTCAGGATGTCGCCGAACATGTTCTCCGTGACGATGACGTCGAAGCTCGACGGACGGCGCAGCAGCTGCATCGCGCAGTTGTCGACGAGCACATGCTCCAGCTCGACCTCCGGATACTCCGGAGCGATCCGGTTCACGACCTCGCGCCACAGGCGGGACGTCTCCAGCACGTTCGCCTTGTCGACGGACGCCAGCCGCTTGCTGCGGGTCATCGCGATGTCGAACGCCTGGCGCACGATGCGCTCGATCTCCTGCACGTTGTAGACGCAGGTGTCGACCGCTTCCTGCCCGTGCTCGCCCTCGCGGCGGAACTTCTCGCCGAAGTAGATGCCGCCCGTCAGCTCGCGCACGACGATCAGGTCGGTGCCCTCGAGCACCTCGGGCTTCAGCGTGGAGGCATCCTTCAGGCAGTCGAACACCGTCGCCGGACGGATGTTGGAGAACAGGCCGAGCGCCTTGCGGATGCCGAGCAGTCCCGTCTCAGGACGCAGCTCCTTCGAGTTGTTGTCCCACTTCGGTCCGCCGACCGCGCCGAGCAGCACCGCATCGGCCTTTTGGCAGATGTCCAGCGTCTCCTGCGGCAGCGGGGTTCCCTTCTCGTCGATGGCGATGCCCCCGAACAGGCCGTGCTCGAATTCGAAGCGGTACTCGTACCGCTCCTCGATTTTCTTGATGACCTTGATGGCCTCGCCGACGACTTCCGGTCCGATGCCGTCGCCTGCGATGACCGCGATCTTTTTCACTTCTGCCATAGTTGAACACTCCTGTCTCGTCTCGATAACGAATGAGAATAACTATCATCAGTTGTACCATACTCCCGCTCGATTGTTCCAAGATAGGATAGCTATGGTGTTGATAGGGCGCGCCTATAGAGCAGCCTTCGCGAGATGAAAAAGCCCGCCTGCTGCGGAAACAGGCGGACCGGATGGAGCTGTAAAGAGAAGCTCGCGTCGCGTCAGATCAGGCTCATCTTGTCGCGGCGGCCCGGAGCCTTGCGCTTCTCGATGAGCCGGTTGAGCGCGTCGACATACGCGCGCGCGCTCGCCTCGAGGATGTCCGTGCTCACGCCGCGGCCCTGCGCGGATACGCCGTCCTGCAGCAGCACGACATGCACCTCGCCGAGCGCGTCCTTGCCGTCCGTGACGGACTTGATGGAGTAGTCGTCCAGCTCGACCGTCTCGCCCGTGACGAGGTCGATCGCGTTGAACAGGGCGTCGACAGAGCCGTTGCCCTCCGCCGTGCCCGACTGCACGCCGCGCTCCTCGACCCGGATCGAGACGGATCCCTTCGGCGTAGAGCGGTTGCCGTAATGGACCTCGACGGTTTCGAGCGCGTACACCTCCGGCGTGTCGACGAGCTTCTCCTCCAGCATCGCGAGCAGATCCTCGTCCGTAACGTTCTTCTTGCGGTCGGCCAGATCCTTGAACTTGGCGAACGCGGCGTTCAGCGCCTCGTCCTCGAGCTCATAGCCGAGATCGAGCAGCTTCTCGCGGAACGCGTGGCGGCCGGAGTGCTTGCCCATGACGAGCTTCGACTCCTTGATGCCGATCGTCTCGGGAGAGATGATCTCGTACGTCGTCTTCTCCTTGAGCATGCCGTCCTGATGGATGCCGGACTCATGGGCGAAGGCGTTCGCGCCGACGATCGCCTTGTTGCCCGGCACGACCATGCCGGTCAGCTTGCTGACGAGTCGGCTCGTACGGGCGATCTCGGTCAGCTTGAGGCCGGTCTTGGCGCCGTACAGAGCCGCGCGCGTCTCCAGCGCCAGCGCCACTTCCTCGATCGCCGTGTTGCCGGCGCGCTCGCCGATGCCGTTGATCGTGCCCTCGATCTGGTCGGCGCCGTTCTGGATCGCCGCCAGCGCGTTCGCCGTCGCCATGCCGAGGTCGTCATGGCAGTGGGCGCTGAGCTGGATCGTCTCGATGCCCGGCACCTGCTCTTTGAGCGTCTTGAAAATGTTGCCGAACTCGGCCGGCGTCATGTATCCGACCGTATCGGGGATGTTGACGACGGTCGCTCCCGCCCGGATCGCCATCTCCGTCACCTCGCACAGGAAGTCCAGCTCCGTGCGGCCTGCGTCCTCCGGCGAGAACTCGATCTTGGCGAACTTCTGCTTCGCGTAGCGGATCGCCTTGTCGGCCGTCGCGAGCACCTGCTCCTTCTCCATCTTGAGCTTATGCTTGCGATGGATCGGCGACGTCGCCAGGAAGATGTGGATGCACGGATCGGCCGCATCCTTGAGCGCTTCCCAGGCGGCGTCGATGTCGCGCTCGACGGCGCGCGCGAGGCCGATGACGGTCGCGGACTTGACCGCTGCGGCCACCGCCTGCACCGCCGCCAGATCGCCCGGCGAGGCGGCCGGGAAGCCGGCCTCGATGCGGTCGACGCCGAGCTTCTCGAGCTGGAGGGCGATCTCCACCTTTTCCCGGGTATTCAGGTTGACCCCGGGCGATTGCTCGCCGTCGCGGAGCGTTGTATCGAAAATATAGATCTTGCGCAAGCCGGCACCTCCGTTCGGTAGGATTGTTTAGCTTATGAAGCGGCAAACGCGCCTCATTCCAGGTGGAAGAAGCGCGCTGCCGTGCTGCTTGACTCGTCTTACTTCTTGATCCAGTGCATCAGCTCGCGCAGCTGCGCGCCCGTCTTCTCGATCGGATGCTCGGCTTCGTTGCGGCGGGTCGCCGTCAGCATGGCGCGGCCGGACTTGTTCTCGAGGATGAAGTCGCGGGCGAACTTGCCTTGCTGGATGTCGGAGAGCACTTCCTTCATCGCTTTTTTCGTCTCGTCGGTCACGATGCGCGGGCCGGTGACATAATCGCCGTACTCGGCCGTGTTGGAGATGGAGTCGCGCATCGACGCCAGTCCGCCTTCGTACATCAGGTCGACGATCAGCTTCAGCTCATGGAGACATTCGAAGTACGCCATCTCCGGCGCGTAGCCCGCTTCCACCAGCGTTTCGAAGCCGGCTTTGACGAGCGCGGACGTGCCGCCGCAAAGGACAGCCTGCTCGCCGAACAGGTCGGTCTCGGTCTCTTCGCGGAACGAAGTCTCGAATACTCCGGCACGGGTGCAGCCGATGCCCTTCGCGTAAGCGAGGCCGATCGCCTGGGCATTGCCCGTCGCGTCCTGCTCGACCGCGATCAGGCCGGGAACGCCGAAGCCTTCGACATACGTGCGGCGCACCATGTGGCCCGGCGATTTCGGAGCGACGAGCAGCACGTCCGTGTCCTTGCTCGGCACGATTTGGCCGAAGTGCACGTTGAAGCCGTGGGAGAACATGAGAGCGGCGCCTTTTTTGAGGTTCGGGGCGATCTCATCGTTGTACACCTGGGCTTGCGTCTCGTCCGGCATGAGGATCTGGACAACGTCCGCCTTGCGGGTCGCGTCGGCGACGGTCAGCACCTCGAAGCCGTCGTTGCGGGCTTTGTCGGCGGACTTGCCTTCGCGCAGGCCGATGACGACCTTCACGCCGCTGTCGCGCAGGTTTTGCGCTTGAGCATGGCCTTGGCTGCCGTAACCGATGACTGCTACCGTCTTGCCTTGGAGAACGCTGAGATCCGCGTCGTTTTCATAGAACAATTTAACTGCCATGATGAGATGATGCCTCCTTTGGATTGGAACCCCTTTGAGCGGGTGTTTAAAGAGACAGCGCGTTAAAGCTCGAGCGGGGAGCGGCTCGTCTGCCTTCCTTAAACTCCCGCTCAAAGCGGGTTTTTGAGGTGTTATAGGTAAAAACAATAGCCTTATAGATTCGTTGTCGAACTTATCCGAAAATTCGCGCTACAGTCCGGCGGCGCATCGTCTGGCTCCTGGCGCGGAGCGAATCAGGAGCGGACGGTGCCGCGGTTCATGGCCGTCACGCCGGTGCGGGAAAGCTCCCGGATGCCGTATGGACGCAGCAGCTCGATCATCGCGTCGATCTTGTCGGTCCCTCCGACCGCCTGCACGATCAGCGAGCTCGGTCCGATGTCGACGACCGCGGCGCGGAACGTCTCGACGACGCCGAGAATTTCCGGACGGGCTGCCGGCTCGGCGTTGACCTTGATCAGCGCCAGCTCGCGGGCGACCATCGGGCTGCCGCTCACGTCGACGACCTTGATGACGTCGATCAGCTTGTACAGCTGCTTGGACACTTGCTCCAGCACCTTCTCGTCGCCTTCCGTGACGATGACCATGCGGGAGAGGCCCGCTTCCTCGCTGGCGCCGACCGTGATGCTCTCGATGTTGAAGCCTCTCCGTCCGAACAGGCCAGCCACGCGCTGCAGCACGCCCGGCTGGTTGTTCACGAGGACGGCGATCGTATATCTCTGGTTCATTGTTCATCCCCCATCAGCATGACGTCGATCGTGTTGCCCTGGGTGACCATCGGGTAGACGTTCTCGCCTTTGCGGACGACGAATTCCACGACTGCCGGACCCGGATGGGCAAGCGCTTCTTTCCAGGCCGCCTCCGCCTCCTGCTTGTTCGTCGCGCGGAAGCCTTTGACGCCGTACGCCTCGGCCAGCTTGACGAAGTCGGGGCTGCCGGCCAGGTCGATGTGGCTGTAGCGGTTGTCGTAGATGATCTCCTGCCACTGGCGCACCATGCCGAGCACCTGGTTGTTGATGATCGCGACCTTGACCGGAATGTTGTTGATCGCGCAGATCGCCAGCTCCTGGGCGCACATCTGCATGCCGCCGTCGCCGTTGATGCTGACGACGAGCCGGTCCGGGTGCGCCATCTGCGCGCCGATCGCGGACGGGAAGCCGAAGCCCATCGTGCCGAGGCCGCCGGAGGTGATCCAGGAGCGCGGCTGGTTGAAGCGGTAGTACTGCGCCGCCCACATCTGATGCTGGCCGACGTCCGTCGTGACGATCGCGTTGCCCTCGGTCGTATCGTGGATCATGCCGATGACCCACTGCGGCTTGAGCTCGGTGTCGGAATCGACGTACCGCAGCGGCTGGTCCTGCTTCCATTGCCGGATCTGGGCGCGCCAGGCGTCCGCCTTGTCGGCAAAGCCGACCTCCTGGTTGAGCAGGCCGAGCGTCGTCTTGACGTCGCCGACGATCGGGATGTCCGTCGGCACGTTTTTGCCGATCTCGGCCGGATCGATGTCGATGTGCACGATCTTGGCCTTGGACGCGAAGCCGTCCAGCTTCATCGTCACGCGGTCGTCGAAGCGGGCGCCGATGTTGATGAGCAGGTCGCTCTCCTGGATCGCCTTGTTGGAGGCGTACGCTCCGTGCATGCCCGGCATGCCGACCCATAGCTCGTTGCCGCTCGGGAAGCCGCCGAGGCCGAGCAGCGTCGTCGTGACCGGAATGCCCGTCTTGACCGCGAATTCCAGCAGCTCCTCATGGCCGCCCGAGTAGACGACGCCGCCGCCGGCGAGGATGAGCGGACGCTCCGCTTCGGCGATCGCCCGGACGAGCTTGTCGAGCTGCGGCTTGCGCGGCGTGACGGTCGGATTGTAGCCGCGGATGCTCACGTCCGTCACCGGCTTGAACAGCGCCTTGGCCGCCGAGACATCCTTCGGGATGTCGATCAGGACCGGGCCTTTGCGGCCGCTGTTCGCGATGTGGAACGCCTCGTGGATGACGCGCGGCAGGTCCTCGACGTCCCGCACGAGATAACTGTGCTTCGTGATCGGCATCGTGATGCCGGTGATGTCCGCTTCCTGGAACGCGTCCGTGCCGATGAAGCTCGTCGCGACGTTGCCCGTAATGACGACGAGCGGCACGCTGTCCATGAACGCGGTCGCGATGCCGGTGACGAGGTTCGTCGCTCCCGGCCCGGAGGTCGCGATGCAGACGCCGACCTTGCCGGAAGCTCTCGCATAGCCGTCCGCCGCATGGATCGCGCCTTGCTCGTGGCGGGTCAGCACGTGGTTGAAGTCCTTGAAGCCGTGCATGGCGTCGTAGATGAACAGCACCGCGCCGCCCGGGTAGCCGAATACACATTCCACGCCCTCGAGCACCAGGCTGCGGAGCAGCATTTCAGAGCCGCTCACCACTTCCGGCTTCCTCATTCTATCCATGATCTCTTCCTTGGAGCGCACTGCTTCGCCTTGCATCACCATCATGTGATCCTCCCTTCGTGACGGCGGCGGTGTCGACGGTCCGCCTTCGCCCCTATCGTATTGGCTGAATCAAAAAAACCTTTCGCCCTCTATGCCGAAGCATAGGGACGAAAGGTTGATCTTCCGTGGTACCACCCAGGTTTACGCCGCATCTCGCGATGCGGAGTCTCAAGAAGTAAGACGCGAGATGCATGCCTCATCGGTCCTACTTCGGCAGGTTAACGCATGCCAGGCGATTCTCCCTAATGAAAGCGCAAGGGCGCTTCGTTCAGGAAAACAGCTCCGAGGTGAGCTCGTTGGAAAGGGATGCTGGCGGCGGTTGCAGCGAATCCGTCGCTCTCTGGACAGTAGAGCCCTTAACACTTCGTCCTCTTCATTGCTGTTCGGGTATTAGCTTAGACCTTATTATAGGTTTGAGCTTATCATCCGTCAATACTTAGATTACGCGGCTGCAGGAAAAGTTATGTACGAGGCCGGAAAACGAATCGCTTCGCAACCGGCCCCGCTTCGGCATAGACTGTGGAGACGGCCGCGGCGGATGCCCGCTCCGCCTCATGCGGAAGCGCTCCGCCGGCCCGTCGGAAGGAGTCTCCCGCATGCGCCAAATCCGCTATCGCGGGCATCGCCCGGACGATCTGCCGACGCTGATCCGCCTCATCCGCACCGAGCTGATGCCGATGTCCCATACGGTCAGTCCCGACGATCCCGCCGTGCTTGCCGAATTGCCGGACCGCTTCGACAGCGGCCGCACGATCGTCGCCGCTCCCGAAGGCGGCCCCCCGCTCGGCTTCGTCCATTTCGGCCAGATTCACTCGCTGCTCCACATCGACATGCTCGTGGTCGATCCGGCCAGCCGCAAGCACGGCATCGGCCTGGAGCTCATGCGCCGCGCCGAGCGCGAAGGAACGCTGGGCGGGTCGCTCATGGCCGTGCTGTTCGTCGACGACGTCAACGAAAAGGCGCGCCGGTTCTACGCTCGCGAGGGCTACGAGCCGGTGCGCCATTTTCCCGATCTGAAGGTGACGCAGTGGACGAAGCCGCTGCGATCCGAAGGTCAGTAGAACCCTTTCGGTCCGACTGGAGGGCAGCAGCCCGGACCGTAAGGGCCGTAAGGACCTCCAGGGCCGCCCGGTCCCGGTCCATAAGGGCCGTAAGGGCCGGGTCCCGGTCCGTAGGGGCCGCCGAAGCCCCCGCCATAAGCGCCGAAAGGAGCGAGGCCGATCGCAAGGACGGAGAACAGCGCCAGCGGCAAGATGAAGGCGCGGGTGCCCGCCTTGCCGGCTTGCTCCTGAACGCGCACATAGAGCTTGTCGCCGTTCAGCTTTTCCAGCTTGCCCGTTACGACCGAGCCGTCCTTCATCTTGACCTCGACCGTCTGGCCGATGAGTGCCTGCACTTGCTGCTTGGAGACGTTAGACAACATGATTCCTCCTTTCCGTTCCTTCCAGCTTATTCTCCCGGCGGCCGTCCCGGCTGTACGGATGTCCGCATGAACGCAAAAAAAGGCTGCTCCCTGTCATCTGCATGACGGGAACAGCCTTTTGATGCTAGGCGTTCAGCTTTTGCTTGGCCACGTCAGCCAGGCTGTTGAACGAGCCGATGTCGTTCACGGCCAGGTCGGCAAGAACCTTGCGGTTCACTTCGACGCCGGCTTGCTTCAGGCCGAACATGAATTTGCTGTAGGACAGGCCGTTCAGACGCGCAGCGGCGTTGATGCGGACGATCCACAGCTTGCGGAAGTCGCGCTTCCGTTGGCGACGGTCGCGGTACGCGTACAGCAGGGATTTGTTGACCTGCTCCTTTGCGGTTTTAAACAGGCGATGCTTGGAACCGAAGTAACCCTTTGCGAGCTTAAGAATCCGTTTGCGGCGACGGGCGCGAACGAATCCGCCTTTTACTCTTGCCATGATAATACCCTCCTGTAGGTTCTAATCAAATAAATCTCAGGGAAATGCTATTTCAGTTGCGCGAGGCCTTGAGCCAGACGGCTTACGTCGCCGGCAGCCATGTTCGGCTGGGTAGCCAGAACGCGCTTCGTGCGGCCCGATTTATGGGAGAGCAGGTGGTTGCGGTACGCCTTGTAGCGCTTTACCTTGCCCGTTCCCGTGATCTTGAAGCGGTCTTTCAGACTGCTGTGGGTTTTCATCTTAGGCATGTCGTTATCCTCCTTGAATAAATGAAAATCAATTGTTGTTCTTCGGTGCCAAAATCATGATCATGCTGCGTCCTTCCAGTTTCGGCACACGCTCGACGTTGCAGATGTCGGCCACTTCGGTCTGGAGACGCTCCAGAATGCGCTGGCCGACCGCCGCATGCGCGATCTCGCGTCCGCGGTAGCGGACGGAGGCTTTGACCTTGTCGCCTTCGCCAAGGAACTTGATGACGTTGCGGAGCTTGGTCTGATAATCATGCTCGTCGATGTTGGAGCGGAACCACACTTCCTTCAGATCGACGATCTTCTGGTTTTTGCGGGCTTCCTTCTCCTTCTTCTGCTGCTCGTAGCGGAACTTGCCGTAGTCCATGATGCGGCATACCGGCGGCTTCGCTTGAGGAGCGATGTTGACCAGATCCATGTTGGCATCGATGGCCATCTGCAGCGCCTCGCGGATCGGCTTGATGCCAAGCTGCTCGCTCTCGGGTCCGACCAGGCGTACTTCCCTCGCCCGGATGTCGTCGTTGATTTGGTGATCTCGGCTAATAATCGTCCACCTCCGAATGGGATTGGTGTTGCGCGCGTGAATGCTCTATAAAAAGCAAAAGCGGGTCCTGGAGCAGGACCCGCGTGAGACGCCGTAGTAGATCCGTCCTCTCTCCGCAAGGAGGGAAGGCGGCCATATTGCGTATCGCATACCAGCCGACGGCGTCGGTCAGGTGAGAAGCGGGCGCTCCTGCTTGTGCGAATATGTCGTTGTAAATTGCATGAAATCAAGAACACTTGAACTAATGTACCATGACGACGAGCTGCCTGTCAACCGCCCTACGAAGCCTGCTTGCTCTGCACTTCCTCCAGGCGGATGACGCGCGTATGCTGCGTATGGCTCCATTGCTTGTTGTTCTGCGTGAAGAACGCATAGAACGTGATCGGCAGCCAGCTGAGCTGGAAGACGATCATCGACAGCAGATGGGCGTACATCTTGCCGGACTTGATCCCTTCAAGCGCCATGACGAGCGGGAACATAAGCGCGGCGGACGCGAGCGCGACGGCCGGCACCCAGAATGGAAGATACGCATAGATCGACGAGAACACATTGTCTGCCGGCAGCACGTAATCGATCCAGATGACGACGGTGCCGACGAAGCCGAGCAGCGTGCTGTAGACCGAGAACGAGTACAGCGCCGCATCGAACTTGACGAAATTGCGCTCCTTGATGCTGGCCCAGAGCAGCGGGAAGAAATACTGGCGGGCGACGGTGAAGTGGCCCTGCATCCAGCGCAGGCGCTGGCGCGCCGAGGCGCGGAAGGAGACCGGCTTCTCGTCGTACACCTTGGCCTCGTAGTTGAGCACCGGATGCACGCCGCGCTGCACGCAGCGCATGGAGAACTCCAGGTCCTCGACGAGGCTCGTCGCGCCCCAGCCCATTTCCTTCAGCAGGCCGCTTTCGAAGCACATGCCGGTGCCTCCGAGGAAGTTCGCCATGCCGAGGTTGCGGCGCGACAGCTGCCAGAGGCGGTTGCAGTACCAGTAGGTAATGCCGTAGGATGCCGTGACCCAGGAGTCGTCCGGATTTTTCGTATCGAGGTAGCCCTGGATGACTTGATGGCCATTGCACAGGTCATTGTTCATGTGGATGAGGAAATCGGTGTTCACCAGATTGTCCGCGTCGAACATGACGACGGCGTCGTACTGCTTGGGCATCGCCCACAGCTCCTTCAGCATCCATTCGATGGCGTAGCCCTTGCCTTTGAGCTGGTTGTTGAACCGCTCGCAAGCGTGCGCGCCCATGCTGCGGGAGATGTCGGCCGTGCCGTCCGTGCAGTTGTCGCAGATGACGAACACGTCGTACAGCTCTTTCGGATAATCCAGGCGGTTCAGGTTCTCGATCAGCGCGCCGACGACCTTCTCTTCGTTGTGGGCCGCGACAAGAATGGCGAACGATTTCTGCGGCTTGTGCCGGATCGTCTTTTTCTTGCGGACGATGCCGAACAACGCCAAGCCGAACTGATAGATTCCGACGAATGCCAGGAAAATTTGCAATGCGATCATGATGGAACTCGCGATCATTTGTGTTGCCCCCTTGAGACCCCGATTTTAATATTCTCTCTGTACATGCTGCGGGCTCTTTTCTCTCTGTGTTGGTTTTTTTAATGTCAGCTTTTCTGGAAACGGCCCTTTTGATTTTCCACGGAACCCGTAGCTTTGTCAAAAGGCGAATCCCCTTCGTTTCGGCTCAAAGCAAGGGGAAAAACGCTTGCAACGAGCATTAAAGACTAGGATGCCCTCATTTGCTTGCGCTAACCGCTTCTTCCATTCATTTGCTGGCGTTTTGATGCTTTCGTCCTTACCGACGAGCGACCGCCTCGAAAAGTTCTCCAAGGTCCGACAAAAGGCGGTGACAATCCGGTGAACGACGGGTTTCGCTTCAAGGACGCATCCGCCAGCGGATGCGTCCTTCCTCCCATCATTACCACGCCCGCGAAACCTAAAACGGCTTTCGCTTCATTCAGCCCTAACAAATCTGCTTTAGAATGAAGCTGCGACATATTCAGATCGCACGCGGAAGGTTATGATAGGGGTACAGAATACCAAACCGACGGGAGGAGTGGCGATGTTCATCGGCTGGCTCCGCATGAAGGAGCGAAGGCTGCTGCTTTGGCTGAACCGCGGCCCTGCGGGAGCGAGGCTCGGCGCCGTCGTGAGGCGCTGGCTGTCGACCGTGACGCATATGGGCGGAGCGACGTTCACGCTGAGCGCCTCCCTGCTGCTCTTGCTGCTCGGCGAAGGAGCTTGGGAGCTCGCCGGCTGGCAGAGCCTCGCGGCGGTCGTCGTCAGCCATATTCCGGTCGCCGTCGTCAAGCGCACGCTCAAGCGGCTGCGGCCCTACCAGGCGATCGAAGGCGTCCGCACGGGCAAAAGCCCGCTGGCGGACTCCTCCTTTCCCTCCGGCCATACGACAGCGGTTTTCGCCTGGATCGTCCCGTTGTCGTACGCTGCCGCTTCCGAGCTGCCCGCCTGGCTGCCGCTCATCGTCGCTGCCGCCGCGCTGATCGCCGGTTCGGTCGGATGGTCCCGGATGTACCTGGGACTTCATTACCCGTCCGACGTCGGCGCCGGAGCGCTGCTCGGCACGTTGACCGCGCTGCTGGCCATCTCGTTCATCGGCAGCTAGGCCGCTCGCGGCGGACAGGCTGCCGCTGCCGGAGGCAGGCGCAAAAGCGAACCGCCCGCCGTCCCCTTGCAAGGGAACGGCGGGCGGTTCGCTTTCGTTATCAGGTCCGCTGCGGCGGCAGGCTCACGCCTGGGAGCCGTGAAGCTTGGCCTTTTCCAGGTCCTCGCGCTCCTTGGCCGCCTCGCGGCTGCGGCGGGCGTTCTTCTCGTCGCGGTATGCGGCGAGCGCGGAAGCTCCGACGACGACCTCGCAGCGGTGGATCGGCAGCCCTTGCTGGATGAATTTGCTTTCGTACTCGGTGAGCACCAGATCGTCCCGCACCTCGTCGCGATGCAGGTCGAGCGAGATGGCGCGCATCTGCATCTCCGTCTCGGCGTAGCTGTTGAGCGAGAACTCGAACAGCAGCCGCGAATCCGTCTTCTGATGGATCTCGCCGTATTCATTGAGAATTACCGCGTACTGCTCCAAAAAGCGCGGATGCGACAGCCGCCGGCGCGCATGCTTGGACTTCGGCCACGGATCGCTGAAGTTCAGGTAGATCCGCTCCAGCTCGCCGGGGGCGAACATATCCGAGATGTTCTCGATGTTGGCGCGCAGCAGCGCCAGATTCGGCGGGTAGCCCTCCAGGCCGAGCTCCTCCCTCGCCAGCAGCGCCTTTTCGCTCGCGCGGCGGATCAGCTCGTCGTACATGTCCACGCCGATGTAGTTCACGTCCGGGTTGCGCACGCTGTGCTGGCTGATGAACTTGCCCTTGCCCATGCCCAGCTCCACATGGATCGGCTTGTCGTTGCCGAAAAATTCCTTCCACTTGCCTTTATGCTTCTCGGCATCGAGCACGACGAGGCGCGGCAGCGCCTCCAGCTCCTCGCGGATGCCTTTTCTTCCTCTCAAGCGCATGATTCGATTATTCCTCCAATAGCCTCGGCCGTCGGCCTAAGCAGACTCTACCGTCCTATTGTGCCTAAGACAGCTCCGCTTGTAAAGAAAAAGCGGCTCCGGGAGGCTGTGCCTGCCGCGGAAACCGCTCGGTTCGAAAGAGTGGATGCTAGTTCAGCATCTGATAGGGGATCGGCTGCTCCAGCTCGTACGTCTCGGACAGCACATGGTTCAGCTTGCGGCGGGCCTCGATTTCAAGGCGGTGATTGCCGTGGAACCGAATTCCGGCGAGGGCCATCAGTTCCTTGACCGTGAGCTCGATCGTGACCTTGCTGTCGCCTTGCGGAATTTTCACCGTGTTCATGTTCATCACCTCATGGATTTTTTTACAGCATTCCCAGGAGATCGGGCGCTTATGAAAATCAGGGTCGCGGCAGCGTTCAAGTGATGAAAAACCCTTGATTTAATTGATTTCTTTCCTCTTTAATTTAACACATCATGTAAGGTTTATCAAGCCCAAAATAAGCGCTTTCATTATTTATTTTTTCCAGCTTGTCCACCTCGGGCCGCAGGCCTGCATGCCCGGAGACCTTTGGCGCGGAAGCGAAATTCAGGTATGATGGTAGCAACCCGACGCGGCGGGCGGCTGCGGCCGTCCGACCGCCGAATCCGAGCGTTTTTGAAAGGAGCCGACATGCAAGCTGCAACGCCATCCGCCTCTTCCCCGCTCCTGTGGGGAGACAAGCGGTTCCATACCTGGAATTACGAGATGAGAGAGCAGTTCGGCGGCAAGGTGTTCAAGGTGATGCTGGACGCCGGCTTCACCTGCCCGAACCGCGACGGTGCCGTCGCGACGGGCGGCTGCACGTTCTGCAGCGCGCGCGGCTCGGGAGACTTCGCCGGCAGCCGCCGGGACGACCTCATCCAGCAGTTCGATACGATCCGCGACCGCCAGCATCTCAAATGGCCCGACGCCCGCTACATCGGGTATTTCCAGGCCTACACCAATACGTACGCGCCGGTCGAGGAGCTGCGCCTCTATTATGAAGCGATCCTGGCGCAGCCGGGCGTCGT
Source organism: Paenibacillus pasadenensis DSM 19293 (assembly GCF_000422485.1). Classification (GTDB taxonomy): domain Bacteria; phylum Bacillota; class Bacilli; order Paenibacillales; family Paenibacillaceae; genus Paenibacillus_O; species Paenibacillus_O pasadenensis. The sequence continues at coordinate 116,037 of NZ_KE383853.1, forward strand.
CGGACTCTCGATCGCGACCCGGCCGGACTGCCTGCCCGACGATGTCGTCGACTATCTCGCCGAGCTGAACGAGCGCACCTACCTCTGGATTGAGATGGGGCTGCAGACGATCCACGAGTCGACCTCGGACCTCATCAACCGCGCCCACGACACCGCCTGCTACCTCGATGCGGTGCGGCGCCTGCGCGAGCGCGGCATCCGCGTCTGCGCCCATATCATCTACGGCCTGCCGCAGGAGACGCATGAGATGATGCTGGACACCGGCCGCGCCGTCGCGGCGATGGACGTGCAGGGCATCAAGATCCATCTGCTCCATCTCATGCGCAAGACGCCGATGGTCAAGCAGTACGAGGACGGACTGCTGCGCTTCCTGGAAATGGACGAGTACGTCCAGCTCGTCGTCGACACGCTGGAGCTGCTGCCGCCGGAGATGATCGTGCACCGGCTCACCGGCGACGCGCCGCGCGAGCTGCTGATCGGACCGACCTGGAGCCTGCGCAAATGGGAAGTGCTGAACGCGTTCGACGACGAGCTCTCCCGCCGCGGCACCTGGCAGGGACGGCTCTGGCAGCCTGCCGCTCCCGGCCTGCTGCCGGAGCCGGAGCACGCGCCGGCGCTGACCAAGCCGGGCCGCAAGCTGTCCGCCGCCAAGTACGCCGCTCTCATGAAGGCGGCAGCGCAGGACGCGCCGGGCTGCGAGCCGGGGGAGCGGAGCTGATGGGCCTGCTCTCCGTCATCGGCATGGCGCATGGCTGGGTGCGCCAGCGCGTCCAGCCCGGCGACGCGGTCATCGACGCCACGCTTGGCGGCGGCGTCGACGCGCGCTTCCTCGCGGAGCTCGTCGGACCGCGCGGCTCGCTGATCGGCTTCGACGTGCAGGAGGAGGCGCTGCGGCGCACGCGCGAGCGGCTCGAGCCGCTGCAGGCAGCCGGCCGGCTGCCTGCGCGCACCTCCCTGCTGCTGCAGTCGCACGGCGAGCTGGAGACGGCCGTGCCGCCGGAGCTCCGCGGCCGGATCGCGGCCGTGCTGTTCAATCTCGGCTACTTGCCGGGCTCCGAGGATACGAGCCTCATCACGACGCCGCAGACGACGCTGCCGGCGCTGGAGGCCGCGCTCCGCGTCCTTCGCCCCGGCGGCATCCTCGCCTGCGTCCTCTATCCCGGCCACCCCGGCGGCGCCGAGGAAGCGGACGAGGTGATGCGCTGGACGGCCGGCCTGCCGGCGGAATCGGCGCAGGCGGCCGTCTATCGGCTCGTGCAGAAGCCGTCCGCGCCCTACGCGCTCGGCATCGAGAAAAAAGCTTCGCCGACCGGCTCGCCCGAGCCGAGTTCATTCCATTAAAAGGAGGAAATATCAAATGGCTATCCGCAAGCTGGAGCATGTCGGCGTCATGACGGCGCATCTGGAGGCTTCGATCGACTTTTACAAGCAGGTGCTCGGCATGGAGCACACGTACACGCTGACGCACACGAACGGCGTAATCCGCCTCGCCTTCCTGCGCTTCCCCGGCTCCGAGCAGACGGAGCTGGAGCTGATCGAGGGCTATGACTCCGATCTGCCGGCCGAGGGCAAGACGCATCATATCGCCTTCACCGTCGACAACGTCGAGGAAGAGTTCGAGCGCATCAAGCGGCTCGGCGTTCCGCTGCGCGACACCGAGCTGACGACGCTGCCGAACGGCGCGCGCTACTTCTTCTTCTACGGACCGGACGGCGAGCTGCTCGAGCTGTTTCAGCCGGGACAGGCTCCTACCGCCTGACGGCCTCCCGTCCTGTCGGCAATCATCCTCTACATATCTTTCGAATAGGAGTGGAAATAGAGATGACACTCGCACCATACCCGCTTAAATTCAAGCCTGAAATGAAGGAACGCGTCTGGGGCGGCCGCGCCCTGGAGCAGTTCGGCCTGGAGCTGCCCGACGGCCACATCGGCGAAGGCTGGATGATCGGCGATCATCCGAACGGCACGACCACCGTGCTCGGCGGACCGCTGGACGGCCTCGGCCTCGACGAGATCCGCGAGCGCTACGGGCGCGAATGGTTCGGCAGCAAAGGCTTTTCCGAGAAGAACGGCCGCTTCCCGCTGCTCATCAAGCTGCTCGATTGCAACGACGACCTGTCGGTGCAGGTGCATCCGACCGACGCCTACGAAGGACTGCCGGCCGGCGAGCTCGGCAAGACGGAGATGTGGTACATTCTCGACGCCAAGCCGGGCGCCAAAATCATCTACGGCCTCAAGGACGGGGTCGACCGCGCCGCCCTGCGGCAGGCGATCGACGAGGACCGCGTCATGGAGACGATGCAGGAGGTCGAGGTGAAGGCGGGCGACGCGTTCTACATCCCGGCCGGCACCGTGCATGCGCTGTGCGCCGGCGTCGTCGTCGCGGAGATCCAGCAGAACTCGGATACGACGTACCGCGTCTACGACTACAAGCGCCCGGGCCTGGACGGCCAGCTGCGCGAGCTTCATGTCGAGGACTCGCTCAACGTCATCGCCTACGAAGGCGCCGGAGCGACGCGCATGACGACGGACGGCGCGCAGCCGGGCAGCTGGCTGACGATCGCCGAGTCCCCCTACTTCCTCGTCGACAAAGGCGTCGTGCGCGGTCCGTGGGAGCTGACCGTATCGCCGGACAGCTTCGTCATCCTCGTCATCGCGGAAGGCTCCGGCTCCATCGCCTGGGGCGACGGGCAGTCGCAGGAGGTCAAGGCCGGCGAATGCTTCCTGCTGCCGGCGACGCTCGGCTCCTGCACGCTGGACGGCGAGCTGACCGTGCTGCGCAGCCTCGTGCCATAAGCTTTTGCGAATGCATGCCAAAAAGCGTGCCGGATGGAAATCCGGCACGCTTTTTTTATATATCCAGCTCGCTCGAATGCCGAGCAGGCGCTACAGAGCCGCAGCCGTCCCGCGAGGGAGCCGCAGGCTGAACGCGCGCCCTCCCCGCTTGCCCTCCGTCCCGTACAGGACGACGAGCAGCGTCTCCGCTTCGCGGCTGAGCGAGCCGTCGTGCAGATAGCGCTCCAGATCGAACGGCAGCCGCTCCACGACCGCGTGCTTCTGCAGCTCCTTTTCGCCGAGGCCGAGCCGCGCGAACTCCGCTCCCGCCTCCTCCGGCGCATCCGCGAGCCGCTTCATCCACCCCGCCAGCTCGGACTTGTCCATGCCGAACTCCCACCACACCTTGCGCGGCTTGTGGTTATGGCCCAGGAAATAATCCAGCTTCATCAGGCCGAGCACGACGTCCAGCTCCATGCCGCGCGGCGCCTCGTCCGAGAGCAGGAAAGCCCGCAGCCGCGCGAACAGGTCCTCCAGCTGATGGCCGATTCGCTCCCAGCCCTGGCGCTCCCAGAAGTCGCCGAACCGCTGGAAGAAGTCGAACGCGGAACCGAAGACGCGGTCGATCAGATGGAGCAGCGTATGATCCATGCGATGCGCGTTCCAGTATTTTTCCAGCACGTCCTCGACCCGCTTGATGCGAATCAGATCCGAGAACGGCATGAGGCTGTTGCCGAGAATCTCGTAGGGCGCCTGATCGGCGTACACATAGCCGTACTTGTCCGCGTCGCGCCGCAGCCCCGTTCCGCGCAGCATCTTGAGGAAGCCGAGCTGCAGCTCCTCCGGCCGCAGCGCGAACACGTCGTTGAACGTCTTGCGGAACGTGTCATAGTCCTCATGAGGCAGGCCGGCGATGAGGTCGAGATGCTGGTCGATCTTGCCGGAGTCCTTAACCTTGGTCACCGTGCGCACGAGCTTGTTCCAGTTTTGACGGCGCTCGACCGCCAGGTTGGTGACGTCGTTGGTCGACTGCACGCCGATCTCGAAGCGGAAGATGCCCGGCGGAGCGTGCTCCGCCAAATAATCGAGCACCTCCGGCCGCATGATGTCGGCCGTGATCTCGAACTGGAACACGCAGCCGCCGTGGTTCTCGATCAGGAACTTGAACATCTCCAGCGCGTAGTCGCGCTTGATGTTGAACGTGCGGTCGACGAACTTGATCGTCTTCGCTCCTGCCTCGATCAGATAAAGCAGGTCCGCCTTGGTCCGCTCGATGTCGAAGTACCGCACCCCGACCTCGATGCTCGACAGGCAGAACGAGCAGCTGAACGGACAGCCCCGGCTCGTCTCGAAGTAGACGACGCGGTTCGCGAGCGACTCCCGATCCTCGGGGAAGCGATGAGGGCTAGGCAGCTCCGCCAGGTTCAGCTTCGGCCGCGGCGGGTTGACGACCGTCTCCTGCGCGCCGTTCTTCACGCGCCGGTAAGCCGCACCGAAGACGAGATGGTACTTGCCCTCGCCCTCGATCTCCTGCAGCAGATGATGGAGCGTCTCCTCGCCTTCGCCGTGGATGATGAAATCGACCTCGGGCAGCTTGTCCAGCCACTCGCCCGTGTCGTAGCTGACCTCGGGACCGCCCATGACGATGCGCACGTCCGGCATGATCTTGCGCAGGACGCGGATCACCTTGATCGTCTCCTCGATGTTCCAGATGTAGACGGAAAAGCCGATGACCTGCGGCTGCTTGGCGTACAGGTCCGAGACGATGTTCATGACGGGATCCTTGATCGTATATTCCGCGATCTCGATCGGGAAGTCCTTCTCGCAGTAAGCCTTCAAGCAGCGCAAGGCGAGCGAGGTATGGATATATTTCGCGTTCAGCGTGGCTAGAACGACGTTCATGACGGCAACCTCCTTCAAATCAACGTTCATGATACCGCAATCCTCGCCGAAAAGAAACAGCCGCCCGGGAAGTCCCGGGCGGCTGAAAGAAAAATAAGTGCTCCAAGTCAAGAAGTCAAGGGTGAAGGCGGATCAGCAGCTCGTCCTGGAACTGCACGTCGAGAATCGAATACCGCACCTGCCATTTGCCGTCCGGCAGCGCGGAGACGGCGCCGGCCTCATAGTCGCGAGGCTCGAAGCCGACTTTTTTGGAATAGAACAGGTTCAGCCGGATCTTGTCCTTGGGCAGCATCCGATGCAGCTCATGCGCCGTATTGGCCGCCCAGATCTGCAGGTTCTTCTGCATCTTGGACCCGTAGTAGTCATAAAAATCGGTGTCGATGTCCGCCGACAGCTGCAGCCAGCCGTCCGCGTCCCGCTTTGCGGTCCAGCCCTTGAGCTTCAGCTCGCCGTCGCTCGCCGACACGCTGTCGAACTGCTTGGCCAGCAGGCTCGCGATCTCGTCCTCGGACGCGCCGACGAGCGTCTCCGGCAGCGTCGGCTTCAGGAAGCCGACCTTGGCCGGATCGATGGCGGCGGTTCGGATCAGCTCCACCGCATCCTCGGATGCCACGGCGAAGTTGAGGTCGGCCGCCGTATCCTCGTAGCCGGACGTCGTCAGGCCGATCAGCTCGCCGTACTGGTTGAACAGGCCGCCGCCGGAGCTGCCGTGGTCGATCGGGGCGCTGATCTGGTAATAGATGCTGCCGCCATCGTAGCCGAAGTTGCTGACGACGCCGACGGACACCGTGTTCTGGACGCCGAGCGGACTACCGATGGCGACGACCGGATCGCCCTTCTGCATGTCGTCGAAGCTGCCGAAGGTTACGGGATCGAGATCGAGCTCATCCTTGGTCAGCACGATCGCCAGATCGACCTTCTCGTCGTAGGCGGCGACGCCGACGATCGGCAGCGAGCGGCCGTCGTTGGTCTTGACGAAGCCGGACTTGGCATCCTGCATCACATGCAGGTTCGTCAGCACGTAGCGGTCGCCGACGACGACGCCGCTGCCCTGCCCGTAGTCGGTCTGGATGAGAACGACGCTGTCGTCGTTCTTCGCGACGATCTGGGCGGTCGTCAGGCGGCGCGCCTCGCGGGCCTTCTCTTCCCGCTGAAGCCGCTCCTCGAACTGCGCCTCCTCGGATTGGATGCGCACGACGCGCGCCGCGGCATCCCAGCGGACGGCGGCGCCGAACGCCTCCGAGACGAAGCGGATCGGCACGTACGTCACGCCGGAGCGCACCGTCGCCGGCGCGTCGAGCTTGACGCTCTTGCCGTTGACCGCCGCGTGGGAGGCGCCGATCTGGAGCGTCAGCGTCAGATAGCCGCCGCTGCTCGCGATGACGGTGCGGGTCGTCGGCTCCCAGGTGACCGTGGCGCCGAGCGCCTTGAACAGATCCTTCATCGGCACGAGGATCGTGCCCTTGCTCTGGATCGGCTGAGCCTGCAGGCTCAGCTTCTTGCCGTCGAGCGTGACGGAGATCGCGGCGGCCTTGGCTGCCGGCGCCTGGACGGCGGCAGGCTGGGCCGCCGCCGGGGAGGCTCCGGACGCGAGCAGGGCGACAGCCAGCACGGGCGCGGCCAGCGCGGACAGGCAGCGGACGGGACGAATCTTAAAGCTGGTCAATGGTCGGGATCCCTCTTTTCAAGTACAAGCCGAACGTACCGGTTTATACGAAACTTCCCGTATTCTACCATCCGTTTAGAAGAGTTGTCCACGGGAACAAGCCCGCGTTTGGAATCCTCGCGGCGCGCATGCTATAGTGAAGCGAGTCCAACGCGAAGAGGAGAATCCTGCCATGACCCAAACATCCAATCTGTCGCCGTATGTCGGGCTGCTCGGCATGGAGCGGCATATCGAAGGCGGCTGGTTCAAGGAAATGTGGAAAGCTTCCTACCAGATCCCGCATGAAGTGCTTGGCGCCCCTTATTCCGGCGCGCGCGCCGCTGCCAGCTCCGTCTATTTCCTGCTGCATCCCGGAGAGGAGTCGGCATGGCACAAGGTGCTGTCCGACGAGCTGTGGCTGTTCCACGCCGGCGGCCCGCTGGAGCTGACGCTCGGCGGCCACGGAGACAAGCCGGAGGAGCAGCAGAAGCTCATCCTCGGCCTCGACATCGCAGCCGGCCAGTCGCCGCAGGCGCTCGTGCCCGCCGGCGCTTGGCAGACGGCCCGTCCGCTCGGCGACGAGCCCGTATTCGTCACCTGCATCGTCGCCCCGGCGTTCCACTATGACGACTTCACGCTCGTCGTCGAGGCGGACAGCTAGCGCTTGCGCCGCAGACGGAGCGGATTTTCCGCCCCGACAACAAGGGACGACCCCGATTCTCCTATCGGGGCCGTCCCTTTTGGCATGCCGTCCCGCGCTCGCCTGCGCGCCCGGCCTAAAGCCGCGTCAGCTCCTTCGGATACGAGGTCAGCACCTGCGCCTCGCCGTCGTCGCCGATATAGATATCGTCCTCGATCCGCACCCCGCCCAGCTCGGGAATGTAGACGCCGGGCTCGACCGTGAACAGCATGCCGTGCTGGATCGGGTCCGAGTTCTCTCCGTGCACGGACGGCTGCTCGTGGATCTCCAGCCCCATCCCGTGGCCGGTGCGGTGGGTGAAATAATAGCCGAATCCTTCCTTCTCGATCGCGGCCCTCGCGGCCCGGTCGACTTCCTGGAGCGGCCTGCCGGCGCGCGCGGCGGCGATGCCGGCGAGGTTGGCTTGAAGCACGGCGTCGTAGATCCGAAGCTGCGACGCCGAGCCTTCGCCGAGGATGAAGGTCCTCGTAATGTCCGAGCAGTAGCCGTCCTTGAACACGCCCATGTCGATCAGGAGAAAGTCGTTCTCCTGCAGCTGGTAGCTGCTCGAGCGGCCATGCGGCAGCGCGCTGCGCACGCCCCCGAGCACGCTCGTCTCGAACGCCGGCCTGTCGCCGCCGAGCCCCCGCATGCGGTACTCGATCTCCGCGTTCAGCTCGAGCTCCGACACGCCGCGGCGCACCTTGGACACCGCCTCCTGCAGCACCTGCTCGGCGAGCGCGACAGCCGTCTTGACGCGCTCGATTTCGTCCGCGGACTTGAACAGCCTCAGGCTCATGATGAGCGGACCGGCGTCCACGAAGTCCGCCTGCGGGTAGACGGCGGCCATGCGGACGAAGCTCGCATGCGTCAGATGAGAGCTCTCGACGCCGATCCGCCGGGCAGCGGAAGCTCCGCAAAGGCGTTGCAGAAGCTCATACGGGCGATCCGTGTCGCCGACGGCCGCAAGCCGCTCCACGCTCGCCGCTCCGCGGGCGCTCTCCTCGTCGAGAGCGGGTACGAACAGCGTATAGCCGTCCATTCCCGGCTCCGCCACGAGCGCCATGAACCGCTCGTGCGGATCGCTGTAGAAGCCGGTCAAATAATAGATCGTCGCCGGGGAGGTGAAGATCGCCTTGTCGAAGCCGGCCGCCTTGACCGCTTCCTTCACGCGCAAGTACCTCATTTTAAAGGGAGATTGGCTCATCGTCTCTCGGTTGCCTCCTGTCAGCCGCCCAGCGGCTGGGGTTGTCGCATTATTGTACCATATCGCCCCTGGGCGTGGAGTAGCCGCAGTCCGCGCAGGGTAAGGTAAATCAAGAGGTGATGGCGATGAACGATACGGCAAGGAATGGATTTCTGTTTTTGGGAGGCTTTCTGAATGTCGGGGTGATCGCGACGATCGTCGTCGTCGTGCTGCTCATCCTGTGGAGCCGCAAGCGCGGCGACCGCAAAGGGGAAAGCTACTTGAGCGACGACCATATGCGCAAGGTCGAGCCCGCGCCGGCGAAGGACGAGAGCCGGGACAGAGGCTGAGCGCGCAAAAGCTAGGGACAGTCCGGGCCGCAGACGCGGCCTTTTTCATGCGATCCGCCCCGCAGTTGACCGGAGCAAGGCTGGAGGAGTAACGTTAGAGGCAAGTCAACGAAAGCGAGGAACCGCCATGTCCATACCGATCCGAACGCCAGAAGAAATCGAGCAGATGCGCCGGGCCGGCCGTATCGTCGCCGAGTGCCATCGCCGCATCGGCGCCATGATCCGCCCCGGCGTGACGACGATGGAGATCGAGCGGATGGTCGACGCCTACATCCGCAGCCAGGACGCGATCCCCTACACCATCGGCTACAACGGCTATAAATACGCGACCTGCGCCTCCGTCAACGACGTCATCGCGCACGGCTTCCCGAGCGACGCGCCGCTCGCGGACGGCGACCTGGCGACGATCGACATCGTCGCCCAGGCGGACGGCTGGATCGCCGACTCCGCCTGGACGTACGCGGTCGGCACGCTGCCCGAGAGCTCGCGCAAGCTGATGCAGGTGACCAAGGAATGCCTCGACATCGGCGTCTCCCTCGCCCAGCCGGGCAACCGCATCGGCGACGTCATGCACGCGCTGCAGAAGCATGCCGAGCAGAACGGATTCTCGGTCGTGCGCGACCTGCTCGGCCACGGCGTAGGGCGGCAGCTGCACGAGGAGCCGAACTTCTCTCACGTCGGCAAGCCAGGCAAGGGCTTCCGCCTCAAGAAAGGCATGGTGCTGACGATCGAGCCGATGATCAACGAGGGCAAGCTCGAGATGTTCATCGAGACCGACGGCTGGACCTGCAGGACGATGGACGGCAAGCGCTCCGCGCAGTTCGAGCATACGATCGCGATCGTGGAGGGCGGGCCGATCGTCCTGACCGAGCAATAGCGCTCGTCGCAGCCGTAAAAAGACCGTGCCGGGGGCATTCGCCTCCGGTACGGTCTTTTTACGGTCATTTTTTCAGCTGGTCGAGCGCCTCTCGCAGCTGCGGATCTTCCTGCTGCAGCTTGTCGCGCAGCTTGGCCATTATCGCGTGGGACGTCTTGTCGCCGACGACGCCTGTCGCCTCCAGGCCGTTGTCCCGCTGGAAGCCGCGCACGGCCTCCGCCGTCTGCTCTCCGAACACGCCCGGCACCGGCGCCGCCGGATAGCCGAGCGCCTGCAGCATCGTCTGCAGCGTCTTGACGTAATCGCCGTAGTCGCCCTGCTTGCTCTCCTCGCCCGCAGGCAGCATCGGCAGCGTCGCATAGGACGGCAGCTCCACCTTGACGTCCGGCTCGACGCCTTTTTTGTGGATCGACTGGCCGCTCGGCGTCTTCCACTGCGCCTCGGTCAGCTTGAGCACGGATTTGTCGTTGAACTGGCCGAAGCTCTGCACGATCCCCTTGCCGAACGTCGTCGTCCCGATGACCGTCGCTCCGGCCGATTCCTTCAGCGCCGCGGCGAGCACCTCGCCGGCGCTGGCGGTCTGGCCGTTGACGAGCACCGCGATCGGCAGCTCGAGCTTCGTCTTCTGCTTGGAGTAGTACTTCTGCACCTTCTTGTCGTCCTTGTAATCGACCTCGAGGATGAGCTTGTCCTTCGGAACGAGCCGGTTCGCGATCTCGATCGTCGGCGTCAGCAGTCCGCCCGGATTGGAGCGGAGGTCGAGCACGAGCCGGCTCATGCCCTTGTCCTGCAGCGCCTTCAGCGACGTCTCGAACTCCTTGGCCGTCGATTCCGCGAAGCGGGAGATCGTGATCCGGCCGACGCCGTCCTCCAGCAGCTCATGCGTCACCGTCGTCACCGGGATCGGCGCCCGCGTCAGCTCTACGGTCAGCTGCGGCCCGTCGGATCTGGCGAGCGTCACCTTGACCTTCGTGCCCTCCTCGCCTCGGAGCAGCGCGACCAGCTTGTCCATGCTGATGCCCTTGACCGGAGTCCCGTCGACCTGGACGATCTCGTCCCCGGTCAGCAGGCCGCCCTTCTCGGCCGGCGTATCCTTGATGACAGTATCGACCAGATAACGCCCCTCCTCCTGCCGCACCTGCACGCCGATGCCGACGAACTCCGGCTGGTAGCTCTGGACGAAGTCCTGGCCCTCGCTGCCCGGCAAGTAGACCGAATACGGATCGTCGAGCGAAGCGAGCATGCCCTTGGTCGCTCCGTTCAGCAGCGCCTCCGGCTCGGCTCCGAACAGGAAGTCCTTGTTGATTTCCTTATAGGAGGCGTTAAAATTGGCGAAAACCTTCTCCTTCAGCACCGGGTATTGGACGAGCATCGATATCCTGCCCGCTCCGAAGCCGACGATCAGCGCCGCCGCCGCTCCCAGTACGCACCATGTCGCCAGCCGCTGCCTAGCGGCCGTTCCGCGCTCTCTCATGACTGATCTCTCCGCTTCCGCCCGAAGGCCTCAGTTTCTGTATCCCTTCACTTTATCTCATTTGGCAGGCGCGTTCAATTTTGCCGGCTCGGCGCGGCTTGTCGCCCTGCGCCGGCGTCCGGTACAATGAGAGGGATCAAGCTCGCGGCCCGGCCGAATAGAGACAGGAGAGAAACCGATGTACAAGCTGATTGCAATCGATGTGGACGACACGCTGCTGAACGACGAGCTGGAGGTGACGCCCGCGACGCGCGACGCCCTGGCCGCCGCTCTGGAGCGCGGCGTGACGGTGACGCTCGCGACGGGAAGGATGTTCGCCTCCGCCCGCCAGGTCGCCGAGGGACTGGCGCTCAACGTGCCGATCATCACGTACCAGGGCTCGCTCGTGAAGACGCTGCTGGACGGCCAGGTGCTCTATGAGCGCTATGTGCCGGCCGATGCGGCGGCCGAGCTGGACCGCTTCTGCACGGAAAGGGGACTGCATCTGCAGCTGTACGTGGACGACCGGCTGTACGTGCGCGAGGACAACGACAAGGTCAAGGCCTACGCGCGCCAGTCCAATATTCCTTATGTCGTCGAGCCGGACTTCGGCTCGCTGCTGAGCCGGCCGCTGCTCAAGATGCTCGTCATCGACGAGCCGGCGCTGCTCGATCGCATCGCCGCGGAGCTGCAGCCGCTGCTCGGCAGCCGCATGCACATCACCAAGTCCAAGCCGCATTACCTGGAGTTCATGCACAAGGAAGGCACCAAGGGCCATGCGCTGCGCTTCATGGCCGAGCATGTCGGCTGCTCGCTGGACGAGACGATCGCCATGGGCGACGCCTGGAACGACCGCGAGATGCTGATGGAGGCCGGCCTCGGCGTCGCCATGGCCAACGCGCAGCCCGCGCTCAAGGAGCTGGCCGACTACGTCACGCTGTCCAACAACGAGGACGGGGTCGCCCATGTCGTGGAGAAGTTCATCTTGAGCTGAGCTTCGGCAAATGAAAAATCCAGGCCAGCCGGAATCGTTCCGGCTGGCCTGGATTTTTTGCGGGTTCAGCGGGTTCGAGCCTCGCCTCGGGCTGGGCTCTGCAAGCCAGGCCCGGGGCCATGGCGATCAGATGCCGGCCAGCACCTGGTACCAGATGCCGCGCTTGGAGTACAGCTCTTTTTTGACCTGCGGCCAGCCTCCGAGGTAATGGATGTCGAACAAGCCGGGCGGAGTCGTATAGCTCGCTGCCGCCTCCGCTGCGGCCTGCGGCTCGACGGGACGGAAGCCCTGGGTGCCCAGATACCGCTGCGTCTCCTCGCTGCGCAGGAATTCCAGGAACGCCTCCGCCACCTCGCGCGTCCCGCGCTTGTCGACGTTGCGGTCGACGACGGCCGCCGGATTCTCGATCAGGATCGTATCGTCCGGGATGACGATGTCGTAGTCGACGCCCTTGGCGATCCGGGCGAGCAGCTCGTTCTCGTAGGTGACGATCGCGTCGCCCACGCCATACTCGAACGCGGCCATCGACGCGCGCCCGCTTTTGTCGAGCGACTCGATGTTCGCATGCACGCGCTCCAGGTAGCCCTTCGCGTAGGCCGGATCCTTTTGGCCCGTCTCGCGCTCCGATTGCTTGAGCCCCGCCCCGTAGATGGCGTTGATGTCCCACTGGGCGCCGCCGCTCGTCTGCGGATTCGGATAGAGCACCTTGACGCCGGGCTTCATCAGATCCTCCCAGCCGCGGATGCCGAGCGGGTTGCCGGCGCGCGTGCCGATGACGGCGATCGACGTCGTGATGTTGCCCCGGTAAGGCCCCTCCCGCCAGTCATGCTCGATCAGCCCTGCGTCGCGGATGCGCTGCAGGTCGCCCTCCATCGCCAGCACGGCGACGTCGGCCTCGAAGCCGCCGATGATCGCGCGCGCCTGCGTGCCCGACGCTTCGTACGACTCCTGAAAGACGACCGTCTGTCCGGTCTGCTCCTTCCATTGCTCCTTGAACCTCGGCAGCAGCTCGGCGAACACGTCCTTGACGACCGAGTAGGCGCCGATGACGAGCGTCACATCTCCTTGCGCAGCCGCCGGATCGGCCTTCGGGGCGGCCGATCCGGAGCATCCGCTCAGCAGTCCCAGCAGAAGCAGCAGGCTGCCGGCTATCCCGCCCGCCCTGCGAAGGGAAGGGGTTCGGGTCCGATTCGTTGGCATCGCATTCTCCCTTAGATGATGACAGGCATCGGATCGACTTTGAGCTTGTTCTCCATGATCCAGCTGTCGGATTCGTTGAACAGATAGGCGCGGTGGATGAGGATGTCGACCGGATCGCCCGGCTTCAGCACATCCTTCTCCAGCGAGCGGTAGGTGATGAGGCGGATGTCGCCGATCTCGAGCTCGACCATCCACTCGCTGCCGCGGAAATGGATATGACGCACGACGCCGCGCATCGTCGCCGAGGCGAGCGTGATCTCGCCCGGCTTGCCGATCTCGATGTACTCCGGACGGATGAGGCCCCTCGTGCCGGTCCAGGCGGCCGCTTCCTCGAAGCCGTGCAGCGCGGCGACGTTGTCGACCGTCGTCGACTCGCCGATGAATTCGGCGACGAACTGCGTCTCCGGATTTTTGTAGATCTCCCAAGGCGTGCCCTTCTGCTCCAGGCGGCCCTTGCTGATGATCATGATCTCGTCGGCGACCTCGATCGCCTCGTCCTGGTCATGCGTGACGAAGATCGACGTGATGCCGACGCGCTCGATCATCTCCTTGAGCCATGTGCGCAGCTCGGAGCGGATCTTGGCGTCGATCGCCGCGAACGGCTCGTCGAGCAGCAGCAGCTGCGGCTCCGGCGCGAGCGCGCGGGCGAACGCCACCCGCTGGCGCTGGCCGCCGGACAGCTGGGCCGGATAGCGATGCTCGAAGCCTTTGAGCCCGGTCAGCTCGATCAGGCTCTGCACGCGCTCGCGGATCGCATCCTTGGGCAGCTTCTTGACCTTGAGGCCAAAGGCGACGTTCTCGAACACGGTCATATGCTTGAACAGCGCATAGTTCTGGAAGACGAAGCCGATGCCCCGCTCCTGCGGCGGCAGGTCGTTGACGCGCTTGCCGTGGAAAAGGATGTCGCCGGCGGTCGGAGCCTCCAATCCCGCGAGCATGCGCAGGATCGACGTCTTGCCGCCGCCGCTCGGTCCGAGCAGGCCGATCAGATGGCCTTTCTTGATGCCGAAGCTTACGTCCTGGACCGCCTTGAAATCGCCGAACGACTTGCTCAGCCCCTTGACCTCGATATGCATGTCAATGCACTTCCTTTCGCTTTTTCGCCCATTCCATCAGCAGCAGCAGCCCGACGGAAAATGCCGCCAGCACGAGCGCCACGCCGTTCGCGGCCACTACGTTGAAGTTCTCTACATCCTGATAGACGAGCGTCGTCGCCGTCTGCGTCAGGTTCATGATGTTGCCGGAGACGACGAGCACGGCTCCGAACTCGCCGAGCGTGCGGGCGACCGTCAGCACGACGCCGTAGATGACGCCCCAGCGGATCGACGGCCAGGTGACTTTCCAGAACGTGTACCACGAGTACGCGCCGAGCATCGTCGCGGCCTCCTCCTGCTGGCTCCCGATCTCCTGCAGCACCGGCATCACCTCGCGCACCATGAGCGGGAACGTGACGAACAGCGTCGCGATGACCATGCCCGGCAGGGCGTAGACGATCTTGATGCCCGCCCCTTCGAGCAGCGCTCCGAGCGCCGTGTCCGGTCCGACGAGCAGCACGATCATGAGGCCGCCGATGACCGGCGAGACGGCGTAGGGCAGGTCGACGATGCTGTTGAGCAGCCCCTTGATCCGCGGATGCAGCCACGCGGCCCGCACGAGGTAGATGGCCAGCATGACGCCGAAGACGGTGTTGATGAGCGTGACGAACACGACGATGATGCCGGTCATCATGAGCGCATGGAGCGCCTCCGGGCGCAGCAGCGCGTCCAGCAGGCCCGAGACGCCGTCCTCGAGGGAGCCCGTCGCGATCTTGACGAGCGGCACGACGATCAGCAGCGCGAAGACCGCATAGGTCAGTCCGATCCACAGCCTTCTCATGTGCGCTTCCTCCTTCCCTGCACGAGGTTGATGCCCCACAGGATGAGGAAGCTGAGCGTCAGCAGCAGCACCGATACCGCCGCGGCCGCCTGGGTGTCGTCGCTCTCGATCTGGCCGAAGATGTACACCGAGGCGACGAGCGTGCGGCCGGGAATGTTGCCGGCGACGAGCACGACCGCGCCGAACTCCGCGAGCGCCCGCGAGAACGCCAGCATGCCGCCGCTGACGATGCCGGGCAGCATTGTCGGCAGGATGACCCGGAAGAAGGTGCGCGGCCGGGAAGCGCCCATCGTGTAGGCCGCCTCCTCCTCGGAGGCGTCCATCTCCTCCAGCAGCGGCTGCACGCCGCGGATGACGAACGGGAACGTGACGAACACCATCGCGATCACGATGGCCGGCTCGTGGAAGACGATCTCGAAGCCGAGCTTCTCCGCGGCGAGCCCCGCCCAGCTGTTCGGACCGAGCAGCAGCAGGATCATGAGGCCGCCGACGGCGGTCGGCAGGGCGAACGGCAGGTCGACCAGGCTGTTGAGCACCCTGCGCCCGGGAAAGCGGTAGCGGATGAGCACCCAGCCGATCATCGTGCCGAGCGCGACGTTGATGAGCGCCGCAAGCACGGCCAGCCGGACCGTCAGCAGCACCGCCTTCCAGGCGATCGGATCCGCCACGCTGTCGGCGAAGGCGCCCCAGCCGAGCGAGAACGACTGGACGTAGATGCCGAAGATCGGAAGAATGACAAGAAGAAAAAAGTAGAGCAGGATCGCCGATCGAAAGCCGAAGCTCCACCAGCTGCTGCGAAGCCTGATGTTCACGTTGCCGGACAACCTCCTAAGCTCGTGCCCACGAAGGTACGATTCTTTGCGCTAATCGGATTTCAATATTCCCATTAAGTTACTTGGTATTAACGCTACTGTACCAGAGTCCCCGCGATTCCGTCAATGCGAAAAAGGTCGGTTTACTCGGAATAAGGCCGCTCCCCGGCCCGACGCAAAAAAGCCGCTCCCTCGCCTGCGGGCAGACGGGGAACAGCTTTGGGGGAGGACGGCGCAACGAGCGCCGCCCGATGCATGAATTCAAGCGCGGGACGGCCGGTCAGTCCTCGAGCGCGACATAGATCGTCTCGCCGGCGGAAATTCCGGCCTGTCCCTGGGTCAGGTCGGTCATCCAGTCGATGAAGCGGTCCGACTCGGCGGCTGGCGGCAGGCAGCGGACGACGACGCGGTCGGTAAAGTCGACGCTGCCGACAAGCACGCCGCGGGCATGCAGCTCGTTTTCCAGCTTGCCGTACCACGTATAGTCGACCTCGACGGCAATCTCGCGATGCAGCACGTTCGTGATCGCGCCGGCCGCCTCGATGGCGGCGACAGCGCCGTCCGTGTAGGCGCGGATCAAGCCGCCGGCGCCGAGCATGATGCCGCCGAAATAGCGGGTGACGACGATCGCGACGTTTTTGAGGCCCTGATGCTTGATGACCTCAAGGATCGGCTTGCCGGCGGTGCCGCTCGGCTCGCCGTCGTCGGACGCTTTTTGATGCTCGTCCCGCTCGCCGACGACATAGGCCGAGCAGTTGTGCGTCGCGTTCCAGTGGAGCTTCTTGATCTCCTCGATGAACGCGATCGCCTCGGCCTCGCTCTCCACCGGACGTCCGTAGCCGATGAAACGGGACTTCTTGATGACGATCTCCTTGGAGCCGGGCTCCCGGAGCGAGCGGTAGCGGTCCAGCATCGAGCCGTCCGCCTACAGGCGGGCTTCCAGCTCGGCCTTCTCCTTCTCGTAGCCGGGCTTGCCGAGCAGGGCGAACATGTTCTTCTTGTACGCCTCGACGCCCGGCTGGTCGAACGGATTCACGCCGAGCAGGTAGCCGCTGATGCCGCATGCCTTCTCGAAGAAGTAGACGAGATAGCCGAACGTATACGGCGTCAGGTCGGCGATGTTCACGACGAGGTTCGGCACCTGGCCGTCCGTATGCGCGAGCAGCGTGCCCTCGAACGCCTTTTTGTTGACGAAGTCCATCGTCTTGCCGGCGAGGAAGTTCAGGCCGTCCAGATCGTCCGGATCGCTGCCGATCGTAATCTGCTCCAGCGGCTCTCCGACCTGGATGACCGTCTCGAACAGGTTGCGGTTGCCTTCCTGGATGAATTGGCCCATCGAGTGCAGGTCGGTGGAGAAGTCGACGGCCGCCGGGAAGATGCCCTTGTGGTCCTTGCCCTCGCTTTCGCCGTACAGCTGCTTCCACCACTCCGAGACGAAGTGCAGGGACGGCTCGTAGTTGACGAGGATCTCCGTCGCCTTGCCCTTGCGGTACAGCGCGTTGCGCGCCGCGGCGTACTGGTACGCCTCGTTGTCCGCCACGTTCGGGTTGGCATATTCCTTGGAAGCGTCGGCCGCGCCCTGCATCATGGCGTCGATGTCGATGCCGGCCGCGGCGATCGGCAGCAGGCCGACCGCCGTCAGCACGGAGTAGCGTCCGCCGACGTCGTCCGGAATGACGAACGACTCGTAGCCTTCCTCCGTCGCGAGCTTCTTGAGCGCGCCGCGGGCCTTGTCCGTCGTCGCGTAGATGCGGCCGCGCGCCTCTTCCTTGCCGTATTTCTTCTCCAGCTGCTCGCGGAATACGCGGAACGCCAGTGCCGGCTCCGTCGTCGTGCCGGACTTGGAGATGACGTTGATCGACCAGTTCTTGCCCTCGAGCGCCTGCAGCAGATGCGTCACATACGTCGAGCTGATGTTGTTGCCGGCGAAGAACACCTGCGGTCCTTTGCGCTCGCCGCTGGGCAGCACGTTGTAGAACGAATGCGACAGCATCTCGATCGCGGCGCGCGCGCCGAGGTAGGAGCCGCCGATGCCGATCACGACAAGCGCTTCGGAGTCGGAGCGGATCTTGTCCGCCGCCTTTTTGATGCGGGCGAACTCTTCCTTGTCGTATGCGGTCGGCAGGTCGATCCAGCCGAGGTAGTCGGAACCGGCTCCGGTTCCGTTATGAAGCTGCTCGTGGGCCAGGCGGATCGGGCCCTCCAGGTTGTCGATCTCGTTTTGGCCCAGGAATCCGAGCGCCTTGCTGTAGTCGAAGCGGATCGTTTTGCTCATGACGAAAAATGCCTCCTTCAAGTTCGGGTGAGAGCACCCGTCCATACTCGCGTCCGGCCGCCGGGGCCGGTCCCGTTCGCCTTGCGGCATGTCCTAAGGATACTGGATGCGGCTGGCGAAAACAAGCAACCCCAGACCCCTTTCATGGAAGCTTCACGAACGCTATGGTAGACTGAAAGAGATGCTTCAGCGCTCGATGAACTTTCGAAGAAAGCAGGTGTTTCGCATGACTTTATCCATCGCTTTTATCGGCCTCGGCACGATGGGCTCGCCGATGGCCGCCAACCTCGTCCGCAAAGGCTTTTCCGTCGCCGTCTGGAACCGTACGCCGGGCAAGGCCGAGGACCTCAAGGAGCTTGGGGCCGCGGAAGCCGGATCGCCGGCCGAGGCGGTCCGCGCGGCCGACGTCGTCATCACGATGCTCAGCAACGACGATGTCGTGCGGGAGCTGTACCGCGGCGAGGGCGGCATCCTGTCCGCCGTGCGTCCCGGGACGGCTTTGATCGACCACAGCACGATCTCCCCCGCGCTGGCGCGCGAGCTCGCGTCCGCGGCGGCGGAGACGGGCTGCGGCTTCCTCGACTGCCCGGTGACGGGCAGCAAGCCGGCCGCCGTATCCGGCACCCTCGTCTTCATGGCCGGCGGCGAAGCGGAACTGCTGGAGCGCGTCCGCCCCGTGCTGGACGCGATGGGCACCAAAATCGTGCATCTCGGCCCGTCCGGCAGCGGCTCCGTCGCCAAGCTCGGCCATAATGCCATCGTCGCGATCAACAACCTGGCTCTGGCCGAGGGCTTGTCGATCGCGGTCAGCGGCGGCCTCGAGCCGGCCAAGTTCCTCGAAGTCGTGCGCGCCGGCGGCGCCGGCAGCAAGGCGGCCGAGCTCAAGTCGTCCAAGCTGCTGGAGGGCGACTACAGCGTGCAGTTCTCGCTGGCGCTCATGCTCAAGGACCTGCGGCTCGCCTCCTCCTTGTCGGACGGCCTGAACGTGCCGACGCCGATGCTCGAAGCCGCCAAGAGCCTGTTCCAGGCCGGCAGCGCGGCCGGCTACGACCAGGAGGACCTGATCGCGGTCGCCAAGCTGTACGAGCAGTGGATCGGCCAGCCTCTCGGCGAACGGCCGGAGAACGGCTGATTGCCATGACGAAGGGCTGAACGCTCCGTCCGGACATCCGGATCAGGCGCTCAGCCCTTTTTCTTTTCACCGATAGGAGGCCAGCGGCCCTTCGAAATAAACGATATGCGCGATGCGGACATGCAGCGAGCGGTCGGCCAGATGTGAGGGGAGGCGCGTCCCATGCATGCCGAGGCAAGTCACGGCTTTTCGGGCAGCAGCCTGATCTCCTTGCCGTCGGCTTCATAGCGGTAAGTCGTCCCCGTGCTCGGATCGGTGATCGCTCCCGTCCGTTCATCCAGCTCCAGCCGGAAGGTAGAGGACCTGTCCAGGGCATCCTGCACGCTGGCCGCCTTAGTTCCGTCCACATTGCGTTTGTAGATCATGATGCGGTTGGATGGTTCCGTCACGATCAGCTCCGGCTCCCCGTCGCCATCGATATCCGTCTCCTGCTCGAGCTTTTTCCCGACAGGGAAAAAGACGCGAATCTGTTCCTGGGAACGGTCGATCCAGAGCGAGCAGGGCTTTTTTTCCTCGCCCCATCCGCATTTGCCTTCCAGCTTGAATGCAGAGTCTCCATAAAAGGAGGTCGGTACGATGTCGAGCTCGTTGGAAGCATGCTTGCCGACCTCGAAAACCCTCTCCTCCGGCTCTCCGCCCGCCCCCATCAGCTGAAAGCCGTTCCCGCGGCTCGTATAGTCATTGACCGTCTGCTCGAACGCGATCGTCCTCGCTCCCTCCTGCCACTCGGAAGCCTCCGTGATCTTCACGGCTGACAGCGGGATGGGCTGGACGCTATGCGGCATGAAGACATTCAGGACAGCGCCCACTTCCGTCTCTTCCAATCCGCCCTGAAAATGAAGGGGCTTGCCCGCAGAGGAGGCGGAGCCCTCGGAAGCGGCTGCCTGCGGCTGCGCCTTCCCGTCTGCTTGCCAACGCTTCTCCAGCTGAAGCATGAGATCCGGCTGAACCGACAGCAGCACCAGCAAGGCTGTCATCGCTGCCAGCGCAGCTGCTCCCGCGACCGCAAAGAGGCTTGGCTGACGCCGCGCTGATGGCCGATCGGCTGCTTGCCGGAGCACCTGCTTCTTCATCTCCGCCGTGAACCGCCCCGAGGCGCCGCCGTCGGCAGCTTCCCCATACCAATCGGGAATGTCACTGTTCATCGTTCCTTCGCCTCCATTCGCTCTCTACCTTGCGCCTGGCACGGCTCAGGCGGGACTTGACCGTGCCGACGGACAATTCCAGCGTCGCTCCGATTTCCTTCAAGCTTAGACCGTGGTCCAGCTCCAGCAGCAGCGCTTCCTTGAGCTTGAACGGCAGCTTCAGCACGATCTGTCTCAGCTCTCCTGCCGCAGCCGCATCGAGATAGGAGGATTCTGCCGAACAGGCGCTTCCTCCGCCGTCAACCCGGGCGAACAAGATGATGCGTCTAAAATAGGCGGAGCGCAACTCGCTCAGCGCCGTATTCCGCGCGATCGCGAACAGCCAGGTGCGCATGGACGACTGGCCTCGATACCCGTGCAGGCTACGGTACGCCTTGAGGAACGTTTCCTGGGAAACATCGCCTGCCAGCGCATGGCTCCTCGTCAAGGCAAGCGCGTAGCCGAATACGGCGTCGCCATGCTCGTCCATCAGCTTGGCCAGCTTTTCTCGATTCTCTGCTTCATTCCGCTCCGACTCGCTCAAGCCCGATTCGGATGGAGGTTCGTTGCCAGGCTTGGCGCGAAGCCGGCTGTCATTGCCTTTTCGCCATGCGTAAGGACTTGCCGTGCCCTCTTTGCCGATTCTCCTCACCTCCTCGTCGCTTAGACTCGGCCCGATATCCAAAGGTTCCCTCGTAATCCAAAATAATTAAGCGAACGCCAAAAAGGCAAGCCGTCCGTAGACGGCCTGCCTTCGTTTTCAGAAGAGATCAGGGAAATGAGGGCGTTTCTACTCTTGGATATAGCTGCAGCAATAATCCGTCACGCGGCTCACGACGAGCTTGAACTTCGCATTTGCCGGCACGGTGAACTCGCCTTCGCCTTCGATCGCGATCCATTCCTCGCTGCCCGGCAGCTGGACCTTCAGGCCGCCGGCCAGAATCTCCATGATCTCCTTGCTGTCGGTACCGAACTCGTATTCGCCGGGCAGCATGATGCCGAGCGTTTTTTTCGTTCCGTCCGGGAACAGGACGGTACGGCTCGTCACCTTGCCGTCGAAGTAGATGTTCGCCTTTTTGACGGCGGTGACGTTTTCGAATTGGGACATGAATTCGTGCTCCTTCGGGTGGTAGTGGTTCGACTCTTTACCGCTTTAGCATACCACAACAATGGATCAAGAAAAAGCCGGAAAAGGCGGGGAGCCTTCTCCGGCATGTTGCAGCGGAACGCCGCTGATCTCCATGAATATCCGGGGGATCGTGCCGACGGAAAGGTCTGCCGCTTACAGCAGCTCTTTGACCTTGGCGACGACGTTCTCCACCGTGAAGCCGTATTCCTTGATGACGCGGTCGCCAGGGGCGGAAGCGCCGAACGTATCGATGCCGAGCACCGCGCCGCCGTCTCCCGTGTAGCGATGCCAGCCGAACGGATGCGCCATCTCGATCGCGAGACGGGCTTTGACGTCCGGCAGCAGGACGGAATCGCGGTACGCTTTGTCCTGGCTGTCGAACAGATCCCAGCTCGGCATGCTGATGACGCGGACCTGAATGCCTTCGGCCGCGAGCGCCTTTTGGGCGGCGACGGCCAGCTGCACCTCGGAGCCGGTCGCCAGCAGCTGCGCCTGCGGCTTGCCGCCCTGCGCGTCGGAGATGACGTAGGCGCCGCGCTTGATGCCCTCGCGAGCGTTCTCGGCCGTGCCTTCGAGGATCGGCAGGTTCTGGCGCGTCAGCACGAGCGCGACCGGATTCTTCTTGTTCTCGAGCGAGTACGCCCACGCGGCGGACGTCTCGTTGCCATCGGCCGGACGGATGACCGTCAGGTTCGGAATGACGCGGATGCTCGCCAGCTGCTCGACCGGCTCATGCGTCGGGCCGTCCTCGCCGACCGCGATGCTGTCATGCGTCAGCACGTAGGTGACCGGCAGGCCCATGAGCGCCGCCAGCCGTACCGCCGGACGCAGGTAGTCGGTGAAGACGAAGAACGTGCCTCCAAAAATCTTCATGCCGCCATGCAGCGCGATGCCGTTCATCGCGGCGGCCATGCCGAACTCGCGGATGCCGAAGTAGATGTTGCGGCCTGCATAGTTGCCCGGCTTATACACGTCGATGCCTTTGAGATGGGTCATCGTGGAGCTTTCCAGGTCGGCGGAGCCGCCGGCCAGGGCAGGAACGTTCTTGGCGAGGCCGTTCAGCGCGTTGCCGGAAGCGACGCGAGTCGAGACCGCCTTGTCGGACGGCGAGTAGGACGGCAGATCCGCGTCCCAGCCTTCCGGCAGGTCGCCGCTGACGGAGCGCTTGAACTGCGCGGCCAGCTCCGGATACGCCTGCTCGTACTTGGCGAACTTCTCGTCCCATGCGGCATTGGCCTGCTCGCCTTTTTGCTTCACTTCCGCGAAGTGCGCGCGGACTTCGTCCGGCACATAAAACGGCTCTTCGGAAGCCCACTCGTAGAACTTCTTGGTCAGCACCGTCTCTTCGGCGCCGAGCGGGGAGCCGTGCGTGCCGCCATGGCCGCCCTTGCCGCCCTTGTTCGGGCTGCCGAAGCCGATCATCGTCTTCACTTCGATCAGCGTCGGCTTGGACTTCTCGGCCTGGGCCGCGGCGATGGCCGCCGCCAGCGCGTTCAAGTCGTTGCCGTCCTCGACGCGCAGCACCTGCCAGCCGTAGCCGTCGAAGCGCTTGGCCACATTTTCGGAGAAGCTCAGGCTGAGCTCGCCGTCGAGCGAGATGTCGTTGGAATCGTACAGCATGATGAGCTTGCCGAGCTGCAGATGGCCGGCGAGCGAGGCGGCTTCATTGGAGATGCCCTCGGAAAGGTCGCCGTCGCCGCAGATTGCGTACGTGTAGTGGTCGACCAGCTCGAGGCCGTCCTGGTTGTAGACGGCGCCGAGATGAGCTTCCGCCATCGCCATGCCGACGGCCATGCCGACGCCTTGGCCGAGCGGTCCCGTCGTTGCGTCGACGCCTGCCGTATGGCCGAATTCCGGGTGGCCCGGCGTTCTGGAGCCCCACTGGCGGAAGCTCTTGAGGTCGTCGATGGAAAGATCGTACCCGGACAGATGGAGCAGGCTGTACAGCAGCATCGAGCCGTGTCCTGCGGACAGCACGAAGCGGTCGCGGTTGATCCAGGTCGGGTTGGAAGGGTTATGGGTCATCGTCTTGGCGAACAGCTGGTAGCCCATCGGCGCAGCGCCCATCGGCATGCCCGGGTGGCCGGAGTTGGCTTTTTCGACCGCGTCGATGGAAAGCGTGCGGATCGTCGTAACGGAAAGCTGGTCAATCGTAGCTTGGCTGATGGCCATGAAAGAATCTCCTCCTAGTTTCGGCGGTTCAAGCGTGTCGCTTCATGTGAAATATTGTACCACTGCCGCATGAGCAAATGCCATCATCCGGCCCGAGCGGCCGGATGAAGGTTTCATGAATGATGGCGCCGCTAGGGCTAGCCGTGGAAGACGACCGTCTTGTTCTGATGGACGAGGATGCGGTCCTCGGCATGCCATTTGACCGCGCGCGCCAGGACGACGCGCTCGATCGTGCGGCCGATCCGCTTGAGGCTCGGCACGTCGTCGCGATGGCTGACGCGCTGCACGTCCTGCTCGATGATCGGGCCTCCGTCCAGCTCCTCGGTCACATAATGCGCGGTCGCGCCGATGATCTTGACGCCGCGGTTGTAGGCTTGGGCGTACGGCTTGCCGCCGACGAACGCCGGCAGGAACGAGTGGTGGATGTTGATGATGCGGTTCGGAAACTGCTCGATCACCTTCGGCGACACGATCTGCATGTAGCGAGCCAGCACGATCAGGTCGGCGCTGCGGCCGATCGTCTCCAGCTGCTTGCGCTCCGCCTCCGCCTTGGTGTCGGGCGTAATCGGGATATGGTGGTAAGGGATGCCGAACGATTCGACAAGCCCGCGCATGTCGTCGTGATTGCTGATGACCATCGCGATCTCGACGTCGAGATCGCCGGCCTGCCATTGCCAGAGCAGCTCCAGCAGGCAGTGGTCCTCCTTGGAGACGAAGATCGCGAGGCGTTTCTTGCGGCTCGCGCGGAACGTATGCCACTTCATCTCGAAGCGGTCCGCCACGCGGCCGAAGTCCTCCTGCAGCACCGGCAGCTGGGCGTCCATGTCGGCCAGGTCGAACTCGAAGCGGATGAAGAACATGCCGCCTTCGGGATTCATCGTATACTGATCGGATTGGACGATGTTGGCTCCGTGCTCGTAGAGGAACTGGGACACAGCGGCGACGATGCCCGGCCGGTCCGGACAGGAGATAAGCATGCGGGCGCGACCGGATGAGGGCGCGTCTCCGGGCTGGAGGGATTGATAGGAATGAGGCATAGGGGTCGTTTCTTCCTTCCATGTTCAAAATAAGGGCTTGCAGATGCCGCCGCTGCGGCGGCCATGAAGCGCAAGCGAACTGCATAACGCCTCCGCGCTAAAGCGGGCGGCCGAAAGAGAGGCAGGTCCAGCCCGTCCGCATGGGACGGCTCCGGGCCTGCCGAGCAAGGTCTTCGGACTGGATGACGAGCTTGCAAGCTGCTGCCTTTGTTTGCGATCAGGCGTTGACGAGCGCCTGCTTGCCGGCGAACCAGTACGTGATCAGCTGGTTGAGCTCTTCCTCGGCCGTATCGCGGAAGTCCTCTCCCGCTTCGCGCACGAGGTCGTACAGCCGCTCCATCGGCTCGCGGGGATCGGCCTTGCGCGCCTTGGCGTCGCTTTTGATCGTATCCCATACCGACAGCACGTACGTGCGGCGGTCGATGTCCTGCTTGCCGAGGAAATGATGCAGCCGCTCCAGCTGGTCGAAGAAGCGCTCGCCGAACCGCTCCAGGCCGTCTCCGCGCAGCAGCGCGATCTCCGCCTCATACATCGGGCGCTGCTTCTTTGGATCCTTGCCGATCCACGGCGTCTCGAGGATGAACGGACGCCCGGCCAGCGCCTCGTGCCGCACGATCCGCTCGATCGCGTCGTAGCCGAGCCAGCCGGAGCCGATCGGCGTATGGCGGTCCTTGTGGGAGCCGATCGGATTTTTCGTATCGTTCACATGGACGACGGCCGCCTTGTCAAGGCCGACGATGCGGTCGAACTGCTGCAGCACGCCGTCCAGGTCTCCCGCCAGGTCGTACCCCGCGTCGTGCATGTGGCAAGTGTCCAGGCAGACGGTCAGGCGATCGTTGTTCGACACCTTGTCCATGATCGCGGCGAGCTCCTCGAACGTGCGGCCGATCTCCGTGCCTTTGCCGGCCATCGTCTCCAGCGCGATGTTGACGTCGGTCTCCTCGACGCCGGACAGCACCTCGTTCAGTCCTTCCGCGATGCGGTTGATGCCGAATTCCGCGTCCTTGTCGGTGTACGCGCCTGGATGGAGCACGATGTTGCGGACGCCGATCGCATGCGTGCGGCGGATTTCCTCCTGCAGGAAGCGCACGGCGAGCTCGAACGTGTCTTCCTTATAAGAGCCGAGATTGATGATGTAAGGAGCGTGGACGACGATCTCGCCGATCCCGGCGCCTTCCATCAGCTGCTTGCCTTCTTCGATATATAAGGATTCGATCGGCTTGCGCCGCGTGTTCTGAGGCGCGCCGGTGTAGATCATGAACGAGCTGGAGCCGTAGGAGATGGCCTCCTGAGCGGCGGTGACGAGCCCCTTGTCGCTGAAGGAGACGTGGGAACCGATTTTGAGCATGCTTCGTGGCCCCTTTCGGATGTGGTGAAAACAATTAGTCTTATTCTACAAGGTGCGTCGAAATAAATCTAGGAATCGGCTATAATTTGGAGTGAGGTGACACCGTTCATGCCCCACATTCCAGACTGGTTCATGTATTTCATCGTTTTTTGGGCTTTCGTCATGGTCGGCTCGATGGCCGTCGGAGGCTTCTTCATGTTCCGCAAGTTCCTCAAGGTGCTGCCTAAACGCGACGGCAAGTCCAAGCTCGACTGGCAAAACTATTGGGTCGAGCGCAGCCGGGACATGTGGACGGACGACTCCAAGGAGCTGCTCGACGAGCTGGTCTCGCCCGTTCCCGGTCCGTTCCGCGACATCGCCCGCCACTCCATCGCGGCGCGGATCGGACAAGTCGCCGTCGAGAGCGGCGCCAGCGAGGTGACGCGGAACCATTGCATCGAAGGCTACATCCGCGCGACGCCCAAGCGGGACTACCGCAGCCTCGTCACGTTCCTGGACAAGCGGGGCATCGACTACTCCGCCTACACCCATCTCCTGAACCGCTGAGCGTCCGTCGCCGGCAGATTGGCCGGCAGCTGGTCCGGGTAAGGAAAAGCACAGGAAAAGACGACCTTGGAGGTGCTTGCCATGAACCTGATGACAGCCCGCCGCTCCGGCGGCAAAAGAAAAGCCAGCCTCGCGCCCGCGAGCCTGGCCTTGATGTCGATGCTGATGATCGCCGCAGGATGCGGCGTGAAGGAAATGCCCGCGGACAACGCGGCCAACGCGACGACAGGAAGCGGCATCGTGGACAGCTCGTCCGACGTGTCTCCCGACTCCGTCGGCGAGCCGGTCGCCGAGGCGACGCCAACGCCCGGCAACTCCGAAAAAGCCGCTTCCAGCGGCGATCCTGTGACGCAATCCCAGGAGCAGCAGGCGTCCGGCACGTTCAACGGCCTCGCGGACGGCCATTCTGTCGAGATCAAAACCGATACCGATACCGTCGTATTCCAGGCCGGCTCCGAGCTTGTCCAGCAGATGCAGGCGTTCGATCAAGGAACGACCGTCGATTACACCTACATCGTGAAGGAAGTCGACGGAGGCACGGACGGCAAGATCAAGCAGCCGTGGCTCGTCTCCATTAAGGAAGCTTCCTGAGGCGAGCCGCCGTCGGCGCTTAAGACGCAACAGATCGAAGAACGGAGGAGTCAAGGATGAAGATCGTCATCACCGGAGGAACCGGCTTCATCGGCCGAGCGCTCGTCGAGCGCCTGTCCCGTGCCGGCCACTCCGGCTGGATCGTCTCCCGCAGCTCCGCGAAAGCTCCCGGCACCGCTCCGAACGGCGCTGGGAGCTTTCGCGTTGTCGGATGGGATCGGCTGGAAGAAGATCCGAGCGAGCTTGCCGGCGTCGAAGCCATCGTCAATCTGGCGGGGGAGCCGATCAGCCAGCGCTGGACGAATAGCGCCAAGAAGCGGATACGGGAATCGCGGATCGAGACGGCGGCCAAGCTGGGCGCGCTGCTGGAACGGGCCAAGGCGGATCCGCAGGTGCTCGTGCAGGCGTCCGGAGTGAATGCGTACGGGTTTTCGGAGTCGGCTTCGTTCACGGAGGATAGCCCGACGACCGACAGCGACTTCCTCTCCTCCGTCGTGCGGGACTGGGAGCAAGCCGCGAAGCGCATCCCAGCCCGGCGGCGAGCGCTGCTGCGCTTCGGCATCGTGCTCGGCAACGGAGGCGGAGCGCTGCCGAGCATGCTTCTCCCGTTCCGCGCGATGGCAGGAGGACCGGTCGGAAGCGGCCGGCAATGGATGTCATGGATCCATCTGCAAGACCTGACTCGCCTTATCGTCCACGCTTTGGAAAATGACAGCCTCTCGGGTCCGATCAACGCGGTGTCGCCTGAGCCGGCTCGCAACGAGCAGTTCGGCCGCGCGGCAGCCCGGGCGCTTGGCCGCCCCTACTGGCTGGTCGCCCCTTCGCTTCCGCTCAAGCTCGCGCTCGGAGAAATGTCCGAGCTGCTGCTTAAAGGCCAGCGGGTCCTCCCCGACAAGGCGCTGCAAAGCGGCTTCCGCTTCGACTTCCCTGAAATCCAGCCAGCGCTGGACGACCTGCTCCGCTAGCCGCGAGGAGAGTCCAGCCGCACCTCATATCGGGATCCGTCCCGCCCGGCAAGCTGGAGGACGTCGCCGTCCTCCAGCTTGTAGCTTTTATAAGGGATCATCGCTCGGCCATTAAGCGTCGTGCCGTTTCTCGAGCCGAGATCCTTGGCCTCGCAGGAGCCCGCCCGGCACTCCAGCTCGACATGGCGGCGAGAAACGCCGCTCGTCTCGTCCGTCCACTCTGCGGAATCCGAAGCGCGGCCGATCGTATGGCGTCCCGGCATCAGGGCGAAGCTGTCCTTCGCTCCGCCGCGAGTCCGATGGACGATGCCCGCCGAAACGGCGGCTCCGCCCTGCCGCTCCCGCTCTTCTGCCCCGCCGAGCCAAACGGTCGGCTCGGACGCGGGAGGCCGGGCCGGTGTCGGCCGAATCTCCTCCGAAGCTCGGTCCGAGACCGATCGAGGCGGATCCTGAAGCGCATCCTGAAGCGGGTTCGGATGGACGCTCCATCTCCACGGCTCCGCCTCGTCCGGCCCTGATCCGCCCGGCTCTGCCATCTCGAGCGCCCAGCGCTTGTCCCGCTTGAGCGCCAGCGGGCCGGAGTCCGGCTCGAATGCGGCTGGATGGCTTTGCTCCCAGGACGGTTCCTGCGGTCCGCCCTTCTTGCCCTTCCAGATCCAGACGATCGCGGCTGCTGCGAGTGCGAGCGTGCCGAGGCCGATCATCAGGTTGGAGCTCGTCGGCTCCTCCCAATAGAGCATCTTCCAGGGAAGCGCCGCCGCCGCCAGCACGGCGAGGATGACGATGCCCCGGTTCAGCGGTTTTGCCTCTTGGCCGGACGGCTCCGGTGGATGGAGCGATACGGGCTCCAGCTGCAAAGGCAGCAGCGCGTCCGAGGTATGAAGGCCGGGCTTGCGTCCGCCCGGGGATGCTCCCGGCTTCTCCGCCGGACGGATCCGCTCGTCCTGCTGGGTCAACCGCGCCGGAGCGGCGAGGAAAGGCGCAGAACTTGCGGTCGATGTCGATGGAGCGGCAGATGTCGATGGAGCGGCAACGGAAGTCGCTGGCGCGGCAGATGTGGATGGAGCGGCAACGGAAGTCGCTGGCGCCGAGAATGCCGGCGCCCTGGAAGCAGGCGGCTCCGCAAGCGTGGGCCGAACCGCCGCTCCCTTCAGACCGGCCGCGCTTCCCGCCGCATGCGGCGCAGGCGCCGCCACGCCGCCGTTCCCGGGTCCGATCATTTCTCCTGCCCCTTTGCCGCCGGCGCACAGTTCCAGCAGCGTCGCCTTCAAGCTGGCCATCGAGACTTGCTCGTCGCCGAGCGCCTTCAGCAATGCCGGCAATCCGGCATCGACCTCCCGGATCGCGCCTCCGCAAACGGCGGCCAAGGCAAGCAGCCGGCTGCGCAGCGGGAGCTCCGAAGGCCGATGCTCCGAACGCATCGGCATATAGACGAGGCCGCTATCCATCCATGTCTCGCCGACAAACAGATAGGACTCATCCAACAGAAGATTGTCCGGTTCGAGCAGGCAGGCGCGGCACTGCTCGATCGCCGAGACGACGCCATAGAGCAGCGAGTACAGCTCCTCCGGCCGCTCCATTCCGTCCGCAAGCCGCTGCTTCAGCATCTTGCGGCCCGTCAGCCGATATCTCAGCCTGACCTCCCCGTTCATCTCCTCCCAGCCGATCGGAAGCAGTCCCGGCACTTGAACCTCCTCCAGCATCGCCAGCTCGATCTCCTCCAGGTCGCCGCGCCCGATTCCGCCTGGTCGGGACAGCACGAGCTCATGCTCCCGATTCCATTCAAAGTCCGCTATGATCTGACGCATCGCGCGTCCTCCTTTTGCTTTGTTCCGAATCCAATTGCTTTTGAGCCGCAGGCGATCAAGCTTCTACTCGCCCAGCAGCAGCATCGCCAGCGCTCCCGGCACGACGGCCAGCATGAACGGAAACCGGGACGGCGCGCGGCTCGCCGGCTCGTTGTCCGGAGGGGCCTCATGACGCGCGCGCATGAAGCGGCGCGCGCGGACGGCCAGCAAGTATCCGGCTCCGCCGATTCCGCCGGCGAGCATCGAGTACAGCAGCAGCTCAAGCACGGCGGCCGCTCCCGTCCAGGCTCCGATCGCCGCGAACAGCTTGACGTCTCCGGCTCCGATGCCCTGCAGCAAATAGAGCAGCGCGAGCGGGATGAAGCCGGCGGCCGCCCCGAGCGCCGATTGGCCGAGTCCGGCTCCCCCTTCCGCCGCTGCGTGCGCCAGCAGCCCGGCGACGAAAAAGCCTCCGGTCAACGCGTTCGGAATGCGCATCGTACGGATATCGCTCCAAAAAGCGAGCGCGAGCAGCAGCCCGGTCGCAGCTCCAGTCCAAACCGGCATCGCTCTGCCTCCTTTCGCAAATGAAATCAACCCGATCCGGCTAAGGCTTCTTCTCGACATGGAAAGGCATCGTCGCGCTTCCTCCATCGGAGCTGGTGACGATCACCTCCCAAATGCCCGGCGTCGTATTGCCTGATACGAGCCAGGTCCAATCGACTCTGCCGAGCGAGTCGGCCGTCTTCGTGCCGACATGACGGGAGACGCTGCTTCCGCTTTTGTATCGGACCTCGAGCGTCACCTGCGCTCCGGGGGACGCGACAGCGGTCAGCGTTGCTTTCCTGCCCGGACGGGCCGGAACCGGCGTCAAGCCCGTAATCCGAACGGTTCCTTCCCCGGACTCGACATCGCCTCCGCCCATCGCGGCCACCGCATCTGGAATCCAGGCCCGTTCTTTCGCCCATCGCCGCAGCACGAGCCTTTCGTTCGTGAACGGCACCCGGATCGGAAACTCGTACTCGGCCTCCAGCAGCAGGAAGCCCTGCTCCCGAGTGTCGAGATCGGGCAAGCGGACCGCGGCCAGCCGGACATGTCCAGCGTCCAGCCCGGCCTTCTCCGCCTCCCGGAGAAGCAGCGGCTCCAGCGCCGTTCTTGCCGCCGCATCCGCAGCCTGCTGCATCACGGGCTTCCATTCGCCGCGCAATACGGATTCGGCGAGCGGTCCGGCCGGCTCCGGCAAGCGGCCGGCCACCGACGCCGCCGCCTCTCGCCAGCCGGGCAAAGCCGCATCGACGCCGCTCGGACTGGCCGCGCTTAACGCCGCCGACGCTTCCTGCTGCAGCAGCAGCGCCGGTCGTATATGGGAGGCGATCAGCCGGGCCGAGCTGTCCGCAGCCCGCTGCAGCGCCGTTTCTGCGGCAGACAGCTGCAGGAATACGGAGAGGAACACGAGCAGGAGCAGGAAAGCCGGAACGACGAGCGCCGCCTCCAGCACGATCGAGCCTTCGCGTCCGCGAAGCAGACGCTTGGCCGAGCCATCAATAAGACCAGCCGGCAATCGATGTCGCTTCATATTTCCCTCCTGTCACCTGACCGTCAATCGCTCCGGCTCGTCCGGCAAGGCGGACCAAGCCGGGCAAGAACCAGAGCGGGATCGAGCCGGTCAGCGCGACCGACATTCCCGTCGGAACCCGCTCCAGCCTCGCCCCCGTCCGATGCTCGATGACCGCCGCCATGCGGCTGAGCGGCTTGTCCCCCGTACCGTGCGTCAGCATGAACAATCGCAGGTAATCCAAATAGCCGAGCCGTACCGGCGCGTACTTGGACAGCTCCGCCTCTCCCGTCGCGCCGAGCTCGCGCAGATCGCCCAGCGCATGCTGCAAGCCGTAGACGCCGGCCATGGCGAGCACGAGCAGCGGATGGCCGGCCGCCCGGCTGGCGATCAGCCCCTCCATCGTGCGGATCGCCAGCCTCAGCGCGAACAGCTCGCCGTATGCGGCTCCGAGATTGGCCGCCGGATTGGCGAAGCCGTAAAGAATATATTCCAGTTCCTGATGATCCAGCGAAGTCAGCTCCGACGACGCTTCTTGCGAGCTCCCGCCGACGAGCAGCGTCTGCAGCCGTCTCGGATCCATCGAGGCGAAGCGCCTGGCGCCGTATTCCGCCATCAGCAGACGCTCGCCTCCGGCGGCCAGCAGCGATTCCAGTCCTCCCAGCACCCCGCCGCCCGTCTCCTGGGCACTGGCGATCGCCTCGTCCGCCGCATCGGCTTCATCGGAGGCTGCCGACCTCCCGCTTGCCGCTTCAGCCCCGGCGGCGGCCGATCCCTCCGTTGACGGCCGCTCCGATTTTTCCTGGCCGCCTGCAGCTCCCTCGCCCTGACCGCCGTCGTCCTGCTGCCGAAGCGACTCGTTGAACGCCCGATTCGCTTCGGCCAAGCGCTCCACCTGGGCGAATTCCTCCAGCTCGGCTTCCGCGGCCTTCATCCGTTCGAATCCGTCCAGCATCTCCTTAGCCTGCTTCCAAAGGCTGCCCGCCTTTTTCTTCTCGGCTTCCCGGAGCTTCTTGCTGCCGTCCGAAGCCTCCAGCTTCGCCTTCAGCCGCTGCAGCTCTTCGCCTGGGGAAACGTAGGCTTGCCAGTAAAGCTCCAGCTTGTCGGCGAGCAGGACGGCATCGCCCCGAAGCAGCGGCACATCCGCCAGCGACCGCCGCTGCACGGCCTGCTCCAGCCTTCTGCCTGCGACCGACGCTTCGGCCGCGAACGCGCGCAGCCGCTCTCCTTGTGTCCTCAGCGTCGCTTCCGTCTCAGCAAACCAGCTTCTGCCGAGCAGCAGTCCGGACAGATCCGCCGCAGCTCCCGCCTGGGGTTCCGATCCGGCCGGAGGCGAGGCAGCGGCCGGCGAGGCGGCCGCCAGCCGTTCCAGCTCCTGCTCCGCCTGCAAGGCAAGCTCGAGCTGCTGCAGCGCCTCTCCGATCAAGCGATCATGCTGATCCGCTGAGGCGGCGAGCCCGAGCAGGCGGCCCGCCGTCTCGGCTGCAGCCGCTTCGTAGTTCTGGATGGAAGCCGTGTTCAGCATCGGCGGGGTCGGCAGCGGAGCGGCCGGCATGCCTTCCTTGGCCGGAGGAACTGCCAGCAGCGCCGCTTGGTAGGCCGCTTGGGCGGCTTCATCGGCGGCCAGCCAAGCGAGGTACGAGCCGTAGCCGTCCGCCGACTCCTTGAACGTGGCTGCCTGGTCGCGTCCAGGCAGCGGGACGAGTCCGTCGCTGCCCGTTTCCCGGACCACCTTTGCGGCGGCCTCCCCTAGGCTCAGCATTTCGGCCAAGGCGCTTTGCCGCTTGTCGAAAACCTTTTCCGACTGCTGAAGCGTGCCGATCTCCTGCGCGGCCTGCTTCATCGAGCCGCCCACCGGCCGCAGCTTGTCGATCAGCTCCAGCGTCAGGTCGATCGGACCTTTGATCTTCATCTCCTGCTCGATCTGGCGTCGAAGCACAGGCCACTCGCCAAGCATGAGAGCCGGCTGCGCCGACGGCTCGCCGAGCTCAAGCTGGAGAAGATCGATTCGACGACTCAGGCCGTCTTTCTCACTCGGCAGCAGATCGGAGAGCCCGCCTCGAGCGTCCGAGACATCCAGCGCCTCGGACGCGAGCTGCGCGGCATCAGTCCCTCCGCGGCCGAACAGCCCGTAGCGTTCGTACAGCGGCTCGTCATAAGCGGCCAGCACCGAGCGGACCGACGAGCCGGCAAGGCTGTCGAGCTTGAATTGGAAAGCGGCGATGCGGGAGTAGTCGATGAGGAGCGCCATCAGCAGCAGGACAGCCGACACCGTCATGCAGGTCCAGATCGTGACCGCTCCGTGCGCCGAGCGGAAGCCTGCTCGGCCAGCCTCCTGGAGCGGCCGCTTCTGTCGCCTAGAGCAGCCGCAATGCGCGTCAGCCGGCTGCCTGCACCCGCTTATACCGCCTCCCCATCGTCGCCTGCCGGCTTCGCCGCTCGGCCGCTTGAACGCCGAGGCCAGCCGCCTAAGGACGGCCCGAAGCATAGTCGGTCAGCGCCTTTCCCGCCGAAGAAGGCTGCACGTCGCGGGAGGAGCGGAATTTGGCCGTATAATAACGAGCCAAATCGACGCTGCGGATGAACTCGACCGGATCGGTGACGACGGCCGATGCCCGAACAGCGGGAACGAGTCCTTCCGCTGCCGCGACCGGCAAGCGCAGGCGGCTTTCCGTGCGCCGATCCAGTCCATCCCTGCGATAGGCCATCTCGCCGACGAGCCGCGGGGACAGCCTGGCCGCCGCCTTGCCGAGCTTGGCCGCGGCCAGCGAGCCGTCAGACGAAGGGCTTTGCGATGCCGGCAAGGCGATCGTTTCGACAGCCTCGTCCTTGCCTGCGCCAAGCCCGAGCAGCCCCTGCAGCAAGCTGTCCTGAGACAGCCGCCAGTACAAGCCGTCGTCTTGTCCGGCCGTAGGCAGGCCGGACTGCTCCCGCTTGCTGTTGTCCCAATGCAGGGAAGCCGCGTCCGCAGCGCGGGCCGCTCCGCTTTGCAGCACGCTGCCCTGGAAGACGAACAGCGCGGCGAGCATCCAAGCCAGCGTCGCGGCCAGCAGCAGCGGGAACACCGAGACCGCCTCCAGCGCGAAACTGCCCTCCGTTCCGCCTGCGAGCCGCTTCAGCAGCCGCGCGCTTCCGTCATTCGAAAATCTTGTTCGCCTGATCATCGGCTTTGCCCATGAGGTTGTTGATGAGATCGATGATCCATTCCTTGAAGATGAGGGCGATGATGATGACGACAGCGATAATGAGGATGATTTCCAGCGTGCCCAGTCC
This sequence comes from Paenibacillus pasadenensis DSM 19293, assembly GCF_000422485.1. Lineage (GTDB taxonomy): Bacteria > Bacillota > Bacilli > Paenibacillales > Paenibacillaceae > Paenibacillus_O > Paenibacillus_O pasadenensis. The sequence goes on from NZ_KE383853.1 coordinate 150,719, forward strand.
TTCTTCCGAACGTGCGAAGCGCTTCAGCGCGTCATGCAGACGGCCCTTCGGATGCAGCCATGCGTTTCGTTTCATTGTCGATTCCTCCAGTAAAATAGATTTAGAATCGGCTACCCGCCCATGAAGAGGATAGCCGGCGCTCCGACCAGCATCATCAGGATGAAAAAGATGCCGACGAGCGGAAATACGAGTCTCGAGGAAGCCTCCTCGCCCCTGGCGCGCGCCGCGCTGCGGCGCTTGTCCCAGAGGGGGATGGAGATTTCCTTCAGCGCGAGGGAGAGCTGGTCGCCTCCCCGGCGGTGATTCAGCAGCAGCACGGTCGCGAATACCGAGGCCTCCTGCACCGAGCAGCGTCGGCTGAACGACTCGAGCGCCGCGCTGAACGGATGGCCGCTAGCCAGCAGCTGGACCGTCCTCGCCAGCTCCAGATGCAGCGGATCGTCCGCTCTGCCCCGAGGCGGCCGCTCGGCGCAGCGGGCGAGCGCCCTCTGCACCGTCTCGCCTGCGCCTACGAGCAGGGTGAGCTTGCCCAGCAGATCGGGCAGCCCGAGCAGCAGCTCCTGCTTCCGCCGCTTCGCCTTGGCCTTGATGTCGCGAATCTTGCCCGCCGGCAGCGCCAGGCCGGCGAAGACGCCGAGCCAGGCGATGAGCGGCTCGCCCGCCGCCGCGGCGACGAGCCAGCCTCCCGTCGCCGCGGCATAGCCGCCTGCAACGGCCGATGCGGCTAGACGCCTCGTATCCACCGCCGTCCAGCTCTCTCCTCGGAGCGGCACGAGCAGCGCATGCAGCGCCGCAATCCGATCCTCGGCCGCCTGCGGCATGCCGTGGCGCGCGGCGAGCCGCAGCAAGGCTTCCCCGCCAAACAAGCGGCCGATCCGCTCTCGGTCCCTCGTCCTCATTGCGGACCAGGCCGTATTCCATGCCTTGCGCCAGCCGAGCGTCGCCGCCGCCATCGCGATCCAGGCAAGCGCCATCGTCGCAAAACCCCATCCATATCCCATCCGCTCCACCTCCTCACAGCCGAATGTCCATGATTTTCAGCATCAGCCAGCCGCAAGCGGCGAACAGCAGCAGCGCGGCCGTGATGAGGACATACCCCGCTGCGCTGGCATAGAGCGGCGCCATGTAATCCGGAGCGGCCAGATGAAGAAAGCCGAGAAAAGCGAACGGCACGCCCAGCATAATGCGCGACTCGAATTTCTTTTGGGCGATCAGCACCTGAATCTCCTGATTGACCTCGATCCGCTCTCCGATCAGCTGGGAGGTGCGGCGCACGATCTCGACCAGGTCGCCTCCAGTGCGCTTGCAGGTCGTGAATACGTCTGTGAACTGCATGATCTCGTCGACGCCGGAACGGGCGGCAAAATCAAGCAGTCCCGACTCCAGCGTCTCTCCGTTCGCGCAGCGGCGGCGGATGCGCTCCAGCTCCAGCAGCAGATCCGTGCTGGACCCCGTGTAGATGAGCCTGAGGTCGCCGATCGAAGCGAACAGCGCATTTTCGACCGAACGGCCCGCCGCCAGCGAGGAGGAGAGGGAGAACAGCATTTCCTTGAAGTGGATCCGGAGCCTCTCCTGCCGCTTGACGCGGACATGCTCCCGATAGAGCGATGGCGCCTTGATGCCGGCGAGCGAGAATAGCAGGGCGATCAAAACATTCAGATAAAACAGATATGCCGCCGAAAAAACAAGCGCGGCTCCGGCCGCGAAGGCGAGCAGGAACTCGCGGCGGCTCAGCTCGTATCGGCTGTAGTCGGCGCCTGCTCCGGCGGATGCCGGCTGCGGCCGATCTCGGCCTGCCGGCCAGCCGATCCGCTCCAGCCAGAGCTGCGCGCGCTCAATCGCCATCGTCCCGTTCCTCCTTGGCGGAGGAGCCGCTGGCACCGAAGGGTTCGCCGCCAGCGCGCTCCCACTTGTCGCTCCGCCGCAGCTCCGCCGTCGTGCGCCGAAGCATCGCCGCGCCGTCCGGCCCCGCCTCGTAGCGGTAAAGCGGCTCCAGCCGAATCTCCCCGCCCTCGATGCCGGCCAGCTGGGAAATCTCCAGCACCTTGCGCGAATGGTCGCGCATCCTCGACAGATGCACGATGACGTCCACCGCCGACAAAATCTGCTGGCGGATGGCCGCTACCGGAAGCTCCGCCGCCGCAAGCACCATCGTCTCGAGTCGGCTGAGCATGTCCTTGGCGCTGTTCGCGTGGCCGGAGCTCATTGAACCGTCATGGCCGGTATTCATCGCCGCCAGCATGTCCGCCGCCTCCTCGCCCCGCACCTCGCCGACGATGATCCGATTCGGACGCATCCGCAGCGAAGCACGGATGAGCTGACGCATCGGCAGCGCGCCCTTGCCCTCGGTGTTGGCGTTGCGCGTCTCGAGGCGCACGAGATTCGGCACCTGCAGCTGCAGCTCGGCGGAATCCTCGATCGTGACGACTCGTTCCTCGTCCGGGATGGAGCGGGACAGCGCGTTGAGGAAGGTCGTCTTGCCGCTGCCGGTGCCTCCGCTAATGAAGATGTTGAACCCCGCGCGCACGAGCGTGCGCAGAAATCCGGCCGCGTCTTCCGTGAGGCAGCCGCAGGCGACGAGTCCGTCCATCAGCAGCGGCCGCTTCGGAAATTTGCGGATCGTCACGACCGGTCCCGACAACGACGCCGGCGGAAGGACGATGTGCACCCGCGACCCGTCGGCGAGCCGCGCGTCTACGATCGGCGACGATTCGTTGACGACGCGGTTGACCTGAGCCACGATCGCCTGGATCAGGTCCTCCAGCCTCTCCCGGCTCTCGAACTGTTCGCGGAGCGGCTCGACGCGGCCCGCTCGCTCCGCGAACAGCTGACGATGCCCGTTGATCATGATTTCCGTGATTGAATCGTCCTTGAGCAGCGGCTCCAGCACATCCAAGCCGCGGAACGAATGGAAAAGCTGCCGCACGAGCCGCAGCCGCTCGCTGGAAACGAGGCGGACGCTGCCCTCCCAGCGGTCGACGGTCCGCTCCACCGTCCGCATCAGCTCGTCGTCGCCGATCTCGCCGCCGGCATCGATCGCGGCCCGGATCTGCTCGCGCAGGCTCGCAGCTATATGGCCTTCCGGCCTCGCCGCCTGTCCGCTCATGGCCGCACGCTCCTCTGAGCCGCGCAGCCGAGACGCTCCAGCAGCTCCCCTGCCGCCCGAATGTAAGCCGGCGAGGCCGATTCGGCGAAGCCGATGCCCGGATCGTAAGGAAGCTCCGCCGCATAGGGCGGCAGCGGATCGTCGTCGTCCCTGACCTCTTCCTCCTCCGTCAGCGCCCGCGGCCTGACCCGGCTCCGGACGCGAAGCATCCTGCTGCGCGCGGCGGCGGCCGCAGCAGGATGCCGCGCCGCGACGGCCTCGAACGCCAGCCGGGACTTGCGCCTGGCGGCGGGCGAAGGCTCAGAGAGCCAAACGACTGCGTCGCTCCGCTCCAGCACCGCTGCCGCCGCTTCGTCCAGCAAGCTGTCCATATCGGCGACGATGAGCTCGTACATGCCGCTGCCCGCCACCGCCTCCAGCAGGCGCGCGGCATCATCGCCGGTCATCGACTGCCGCTCCTCGGGACTCGGCGCCTCGCCGATGTAGTCCGTTCCCATTCGCCGGCTGTATCGGCGCACGCCCGCCAGCTGGGCGGGAAAGTCCGGCTTGTCCGCCTTGAGCGCGTACAGCAGCGCCTCGATCCCCTCCTCCGCGGGCTCTCCCGGCTCACGCAGCTGCAGCCCGGAGGCGTCGAAGCGCTCCAGATTTAGATACAGCGCGCGATGCCCGCGCTCTCCGGCCAACCGCGCCAGCCAGAGCGAGCAGGTCGTCTTGCCCGCCCCTCCGGCCGGATCGCAGACGGCGATCACGGATGCCCGCCCGCCTCCTCCGCCCTGCAGCCGGACTGCGCCTCTGCCCGCATGCAGCGCCTCGATGGCGGCCAGCAGCTCCGGCATCGGCTGGTACTGGAGCAGCTCGGGCAATCCGCCGCCTTCGCCGCGGCGCCGGACGAATGCCGCGGCCGGAATGCCGGCAGGAAGCTCGCCCGCCTGCTCCAGCAGCGACGGCTGGGCCAGCACCAGATGGACGGCATAGCCTCCTTTCAAATAATGGCGCAGCGAATCGCCGGTCGTGCAAGCCGTCATTCGCCACCGGCTCCCGAACGGCGATTCCCTCACGCCGGCCGCCAGCCTCCGCATGTATTCCGATTCTGCCGCCGCGACGACAAGCTCAAGCCTGGCCATCAGGCCGATCCCTCCCTGGACGCGAAAAAGCACCGCAAACAAGCAGATGTTCTGCTCGTTTGCGGTGCTTCCGCAAGGTCATTCGATTGAATTGAGTCGACTATAGCATGGCCCGGAAGAGGCGGTCAAGCCTCATTTCTGGAATAAATGCCCTTTTTCCGAAAGGGACGTTAGGGAGATATCGACATCCAGAATCTGCTCTAGCGGCCGGATCAGCCCTTGGCCAAGGACGCCTGCATTTTGTTCCAATCGGCCGTGAAGCGCTCGATGCCGATGTCGGTGAGCGGGTGCTTCCAAAGCGTCGGCAGGAGCGAGCCCGGAATCGTGGCGATATGAGCGCCGGCGAGAGCCGCCTCCTTGACATGCTCCAGGCTGCGGATGCTGGCGACGATGATCTCCGTCTGGAAGCCGTAGATCTTGATGATGGCAGACAGATCGCGCACGAGATCCATGCCGGTCATGCCGATGTCGTCCAGACGGCCGACGAACGGACTGATGAACGTCGCGCCCGCTTTTGCGGCCATCAGGCCCTGGGCGACGGAGAAGACAAGCGTCACGTTCGTCTTGATGCCCTTCTGCGCGAGCGCGTGGGTGACGTACAGGCCGTCTTCGGTGAGCGGCACCTTGATGACGACGTTGGGCGCCCATTCGGCGATCTCGAGCGCTTCCTTGAGCATTTCGTCGCTGGTCGATCCGGTCACCTCGGCGCTTACTGGACCCGGCACGATCCGGCAGATTTCCTGCACGACTTCCTTGAAGACGCGGCCTTCCTTGGCGACGAGCGTCGGATTCGTCGTCACGCCGTCCACCAGGCCCAGCTTGGCGACGCGCTTGATTTCCTCTACATTGGCGGTATCCAGAAAGAATTTCATCGGCTCGCTCCTCCTCGATCATTTCCTAGGAAATAGATTCACTTGAAGCCCTTCCTGTCGACAGAATACGCTCCATGCCGACCGGTTTCAACCCTCTTTATGGAATCTTCATGTATCCTGGCCAAGCTTCATCCAACCTTCAGACGGCCGTCATCGCGAACTGTCGCCGAGGCTTATTCGGTCAGCTCGAGGAATTGCCGGATGTCGTCGCCCGTAAGCGCCACGGCGCTGCGCCAGAAATCCTCCTGCTGCAGGTTCGCGCCCAGATGCTTGAGCGCAAGCTCCTCCACCGACATGCTGCCCGTGTCGCGCAGCAGGCTGACGTACTGCTCGGCGAAGCCGGGACCGGCCTGCTTGGCGCGGGCGTACAGGCCGGCGCTGAACAGGTAGCCGAACGTATACGGGAAATTGTAGAACGGCGTGCCCGTGAAGAAGAAATGCAGCTTCGCCGCCCAGAAATGCGGATGCGCCTCGCCGATCGCGTCGCCGTAAGCCTTGCGCTGGGCCGCCTCCATCAGCTCGTTCAGGCGCTTGACCGACACCTCGCCGCTGCGGCGCTCCTCGTAGAAGCTCAGCTCGAACAGCAGGCGGGCGTGGATGTTCATGAAAAAGGCGACCGCATTCTGGATCTTCAGCTCCAGCAGCGCGATCTTCTCTTCCTTGGACTCGGCCAGCTCGAGCTGCGACTGGGCAACGATAATCTCCGCGAAGGTCGAGGCCGTCTCGGCGACGTTCATCGCGTATTGCTTGGAGAATGGAGGAAGATCTTCCATGACGTAGGAATGGTAGGAGTGGCCGAGCTCATGCGCCAGCGTGCTGACGTTGTCCACCGTGCCGGAATACGTCATGAAGATGCGCGTCTGCCCTTTGACCGGGAACGAGGCGCAGAAGCCGCCGGGACGCTTGCCGGGACGATCCTCGGCCTCGACCCATCCTTCCTTGAGCGCCATCGCGGCGAACTCGGCGAGCTTCGGATCGAAGCGGGCGAACTGCTCCTCGATCTGCCGGCAGGCGTCGTCGTAGGAAATCTTCGTCGTGCTCGAGCCGAGCGGAGCGGTGACGTCATGCCAGTCCAGCCGCTCGACGCCGAGCAGCTTCGCCTTGCGCTCGAAGTAGCGAAGCAGGTCCTTCTTGCCTTCTTCGATCGCCGCCCACATCGCGTCCAGCGTCGCTTGCGTCATGCGGTTCATCTTGAGCGGCTCCTTGAGCACGTCGCCCCAGCCGCGCTTGTCGTACAGCTTCAGGCGGAAGCCGGCGATATGGTTGATCGTGTCGGCGCACAGCTGCGCGTGCTCGGACCATTCGCGCTCCCATTCGGCGAACGCTTCGACCCGGACGCCGCGGTCGGCGTCGGTCAGGCGGTTGAACATCTGGCCGGCGGACAGGATCTCCTCGTTGCCGTCCTTGTCCTTCGCCTTGAATTTCGCGCGGGATACGATGGTGTTGTACAGGTTGCCCCAGGCATGATAGCCGTCCACCGCCAGATCGGCCGCAAACGCTTCCAGCTCGGGACGAAGCTTCTCGCGGGCGTTCTGACGGCGCTCGCTCAGATAAAAGCGGACCGGAGAGGACTGGACCCAGCTCTCCCAGATCGAGTCCGGCGTGCGGCTCATCAGATCGTCGAACCGGGTAAGGGCGATCGTATAGTCGGCCTCCAGCGACTGGATGCGCCCGTTGAGCGAGGCCGCTTCCTTGTCATGGACGTTGGCCGCGAGCAGGCAGCCGACGAAGCTGTCCGTCTGGCCGAGCCGAGCGGCGATCGATTGAGCGGATTCGGTCCAGCGGTCCAGCTGCTCTCCGCTTGCCCCCGGCACGCCCTCCGAGCCCGACGCAGCCGTCAGCTCCGCGTTCAGCCGGGCGATGTCGTCCGAGATTCCTTGCAGCTCCTGCTTCAGCTCGGGCGACGCGGACCCGCCAGGGTAAAAGACCTCCAGGTTCCAATTCAGCGGATAGACGGATGTTGGCATCGTTTCAAATCCTCTCCTTCCGGCCTCGCCGCAAGCCCGTTCTCTCGAAGGGCGGCGGCGCCGCGCGTTGCGCGGACTTGTCCAGCCGTGTATGCTACCATTATAGCTCGCGCCGCTCGCCATCCGCCACCGGAACGACAGCGGCGCTACTTCGGCAAGGAGGAACCGACATGTCCAGACCGCTGCCCATATCCGCCGACACGGCCGTCAAGCTCGCCAAGCAGCTTGGCGTGCCGCTGGAGCATCTCATGCATATGCCCCGCCATATCCTTCTCCAAAAAATGGCCGAGCTGGCCCGCGCCGAAGGCGCCGACAGCCAGGAGAAACCCGCTGCCGCCGCAGGTCCCGAGACGGCCGGCGCCCCGTCCGAACCGGAAAAGGACGAGGACCGATGATTCCGTTCGAATGCTCTTGGCCTTACGATGTCCAGATGAAGGATGTCCTGGCCGGCTGTCCGTTCTGCGGCCGCGACAACGTGCTGCTGCCGCTGCGCCCGTCCGACCTCAAGACGATCGCGGAAGGCGCGAAGAAGCTGCTCGTCTTTCCGTGCTGCCATAGCCGGGTCACGGTGCTCGACGCCGACAAGGACTATCTGCTGATGGACGTCCCCGTACGCAGCCTGTAGCCGCAGCCCCGCCGGGGACGACAAGCCAAAAAAGCGTTCCCTGCGAAGAGGCTCTCTCGCGGGGAACGCTTTTTCGGTTCATGACGAGACGGCTGCGGCTCCGCCCTCGGCAGCGCCGTCGGCGATCCACTCGGGAACGGCCCCGGCCGTCTGCTCGCGGATGAACTGCCACTGGCGGCGGCTCGCCTGGATCATCGCCGCGTCCATGATGGACGGATCCTGCACGACGCGGGAAAACCAGCGCACCGCCTCGCGCGGCTCGTCCAGGCGGCGGTGCAGCTCGCCGATCAGGTACATGAGCTTGGCGTCGTTCTCCACATGCTCATGCTCGAAGACGGACTTGTACGCCTCGAGCGCATGGCGCAGGAAGCGCCGCTCCTGCTCCTCCTCGCGGCCGTAGCGGTGCAGCCAGGCGATATGATGCAGCAGGCCGGCGATGAGCCGCGCCTTCTCGCCGATCGCCTGGGCGCTCAGAAGCGCGAGCTTGTAGCAGAGCAGCGCCTGCTCCCTCGTCCTCTCGCCGCTGAAGCTCCTCGGCTTCCAGGAAGGGCCGATCTGCTCGAAATAAGCTTTTTTCTGATCATGCCTCAGCTCGCGCGAGCCGTTCTCCGTCGTCGCGTAGCCGCAGCGCGGGCAGACGCGCACGACATAAAAATCCGCGTTGACATCATGCTTGTAGTAGCAGCAAAAGTCCGTGTCGGACGAGACCGCCCGCTTGAAGCTGGAACGGACGCGGGCGGTCGGATACTCGGATTCGCAGCAGGGACAGGATACGACCGATTCATATAGCGGCTCCATGCGCGAAACATCTCCTTCTCGGTTGTCGGGCTCTTATTCCGTATCGTCCTGGCCGTCGCTGTTCACGAAATGGTAGGCGGGACCGGACAAGCGGTCGATGACGAAGCTTCTCAGGTCGTCCGGCATGCCGATCTCCCTCGCCGCCGCATCCATGCAGCCGAGCCACGCGGCCGCGTGTTCGGGGGTGATGCGGAACGGCAGATGGCGGGCCCTCATCATCGGATGGCCGTGCTCGTCCGAAAACAGCGGCGGACCTCCGAAAAACTGGGTCAAGAACTGGATTTGCTTTTCCATGACCGGCGCCAGATCGTTTTGAAACAACGGGGCAAGCCGCTCGTTCTGAACGACTTTAGGATAAAAGGCATGGACGAGCCTCGTGATCGTCTCCGCTCCGCCCATGAGCTCGTACGGACTGCTCGGTTTATTCATCGGTAAGGAAACCTCCATTTATTAGGTCGAACGGTCTATGAGGAAAGAACTACTCCGTCACGGCTAGAAAGCGTTTTCCCATGAAAAAATGCCCGCATCGCGGGCATTCGGATAAGTGGTGGGAACAAGCTTCAGCTTTCGTAATCTTCTTCACCGGGAGCCATGAGGGACTCGCGAATCACATACACAAAAGCGCAAACCAGAATGCCTGCGACAACACTCATTCTCCATCACTCCAAGCCGTTTAGAGTAATGCTATTGTACCATAAAGAAAACGGAATGCCAGCCCTTTTTGCAAGCGTTTTCTATCTTTTTTAGATTTTTCTGACAACGGTTTGTCCTTCTGATTCCCGCGCTTGTCTCATACAATGGATCAAGCTTTCCTGTCCCTCATCCCATCCGAAGGAGCGCCCCGCCCATGAGCCGCAAGCTGCTTCATCCGTCGACCGTCACCGCCCTCTGCGCCGCCCTGCTCATGGCGCTCATGGCCTTTTATCCCGCTTCCGTGCTGGCCTCGTCCCTGCGCGGCCTTTCGATCTGGTGGGAGGTGCTGTTCCCCGCCCTCTTCCCGTTCTTCGTCCTGTCGGAGCTCATGCTCGGACTCGGCATCGTCCATTTCGCCGGGAAGCTGCTCGACCCCGTCATGCGGCCGGTATTCCGCATACCGGGAAGCGGAGGCTTCGTGCTGGCGATGGGCTATCTGTCCGGCTATCCGGTCGGAGCTCGCCTGGCGTCCCAGCTCTGGGACCAGAAGCTCATCTCGCGGGTGGAAGGAGAGAGGCTCGTCGCGGTCACGACGACCTCCGATCCGATCTTCCTCATCGGCGCCGTTTCGGTCGGCTTCTTCCACCAGGCCGCGATCGCGCCCGTGCTGGCGGCCGCGCACTACGGCAGCAGCCTCGCGATCGGCTTCCTCATGCGCTGGCACGGCCGCGGCGAAGCGGAGGAGGCTGCTCCCGAGCCGATGCCGCCCCGCCGCAACTCGTCCGCCCGCAAGCGAGGCGGCATCGGCTCCGCGCTGAAGGCGATGCACGAGGCGAGGCTGCTCGACGGCCGCCCGTTCAGCGTGCTCGTGCGAGATGCCGTCCAGTCGGGGCTGCGGCTCATGATTGTCGTCGGCGGGCTGGTCGTCGTGTTCTCCGTCCTCATGGAGCTGCTCCGCGAGACGTCGCTGCTCGGCCTGCTGGAAGCGGGACTCGGCCTCGTGTTCGAAGCGTTCGGCGGCTCGGCCTCCTCCGCCGCTCCGGTCATCAGCGGCCTGTTCGAGGTGACGCTCGGAGCCAAAGCCTCCTCCGAAGCGAGCCTCGCGCTCCTCCACCGTACTGCGCTCGCCGCCTGGGTGCTCAGCTGGGCCGGACTCTCGGTCCACGCGCAGATCGCCAGCCTCGTCAGCCATACCGGCATGCGGTACCGGCCGTTCCTGCTCGCCCGCTTCCTGCACGGACTGCTCGCCGCCGGCATGGTATACGCCCTTTGGGGCTGGATCGGTCCCGGATGAGCCGCTCCCGACAGAGGCCGCCGTCATTGTGTTCGCCCGCGATTTCCGCTATCATTTGGGTATCCTGATTGATTCGGAAGGAGCGCCTGCGTTGTTGAACTATGTGGTATTGAGCCGAGGCGACCGGCTGTCCAACGAGCTGACGGAACGGTTTCACCGGCTGGCGGCCGGACGCGGATTCATCCGCAACGACAAGAAACCGGACATGGTCATCTCCATCGGCGGAGACGGCACTCTGCTTCATGCCTTCCATACTTATCTGGAGCGGATCGAGGAGGTCGCCTTCGTCGGCGTCCATACCGGCCATCTCGGCTTTTACGCCGACTGGCAGGCGGACGAGCTGGAGGAGCTCGTGCGCATGATGGCCGAGCAGCAGCCCAAGCTGGTCCATTATCCGCTCGCCCAGATCGAGCTCGATACGCCGGAGGGAACGACCGGCTATCTGGCGCTCAATGAGTTCACCCTCAAGGGCGTGGACGGCACGCTCGTCGTGCAGGTGAACATCAACGACGAGCCGTTCGAGATGTTCCGCGGCGACGGCATGGTCATCTCGACGCCGACCGGCAGCACCGCATACAACAAAAGCCTGAACGGCGCCGTCATCCATCCGTCGATCCCGTCGCTGCAGCTGGCGGAGATCGCCTCGATCAACAACCGCGTCTATCGGACGCTCGGCACGTCGGTCATCCTGCCGCAGCATCATCACTGCGATCTGCTGTCCAAAAAAGACCAGCGGCTGCTGCTGACGATCGATCACCTGAACATCCAGCGCTCGGACATCCGCTCGATCCGCTGCAGCGTCGCCGAGTCGCGGGTCAGCTTCGCGCGCTATCGCCCGTTTCCGTTCTGGAACCGCGTGCGCGACGCCTTCATCGACACGAACGATTCCCAGCCTCAGCCCGACTCGCGGTTTCCGGGCTGAACGGCCGCAGCTCCCGCGGGACATGCGCCGGACAGGACAAGCCGCGCAAGGCGCCATGAAAAAGGGACGTGCACGAGCTTGCGCTCGTGCACGTCCCTTTTTGCCGCTCTCCTGCATCCGCCGAGCCCGCTAATCGCTAGCTGCCGGACGGTCCGCCGGGTCCCGGACCGGCTGGAGGCTGGCCTCCGCCGGCCTGCGGCTTGCGGCGGCCTCCCTGCGGACGCTCGCCGCCTTGTGGACGCTCGCCGCCACCCGGACGCTCGCCGGCTCCGCCTTGGCGCGTCTCGCCCGGCTGCTGCTGCGGCGCATGCTCGCCTCCCGAGCCGCCGCTGCGGCCGCCGCGCCGATGCGAGCCGCCTCGACGGCCGCCGCCCGAGCTCTGCGGCGACCGCTCGCCGCGGTCGGCACGCGGCGTCTCGCCCTGCGCTTCGCGCGCCCGCTCGCCTCCCGGCTCGCGCTGCCGCTCCGAAGCGGCGGAAGCTCCGCCCTGGTCGCGGCGCTCCCGCCGCTCGCGCTTCTCGCCGCCGCCGGGCGAAGCCTGCTCGCGCCGGTCGGAGCCGGCGGAGGCATGCTCCCGCCGTTCGCCGCGCCGCTCGGAGCCGCTCGAGGCATGCTCGCGGCGCTTGCCGCCATGCGGCCCTCCGCCGCCCTGGCGCTTGCCTCCGCCTGTCCGGCCGCCCTGCGGCTGGCGGCGCTCGCCGGCGGCAGCCGCTTCGGCCTCGCCATCGGCCGCCGAGTCGCCCGCCGCTCCGCGCTTCGAGCCGGAAGAGCGGTCCGCCCCGCGCCGGCGGTCGGCGGCCGGAGGACGGCTGTAGCTGTCCTCCTCGAAGCGCCGCACGCCCGGCACGATGACGATGTCGCCGGCCGCCGGCTGCTCCGGCGGAGCGTCCGGATCGGCGGATGCCGGCTCCTTGAGCTCCATCACGAAATACGCGCAGCCGAAGTTGCAATACTCGTTGATATATTCCATGAGGCTGGAATAGGACGTGTCCCGGTTCGCCTTCGGATGGCCGTCGCGGTAGAAGCCCTTGAGCCGGAGCTGGCTGTATCCCCAGTCTCCGACGATATAGTCGTAGCGCTCCAGCACGTCGCTGTAGCGGTCCCGGAATACTTCGGCGTTCCAGGCGGTCTTGTGTTCATGGATCAGCTCGTACTTCTTCGTTCCGACAAAGATCACCGGTAGCCCTCCTAGCGGCCCGGGCGGCCGGTCATACTCCGGATGCCGCTCCTGCTGCAGATTTGACCTGTTCATGCGCGTGGTACGAGCTGCGCACCATCGGTCCGGATTCGACGTGGCTGAAGCCGCGCGCGAGGCCGTCTTCCTTCAGCTGCTTGAACTCGTCCGGATGGACGTAGCGCGCGACCGCCAGATGGTTCGGCGACGGCTGCAAATACTGGCCGAGCGTCAAGATGTTGACGTCGACCGAGCGCAGATCGTCCATCGAAGCGATGATTTCCTCGTATTCCTCGCCGACGCCGAGCATGATGCTCGACTTGGTCGGAATCGACGGAGCCATCTCCTTGGCCCGGCGCAGCAGCTCGATCGAGCGCTTGTACTTCGCCTTGGCGCGGACCCGGTCCGACAGCCGCTCGACCGTCTCGATGTTATGGTTGAGGATATCGGGCTTGGCGTCCATCACGATCCGCAGCGACTCCTCGTTGCCGAGGAAGTCGGGAATGAGCACCTCCACGCTGCACAGCGGCAGGCGGGCGCGGATCGCCTTGATCGTCGCGGCGAAGATCGAAGCGCCGCCGTCCTTCAGGTCGTCGCGCGCCACGGAGGTGACGACGCAGTGGCGCAGGCCCATCTGCTCGGCCGCTTCGGCGACCCGCTCCGGCTCCTGCAGGTCGAGCTCGGTCGGCAGGCCGGTCTTGACGGCGCAGAACCGGCACGCGCGCGTGCAGATGTCGCCTAGAATCATGAAGGTCGCGGTGCGGTTGGCCCAGCATTCGTAGATGTTGGGGCAGCGCGCTTCCTCGCAGACCGTATGCAGCGTCTTGGAACGCATCATATCTTTAAGCTCGGCGTAGTGGCCGTCGGTCTGAAGCTTGATCTTGAGCCATTCCGGCTTCGGCAGCTTCGGTTTGGGAGCTCTGGTGCTCATGGAATCCCCTGCTTTCGCTTTCTGTCGTTCGGTAGAAAAAAGGGCGTAAAACCTGACCTCCATTATAACATGTTTCGGATAAAATCCAATCGGAACGCAGAACCTACGGGAGCGAGCTCAAGTTCCCGGCGGAGGTGGACATTAGCAATGAAGAAATGGATGGCCCTGACGGCTGCGGCGATGCTGCTCGGCGCCTCGCTCGGTCAGCCGGCGCACGCGGCTCCCGCATCGGAAGCGGACGCGAAGGAGGCGGGAGCGCCGGAGCAGCGCCGCGCCGCCTACGGGCAGCTCTCCCTCATGACGGGACTGGATTGGGAACAGATCGCCGCCCTCGACCAGTACGAGCGCACGCTGCGCAAGGCGCGGCCCAAGGCGCGCCCGAAGCTCGGCTCCTGGGCCGGCCTGTACGCTTCGCCGGAGCAGTGGAGCGGAGCGACGAACCCGGATCCGAGCGATCGCAATCCGGATTCGATCCGCTTTTTCGGCGGCATCGGCCGCGACGGCGACGGCGACGGCAAGGCCGATCCGAGCAGCGACATCGACCTGCTCTACGCCCAGGCGTCGGCCGTCGCGCGCTTCGGCGGCACGGCAGACGACTTCTCGATCGGTGTCTGGGAATTCTACCACAATCAGCGCGCCGTCCAGCGGGTCAACCAGTTCACGCTGCTGTACCGCACGTTCGGACGGCTCGATCTCGACGGCAGCGCCTTTCCGGTGCCGGTCGGGACGGACTACTCCTATCGCAGCACCTGGGGAACGGCCCGCGGCTGGGGCGGGCATCGGACGCACGAGGGCACCGACATCTTCGCCGGCCACGGCCTGCCGGTGCGCAGCACCTGCTACGGCGTCATCGAGAACATGGGCTGGAACGCCTACGGAGGCTGGCGCATCGGCATCCGCGACCTCGACAACCGCTACCATTATTATGCGCATCTGTCCGGCTTCGACAAGTCGCTGCGCTGCGGCATGACGGTCGAGCCCGGCCGCACGCTCGGCTGGGTCGGCAGCTCCGGCTACGGCAAGCCCGGCACGTCCGGCAAATTCCCGCCTCATCTCCACTACGGCATCTATCGGGATCGCGGCATGATCGAGTGGGCGTTCGACCCTTATCCGCTGCTGCGCCAGTGGGAAAAGGCCGAAGCGAAAGCGAAGAAAGCCCGCCGCGGCCGCTAGCGGCGCCGCAGCCCTTTCGGCAAGCCTCGTCAGCCTCAGCCCGCATGATCCGAGCCGCCCTCATGCAGGGCGGCTTTTTGCTTTCTCCCCTTCCCCGGAGTAGGATAGGAGCGATAGATGATAGTTGCCAAAGGAGGCTAAAGGATGGCTTCGTCCCCTAGCATCGTCTGCATCACCGGCGCCTCATCCGGCATCGGCCTCGCCACCGCGCTCCGCCTCGCCGGGGAAGGCCATGCCGTCTATGCCGGCACCCGCCATCCCGAACGGGATCAAGCCGCCTATGCCGGCACGCCCAACCTGACGTTCCTGGAGATGGAGGTGACCGATCCCGCCTCGCTCGAACGGGCCTTCCGCCGCATCGACGAGCATCACGGCAAGCTGGACGCGCTGTTCTGCAACGCCGGCTACGGCATGCTGCGCACGCTGGAGCAAGCCGACATGGAAGACGTGCGCCGGCTGTTCGAGACCAATGTGTTCGGCGTCATGAGCACGATCCGGGCGGCGCTGCCGCTGCTGAAGCGCTCCGACAACGGTTATGTGCTGGCCACCTCCAGCGTCGGCGGCCTGGTCGGACAGCCGTTCAACGAGCTGTATTGCTCCAGCAAGTTCGCGCTCGAAGGCCTGCTCGAAAGCCTCGCGACCTATTACAAGCCCGCGTTCAACATCGATGTCACGCTGATCGAGCCGGGCGCCGTCGCGACGGCGTTCTCCGGCACGGTCATGGAGCAGGTGTCCCGGACGGGCGGCATCCTCGAGGATGAGTACAAGCCCCTATTGACCCGCTACCTCGACCGGTTCGCCTCGCGCACGAGCGTGCCGCAGACGGGCGAGGACGTCGCCGGCATCGTGTCCGCCCTGCTCGCCATGGAAGAGAAGCCGCTGCGCGTGCGCACCTCGGAGGCGGCCGAGGCTTTCGCCCGCTTCAAGACCATGCAGGATCCGGACGGCCTTCAGGGGCTCCGCAATACGCGCAGGCTGCACCTGGATCTCGAGTAGGCAAGGCATTGTACGACGAAACGACCCGAGAGAAGGCCCTCAAGGGCTTTCTCCCGGGTCGTTTTCCGTTTGGTCCGCGCTGTTGCCGGGCGGGGCCGCTCCCGCGTCCGCGCCGCCCGAGGGCGGCGGCAGCGTGAGCGCGGGCGCGGCCGCCGCGCTGTCTCCGATCGGCTTGCCCTTGCCGTCGTAATAGTACATCGGCACGTCTCCGACGACCATCAGGTAGGAGATCGGAATTTCCGTATCGACCGTCTGCGAGGCGGCATTAAACGGAATGATGACCGACAGCTCCGTGTGGATGCGCATGTAGACCTCGACGAGGATCATGTTGATGCCCGCATCCTTCTGCCTCGTGCTCAGCTCGACCTTGGCATCGCCGATCGGCTCGAATCGGATCGGCACGCGCGGGCCGAACGAGGCGAGCAGCGCGCTGTCCAGCGCTTGCCCGATCGGCACGCCCTCGCGAAAGCTCTCGCTTTCCTGCAGCGTATGCTGCACCGTCTGGATCGTCTGCGCCGTGATCCTCATATGCTCGTTGTAGTTCATCATGAAGCCGCTCACCTTGCCGGAGGCGTCCATCTTCCACTCGATCAGGTTCTCGAGCTTGGCGCCCGTGGCGACCTGATCGGTGATCGCCTTGTTGATCGCCTCCGTCATGATCTGCTTCACCTTGAGCTGGGCGATCCGCATGAGCGGCGGCTGCAGCTCGCGTTCCAGGTAAAAATAGCCGTTGAGCGTCCCGAACGCCAGCAGCAGCGCGATCGTCAGCAGCATCCATCGCCAGCGCCTGCGCCGCGTCTGGCGGGGGCGCCCAGCATCCCCGGCGAGCGGAGCCGCCCGGCGGCTCCGCGAAGAAAACAGCGGGCGGGGCCGCAGACGTCCGGACCCCGCGCTCCGGCTCCCGGAAGAAGCGGAGCGGGACAGCCTCATCCTCCGGACCGGCCGCATCGGCAGCGCCGGCAGCCGCCAAGGGGCGCGTCTTTTTCCCCATCTCGCCATGCGTTTCCCTCCTCGGACGAACTCGCTTCCCTACTCATCGTATGCGGACGGCGGGCTCGTCAGAAGAAGCCAAAAAAACCGGTCCGCCATCATGGCGGACCGGCTGCAAAAGGACAAGCGCGTCCCCGGCTGCGGCCGGGCTAGA
The DNA here is from genome assembly GCF_000422485.1 of Paenibacillus pasadenensis DSM 19293. GTDB lineage: Bacteria > Bacillota > Bacilli > Paenibacillales > Paenibacillaceae > Paenibacillus_O > Paenibacillus_O pasadenensis. The sequence goes on from NZ_KE383853.1 coordinate 167,478, forward strand.
GAATGGACGAGATGCGGTTGACCGGCATTCCGTTCGAACCGCTCTTGCCCGGCTCCGCGTCCGCGGTCCGGGCGCGCTCCGTCAGCTCGCGGAACCAGTCCTCGTCCCACGTCAGGAGGGCAAGCTCGATCAGCGTCCGCAGCTCGCCGGCTCCGGCCTGCTGGCCGTGCTCGGACAGCTTGCGCACCTTGGAGGCGCGCGCGCCGACGCGCTTGCCGACAATCCGCTCGCGGTCGCTCTGCGTCACGACGATCCGGTAAAACCCGACCGGATCCGCCGCATCGACATACCCGATGAATCTCTCGTCCATGACGGTGACCCCGCTTACCCAGTCCCCGATCTGAATCGCTTCCATCCCCGTTTCCATGCTCATCTGCCATTCCTCCCGCCGTTAGTCGCTTCAGGTCGACGTCTCTTCCGCCTTCACGCGCTGCAGCACGTCGCGGATGGTCATGCTCTCCAGATGCTGGAGCAGCTTGGCCTCCGTTTCCGTGAAAATCTCATCCATCACCGCTTCCATGCGGCAGGCGATCATGCAGTCTCCCACCTCGCCGCCGGAGCACCAGCCCGGCTTGATCGAGCCGAACGACGTCGCCGAATAGATCTCGGCCAGCGTCGTCTGCTCCGGCAGCCGCTCCAGCAGGTAGCCCCCGCCGATGCCTTCCTTCGTCCCGATATATCCCTGCTTGCGAAGCAAGCTCATCACCTTGCGTATCCGCGACGGATGGGTGTTCACGTTGCGGGCGATGGCATCGCTCGTCGCCATCCGATCCGGCCGGCTGGCCAGATAGACCAGGCTGTGGACCGCGATGGTAAATTCGCTGTTCATCCGCACGCTCCCTTCCTTTCCCGCCGTACTGTTATTTTAATGGTAACAGTTGCCCGCGTCAATCGTTTACATCGTTTGTTCAATTTAAATAAACTTATTGAATTTTATTTCTAAATATTTATAATGGGTGTTGAAAGCGAATTCATTTCCAAGCGAAAGGGGCGATGCCCGCTTCGGCGCCGTCAGCGCCGGCCGCATCACCGCATGCTCCGCCAGGCATCATCCATCACCTTATTTCAAGGAGGCCCATGATGAATCGACTGACGCTGCCCCGCCCCCGCTCCATTCTGCTCCTTGCTCTCGCCGCCGTGCTGCTGTCGCTGCTCGTCCTGCTCGCCCGGCCCGCCAAGACCGAGGCGGCGATCGTCAACCTCGCCTACAACCGCCCCGTCACCGTCTCCAGCACGGAGAGCTCCGCTTACGCCGGCGCCTATGCGGTGGACGCCAACGGCAACACCCGCTGGTCCTCGGCTTACAGCGACCAGCAGTACATCATCGTCGACCTCGGCACCGCCCGCCCGCTCACCGGCGTGAAGCTGCGCTGGGAGGCCGCGTATGCGAAGGGCTTCCAGATCCAGACGTCGAACGACAACTCCACTTGGACGACCGTCTATTCCAACTACAACGGCGTCGGCGGCGTAAACGACATCAGCTTCACGGCCACCGTCCGCTACGTCAAGATGTACGCCTTCCAGCGCGCGACCGCCTACGGCTACTCGCTGTATGAGTTCGAGATCTACGGCGACAACGGCCAAGACGGAGGCGGCAGCGAGCCGGTGTCCGCCGTCAAGCAGCGCATCCTGAGCTACTTGAACAATCTCGGGGGCAAGACGATCGTCGGCATCGAGAACAAGTTCAACAACACCCCGCGCAGCGACAGCGACCGCGTGGCAGGCATCGCGGGCCGCACGCCGTCTCTGTGGGGAGGCGACTTCGGCTTCGGCAGCCTCGCGCTCGACAACCGCTGGAACATGATCCAGGAAGCGAAGAACCAGTTCAACAAAGGCGCTCTCGTCACGCTCATGTACCATCCTTGCGCGCCGACCCGCGACGAATACTGCAGCTGGGACGAGATCGGCGGAGCAAATCCGGCCAAGCTGACGTCGGCCCAGTTCACCCAGCTGACGACGCCGGGCACGAGCCTGTACAACAGCTGGATCGGCCGTCTCGACACGCTCGCGACCTATTTGCAGGATCTGGAGAACAACAACGTCGTCGTCCTGTTCCGTCCGCTGCATGAGATGAACCAATGCGTGTTCTGGTGGTCCTGCCACAAGGGCTCGAACGGCTCCGCCAAGCTGTACCAGATCACCTACGACTACCTGACGCACACGAAGGGGCTGGAAAACCTCATCTGGGTGTGGAACGTGCAGGACTTCTCCAACCTGAGCACGGAAATCTCCGCCTACAACCCGGGCAGCAGCTATTTCGACATCGCTTCGCTCGACGTCTACAATACCGGCTACACGCAGAACAACTACAACACGATGCTCCAGGCGTCCGGCGGCAAGCCGATCGCGATCGGCGAATGCCAGTTCATGCCGTCCGCCTCGCTGCTCGCCAGCCAGAACAAGTGGATCTACGCGATGTTATGGCCCGACTTCATCGAGGAGAACCGCAGCACGCTGCCAGGCATCTATGGCGCCTCCAATGTGCTGACGCTCGACGAGATGCCGGGCTGGCGGTGACGCTCCGGCGATAGGCCGGGCTGGCGCTGACCTGCGCGCTCCGCCTTCCCCGATAAGAATGGCCCTCTCCGACGCCAAAAAGCGCCCCTCTGGAAGCCGTCCCGGACCCATCGTCCGAAAACGGCCCCGAGGGGCGCTTCTCTTTTCATGCCAGATGGCAGGCGACCTGCCGTCCGCCGCCTGCGGAGCGGAGCTCCGGCGCCTCGTGGACGCAGCGCTCCACGGCGAACGGGCAGCGGGTATGGAACTTGCAGCCGGAGGGCGGATTCGACGGGTCGGGAATGTCGCCCTTCAGCACGATCCGCTCCCGCTTGAGCTTCGGGATCGGGATCGGCACGGCGGACAGCAGCGCCTTCGTATACGGATGCAGCGGCGAGCGGAACAGCTCCTCGCGCGGGCCGGTCTCCATCATCGAGCCGAGATACATGACTCCGATCCGGTCGCATAGATGCTCGACGACGCTCAGGTCATGCGAGATGAACAGATAGCTCAGCCCTCTCTCCTGCTGGAGCCGTCGGAACAGGTTGATGATCTGGGCCTGGATCGATACGTCGAGCGCGGATACCGGCTCGTCGGCGATGATCAGCTTCGGATCGAGCGCGAGCGCGCGGGCGATGCCGATCCGCTGCCGCTGGCCGCCCGAGAATTCATGCGGCAGCCGGTCGGCCTGATAGGCGGACAGGCCGCAGGACTCCAGCGCCTGCAGCGCCTTTTCCCGGACATCCGCCTTGCTCGCGAGGCCATGGTCGAGCAGCGGCTCGCCGATCGCGTCGCCGACCCTCACCCGCGGGTTGAGCGAGCTGTACGGGTCCTGGAAGATCAGCTGCAGCTTCGGACGCAGCTGGCGCAGCCGCTCTCCGTGCAGCGCATGCAGATCCTCGCCCATGAAGCGGATCGTTCCGGCCGTCTTGGCGGCGAGGCGCACGATCGACTTGCCGACCGTGCTCTTGCCGCTGCCGGACTCGCCGACGAGGCCGAACGTCTCTCCCTCGCGGATCGTCAGGCTGATGCCGTCGACCGCCTTGACCTGCCCGGTCGTCCGTCCGAGCAGGCCCGACTTGATCGGAAAATAAGTCTTCAAATCCTCGATTTCGAGCAGCGCCTCACTCATGCTATCCCTCCTTCCCGTGCAGCCAGCAGGCCGCCTGCTGATCGGAGCCGACCGGCGCAAGCGGCGGCTCCTGCCTGCGGCATCGATCCATCGCGAACTCGCAGCGGTCCGCGAACGCGCAGCCGGCGCCAAGCTCGAGCGGATTCGGCACCTGGCCGGGGATCGAGTACAGCTCCTCCCGCACCTGGCCGAGCACCGGCTTGGAGCGCAGCAGTCCTTGCGTATACGGATGCCGCGGCTCGCGGAACAGCCGCTCGACCTCCCCTTCCTCGACAACCTTGCCCGCATACATGACGATCACGTAGTCGGCCATCTCCGCCACGACGCCAAGATCATGCGTGATGAGCAGCAGCGCCATGCCGCTCTTCGCCTGCAGCCCGCGCAGCAGATCGAGGATCTGCGCCTGGATCGTCACGTCGAGCGCCGTCGTCGGCTCGTCGGCGATGAGCAGCTTCGGCTTGCAGGAGACGGCGATCGCGATCATCACCCGCTGCAGCATGCCCCCGCTCAGCTCATGCGGATAAGCGTCCGCGATCTGCTCGGGACGGCTGATGCCCACCTCGCGGATGAGCTCGACCGCTCGGCGCATCGCTTCCTTGCGGCCGAGCCGCAGATGCTCGCGCAGCGGCTCGGCGATCTGGCGGCCGATCGTCAGCACCGGGTTGAGCGAAGACATCGGCTCCTGGAAGATCATCGACAGCTCATGCCCGCGCAGCGTCCGCAGCTCCTGGCGGCTCATGCGCAGCAGGTCGCGCCCGCCGAAGCGGACCTCGCCTCCGGCGACCTTGCCGGACGGCCCTTCGACGAGGCCGAGCACCGACATCGCCGTCATGCTCTTGCCGCAGCCGGACTCGCCGACGATGCACACCGTCTCGCCCTCTCGGACACGCAGGCTGACGCCATCCACCGCGCGCAGCACGCCGGCCTCGGTCTGAAAATGGGTCTGCAGCTCCCGTATGTCTAGCAGCGCTTCCATCGACTCCACCTACCTTCTCTGCTTCGGATCGAGCACGTCGCGCAGCGCGTCGCCGAAAAGATTGATCGCGATGACGGTCGCGAAAATCGAGAAGCCCGGCGGAATCCACAGCCACGGCCGCTTCTCGAAGTCGATCATGTTGTTGGCCGCGTCGATCATGTTGCCCCAGGTCGGCGTCGGCGGCGTCACGCCAAGGCCGAAAAAGCTCAGCACCGACTCGCTGAGGATCGCCCCGCCGATGTTGAGCGTGGCGATGACGATCAGCAGCGGCACGAGATTGGGCAGCAGATGCCCCAGCAGCCTGCGGCGGCCGCGCAGGCCGAGCACGGTCGTCGCCTGCATGAATTCCCGCTCCCGCAGGCTGAGGATCTGGCCGCGCACCATGCGCGCCAGCCCCGGCCAGCCGACGACGGCGAGCATGATCATGACGATGTACATGCGCGAGTCGGGCGGAACCTTCCACTCCGAGAGGAGCGCGCCGGCGATGAACAGCAGCGGCAGGCTCGGAATGGTGAGCAGCAGATCGGCCAGCCGCATGATGAGCTGGTCGACGATGCCGCGATAGTAGCCCGCGACGATGCCGAGCAGCGCGCCGAGCGCGACCGACAGCCCCATCGAGGCGAGGCCGACCGTGAGCGAAATGCGCCCCGCCTGCAGCACGCGCGTCAGCACGTCCCGCCCGAGCGCGTCCGTGCCGAGCCAGTGCGACGCGCTCGGCGGGCGGTTCATTTGCGCCATGTTGATCTTGTTGTCCGCATAGGGCGAGAACAGCGGCCCGAGGAAGCAGGCCGCGAACATGAGCGCGACGACGAGGAAGCCGGACACAGCCAGCTTGTTGCGGATCAGCCGCCGCGCCGCGTCGCCCCAGATCGAGGACCGCTTCGACCGGCCTGCGCCGGGCTGGACGGCGAGCCTTCCGTTAGCCACTGACATAGAAGAACCTTCCTTCGGTTACAGGTTGACGCGGGGATCCGCGATGCGATAGAGCAGGTCGGACAGCAGCGTGCCGACTACGGTGAGCACGGCGATGAACATCGTGAAGCCCATCAGCAGCGGATAGTCCCGCAGGCCGAACGACTTCATGTACAGCTGGCCGATGCCGGGCCAGTTGAAGATGCTCTCGATGATGAGCGAGCCGCCGAACAGCGCCGGCAGCTCGAAGCCGACCAGCGTGATCGCCGGCAGCAGCGCGTTGCGCAGGGCATGGGTGAACAGCACCTTCCTCTCCGGCAGCCCTTTGGCTCTTGCCGTGCGGATATAGTCCTGCTTGATGACGTCGATCATGTTGCTGCGGAAGTAGCGGGTCAGCGAGCCGAGCCCGAGCAGCGTCATGACCGCGGCCGGCAGCGCCATATGGTCCGCGACCTCCAGCACGTACGCCCAGCCTTCCGCGTTGCTGCCGGTCGTCGTCATGCCGCCGGGCGGCAGCCAGTGCAGGTCGACGGCGAAGATCTTGATGAGGAACAGGCCGATGAAAAACGACGGGATGCTCATCGCCGCGAAGATGAGCACCATGACGAGCGAGTCGAACCAGGAGTACTGGCGGTAGGCGGCAAGCACGCCGATGACGACGGCGAGCAGCCAGGTGAAGAACGTCGACACCGCCGCCAGCAGGAACGAATTCCAGATGTAGTCCTGGAACAGCGTCAGCACCGGCTTCTGCTGCGCCAGCGAGATGCCGAAGTCGCCGCGGAGCGCGTTGCCCATCCAGGTCAGATAGCGGTCGAGCAGCGGCTGGTCGAGCCCGTAGATCATCCGCAGCTCCGCCTTGCGCTCCGGCGTCAGCTTGATGTTGCCGCTGATGAAGTCGCCGGGCGTCAGCGCGTAGAGGGCGAAGATCAGGAACGAGGCGGCCAGCAGGATGAGCAGCATGTAGCTCAGCCGCCGGATCAGATAAGTGCTCATGGCTTCTCCTTCCGAAAAGGGATTTCCCCTGTCCGCGCCAGTCGGACAGGGGAGAGATCCAGGCTTATTGGACGTCCTTGAGCGACCAGTTCGGCAGGCTCACAGCCAGGCCGTAGAACGGACTGATCTCCAGGTTCTCGATGCGGCCGTTGTAGGCATAGACGCTTTTGCGATAACTGGTGAAGATGACGGGCAGCTCGTCGTTCAGCAGCTGGAAGATCTCCTTGTACACCGCTTTTCGCTGCTCGATGTCGGTCGTCGCCAGACCTTTGTCGTACAGCTCCTTGAAGGCGGCGTTGTCGAAGCCCTTGATCTCGCCGTCGACGAACTGCGCGAGGCCGTCGGCAGGATCGGTCAGCATCGGCGTGGAGAAGGAGACGAGGTCGTAGTCTCCGCCTTCGACCTTCGAGACGAGCGAGTTGAAGTCGGCGAAGATTTCCGGCTCGAACTGGATGCCGAGCGCGGTGTAGTTCTCTTGCGCTACGGCGATGAAGATGTCGGTGTTCTTGCTTTTGGAACCGAGGTAGTGGATCTTCAGCTTCTGGCCGTCCTTCTCGCGGATGCCGTCCGAGCCTTCGGCCCAGCCGGCCTCGTCCAGCAGCGCCTTCGCTTTTTCGAGATCGTACGGGTAGGCGTTGATGCCTTCCTCCGTGTAGGCCCAGGAGGTGAGCGGAGAAGGAATGTTGGCCACTACGCCGGCTCCCTGCTGCGCGTCGACGTAGATGCTCTGCCGGTCCAGGCCGTAGGTCAGCGCCTGGCGGACCTTCTTGTCCTGCAGCGCCGGGCGCTCGAGGTTCACCTGCAGGTAGCCGTAGGTGCTCGGCGTATACGGCACGATGTTGACGAAGCCGAGCGCCGACAGCTTGTCGATGTTCTCCTGCGTGGCGCTGAACGAGGCGTAGTCGACCTCGCCCGTCTCGAGGTACTGCCAGGTGTCGCCCTCGGACGTCTTATAGATGAAGTGCGGCGTCTTGGGCTTCTCGCCGAAGTAGTGCTCGTTGGCCGTGAAGCGCACTTCCTGGCCGGGGATGAATTTCTCCAGCTTGTACGGACCGTTGCCGAGCGGGCTCGAGCTCAGCTGCTTCATGTACCCGAGATCGCCTTGCTTGTAGTCCTTGCCGTAGTAGGCCTTGGAAAGGACGTCGCCGCCGAGCAGCACGAGCGCGGCCGCGTTCGGCTTGTCGAGCGTGACCGAGATCGTCTGCGGATCCTTCACCTCGATGCCGGATACGGCAGCCGCCGTCCCGTCCTTGTAGGCTGCCGCCCCCTTGATGCCGAGCGCGGGAATCTGCGAGTCGCCGTCGTAGGACTTGTCGTTCAGGATCGTCCAGGTGAAGGCGACGTCGTCGGCTGTCAGCGGCGAGCCGTCGCTGAACCTCAAGTCAGGCCGCAGATGGAACGTGTAGGTCAGGCCGTCCGGGCTGGCTTCCCATTTTTCCGCGAGGCCCGGCGTGGGCTCGCCCTTGTCGTCCACGAGCACGAGCGAGGTGTAGAGCAGCGAGGAGACGTTGCCGTCATAGCCGCTTTGCTGGAAATAGGGCGTGAACGCGCCGCTCGGATCGACGAGTCCGACGATGATCGTATCCGTCCGCTTTTTGGCCGCTTCCGGCAGCTTGGACAGGTCGGACGCCACAATGGCGCCTTCCGCTTGCGCAGCCGCAGCGCCTGCGCTGTCCGCCGCGCCTGCGTTTGCCGCCGGCGCGCTGGCCGTCGGAGCCGGAGAGGCTGATGCTCCGTCGTTCTCCGCGGCTCCGTTGGAGCAGGCGGACAAGAACAGCACGCTGGACAGCAAAATGGTTGAAGCGAACCCTACCCTGTTTTTCATGGCTTCCTCCCGCTCAATCGAATGATTTAATTCCGATTGATTAAGTATGTTTTTTGAATGAATATCCCCATTATAGGAGCCTCTATCGGTTCTGTAAATAGAGAACTGTTAAAAAATTCTGTGGTTAGAGAATGAAATAAAAAAGCCCTTCCTCCGAACGACGAACGATCGTCGAGTCGGGGGAAGGACTTGTCAGCCTTCGATATACGCTTTCAATGCAGCCTGCATCCGTTCCAGAGCGCCCTTCCGCAAGCTGTAGACGGTCAGCGTCTCGCCTTCGAAATGGGCATGGATCAAGCCTGCGCTGCGAAGCTTGCCGATATGGTCGTGGGTGATTCCCTTGGACAGCTGCAGGTGGCGGACGATCTCGATGAAGCTGCGCGGACCGCCGTGCAGGAAGCGGAGAATCTTGAGCCGGCTCCGCTCGCCGAGACTGCGGATAATCCGGAAGTCATGGGCGGAGAGGAACTCGTCCTCTCTCAGATCGATCCGGGCGGCATAATAACAGATCGTCATGCGCCGGAAATGGAAGATGACGTTGATCGGCTGGAAATGCATCTGCGGAATGAGGACGAGCTCGCGCAGTCCGTCGATCGGCTCGAAGCGGAGGCCGTTCGTCGTCTCGTCCACATACTTGTCCAGATCGTCGGCATCCGCCAGCGCCGTCCTGCGCTCGCGGCAGACCGCTCCCAGCCGGACGATCGCCTCCCGGTCGACGCTGCGGAAGTACTGCTCCTCCCAGCGCTCGAAGACGGAGGCGGTCAAGTCGCGGAACGCCGCCATATCCTTGGGAAACTGGCTGCAGTACGGCGCGAGCCGCTCGTACAGCTCTCCCGCCCCTTGCCCGCGCAGCCAAGCCGCGAAGCCTGAGGCATCCTCCGCCGGGCTGAGATGCACGAGCAGGAACGTCAGCTTCCAGTCGGCGTTGATCGCCAGCTCGTCCAGCAGCTCCGCGAACTGCGGCTCCAGCCTTGCCTTGACCTCTGCCGCCCACGCCGCCGGGAGATCGAGCTTTTTGTGGGACTGGCGGCAGATGTAGGCATGTAGGCTGCTCATCGCCTCGTGAAGCGGCTTGAATGTGATCGTTATGTCATAAGTCATAGCTGCACGCCCTTCTGCCCTCTAGCCGTTAGAGTCTTTGGGCGTAATTCTACACGACCCGACGACGGTTCGGCAAGGCTCCGGTCCTCCTCGCGCCGCGGCCCAAGCCAAAAAACGTCCGCGGGTCCGCGGACGTTGATGGTGCTTAGGCTCTAAGTCAGATCGTGCCGACCGCTTCCGAGCTGCCGTCCTCTGCGGACGGCGCAGGGCTGTCCGAGCCGGCGACAGGCGCGAGCCGGTAGACGCGCGACTCGTACGGCTTCAGCGACAGCTGCGCGATCGGCGCCTCGGCGTCGGCCAGCTCGCTCGCGAGCAGCAGCTCCGTGCGGCGGCCCTCCAGCTCGCCGGCCAGCTCCGCATGGGCATCCGACGAGCTCAGGTTGCAAAGCACGAGCAGCTTTTCGCCGTCCAGCGTCCGCGTGTAGGCGTAGATCTGCGGATGGTCGTCCAGGACGAGATCGTACGTGCCGTAGACGAGCGCCTCATGCTCCGTCCGCAGGCGGATGAGCCGCTTGTAGTGATGGTAAATCGAGTCCGGGTCGTCGATCGCCTGCTGCACGTTGATATGCGTGTAGTTCGGATTCAGCTTGAGCCAAGGCTCGCCCGTCGTGAAGCCGGCTTGGTCGTCCGCGCTCCACTGCATCGGCGTGCGCGAGTTGTCGCGGCCGGTCTTCCAGATGACGCGCATGACGTCCTCATGGCTCTTGCCGTTCATCGTCTCGTAGCGGTACAGGTTCTTGATCGCGACGTCGTTGTAGTCCTCGATCGACGGGAACTGCACGTTCGTCATGCCGATCTCCTGCCCCTGGTAGATGAACGGCGTGCCCTGCATGAGGAAGTACATCGTCGCCAGCGTTTTGGCCGACTGCTTCCAGTAGACGCCGTCGTCGCCCCAGGTGGATACGGAGCGCGCCTGGTCGTGGTTCTCGAGGAACAGCGCGTTCCAGCCGCTGCCCTCCAGCCCTTTCTGCCAGCGCGTCAGCGTCTCCTTGAGCGAGGCGAGGTCGAGGCCGCCCTCCGGGCTGCGGTTCCAGAGGCCGAGATGCTCGAACTGGAAAATCATGTTGAAGGCGCCCTTGCGCTCGTCGACCCATGCCTCCGCATCGTCGGCGGTCACGCCGTTGGCTTCGCCGACGGTCACCGCCTCGGGATGCTTGGCGAGCGTCTCTTCCTTCAGCTCGGCGAGGAAGCGGTGGATGCCCTCGCGGTTCATATGCCCGTCGAAGCTCGGCACGTACGGCAGCCCTTGCGGGTTCGGCAGGTCCGGGAAGCCTTCGACTTTCTTGATATGCGAGATCGCGTCGACGCGGAAGCCGTCGATGCCCTTGTCCAGCCACCAGTTGACCATATCGTACAGGTCGCGGCGCACGGCGTCGTTTTCCCAGTTGAGGTCGGGCTGGCGGCGCGAGAAGATGTGCATGAAGTACTGGCCGGTCTTGTCGTCGAACTCCCACGCCGGGCCGCCGAAAATGCTCTCCCAGTTGTTCGGCTCGGCTCCCGTCTCGGCATGCGGATCGCGCCAGATGTAGTAGTCCCGCTTGTCGCTGTCGCGGGAGCTGCGCGACTCGATGAACCACGGATGCTCGTCGGACGTATGGTTGATGACGAGATCGAGGATGAGCTTCATGCCGCGGGCATGCGTCTCCTCCAGCAGCCGGTCGAAGTCCGCCATCGTGCCGAACTCTTCCATGATGTCCTGGTAGTCCGAGATGTCGTAGCCGTTGTCGTCGTTGGGCGACTTGTAGATCGGACAGATCCAGATCAGCCCGACGCCGAGCCCCTTGAGATAGTCGAGCTTCGAGATGATGCCGGGGATGTCGCCGATTCCGTCGCCGTTGCTGTCCATGAAGGACCGCGGATAGATCTGGTAGGCGACCGCTTCCTTCCACCAGCGGATGTTATGCGTCATTTTATCCATCACCCTTTTGATCGTTGTTTTCGTTCAAGTTGTTCAAACGTTTGCATAACTCATGATAGCATATTCCGTAACGTCTGGCTTCTGTTTTTTGAGTCTATCTTTTTCCTTCCTGCTCCCAGTATGAACCGGTTCCTGGGTATTTAGACCGCGAGTTTTAACGGCGCCTGGAGCGACGCATGAAGTCCGGCTTGCGGATTACCCGCCTGCAGAAAAAAGCCAAGCCCGCAAAGGGCCTGGCATATTCGTGTGCAAAGGTTCAACGGCCGTTTTAGAGACCGCTTGTGGCTATCCCATTTTCCAGTCGATTTTGTCCATGATGGCCTTCAGAGAGCGGATATTCTCCCTGGCGTACCAATCCGGCTCGGATTGGCGGCTGTGGAAGCCGATCTCGGCGGCGAGATAACCGCCGTAATTGATGTCCTTCAGTGCTTGCAGCACCGCTTCAAAATCGCCCCGGCCGTGTCCGGGCGGCAGACGGTCGCTGTCCGAGATATGGACATGGTGCAGCTTGTCGCCCATCCGGTACACATAATCGCTCGGCACCTCATTACGGTACAGGGCATGGATCGTATCAAACATCAGCTTCACGTTGTCGTGGCCGGACTGCTCGGCCAGAAGGATCGCGTCGTCGGCGGATTCGATCAGGTTGCTGTCCGTCGGCGTCGGCTCGATCGCGAGCGTAATGCCCAGCTCCTTCGCATACGGCGCAATTTTGTCGAGCGCTTCAAGACTGTAGCTCCAGGCCTCCGTCTGCGACGTGCCGAATACGACCCAGCCGGCCACATAGATGACGGTCGGGCACTCCCAGTCGTGGGCCAGCCGCAAAATGTCCTTGTAATGCTCCACGACCCAGGCGCGCTCTTCCGCTACCGGCGAGCTCGGGTTGTTGCCCGGTCCGCCGCCCGGCGCCGGAAGCATCGACGAGACGGCGAGCTTCTCCTTGCGCAGCAAGGCGAGGATGTCGCGGCGGCGCTCGGCGGTCAGATGTGCGGGCCAGGCATGGGGACTGGCGCAGCCGATCTCAATCGCGTCATAGCCGAAGCCGGCAATGCGCCGGATCGTCTCCTCCAGCGGATACGAAGGAACCCACACGGGGAAGCTGCTGTACACCCAGCTGTTAAACGAAAGTCCTTTCATTCAAAACACGTCCTCTCGGAAAGATCGTCTTGCTGTTCAGGTCGCCCGCTTCAGTCCCAGACAAAGACCGCTTTCTCCGTCTTCCGCTCGTCGAACAGACGGAACGCCGTCTCGGCTTCCCCGATCGGGAACGTGTGGGAAACGAGTTTCTCCACCGGAAGGCCTTTCTCCATGATGAAACGCGTAATCTCGTCATATTCAAAGATGGGAAAATACCAGGAGCCCATCACGGTGACTTGCTTGCGGATCAGCTGATTGCTGGGATGGATCGTCAGTTCGCGGCATTCACCGATGAAAGCGGCGCGGCCGTGCGGCCGCAGGACGTTCAAGGCCGCGTTTTCCGCGTGCGGGCTGCCGGAGCAGTCGATCGCGGCATCGGCGCCGCGGCCGCCCGTCATCTCCATCACTCGCGCCAGCACATCTTCCTTGCCGTTAATGACATAATCGGCGCCCAGTTCCTTCGCGACCTCCAGCCGTTCGTCCAGCATGTCGACGGCGATGACGGTCGCACCGAGCCCCTTCGCAACCATGACGCCGGCGCCGCCCATCGGGCCCATGCCGAAGATGACCAGCGTGTCGCGGCCGCTGATGGCCAGCCGCTTCTGCGCGTGATACAGCGTACCGACCGCATCGGTAGATACCGCTGCCACCAGGTAACTCATGCCGTCAGGGATACGCATGCAGTTCTCGACCGGCACGACCATGTAGTCCGCGTCGCCGCCGTGCTGGTCGAAGCCGATGCATTTCCATTCCGGACAGAACATCCGGTAGCCGCTCTTGCAGTGCGCGCATTCGCCGCAGCCGACGGCGAGATACACCGCCACGCGGTCGCCTTCCTTGAAGCGGGTTACTCCTTCGCCTACCTGCACGATTTCGCCCGCCGGTTCATGGCCGGGATGGATGCATCCCGACTTCGTCGCTTCGCCTCCGACCACCGCATCGCTGCCGTAGTACAGGCTCATATCGCTGCGGCAGATCGCAGACGCCTTCATCTTGATCAGCACTTCACCGCCGCCCGGCGACGGAATCGGCACTTCCCTGATTTCGACCTTCTTGTCTCCCGGAAAAACAACCGCCTTCATCATGATGATTCCCTCCTTGGGGGTTAAGTTTTTACGCGTATCCAGCGTTCCTCTTCGTGGCTCTGAAGGATGGCTTCGGTAATGCACATGGACAAGTGCCCGTCCTCAAAGGTAGCGAAGTTCGGCCGATCCATGCGCGGATCCTTGCCGTCGCGGATGAAGGCATAATATTGAAGCATCATGTTCTTCAACGAATCCGGCCAGCCTTCCGTATGCCCGCCGGGGTGGTGGATCGATGTCCGGGCTTCCTCCAGGAACAGCGACGGATCCGCCATCAGCACCTCGTTCGATTTGTCCCGGTGACCGATCCAAAGGCTGGCCGGCTCCTCTTGCTTCCAGTACGCCGACTTCCGGTTTCCGTTCAGCTCGAAGCTCAGCGCATTTTTGCGGCCCGCGCTGACTTGGGAAACCGTAAAGGAGCCCCTGCCCCCATCCTCGAACCGGACAAGCACCGTCGCGCAATCCTCGGTGCTGACAGGCATCTCTTCATAGGCGGTCTCGCCGCCGTCCGTCTGCAGGCCGAACGTTGCACCGCTCGCGATCGGCTTTTTCCGGAACGGGTGGACCGTCCATAAATCCGCAAAGACGGCCGTAATCCGCTTGCCCGTCACATACTGCACCGTATCGCACCAGTGCGAGCCGATGTCTGCGACTGCCCGCGACCGTCCGCCGACTGCTTGGTCGAGCCGCCAATTGTAGTCGGTATCGAACAACAGCCAGTCCTGCAAATAGCTGCCGTGCACGAGATGAATCGGGCCAAGCTCGCCTTGCTTTACCATCTCGGCCAGCTGCTTCATCATTGGATATTGCCGGTAGTTGAAATTGACGCCGTGCACGACGCCGCGTTCGCGCGCCAGGCGCAGCAGCTCTGCAGACTCGCGGCTTGTCATCGCCAGCGGCTTCTCGGACAGCACATGCTTGCCCGAAGCGATAATCGCTTTGTTGATCTCAAAATGAAGGTGGTTCGGCGTGCAGTTATGCACGACGTCGATGTCCGGATCGGCCAGCAGCGCCCGGTAATCGCCATAGGCAAGCGGCACGCCGAGCTGCGCCGCTTTCTCGCGCGCCTTCTGCTGCCCCTCCTGGGCCACAGCAACCACTTCGACGAATTCGAGCCGACGCATGGCCTCAATATGCGCCGGGCCGATAAAACCGGTTCCGATGACGCCCGCCCGAATTTTGGGGGCCGTCATTTTTTGATCGCCTTTTTGCCGAACATCACGGCAAGGATGATGATCAGGCCCTTGATCATCATCTGCTGGGAAACGTCGAGGCCCATGATGATCAAGCCATTGTTGATCGTTCCGATCATGATAGCGCCGACGACCGTTCCAATGATCGTGCCGACGCCGCCGAACAGGCTCGTGCCGCCGAGAATGACCGCGGCGATGACCGAGAGCTCGTCGCCTTCGCCGAAGGAGAATCGGCCGGCGTTCATCCGGCCCGCATAGAGAAGCCCTGCCAGACCGGCCATCAAACCGGTGCCAAGGAAGACGAGCAGCTTGATCCGCATCGTCTTGACGCCGGAGAAGCGGGCGGCGGTCTCATTGCCGCCCGTGGCCAGCGTCTGTCGGCCGAACGACGTTTTGCGCAAAATCACGTGTGCGATGATCGTGAACACGAGCGTCCAGATGAGCAGAACCGGAATCGGGCCGATATCGCCCGCACCGAAAATAAAGTTGAACGTGTCGCTCACGATCGGCACCGGCGCCGTGTCCGTGACCCACATGGCAACCCCCTTGACCGCCCCCATCGTACCTAGCGTCACGAGGAAGGAAGGGATAGCCGCCTTCGTCACCAGCATGCCGTTGACGAGCCCGACAAGAACGCCGGTTCCGAGTCCGGCGACGAGACCGCCGATGACGCCGAAGCCATGCGACACCGCCAGGGCGCCCGTCAGCGAAGACAAGGCGGCGATGGAGCCGACAGAGAGGTCGATCTCGCCCGTGCTGATCACGAATGTCATCGCCAGACCCATCAGCGAGATGGTCGCCGTCTGCCGCACGATATTGAGCAGATTGCCCGTCGTCAGAAAGCCGTCCGAATACAAGGTAACGGAGAAGTAGATGAGCACGCCGATGAATGCGATATAGACGATATAGTTGCGCCAGTCAAAGCCCTTGAGCCCCGCAAACGGAGCCGGTGTTGCCGGATTAATACCCTTGGATGGCATACTGAAGCTCCTCCTCTGTGTGGATGTCCTGCCGCTGCAATTCCTTGATAAGCCGGCCTTCGTGCATGATCAGCACCCGGTCGCTGAGCGCCAGCAGCTCTGGCAATTCGGAGGAAACGACCAGTACTGCTTTACCGCTCTCCGCCATTTCGCGGACGATGTCGATGATTTCGGTTTTGGCGCCGATGTCGACACCGATTGTCGGCTCGTCGAGCAGAAGAACTTCCGGATCGTTCGCCAGCCATTTGGCGAGAACGATCTTTTGCTGGTTGCCCCCCGACAGCAGGTTGCTCGTTTTGAAAATGCTGTCCGTCTTGATCTTCAGCCGTTCGACCATTCGCTTGCTGACGTCGTTCGCTTTGCGGTCGTCAAGCCAGAGACCCTTCTTCATCTTGCGGATGACCGGCAGGATCATGTTGTCCCGCACGCTGTGCTGCAGCACCAGACCTTGCACGCGCCGATCCTCCGGGATGAGCGCAATGCCCGCGTCAATGGCATCGGTCGCGCTGCGAATCACGCGCCGTTTGCCGCCGATGCGGATTTCGCCGCCGTCCATCGGATCAATACCAAAAATGGTGCGAAGCAGCTCCGTCCGCCCGCTTCCCATTAGGCCGGCAATGCCGACAATTTCGCCGGGTCGGATGCTCAGGCTCACGTCGCGGACGCGTTCGCCTGAGGAGACGCCGACAAGCTCCAACACTGGCGCCGCTTCCTTCGCATAGTCGCGCTCCACCCATTCGAACGCCTTATTGAAAGACTTTCCGACAATATGCTGGATCACCGTCTCAAGGTTTGTCTCCTTGATCACTTCCGTCGTGATTTTACGGCCGTCCCTTAGAATCGTGATCCGGTCGCAAATTTTGAAAATTTCGTCCATCCGGTGCGAAATATAAATAATGGCATAACCTTTAGCCTTCAGCTTTTCGATGAACGAGAACAGCACTTCCGTCTCCGTCTTTGTCAGCGACGAGGTCGGCTCGTCCATAATGAGCACTTGCGCTTCCTGCGACAACGCTTTCGCGATTTCGGTCATCTGCCAATAGCCGACGCCGAGGCTCTGCACGACATCGTCCGGCTTGATGTCAACGCCCAGGTCGTTCAAAAGCTTCGCCGTCCGGATTTTGTTGTCCCTGTCATCCAGCAGCCTCATCGCCGTCTTCGTCTCGCGCGTCAGAAAGATGTTTTGTGCAACGGTGAGCGTCGGAATCAGACTGAACTCCTGGAAGATCATCGAGATATTGTTCGCCCTCGCGTCTTCATAACTGTGAATCGCAACGGGCTTGCCTTCGATCCGGATTTCGCCTTTGTCTGCGGAATACACGCCGGTGAGAATTTTCATAAGGGTCGATTTGCCCGCCCCGTTGCCGCCCATCAGCGCATGAACCTCGCCTTTGTTCACCGAGAAGCTGACATCGTCAAGAACCGTAATGCCGTTAAACGCCTTGGAAATGCTCGTCATCTCCAGCACGGGTTGATCCATTCGCATTCACCTTCTTTATGGGATGGCGAAAGGACGCCAAGGAGCGGCCTTCCGCCTGATGCTGCTCCTTATTGCTTCAGCGCGTTCTTCACGCTGTCCGGGGCGTCCTGACCGTAAATCAGCTTCCAGCTGTCGAGCACACTCTCTTTCGTCACCTTGATTGCCGGGGACGCGACGTAGGCGGGAGCCTGTTTACCCAGCAGCGCGTAGCCCGCCAGAATCGCCTGCGCCACGCCCTGGTCGTAAGGCAGCTGGGCGCCGAGACCGCGGACGATGCCGTCGGACGCAATCGAAATCGCCACGTTCGTGCCGAGGTCGACCGTCGTTACGATCAGATCGTTCCGCCCGGCCGTCCGGGCGGCCGCCATAACGCCTTCGGCCGGCACGTCCCATGGGGCAAAGATGCCCTGAATGTCAGGATGGCGCGTCAGCATCGCCGAAGCGACCTCCTCGCCCTTGTTCGGATCCGTAATGCCGCCCCGAGCAACGATTTCGATGTTCGGGTATTTTTCCTTCATTCGCTTCTCAAAGGCGTCCGAGCGGTTCTTCGTGACAAAGAAGTTAACGTCATGGAAGACTACTCCCACCTTCCCCTTGCCGCCGAGCTTCTCGGCCATGATGTCCGCAGCGAGCGCTCCGTTGCCGTAGTTGTCGCCCGATACGATGCTGATGTAATCTTTTCCGGGCTCCATGCCCTGCGCCGCGCCGTCCATAAACACGAGCTTGACGCCCTGCTCAACGGCTTTCTTGTAGGAGCTGGCCATCGACACTGCATCGACCGGAACCGAAATCATGACGTCGGGCTTCTTCGCCAGCACCGTCTCGATGTCGTTCACCTGCTTCTCTGCTTTGAACTGGGCGTCCGTTAGCGCCACTACCTTGATGCCCATCCGCTCAAAGGTGTTCTTCATGGCGCCGACGGCTGCATTCATGTAATCGGTGCCGGAGTAATGCATGACGATGGCGGCCGTGTAATGGCCATCCTTAATCTTCTTGAGATCGTCCTCGGCGAGCTTCAGTTCCTTGGCGGACACCGCCTTCTCCCCGTTCGGACCGATGTCCTGAACCGGCAGGTCCGGGATGTTCGGATTGATCGTAAGCGGTCCGGATGCTTCCTCGCTGTAGTTTTTGGAAGCGACCTCCTCCGCCGACGTATTTGTTTTTGCCGAGCCGCAGCCGGCCAGCGCCAGCCCGCTGACGAGCAGAACCGCGATAACGGTTGTCCAAGACTTTCTCTTCATTTTGCTTCCCCCGCTCTTTCGCCAGTATGTCGAATCGGACACTCGCGAACGATTCGTAACCTGAGTATATCGGGAGCGAGGGAACGGCTGTAGCCGACGATTTTAACCCCACGGGGGGAAATTTTTAGCCGGACAATTCTGGAAAAGAACCTTTCTTAGCGACAAAAAAACCGGGTTCGCAAACGATTCGCGAACCCGGCGCAACCCGGCACTCCATTCAATAGCCTTCCATGATCATCCATTGCGAGGCGGTGTCCGCCGCATGGTCCAGCGCCGCCTTGGCCGATTGCCTGCCGGACAGGTAGCTCTGTACCGCGGTCTGCACGGCTTCGGACAGCTGATTATAGTTCTTGATGCGCGGCCGGCCCACGCCGACGCGCAGCGACGCCCCCAGGACGTCGTAATATTCCCGATGAGACGCATCCGGCAGATGCCGCGCCTCCTCATAGGCCGACATGCGCGTCACATGGTGACGGTATTTCAGATAGCCCTTCTGGGCCTCGGCCCCCGTCAGGTAAGCGGCGAGATCGAAGGCCGCCTGCTTCTGCCGGGAGTACCTGTTGACGGCCAGTCCCCACGAACCGAAGTGGGGCCCCCGGACGATCGTGCCGTTTTGTTCCACGCCGGGAAACATGAACGAGCCTACCTGACCGTGCACCTTAGGATTCAGCTTCATGTCGTGATAATTCATCCCCATCGCCGTCTGCCCGTAACCGAAGGCAATCTCCACCTCGTCCCAGGTGTACCCCGTTACGCCCGGAGGCGTCACCTTGTTCTTGAAAATCCAATCTCCGTAAGTCTCCAGCGCCTTGACCCCAGCCGGCGAGTTGAAGACCGGGCTTAAATTCCGGTCGAACAGCTCCCCGCCGTACACATTGAGGAACGATTTGAAATCGACGAAATTGGCTTCGCTCATGCCCGCCATCAGCGTCGTGCCGTACAGGTCGATCGCTCCGTCCCCGTCCGTGTCGCGCGTAAAGAACCGAGCGAGGTCGAGGTACTCGTCCAGCGTCTGCGGCACTTCGAGCTCGCGGCCGTACCGCTCCCGGAATGCGGCGCGGTTGGACGGATCAAGGAACAGATCCTTCCGATAGCTGACGGTCAGCACATTGGACTGAATGGGCAGGCTCCAAATATCGAAGCCGGCGTTTTGAACGCGGTCCACGTCGACGACATCCATGGCAGGCGGCTGCTGGCGCGACTGAATCGGATCGAAGACAGACGTATCCAGAAATACCTTGGCGATAAAATCGTCGACGCGAATCGGCGGATCCGCGCTCCGGATGTAGGCGGACAGCGGTTCAAGATGAGAAAGGATACGCGGCATCCAAGGCGTATCAACGGCCATAAGATCATACTGGTCGCTCTTCCGCGCAAACTCTGAAAACACTTTTTCCTGCAGACTGTTGTACGGAAACGTATCGACTTCAACCGCTTGGCCGGTCATGGCCTGATAGCGCTCGGTCGCCGGAATGACGGCCTCCGAGCCGGCTTCAACCGTTGCATACAGCACCCGCAGCGGCCGCTTCGCCGGGAGCTGCTCCTCAAGCCCGCCGCCGGCTGACTGGCTGCACCCTGCGAGCAGCAGCGAAGCAGCCAGCAACGTTCTCCATCCGACTCGCAATCGTTTCATCCCGGCTGTCCCTCTTCCGCATGGCATCCTAATGATGATCCTCCGGCCCCCCGTCGATTCCGTGCTGCTTGCGGAATTCGGAAGGCGAATAGCCGAATTCCCGTTTGAACAGGCTTCTGAAGTAGGCATGGTCCGCGTAACCGGTCTCCTCGGCGATTTCATTGATTTTTTTTGAGGTTCGCAGCAGACGGTCCTTGGCCTGCATCAGCCGTTTGCGCGTCAAGTAACGGACAAAATTAACCCCCATCTGCTGTTTGAACATCCGGCTCAGCGTGACGGGATGAACGTTAACCGCCTCCGCAACCGCCTCCAGACTGACATTCATGTCGTTGGAATTCTCGATGAGCGCCAAAGCCTGCTGGAACCAGCTCCCCACTGGCTGCTCCCGCTCGGCGCGCTCCTGCCGCTCCACGTCCTGAAACGCCTTTACGCCGCCCAGAACGATACGCCGCAACCGTTGCTGAAGCTGTTCCCAGGAGACATGGTTCGACACCCATTGCTGCCAATAGCGCAGCGAATCCTCGTCGACGATGAACATGTCCTTCTTCGTCAGCCCTTCATCCAAAAGCGCCATCAAATAGGCGCACTGGTGCTCCAGAGCGTTATAATCCAGCTGGCCGAGGCAATCCATCCATTCGCCGAATGCAAGCTCCAATGGCGCGTACTCGCCGCCGCGCGCGTGAAGGACGATCCGCTGCCGGCAGGCATCGGCCCGACGCCCCCATTCCCTGTCCGAGCGAACGCCATAATCCGCTGCCGCCGGACGCGGATGGAAAAACATGCGGGATCTGTGCTTCCGGTACTCGGCAAGCAAGGAAGGGAGGAAAGCCGCCTTTTCCCGGAAGCCGCCGGATGCCGGCTCTACCGTCGTGCCGATGACCGCCCCTTCCGTTCCGTCTTTCAACGCGAAGGTAAATACAAGGCCGGTTTCACCGTTAGATGGGCTTGTTGCCGATCCCGGGTCCACAAAGGAGATCGCCTTCCATAGCCGCTC
The DNA here is from genome assembly GCF_000422485.1 of Paenibacillus pasadenensis DSM 19293. Lineage (GTDB taxonomy): Bacteria > Bacillota > Bacilli > Paenibacillales > Paenibacillaceae > Paenibacillus_O > Paenibacillus_O pasadenensis. Next base: position 188,571 of record NZ_KE383853.1, read on the forward strand.
GTCGAACCAAATTCCCGCTTCCTGCGGCGCAATCCCGAAACCGGCCAGCAAGGGAATGCTTGCCGCTTCGATTCGTTGCCGCACGTCCTGGAGCAACGACATTTGCAAGGAGGTGCGAATCTTCTCCACGATTTCTCTGAGTTGTGCGCGATCCGCAGGCTTCAGCAGATAGTCCGATGCTCCATATTGAAGCGCTTGCCTCGCGTATTCAAAATCATCGTACCCTGATATAATGACCACATGCATGGCCGGGTAACTGGCTTTCAGCCGTTTGAGGATGTCAAGCCCCCCGATCTCCGGCATGCGAATATCCAGGAAGGCAAGATCGGGACGCACCATATCCATTCGCTCCAACGCCTGATGACCGAATTCGGCGTCAAATATTTCGTCGTCCGGAAACAGCGCATTCAGCTTTTGGAGAATGCTCATCCGGACCTCCTGTTCGTCGTCGACGACGCAAATTTTCATAATCGGACTTGCTCCTTCCGGCCAACCTGAGCTGGAGTACGTCACACGCCAGGAGGAAGCCTTACGTGACCCTGCCCGCCTTTGTCATGCGTATCGTAAACCGGCTTAGTTTGAAATTCAAGCTGTTTGTGTTGTTGATCCTGATATCCATCATCCCAATTACCTTGGTCGCTTATAACTCCAATACGTTCATGTTCCGCTCCGGAACGGCGTATTCCGGTTCCATCTCATCGCAATACGTGGATTTCGTATCGACAGAGTTGAACGCCTATCTCCAGAGCCTGAATCAGTCCTTCGACCCTCTCTTCAGCACACCGGCCTTCGTTCATTACATGGGCACGCCAGACAGCTTTCTGAAGGAGCAGGCAGAGGATCTCATGCGGTTCCGCCCGCTCGTCCGGAGCTCGCTGCAATTTCATCCCGAGGTGATCGGCGTACTTTACTTGGACCGCTTGGGAAAGGCGTACTTCGACTCCTATCAACGGCAGCTCGATCCGGCTTATTCGTTCGGCGAAGACCCGTGGTATCAGAAGGCGTTCCGGATTAACCGGAATTCGTTGAGCGAGCCGCATTCCATGCCATACGTGCTTTACAGCAAAGATACGACGTTCTCTTATATCCGGCCCATTCTGGACACGGATACCGGCGTAACGCGAGCCGTTTTCGTCGTGGAAATCCAAGAGAGCCGGGTCAAGGGCATGCTCCGGGGCGAGCAGACCGGCCGCCCGGGCCAGGTGATCCTGATGCACACCCGAACCGGTGCCACCGTATCGGAGACGCCAGTCGACTCCGGCGTCATGCGCGATTTCCAAACGGCGCTGGCCGGTCACGCCGGGTCGAAGCAGCCGTTCCTTTTTCGCTCCGGTCAGACCGAATACCAGGCCAGCTACGCCGCGCTTGCCGACAGCCAGTGGCTGGTCGTCTGGACCGCGCCCCTGAATACGATCCATAAAGCGGTGCGGCAGACGGTTCAACTGTCGCTGCTGATTGCGGTCCTCAGCCTGCTTACAGCACTGATCGTTGCGTTTCCGGTCATGAGCGTCATTCTTCGTCCGCTGGACAAGCTTAAGGCCGGCATGCTGAATCTGGGACACGGCAAGTATGTGCCGATTCCGCAGGGAAGGCGGTATGACGAGATTGGCTATCTGATCCGCAGCTTCAACCAGACGCTGGAGAAGCTGCAGCGGATGGAGCGAGAGGTGTACCAGGCCAACCTGCGGGAAAAGGAGCGCGAGCTGCTGCAGCTGCAGGCTCAGATCAATCCGCATTTCCTGTTCAATACGCTTGAAACGATCGATTCCTATGCTTCCCGGAACAACGGCGAGGCGGTCGGCGAGATGGTGCAATCGGTCTCGCGCATGATGCGGCATACGGTCCGGAACGATGACGGCTGGGCGCCGCTCCGTGAGGAATTGGATTATATCCGGAATTTCCTGACGATCCATTACTACCGCAACGGCCGGGACTTGAACGCCCGCTTTGACATCGATCCTGCGGCCATGGAGGTGCCGGTCATGAAGCTCAGCGTTCAACCGTATATCGAGAACGCGATCAAATACGGCTGGAGCCCCAACATGACGACGGACGAATTCAAGCTTATCGTGAAGGTGTCCCTGCAGGAGAATCGCCTCGTGATCGACATCCAGGATACGGGCACCGGCATGCCGCCGGACGTGCTTCGCCGGATCCGGCAGCTGATCGCGCAACAAGGCGAGTCAAAGGATCCGTATTTCCGGTCGCATACCGGCGTGCGCAACACCTTCCGCCGGCTGTTCCTCGTTTATGGCAGCGAAGCGGAGGTCGCCGTCGAAAGCGAGCCCGGCGCGGGCACGCGGTTCCGGTTCCGGATACCAGCCGGACGATCGGATCGTTAAGTATCCCTTCGCGATAAACGACAAAGAGGCAGCCCCGAACGGAGATTCGTTCGGGACTGTCTCTGCTTCATGATCTCGTGTGTTCCGGGAGCGTTACTCGTTACTCGACGGTTTTGACCCATGTGCCGCTTTTTGCGGAAGCTAGGATCGCATCGGAAATGACATGGATGCGATAGCCGTCGTGGAAATTCGGAGATACGTCGGTATCGTTGACAATGGCGGAGATGAAATCATGCGCTTCGATAATTTTCGTCTCGCCATAACCGATGCCAAGTGCCGGAATCGGCCAAAGCGCCGGGCCGTTCGGATGCGCCGGGCCCGTATAGATCGTCCGGAATCCGCGACGGTCGTCCGGATCGTCGGCGAAGCAGACCTGCAGCTCGTCGCGGCGTTCGTAGTTGAACGCGATGGAGCCTTTTTCCCCATGGATTTCGAACGTCAAAAAGTTGTTGCGTCCCCATGCGTTGCGCGTCGCTTCCATGCTGCCGACTGCACCGTTCTCGAACCGGAGCAGCGTGCTGATCTCGTCGTCGACGTCGACAGCCTCCTTTTTGACCTCGCCTGAAGCCTTCACGGTTCCCAGCTTATCGACCGGCCCGGATGATACCGGCCGTTCCTTGATCCACGTCTGGGCCGTGCCCATGACCTCGGTAATTTCGCCCACCAGATAACGGGCAAAATCGATGACGTGGGTGCCGATGTCGCCCAGCGTGCCCGATCCGGCGACGTCCTTCCGGAACCGCCAGGACAGCGGCGAATTCGGATCGGCCGACCAGTCCTGCAAATAGGTCCCGCGGAAGTTCAACACGCGGCCAATTGCCCCTTCTTCGATATATTTCTTCGCCAGCGCGACAGCCGGCGTCCGACGGTAGTTGAAAGCAACCATATGCTTTACGCCCGCTGCGGTAACGGCATCCAGCATCTGCTTGGCTTCCTCGGTCGTCCGGGCAAGCGGCTTCTCGGAAATGATATGCTTGCCTGCCTTGGCTGCCGCGATCGCGATTTCGGCGTGCGTATTGTTCGGCGTCACAATGTCGATGATGTCGATGGATGGATCCTCGACCACTTTTCTCCAGTCGGAAGCGTAGCATTCGAAGCCGTAACGGGCTGCCGCTTCCTGCGCCAGGTCGTCCCGAATATCCACGACGGTCTTGCGAACCGGAATGGCCGGTGCCGGCCAGAAGAACATCGGCATCCCTGCATAGGCGAGCGAGTGGGCCTTGCCCATAAACCCGCCGCCGATCATTCCAACATTTAATGTGCGCATATGCCATTCTCTCCTTCTCTGTCTGTATCGGTTTGGTAGGGACGGAACTTCCGCTTCTGCTTATACGCCTATTTTTGGGCCGCGTCCTGGATCGTTTTGGGCGCATCCGCATGGTAAACGGTCTTCCACGAATCCAGGATGTTTTCCTGATGGACGGACAGCGCCGGAACCGCAACATAAGGAGGCGTCTCCTTGCCGAGCAGCGCATGGGCAGCCAGGATGGCTTCCGCTACGCCTTGGTCATACGGCAGCTGGGCGCCGAGCCCCTTGATCATGCCGCCTTTGGCGATTTCCAGGGCAACGTTCGTGCCGAGATCGATCGTGGAAATGGCGAGATCGGTGCGGCCTGCCGAACGGGCGGCGGCCATGGCGCCTTCAGCCGGCACATCCCATACGACGAACATGCCCTTCAGCTTGGGGTGCTTGGTCAGCATCGCCGCGGCTACTTTCTCGCCGTCGTTCGGACCTGCAATGCCGCCGCGCTCGACGATATGAATATTCGGATACGATTCCTTGATCGTCTTCTCGAACGCTTCGGTGCGCTGCTTCGTCACGAAGAAGTCCGCGTCGTGGAAGATCACGCCAATGTCGCCTTCTTCGCCGATCGCCTTGGCGAGAATGTGTGCGGCTTCTACGCCGTTGCCGTAGTTGTCGGCGGAAACGACACTCACATAATCCTGGCCGGCCGTTAGACCTGCGGCTTTATTGTCCATGAAGACGAGCTTGACGCCCTGGGCAGCCGCCTTCTTGTACGCACTTGCCGTAGATACGGCGTCGACCGGAATGCTCACGAGAATATCCGGCTTCTTGGCCAGAATCGTCTCGATATTGGCGACCTGCGTTTCCGCCTTGAAGTTCGCGTCAGTCGTGGCTACGATCTCGATGTTCATCTTGGCGAACGTATCCTTCAGCCCCTTGAGCTGAGCGGCCGACCAGTCGTTGCCGGCATAGTGCATCGAGATCGCTGCCGTAAAGTTGCCTTCCTGGACCTTTGCCAGCTCCTCCGGCGATAGCGACAACGTCTTGGCCGAGACAGCGCTTTCGCCGTCTGGACCTTTGCTCAGGATGTCCTTGTCCGGCAGGTCCTGATTAATGGTGATCGGACCGTCGACCGGGCCAGCCGTATCCGGCGTTGTGTTGGCCGCAGTATTGGATGCCTGGTTGCCCGACGCCTCAACGGCGTTATTCGAATTTGTTGTCGAGCCTCCGTTGCCGCAGGCAGCGAGAAGGAACAGGAAAACAAGCATAGTAGACAGCAGGGTCGTTCTTTTCATGGCTTATGGCCCCCCATTCGGTTTTTAATCATGTTCTATTGCCAAAAGAAGCGCAGCTTTCCTCCCTCCCCCTTTTGATGACAGGACCTTCAATTTTCTGCAGCGCGACAGGCGCGGCTCGCATCTAAGCCAAGTATAAAAGGCATTTTGAACCGGAATAAGCAGAATAAATTAGCCGGAAGCGCGGGTATTTTTAGCGTCGGCTATTTCGCGCGACTATGACCCGAAGGCAAAAAAAATAGCCTCGCAGTCGACGGCGCTCCCCCCGAAGGACGTCCGCGCCGACATGCCGGGCAGCGTCGTGCTCATCTGTGCAGCCATCTATAAACAAAGGAGGGCAATGCCCAATTGGCATTGCCCTCCTTCTTGCATCGAAAGTTGCTCAGGCCGCTAATCGCGATTGAACAACATGTCTTGATGCGAGCCCATCGTTTCAGCTGGCGACAAGCGAAAACCTGCAACGCATACGCTTTTTCCCGTCCTTCGCCTAAAACTCCCGCTGCCGCATCGCCTCGTACAGCACGATCGTGGCGGCCATCGCCACATTGAGCGATTCGCTGCGTCCCTTCATCGGGATCAGGACGCCGTAATCCATCTGCTGCAGCGACAGCGGCGACAGTCCGTCGGCCTCGCTGCCGAGCAGCAGCCAGGTCGGCTCCGTCAAGTCGCACTCGTACAGCCCGCGCGCCGCCTGCAGGCTCGTGCCCGCGAGCTTCATCCCGCGCGACCGCGCCTCCGGCAGCAGCTCGGCCAGATCGCCCTCCAGCACAGGCAGATGAAACAGCGAGCCCATCGTCGAGCGCACGACCTTGGGGTTGTACAGGTCGACGCAGCCTCGGCCCAGCACGACCGCGTCGGCTCCGGCCGCGTCCGCGCTGCGGATGATCGTGCCGGCGTTGCCGGGGTCGCGCACGCCGTCCAGCACGACGACGAAGCCGCGCTCGCGGTAGAGCGCCGAGCGGTCCGCCGACGGCTTGTCGACGACGGCGAATGCCGGCGGCGGCGAGTCGGTGCCGGCGCACTTCGCGACGACGGCGCGCGAGGCCGCGACGAGCTCGACGGCCTTGCCGTAGAGGCGCAGCGGCTCCGCCAGCTCCGGCGGCAAGCCCCGTTCCGCGTCGTAGACGACGGCGCGCACGACGGCTCCGCAGGAGAGCGCCTCGGCGATCATATGCGGCCCTTCGGCGAGGAACTGGCCGAGCCGGTCGCGATGCTTCTTTTCCTGCAGGGAGGCCCATGCCTTGACCTTGGGATTGGCGGTCGAGGCGATCGTCAGCGGCGCCTCGATCACCGGCTCTTCACCTCGCGCGTCACGGCAAACTCGACCTCGAGCCGCAGCAGATCCTTGTTGGCGCCGACGATGACGAGCACGTCGCCGCTGCGGATGACCTGATCCGGCATCGGCGTGATGTCCATCTTGCCGCCGGCCTTGATGCCGAGCACGTTGCATTGGTACTTGGCCCGGATGTCGAGCTGCTTGATCGTGCGGCCGAGCATCGCGTCCGGTGCCTCGAACTCGATGATGCCGTGCTCCGGCGTCAGCTCGATGAAGTCGAGCACGCTCGGCGAGATCAGATGATGGGCGACCCTAAGCCCCATGTCCCGCTCCGGATAGATGACGCGGTCCGCGCCGATCTTGCCGAGCACCTTGCCGTGCAGCTCGTTCTGCGCCTTGACGATCAGCTGCGGCACGCCGAGATCCTTGAGGATGAGCGTCGTCAGGATGCTCGCCTGGATGTCCTCCCCGATGGCGACGACGACGACGTCGAAGTTGCGGATGCCGATCGCGCGCAGCGCCTCCTCGTCGGTCGTGTCGGCCGATACCGCATGGGTGACGATCGGCGCCATGTCCTGGATCCGTTCCTCGTCGCTGTCGATGGCGAGCACCTCGAAGCCCATCTCCGACAGCGCCTGGGCGACGCTTGAGCCGAAGCGGCCCATGCCGATGACGGCAAACTGCTTTTTGCGCATGCCTTACCTTCCCGCCTTTCCAATCCGCTCTGATGGCATCCATTATAGCATACGGCAGGCGATTTCCCGAATGTCCGCGGCCCGGGACGGGCAACCTAACGGCGATCCGAATTCAAGGAGGAATGAGCAAGCGATGAGCCAATTCAACCTGCGAGAGGCGATAACGCAGATCGTGCAGGACAAGTCCGAAGGCGAGCTGAGCGAGATCATCCGGGATTCCATCGACAGCGACGAAAAGGCCCTTCCGGGCCTCGGCGTGCTGTTCGAGATGATCTGGAAGGACAGCGCGGCCGCCGAGCAGCAGTCGCTCGTCGGCAAGCTGCACGGGCATCTGCACAGCCAGTCGCAGCAGAGCTGATCTTTCCGCCTTGCCGCATGCCGTCCGGCTTGCGAGCGTTCCGGCCTATTGGGCCGAACAAGCCCCGACAGCCCTGTTTTCGCGACCTCCGCGAAAACAGGGCTTTTGGAGCTAGGCCATGCAGGTGCGCATGCCCATGCCGGCGATCCATTTCCGATAGGCGACCGACAGCTTGTCAGCCTTATGGTTCAGCTCGGCCTGCAGGTCAAGCGGCAGCAGCTCCGGCTTTTGCGTCTCGATGATCCACTTGTCCTGCTCGAATACCGTATCCTGGAAGTCGATGAAGCTCTGATCGTCCACGTCGAACGCATAGTTGCGCGACACCGGCATATAGACGAGGCACTCCTTCTCCGACACCGGCAGCACCGTCAGCATGATCCACAGCGTCTGGCCGGTAGCCGCATCGCGCTTGGACAGCCGCGCGGCCAGCGGACGGAACACCTCCTTGACGTACACATAGGTCGTGCCCTCGGCATGCTCCGAGCCGGAGTGGGCGACCGGCTGGAAAATCGGCACATCTCCGGTGTAGACGCGCCCCTCCTCGCGGTACACCTCGAAGTCCGGCAGCTCCGCATAATCGGGATGACCGAGCAGGCCGCCATGCACATACATCAGATGGGCGAAGTCGGTGAAGTTCTCGATGACGCGCGTGCCCGCCGCGTTCACGCGGTAGGGACCGCAGACGAGCGGCCGATATTCCGCCGTCTCGAATTCGGCGAAGTCGGGCAGCTCGGCGGCCGGCTCGCCGATGCACACCCAGACGATGCCGTATTTTTCGCGCGCCTGATATTTGACCGCCCTGGCGCGCGGCGGGATGCGGTCGTCCTTGCCTTGCGCCGGGATGCACACGCATTTGCCGTCGGCATCGTACTTCCAGCCATGGTATGGACAGACGAGATCGCGGTCGTTCTCCACCCAGCCCTTGGACAGCATCGCCCCGCGATGGACGCACAGGTCGCGCAGCGCATGCACGCCTCGCGACGTGCGGTAGACGGCGACGCGCTCGCCGAGCACGATGACGGACAGAGGCTTTTGCTGCAGCTCGGCCGACGAGCAGGCCGGATGCCACTCATGCTCCAGGACGCCGTCCTTGAGCGGCGCCGGATCGGCGTAGTTCGAGGTGTTCGGGATTGTCATGCTCATGGTCTCTTCCTCCTATTGTTCGTTCTTGACCTGCAGCTCGCCGCTATGGAGCGAGACGAAGACCGCCTCGATCTTGTCCTTGACCGCTTGCGGGATGCTCGATTCAAAGCCGTGGTACGGACTCAGATACACGGCGCCTTCCTTGACGCCCAGCATCTTGGGCTCCGCTTTCATGCGGCCTTCCTTGATGTCCTTCACGACCGACGCCATCGCCGCCGGGTAGTCCTGGATGACGCTGACGGCGACCGTGTCCGGCGCGAGCGCATTCAGATCGACATTGGAGCCGATCGACAGCACGCCCTTCTGCTTCGCCGCCTCGATGCCGCCGTTGCCGGCCGCGTTCGCATTCGCCATCACGACGTCCGCGCCTTTTTCGATCATCGAAATGGCCGTCTCCTTCGCCTTGGCGATGTCATCGTTGCTGCCTGTCATCGCCGTGAACACCTCGATGCCCGGCACGGCCGCCTCCGCGCCCTCCTTGAAGCCGGCGACGGAATTGGTGATCGGCGGGATGTCCGTGCCTCCGATGGCGGCAACCTTGCCCGACTTGGACAGCAGCGCGGCCGCCGTGCCCATCAGATAGCCTTGCTCGCGGTTGTTGATGCTGATCGAGGCGACGTTCGGCTCCTGAGAGACGGCGGCGCTCGTCACGAGGAACCAGGTGTCCGGGAATTCCTTGGCGATCTCCATCATCGGCTCGGCGTATTCGAATCCATGGCCGATCACGACCTGAAAGCCGTCCTGCGCATAGCCGCGGATGAACTCCGCCGCGTCGGATTGCCCGACCTTCTCCGAATGCTGGGTATCGGCTCCGAGCACATCCTTGATCTTCAGCAAGCCGTTGTAGGCGACGCTGTTCCAGCCGTTGTCGTTCACCGCTCCCGGCGTCAGCAAGGCGACCTTGAAGCCGCTCTTGCCCGCCGCTTCCGCTTCCGGCTTGGCAGTCGTTCCGGCCGCCTTGTTGCCGCCGCATCCTGCCAGCAGCAGCGTCAGCGCCAGCAGCAGCGCGATCAGCCGCGACGTCCTCATGCGGCTCCGCTTGCCGAGCCGCTTCCTGCCGTTTTCCTGCTGCTTCATTCCGTATGCCTGTTCCATCTCATCGACCCCCGTTTTGGTTTGAAATGAACCTCCTCCAGCCGCGAGCCGCGCCCGCCTGAACGGTCAGCTCTCCATGCCGGCCATCCACATGCCGATCCGGCCCGCGTCGAACTCGCCGCGCTCCAGCTGTCCGAGCAGCCGGCCCTGGTACATCACCGCGATGCGGTCGGACAGAGCGAGCAGCTCCTCCAGCTCCGTCGACAGCAGCAGCACGGCGCAGCCGCGCTCGCGCTCGGCGAGCAGCCGCTCGCGCACATGCTCGGCGGCGCCGACGTCCATGCCCCGCGTCGGCTGCATCGCCAGCAGCAGGCTCGGCTCCAGCATCAGCTCGCGCGCCAGCACGACCTTCTGCTGATTGCCTCCGGACAGCGCCCGCACCGGCTTGCTCAGACCCGGCGTCCGCACGCGGAACGACTGCACCGCCTGCTCCGCGGCCTGGCGGATTTCAAGCCGGCGCAGCAGCCCGAAGCGGCTGAACGGAGCGCTGCGATAGGACTTGGCGATCAAGCTTTCGCCGATAGTCAGATCGAGGCACAGCCCCTCGCGATGCCGATCCTCGGGGATGTAGCCGACCCCGAGCTCCGCCAGCCGCCGCGGATTGGGCCGCTCCAGGCGCTTCCCGCCCAGCTCCACCTCGCCGCTTGCGATCGGCAGCAGGCCGAGCAGCGCCTCGCACAGCTCCCGCTGGCCGTTGCCGTCGACGCCGGCGATGCCCAATATCTCACCCTCCCGCAGCTCCAGCGACACCCCCTGCAGCGGCTGGCCTTCCGGCGCCGGCGCATGCACCTCCTTCATCTTCAGATGCGTCTGCCCTTGCCGGCGCGCCGTCCGGTTCGAGACCGGCTTCAGCTCGCGCCCGACCATGAGCGCGGCCAGCTCGGAGGCGCTCGTCGAAGCGATGTCCCGGCTGGCGACGAGCTGGCCGGAGCGCAGCACGCTCACCCGGTCGCAGACGCTCATCACCTCCTGCAGCTTGTGGCTGATGAATACGATCGTCTTGCCCTGCTCCCGCAAGCGGCGCAAAATGACGATCAGCTCCTCCACCTCCGGCGGCGTCAGCACCGCCGTCGGTTCGTCGAGAATAATGAACTCGGCTCCGCGATACAGCGTCTTGACGATCTCCACGCGCTGCTGCTGTCCGACGGACAGCTCCTGCACCTTGCGCCGGGGATCGATCCGCAGTCCGAACCGCTCCGACAGCCGCTCGATGTCGCGGCAAGCCTGCCGCTTGCGGAACAGCGGACCGCGACCCTGCTTCAGGCCGATCATTACGTTTTCCGCCGCCGTCAGCGCCGGCACGAGCATGAAGTGCTGATGCACCATGCCGATGCCCGCTCTCATCGCCGCGCGAGGCGAATCGAAGCGGACCGGCGCTCCGTTGAAGAGGATCTCGCCCTCGTCCGGCTCGATCAGCCCCGAGAGCATGTTCATGAGCGTGCTTTTGCCGGCGCCGTTCTCGCCGAGGATGGCGTGGATCTCGCCGCGCCGGATATCGAGGTCCAGCCTGTCGTTCGCCGTGAACGAGCCGAACCGCTTTGTCAGTCCGCGGGTGGCGAGCATGCTTTCTCCCGCCGCTTTGCCGTTTGTCCGCATGGCGTTCCCTCCTTATCTAGGCTTCGAGCAAGCTCAGGCGCGGTTGGCGGCGCTTTTGTACGGCATGGCCGTCGCTGCCGGCGCCCGTGTCCGGCCCGAGAACCAGGATAGGGCGAGCATCGTCAGCACATACGGGAAGAGGAGGAGCAGCTGGTACGGAATCTCGATGCCGAGCGTCTGGAAGCGCAGCTGCAGCGCGTCGGCAGCGCCGAACAGCAGCGAGCCCGCCGCCGTGCCCCCTGGCGTCCAGCGGCCGAAGATGACCGCGGACAAGGCGATGAACCCTCGCCCCGCCACCATATTTTCCGTGAACTGGTTCAAGATGCCGATCGACAGCGCCGCCCCCGCAAGTCCAGCCAGCACGCCGCCGATGGCGCAGCACTGGTAGCGGATGCGATGCACGCGCACGCCGAGCGTATCGGCGGCCAGCGGATGCTCGCCGACCGCACGCACGCTGAGTCCCCAGTTCGTCCGATACAGGACGAGGCTGACGGCCGGCAGCAGCAGGAAGGCGAGATAAGTCAGTGCATTGTGCTGGAACAGCAGCGGTCCGACGACCGGCAGATCGCTCAGCAGCGGAACCGGCCACGGCTGCAGGCTGACCGCCTGCCGCGCTTCCGTGCCCATGCCGAGCAGGCTGCGCCCGAAAACGGTCGTCACGCCAAGGCCGAGCAGATTGAGCGCGGTGCCGATGATGACCTGGTCCGCTCCGGTCGTGACGACGAGAAAGGCGAACAGAAGGCCGATCAGGCAGCCCGCGGCAGCGCCGGCCGCCAGTCCCATCCAGGCGCTGCCGCCGGCGGCCGAGCCGAGCACCGCAGCCAGCGCGCCGATCAGCATCATGCCCTCCATGCCGATGTTCAGGATGCCGCTGCGCGCCATGAACAGCACGCCGAGCGAAGCCAGCAGCACGATCGCGGACAGCCGGATTGCCGCCGCTGCGTAGTTGATCCATACGTCTGCGCTCATGCGCCTTCCCCTCCTAGCTTGGAATCGATAGCCGCGCTCTGTCCGGTTTGGCCGGATTGCCCGGAGTGCCCGGATTGCTCCGCCGACCGCTGGCCGACGAGCCGCGCGACGATCGTCCGCTTCACCCCGGCCAGCCAGTAGCGGTTGCAGAGCAGCAGGATGATGAGCACCGCCTGGATGACGTAGACGAGAGAAGTCGAGGCGCCCGTCGCGCGCTGCATCGCGTTCGCTCCGCTGCGCAGTCCGCCGAACAGCAGCGCCGACAGGATGTTTCCGAGCGGATGCGCGCCTCCGAGCAGCGCGACCGCGATGCCGTCATAGCCGAAGCCCGGGGAAAAATTCTGCAGCAGCCGATGCTGCACGCCGGCGATCTCGACCCACCCGGCCAGACCGGCGAAGCCGCCGCTCGCCATGAGCACAAGCACGGTGTTGCGCCTCACCGGCATGCCCATCACCTCGGCCGCCCGCCAGTTCGAGCCGGCAGAGCGGATCTCGTAGCCCCATGCCGAGCGATGCAGCAGGAGATAGGCGATGAGCGCCGCGCCCAGCGCGACGAACACGCCGGCATGCAGCCGCGAGCCGAGCAGCCTGGGCAGCTCCGCCGCCAGCGGAATCGCCGCCGTCTGCGGCAGCGACCCGCCGGCATCGCGCAGCGGCCCCGTCACCATGTAGCTGACGACGTACAGGCCGACATAATTGAGCATGATCGTATTGATGATCTCGCTTGCTCCTCGGCCGGCCTTGAGCGCTCCGGCGATGCCGCCCCAGAGCGCCCCGCCCGCCATGCCGCACAGCAGCGCCAGCGGCAGATGCAGCCAGCCCGGCAGCGGCGGCAGCAGCAGCGCCGCCGCCGTGCCGGCGAGCGCTCCGGCGTAGAGCTGGCCTTCGGCGCCGATGTTGAACAGGCCGCAGCGGTAAGCGAAGCTGTAGGCGAGCCCCGTAAGCAGCAGCGGCGTCGCCTTCACGAGCGTTTCCTTGATGCTGTTCGCGCTGCCGGCCGCCCCCTCCCACAGGACCGGATAGGCCGACCAGGGCGAGATGCCCGCCGCCGCCATCACCGCCGCTCCTGCCGCCAGCGCCCCGGCAAGCGCCAGAGCGTAAAACAGCGCTTCGACGAGCAGCAGGAGGGCTTTTTCACGGGCCGTGCCCTTATCTCCCAAATGGATGACCCCCTTCTATGGAACTTCTGTCGATCTCGCCTCCGATCCGGCGTCAGCCCCGCTGGGCGTAGGCCGGATAAGAGGCGGCCAGCCGGCTTCGCAGCCGATCGACGCGGCTCTGGGCGCGGCGGATCACCTCCGCCTCGTCGACGAGCGTGCAGCGGCCGCCGCTGACGACGACGCGTCCGTCCACGAGCACCGTGTGCACATCGTTGCCGTTGGCGTTGTACACGAGCGCCGAGGAGATGCGGTGCACCGGCGCGATATGCGCCTTTTGCAGATCGACGATGACGATGTCGGCCTTCATGCCCGGCGCGAGCTTGCCCAGGTCATGCTCGCGGCCGAGCGCCTTCGCTCCGCCTCTCGTGCCGAGCTCCAGCACCTGCATCGGCGGCAGCACGGTCGAGTCCATCCGATCCAGCTTGTGCAGGCAGGCGGTGAACTTGAGCACCTCCAGATTGTCCTGGCAGTTGTTGCTGCCCGGTCCGTCCGTGCCGAGCGCGACGTTGATGCCGGCCTCCAGCATGTCCGGCACTCTGGCGACGCCGGAGGCGAGGTACAGGTTGGATACGGGACAGTGGATGACGGACGCGCCCGCATCCCGGATCAGCTCCAGCTCGCGGTCGCTGAGCCAGATGCCGTGGACGACCTGGGTCGACGGCCCGAGCAGGCCGGACGCCTCGACCAGCTCCAGGTTGCGGAGGCCGAAGCGCTCCAGCGTATTTTCAATCTGGCTGCTCGTCTCCGCGACATGGATGTGGGCGATGAGCCCGCGCTCGCGGCTGAATCGGCCTGCCCGCTCCAGGAACTGCCGCGAGCAGCCGTACAGATTGAGCGGCCCCATCGCGATCCGCAGCCGGCCGCCCGCCTCGCCGTCCCAGCGCTCCAGCGCCTCCTCCGTGCGGCGGAAGATGTCCTCCTCCTCCTCGCGCAGCCGCTCCTCGTAGCTCAGATCGACTCCGCCCCGCGCCAGATAGCCTCGGATGCCGCTTTCGCGCATCGCCTGCAGCACGCCGTCCGTATTGCCTTCAAACGTATGGATGTAGTGATGGTCCATGATCGTCGTCGCGCCGGACTTCAGGTTCTCGATGCAGCCGATCATCGCCGCCAAATAAAAATCCTCTTCTTCCATCGCCAGCGAGCCCGGCCAGATCACCTGCCGCAGCCAGTCGGACAGCCGGAACTCGTCGGATACGCCGCGCAGAAACGTCTGGAACAGATGCGTATGCCCGTTGACCAGCCCCGGGATGACCGCCATCCCGCCCGCATCGATGATCCGTTCGGCCCGCGAGAGCAGCCTCGCCTCGCCTTCCTCCAGCGGCCAGCGGCCGACCTCGACGATCCGGTCGTCCTCCACCAGCACATATCCCGGCTCCAGCAGCTCTCGGCTGTCGTTCATCGTCAGGACGGAGCCGTTTCGAATCAGTATCGTGCCCATCTGTCTCCACCCCGTTTATGTCATGTTTTCTAACATTCTTTGACTTGAAACTAGCATAATGGATTGCTCCCCTTGCTGTCTTTGGTTATACTTAACGAAAAAATAGAGCCCACTTGGCTCGAATGACCAAAGGAACTCTCGCAGGATTGAATATCTGACATATATATGACGAGAGGAAGAAGGACGATGAGGATCGGAGATCTGATTGATGCGCCCGTGCTCGGCAGCTCCCGGCTCATCGGCGGCAAGGGCGGGCTCGACCGGATGGTCGCCAGCGTCAACATGATGGATTCGCCGGATATTTTTGACTTCCTGAAGCCGAATGAGCTGCTGCTCACGACCGCCTATGCCGTCAAGGACAAGCCGGAGATGCTGCTGCGCCTCATCGAGGAGATGGCCCGGCTCGGCTGCGCCGGCCTCGGCATCAAGACGAAGCGCTACTTCGACCGCATGCCGGCCGGGCTGCAGGAAGCGGCGGACCGCCATCAGCTGCCGCTGCTGGAGCTGGGGCTGGACTGCTCGCTGGCCGATGCGGTGCAGCAGCTGATGGGCCGCATCCTGCAGTTCCGCACGGAGGAGATGCGCTATGCGCTGCTCGCCCATCGCCAGCTGACCGAGCTCGTCATGGAAGGGCGCAGCCTCCAGGATCTGACCGAGGCCGTCGGCCGCCTGATCGGCCTGCCCGTGCTGCTGCTCGGGATCGAAGGAGAGCCGCTGGCGACCTCAGGCATCGGTGCGGGCGGCGCTTGGCCCGCTGACTTGATGTCCAGCGAGCGGCCGTCCTCCGGCACGGGCGAGCCGCTCGGCAGCTCTATTTTCCGGAGGCTGCGCGAGAGTCAAGGGCTCTCCTCCCTCCGCCCGGTCTATTTCCCGCTGGATCGCCACGGCTCCAGCTGGTCCGGCGTGCTCGCCGCGCCGATCCATACGACCCAGCTCCAAGGCGGGCTGCTGGCCTTATGCCGCGACGGCTCTCCCGACGAGATGGTCTACCAGACGCTGGAGCAGGCGGCGAACGTCGCCAGCTTCGAGCTGCTCAAGACGCTGGCCGTGCGCGAGCGCTCGCGCCGCTACAAGCATGACTTCCTCTCCGATGTCGTCGACGGGCTGATCGTCCAGGAGGACGAGATCGCGCGGCGGGGCAGCGTCTACGGCCTGCAGCCGTTGCAGCCCTATGTTTGCGTCGTCATCAAAAAAGACCCGCCGTCCGACCTGATGGCCGGGGGCGAGTCGAGTCCGCAGCGGATGGATCGGCGCGAGCGGGACGCCTTGTACGAAGCGGTCAAAAAAGCCGCGCGCTCCGCCGGTCTCGGCGGGCTGCTGTTCGCCAAGCAGGACGGCCTGGCGATGATCGAGCCTTGCCGGGCAGGCGGAGCGAGCGGACTGGAGCCGCTGCTCGGCTCGCCGCTGCAGCGAGCCGTCGGCCAAGCCGCGGAAGCGCTCGGCGCCGGACTCAGCTGCGGCATCGGCAATCCGGCCGAGACGCTGAGCTTTCTTGCGCGCTCTTTCCAGGAAGCGCAGGACGCCTGGCAGTCCGGCCTGCTCGGTGGCAAGCGGCGCTTCATCCAGTTCAGCCATGTGCGCGAGCTGCCCGAGCTGCTGCGGATGCTGCCGCTCCAGGAACGCCGCCGCTTCGTCGCCGAGACGTTCGGCGCGCTCGATCTCGCCGAGGAGAGCGAGGAGCTGCGCCGGACGCTGCGCGCCTACTACGAGCATCACGGACGTATCGCCGACACCGCCAAGGCGCTGTTCGTCCACCGCAATACGGTCATCTACCGGATCGCCAAAATCGAGCAGCTGAGCGGACGCTCCCTGCGATCTCCGGCGGACAGCCTGCGCTTCCGCACCGCCTTCCAGCTCGAGGAGCTGGACAAAACCAACTAGGCCGGGCGCGGCAGCTGCCGCATCCGGCCTTTACCCTTCCAATTCCGCGCGCCGGCGATTCCTTCCGCCAATCCGCATTCGCCGATCCGCGCTGCGGAAGCCGTCAGCCTGCCGCCGCGCCGTCCTCCGGCTGCAGCTCCGGCATCGGCTCCGGCCGCTCGCAGCGGCTGCGCATGCGGTAGCGGATGCCCGTTGCCGCCGCGTCATGGATGCCATGCATCGCCTCCAGCACATGCGCCGCCATGTCGCCGCTCGCGCGATGAGGCCGCTCCTCGCGGATCGCGCGGGCCAGATCGGCGACGCCGATGCCGCGATTGTTGTCCGTATAGCCATGCGTCAGCGGGATGCTCTCGAAGCCCGGCGAGCCGATCCGGCGCAGCTGCACGTCTCCGCCGAAGCCGTTCGGATCCGGCACGAGCAGCGTGCCCTCGGTGCCGTAGATCTCGATCGGCGGAACGGTCGTGCCTCCCGGGGTGTCGAAGCTCGTCACGAGCGTCGCTACCGCCCCGTTTTCAAAATCCAGGACGCCGGCCAGATGCGTCGGCACCTCGACCTGGATGAGCGTGCCCTTTTTCGGCTCGCTGCGGATCAGCCGCTCGGCGTGAGTCGTCACGGCCGAGCCGGTGACCGAAGCGATCGGACCGAGCAGCGTCACGAGCGCGGTCAGGTAGTACGGCCCCATGTCGAACATCGGGCCTCCGCCTTGCTTGTAGTAGAACTCCGGATCCGGATGCCAGCTCTCGTGGCCTCCGCTCAGCATGAACGCCGAGGCGGCGACCGGACGACCGATCGCGCCTTCGTCGATCAGCCGGCGGCAGGTCTGGATCGCTCCGCCAAGGAACGTCTCCGGAGCGCCGGCGATGCGCTTGCCGGTGCGGCGCGACGCTTCCTGCAGCGCGAGCGCCTCCTCGCGCGTCACCGTGATCGGCTTCTCCGCGTAGACATGCTTGCCCGCCTCCAGCGCCTGCAGGCTGACCCGCGCATGCGAGGCCGGGATCGTCAGGTTGACGACGATCTCTACCTCCGGATCGGCCAGCAGCTCCTCCGCCGTGCCGGATTTCGGCACGCCGTACTCCGCCGCGCGCTCCGCGGCCCGGGCCGGATCGAGATCGGCGCAGAACACGAGCTCCGTTTCTTCATAAGCCAGCAGATTCTTGCAATAGATGCGGCTGATGTTGCCGCAGCCGATGATGCCGACCTTCGCCTTCCGCATGCTTCCGCTCATCGCGTCGTCTCCTCCTGAGCCGTCCCGGCTGCCGCTTCCCGAGACGCTTGTTTTCCTTCTGCCGCCCACAGCATGCCGCGCCGCATCAGCTCCAGCACCTGCGGCATCTCGACGATGTTCGCCTGATGGCCGAGCGTGCAGTGATAGACGCGTCCTGCGCCCCAGCCCTTCGTCCAGACGACCGGCATCTCCGTCTCGCCGAACCGGGTGATCGCATGGACGTTGATCGCCGGATCGACATGCATGTAGTACTTCTCCGAGGCGACCTCGATCGTCCCGATGCCGGACGTCAGCGGATCGTCCGCGTCGACCATCTCGACATCGTAGCGGACGCCGTCGTTGCCCGGATGCGCGACCCACTGGCCGCCGACCATGTACTGATAGTCGACCTCCTGACGGAACGCGTCCGACATCCCGCCGTGGCAGCCGGCCAGCCCGCAGCCGGCCTGCACCGTCTCGAGCAGCGGCTTCAGCTGCTCCTGCTCGATCGTGCCCATCGTCCAGATCGGCACGATCAGGTCGAGCGACGCCATCAGCGCCGCATCCTTGAAGCTGTCCAGCGTATCCGAGACCTTCACCTCGAAGCCTTCGCCGCGAAGCACGCCGGCCAGCAGCTCCGCCACCTCCGCGGGCTGATGGCCGTCCCAGCCGCCTTGCACGATCAATGCCTGTTTATTCATTTCTTCTCTTCCCCTCTCCCGGTTCCCGATCTTCCGCCGCCGTTCAGCCTTGCTCCATCTCCGCCAGCTTCACCCAGCGGCGCTCCTCCACGGAGCGCTCCACCGCCTCGAGCACCTCCTGGCACTTGACGCCGTCCACGAAGCTCGGGCTCGGCTGGCGGTCTTCCGCGACCGCGCTCATCAGCTCCAGCATCTCATGCGTGAACGTATGCTCGAATCCGATCGTATGCCCGGCCGGCCACCAAGCCTCCGAATAGGCGTGGGCCGCATCCGTGCACAGCACCCGCCGGAAGCCCTGCACGTCCTCCGCATCGTCGGCGAAATACACCTCCAGCTCGTTCATCCGCTCGAAGTCGAAGCGGACGCTGCCCTTGCTGCCGTTGATCTCGAACGAGTTGGTGCTGCGATGTCCCGGCGCGAAGCGCGTCGCCTCGAAGCTGCCGAGCGCCCCGTTCGCGAAGCGCGCCAGGAACAGCGTGGCGTCGTCGACCGTGACCGGGCCGCGCGGCGCATCCGCGGACGCGCCGCCCTTCGCGCTCAGCCCGGACATTTCCGTCGGCAGCGGACGCTCCTTGACGAACGTCTCGCTCATGCCGACCACCTCGTCGAACTCTCCGACCAGATGGCGGGCCAGGTCGATCAGATGCGCCCCGAGATCGCCATGCGAGCCCGAGCCGGCGATCTCCTTTTGCAGCCGCCATACGAGCGGGAAGTCCGGATCGACGATCCAGTCCTGCAGGAACCACGCGCGGAAATGATAGATGCGTCCGAGCCGCCCTTCCTCCACAAGCTTCTTCGCCAGCTTCACCGCCGGCGAGAAGCGGTAGTTGAAGCCGGTCATATGCTTGACCCCGGCATCCTCGGCCGCCTTCAGCATCGTGCGGGCATCCGCCAGCGAGAGCGCCAGCGGCTTCTCGCAGAACAGATGCTTGCCCGCGTTCGCCGCCGCGACCGCGATCTCCAGATGCGCGTCGCTCGGCGCGTTGATGTCGATCAGATCGAGATCGTCGCGCTCCACCAGCTTGCGCCAGTCCGTCTCCAGCTCCCGCCAGCCGAGCTGAGCTCTCGCCGTCTCGGCCGCGGAGGCATCACGCCCGCACAGTACGGCCATCTCCGGCAGCAGCGGAGCGCCGCCGAAAAACATCGGCAGCGCCCGATAGGCGTTGCTGTGCGCCTTGCCCATGAACTTGTAGCCGATCATGCCGATCCGAAGGGTGTTCTTCACTTCCGCTTGCGCCATATGCCTCTCCCCGTTTCGCTTGAATTGGTCAATTCCGCTCGACATCCCGCTTCAGGCTCGACTCCCGCACGACGAGCCGCGGCGGCAGCTTCCCGTCCGGCCGCTCCAGCTCGCCGAGCGCCATCCTCGCCGCCAGCCGGCCCATCTCGTAAAAGCTGGCCGAAACGCTCGTCAGCGCCGGCTGCGTCAGCCTCGCGCCGTCGGAATCGTCGTAGCCGGCCAGGCCATAGTCCCGGCCGGCTTCCAGCCCGAGCTGCCGCATTCCTTGCAGCAGGCCGATCGCCATGCGGTCGTTCGCCGCCGCCAGCGCGTCGGCCTCGCCGCTGCGAATCAGCCGAGCCGCAGCGTCAGCCATCTCCAGCCCGCTTTTGCGGCTATAGTTGCCGACGAGCGGCTCGAGCCGCTCCGCGCCGGCGGCGCTCATCGCATCGCGGTAGCCGAGCAGCCGGTCGCGGCTGTTGGAATAATCCGGCGGACCGCCGACAAACGCCGGACGGCTCCAGCCCTGCTCCAGCAGATGCGCCGTCGCCAGCCGGCTTCCTTCCCGATGATCCGCCTCCACGGTCCGCTGCTCGAGCCCTTCCATCCGCTGATTGACGAGCGCGTAGGCATGCCCGTCCCGCTCCAGCTCCAGCAGCGCCTCTCGCTCCTCCTCGCCGTCGCGGGCGCCGAGCACGATCAGGCCGCCGACCTTGCGCTGCCGGAACAGCAGCCCGTATTCCCGCCGCTCGTCCGGGCTGCGCTGCAGCAGCAGCAGGTCGGAACCGAGCTCCCGCGCCGCCTCGCTGATGCCGCCGAGAATTTCCGAGAAATAATACGTCGAGAACAGCTGCACCTTGGGCAGGTACGGAAGCACGACTCCGATATTGCCGCTGCGCCGCTTCGCGAACTGCCGCGCCAGCTCGCTCGGCACGTAGCCCAGCTCGCTTGCCGCCTGCAGCACCCGCTCGCGGGTTTTCGGCTTCACCGCCTCGGATCCGCTGAACACCCTCGAGACCGTCGCCTCGGAAACGCCCGCCTTGTCCGCTACTTGCTTCCTCATCGCAAAACCATCTTTCCGCTTCTTCTTGGACCCTCTGATGCCATCATAATGTACGCGCGTTCATTCTAACGCGAAGCGCTTTCAGCTGTCAATGCGAAATCGCGACATCGAGCGAGCGCAAAAAAAACCGCTCCATTAAGGAGCGGTCTCGAGGAATTTCGAGGTCGGATTTTTGTCCATGGCCGTGCGCATCGCGTACTCGTTCTCGAAGAGCGCGACATAGTTGCCCTTTTTGTCCTTCACGAGCGTCGAGTTGATGCGGTACTTGGACGGATCGATATTGTCGTCGACGATCCAGCGGGCGAACTGGAACGGCATCCGCTGCAGGATGACGTCGACGCCGTACTCGCCCTTCATGCGGTATTCGAACACCTCGAACTGCAGCTGGCCGACGACGCCGAGAATCGTGTCCTCGAAGCCGCCCGCCGTCGTGAACACCTGGATCGTGCCCTCTTCGGTCAGCTGGTCGAGGCCCTTCTCGTACTGCTTTTTCTTGAGCGCGTTCTTGATGGATACCTTGGCGAAAATTTCCGGCGAAAACGTCGGCAGCTCGTCGAACTCGAGCTCCTTGGTCATCGCGAGCGAGTCGCCGATCCGGAAGATGCCGGGATCGAACAGGCCGATGATGTCGCCCGGA
This sequence comes from Paenibacillus pasadenensis DSM 19293, assembly GCF_000422485.1. Lineage (GTDB taxonomy): Bacteria > Bacillota > Bacilli > Paenibacillales > Paenibacillaceae > Paenibacillus_O > Paenibacillus_O pasadenensis. Next base: position 209,889 of record NZ_KE383853.1, read on the forward strand.
TAAGCCGCCTCGACGATGTCGCGGTCCTGGGCGAGGAACTGCTGCGGCTGGGCGAGCTTGATGTCCTTGCCCATGCGCACATGCTTGACGCTCATGCCGCGCTCGAAGCGGCCGGAGACGATGCGCAGGAACGCGATCCGGTCGCGGTGCGCCGGATTCATGTTGGCCTGGATCTTGAACACGTAGCCGCTGAACTTCTCGCTCGTCGGCTCCACCGGTCCGCTCGTGCTGTTGCGCGGCGTCGGCTTGGGCGCCAGCTGCAGGAAGTTCTCCAGGAACGTCTGCACGCCGAAGTTGTTGACCGCGCTGCCGAAGAACACCGGCGTCAGCTCGCCGGCTCGCACCTTCTCGAAGTCGAACGGGTCGCCCGCGACATCGAGCAGCTCCAGGTCCTGCTCCAGCTGGTCGGCCAAATAGTCGCCCGCCATCTCGCGGATGACCGGATCGCGGAAGCCGCCGACCTTGCGCACCTCGATCGTCGAGTGGTCGTTGCCCTGGAACAGCTCGACCTGGTCCTTCATGCGGTCATAGACGCCGCACAGCTCGCGGCCCATGCCGATCGGCCAGTTCATCGGCACGCTGCGGATGCCGAGCACGCGCTCGAGCTCCTCCATCAGGTCGAACGGGCTCTGCCCTTCGCGGTCCAGCTTGTTGATGAACGTGAAGATCGGAATGCCGCGCCGGCGGCATACCTGGAACAGCTTGATCGTCTGCGCCTCGACGCCCTTGGCGACGTCGATGAGCATGACCGCGCTGTCCGCGGCCGTCAGCGTGCGGTACGTGTCCTCGCTGAAGTCCTGGTGGCCCGGCGTATCCAGGATGTTGACGCGATGCCCTTTGTAATCGAACTGCATCACCGAGGACGTGACCGAGATGCCGCGCTGCTTCTCGATCTCCATCCAGTCGGAGGTCGCGTGCTTGCTTGCCTTGCGGGCCTTGACGGACCCCGCCTCGCGGATCGCGCCGCCGAACAGCAGCAGCTTCTCGGTCAGCGTCGTCTTGCCGGCGTCAGGGTGGGAAATGATGGCGAACGTCCGCCTCTTGTCGACTTCGTGTTGAATCTCTTCCATAAGTTGCTTCGTCATTGACTTCTCCTTGCTTCGTGCAATTTATCGTCAGGCTCCGACTTGTGCGTCGCTCTCCGTTGGCGGATGGCCGGAAAACTCAGATCGGATGCAGCATCGGCTTGTTCCCCTCTGTCATGAACCGATCAGCAGCGCCCGCGCGGGCGCGGCCTCGATCCCGCTCAGCTTGAGCGGAGCGATGACCATGAAGTAGGTTCCGGCGGCGACCTCCTTGAGCCTGAGGCCCTCCACAATCAGGATGCGGTTGCGGAACAGCAGCCGATGCGTCGGAAATTCCGGCTGCGAGCGCTCGATGCCGAGCGCGTCCGTGCCGATGCCTCGAACCCCTACTTCAATTAAATACCGAGCGCCATCTTCGCGCAAGTAGATAAAGTCGTCCTCGAACGTTTCCGTCTCGGAGTTGATCGTCTTGAACAGCACCCAGTCGCCCCGGACGAGGCCGAGCGGCTCCAGATCGGCGCGTCCGATGCCGTCGCGCACGGCCGTCAAGTCGACGACCCGCGCGCTTCCCACCAGCTCCTCGAGGCCGATCGTCTCGATCGTATCGCCGTCCGCCAGCATATGCAGCGGAGCGTCGAGATGCGTGCCGGTATGGAGGCCGAGCCGCAGCTCGGATTCGTAGACGCCGTCCTTGTCCGGAGGATGCGGGCTGAGCGTGCGCAGCTCCGGCTGCTTTTCGGGAGCGCGGCCCCATACGGCCATGCCGGGCTGGACCGTCATGGAGATGTCGTAGATCTTGAACATAGGAATCCCCTTTCGCGAGAAGGAATAGACGGGCCAAAACGCCTCAAATCCTGTCCGGATGCCCGAACAGGATTGGAATGGCGATGGATATGAAGAATCGGTCGAATCAGCTGCCGCCGCCGCTGATCCAGACGACGTTGTCTTCGGCCTGGCCGTTGACCGGCCACCAGAAGAATCCGTCCTGCTGCAGCAGGCGATCCGCTTCTTCCGGCCCCCAGGAGCCGGCCGCATACGAGCGGAGATCGCCGTCGGACTCGCGCCATGCGGCGGCGATGCGGTCGACGAACGTCCAAGCGGCCGCGACTTCGTCCCAGCGGGTGAAGTATGTGGAGTCGCCGCGAGCGGCGTCGTAGAGGAGCAGCTCGTACGCTTCCGGCGTATTGATGCCGATCTGGCAGCTTTGGCAGAACTCCATCGCGACCGGCTGCACCTCGTTGTCGGAGCCCGGCCGCTTGGCGTTGATCTTGAGGTAGATGCCCTCCATCGGATTGACGCGTATGACGAGCAGGTTCGGAGCGAGCTGATGCCGCTTGGCGAACAGCACGTTGTCCGGCACGTTTTTGAACTCGATCACGACTTCCGTCGTCTTGACCGGCAGCCGCTTGCCCGTGCGGATGTAGAACGGCACGCCCGCCCAGCGGAAGTTGTCCACAAACACCTTGGCGGCGAAGTACGTCTCCGTCGTCGACTCGGGATCGACCTTGTCCTCCTGCCGGTAGCCCGGCAGCTCCTTGACCTTGCTGCTGCCTGCGCGGTACTGCGCGCGCACGACGCGCTCGCGCACCTCGTCGCTGCCGGCGAACTGGCGCAGCGAGCGGAGCACCTTGACCTTTTCGTCGCGCAGGCTCTCCGGATGAAGGCGTCCCGGCGGCTCCATCGCGATCATCGTGATCATCTGCAGGATATGGTTCTGGCCCATGTCCCGCAGCGCTCCGGAGTGGTCGTAGTAGCCGCCGCGCTCCTCGACGCCGACCGTCTCCGACAGCGTGATCTGCACGTTGGCGATATGGTTCTTGTTCCAGAGCGGCTCGAACATCTGGTTGGCGAAGCGCAGCACCTGGATGTTCTGCACCATCTCCTTGCCGAGATAGTGGTCGATCCGGTACACCTCTTCTTCCTTGAACACCTGGCTCAGCTGGCTGTTCAGCTCGCGCGCCGACTTCAGGTCATAGCCGAACGGCTTTTCGATGACGAGCTTATGCCAGCCGGCGGACTCGAGCAGCCCTCCGTCCCGCAGGTTGAACGAGACCGGACCGAACAGCTCCGGCGCCAGCGCGAGGTAGAACAGGCGGTTGCCGTTGATGCCGAACTTCTGGTCGAGCTCGCCGGACAGCCGGTTCAGCTCGCGGAAGCCGTCCACGTTGTGGATGTCCAGCGGCATGTAGACGAAATGATCGGCGAACCGGCTCCACAGCTCCGGATCGGACGGCTTGTACCGGCAGAACTCCTGGATCGACTCGAATATGTCCTGGCGGAACTGGCCGTTGTCGCGAGGACGGCGGGCGAGGCCGACGACCGCGAAGTTCTCCGCCAGCTTGCCTTCTTTATATAGGGAAAAGAGCGCCGGGAACAGCTTCCTCCTCGCCAGATCGCCTGTGGCTCCGAACAGATAGTAGACCGCGCCTTCGGCGGCTGTCAGTTCCTGTTTGTTAGAGTAGTTCATGTTCCTCATTCTTTCGTCATGAATTTGGTTGGATCGGTTCGATATGGTATGTAGTGTATCATATCGTGCAGGGCGCGGCTATTGATCTCACCCAATCTTCATGGGCCCTTCACGTTCGGCAAGCATCGAAGCATGGCGGCTGCGTCCGCCTAGGGCCGGCCGGCCTCGCCCGTCAATAAAGGCACGCCGATCGTGATGGCTGCGCCTGGTTTGTTTCCCGGCTTGGACTGCGCCAGCTGCAGGTTCGCCCGCTCCGAGCCATCATCAGCCTCCAGGCTGACGGAACCCTCCAGGCGGTCGGTGGCGTAGGTCGACACGATCGTCGCCTCGTCCTCGTACTTGTCCAGCCGCCGCGCCTCGGCAGCGGCGAGGATGCGCTCGGCGCTGTCCTCCCGCAGCCCTTTCCCGCTTGCCTGAATCGACAGGAGCGCGGCCGCGTCGTCCACGCCGGCGCCGCGCAGGACGCCGAGCACCCGCGCTTGCGCGCGCTCCAGCGACGGCTTGGAAGCGGGCTGCGCCGCTGCCAGCCGGATGACGGCTTCCATCTCTCCTTCCCCGCTGCCGCTCCGCAGCGCGGAGACGAGCCAGCGGCCCGTTTCGTCCGTCCGCTCCGCTTTCCATAGAATGCCCGATTCCGCTCCCCTTTCATCCGTGGAAGGCACGGAAGCCGCATCGACGCCGGCCAGCTGCGTCCGCAGCTGCTTCGCCTGCGTCTCCGTCAGCTCCGGGACGAGCCAGCGAAGTCCCCAGCTGCCGCCGGCCGCGCCGCCGCTGAACTCCGCATCGGCCCATTGCCAGAGCCGGCCCAGATCGCCCGTCGACGCCGACACGAGCTGGCTCGCGCTCGCCGGCTTGTCGGGCACTCCCCACCCTGGCGTCCCCGCCCCGCGGGAAGACGAGTAGAGGGCCAGCACGGCGAGCAGCAGCGCCGCCGCCCCCAGCCCGAAAGCCTGCCTGGACCGCCGTTTCCGCTCCAAATCGTTCGCTTGCATCCGATCCGCTCCTTTCGGATGATCCGAATTGGGTATTTGACCATGCGCATTCGCCCGTAGGTGAATATACTGCATCATCCCATCCCCCACTTCGGTCAGAAAGGATGATTGGCAGCATGGAACCGATTCGACCGCTTCACGAAGACCACATCAAGCAATTTTGCGGCATGCCCGTATGCATGATCCTGAAGGACGGCACGCGCCATGTCGGCATGCTTACCGCCTGCCGCGACGGCCATATTTTCTTGAACGGCGGCGAGGAGCATCATGACCGCCGCTTCCTGTCCGCCGGCATTTCGGCCGCCAAGACCGCCAAGCCGTCTAAGGTCAAGGGCAAAAAAGGCAAGGCCGCCAAGTCGGCCGACTTGGAGCCGGAAGCCCATACGCAGGCTTTTCCGTTCCGTCCCGGCTATCCTTACGGCCCCGGCGCGGCCGAGGGAGGAGCGCAGGGCTTCGGCTATCCGGGCGGTCCCGGCGGTTATCCCGGCGGCTACCCTGGCGGATTTCCGCCGTATGGCTTCGGCGCGGCGATCGGCGTCAGCCTGGCCGCCCTGGCCTTTCTGCTGCTTCTCATCTGATACGGAGCTGGACTCGGCCGGCTCAGCGCGGATCAGCCTGCTTCCTTTTCGAAAAAAAGGGAGCAGGCTGTTTGGCGCGTCGATCGATCCGGGTAAAAGAGGGAAAGCATTCCATTCCGCATCAGGAAGGAGGACCTCCCATGCTCCAGCCCTTGCAACGGATCTTCCCTCGCCGCTCGATCGAGCGGACAGCGCCGATCCAGCCCGCCTCCATCCGTCCGGAGACCTCCGCGCCCTCTGGGGCTCCGGACTGGAGCCTGCTCTATGGAGAAGCAGGAGGTCATATGAAGAGAGCGCTCGCGGAGGCCGCTTCCTGGTCGGAAGCGATGGCCGCTCAGCTCCTGGACATCCGCCGCTTGCGGGAACGCCGCCGCCATCTGGCGGATGGCAGAAGCGTCCTGGACGTCCCCGGCCTTGGAGAGGCCGTCCGCAGGCTTGAGAGCGGATGGAACTCGCTGCTGCTGCTGGGCTTCCGCTACAGCGCGACGTTGAGCGATGACGTTGAATCGGAGCTATGCCGCCTGGCTGCGCATCCTGCCGCCGCAGCAGCCGGATTCCAGCCTGCCGAGGCTGCCGGGAAAGGGAGGCTCCAGCTCGATTCGATCGCCCTGCGCCGCCTGCTCGACGAGCGGCCGGACTCCGTGCTCCGCGCTCTGTTCAGCGCGGAAGGCCTGCTCCCCTGCGCCGAGGACATCCTGACCGGGCTGCTGGCGCAGCCGTCCCGCTCGCTGCTGAGCGACGCGCTGACGCTGCCCTATACGCAGTACAACGAGTATGGGACGCCGGGCAGCTTCCTGCCGCCGCAAGGCTGGCGGCTGCACGAAAGCGTCTAAGCCCCGCTCGCGCGAAGCAGGCGCCGCCTCTTTGTGAGCGGGGCAGGCGCCGCTTCGGCGCGGGCGTCGGCCATGCGGCCCGCCCGCCTGTCGCCCGCGCCGGTTCAGTCGAGCGCCAAATCATGCTTGTGCGCGTAGATCGCGGCTTGCGTGCGGTCCTCTACGCCAAGCTTGTTCAGCACGTTCGTCACATGGAACTTGACGGTCTTGATGCTGATGAACAGCCGGTCGGCGATGTCCTGGTTGGACAGCCCCTGGGCGACCAGCTTGAGCACGTCCATCTCCCGCTCCGTAAGCTCCTCATGCGGAGCTTTTTGCGCGGACGGCTTCGGCTGCCGGAAGCGGTTCATCATCTTGGCCGCCACCTGCGACTCCAGCACGGACTGTCCGCGGGACGCGGCCCGGATCGCGTCCGCGATCTCGCCGGCGCGCGACGTTTTCAGCAAATAGCTGAACGCCCCCGCCTCGATGACCGGGTACAGCTTGCTGTCGTCCAGATAGCTGGTCAGCACGATGACCTTCGTCTCCGGCAGCTGCTCCATGATCTGCCGGGTCGTCTCCACGCCGTCCATCTCCTCCATGACGAGATCCATCAGCACGACCTCCGGCTTGTAGGCCATGGCCAGGCGGACCCCGTCCTTGCCGTTGCCCGCTTCGCCGACGACCTCGATGCCGTCCTCGGTATCCAGCACCGCCGCCAGTCCGATCCGCACCATCTCATGATCGTCGACCAGCAGCACCCGGATCGCCGATGCCTCCCGGCCTTCGACGTCTAACGCTCTGCTCATGCTCCTATCCCCTTTCCATCCTCGAGCGGCACCCACATCTCGATCGCGGTGCCCTCGCCCAGAGCCGTATTGACGGCGATCCGTCCGCCCAGCTCATGGATGCGCTCCTCCATCGTCAGCAAGCCGTAAGAGGCCTGCTTCTTTTCTTCCAAATCGAATCCGATTCCGTTGTCGGTGAAGCTCAGCTTGGCCATCGATCCGTCCCGTCTCAGCGAAATGTCCATCTTGGTCGCCTTGGCATGCCGCAGCGTATTCGAAAGAGCCTCCTGCGCGATGCGGAACAAATGGTCCTCCGCATTGGGATGGAACAGCAGCGTCCGATCGACCTGGATGCTGATCTCCATCGGCACCTTCGCCTGCAGCTCCGACACGAGCCGCTCCAGCGCCTGCGCCAAATCCTTGCCGTCGAGATGGACCGGCCGCAGATGAAGCAGCAGCGCCCTCATCTCGGATTGGGCGACCGCCGCCATCTCCTCGATCAGCTGCACTTGGCGGCGCGCCCGTTCCCAGTCCTTTTCGATCGTCCGGCTGACGGCGGTAGCCGTCATGGAGATGGCGAACAGCTGCTGGCTGACCGCGTCATGCAGCTCCCGAGCGAGACGCTGGCGCTCTTCGATGACCGCAGTGAACTTTACCTGCTCCTGCCATTCCTCGCGCTCCTGCTCCTCTTGCTCGTCTTGCTCGTCGTGATCCTTCGCCGACGGAATCGTAATCGTCTTGCGCCGCGCCCCCTGCTGCTGATTGAGCTTGCGCAGCGCTTCCTTCAGCTTGCTCGTCTGCACCGAGCTCTTGAGCGCGGCCGCCGCCATCGCGACCGCGATGATCGACAGTCCGTACAGAGCGGCCTTGCCCTGCAGCGCGAAAAACTCCACATACCCGAGCCCTTGCAGCAAAATGAGCAGCAAGCCCAGCAAAATGAGCAGCCACAGCAGAATTTCCATTCGGTTGCGGCGGCTTGGCTCCCGTTCGCTGCCCGGAGGTTTCTTGGCGGACAATTCAGCTCCCCCTCTCTTTCTCTACTTTAACGCTTCCCGAGCTGTCGGAACAAGCTCATGCCGTCGCAACGAAGCCACTCAACCAAAGAAAAGCCCCGAACCGTCAGCTTCAGCTGTCCGGTTGGGGCTGCCGCAGGACGAGCAGCCGCGAGTCTCGGCCCCCGTTCCGCCTGTCGTCCTAGGATTCCGTCGACGTCGGCTCTTCCGCCGGCGGCGTCGGATTCAGCTTGTTCTTGAGCAGACGCAGCTGCTCCTCGACCTTGAGCTGGTTCTCCGGCTTCGTCTCAGAGCGATAGCCGCCGGTTCCTTGACCGTAAGGCGTGCGGAGCACATCGGCTTCCGCCTCCAGGCGAAGAATCTTCTCCTCCATGCGGCCGAAGCCGCGGGAAGCGGTGCCCGAGTCGATATGGCCGACGGAAGAGCTCTGGGACATCTGCTTCTTGGCCTTGGCCATTTGAGCGCGCGCCGCCAGCTCGTTGCGCTTGTTGCGCAGCTGGTAGAATTCGTCCTTCATGCCGTACAGCTGATGCTTCAGCTCATCGGCCTGAGCCTTGGCTTCCGCATGGAGGCGGCTGAATTCCTCGGTCTTCTCGTCGAAGTACAGCTTTTCCTCCAGCATCGTGCGGGCCAGATCCTCCTGTCCGGAGCGCAGAGCCGCCTCGGCCTTGCTGTCGCGGTCCGCCGCGCTGCGCTGAGCTTCCTCGTAGCGCTGCTGCATGCGGCGCTCGTTCGCCATCTGCTTGGCGACGGTGACCTCCGCCTGGTGGATCTCCTGCTCCATGTCGCGCAGGTACTGGTTGAGCATGATGACCGGATCCTCCATCTTGTCCAGCACCTCATGCATCGAAGCCTTCGTAATATCCTTCATCCGTTTGAAAATACCCATGTTGTCATTCTCCCTTCTCGTATTTCGCGAGTTTGGCTTTCAAATCGTCCAGCTCCTTGCGGAGCGCCTTTTTCTCCAGATCGTCCATCATTTTGTCCAGCTCGGACGCGGTCGGCTCCGAAGCGTCCTTCCATGCCGGATCATGCGCGCCGGCGCCGAAATGCGGCGGGTTGCGGTACGGGCCGCCGTGAGGACCCTCCGGGCGTCTGCGCGGATCGAAGCCGTAGCCTTGCTCCGGACGCTGCGGGCCGCCGTATCCGCCATAGGATCCGTAGCCTCCGGGCGGGTAGGAATCGTAGGGCGGCTCCTTCGGAATGACGAGCGCCGCCAGAATGTAGACCACGATCGCAGCTCCGCTCGTGCAGATCGCCAGGATGATAATCAGGATGCGGAGCAGATTGACATCGACGTTGAAGTAATCGGACAATCCGCCGCTGAGCCCGGTCATGATCTTCTTTTGTCTGGACCGGTAAAGTTGCTTCATGTCGGTCAGCCTCCTTGTCCTAGCTTCCGTTTGAGCTGCTCCAGCTCCAGCTCGACTTGGGGATTGCCGACTCCGCGCTGCGGACCGGCGTAGTCGGGGCCGCCCTGCCTGAGATCGCGCAGGCTGCGGGCTTCATGCTCCAGGCAGCTGATGCGGTCGTCCAGGCGGCGGAACATGCCCTCCGGCTTGCCGCTGGAGCCGACCGCGCCATAGCGCGAGTTCATGCGCTGCTGCAGCTTGAGCGATTCCATGCGGGCCGAGTAGTATTCCCGCTTGTCGTATACGATCTGATACTCGCTGCGCATCTCCTGCAGCGTCTTTTCCAGATCCTCCATATTGAGCCGGCTCTGCTCGTACAGGTCGCGGTATTGGGCGGAGCGTTCCTCGGCCGAAGCCTTTTCGTGAAGGGCGATGCGAGCCAGCTGCTCTTCTCCGGCTTTCAGCGCCGTCACTGCTTGCTGCTCTCTCTTTTCCTTCTGCTGCTCCGCCTGGAGCCATTGCATTTTCAGGTGCTGGCCATGCGTCGAGTACTTGGCGTGCAGCCGTTCGGACTGAATGATCTCCTCCCGCGTCGCCCACAGGAACTGGTCGATCAGCTTGACCGGATCCTCGGCTTTTTCAAGATGCTCGTTCAAGGTTGCGAGCGTAATGTCGCGAACTCTTCTGATGATGCTCATCCATTCTTCCTCCTTAGCAGGCGCTTATGATGCGATATCCGGTCAGTAAGTACGTCCTTCTTTGAGCTTCGATACGCCCCATGCGATCAGGCCGATCGCCAGCAGCAGCAGGAACAGGCCAGACAGCTTGCCGAGCAGGATGATTACGCCGATAAAGGCGAGAATGCCGCCGATCAGCTTATTGCCGTTGCGCCATCCGATGTAGCCGAGGCCGATCAGGATCAGAGGGAACAGCAGCGAGACGACCCAGCTGATCAAATGTCCGAGCCCCAGGAATTTCATTGCGACGAGCACCCCTGCCGCAATCAAGACTAAGCCTACCGTCGAATTCTTTTTCATCGTTGATTGTCACCGCCTTCCGGACCTTAGGTCGTTTTCTTCATGTCTTTATTCTAGGTCAGACGCGCATTTCCCAAAACGGACCTCGGAACGTTTCTCGACCTGGACTCAGGTCGGGGGCTTCCTCCACCCGCTGTCCGGGGGCTTCCCGGACCTGGCAGGACAAGCAGAAAAGGCGCCCCGGCGGGCGCCCCTTCGTCAATCCTGTTCGATCGCCTCCAGCAGGTCCAGGAGCCGCTGAATCAAAACGACCGCCTCGGCCCGCGTCCCGCTCGCGACCGGCAGGAACCGGCCGTCGCCGGCCCCCTCGATCAATCCGAGCGAGTCAGCCTGGCCGATCGCCTGCTTGGCCCAAGCCGCCAGCTTGGCCGTATCGCGGAAGCCCGCGTCCGCTGGCGCGTCCGGGAGCGGCCGCTCCGTTCGATGCGCGTAGGCGCGGACCAGCATGGCGGCCATTTCCTGGCGCATGATCGCACGGTCCGGCTCAAACCGCCCGGCAGCCGAGCCCATCGTCAGTCCAGCCTGCCGGACCTGCGCGATCTCGGCGGCATGCCAGCTGTCCGGCGAAACGTCCGCATAGCCCGCTTCTCCGTCGCTCGGCTCCAGCCTTAGAGCGCGGGCCAGCATCGCCGCGAACTCGGCGCGGGTCACGCTCCGCCCCGGCTCGAACGCCTGTCCGCCAACGCCCTGCACGATCAGCCTCGCCGTCAAGGAATGGATCGCTCCCTCGGCCCAATGGCCGGCCTTCACATCCGTATAGGACCGTTCGAATAGAAGCATTCCGTATACGCCGGCTTCCTCCAGCTTCATGGAAGCCCAGGAGCCTGCCGCGGCCCCTTCGAAGCGAAGCGTTCCGTCCGGCAACAGCCGATAAAGGCCTGTCCGCTGCGGATCAGCTCCTTCCTGAAGCAGCTCCACTCCGATCGGCTGATCCGATTCGGCGATCGTCCGGCCGTCTTGGCCGACTAGCGCCAGCGACCATTCCCGCAGCTCGCCCGCGGCCTGCACCCGGGCGTTGTAGCGTACCGCGGCGGCGGCCAGCAGCTTTTCCGCATCCTGCGGGAGGGATGTCAGCACGAGGCTCGCGCCCGCGGCGGCGGATTCATCTCCCGGCAGCCGGCTCTGCAGCTTGCGGAGCGTGTCCGCTGGAATCGAGACGCGGATCCGGCTCGATTGGATCTGCAGCGTCCGCCCGTCCAGCAGCTCGCCAGCCCGGTCCGGGAACGCGATCCGGCTTGGCCAGTCCGAAACGCTCACGACGACGCGGCTCTCCTCCTGCCCCGCTCCTCGCAGCTGTTCTTCCGTCAGCACCAGCACATCCGACGACGGCGTCGGCGTCGGGGTCGGGTCGCCGCCTGGACGCGGCGTCGGCAATGCCGGAACGCTTGGCGCTGGAGTCGGATCCGGGCTCGGATCCGGACTCGGGCTCGGCGTCGGCGAAGGCTCCGGCGAAGGCGATGCCGGGCTTGCAACCTCCAGCTCGTACCGGTCTCGCCATTCTCCGTAGACGGCGGTCACGACCGTCCGGCCGGCTCCTACCGCCTTCAGATAGCCGTCTTGGACGATCGCCACGGACGGATGGTCCGTGCCGTACTCGACTCCCTTCAGCTCATAACGAAGCCCGTCGCTGTATACCGCTTCGGTAACCAACACGGCGCTTTCTCCCGGAGCCAGCTTGCGCGGTCCTTGGAGCCGGATCGACGCGAGCGTCGGCTCCTTCTCCGTCACTTCCAGCTCGTAGCTCGCCGTCAAGCCGCCATGCTCGGCCTGCACGACAGCGCGGCCTGCCTGCAGCGCCGTGACGATTCCGTCGCGGTCGATTGTCGCGACCCGCTCATTCGAGCTGGAGTACGCGACGCCTTCCCGAACCGCTTGCACGCGGCCGGAGGCGTACACCGCCTCGGTCACGACGGCATCCGTTTCTCCCGGCTTCAGCTGCAGCTTGCCCGTCAGCCGCAGCGAGGCCGGCTTCTCCGCCTCGCGGCTTGGAATGCGCAGCGTGTCGACGATGCTTCCGTCCAGCTTTTTCGCCGTCAGCTGGATCTCCTTTTCGCCGATAACGATCGACGTATAGATCTGCTCGTCTCCATCAAAAATCTTCTCCTGCCACATGCGCTCCGTCCAGGCATAGAACTTCGGTCCGGAAGAGCCGCCGATGACGTAGCGGGTGCCGTCCTCTTCCGCCGCGATCTGCCCGCCCCTCATCGGGTAGCTTCTCATATAGATGTGGTCATGTCCGTTCAGCACGAGGTCGACCTCATGCTTGTCGATGACAGGCACCCACAGCTGCTGGACCTTCTCATTCGAATAAATGCTGCCGTAAGGACCTTGATGGAACACGAGCACCGTCCATTTCGCCTCGGAGCCGGCCAGGTCGCGATCCAGCCATTCCGCTTGCTCCTTGAGCCCGGCATCGGCCTGCTCGGTATCGAGGACGACGACATGGGTATCCTTGATGTCAAAGGAATAGCTCGTTCCCCGAGCTGCCGAAGCCCCGTTGTCCGGCGTCTGGAACTGCGCCCGGAAGTCGCCGCTTCCGTTCGTGCCCATGACCTCGTGATTGCCGATGACCGGCACGAGCGTCGTCGTGCGGAGCGCTTCGCCGGCTTCGCTGAACCACCAGTTCCACTGCTCCTGCTCAAAGCCTTTGTCCACCATATCGCCGGCATGAAGGATCAGATCCGTATCCGGCACGTCCGCCAGCGCCCGCTTGAGCGTATCGCCCCAAAGCTTGAAGCCGGCCTGATCGCCCGCCTGCGAGTCGCCGAAAAACAGCAATCGAGTCGTCGCTCCCTTGTCCCCGCTCGTGCGGAACGAGCCTTCGGAGCTCCAGGCTCCGTGTCCGTCTCCGACCCGGTAGGCATACTCGGTATCCGGCTCCAGATGGGCGGACCGAGCCCGGTGCAAGCGGAGGGTGCCGTCGTTGTCCGTCGTATACAGGCTCGACGTTCCTTCGATCCGCTGGACCGCGCCTTTATCGAAGCCCTCGAACGCCTCCCGCTCCGCCAGCTCGACGACCGTGCCCTTCGTCTCCGGGGACGTCTGCCAAGCGAACAGCCGCTCCGTCGCGGCGTCCTCTCCGACCGTGACATTTACATTTTGCGGCGCCGAAGAGCCTGCCGGGGGCGCGACCGTATAGCGCAGCAGCGCGCTGTACGATGTGCCCGACACGGCTTGCAGCGTGTAGGTTCCCGCCTTGGCCGCAGCTTCGAGGCTGCGGATGATGCCGCCCTCTTCTGCAGAGCCGTCGCTCACTTCAATGCCGTTCAAGAGCAGCCTCGCATCCGGCACCGCCGCCCCTTGCCTCAGGACGGTGAATTCCGCAGGCTCCCCAAGCGCGATCTCATGCGGCTGCCAAGCCAAGGAAAGCTCCGGACGCACGAGCGCCTCAATGTCCGGTCCGGCGAATTCGATCGTCTTGCCTTCGCCTTCCGTCGATCGGACGGAGCCCGACTCGAAGCGGATTGCAAACGGACGCGCCAGCTCTCCCTTCGCTTCCTCCAGCGTGTGGGGACCGATATAGCCGCTGTCCACCGTGTACAGGATCGAGGCGATCGAATCCTCATCGGACAGTCCCGCCTCATGCAATTGCTTGAAGTTCAAGCGAACTACGCCTTGTTCCTCGTCTACCGTTGTCTCCAGCTGCTGCTCCGACACCTTGTCGGAGCGCCGCACCTGCAAGCCTCCGGCCGCATTCGGATCGAAGCGGAAGGCGATATGCCCTTCCATCAGCTTGGACGCTTTTTCGGCCCGAACCTCCACCGCGTAGGTTCCGCCAGGATGAAGTTCCTCCGAAGTGCCATATTCGTAATACGGCGAGCCCAGATTGACGCTGAAAGACCAGGTTTGGATCGTCTGGTTGCCGGCCAGGTCCCGGACCGCCACTTTGACCTTATGCCGTCCTTCCGCCAACGGCTCTCGCGGCTTGTAGGAAATCTCGCCCTTGGGAGGGTACAAGCCATGCTCGACCTTCTGGTCATCGACATAGACCCGGATCGACTCCGGATCGATCAGCGTCGTTCCCGGATGCTGGACCGGATCGTAGCCGGCATCTTCTGCCGTCACGGAGATCATCGGCGTCGGCGTGGACACTCTCTCATTGGCAGCCGGCGAAGCCTTTAGGAGCGCCGGGGGCTCGCGGTCCTCTTCCAGCGGACCGTAGACGGCGCGGATGTCGTCGATGTAGAGCGTGCCTGCCGTTTTGTTCGTATTTTTCGTCTCCATATATCGGACGGGCATGTCCATCGTGAACGGAAGCGTCTTGCCCTTCGGCACCGCGGCTTCGACATAGCGCCAGCCCGTCCAATCGACGCCGATTCCTTGATCGGTGAAGTCAATCGCCACCGCCGCGTTGTTGCCGTCCCTCAGCTGCCCGCGCAGCCAGTGCTTCTTTCCGTCTCCGTATACCCACATGCTGATCTTTTCCGGGTAGCCCGGCACCTGGATCCGCGTCTCTTGAGATACGGCGCTCAGGTAGGCCCCTGACGTGCCGGTTTTGCCCGTGAAGTCGTAATCCAGCTTGAGCGACTTCTGCCCGCTGCGGACGAAGTCGGGATCGGACGTCTCGGCGATTTCCACCGAATTGAACGCGGCGCCGGATGCCTGATACGCGGACAAGCCCTGCTCGAACGTCTCCAGCAGAGCCGGCGGAACGCCGACGCTGACGTCCATGGTCGCTTCGATGCCGCTGTAGCTGGCGACGATCTTGCCGTGCACGCCCGTTTCTTCCGCAGCGGCAAAGACCCCCTCCGCGTCGATCGTGCCGATATCGCCTTCCACTCTCCACTGCAGGCTCCGGTTGTCGGCTTGGATGACCTGCCCGTCTCTCAGCGCCCGAACAGCGAGCTTTTCCTTGGCCCCGCTGGAAAACGTCCTCGCCTTGTCGGGGAACTCCAGGCCGGTCAAGACGTCCACTACCTCGACCTGAGCCGTACCGCTCGCTTGCCCGGATGCCGCTCGGACCAACCCGCTGCCCGCGCTCGTCCCCGCCTGGAGCTTGCCGTCGCTTCCGATCGTTCCGATTCCGCCCTCGCTGCTCCAGACAGGCTCGCCTGCCATTGGAGCAGGATGGCCGTTCTCATCCACGCCTGCGGCTGTGAAGGCCAGCGACGAGCCGGCCAAAATCCGCTCGGCCGAAGGCTGTACCGCCAGACTCGCCGCGATCCCGGTTTCTGGCGCCGTGCTGACAAGCAGCAGCCCATTGCCGGTCTTGCGCTCGAACCCGTCCGATCCGCGGTTCATCATGACCGCTTTAGATGTTCCCGGCATGCGGGCAATAAACGTCGATGATCCTCCCCCGTCCAGATTCATCGCCTGCACGATGCCCATATCCTTCATCATGCCGCCCAGTTCGGTCGTCTCGACGCCCTCGCTGAAGCCAGGCGCTCTGCCGTCGACCTCGAACAGGACGACGCTGCCGTCGGCCTTGGTGCCGATAGCGGTCCGTGGATGGACGCCTGCCGGACCGACGTCGGCTTGGACGACGCCATCTTTTACGAGCGGTCCGGTTCCGCCGATGATCAGCTCCGCCTCCTGCCAAGGACCGTCCAGCAGGAAAGAAGCGACGACCTCGTCTCCTGCCTTAAGCCCGGAGGCAACGGCTCTTGCCGTTCCGGACGCGGATAAGACGACGGTTCCTTCCGTCAATGCCGTGTCGCCTTTTCCCGTTCGGACTTCGGCAACCTGGAGCTTGACCTGCTGTCCGCTTTTCACTTCCCCTTCCCGTATCGTCAGCACATATTCGTCCCCGTCGGGAGAGGTATGAGTCGATTGAGAATAGTCCGATGTATAAAAGACCAGCTGATCGACATCCCGATGACGGTTGATGCTCGTGAGCTCATAGGAGCCCCCCTTGATCTCGATCATTTTCGTCAGCTTCGGCGAGCCGTACAATGAACGGCCGTCCCTCGTGAGACCGAATGCATAGGGCGAAATGCCGCTATTGAGAATCCGGCCTTCATCGACAAAGAGCCCGTTCGGTACGCCCGTAGCAAAGCCGGATATCTCATAAAAATCGCCGTTGATGCCAGCGACGACACGATTCCCAGGCTTATCCGCATAGGCTGCCATCTCGGTCACGCCCTTCATTCCGTATACTTTTCCGTCCTTCAGTCCGGCCCGCAGCTCAAGCCCGTCCGTTCCGGGACGGAACGAGACGGCATGGATCTTCTGTCTGCCGCGCTGATCCTCTACATCCTGCCAGACATACCGAGCGCCTGGGACCAAGTCCAGCTGCCGTGAATCTACAATGCGGCCATATTGAGGCTCTAGCTCAGCGGAAAAAGCTTGAAAAGCCCACGTTTGCTGCAGCAAGGCTACGATCAGAAACGCAACCAGAATCGAATAGCCGGATCTGCTTCTTGCCCTCATTTTCAATCCCCCTTAGAAACGAATGATTTCCTGTTCCTCTTTGTGATGGCTATGTCTTCCTCCAGCCTAACCGGCGAGTATCAACTCCTCATCATTTGAATATAAATTTCATATTAATATTTCAAATTTAACTTTTATTTCATAATTTTAATTCCATTGACCTTGCCGAAGATATCCTACGAAAAGCACAAAAAACCCTTAGGAAATTTTTCCTAAGGGTTTCATTCGTGATGCTGGTGAAGGGACTCGAACCCCCACTCCGTCTCCGGAAGCGGATTTTGAGTCCGCCGCGTCTGCCATTCCGCCACACCAGCAAAGATAAACGTACAAGAGCTCTTAAAATAAAAAAATCCGCTTGTGGCGTGCCCTAAGAGATTCGAACTCCTGACCTTTTGATTCGTAGTCAAATGCTCTATCCAGCTGAGCTAAGGGCACACATCAAGCAAAAAAGAATGGAGGCGCCACCCAGACTCGAACTGGGGGTAAAGCTTTTGCAGAGCTTTGCCTTACCACTTGGCTATGGCGCCTCAATAAAAATGGAGCGGAAGACGGGAATCGAACCCGCGACCCTCGCCTTGGCAAGGCGATGCTCTACCGCTGAGCCACTTCCGCAAATGGCTGGGGATTCAGGGATCGAACCTGAGAATGACGGAGTCAAAGTCCGTTGCCTTACCGCTTGGCTAATCCCCAACAAACACATGGGGCGATCGAGGGGAATTGAACCCCCGAATGCCGGAACCACAATCCGGTGCGTTAACCACTTCGCCACGATCGCCATGCTGGCAGGGGCAGCAGGAATTGAACCCACACTAACGGTTTTGGAGACCGCTGTTCTACCTTTAAACTATGCCCCTATAAACTGGTGGAGGATGATGGATTCGAACCACCGAACTCGTCAGAGAACAGATTTACAGTCTGCTGCGTTTGGCCACTTCGCTAATCCTCCACGGAAAAGCTGGTGCCGCCGAGAGGACTTGAACCCCCAACCTACTGATTACAAGTCAGTTGCTCTACCAGTTGAGCTACAGCGGCGTATTCAATTTTCAAATGGTGGCTCGGGACGGAATCGAACCGCCGACACAAGGATTTTCAGTCCTTTGCTCTACCAACTGAGCTACCGAGCCTAACATTTTTAGAAAATGGCGGAGCTGACGGGATTCGAACCCGCGGTCTCCTGCGTGACAGGCAGGCATGTTAGGCCTCTACACCACAGCTCC
>NZ_KE383854.1:0-84253 GCF_000422485.1 Paenibacillus pasadenensis DSM 19293
AGGAGCTCTGCTCCGCTCGCGCCTAATTTTTTTTGAAAAAGGACTTGCATTCGGACGATGGGCCTGATATATTATTACTTGTCGCGCTGAACAAAAAGTTCTTCGACAAGCGGAAGTGGCTCAGCGGTAGAGCATCGCCTTGCCAAGGCGAGGGTCGCGGGTTCGATTCCCGTCTTCCGCTCCATACGTGCCCGTAGCTCAGCTGGATAGAGCATTTGACTACGAATCAAAAGGTCGGGAGTTCGAATCTCTCCGGGCACGCCATTTATACAACGGGATGTAGCTCAGCTTGGTAGAGCACCTGGTTTGGGACCAGGGGGTCGCATGTTCAAATCGTGTCATCCCGACCATTGCTTCAACTTGCCTGTCGATTTCGTTTGCGGGTGTAGTTCAATGGTAGAACTTCAGCCTTCCAAGCTGATAGCGTGGGTTCGATTCCCATCACCCGCTCCAATAGAGAAACCTTCAAACCTTGCCTAGTGGCAAGGTTTTTTTGTAACGTCAACGCTTTAACACAGTGCTTGGGCAAAAAAACCTGCCCCGGACCGTCTTCTATCCCTATAGCTTTTGTAGTATGATGGGAAAAGCGATTTGAAGTCACCTGCAACCGGGAAAGACGCGCCAGGAGCGGCGTTCAGGGATTCAGCGCCAGGCTGGCTATGCTTACGATTTGGTTCTTTCCGCAGCCTTAGGAGCGAACCAGGAGGAGGAACATCATGTCGGAACAGGCTGCAACGGCCCAAGCGACGGCTCGCCCGCAATCGAACAACTTGCTGCGCCGAGACGTAAGGTTCATGGGCAATCTATTGGGTGAAGTGCTTGTCCACCAAGGCGGCGACGAGCTGCTCGAGGTGGTCGAGAGGATCCGCGAGATGAGCAAGGCGCTGCGCGCCGAATTCGTCAACGAGCTGTACGAGGAATTCAAGAAGACGATCACGACGCTCGGCCCGGAGATTCGTCACCAGGTCATCCGCGCGTTCGCGGTCTACTTCCAGCTGGTGAATATCGCCGAGCAGAACCACCGCATCCGCCGCAAGCGGGATTACGAGCGCTCGGTGGGTGAAAGCGTGCAGCCGGGCTCGATTGAGGCGGCGGTTCAAGTGCTTCATGAGCGCGGCATCGGGGTCGACGGCGTCAAGTCGATGCTGGACGGCATCTCGCTCGAGCTCGTCATGACCGCCCATCCGACGGAAGCGACCCGCCGCGTCGTGCAGGACATCCACAAGCGCATCGCGCTCGGGCTGATGGAGCTCGACAATCCGACGCTCACGCATCGCGAGCGGGAGAAGCTGCGCGCCGGCCTGCTCAACGACGTGCAGATCCTCTGGCAGACCGACGAGCTGCGCGACCGCAAGCCGACCGTCATCGACGAGGTCCGCAACGGCTTGTACTACTTCGACGAGACGCTGTTCGAAGTGCTTCCGAACGTCTACGAGGAGCTGGAGCGCTGCCTGCACAAGTACTACCCGCAGGAGCAATGGCATGTCCCCACCTATCTCAAGTTCGGTTCCTGGATCGGCGGAGACCGCGACGGCAACCCGTCCGTCAAAGCCAAGGTCACCTGGGAGACGCTGACGCTCCACAAGCAGCTGGCGCTGAGCAAGTACCAGACGGTCCTGAAGGAATGGATGGACATCCTCAGCTTCAGCACCAACATCATCGACGTTCCGTCCGAGCTGCTCAGCTCGATCGAGGCCGACGAGCAGGCCGTCGAGCTCCGCGGAATCGACAAATGGCGCAACAGCAGGGAGCCGTACAAGGTCAAGCTCTGCTACATGCTCGAGAAGCTGGCGAACACCGGCGACGATGCCCTCAAAGGCACGGCGAAGCGCTACAACGGCCCCGAGGAGTTCAAGCAGGACCTGCTGCTCATCGACCGCTCGCTGCGCTCCCACTACGCCGACTACACGGCCGACTCGCATGTGCGCAAGCTGATTCGCCAGGTCGAGCTGTTCGGCTTCCATATGGCGGCGCTCGACGTCCGCCAGCACTCCAAGGAGCATGAATCGGCGATGGCCGAGATTCTGGCCAAGATGAACATCACGCCGGATTACGCCTCCCTCTCCGAAGAGGAGAAGATCGAGCTGCTGGACCGGCTGCTGAACGATCCGCGTCCGCTGACCTCCTCCCATCTGGATTACACCGAATCCACGCGGGAATGCCTGGACGTCTACCAGACGATCTACCGGGCGCAGCAGGAGTTCGGCGAGTCCTGCATCTCGAGCTATCTGATCAGCATGACCCAGGGCGCCAGCGACATGCTCGAGGTGATGGTGTTCGCCAAGGAAGTCGGCCTGTTCCGCCAGGAGGCGGACGGCACGGTCCGCTGCACGCTGCAGTCGGTGCCGCTGTTCGAGACGATCGACGACCTGCATGCCGCACCTGGCATTATGCAAAGGCTGTTCGAGCTGCCGCTCTACCGCAAGGGAGTCGAGGCTCGCGGCAATCTGCACGAGATCATGCTCGGCTACTCCGACAGCAACAAGGACGGCGGCGTCGTCACCGCCAACTGGGAGCTCCGCTGCGCGCTCATCGACATCACCGAAACCGGATCCCGCAATGGCGTGAAGCTCAAGTTCTTCCACGGCCGCGGCGGCGCGCTCGGCCGCGGCGGCATGCCGCTCGGCCGCAGCATCCTGGCCCAGCCGCCTCATACTGTCGGCGGCGGCATCAAGATTACCGAGCAGGGAGAGGTCTTGTCCTCCCGCTACTCGATGCAAGGCATCGCCTACCGCAGCCTTGAGCAGGCGACCTGGGCGCTGCTCACGGCGGCGCGCCTGGCGAGCCATCCGGAGCAGATGCCGGAGCAGATGCCGGAGTGGGCCGAGATCGCCAAGGAAATTTCCGAGACGGCTCAAGAGAAGTACCAGGATCTGATCTTCCGCGATCCGGACTTCATGGAGTTCTTCAAGGAGTCGACGCCTCTCTCCGAGGTGGGCGAGCTCAACATCGGATCCCGTCCGTCGAAGCGCAAGAACAGCGACCGCTTCGAGGACCTGCGCGCGATCCCATGGGTGTTCGCATGGACGCAGAGCCGCTATCTGCTGCCTGCCTGGTATGCATCGGGCACGGCGTTCCGCCAGTACGTCCAGGGCGACGAGACCCGCCTGCAGACGCTACGCGATATGTACAAGGGCTTCCCGTTCTTCCGCCAGCTTGTCGACAACCTGCAGATGGCGATGGCCAAGGCCGATCTGCTCATCGCCCGCCAGTACGCCGGCATGATCAAGAACGCCGCCGTGCGCGACCGCATCTTCCAGCTGGTCGAGCAGGAGTACTCGCTGACGCTGCGGATGATCTTGGACATTACCGGCCAAAAGGAAATTCTCGACAACGTGCCGGTCATCCAGGAATCGATCCGCTTGCGCAATCCGTACGTCGATCCGCTCAGCTACCTGCAAGTGGAACTGCTCACCGAGCTGCGCCAGAAGCGCGAGGCGGAGGAGGACGACGCGGAGCTGCTGCGCGAAGTGCTCCTGACGATCAACGGAATCGCCGCCGGCCTCCGCAATACCGGTTGATCTGCTGAAAGGACTATTCCCTACCGTCCCATGCCGTGCGCACCGGCTGCGCACGGCTTTTTCCTGTCATGGAACGTTCTTGCTTTTTCCATGCGCGTGAATTACCATGGGCTAGACAGTCCGGTTAGTCTGGAGGAATGTAGGCCGTGAAATCCATCGAAGCCAACTTGGTCCGCCTCTCTCTCAAGGGAGATCAGAGAGCGTTCGCGGAGCTCGTCGGCATGTACCAGGACAAGCTTTACCATCTTGCATACCGGATGCTGTACAACCGCCAGGAGGCGGAGGACACCGTGCAGGAGACGTTTCTGCGCGTCTTCCGCAACATGGAGCGCTACGACGAGTCCATGAAGTTCTCGACCTGGATCTACCGCATCACGACCAATCTAGCCATCGACCGTCTTCGCCGCCGCAAGCCCGGCTTCTCGCTGG
The DNA here is from genome assembly GCF_000422485.1 of Paenibacillus pasadenensis DSM 19293. GTDB lineage: Bacteria > Bacillota > Bacilli > Paenibacillales > Paenibacillaceae > Paenibacillus_O > Paenibacillus_O pasadenensis. Next base: position 3,951 of record NZ_KE383854.1, read on the forward strand.
ATGCCGAGCTGCCCGAGCATGACGGCCTGGACGGCTATTCGATGTTCGCCAGCGAGGATGCCTCTCCGGAGGACGAGGTGCTGCTCTCGGAGACGCAGCGGATCATCCGCTCGGCCATCGACACGCTGCCTCCCAAGTACAAGAGCGTGATGGTGCTCCGCTATCTGGAGGATCTTTCGCTGCAGGAGATCGGCGACGTGCTCGACATGCCGGTGACGACGATCAAGACGCGCGTCCATCGCGGACGGGAGTTCCTGCGCAAGAAGCTCGAGCATAAATTATAGGCTCATCCGGGCCATAAAAAATGAAACACCTTCCGCCATCAAACGTACCTTATAGGTAGACTTGGCATCGAGGCGTCCGCGCGCCGATGCGAGACGACGGGCAGGGCCTGCCTCTGTACCCTGAAGAAAGGACTGGCTGCCATGAATTGCAATGTCGCTATCGTTTGGATGCACGACTATATCGACGGCGAGCTGCCGCGCGAGGATTGCCTTACCCTCAAGCAGCATCTGCTTTCCTGTCCGGCATGCAGAGCCCGGTTCGAACAGCTGGAGAAGACCGAAGCGCTGCTCACCTCGGTTATGGCTGAGCCAAAGGGACAGGCGATGACGCCGGCCGCTTCCGCAGCGCTCACCGACAAGATTCTAAAACAAATTCCTCCTCCCGCTCGTCATAGAGACTGGACGGGATGGATTCGCAGACATCCTGCCGTCACGGCAGCAGCCGTATTCGTGGTCGTCATGCTGGCCAGCCTGGCGCCGACGGTGAACAACGGCTCCGAGCTGATCGTGCGCGGCGACGACCTCAAGCAGGTCGTCATCGACGGTCATACGGTCATCGTGCCGGAGGGCGTCAAGATCTACGGCAATCTGACCGTGGAGAATGGAACCGCCGATGTGCGCGGGGACGTGGAAGGCAGCGTGACCGTCATCGACGGATCGCTCCTCACTGCGTCCACGGCGCATATCGCCGGCCAGTCCCGCATGATCGACCAGCTGCTGGACCGCTTCTGGTACAAAGTGACCCAATCGTTCGGCAGCACGCCGTGAACGGGTGACGCCCCCTGCGCGCAGGGGGCATTTTTTTTGGCCGAAAAAGGATTTATGTTATGATACCTAGAAAAGAATAGGGTTACGACTAAGCGATGGAATCAAGGTCTTCGGCCATACATAGAGAAGGGACCGCAGGCAGCGGGCGGGGGTATCGGATATGAGATTTTTCACGGAAATGACGTGGCAGAACTGGATCCGGAACATCATCGATATCGGGATCGTCAGTTACATTATCTATAAAATGATCCTGCTCGTACGCGGAACGCGCGCCGTGCAGCTGATCAAGGGCATCCTGCTGCTGGTGCTCACCTGGGCGATCAGCACCTGGTTCGATCTGTATACGCTCAAGTGGCTCATGAACCAGATGTTCACCTTCGGCGTCGTCACGATCATCATCATCTTCCAGCCGGAGCTGCGGCGCGCGCTGGAGCAGCTCGGCCGGGGCAAGCTGTTCGCCCGTACGTCGTCGCTCGACCGCGACCAGGTGAACGAGCGCATCATGGAGCTGATCAAGGCCGTCCAGTACATGTCCAAGCGGCGCATCGGCGCGCTGATCGTCTTCGAGCGGCATACCGGACTGAACGAGCTGATCGAATCCGGCATCAAGATGGAGTCTCGCATCAGCTCGGAGCTGCTCATCAACATGTTCACGCCGAATACGCCTCTTCACGACGGAGCGGTCATCATCCGCGGCTCGCAGATCATGGCCGCGGCCTGCTACTTGCCGTTGTCGGAAAACCCGTTCATCAGCAAGGAGCTCGGCACGAGGCATCGCGCCGCGATCGGCGTGAGCGAGGTGACCGACGCGGTATCGGTCGTCGTGTCGGAGGAGACCGGGCAGGTAACGCTTGCCGTCGGCGGCATGATCGTGCGCGACATCAAGGAAGAGTCGCTCATCTCCAAGCTGTTCGAGGAGCTAACCCAGCAGAACGGACAGACGTCCAAGACGAAGTCCAAGTTCCCGTTCCGCAAAAAGAAAGAAGGGGAAGCCAATGGATAGATGGCTGAGCCATCCGACCGCCCTCAAAATTCTCTCGATCGTCATCGGCGTCCTGCTGTGGGCGGTCGTTCACTTCGATCCGGAATCGACGCCCAATACGGTCACGTCGACGACGGAGACCAAAAGCGTCGACATGCTGCGCATCCAGACCGAGGGGCTCGACGAAAGCGCCTATGCGCTCAAGGTGCTCGAGCCGAGCGTCGCCAAGCTGATGGTGCGCGGCAGCCGCTCGGCGCTCGCCTTCGCCGAGGATGGCGATTATACGGTCAGCGTCAATCTGAGCGGCAAAGGCCCGGGCAGCTATACGATTCCGCTCACGGTCGGCAAGCTGCCCCGGGGCATCGAGCTGCTCAACGTATCGCCGTCGATGGTCGAGGTGATCATCGACCGGCTGGAGAGCGGCACGTTCGACGCCGGCGTCGTCACCCAAGGCAAGCCGGCCGAAGGATACGAGCTCGGCGCTCCGGTCATCCGTCCGGGCAGCACCGTGCAAGTGACGCTGCCGGCGCAGGACCTGGCCCGCGTCGGTTCGGTCAAAGTATTCGTCAACGTCGAGGGCGAGACCGAGACGGTGCGAGACAAAAAAGCCCGCATGATCGTCTTCGATAAGTCGGGCAATGAAATTCAGGGAGCCGTCATCGCCCCGGCGACGCTCGACGTCGAGGTGCCGATCACGATGCCGGGCAAGGCCGTGCCGCTGCAGATCGGCACGAGAGGCAGCCTGCCGGCCGGTCTGTCGCTGGAGGCGATCGATTCCGACGTGAGCGAGGTGACCGTATACGGCGATCGCTTGCTGCTGGACTCGGTCAATCTGCTCGCCGCCGACGTCGATCTGTCCCAGATCCGGGCGACGGGCGACGTCGAGCTGGAGCTGCTTCCTCCCGAGGGCATGAAGGCGGTCGAGCCGAGCAAGGTCAAGGTGCGCGTGACGCTCGCTTCCTCCGACGTGAAGACGCTGCAGGTGCCGATTACGCTCGAAAATGCGGGCAGCGGCCTCGATGCGGCTCTGGAGGCTCCGACAGGCGGCACGATCGGCGTGCGCGTGCGCGGCACCCCGGACGAGCTGTCCGGGCTGACGGCCGGAGACATCCGCGCCGTCGCCGACCTGCAGGACCTCAAGGAGGGCGCGCATGAGGTGCGGCTGCAGCTGACGCTGCCGAACTATGTGACGGCCGTCGATCCGGCTCCGACCGTCACCGTGCGTCTGACGGCCAGCGAGGCGGCCATGGGCAGGCCGGAAGGCGGCAGCGCGACGCCATCGCCGACGCCGACGCCATCTCCGGACCGCGGGCAGGGCGAGAACGACTCGAGCGGAGGCTCCGGCCCGTCCCATGGATCCGGCAACGAGAACGACGCCGGTGCCGGCAGCGGCGATGGCGCAGACAGCGGAGAGGGGCGGCGTTGAAACGCCGCGGCTCCCTTCCGCTCTTTTTTTGTGGAACCTATCGTCTCCGACCGTGCGTATGATATCGAATGGGCGCGAGGCCATGGACTGGATTAACCCGCCATAGCGTTAACGGCATGAACACTTTATAATCAATACCATTCATCCGATTCACTATCCACCTCAATCCGAAAAGGGGCAGCAGGAATACATGGGAAAATATTTTGGAACCGACGGAGTACGCGGGGTCGCGAACCTCGAGCTCACGCCGGAGCTTGCCTATAAGATCGGCCGCTGCGGCGGTTATGTCCTGACGGCAGGAGCGCATAAGCCGACGGTCGTCATCGGACTCGACACCCGGATCTCCGGACCGATGCTGGAGTCGGCGCTGATCGCCGGCCTGCTGTCGATCGGAGCGAGCGTCATCCGGCTCGGCGTCGTCTCGACGCCGGCGGTCGCTTATCTGACCCGCCAGCTGAAGGCGGATGCGGGCGTCATGATCTCCGCGTCGCATAATCCGGTCGCGGACAACGGCATCAAGTTTTTCGGCGGCGACGGCTTCAAGCTGTCGGACGAGACGGAGCTCGAGATCGAGCGTCTCATGGATGCGGAGAGAGACGAGCTGCCGCGCCCGGTCGGCGGCGACATCGGCACGGTCGAGGAGCATGAGAGCGGCAAGCGCGAATACCTCGATTTCCTCAAGACGACGATCCGCACCCGCTTCGACGGGCTCAAGATCGTGCTCGACTGCGCGAACGGCTCGGCTTACGAGCTGGCCCCGCAAGTGTTCCGCGAGCTGGGAGCGGAGATCGTCACCGTCGGCGCGGAGCCGAACGGGCGGAACATCAACGACGGCGTCGGCTCTACGCATCCGGAGCATCTGCGCGACGAAGTGCTGCGCCACGGCGCCGATCTGGGCCTCAGCTTCGACGGCGACGCCGACCGGCTGATTGCGATCGACGAGCGCGGCGAAGAGGTCGACGGCGATTTCATCCTCTGCATCTGCGGCGACGCCATGAAGCGCGCCGGCACGCTCAAGGGCGATACGGTCGTGACGACCGTCATGAGCAACATCGGCTTTTTCAAGGCGGCGGAAGGCCTCGGCCTGCAGACGGCGCGCACCGCGGTCGGCGACCGCTACGTGATGGAGGAGATGCGCAGAGGCGGCTACAACCTCGGCGGCGAGCAGTCCGGGCATGTCATTTTCCTCGACCACAATACGACCGGAGACGGCATCCTGACGGCGCTGCAGCTGACCGACACGCTCGTGCAGTCCGGCCGCAAGCTGAGCGAGCTGCGGGGCCTCATGCGCAAGTATCCGCAAGTGCTCATCAATGTGCGGGTGGCCGACAAGACGCTGTACAACGACAACGAGGCGATCCTGTCGGCGGTGCACAAGGTCGAGCGGGAGCTCGGCGACAACGGCCGCGTGCTCGTCCGTCCGTCCGGCACCGAGTCGCTCATCCGCGTCATGGCCGAAGGTCCCGACAAGGATCAGGTGGCGGCTTATGTCGACGAGATCGTGCATGTCGTCAAATCCGAGCTCGGCTAGTCGCTTGCAGCGGGTCGTTTAACCCGGGCCAGTCCCGGGTTAATGTCCCCTAGCGGCGGAACCAGGATGGATTTCCCGACGTTCCGGGGTTGCCAGCCAAGCCCGCATCGAATATGATAGAGCGTATTGCATTTCTTTTATTCCAGCAGGAAAGCGAGGATCGAGGTACGCCCATCCAGCATCACAAGCGCCAGAGCTTGCGACGATCAAGCCGATCCATCCCCCGGCCTCTTCGCCCGTTGCGAAGAGATGCCGGCAGCATTGATCCGTCAAGCTGACGAGGTGAAGGTGTTCGAAATTTTCGGCGGGGACCTTCCGGTGGAGCATGACATCGACAGCCATTCCGGCAAAAGGACGCGGGCAACCGGTCCCACAAACGGATGGCGAACATGCCCTTGAAACGACTTTAATCCGGACGCGGGCGAGATTCCTCTTGCAGGGATAGCCGCGGTCCGATGCGATGATACTAATCCTTATCAAACTACAACTGAGCGGGCAAGCCGCTCGGACGGAACGGATGCCCCGGCCGCTGGCCGGAGGTTCAATTGAATACTGCCATCAGCCTGGATTCATGGCATCCTTACCGGAGCGGCTTGCGGCCGCATACGGAGGTTTCTTTTCTTATGTGTGGAATCGTGGGCTATATCGGCAATCGGGACTCCAAGGAAGTTCTCATCGAAGGTCTGAAAAAGCTGGAGTACCGGGGCTATGACTCGGCGGGCATCGCGGTGTTCACGGACAACGGTCTGGAGATCCGCAAGTCCAAAGGCCGTCTGGCGAATCTGGAGGATAAGCTGAAGAGCGAGCCGATCGAAGGCTCCGTCGGCATCGGCCATACGCGCTGGGCGACCCACGGCAAGCCGTCGGACGTCAACTCCCACCCGCATACGGACAACAGCGCCAAGTTCTCCGTCGTGCACAACGGCATTGTCGAAAATTACCTTGACCTCAAGGAAGAGCTGTCGGCCAAAGGCCATACGTTCGTGTCCGAAACCGACACCGAGGTCATCACCCACCTGATCGCCGACGAGTATCAAGGCGACATCGTAAGCGCCGTGCAGCGCGCCGTCAAGCGCATGAGAGGCGCGTACGCGCTCGGCGTGCTGACGGAATACGAGCCGACCAAGCTGGTCGCGGTACGCTTTGCCAGCCCGCTCGTCATCGGCATCGGCGAGAACGAGAACTTCATCGGCTCGGACATTCCGGCGATCCTGGAATATACGCGCAACGTCTACATCCTGAACGATGGCGAAATGGCGGTTTTGACGCGCGCCGGTGTCGAACTGATGACGACGGAGGGCGACATTATTTCCAAGGAAATATTCCATGTCGACTGGGATCTCGTCACGGCTGAAAAGGCCGGCTTCGACCACTTCATGCTGAAGGAGATCCATGAGCAGCCGAAGGCGTATCGGGACACGATGATGGGCCGCATCGCCGAGGACGGCAAATCCGTCACGCTGAGCAAAGAGATCGGCATGACGACCGAGCAGATCCGCGGCATCAGCCGCGTGCATATCGTCGCTTGCGGAACGGCGTTCCACGCCGGCCTCGTCGGTAAGACGGTCATCGAGAGCCTGGCGCGCATCCCGGTCGAGACGGATGTCGCTTCGGAATACCGCTACCGCTCGCCGATCATCACGCCGGATACGCTCGTCATCGTCGTCAGCCAGTCGGGCGAGACGGCCGACACGCTCGCGGCGCTGCGCGAAGCGAAGCGCAATGGCGCCCGCGTGCTGGCGATCACCAACGTTGTCGGCAGCTCGGTCGCCCGCGATGCGGACGACGTCATCACGACGTGGGCGGGGCCGGAGATCGCCGTCGCTTCGACGAAGGCTTACTCCTCGCAGCTGATCGCGTTTTATCTGCTCGGACTGTACCTGGCTCAGGAGCGCGGCACGATCGACCAGGCCCAAGTCGTCGACATTGTCGAAGCGATGCACCGGCTGCCGGAGCAGGTCGAAAGCATCCTGGAGCAGGCGGAGCTGTTCAAGGGCGTGGCGGAAGCCGTGTCGAAGCATGACAACCTGTTCTTCATCGGCCGCGGCCTCGACTTCGCCGTCGCCCAGGAAGGCTCGCTCAAGCTCAAGGAGATCAGCTACATCCACTCCGAGGCTTATGCGGCAGGCGAGCTCAAGCACGGCACGCTGGCGCTGATCGAGGAAGGAATCCCGGTCATTGCGCTCGTCACGCAGGAAGACCTGTACGAGAAAACGCTGAGCAACATCAAGGAAGTGAAGGCGCGCGGCGCGCATGTGATCGGCATCGCCAACGCCGGCTACGAGGACGAGGTCGCCAAGTCGGTCGACGAGACGTTCTCGATCCCGCGCACGCTGCCGCTGCTCACGCCGGCCCTGTCGGTCGTGCCGCTGCAGCTGCTCAGCTACCATGCTTCCCTGGCTCGCGGCAACGACGTCGACAAGCCGCGGAACCTGGCGAAGAGCGTGACGGTGGAGTAAGCAGAGAGTCGCGAAGTCGACATCTGTCTGGTGACATTAAAGTTGGTTCCAATACAATATAGTTGGTTCCTATACAATATAGTTGGTACCTTTGCAATATAGTTAGTCCCCTGCAGAATAGTGTGTGATTTAATAATTAAGCTCTGTGATTCATTACATTAATGTATTGTTCTCAACAAAATAAATAGAATATAGTTTTGTTCTGATTGTCAGAAGAAAATAAAGTTCTAGACTGAAAAATAAAGTGTTAGACTCGGCAAATAAAGTTGTAGACTGAGAAAATAAAGTATTAGACTGACGATGCTTCATTAAGAGAGCAGCGCGGAAAAGCAAAGGAGCCTCCACTCAAGTTGGGGGCTCCTTTGCTTATTCAGAACTCGCCTGAGTAGCTTTGTCACGTAGAACCACATTAGGAACAAATCGAACATAGATAAGTTCTACAGCAAGCTCAACAATGGTTTGCGTCACTATAATTGCAGTGACTAGTGTGCTCCAGTTTTCAGGTAAAGCTAGAGCAAGGGGAAGAACCACAAGGGAATTACGTGTTCCCGAACTAAAGATAACCGCTCGTCCTGACTCAACATCTAGTCTAAACCATTTTACGATAAAGCGAGTAATGAACGGCATAATGAGCATGAATGCGATATAAATAGGAATTACTTTGATAATTAGATCCCAGTAGGCGGATAACTTGCTAATTTGTGATGATACAACAATAAAAAGCGTTAGCGCCATCAACGGAACAGGAATCCACGCCGAGGCATCTAATAAGTTTTGAACACCACGACGAGTTTTATTAGAAAACAGTTGTAATCCTATAGCCAGAAGAAGTGGCAACACGATGATGATAAGAAAAGCTTCTATAAAAGGTCCCGGATTCACAACTTCAGAAGCTTTTTTGCCCATGAAAATCCACAGATAAACGGGTAATAAGATCATTTGCGTCACAAAGAGTATAGGTGTTGAAAGGAGCATAGCTTTTTCATTTCCACGGCCTAGATGAGTAAAAACAATGACATAATCTATACACGGTGCCAGTAAAACAAGATACACACCCAGTAATACAGGAGCCTGTTGAGGCAGGAACTGAGATAACAGCCAGACGACAATCGGTACCGCAATATAATTGGCGGTTAGGATGGCTAGGATAAAACGTCGATTGCCAAGCGATTCCTTCATGGATGTAAAAGGAATCTGTGTAAACATGCCAAACATTAAAACAGCGATGACGACAGAAATTAATATGTGATTATCTAATGTCGTCATTAGATTAGGGGCAAATAAGCCAAGACCAGCTGCTAGCACTAATATCGCGACATAGAGCCAAATCTGTTTTTGCTCAAGTTTCTCCCGGTTTATCATTCCGTTACCTTCTCTCCTCTAACACGAGCCTTCGTTTTCTATTTTATCCTTGCATTCCGACCAAGTAAGGCATTTGCAGCTCAAGCCGCTGTCTAGGATCTGTATCATCGAATTTAGCTGTCTTTTTCGCTCTTCGAGTTCGGAGCGTTTTTGCCTTGCCATCTGCTCCCACCGATCCGATAATGAATCGCCTGGTTCAAATCCTTCTAGCAAAATCGCAATTTCCTGAATGCTAAATCCCGTTTGCTGTGCGACTTTAATAAAATTAATGCGATCTAAAAGTCCCTCGTCGTATCGGCGTTGACCATTTTTGCGTTCTGGGGGAGGAAGAAGCCCAATGGACTCATAATAACGCAGCGTCGACGCATTAATCTCTGCCTTTGCCGCGAGCTGACCAATACTCAGTCCAGCCATAACAATAACCCCCTTGACTTAAAGTTAGCTTTAAGTTTTATGATTAGTATTATAACTATACTTGGAAGGTGATGTAAATGAAAAAAGGGAGTTGGCTCGCCGGTCTTGGACTATTAGGGGCTTGCGCTTTGTGCTGCATGTTGCCGCTGATTGGAGGTCTAGCTGTTTTAGGGGTATCCTCCTTCTTTTCAAATCCATTTGTCATTACGGGTATTGCGCTTCTATTCGTAATAGCAGGCATCGTGATTTATCAAAGACGAAAAGCAAACGGATCAGCTTGCATGACGACAGGATGCGGCTGCAATTCCTGTAAAACGAAAGGAGCATAATAAAATATGGAAAAGGAAATACCAGTGGCTTGCTTTCACAGCGTTTTTACGACTGAACAGCGCGTGGAGTATAAGAGCATTTGGGGAGAGCTTGAAACAAGAAGGCTCGGCATCACAGAGCTTGAAAACGGGTACAAATATGGCTTCCCAGGGGACGCGGAAACGCTGCGGCTTATCAATGAATGGGTAAGCATGGAGCGCAAATGCTGCCCATTTCTAACGTTTACGGTCATTGCAAGAAACACAGACGAGTCAGTTTTGCTTCAGCTAACAGGAAATGAAGAAGCAAAGGCATTCTTGAGGAGCGATATTAAATCAAATAAACATCATAATTGGTAAGTCACAGGAGAAACAATGAAACCAACCGCATACTGGATAAGCACCATATTAGCTACAGGACTTTTATTTATCGGCGGCATTCTTTTCATCATGCGGGGAGAGCACCAAATAGAGGAAATGAAGCATCTTGGGTACTCTATCTACATTTTAACGTTTTTGGGGATTGGAAGAATCCTGGGTTCTATCGCAATCGTTATACCACGCTTTCCACGCCTGAAAGAATGGGCATATGCGGGCTTTGTCATTGACCTTATCGCCGCTTCAGCATCTCATGCCTACGCAGGGGACAGCCCAGTTCAGATTGCATCACCATTAATATTTCTTGTACTGATTATAGTATCTTGGGCACTACGTCCACCAAGTCGTAAACTTAAGGTTTAGTAGTGTATTCAACTAACGGAAAACGTTAGTTGAATGACTGCAGTGGCAGTCTAAGACTTTATTTATCAAGTCTTGGTCTGCCGCGCTGCTTTATATTAATGGTTCAGTCTAAAACTTATTTTTCAAAAGCTGACGATTCTTCAATTCAACCCCCCCCCCCCCCCCGCTAAATCAACAACTCCAGTCTAATACTTTCACCGAACACTGATTAAAAGCAGCAAAGTGTCTATTAATAAAAAAGTGTAGAACCGTCAAGTTAGTCCCGATGATGCAATGATGTCATCGGGATTTCTTCGTATCTTAAGGAGGTTGTCGGAATGTCTACGATCGGTGAAAGAATCAAACGGATAAGAAAAATATATGGGCATAATCAGGTCGATTTTTCTAATATAATCGGGGTCTCACAAGGAACATTAAGTGAATTGGAACAGGATAAATATAAACCTGCGTTAGACACAATAATGCAAATTTATAATAAGTTCAATACAGATATTTATTGGCTGTTATTTGGAGTAGAACAACATAATGACGATAAAAACAGGTTTGGTAAAACCGAGAGTGAACTAATTTTACAATTTAGAAAATTAAACTTAGTTGACCAGGAGGAAATTCTTGATATTATCCAATTGAAACTAAATCGTTATAATAAGGTAAATGATATAATAGAAGAAAAAGAGGGTAGTAAATGATGCAAAATAAGGTGGATAATCTTTACTTTGGTACCGGTGGGGAACATCATGTGTATGAAAGTCTTGATTTTATTCACTAAGTAACAACTAAGGAGCGTACATCATGGATTCGATATTATTTATTGCAGCGTGGGCAATTGTTGGGATTTTTATTGGTGGAGTAATAGTACTTGTAAAAGCTAAATTCAAGAAATAAATTTACAACAGAACACCCTTATTTGTTTTTTATGACGAATGAAGTTTTTAAGATGTCTAGTTGAGACATATTAATTAACCGGTAAGATCAGGAGTCCTGATCTTACTGGTTTTTTTAGTTTTCAGAGTGTGTAAGGACGTGGATCGAATTACTTACTCAGAGCGATGGTTTTTTAATTTATTAGACTTACAAATGACACTTTCAGTAGGAGGGAGAAGCAAAGAACTAGAAATCAAATACTTGGTTCTCTGAAAATCAATTATATGCCCCGAAAAGAAAAGTGGATTAAAAAGGAAGCTATGGGTACTAGTGAAAAATTGCAAAATGTAAAGTGAAATTAGATTAACTGTAATTATAAATATGCTACAAACACAGTGCTACTGGGATACACAAACTCAAATAAAAAATCAGGACAAGTTATTATAAAAAATGCTTTACAAAGAGCCTATGGTATCATATATTCTATTCAGGATAAAAGTTTCCTTCAGTCAACTTTTTGTCCCTTGGTAAAATAAAATTTTTTTATAAATTATTTTGCATCAAGGCAAAATAATTTCCTTATATTAACATGGAGGTGAATAGTTAATGGCACTTGATCCAAATCGACAATTTTCAAGGAGAAGCATACTTAAAGTTGGGGCAGCTGGGATACTGGGTGTTCTGGGAAGTAGTTTTTTAAATACAACTGCATTATTCGGAACGGCTGCTAATGCAATGGGAAATGAAAAAATGCACCATTCGCTCAAGGATCAGATGAAACAGGGGATGGCACATGGCTATGATCCTGGAATAGATTCAACTCCGGGACTAGAAGCAGCTATCAAGGCGTTAACAGCTTTCGATTATGGGGTTGTAAGTAAGTCTTCGGATGGCAGGACCATTAGAGAATACGAAATTCAGGCATGGGATACTGAGGTGGAGATAGCGAAAGGCATCAAATTCCCTGGATGGACATTCAATGGTACGATTCCTGGACCAACATTGCGTTGCACGGAAGGAGATATCGTACGAATTAAGTTTGGGAACGGTTCGGCTCATCCTCATTCCATTCATTTACACGGTATTCATCCAACGAATATGGATGGATTGGAACCAGTTCCGACAGGTGGGGAATTCATATATGAATTCGAAGCAAAACCAGCAGGACTGCAACCTTATCACTGTCATGTACCACCGCTGGCTAGACATATTCACAAAGGTCTCTATGGTCACTTCATCATCGACCCTAAGAAACCAAGGAAACCGGCAAAAGAACTAAGCATGGTGATGAATGGCTTTGATTTGGATTTAGATGGTGAGAACGAGGTTTATACCGTTAATGGCTACGCATTTGCTTACCAATCGAGACCCATTAAAGTGAAAACGGGAGAGCTGGTTCGTATCTATTTAAGTAATTTAACAGAATTCGACCCCATTAACTCATTTCATTTGCACGCGAATTTTTTTCACTATTATGCGACTGGAGCCGATCCGGATGCGAGACCACAATATACGGATACGATTATGCAATGCCAAGGGGAGAGAGGCATCATTGAAGTAACGTTTCCTGCTCCGGGAAAATATATGTTCCATGCTCATCAGAGTGAGTTCACGGAGCTCGGCTGGATGGGGTTCTTTGAAGTCGGATAAAAGAGGAGGAATACGATGTGCAGACCGATAGTGTAAATAAGAAGTTAAATAGGACAGTCGTTTGGTTACTTGGTATACTGCCGCTTCTGCTGCTGGCAGTTATGATTGCTTTTATCGGTACATGGGGTACAGGTGTTAAAGAACAGCAGGCAGCTCCAATTGAAGTGTTGAATATTGAACGCATCATTCTTACTGATGATGGATTTGAAGTTCGAATTCTCAATTCTGGGCCGGCGGAACTGACCGTTGCGCAAGTTGTGGTAGATGGCTCGTTTTGGAACGCTTCCTATTCACCTAGTTCAACTATTGAGCGATTTGAAAGCTCTACGGTTAGCATCCCTTATCCATGGGTAGAGGGAGACCCACATGAAATTAAGCTTATTACCACAAACGGATTAATTTTTATTGGTGATGTACCTGCTGCAATGAAAACGCCGGCTGCTGATACCAATCGATTTTTGCAATATTCACTCATTGGTTTTTATGTAGGCGTAGTTCCAGTTGGTCTGGGGTTACTATGGTTTCCTTTCATGCGTCGTTTTTCTTCAAAAGGCATTCAAGCGGTTATGGCATTTACAGTTGGTCTGCTTTTCTTCCTTGCCGTTGATACTATTCAAGAAGGGCTAGAGCTTGGTGCGGAAGCGCCTGGCGTCTTCCAAGGAACGGGTCTCGTTTGGTTCGGAGCTGTACTCAGCTTTTTATTTCTGCTTGCACTTGATCAGACGAATTCGAAGAAAACAGTGAATACTGATGATAATGGTAAGCGGGTATCCTTCAAGATAGCAGGGGGAATCGGTCTGCATAACCTCGGAGAAGGTCTCGCGATAGGTGCAGCTTTTGCTTCAGGTGAGGCCGCACTTGGTACATTTCTCATTATTGGTTTCACGCTTCATAATATTACAGAGGGTATTGGCATTGCTGCGCCGCTGCTGAAAGCAAAGCCAACATTAAAGACATTCCTTGCATTAGCTGTTCTCGGCGGAGCGCCAGCCATTATAGGAACTTGGATCGGCGGATTTGTGTTTAATCAGACTTTGGCAGCATTATTTTTCGGTATTGGTGCAGGTGCCATTGTTCAAGTCATCTATGTCATTTTCAAAATGATCTTAAGAGATGCCAACGCTGACGGTACTCCTTCAGTTTCATGGCTTAATTTTGGCAGTCTAACGTTGGGAGTCTTGTTAATGTATATGACAGCCCTTTTGGTTAACTTCTAATTCATTGCGAGTATAGGGGGAGAGTCATTTGCCTATGAACATAGGTGTTGCAGGAGTTGTATTGCTTGTCATTTTGGGATTGCTACTTTTCGGGCCATCAAAATTACCTCAGTTAGGGAGAGCTATCGGCACGACATTGTCGGAGTTCAAAAGAGGAACAAAAGGATTAATTGATGTAGATGAAAAGCAGGAGCAGGCAAAGGAACAAAAAGAATAAGGAAAGCAAAAAGCCGTTAGAATACCTCTAACGGCTTTTTGCTTATTCACGTTATTGTTTACCAAGATGCTTTTTTCTTTCAATTAATATGGTTAAACTAACGAGCGTAACAAATATGGTAGCTCCCATATCAGAGAGGATGGCAATCCATAATGTGAGCCATCCGGGAATGGTGAGCAAAAGAGCAATTACTTTTAGCCCGAGTGAAACGATAATGTTGAAACGAATAATACGATTTACCTTTTTGGCAATCGAAACGGCTTCCGGAAGTTTCCCTAGATGATCCTGCATCAAGACGATGTCTGCAGTCTCGACGGCACTATCCGTTCCTTTGCCCATCGCAATGCCTAGCTGCGCAGAAGCGAGGGCGGGAGCGTCATTAATACCATCACCAATCATAGCGACATGATGATTCGCGGAGAGTTCTTTAATTCGTTTTACTTTGTCTTCCGGAAGCAGATTTCCATAAAATTCGGAGACTCCGACTGCTGAAGCCACTTTCTCTGCTGTCTTCTGATGATCGCCTGTTAACATGATCGTTCTTTTAATTCCTAGTTTGTGTAATGACTCAATAACAGAGCGACTTTCTTCTCGTATTTCGTCAGCAATTCCGAACATGCCAATTACTTGTTGCTCGTCTGCTAACAGTACGAGGGTAAGACCTTCTTCTTTTAATTGTTCTACGCGGGTTTGTATGGAGTCAGGGATAATTATGTGCTCGATGCTTTTTTCATTGCCGAGCCAGTACGTTTGACCGTTCACTTTCGCTTTAATCCCTCGACCAGTAATCGTTTGAATTTCATCCGGTTCAGAAGCGACGATGTTCCTACTGTCAATTTCTTTCATAATCGCTTTCGCCAGCGGGTGAGAAGATGATTTTTCGATTGCTCCGGCAACAAGGAAGAATCGTTCTTCGTCATAGACCTCCAATTGAGCCACATGTGGTTCACCTTTAGTCAATGTCCCTGTTTTATCAAAGGCAAGCGTATCGATCTTACCGAGCTGCTCCAGGAACACACCGCCTTTGACCAGCACACCATTACGTGCGTTTCTGGTAATTCCCGAAACAATCGCAATAGGTGAGGAAAGAATCAGAGCGCAAGGACAACCAACAATTAATACAGATAAACCTTGATAAAGCCATGTCATCCAATTTCCTTGAAAGAGAAGAGGAGGTATTAACATGACAAGAGCTGCGACAATCATAATGAGCGGTGTATAGTACTTGGCGAACTTATTAATAAACAGCTCAGTTGGTGTTTTCGTTTCTTGTGCTTCTTGAACAAGATGGAGAATTTTTGCTAAGGAAGAATCTTTATACGCTTTATCTATACGAACGAGCAGAAGCCCTTCATTGTTAATGCTTCCACCGTAAACGGGCTCTCCGGATTCTTTCTCAACCGGAAGTGATTCGCCTGTAATGGCAGCCTCATTCACCGAACTCTTACCTTCTGAGACAATACCGTCCGAAGGGATTTTTTCACCAGGTTTTATCTTTACCAAATCACCGACTTGAAGAGAGGAAATCGGAACGATGATTTCTTCGCCATTCTCCATCTTTAAGGCTTCCTTTGGAGCAACTTGCAGTAAAGCTTCCATGGAACGGCGAGCTTTTTCCATACCATAGCCTTCGAGCAACTCATTTAGTCCAAACAGAATGGCAACGAGTGTAGCCTCTTTCCATTCACCAATGGATACAGCTCCCACTAACGCTATGGTCATTAAAGTATCAATATTAAATTTTAATTTGAATAAGTTTTTTAATCCTCTAAAAAAAGTTGTGTAACCGCTAATAATCGTGGCGACTAAATACAAAAGAATCACTGCTTGTTTGTCGAGGACACCATCTAACAGTAAGGCGGCTACATAAATAACACCAGATGTAACAAGCATTTTAAGCATTTTCGCATTGCCTTCTGTATGGCTATGATCATGTCCATCATGATCATGGTCACTATGGTCGTGCCCAGTATTCGTTTCCGAGTTCTTCTCAATGTAAGCATTGTCTGATTTCAAAATCTTTTTGACATCAGTCATTGAGACTTGTGGATTTACCGTTAATATTCCAGAGTTATAACTTAGTTTGGCATCTTCGCCATGTTCTAATTGTTGAATCTCTTCCTCAATTCTTTGGGCGCAACCACTACAAGAAAGCCCCTTTATCCGATATTCATTCATAAGACATCCTTCTTTCAAAGTAATATATGAATACTTGCTCATATGATATGCGATACCAAGATTTATGTCAAACTTATTCTCTCCAATTAGTCGTAGAAAAATGAAAACCACCGGACTGTTATTCCTCAGAAACAGTCCGATGGTTTAAATTCAATGATCCCGAATAATCTCATTTACAACATGTTGAGCATCTAAGCCAACTCCGCCAATCAGTGCAGAGGTTCTACGATGCTGCCAAGGCATGCCAACGATATATAATCCGCTTTCTGGGGTTATACCACGTTCGTGTTTGATGGCACCACGTTCATTAATGACATGGGATAGTTCCAACCACTTATAATCCGGTTTAAAACCTGTACTCCAAATAATATTGGTGAATTCCCTCTGACTGCCGTCTGAAAAAATAATGCTTTTATTTTTCGCATCAATTGTTCTCGGAACTAAAGTAATAGCTGAAGCTTTTATCCGTTTTTTTAATTCAAAACCAAAGATTGGGTCAGGCCGTGATTGAATTTTCTTACCTATAAAAGAGTGAGCTGTTGCCTTTAAAATACCGAGTTTATCAAACCAGTAAAAAATATTTTTACCTCCAATATGAAGAGGGAGTAATAACGGACGATGTCCAGATGATAAATAGACTTTCCGATGTTTTGATATTTCTACGGCAATCTGTGTCCCTGAATTGCCGGCTCCAACGACTAAAGTATCTCCTTCGGAAAGCTGCTCTGGATTTTTGTAACTGGCGGAGTGGATCTGTTTAACGTCTGTTGAGATTTTAGATGCAATATCGGGTATCGCCTCTTTATGAAAGGGACCTGTAGCAATAATGACATGGCGTGCTATATAGTCTTCTTTGTTTGTTGTTATATAAAATAACCCATTACTTTTGTTTAGGCTAATAACACTTGTATTGAGATGAAGGGGTAACTGGAAGTTTGATGCATATGTCTCCAAGTAATCGGCTGTCTCGTTCTTGTTTGGGAGCTGCTCCTTCTTCCCAGGAAAGGATAAACCGGGAAGTTCACTATATCCTTTTGGCGTAAATAATAAGAGGGAATCATAACGATTTCTCCATGAATCACCAACGCGTGAACTCCCGTCGACAATAATAAAGTCAATTCCTGCAAGGGTTAAGTAATATCCTGCTGCTAAACCAGCTTGTCCTCCCCCGATGACGAGCACATTCGTAGTCATTGTAATGAGAAACCTCTCCTCTACTTCACAGATAATAGTAAACCAAGGAATGGAAGTATAACGCCTATAATCGCAAAAGTAGCAAATAAGCCGCGTTTATCTTTTTTGTAAAATGGATTCAGCAGGGACAGAGCAATGAGTCCTAATACCATCATGATTAAATGAGAAACATTCCAATTCCATTGAAGAGCTAAGTCCTGTACATTACCATGCAGAAATTTAAATAATAAAGAAGGTGATGGTTGTTCAAACTCGTCTTCATGTGGAGGTTCTTGTACACCCATATAGGCTGTAATCATAAGGACAGCAAGGGCAATAAACGTTTCCATACGAAGCCACCACTTTAGCTTTCGTTCCTTGGTGCCATTGTTCGTTAACTTCGTAAGGAAACCATTCATAAAGCCAAGAAGAAGGAGGGGCAGGAAAACGAGATGTTTTAGTAGGAGAGCCTCTCCGTAATTAATTCCCCAGGAACTGATATATCCGTCAACAATTAATGACATCATAACCAACCCAGCTACGATAATAAGCACAATACTGCTTATCGATAGTGGTGTAAACCAACGAGTAAAAGCTTTCCAATTCATGGCGCCTGTCGTAAACCACGCAACCACAATAAGCGTTCCCAACCAGATTGAAACGGCAGCGACATGAATGGATTGGGAAAGTAATCCCCATGTTGCAGAGAAACCTGTTGGGTGACTGGCCCACCCATGTGCAAGAATACTACCTATCCAAGTGAAAGCCAATGCCCACTTTGTCCATTTTTGATGAAAATCACACAAGACTGTTATCATATACATCCCGGTACAGATGATCAGGTTCCAGATCCAAGCGTTTCCGTAGGAGTAATCTTTTAATACAATAAGTAAAACTTGAAGGAAAGACATATCTTGCGCAAAATCTCGAAGGATGATGGTAGTTCGTATAATGGATATAAATGAGAATAACGGAATTCCTAAAATAGCATATTGAAATAAGTCGAACGGGTTTTTAACGGCAGGTTTTGAGTGATCTGGAATAAACAGAAGTAATATATAACCACCAGTAAAGGCAAAGGACAAATAAAGAAGAGTTTCAAAGAAGTAAATGTACAAATTCACCAGCTCCAATTCGATGGTTAGATCCAAGTGAAATCATATCATAAATGAAAACAATTGAATGTATGCTCATATGACAATTGTTCGAAATTTCGTGATACATACAAAGTTTTTTACCTTTTTCTTTTGATATAATAAACACGTTTCACAGATGAACAATAAATTAGGAGGGGATATTCTTGCGACGTGTATATATCATGTCTTTCTTATCATTTTTATTGCTGCTTATCGTGTTTCCACAATTCACATTTGCGCACACGAAGCTTCAAAATTCGTCACCGGAAGCTAATGCAACAGTATTAAAAGAAACCAAGGAAATTGTAATGGAATTTAATACGGAAGTGGAGCCTTTAAGTTCATTTAAAATGAAAATGGAAGACGGAAATGAACTTAAGATTGGCACTACAGAAATCGTAGAAAATCGAATTATCGGAACATTTGATGAAAGTATTCCGAATGGTGTCTATACAGTTGAATGGAAAATTGTTGGCCGAGATGGACATCCCATTCAAGGCGACTTTAATTTCACTATCGCTGTGCCTGTTGAAACCTCAGAATCATCTCAAGAGCAGCCTCCGACCCTTACACCTACAGAGCCTATTCATTCTCCTCAGCCAGTTAACGCAGAGGAGAATGAGGTTGACCACAGTGCTACAGGACAAGATCGTAATCAAGCTGGGTTTTGGATCGTGGCTGGCGTGGTCATGGTAGCATTGATCTTCATTATTTTTGGTAAGAGGAGGAAGAAATAGCGATGTGGTATTGGGCTGCGGAGCCTTTTCTTTATCTATGTTTTGCGATTGTAAGTGGTTATGTCCTTTTAAATCTTGTTCCGGAGAGTTATCGACCGGTTACTCAACTATCGCATAAAGTTGTAGCAGTTGCCGCACTCGGAATAGGTCTGTTTTCATTTTTTCCTATATTAAGAATAGTCTCGTTCTTCGCAGAAGACATTGGATGGGGTTTAACCTTCCGGAAAGTAATCCTTGATTTCACAGAAGGAAGAGCTTTCTTATTTACTTTAACGTTATCTCTTATCTTAGCTGGTGTTATCATGCTTAATGGTCGTGTAAAGGGAACCGGAGGATTGAAGGTAATTTTATTCATTCTTTCCCTCCTCATTGTAGCGCAGGGTTGGTCTAGCCATGTGGCTTCCTGGTACGGCACATGGGGAATACTGGCTCAAACGCTGCATTTGATGGCTGTTTCTTTGTGGGTTGGCCCATTACTTATAGCAGGCTGGCAGAATCGCAGAACGGAGCATTGGAATGGTTTCTTAAGCTGGTTTCATCCAACGGCTATACTATGTATGACTGTAATCGCTGCATCAGGATTCGTCTTGACCATCGGTGTAGCTCCAGAATATGTGAATGCATGGAAACTCTCTTACGGACAAGCCCTGCTCGTGAAGCACGTTTTAATTATACCGTTAATACTTTTCGCCATTATTAATGGGTTTTGGGTGAAAAGGAAGTTACAAATGGATATAACGTTTAATCCTCAGCCTTGGGCTAAGGTCGAAAGTGTTATTCTAGTGCTTATCTTTTCAGTCACCGGCTTTATGAATCAGCAACCTGCACCGCATGATGTTTCAGAAACATTGAATGAATCGCCTGCGTCTCCATTGTATCTATGGTTTACAGGGGGTATGTTAGATAAGCAGAAAGATTTAACTTTATCTTTCGGTTGGTTAAGTGCTTCCTTCTTATTTGCTACTATGATTACAATAGGGACCGCAGTCATTAGTGCTAAGCGTCGCAATGTAGCACAAACCCTTTTATGGGCTTTAGTAAGTTCAATCCTTGTGTATTATGGTCTCATGTCGTCGATTTAAGCTCTCATTTATCTAGACTGCTTTAAACGTAATCTTTCTGATATAATAGAGGATACGAATATGAAGGCGGTGGCGAAGAGAGATGGATCGAGTAGTGGAAGATCAATGCGATGATACTTGTTTAGGAACCGAAATTAATCTTAATGCCTTGATGCAAGCCAGGCTCCATGAACAAACGGCTGTCGATTTGGCTGAGTTGTTTAAAGCTCTAGGTGATCCTACAAGGGTGAAAATGATACATGCTTTACTTAGTAGTGAGTTATGTGTTCATGATTTGTGTGTAGTATTAAGCATGGCTCAGTCGGCAGTGTCTCATCAACTCCGTTATTTGCGTAATGTAAGAATGGTCAAACGTCGTAAAGAAGGAAAGACCGTTTATTATTCCATCGATGATGATCATGTAAAAGAGATTTTTATTCAAACCTTAAAACATTTGGAGCATGCTTAAGTAGAAAGAGTAACTGTATGTAAATACGGATACTCTTTTTTTGTGTCTAAAATATATCTGAGAATCATTAAATTAGCTCGATGAATGAGCTTATTTAT
The DNA here is from genome assembly GCF_000422485.1 of Paenibacillus pasadenensis DSM 19293. Lineage (GTDB taxonomy): Bacteria > Bacillota > Bacilli > Paenibacillales > Paenibacillaceae > Paenibacillus_O > Paenibacillus_O pasadenensis. The sequence goes on from NZ_KE383854.1 coordinate 25,026, forward strand.
TGATGAATAGTTATTCATATGTTAAGGTAATTTATGATTTTAGTCTGTGTATGAAAGAAAAGGAGGCTGCAATGTCACCAAGCAATGTTAGAATGAATTTGAAAAGACCGAAAAAAATTGTAACTCTGGTCACACTTGCTATGCTGGTATTAATTTGTAGTGGATTTGTCTTGGCTTCACAAATAAAGACCGTTTATCAGGTATCATATAAAGGTACTACAATTGGTGAGGCTTCAAATCCGGAGATCGTAAAGCAGTGGTTCCAAAATGAATATGCGAAGTTTTCTTCCGAGTATCCTGATATACAGTTTGAAACTAACGAAAACGATTTTTCCATAGTAGAAATAAAGCGTTTAAATGCAAAAGCTGCAGATGAAGCAGTGAGAAGTTCACTACAAAAATCGTTTGTCGTGCAAGGTCGCGGTATACAAGTAATCGTTAATGGCAAAGTAATGGGGATAGTAAAGGACCGGGAGACAGCAGACAAGATTTTAAACGAATTACAACAATCTGTAGCGTCAGCGAAAAAGGATTTAAAGGTTCAAGCACTTAGCTATAATGGCGAAGAAAATCAAGATAAAAACGATATAAGCAGTCAACCTACTTTAAAATCGATCGGTTTCGTTGAGCCAGTCAAGTTAGAGACCATTGTTTCTGATCCATCTGATTTTATCTCGGAAGCAGATATTGTCAAACGATTAAAGGGTACTGATCTTAAGCCCATTACGTATGTGGTGAAAGAAGGAGACTGTGTCTCCTGTATTGCACAAAAATTTAATATTTCGCAAGAGGCTATTTATACAAATAATCCATGGATTATTAATGATTTCATTAACATCGGAGATGAGCTAGACCTCACGGTAAGGCAGCCTAAGCTGTCAGTGAAAACGGAAGAAGAATATTCCGAAACCGTCAGCATTTCGGGTGGGGTTGAGATTACTTACGATAAAACGATGCGTGTTGGTGTTTCGAAAGTTACGAATCCCGGTAAAGCAGGGAAAAAGAAAATAACCTACCTCATGACCAAGGTGAATGGTGATCTTGTGGAAGAAAAAGTGTTAAAAGAAGAGACTTTGGACAAGGCGGTACCTAAAAAGGTGACTCAAGGCTCTAAAGTCATTAAAGGAGTGGGTACTGGGGCATTTGCTTGGCCAATAACAGGACCTACCATAACAAGCGGATTTGGAAAAAGGTGGGGAAGGCTGCACGCAGGTACGGATACTGTCTCTTCAAATCGGGACATCTACGCATCAGATAATGGGAAAGTTATAACGGCAGATTATAACTCAAGCTTTGGCAATCATGTTATTATCGATCATCGAAATGGTTATAAAACAGTTTATGCTCATCTAAGCAAAATCAAAGTTAAAAAAGGAGACTTATTAGAGAAAGGTGATCTGCTTGGCATTATGGGAACGACTGGCCAATCGACAGGTGTCCATCTTCACTTTGAAATTCGTAAAGGTAGCACGCAGCTTAATCCTTTGAAGTTTCTAGATTAGCTATAAAATGAAAAATAAGAGATCCCATTTGAAAGGGTTCTCTTATTTTTGTAATAGGGATGAGACAGGATATGCTATCATTGAGTGCACGTTTGATTGAAATGAACTTTCGTATTTGGGATTAAACTATTGTTTGTAGTCTAAAGAAGTGTTCTTGCGAAAGGAAGTAAACCATGAGTTCTGAGAGCAAACATATTCTAGTTATCGACGGTGATAAACGATCTAGAAGTGTGATAAGAAGGTATTTGGAGAAGGAACGTTGTTTTGTAGAGGAAGCTGAAGATGGTGAAACTGGTCTGCCATTAGCACTTCAAAAAAACTATGACCTGGTTATTCTTGAATTAACCCTTAGCGGAATATCTGGTATAGAGGTATGCAGCCTTTTGAGACAGATAAAATCTACGCCTGTCATTATGGTAACTGCGGAAGGAGATGAGGAAAGTCGTTTGAAAGGATTTCAGGCAGGAGTTGACGATTATATTCTCAAACCATATAGTCCACTTGAAATGACACACCGTGTTAAAGCTTTATTACGGCGAGCAGCGTCAAACTCATATTTAAGAATAGAAAAAAATACGAACAACTTGGTACTTCCTCATTTAGTCATTGAATGGGACGCCCATCGAATAAGAGCAGCAGGCCAAGAAGTTTACCTCACTCGAAAAGAATATGATTTGTTATACTACCTGGCCAGTAGTTCAGATAAAATATTCTCTAGGGACGAATTAATAAAGGTAATTTGGAATAATGAGAAAGGCATTGATGCACGAACAGTTGACATGAATATTAAACGTATTCGAGATAAGTTAAATAAAGTTTCTCCAGAGGCAGCATCAATGATCAAGACGATTTGGGGTGTTGGGTATATCTTGAAGTTTAGCAGCTAAGTGACAGATTTTTTTGTATGTTGAATGATTAATTGCTCATGTGTTAATCTTTTGAGTGCGTCTATTAAATAGTTGATTGAGGTGGAAAATGAACAAGAAAAGTAAGAAATCGCGTAGTTTAGTCCTTTATACTTTGGTTGTTATCGTGTTATTTGTGGCCTTATTCGCTATTAATCAAGCTACAAATAAGAAGGATAATGTGAATCAGACGACAGCAGAAGCCCCGTCAACGGCTTCACAGCCTGTAATGGGTAAGGAAGATGCCAAAGTTTCAATTGTTGAGTTTGGTGATTACAAATGTCCATCCTGCAAGGCGTGGGGTGAGCAAGTATGGCCTCTGCTAAAAAGAGATTACATTGATTCAGGAAAAGCGAAATTTTCGTATACTAATGTTTTGTTCCATGGTGAGGAATCAAAATTAGGTGCTTTAGCTGGAGAAGCCATATTTAAGAGTAATCCAGAAGACTTTTGGACTTTTCATAAAGCATTATTCGATGAGCAACCAGAAGTTAACCATGATGGGCTTTGGATAACAGAAGGAAAATTGTTAGAGGTGGCAAAGAATTCTATTCCAGCAATGGATTTAGAACAATTTCAGCAGAGCTTAAAATCGAATGAGATACAAGGATCAGTTGATCTAGACCAAGAATTAGTAAGGCAGTTTAATATTAAACAAACCCCAACGATTATGATTAATAATATTGTGATTGCTAATCCGTTTGATTATGCTGCAATTACAGCAGCCATAGAGCAAGAAATGAAATAACTCGAAGAGGAGTAGGGGTTAATGGGGATTAGGCAATACACCTTGTATATGGCATGGATGGTAGCTGTCGTTGCAACTCTTGGTAGTCTTTATTTCAGTGAAATTAGAGGGTTTATCCCGTGCGAATTATGTTGGTATCAACGCATCTTAATGTATCCATTAAGTTTGATTTTAGGTATTGCAGCTTTTTACGATGAATATAAGATTAAGAAATACGTATTGCCATTATCCATTATGGGAATTTTTGTTTCATCTTTTCACTACATGGAACAAAAAATACCGGGATTTGCGGCAATTAAACCATGCACGCAAGGTGTACCTTGTAATGTTCAATATATTAATTGGTTTGGTTTTGTTACGATTCCTTTTTTAGCTCTTTCAGGTTTTATTTTAATCACTCTGATTCTGCTTATTAAGAGAAGATAATCCTTTTCGTGCGGGATATAAATGCTTTATGGAGGTCAATATGTTTCATAGTCATTCAGGTCAGATTGGATTTAACAAGAAAACGATCATTTGCAGCAGTGTTTTACTAGTTATTACTTTAGGTTTAGCGGTGTTATCGATAATCCTGTTTGAGTTTAGTAAGATTGGACAAGTATATTGTTTGCTAGTTCCTTTTCTCATTCATATTGTCATATCAATTTTCATTAAACAGAAAGCTTCTTGGATGCTAGGTGCGACTGCTGCAACAATCATTTCTTTACTCCTATTTGTAGTATGTGTTGTATTCCTTGTAGACAATAAATAGCAGATTTAGTATCGGGACGTCTCGGTTTGCTAACGAGGCGTTTTTTGATTTTTCAAAATATGAGCATGTATTCATATTTGTGAACAGGATATGATCGACTTGTGTAAGGCTGGTGAACAAAAATTGACTATCTCATGACATCGTATTATTAGACTACAAAACTTAGTTTAATTGTAGTAGCATAATCTTTGAGCTGAAAGCATTCCCCCAATTAGAAAGGAAGGTGAACTGAACTAATATGTTCAAAAATGTTAAACCATGGTTAATCGTAATGATAAGTTTAATTTCACTGATTGTAATAGCAGCATTAGGTGTTCGCAGCGACCTAATTATATTAGATCCTAAAGGACCAGTTGGAGCAATCCAAAAGGATCTGATTATGTTTTCAATCTACTTTATGCTTGCTATCCTAATCATTGTTTTTGCTTTGTTTGCATTTATGCTGACAAAATACCGTGATCGCAAAAATTTTAATAACAAAAACTATAAACCGGATATGCACGGCAGCACGAAATTGGAAATCATTTGGACGATCATTCCGATCTTAATTGTAACTGCATTATCGATTCCCAATGCTAAGGCTCTCTATGAATTGAAAGAACCACCGAAATCAACTATTGATAAAGAGCCTATCGTTATCTATGCTACTGCCGCTGACTGGAAATGGATATTCAGTTATCCGAAGGAAAATATTGAAACCGTTAATTACGTAAACGTTCCTGAAGATCACCCGATTCTCTTTAAAGTTACTGCTGCAGATTCTATGGTTTCTTTCTGGGTTCCACAGTTAGGTGGTCAAATATACGGGATGCCAGGAATGGTAAATGATCAATATCTGCAGGCAGATGAGCCAGGAGAATATAAAGGCATGAACTCTAATTTCACAGGTGCAGGTATGGCACATCAACTGTTTAGTTTTGTAGCCTTAGAAGAGGCAAGTTATCAAGATTGGGTGAAAAAAACGCAAGAAAACGCGCCAAAATTAGTTGAAGAAACCTATGAAAAATTAATGTTGCCTGAAACAGTTGATGAAATGACGTTTTCATCCACTCATTTGGAATTTGTAGATCATGGCAATGATTCCGAATATGCAATGAACATTCGTGAGAAATATGGTGTTGAAGTAAAAGGAATTAAAGTAAAAGTGGATGGCAACGAAGATAACGAAAATGAAGAGACGGTTTCAAATAATGGTTCTCACTCGAACCATTAAGAAGGGACGAACAAGATGTTTAATTTTATAAAGGATAATCTAATTCTAAATGATCCAATGATTCTTGGGGCGAATATTTCCATTGTATTAACCGTGATTGGAATCGTGGTTGTTCTTACTTACTTTAAAAAATGGAAATGGCTTTGGACAGAGTGGATAACATCTGTCGACCATAAACGAATTGGAATCATGTATATCATTGCTGCCTTATTGATGCTTTTCCGCGGCGGTGTGGATGCATTGTTAATGAGAGCTCAATTAACAGTGCCTAATAATACATTCTTGTCAGCACAGCATTATAATGAGATTTTCACAACACACGGTACTATCATGATTTTATTTATGGCTATGCCGTTTCTACTCGGATTGATGAACGTCGTTGTTCCTTTACAAATAGGAGCAAGAGATGTAGCATTTCCATTTTTAAATAATTTAAGTTTCTGGTCATTCTTCTTTGGAGCAATCCTTTTTAACGTCTCCTTTGTTTTTGGCGGATCACCCGATGCCGGTTGGACAAACTATGCTCCACTAGCAATTGAGGGAAGTCCTGGACCAGGAATAAATTATTATTTACTAGGTTTACAGGTTTCAGGGATTGGTACGCTTTTAACGGGTATTAATTTTATTGTAACGATTATTAAAATGCGTGCACCTGGCATGACATTACTGCGTATACCGATGTTCACTTGGACAACGTTGATTACATCGTTTATTATTGTTTTTGCATTTCCAATACTTACTGTTACTTTAGGGTTAATGACATTTGACAGATTATTCGAAACGCATTTCTTTACACTGACTAACGGCGGTAATCCAATGCTCTGGTCAAACTTTTTCTGGCTTTGGGGACATCCTGAGGTATATATTGTTGTATTGCCCGCATTCGGTATCTTCTCAGAGGTAATAGCTACATTCGCTAGAAAAACATTATTTGGATATAAATCTATGATTATTTCTCTAGTCGTTATTTCAGGCTTAAGCTTCCTTGTTTGGGTTCACCATTTCTTCACAATGGGAGGAAGCGCAGCGTTAAATAATGTATTCTCAATAACCACGATGGCAATCGCCATACCAACAGGGATAAAAATCTTTAATTGGCTTGGCACCCTATACAAGGGCCGAATACAATTTACTGCAGCAATGATGTGGGCACTTGCGTTTATTCCGACGTTCATCATTGGAGGAGTAACAGGTGTTATGCTTGGAATGGCAGCAGCGGACTTTCAATATCATAACAATTACTTCCTTGTTGCCCATTTCCATTATACGTTAATTGCTGGAGTTGTATTTGCTTGCTTCGCAGGCTTTGTGTACTGGTATCCAAAAATGTTTGGACATAAAATGAACGAACGACTTGGAAAGCTGGCGTTTTGGTTCTTTGCGATTGGATTTAATGTCTGCTTCTTGCCACAGTTCTTATTAGGGTTTGCAGGTATGCCGAGACGTGTATATACTTACCTTCCGGAAGATGGATGGACGGCATTAAATGTTGTTTCCACCGTTGGGGCAGTTGGTATGGGAATTGGTTTTGTGATCTTGGTTTACAATGTAAATTATAGTATGCGTAATGCCAAAAGAGAGACAACGGGAGATGCGTGGAACGGACGCACGTTAGAATGGGCAACCACAACAGCGGTTCCTCCACATTATAATTTTGCGGTTCTTCCTGAGATTAAAGAAATAGATGCTTTTTGGCACATAAAACAGCAGAACAAAGGAACAAAGAAAGAAAACATGGAGTATAAACCGATTCATATGCCTAGCAACGCATCTACACCATTTATTATGTCAGTTCTCTTCTTTGTTGGAGGTTTCGGCTTAGTGTTTGAATTGTGGTGGATGGCTATAATTAGCGGAATAGGTATACTTGCTTGTATGATACTTCGTTCACTCCGCTCACATAAAGAAGATGAAGGATATTATGTTAGTGTGGATGAAATAAAAAAATTGGAACAAAAGTTTCAAAAGGAGGCGTGAGTTTATGTCAAATATAAACAATAGTGCAAGTACAAACACGCCCTTGGAATATCAGTCTGAAACAGGCAAACTGAATATATTTGGATTCTGGATTTTCTTAGGCGCGGAAGTTTCGTTATTTGCTACTTTATTTGCGGCATATTTTGCCCTTAAAAATGGCACAGTGGGAGGTCCGCTTCCCAATGAAGTTTTTGACTTAAATAATACAATAGTTATGACGTTAATTTTATTAACAAGCAGTTTCACTTCTGGTTTGGCGATTAATGAGATGAGAAGAAACAACGTTAAATCAATGATTATTTGGTTGATAATCACATTATTATTCGGTTTAGGATTTCTATATATGGAAGTTGCTGAGTTTGTGCACTTGGTAAACGAAGGTGCTGCTCTGGGCACAAATGCTTTCTGGTCATCTTTTTATCTTCTGACTGGAACACATGGACTTCACGTATCACTTGGTATTGGGTGGATAATATTGATTATAATGCAAGTGCTTAAAAGAGGTTTAACACCAGATACTGCTAAAAAGGTTTTTGTCTCCAGTTTATACTGGCACTTTTTAGACTTTGTATGGATTTTCGTCTTTACAGGTGTATACCTATTAGGGATGGTGGGATAATGGCAAATAAAACAGTTAATCGCAATCATTTTCCATGGTCGCAGGTCATTGGTTTCCTCCTATCTATTGCTTTAACTTTTATAGCAGTTTGGATAGGTATACGTACAGATTTAACGTATAGAACGATTGTTATTCTTGTGTTTTCACTAGCGTTTATTCAAGCGGCAATTCAGTTATTTATGTTTATGCACGTATCGGAAGGAGAACACGGAATTTGGCAAATTGGTAAGATGATTTCTGCTGCTTTTATTGCAATTGTGATTGTTGTAGGCAGTATGTGGGTATTGAACCAAATGCATTAAAATATAAGAAATAATAGATATAGCAATAGAGCGCGTTCTGAACTGGACCCTTTGTCAAGGACACTTTAAAAAAGAGGGAGATAGAACATTTAGGTAGCCGACAAAAGATGATTCCTGTACTGTACGAGGCCACTAAAAAAAGTCTCCTTGATGTCAAAAGGTACGGTCCCTCAATAAATTGAGGAGATTGTACCTTTTTTACTGTATAATTAAGACGACATAAGGTGTGGGTGATTCGAATGATTCAACCACAATAAATGCTGACCGTAAGTCCATATATAGAAATCTATAATTTGGTAATTCTTAAGGATAATATGCTGCGTCAATTAAATGAGTTGGTTGACTTCTCATTTGAGTATGAAGAACTGAAAGAACGCTACTGTCTGGATAACGGTAAAAATGCGATTGCCCGGATTCAGATGTTTAAGTACTTGCTCATGAAGTCGATCTTTGAATTATCCGACGTTGACATCGTCGAGCGATCCAAATACGATATGTCCTTTAAGTATTTTCTCGACATGGCGCCGGAAAAATCAGTAATTGACGCCAGTTAGTTGACCAAATTCCGGAAGTTGCGACTTAAAGACTTGAATCTGCTCGTCATGCTCTCGTGGGCAAAACGGTTGAAATCGCAATGGAGAAGGATCAGAAACCCTTTGCCAAAAACTCATTGCAGTGCTTGAAGCAGAAAGGGCATCTATGAGCTTCCAAAAATAAAATAACCATAGAATCTATTGAAAGAAACGGTTGCAGACGACCTAGAACAGCTACCGATCTTAGAAGGTGTGCCACAAGAGTGCGGATTCCTCGTTTTTCGGATACAAAATCCACATTGCTATGACCGAGAAACGACTTATTACGGTGGTTATTGTCACGACTAGCGAGAAGAATGACGGGAAGCAGTTGCAAACACTGAAAAAAGCAAGGCAACTGGCATGGAAGTCAAAACGGTCATTGGAGACACAACCTACTCGGAAAGAGACAACATTAAGTTCAACAACGACATTGACATTGAATTGGTCGCCAAACTAAATCCGCTAATCACGCAAGGGACACGGAAAAAAGAAGATGAATTCTTATTCAACAAGGACGCGAGTATGTATGTGTGCAAGGCCGGCCATATGGCGATTCGGAAAGCACGGCAACCTACCACTTCGATGTAGAGGTATGCAAGAGATGTCCGCTTAAGGAAGGTTGCTATACCGAAGGAGCAAAAAGCAAAACCTACTAGGTGAGTATTAAATCTGATGAGCACAATAGTATGAGTTATAATAGATTCTTGAGAGGAGAATCCGCGCATGAAAATTAAAAAATTAAATTTACATGAAGAAGGAATAAGTCGTTTTTTCGGCTCTCTTGAAGTCAAAGTCATGAACATCATGTGGGAAAAAGAAAAGCTTACAATTAAGCAGGCTCATGAAATTATTAATAACGAGAATCCCGTTTCTATTAATGCGGTCATGACCGTCATAATCCGACTAGCTGAAAAAGGACATTTGTACAAGGAAACCTCGGGTGGTGGACGGAACCGCTTGACGTTCTTTTATCCGGTTCAAAGTAAAGAGCAATTCATCATCGAACAGACAAAAGTTGTAACAGACGGACTTATTGAGGATTTCGGCTCAGTAATTGTTAATCATTTTATTGATACGCTGGATGGTGCAGATCCTGAGTTGATTCAGAAGCTAGAAAATAGGATTAATGAGATAAATAAAAATGATGAAGCTACTTGAGATGCCACTAAAACCCAAAGCCGCGCTTACGTTTATTTTACTTCTTGTTAGCTGGATCTTGTTGCAGATGGGATACAATGTCGTCCACCAATTAAATGATGTACCCACTACACCGAGCTTCAGACAGTTAGTACTCGCCGTCATACTTGATATCGTTACTAATCATGCTATTATGGAGCGACTATATAACGGATTCATTGTTTATATATTTATTGTCGTCTTCTACCATTCTGTTGTACAACTAGTACTTCATAACAAATTACAACGCTACATTAGAGACCGCCTCGATGCTAAATTATCTGCGTCTTGGAATCAACGATATCAGCAAACACAAATGGAGATCATAGTCATTAAAGAATCTGCTTTTGTTGCGATGTCATACGGTTTATTGAGGCCAAAGATCCTAATATCTACAGCGGTTTTTAATCAATTTCAGGATGAAGAAATTGAAGCCATTCTGTTGCACGAACTATATCATTGTAAGGCGTACCATCCGCTCCAAATGATTCTTTTAACAATAGTAAGTAAGGGACTTGCCTTTGTACCTGTCATAAAGGAGCTCACCCATTATTACGCTATTTGGACAGAGGTGCTGGCTGATCGATATGCTATTAGTTGTATGAACACTGAGGTGCCGATAGGGAAAGTATTGTTATCCTTGATTAAAAGAAATACAAATTCAACTGTCGGAGCTGGAACTCATTTTGCTAATGAAGCCGTTAATTATCGTATCAAACAAATTATAGATCCTTCCGGTGATATACGCATTTCAATGACCAACCGAAAAACTTTGATTATATCTTTTGTCGTATTAATTGCGATGTCTTTGTTATTAATTGGGAGGTGCTTGAATTAATAAGGACGGGGATTCGTCTAAGGACTTTCCCCCTTGTTGTATTTGGATATCTATGTATGATGAAATAAACTATTGCGCGTAGTTTAATAAATGAAGGAGGATTACAAGTGTCACAGGTTATTGTTTTTTTTGCCATTATTACTATTGTAGCAGTTATATTGCCTTTCATTGTTGTGAAATCAGTAAGATCGACTCAATTTGGGCAAACGACTAAAAGACAATATGAAAGAAAAGATGATGATATATGAAAGTATTCTAATAAACTTATTGGAGGATTATGACTAAAATAATCGAATTAAACTATAACGTGTAGTCTAATATAATGCCTAATTCTTTATTGAGGAAACGGGGGAACCATCTAGGGTGAATTGCTTAAGGAAAATCCTTTAGCATAGGGATCTTCAACCGAACCCATAAGCTAACCTCGTAGGCAACGAAGGGAGAAGCAGTTTTGAGAAAGCGTTTAATTGTTTTTTTATCATGCATGATGTTATTTATTGGTGGAGGAAGTGTGCTCGCAGATAAGTCCGCATCATCAGAGCTTATAGATTCAGTAGATGAAGTCATTGGAACTCCATATAAGTGGGGTGGCACAACGGTTAAGGGTTTTGATTGTTCGGGTTTTATCTTACATATCTTTAATCAGTTTGATGTGAAATTACCAAGAACATCTAAATCGCAGGCTGAGGTTGGTAATAAAGTTGATAAAGAGGAGCTACGTGAGGGTGATCTCGTATTCTTCAACACAAGTGGAAGAGGAATCTCTCATGCCGGCATTTACATAGGGGAAGGAAAGTTTGCGCATTCTTCTTCGAGCAAAGGAGTTACCATCAGTAAGCTGAGTGATGATTATTATGAGAAACGTTATGTAACGGCCCGGCGTGTAGTAACCGAAGATACATTTACTGCGATGATGGATTCAAAGTAATTAAGGGATGGACGGTTAGGTACTTATAACCGTCCATTTTAATGCAATAAAATAAAAGCATCTATGGGGTGTCGGTAATGAAACTGGCAGTTTCGAATCGTAAAATCATTCAAATTTCTATTCTAATATTTGTATTAGCGGTAGGTGGGTTTGCCATAGGAAAGACCTTTATAAAAACAAACAATTATCCTCAAGTAGGTGGAGAGCCTCCTACAATTGAACTAACAGATATGGAAGGGAACGTACATCGTATATCTGATTATATAGGGAAACCGTATATTATTAATTTTTGGGGTACCTTTTGTCCTCCATGTGTCAAGGAAATGCCTGAGTTTCAGCGACAATATGAAAAGTGGGGTAGTAAAGGATTAAAAGTTCTTGCTATTAATTTAAGTGAAGACGATTTGACAGTTAGGAACTTTTTGCAGAAATTCGAATTAGAGTACACGATCTTACGTGATCGGAATAGGGTTACTGAAAGACGATTTGGTCTAAAAGCTTACCCAACAACCTATTTTGTTAAAGCAGACGGGACGATAATGGGAATTTACGTCGGTGGCATGACGGAGAGTGATATTAATGAGAGAGTGGAAGGCTTGTTCAGTAATTAAAGAGATCGATATTAGATCAATTGTGACACGTAAGTGATTTCATTTTTTTGATGGAATTTTATTGGACGTTTAAATGGAGAGGTGGCGGTCATCGTTTTCGCCGGTTCACCGATGTACGCAACTTATGAACACGCTGATCAGCTATCTGCTTTACTTGGTCCGATTGATGATCAACAGTTAGGAGGAGTCATCATGAAATTTGTTCAAGAAGGAGCGCTTGCGTATGCGCTCGCTCGACTCGTATCAGCATGGCGAAAAAGAGAATTGGTGGAGGATTAGCACTTTAATTTCGATAATGCAGCGGCAGTCTAGGACTTTATCGTTCAAGGCTGCCGATTGTCTTCTTAAACAAGTCAATCCCCTGAAAAATAAGAGTTTTTCTAATGGATGGACTTTAGCAGACCCTATTGCAAGTGTGCTGGTAGCCATCATGATCACGATCAGCGCTTGAGTGCCTCGGCTATAAGAATAAATATCCGTAACTAAATAAAATTGATTAAAAAATTTATTTTCGGATAAAATTACAGATATCAAAAGTCTTTAAAAGAGGTGTCAACATGATATTTGAAATTACTGAAGAGATGGAACAAAAAATTGAGGAATGGGATTCATGTGATGCAACAGATGTAACAGGAGCGAGATTATCATTCACATTTATTCCCACAGGACTTGGATTAGTCATTATAGTCAATTGCGATGTTTGTAAAAGAATCCTGGACCTTACTGAAGACTGGGGGTGACTAATTACTTCAGTTAAGTATGCAAGAAGACAATTCGGAACAGTGGTTAAGTTAGCCCAATTCATGCTTGTAAGTTACACACGTTTTACTGAATTTTAATAACAATAATTACTTGCGTAACATTATATAATGAAACATTTAAATACTAATTCGAAATTTTTATTATTGACATACATAATATGTTAATTTAACATCAAAATTATAATGCAATTGCTTGGTGTTGTTATTATGTTCAGAGTATATGAGTTAATTTGTATGAGCCATGGAGGTGATGAGATGTCTCAAAGGGGTTCGCGAATAGCGAAGATGCAAACGAATTACATAAAGAAAGGAAGAGGGCAAGGCTCTGGGAAAGATTATAAGCCATTTATTCAAGCTCACGATAACAAGACGGCCTCAGAAGGATGGTTAACGCGTCATAAAGGGTGGAAGACAAATCGTATTCACCATACGTTATCGGAACATGAAAGGAAATTCCTGTACTTTTGCGAGTGGTCTGATAGGATAACAGACATCCGCGAACAATGGGCGCTACTGCCTATTGAAAAGACGATTGAAATCTCGGAACAACTTGGAATTAGACATGCAAATGTAGATGGCACACCAGTTACGATGACCACTGATTTTAGACTCACTTTGCAAACTTTAACAGGTACTGTAGATGAAATTGTAACGGTCAAACCAAAATCGAAGCTTGATGAACGGACTCTTGAACTCTTTGAAATTGAACGTAGGTATTTTGCAGAAGAAGGAACACCTTGGAGGATTATTACTGAGGAAGAAATACCTGAGACGTTAGTGGCTAACGTTGAATGGCTTTGTGAAGCAAAATACTTAAATACTAGACCAGGAATTGATGAAGAACTTCTATCCTTAGTGTCAGAGGAATTGTATGATCTCATTGTGTATGATGCAGGACAATCATCTATAAGTAAAATGTGCTTGCTTACTGATAAAGAGTTTGGTTTACGGAATGGGGCGTGCTTATTTATATTGCAGCATATGCTTGCCAATAAGAGATGGAAAACAGACATGCATTCAAAGAAGATTAAAGAATTAGAGCCAATTGTAATTCATTCGAATAACCAAAGAATTACATCAACTAGCTCTATTCATTTTGCTTAGAGAAAGGGGTGTTTTTTTGCATCTTGTTATAAATTCTATCATTGAACGATTAAATGTAAATCTCGAAACAGAAGTTCTCTTGCGGGTGCTCTGGATTTCAGATGATAAGAAGAATGTTGTGGTTGTGAATATTAATGATCACCGTAAAATGACACTTCCATTTTTTCTTGATTATGAGGACATGATCGAGGAATTAGAGGCGGGAATGAGCAGAATCATTGAGCTGGAGGTTGATATGCAACTCCTGTCCCCAGATGATGATTATCTCGATAAATATAAAGCAAACCGTAACCGAAGATGGGAACTTATTAAGGATATTGTAAAAAAAGAACCTGAAATTTACTTACCAGAGAAGAGGGGGAAACTCATTACAGAAGCTCATCTGACTTCCAATAAGCCAAAAAAAGTTATTAGAAACTACTTAAAAAAATATTGGTATTACGGTAAGACTATTAATGGACTATTAGATAATTATTTTGATTGTGGTGTTTCAAGTAAAAGGAGGAATTATAGAAGAAAACCAGGGCGTGTATCTGATAATCGCTATCTAGTTACTGAATCGGACAAAATAAACTTTATTTCGGCGATTAAGTTGTTTCATAAGCGCCAAGGAATGAACATTAAAACAACACATGAGCGTATGTGCGAAACGTATTATAAACGGGGATTTTATCGGAAATATGGAGTGAGAGTACCCATTGTAAATCCTGATCAGGCTCCAACTCTTCGTCAATTCAGATACTGGTATACCCAAAATTCAACCTTGTTCTCGAGATATTCAAATAGGCATGGGAAGCGACGGGCATCAATTGATGTTCGCCCGATGCAAGGGAACTCTTCGGAAAGAGCATCTTGTGTAGGTGCTGTATTTGAGATTGATGCCACACGTTCAGATGTCCTCCTTGTGTCATTTGATAGAAAGACGATTCTCGGAAAGCCAACGCTTTACATAGTAATTGATGTTTTTAGTAGATTGGTTGTCGGCTATCATGTTAGTCTAGCTTCAGAATCCTGGCTAGAAGCTATGATTGCGATGGAACATGCAGCAACAAGCAAAGTTGAAAACTGTAAGAAGTTTGGCATCGATATAACGGAAGAAGAGTGGCCATGTCATGCATTGCCGAAGTATCTAGTCGGGGATCGTGGTGAGCTGAAGGCCCAATATACCGAAAGGTTTGTAAATTTAGAAGTTGATGTATTGAATGCACCTTCCTACCGTGGCGATTTAAAGCCATTTGTTGAATCACGATTTCATATTACAAATGAAACCATTCGGCAATTATTACCCGGATCCACAGAGGCGCAACCTAAAGTTAGAGGCGATCATGATCCAGCACGAGATGCTGTTCTAACTATTGAAGAATTCAATCGATTTTTAATTGTGTTTTTTATGACCTACAACAAGAGCGCAGTTAGTGAAGAGTTCAAGCCCACGAAAGAAATGTTCGTGGAAAAAGTAGAACTAACACCGTTAAAGATTTGGTCCTGGGGAAAAGGGAAGAGATTGCTTCACGAAAAAACTAGAAGTGAAATTCGATATAACCTATTACCTCGAGCACAAGGAAAAGTAACACGATTCGGAATCGAATTTAAAGATTTGTACTACACCTGTGACATAGGTTTGAAAGAAGGATGGTTCGAAGGAGAAGGGAGAATAAACGGTCAAAAATATATTGAAATTAGCTATGACCCAAGAAACTGCAGCAGTATCTTTTTAAAACATAAAAAAGGGCTGATCCAATGTAGTTTGACTGGTCAGTCAAAGGAATACGAAGGGCTTCACTTTGAGGAAATTGCTAAAATTACGGAGTACAAGAATGAAGAGATTAAACAACAGGAAAAAAACGAAAAGCAGCATAAAGCTGAACTTCACGCTTATACTCAGCAATTGAATAAAACAGCCATAAAGGAAACGAAAGAAGTTATAAATGATAAGAGCTTCTATTCAAGACAACAAAACAAACGTCAAAGGCGCCATGAGGATAGTCGAACTTGGGGAGCACAGAATGCTTGGTCAAATCCTGAGGCGAATTTATCGCCAGTTGAGGCGGAAAAATCCCGCATTATACCTTTTCCTAATGATGAAGCTGAAGAAACTTCGTTGATTGACATGCATTCAAAAGATGTCCAAGCATTGTTTTCGGCTAAAAATAGAGATCGAAGGAGAAAGCATAATGATGAATGACTCCTTTGCAAACCTAAAGGGTTCACATTGTATGGCCCAATATAAACAGCAGCTAATACCGCAAAATCAAGATAACCCCTTTATTGAAGCAATCCCGGATCGGGTAACGATGGAACAATTTATTGATGTTCTATCGAGCGTGCCTCCTGTTTTACCCGATTATAGAAATTTATCGGTTGAAGATCGATTAGAGTTTGTTCAGCAAATTAAACCTCATTTCTGGCTTACACTCCCCTCACATTATGATAAATATCGAAATATTTATTCTATGATAAAAATCGGATATCAATCACGTAATCCTCTTCAAGCCGTATATAATAGACAATTTGCCATTGGAGTAGATAAGATATTTCAAGCGGGTATCGATGAGAACGGTGCTAATCTTGCAGGAGTAGTGCAAACAGCGCAAAGCCATGTCGAAATTGCAATAAGTGGATGGGGGAAATCGCAAATATATGAAAGAATGTTGATGTATTTATTTCCACAAGTGATTCATCATAGTGAGTACAAATGCAGAAAACTACCGGTTACTCAGGTAACTTGGTTAAAGGTTGAGTGTCCTTTTAATAAGTCAGTGGGAGCTTTTTGTAAAAATGTTTACGCAGAAGTCGATCGCATATTGGGGACGGATTTCTATGAAAAATTTGGTGAAAAACCTGGAAGAATTGACGCGCTTGCAAGAAGGTTAATTAAAGTGGTTTCCCAGATAAATTTAGGCGTCCTTGTAATAGATGAAATCCAAAAGATTCAAAAAGCATATTCCGGCGGTACGGAGGATATGATTGACTTCATTACAGAGCTTGTAAATACCATAGGCATTCCAGTAGTACTGTTGGGCTCATATAAAGCGCTGTATCTATTTAAAGATTCACTTGCGAATACACGTAGAGGAATTGCAAATGGATTTACTGAAAATATTTCTGGATACATGTTAGAAGATAGCTGGGAGTGGAGGGAACTTATAGATAACTTGTGGGATATTCAATATACAAGGAAATACACCGAAATGACAGATGAGATTAGGAAGGCTTTGTATGAAAATTCTCTGGGGATTCCTGATTTGGCTGTAAAATTGTTTATGCACGCGCAATCAAGAGCGATTGTAAGTGGTGGAGATGAAAAAATAACAGTATCACTCATTAGAGATGTAGCAGGTAAGAGTTTGAAACTCGTGCAACCTATATTTAAAAGAATGCTGTCTGGTGATACTTCAGCCTATGCAGCATTTGATGATGTAAAGCCTGATTGGGTTGCTCTAAATGGTTATATTAAGGAAGCAGAACATCGAGTTATTATTACTGGAAACTTAGCAAGGGAGCATTCTAGAGCTCTTCAGCAAAAGGATAAGTATGAGATTTTAAAGAAATTATCTGATTTTGCCCTACGCCTAGGTCAAATGCCAGCACATGCTGAAACCCTTTCAAACCAGGTCTATGATTCTAGTGAGGGAATGGGAGATTTAGAAAGTATGTTTGCTCAATTGGCCCAATTAGCATTAGGAAATACAGTATCAGATCCAGGAGAACAAGGAAATAAGGTTGGAGCCCTTCCAAGAAATAGGCCGACAAAAAAAGTAAAACCCGAATTAGATGAACAAGATATTCGTTATATAGTCCAAGAAGGTCATCGACGGGGACTAACAACAGAAGAAGTTTTGGGGGAAAGTGCAATCATTAGAGGAATAGACGATTTGTTGAGCAGTAATTAGGGGAGGAGATCGAATGAAATCACTCGTTTGTTTTCCAGAGCCGTTTCCAGATGAAGACTTTAGAAGTATTATTTTTAGGTACCATTTACGGTCAACAAATACACAGTTTTCAGAGAGTCAATTCGAATTGTTTG
The DNA here is from genome assembly GCF_000422485.1 of Paenibacillus pasadenensis DSM 19293. Taxonomy (GTDB): domain Bacteria; phylum Bacillota; class Bacilli; order Paenibacillales; family Paenibacillaceae; genus Paenibacillus_O; species Paenibacillus_O pasadenensis. Next base: position 43,063 of record NZ_KE383854.1, read on the forward strand.
GTGTACGATCAAACAAACAAGATGTATTTCCTAAAAAACTTAACCATTTAATTGAAAAACTCACTATTGGACATACCTTCACGATAGAAGGGTTTCTATTTAACAATACGTGGTATGGACTGTATAAAGTGTTTTTATCAACTGAACGGAACGAGAGACTACTTAATAATATTAAATACGGAGCAGCAAATCTGGGTATTACATATATTGGTCATTCTGTTCTTACATCCGAGATAAAATTTTGTCCGATATGCGTAGACGATGACGAGAAAAAATATGGTGAAGTTTATATACATCGATTGCATCAAATTTCATTTCTCGATATATGTCCAAAGCATTATGCGAGGTTGCTTTCACAATGCCCATTATGTAAGTTGAATTTATTTAATCTTAATTCATTCGTATATCTTAAGTCTATGGTTTGTAGCTGTGGACAAAAATTACCCATAAACTATGTATACAGAAATGATGAGCACGTCACTATTCAAATTTCATTGTTAAATGATTTAGTTTCACTTCGAGAACTTCATCATCAAATTTCAATTGAGTACTTTCGTTATAAAATATTAGACAAGTTAAATGATATCGGTTACATTACGCCTGCTGGATTAATTTTAAAAAGTCAGCTTTTTTCTGATTTAAATAATTTACCGTCAAACGAGATACTAAAAGCACTCAGCTTAACAAATAAGAGTTTATCTCATGGATACAATATCTTTAATAAGAAGTCTATGGTTAACTTTATTGGATTCTATCTTTTTCTGGCTCATCATCTGGGTAGTACTTTAGTGGAAATATTAAAACCAAATCGGGTAATGAGAGAGAAGGTTACTCGTATAAACGTTTTGATTAGCAATAAAAAGCAGCCTTGCATATTCTCAGCGGGGCTTAGTGAGTTAATACAGGCGAAACAGCAAGTGAGTTCAACAAGTGAAGTAGATAAACGAGAAATGATACGACAGAGAATGAACAATTTTTTGTTGAAAAATGAATGTATGACTCGAAAAGAAATAAGAATGAAGCAATATTCCATATTCACTTGGTTAGTGAAAAATGATGCAGAATGGTTTAAAGATAGGGCTATTAAGAAAATAGATTCAAGAATCAGGGAGATGTATTTCATCGAAATGGATAAAGATTTACAGCAAAAGATTAAAGATGCAGGTAATAGAATTGGTTCAGACTATCATTCATCTGTTGATCAAATGACTATACTTAGCTTTCTCAGTGCGTCCGATAGATTCCACTTTAAGACCTTTGCTCATGACTTCTTACCTGCGGCAAGACAAGAGATTGCCAATTACGTAGAGTCTCCAAAACAATTTATATCTCGAGTAAACCAAGATATTGTAAATCATAATTATAACAAGGAATAACTAAAATAATTGAATCCTCGTAGTGATTGTGTATAAAATTTGTCCTGAAGGAAAAAATAATCATATAGCCAAATCACGCATTGGAGTGAGGTATATGATTTTTTTTCCTTCTTTATTTGAAGACGAACTTTTCTACAGCGCTCAAGCACGTTACCACTGGTTTACTGGGAATGAGAACCCTAGAGTGTCAATGAAAGAAATGTTTGGTTCGCATAATATTTGTGCCACACTATTATTCCCTTCACACTTATCTGATTTTTGCGGACATTTACCTGTTCCCAACACCTATACAAGCGATGAGTTAATTGAGAATCATTCATTTCTCCCCTATTTTTCTCCCTTTATTCCCGAAGAACGAACAGTGAAATTAATAGATTCGATGAAAAAGAGGAACGGGACATCAATATACATGATGTTGGGCTTAGCAGCCAGTGAGATTAGACGAGATCCATTTTTAAAATTCTGTCCAAAGTGTGCTGAAGAAGATGAGGAAAGACATGGAGAAGCATATTGGCATAGATCCCATCAAGCATATAGAGTTAGTGTCTGCTATAAACATGAGTGTTCATTAATAGATTCAGATATTGAGGTAGATCAGCGGCATAAGCACGAGATGTTTACGTTAAGTAATTTTCATAGACGGGGAGGTTGTAAATTTGAAACTGTTGAATCACGCCATGCGGAAAAAGAATTATTTATCTCTCAGCAGTCTTATCAATTGCTAAATACGAATTTCGGATCACTGGGGATTAATCAAATTAGGGATTATTATGTATTTAAACTCCAGGAAAAGGGCTTAGCAACTGAATCGGGGCGAATTAGGTGGCTAGAATTCCTCCCGCTTTTCAATCAATATTATGGCCAAGAGTTCCTTTCAAACTTATCTAGCTATGTTCACCCTAGCGATGAGGACACCTGGTTACATAAGCTGCTGCGTTCACCAAGAGTTACTTGTCATCCTTTAAGGCATATACTCTTTTTGGGTTTTGTAAACGAGTCAGTAAGTTCATTAAATGCAGCTATGAATAATAAATTTGACCGAAAACAGCAAATGAGAAAGATTTTACCTGATAAGAAGTTGGTATCAAAGAAAGCAATTATGTCTCATCGGGTAAATTGGCTTCGTCGGGATATGGAGATAGCTGAAGAAGTACGTAAGGTTGCTAGTGACATTGCCAAAACTGAAACAAAATTAGTACGTATTACAAAAACGGAAGTAGGAAGAAGACTTAGGATTCAGCCACTTCTAAATAGAGCGTACTTTAACTTGCCAAAGACAAAGGAGGTTATGAATGAAGTAATCGAATCTTCCGAACAGTACCAAATTAGAAGAATAAAATGGGCAGTAAAACAGTTAAGTAAACAAAAATTAAACGTCCAAGTCTGGGAAGTAAACAGAGCTGCTGGAATTAAGCAAAAGTTCGAAAAGAAGTACAGATTACTAATTGAGCAAGAGATACAACTTCAGATGGTAAGCAACAAAGAGACCTCTCTATAGTTGGGGTTTTATTTTTCTGTTTAAGTAGACTGGTTTCTTCAAGTAATTAGCCGTTTTTTTGATTTATAGCCACAATCAAGAACAAGAAGTATCCTTCGGATATTAATTTCTTTTCCACTTAATCATCATCCCATTAGGAATGGTCTTTCCTGATTCTTCGCTGCGAATACGCTTTACGATCAAGTCGATATTGATGATCTTCTGGGCAAACTCTTCAACGTTTGGCTCGAAGCCCCAATTCCTTTTCACTGAACGGTAATACAGTAAGAATTGTTTCTTCGCTTGATTTAGATTCATTCCTTGTTTCTTCTGCAAAATCTCAATGACTGAATACATATAACGTTTATTCGTCGATTGAAATAGTGTTTGCCTAGTCATAGTATCTCCACTCCCCCTGTGTGTCTATAATATTCATTGATTTGATGGGTGTAGCTCCTTAAATTGAATTTTCCTATAGTTCATCATCTCCTTCTTCAATTGCTTTAACACCCTACTATGTAAGCGTCTAACAAGAAGGTGTATTCCAATCGAATTTAGATTTTGAGACAATTCCGTTAGAGTAGTCGTTGGAGTTTTTCGACTCTACTCGAAAAACTCTAATGGGAGTGTGTCCAATTGCAAACTGTAGAAATGAGGAATCGCTATCGACTCCAGCAGTGGACCGAGATCATTCGTGACTGCCGTTCCAGTGGTCAGACCGTGGTTCGCTGGTGTGCCGATCACGAAGTTAATGTGAAAAGCTATTACTACTGGCTTCGGAAAATCCGTGAAGCTGCTTGTGAATCCCTTCCTGCCTTCTCCTCCCCGAATGAACCAACTCTAGTACCGGTCCCTCCATCTTTGCGGACGAACGCCCCACGTTCCGAAGCGAGTCATGAACAAGCGGCCATCATTCTTCGTATGAATGCCATTACGATTGAAATTCATCCGCATGCGTCTACCGCACTTCTCGAACAGACGCTTCGCATCCTGCAGTATGTTCGGTGACATCTCGAAGGCCGATCAACTGTATATTGCCTGTGGTTATACGGATATGCGAAAGTCCATTGATGGACTCATTCACTTGGTGCAACATGAGCTACAATTGAACCCGTTTCAGAATCATTTGTTTCTGTTCTGTGGTCGCAAGCGTGATCGGATGAAAGCCTTGTATTGGGAAGGCGATGGATTTGTCCTGTTGTACAAGCGACTGGAATCCGGTCAATACCAGTGGCCCATGGATGTGGAGGCCGTACGCTCGATCACTCCACAGGAGTTTCGGTGGTTGTTGGAGGGACTGTCGATCCATCAGCCAAAAGCGGTCAAAAAGTTAGGCTTCACCCCTTCCATGTAGGTTAAAACAGAGACGAAAACCCTTGTGAAACCTGGGTTTATGCACGCTTCTATGGTATAATAATAGGCATAGAAGACAGTGAAGGAACGGTATCTCATGAGCCCCTTGGAACAGATACAAAAGATGGAACATCGCATCGGCGACCTGGAAAAAGAGAATAAGCGGCTACATGAAACCGTGCAATTTCTAACGCAGAAGCTGTACGGCAAAAGCTCCGAAAAAACAGCTTCCCTCCCGGTGGGTGTGGAGCAGCTGTCTTTATTTGATGAGGCGGAAACAGCAGCTTCACGCACTGCACCGGAGCCAACCATCGAGCAGATCCAAAGCTACCAGCGGAAGAAGCAGGTAGGTGAACGAGCAGAACTACTTCAGGATCTTCCGCATGAGAAGCATCTCTGTCAGGTGCAGGATCGTTGTTGTGACGTATGCCGCAGCGAGCTTGTCTTGGTAGGGGAAGAGTTTGTGCGTACGGAAGTGGAGTTTATCCCTGCTCGCGTTCAAGCGATTGATATATACAGAGAAACCTTAGAGTGCCGGACCTGTCGGAAAGAGGACAAGCCTCACATGAAAAAGGCAACGACACCAACGCCTGTCATACAGCATTCGATGGCCTCAGCTTCCTCTGTCGCATGGGTGATGTACCAGAAGTTTGTGAACAGCATGCCGCTGTACCGTCAGGAGAAGGAGTGGAAGAGCATTGGCCTTGATCTGAGTCGAGCCACGATGGCGAACTGGATGATCGCGGCCACGAGAGACTGGCTGAAGCCACTGGTGAATCGACTGCATGAGCTCCTTGTACGAGAGCGCTATCTGCATGCGGATGAGACGCCCTTGCAGGTCATGAATGAGAAGGGACGGAAGAACACGACCGCTTCCTACATGTGGATCTACAGCAGTGGGCATCATAGTGCGCATCCCATGCGAATCTTTGAGTACCAACCAGGACGAGGGGCGAAGTACCCGCAAGCGTTCCTGAAAGGATTCAAGGGATACTTACATAGCGATGCAACTCGGGCTATGCGAATCTAGCAGGGACGACATCCTGCCTATGCTGGGCGTATCTTCGACGTAAGTTTGTTGAGGCGTTACCACCGGAGGCGAAGCAACCGGAAGGGGCGCTTGCCAGTGAAGGGGTAGCCTATTGCAACAAGCTTTTTGAGCTGGAGGCACAGCTTGCCTCACGTCCTCCTGAAGAGCGAAAGGAACAACGTCTGGTGCAGGAAAAGCCTGTACTCGATGCTTTTTGGTCATGGGTAGAAACGGCTAAAGGTAAAGTTCTTCCCAAATCCAAGCTAGGCGAAGCGCTGAAGTATGCACATAACCATAAGCAAGAGTTGCTAAATTACTTACAAGATGGGAACTGTGTGATCTCGAACAATCTAGCTGAGAACAGCATTCGTCCCTTTACAGTAAACGTAAAAACTGGTTATTCAGCGGCAGCCCACGGGGGGCAACCGCAAGTGCAGCGATCTACAGCATCGTAGAGACAGCAAAGGCAAATGGATTGAGCCCATACAAATATCTAGTCTATCTGTTGCAACAGTTACCAGCGGTTGCATTTCGCCAGCAGCCGGAGCTACTTGATGCGTACCTTCCATGGAGTCCGGCAGTTCAACAACATTGTACATAACGCAGAGCCTGTGGATCTTCATGAACCATGGGCTTTTCTTTTTCAATACACCTTCTTGTTTGACGCTTACCCTACTATTTATTTTATTCAATTTTTGCCGATATCTTGGACTGTATTAATCCGTTCGTATAACGTAATAAATTTTCGATGTGTTCACTATAAATTCTTTTCAAAAAACTTATTTTCATTAACAATGTTCAGAATTCTAAAATTTTACAAAAACCAACATAATACAAAGGGAAAATAAGCGCTGAAGTCGAATTTCCTTTAGAAGGGATATGTCTTATTGGCCAGGTTATTAGAACTGGGTAGGAAAATGGGGGGATAGTTTTGTATTTAACAAAGATGAATATTAAAAGGTTCAGAAATTTCGATGAAACAGAAATTGAGTTTCAAGATGGCATTAATATTATTATAGGACCAAATAATGCTGGGAAATCAAACTTACTTAAGGCGATTAATCTTCTTGATAATATTTCTGAAAATGATGGATCTGTCCATGACTTTAATAAAAATGATCTTCATGCAAACTTACATCATTATAAAACAGAGCCACCTTGTATCGAAATATATTATCATATTCAACATTCACTTATGTTAGATAGATTTGATGATGGTATTCTGAGATTTAAGAATTTCATAGTTTATAATGAGGACGGAAATGTTTTAACAGAGGATGGGAAGTACATAATTAGCGCAGTTGTTTTACTCAAGTATGAGCTGGATCCAAAATTCCTAACCGACTATAGAGAAGAGATGAAATCTAAAGAAAAACTGAGTGATTTTCTACTTTCATTGGAGAAACTTATTTCTAGATTCTCTTGGAATTATTACAATACGACATCTCATAAAAGTATTAAGAAAAATGAAGTTCAGAATATATTTAATATCGATTACATTCCTGCTGATAGAAATACTGACGGGTTGCTTCCACATACACAAAAATATATTAAGAAGCGATTAGATAAGTACGAAGGTCAGGTTGATTTAAGAGCAAGTATTACTCAACTATTGGGAACGAATTTTGCTGAGATTACTGATGAAATGAAGCAGTTAATAGAAATCGATCAAGGCCGTGTTGGAATTAAAAATGGAAATAATTCTTTGACGCCAAGTTTTGTATATGATTCATCTTTTGAACGTTATTTTCAATACATTTTTCAAGATACAAATTTAGGTTATGAGATGCCAATGAAAAATAATGGACTTGGATACAACAATCTTGTTCAAATATATAATATTATCGCTTTCAAAATAAATAATGATTACAATCTTTTGTTAATTGAGGAGCCAGAGGCACATCTTCATCCAGCTATGCAGTATAAACTCTTCAGATATTTAAGAGATTTAAAACAAGCCGACGAATTATCTAAGAAAAAAGAGAGTGAAGGAAAAGAAGAGGACAGCACGAATATCGATAATGGAAGGGTCATAAAAAACCAAATTTTTGTAACTACTCACTCACCTAATATAACAGCTGCTGCTAATATCGACGATATGATCTCATTGAAATACTTTCGCAACTTTAATTTTAACGAACATAAAGTTGCTTCAGACAACTTGAAAAATAAATACTTGAAAAAGGAATACGTTGATAGCAAAGCACATCTAGCAAAATTTCTAGATGTTACAAGATCTGATTTGCTATTTGCGTATAAAGTAATTTTGGTCGAAGGGCTAGCTGAAAAAATGCTGATGTCAGCATTTGCTAGCAAATGTGGAATAGATTATGAAATTGAAACAAACCATATCTCAGTAGTAGAAGTAGGCGGTATAAACTTTAACCACTTCCTTCCGCTTTTCTTAAATACGAGTGTCAAAGTTTTGTGTTTTAGAGATTGTGATTATAAATATTTTGACGATGGTAATTTTAATGACTTATCGATGTATCAAAAGCACTTAGCTTCAATGAAATTAATAAATAAAGAGTTCATAGAAAGTGAAAATATTTTAGTTAAAACACAAAAAAACCTAGGCTCAACATTTGAAAATGAGCTTTTTTTGGATAATTTCGATAACTCCTTTGTTATAAAAACATTATTCAGATTTGTTACTCCAGATAGTTTACACCCGTTTATTAATGGTATAGAAGATATGTCTATACTAGATTGGAAATCAGATTTAGACTTAATAAAACACCCTAAGACTAAAAAGAAAATCAGCGATTATATTGATCTATATATTAACGATTATACAGATGCAAAAGATGAAGCAGTTAAAAGAAATATTGAGAAACTTTTCTTTGCCAATTTATTTCTTAGTTATGCCGATAATAAAAAAGGTGATCTTGCATTAAATATTCTTTCAAAAAATATCTTGGATGATTCAGACTTGAAACCTAAATATATTGTTGATGATCTACTTGTCCCTGAATATATTAAGGAGGGACTAGAATGGCTCAAGAAATAAGTTCATCAGATGATCTAAGGATTTACGAAAATAGCAGACATTTGAAAATATTTGCTGGTCCTGGAGCAGGGAAGACACATTTATTAATCGAGAATATAAAACAAATGGTTCAGCATAGTATCAAACTTAATAGTAGCTTTAGGAAAATACTTTGTATAACTTATACGAACGTTGCAGTAGAGCAAATACAAAACAGATTAGGTGCATTTAATAATAATGTTATTGTCTCAACCATTCATTCTTTTATAAATGAATATGTCATAAAGCCCAATCAACTCCAACTTAAAAATATTATTAAACAAGAGTTTGGTTTACAGATACACACGAAGAAGGTGATTTCTTCAGTTCAAGAAGGCTTTACTGTTTTGAGTGGGCATAAAAAGGAAGAAATTTATAATTATATTGAAAAAAATTATCCAACAATAGCATCTGATTTATATACAGGATTATCCCGAACTAAAATGGCAGAAGTCCAGATTGATATTACTAATTTGAATTCAGAGAATTCAGATGAAAACTTATACGGTGGTTTGAAAGATATTAGAAATATAACTCCACAAGTAGCAATGGCAGTAAAAAGTTATATTTGGGGCGAAGCCGGGAAATTATCTTTTGATGAGATATTATATTTTGGTTATAAAATCTTGAAAAATTTTAATCTTTCTACACATCTTATCAGGTGTGAATTCCCATATATCTTGATTGATGAATATCAAGACACGAATCCGATTCAAAATAAGATTATAAAAGTGATTTCAAAAAAAGAATGTATCATAACTGTTATTGGAGACGTAGCACAATCAATCTATTCTTTTCAGGGAGCAAATTATAAAGAATTCCAAAACTTCACTTTAGATTCTACTCTGCCAATCCAAAATTATGTTATTAAAGGAAACAGAAGAAGCACACAAAACATTATTAATTTAATAAATTACTTACGCCAAGAAGACAAGGAATTAAATAATCAGAATTGTGAATTGAATTTTGATAATAAACATAAGGTTACTTTTCTTATTCAAAAGAATCCAAACACCATTTCAAGGCCTTTAAATACGATCCTTGAGAAGGACACGGTTTTTTTATGCAGAAAGTGGGCAGAGGTATTAAAATATATTAGCAATACCTCTGAGGAACAACGTAAACTGATAAACGACATCATTAATGCATACTCATTTCAAGTTCGAAGAAACCTGGAAAATGAAATTCAAGCCAAAAGAGAAGCCTGGATAGAGTCTATGATTGCAATCAATGAACTTGACGATGCATTTAATAGAAAATGTATTCCGAGTGCATTTGAAGTCTTAGAAAAATATTTTGATATTGCTCCCTCATTACGCAGCTATAATGAAGTGAATAATAAACTTCTAAGAAAGGTTTTTACATTTTGGGAGAAGGTACACAGTAATATTGATGAAACTATATTGTTAAAAGATTTGATACGTAAAATCAATAACTTAATAATCGAATTAGAGATTCCAGTAAGATCTTACTTCAGATATCCTGATGAGAATGATGATGATTACATAGAGAATGTATATAAATACATCGATAAATTGCAATACTTCACCTCCAAGAAAATCACTAACGAAATCTTTTCTCGAAATAGTAAATTCATGACAATACACAAAGCTAAGGGAGCAGAGTTTGATAATGTACTCATAAATATTGAACCAGCGACTAGACTAGATTCCCAAGCATGCACTCCTCTAAACATAATATGTAATCCTATTATTTTTAAAAGTTCACCCGATAGAGATGGAAATTCATATGAAGAGTTCACTAGAATTGTATACGTGGCTGCAAGTAGGGCCAAAAATAAACTCTATATTCATTTAAACGGAGATGAGCAAACGGCTAATATTATTGATCATGCTCTTGGGGAGTACTGTATCAAGAATGAGAAAGAAAAGTTTTTTGATTTTGAGTATTGTTAACGAGAAACCAACATTAATGTAAGGAAGAGGCACAAACTTTAATGTCATCGTGTGTTGACAGTTCAATTATTAGGTACCAACTATAATGTGAATTTAAATATTGATAAAAACCTTGGAATTCCTTGATTTTACTGAGTTTTTCAGGAACAAACTATAATGTCACTGAACACATCAAGAACAACAACATGACTCTTTATTTGGGGGCTGCCTTCGGGCAGTCCTTTTTTTATTTTGTCAAAACGAGAATGTATGTTCTGATATAATTGGACGGAGAACCGTTGATCTTCTACGATCTAGATTCGAACGGAAATAAAACCGTGAGGTGATTAACATGATGGAACAAAGGAATGCCAAAGGTAATCCTTGAACTTTGGGATGAAGGGGATCTAGGGTTGCTCCGCCAATTAAATTCAGCAGAGATGACCGTGCACTTCGGCGGTCCAGAAACGGAGGGAAAAATACTAGCTCGTCATAAGCGCTACATTGAAATCGCCCAAAAAGGAACCGGACGAATGTTCAAGATCCTCTTGCTTCAAATGCCATTTGTCGCAAACTCGGCTTCTCATTTGCCGGTGAATGTGATTAATGACTGGAGGTTGACGATCGGGGAGAATGAATAATAATCGGTCCTCGACAGCCGATGCCGACAATCAATACGTCGAACACGGATGCTCTTGAGGTGGCATTGCCGATAAAAGAGTGGGCGCAGCGATCTCTCTGAACGACAAGCAACCGAAAAAGGAGCGGCCCTGCCAGGGCCGGCTCCTTTTTCGGTTTAACACGCATCTATTCGGTTGAGGGGCTTTAGCTTTCAGCTCTTCTCGATCAGCTCCAGCCCGAGCTCGAGCCGCACCGGCTCCATCAGGCCGTCCGCGCCGAAGCGGAGCGGGCTTATGCAGGTCTCGCGATGGTAGCCTTTTCCGTCCGGGAACCGCGTGAGCGGCGTGACGAAGCGGTGATAGGCGATCCAATAGCGGTCGGCGTCGGGCTCGTGCAGGATCGAATGATGGCCGGTGCCGAGCATGTCCAGCTCGTTGTTTTTCTCCAGAATCGTGCCGCGGTAGGCGATCGGCCCGTAAAGCCGCTCCGACGTGCCGTAGTGGACCCGGTAATCCTCGCTGCCGGTGTCGTCGCAGGACCAGGTGAAATGATACAGTCCGCCGCGCTTCAGGACGGCGACCGCCTCGCGGAATTCGTGCAGGCCGTCGATGTTCGCCATCGTCTCCTCGACGACGCCGACCCGATCGTCCGTGAGCTGCACGATCGCGCCATGGCCGTTGCCGAACAGCAGGTAGGCCGTGCCGTCCTCCTCGACATAGACGGACGGGTCGATCGTCTGCCCCATGGCGATGCCGAGCCGCTCCATCTGATCCATCGTCAGCAGCGGCTCCGGCTCGGCGCGGAAAGGTCCCGTCGGCGACGGCGCCGTCGCCACGCCGATGGCGCTGACGCCGCTTGGCGTCTTGCCGCAGAAATAGAAGAAATACTCCCCGTCCTTGCTGGCGATGGCCGGAGCCCACGCGCTGCCGACGGCCCAAGGGACATCGCCGGCGGCGAGATCCAGAATGACGCCCTCGTCCTTCCATTCCCGCAAGTCGGACGAGGAGAATACGCTGAAGCTGCCGCCCGACCAGCCGGTGAAGCCGTCGGTCGTCGGGTAGAGATAATACCGGTCGCCGAACTTCGCCAGATCGGGATCGGCGAATTGCCCGGGCAGCGCCTGATGGCCGTCGCCGTATGCCGCCAGCAGGCGGCCGCATTCCTCGGCGGTGATCGGCAGGACGCCGCCATGGCGCTTTTTGGACCGGCCCAGATCGAACTCCTCGTCCGCCAGCACGCGGAATTCGCCGCTGTCCAGATCGCTCGTCAGCAGCGGCAGATAGCCTTTTCCTTCGGCGAAGCGGTCGACGATGAGGCACCATTCCTCGCGGCCGCTCCGCTTATAGATCTGCGGCCCTTCCACGCCGTACAGCTGCTCGAGCGCCGGCGCCTGCACGGGGACGAACGCATCCTTGTGCAGAGAGGAGCCCTTTTCGACGAGGATCGTCTTGGTCGTCTCGTCCTTGGAATAGCGATAGTAGGCGCCGCCATGGGCGATCATTGTCGTGTCGATGACATGGTTGTCCCGTTCGATATACAGCTCGGCCGGGGCGAAGCTGCGGAAGTCCTTCGTGCGGGAGCTGTATATTTTCTGCTTGCGCTCTTGTTCATGCGGCAGCTGCGTGGCGGACGCCCAGTAGACGAGAAAGTCTCCGCTTTCTTCGTCATAAATGGCTTCCGGCGCCCAGACGCAGCCTGCGCCGTCGACGCCGACGGTGATCGCGCGAGGGGCGGACCAGCTCACCAGATCGCCCGACTCCCAGACGATGATGTCGCGGCTGCCCGCCTCGACGGCGGCTCCCCAGCCTTTGCCGTTCGCGATGCGGAGATCGGTGGCGATCAGATAGAACTTGTTCTCCTGCGGGTCGCGGACGAGGAACGGATCGCGCACGCCCTTCTCCCCGAGCTCGGAGCGGAGCGCCGGCAGGCCGGCGTTCAGATCCTTCCAATGGAGCCCGTCCTCGCTATAGGAAAAATAGACTTGCTCTCCGTCGGGCTGTTCCCCGATGAAATGGGCCATCAGATAGCCGGAATAACGATTGCCATGAATGGACAACGAGAACTCTCCCCCTTGCGGAAATGAACGTAAGGAACGCTCTTTTCTCCCTATCATAGGGGAATGTCCTCGTCGTTTCCCACAACAAAAAAAGTCGGGGAATAGCACAAAATTGCTCTTGCCCCGGTGCGAGCCTTAGACCGGCTGCTCCGCCTTCGCCACATGAAGCGCGATGCCGGCGGCCCGGTAGGCGTCCGCCTCCGCCTCGTTGAGCCGGTCGTCGGTGATGATCTCGTCGAAGCCGTCCGCCGGAGCGAAGATGGCGAGCGAGCTGTAGCTGAACTTGTCGGCGTCCGCGAGCAGATAGCTCTTGGCGGCGGCGTTCATCGCCGCCTCGCGCGGGCCGACGAGCACCGGCGACCAGGCCATCGCGCCCTTGGCATGCGACACGGCCTCGCAGGTGAGGAACGCCGCGTCGACGGTGACCGAGCCGAGCATCTTCTCGGCGTAGATGCCGTCGAGGCTGTACGCCCACTTGCTGATCCTGCCGCCCGTGCAGTACACGTCGAAGCTGCCGAAGCGCTTCTCGTCGGACAGCAGCAGCGCCGTATGCAGGTCGCGGGTGATGATCTTCAGCCCCTTGAACCGCTCCAGCTCGCCGACCATCGCCGCGATCGTCGTCCCCGCATCCAGAATGATGCTCATCCCGTCCTCGACATGCCTCGCCGCCGCCCGGGCGATCGCCAGCTTCTCGGAGCGGTTCTCGCTCGCCCGCTGGTCGTAGCCGGCGCCCATGAAGCGCTGCACCTTGACCGCTCCTCCATGCGAGCGCTGGATCTTGCCCTCCGCCTGCAGCTGCTCCAGATCCCTGCGGATCGTCATCTGCGAGACCTGGAACGCCTCCGCCAGCTCCGCGATCGTCGCCTGCTGCCTGAGCTCGAGCAGCTTCATGATCTCATGCTGCCTCGTTCCCATGAGCATGATCGATTTCCTCCTTCTATTCCGCAGCAGCCTGCGCTTGGCTTCTTTCTTCTGCTTGCATTATCTTGCATTATAGCGTGAGTGCAAGCGGTTGTCAGCACGAAAATGAACATAATGGATGTTCGAAAATGTGAAAAAGAGCTAGCCAAAGCATGTTTCTCTGTGATATAAGGGAGATATAGATGTCAGGAAACCATACATGATCGAAAAGAGGGGAAGGGGGGGACGGCCTTCATCCAGGCCGGATAAACGGCATTCAAGCCGACAAAAACAGATATATGTCAGACTATATGACATAAAAGGAGCGGGAGAGATGGCATTCCGTTATGAAGGCAAGGCGTACGAGCGGCATTTCCTGCCGCGGCTGACGAGCCGTGAAATCGCGGCGCTGCCCAAGGAGGACGCGCTCGTCGTGCTGCCGGTCGGCGCCGTCGAGCAGCATGGCCCCCACATGCCGGTGTTCACCGACACGCTGATCGGAGAGGCGATGATGGCGGCGGCGTTCGAGCATCTGCCGGACGAGGCGCCGATCTGGCTGCTGCCGTCGCTCGCCTACGGCAAGAGCACCGAGCATAAAGGGCATCCGGGCACGATCACGCTGTCCGCGCAGACGCTGATGCTCGTGCTGCAGGACATCGCGGAATCGCTGGCGCGCGCCGGGTTCCGCAAGCTGCTGCTGTTCAATACGCATGGCGGCAACGCCGACCTGCTCGGCATGATGGCGCGGGAGATCCGCATCGCGACGGGGCTGGCGGTGTTCCGGCTCGACTCGGGCGCGGTCGGGTACAGCGATTCGTTCACGAGCGACGAGGAAAAGGCGGCGGGCATCCATGCCGGCGACGTGGAGACGTCGCTCGTCCTGGCGGTGTGCCCGGACTGGGTCCATCCGGAGCTGGCGCCGCGGGAAATGCCGCGCTTCCCGCAGCTGCCCTACTTTTCCTTCCGCGCCAAGTCGTTCGCCTGGGTGATGGACGACATCTCCGCGAGCGGCGCCGCCGGCGACGCCACCGCGGCGACCGCGGAGCGCGGCGCGGCGATGCTGGAGCTGGCCGGGCCGCGGCTGGCGGAGGCGCTGACGACGATCGCGGCGTTCGAGATGGAGTCTCTCCGAGCCTGAGGCTCGGGCATCCGCAACAAGGAGGCGATAGGCATGGAAGCGATGGCGTCTACGAAAGAATGGGTTCGGATGGATTCGGTGTCCAAGGTGTATCCGAACGGCACGACGGCTTTGCAGGAGGTCGATCTGTCCGTCCGCGAAGGCGAGTTCCTCTGCTTCGTCGGCCCGTCGGGCTGCGGCAAGTCGACCGTGTTCAAGCTGATTACCGGGCTGTCCGGCGCGACCGGCGGCACGCTCGAGGTGATGGGGACGAGTCCGCAGCAGGCGCGCAAGCAGAGCGACACCGCCTTTGTGTTCCAGGACCATACGCTGCTCCCGTGGAGCTCGGTCGTCGACAACGTGTCGCTGCCGCTCGCGCTGCGCGGCATGTCCCGCAAGCAGCGGCGGGAGGAGGCGGAGCAGGCGCTGGAGCTGGTCGGCCTCAAGGACTACGTCAAGGCGATGCCAAGGCAGCTGTCCGGCGGGATGAAGATGCGCGTGTCGATCGCCCGCGCGCTCGTCTCGAAGCCGAAGCTGCTGCTGATGGATGAGCCGTTCGGCGCGCTCGACGAGATCACGAGGCAGACGCTGCAGCTCGAGCTGCTGGACATCTGGAGCCGCAACAAGGAGATGACCGTGCTGTTCGTGACGCATAACGTGTTCGAGGCAGTGTTCCTCTCGACCCGCGTCGTCGTCATGACGCCTCGCCCCGGCAAGGTGGCCGCGACGATCGACGTCCCCGTGCCTTTTCCCCGCGATGCCTCGTTCCGCACGACCCCGCGCTTCGGCGAGCTCGTCCGCTCCGTCTCGGAGGCGCTGAAGCATTGACCGCGAGCCGTCCTGCCCTGGCGCAACGAATCCATAGATTGGAAGGGAGACTTGTCCATGACCGTCAAGCCTGAATGGTCGGCCGGCCTGGCCGGCATCGTCGGAGAGGAGCGGCTGCTGCTCGGAGAGGAGCAGCGCGAGAAGCTGTCCAAGGACTACTACTGGTATTCGCCCGTGCTGGAGCCGCTGCTGCGCGGCAAAAGAGCCGACGGCATCGTGCAGCCGGAGGCCGAGCGGGAGGTCGCCGAAGTGCTGGCCTACGCTTATCGCCATGACATTCCCGTGACGACGCGCGGCGCAGGCACGGGCAACTACGGCCAGGCCGTCCCGCTGGACGGCGGCCTCGTGCTCGATCTCAGCCGCCTCGACGCGGTGCTGGAGGCGACGGACGCGTTCGTCCGCGTCCAGGCCGGCGTGCGGCTCGGCGCGCTCGAGAAGCGGCTGCGCGAGCAGGGCAAGGAGCTGCGCATCTATCCGAGCACGTTCATGAAGGCGACGGTCGGCGGCTTCGTCTGCGGCGGCTCCGGCGGCATCGGCTCCATCACCTACGGCAATCTGTGGGACGGCAACGTGCTGGAGGCGGTCGTCTGGACGATGGAGGAGTCGCCGCGGCGGCTCGTCGTCAAAGGAGCGGAGCTGCAGGCGTACATCCACAACTACGGCACGAACGGCGTCCTGACCGAGCTGACGCTGCCGATCGCGGAGCGCACGGAGTGGAGCCAGGCGGTCGCGCAGTTCGACGAGTTCGAGGCCGCCTGCCGCTTCTGCTATGCGCTCAGCCTGACGGACTCGATCCGCAAGCGGCTCGTCGCGCCGGTCGAGTGGCCGATCCCGTCCTTTTTCAAGCCGCTCGTCAAAAAGCTGGAAAGCGGAGCGGCCGCCTGCCTGCTGGAGGTCGAGGAGGGCAATGAGGCGGCGCTGGCCGCGCTCGCCGAGGCCGAGGGCGGCCGGATCGGCTACGCCGTGCCCGCGGACCGCTATCGCCAGGGCATCGGCTTGTCCGACTTCACCTGGAACCATACGACGCTCTGGGCGCTGAACGCCGATCCGACGCTCACCTACCTGCAGGCCGGGTTCGATCCGATCCGGTTCATGGAGCAGATCTCCGAGCTGAAGTCGCGCTTCGGCGACGAGCTGCTGCTCCATCTGGAGTTCGTCCGCTCCGGCGGCACGGTCATGCCGTCGGCGCTGCCGATCGTGCGCTATACGACCGAGGAGCGGCTGTACGAGATCATCGCCTTCTGCGAGTCGATCGGCGTCGGCATCAACGATCCGCATACGTACAAGCTGGAATCCGGCGGCCGCGGCCGTCTCGAGGCGATGCTCGCCGCCAAGCGGGCCAACGATCCGAAGGGGCTGCTCAATCCCGGCAAGCTGCAGCTGCCGGTCGCCGGATCGGCAAGGGGGGATGGACGATGAGAGAGGAGATCGCTGCCGAAAGCATCGCCTTGCCGCTGCGGAGCGCTTCCCCGAACGGAGCGGCCGCCGCTCCCGGAGCGGGGCGGACGACCCGGCTCGCCGCCAGGCTGCGCTCGGCGCTGCCGCCGGCCGTCGCGTTCCTCGTCGTCATCGGAGGCTGGGAGCTGTTCTGCCGGCTGGCGGGCATGAAGCCGTACCTGCTGCCCAAGCCGTCCGACATCGTCGCCGCCGCGTCGGCCAACGCCTCGAACCTGTGGGTATCGGTCTACACGACGATGTCGGAGGCGGTGCTCGGCTTCCTGCTCAGCGTGCTGCTCGGCGTCGGCCTGGCGATCGCGCTCGCCAGCTCCAAGCTCGTGGAGCGGAGCATCTACCCGTATGCCATCGTCATGCAGACGATCCCGATCGTCGCGATCGCGCCGATCATCGTCATCTGGTTCGGCGCCGGCATGAACGCCATCGTCATCATCGCCTTCCTGATCGGCTTTTTCCCGATGCTCTCCAACACGCTGATCGGCCTCAACTCCACGGACCACAACATGAAGAACCTGTTCCATCTGTACAACGCCTCCCCGCTGCAGACGATGTTCCGCCTCCGCCTGCCCGCCGCGCTGCCGTTCATCGTGGCCGGGCTGAAAATATCGTGCACGCTCGCCGTCATCGGGGCGATCGTCGGCGAGTACATCGCGGGCATCGGCGGCGGCAAGGGCGGCCTCGGCTATGCGATCACCGTCGCCGCCGCGCGCCTGCAGACCGCGTATCTGTTCGCCTGCGGGCTTGCCGCCTCGCTGCTCGGCATCGCCTTTTTCCTGCTCGTCAGCCGGCTGTCCAAATGGCTGCTCAGCTCCTGGCACGAGTCCGAGCTGAACTCGTCGGAAGGTTGAAGCGCCGCAAGAGCCGCGGCGGCCGCCGCAGGCCGCTGCGAGGAGAGGGGGAAAGCCGATGGAGCCAGGCAGAATCGAGCTCGTCAACGCCCGGCTGCCGCTGAAGGAGGAAGGCCGCCTGTACCGGCTCGTCCTCGAGGACGGAGCCTGGAGGAGCGTCGAGCGGCAGGAGGAAGGATGGCTGGCGGCGCCGGAGGCGCTGCCGATCGGCCAGGCGGGGCTCGGCGAGCTGCGGGGAGCGGCGACGGTCGATCTGCAGGGGCGGACGCTGCTGCCGGCGTTCGTCGACGTCCATCTGCATCTGGACAAGGCGTACTCGCTGCCGGCCGTCCGCAACCGCTCCGGCACGCTGCGGGAGGCGATCGACAACTATCGCGCCCATGTCGCCGGGTTTTCCAAGGAGGAGCTGCGCGAGCGCATCATGCGCGGCGCGCGGACGGCGGCGTCCTACGGCAGCCTGCTGCTGCGCACCCATCTCGACGTGCCGCTGCATCTGGGCCGCGACGTGGCGATGCGCTCGGTCGAGGCGGCGCTCGAGGCGAGGGAGTCGCTGCGGGACATCGTCGACCTCCAGCTGTTTCCGATGTTCGCGTATGAGCAGCGGCGGCATGCGGAGCTGAGCGAGTTCGCCGGGGAAACGCTGCGCATGGGGGTCGACGGAATCGGCGGAGCCCCCCATCTGACGGACGATCCGGGCGCGGGCATCGAGTGGGCGCTGGCGCTCGCGGCGGGAGCGGACCGGCCCGTCGACCTGCATCTCGACGAGACCGACGACCCGCAAATGAGGACGATCGGGCTGTTCTGCGACGCCGTCCGGCGGCATGGCTACGGCGGCCGGGCGACGGCGGGCCATCTGTGCTCGCTGTCGGCGATGCCGCAGGAGGACGCGGAGCGCCTGATCGCCGGCATGCGGGAGGCCGGCGTCGGCGCCGTGACGCTGCCCGCAGTCAATCTGTATTTGCAGGGACGGGGCGACCGGGGCAACGTGCGGCGCGGCCTCACCCGCGTCAAGGAGCTGCTGGAGGCAGGCGTCACGGTCGCCGCCGCCTCCGACAACATTCAGGATCCGTTCCATCCGTTCGGCAGAGGCGACCTGCTGCAGATCGGCCTCATCGGCGCGTATGCCGCGCATCTGGCCGGAGAGGAGCATGTGCGGACGGTGCTGCGGATGCTGACCGAGGCTCCGGCCGCGCTGGCGGGCGTCCGGAATTACGGCGTCGCGCCGGGCTGCGCGGCATCGTTCGTCGTGCTGGGCGCCGCCTCCGGCGAGGAGCTGCTGCAGGAGCTGCCGTCATCGCGCTGGGTTTGCCGCCGCGGCGGCTGGATCAGCGCCTCGGTGCTGCGGCGCGAGGAGCTGTCGGCCGGAGCGGAAGCGTTTGTCGGAAAGAACCTATAGATCGGGGAGGAAAAGAACATGGACAATCGGAAGACGGCAAGCAAGGCGATGAGGAAAGCGGCAGGGATGGCGGCGCTGGCGGCGGCCATGGCGTTGTCCGCATGCGGGTCGAACGGCGGCAATGAAGGCGGAAGCGCGAACGGGGCGGCTCCGTCGCCGTCCGGCTCGGCGACGGCTGCGCCGGAGGCGTCCGCGCCGCCGGCCGAGCTCGCCAAGGTGACGCAGGTGACGAACTGGTTCGCCCAGCCGGAGCATGGCGGGCAGTACGCGGCGCTCGCCAAGGACTTTTACAAGGAAGCGGGCCTCGACATGACGATCCAGTCCGGCGGCCCGGGCATCTCCTCGACGCAGATCGTCGCCTCCGGCAAGGCGGAGTTCGGCATGGGGCAGGCGGACGAGATTCTGCTGGCGCGCCAGAACGGAATCCCGCTCGTCGCGATCGCCGCCACGTTCCAGAAAAACCCGCAGGGCATCATGTACCACAAAGGCAAGTACAAGGACGTGTCCGAGCTGAACGGCCATAAGGTCTATGTGGGCAGCGGCGTGGCGTTCTGGGAATACCTGAAGCGGGCCTACAAGCTCGACGGCGTCGAGGAGATGAAGTATACCGGCTCGCTCGCGAACTTCGTCGACGATCCGGATTCGGCCACCCAGATGTACGTCACCTCCGAGCCCTATACGATGGAGCAGCAAGGCGTCGCGGTCGACTCTTTCCTCAACTACGACCTCGGCTACAAGCAGTACGGCAACGTCCTCTACACGACGGAGGACTACCTCAAGAAGCATCCGGACCGGGTCAAGGCGTACGTCGAGGCATCCGTGAAGGGCTGGAACTATTACCGCGACAACGCCGAGGAGATCAATCTCGTCATGCAGAAGAGCAATCCGGATCTGAAGCTCGAAGCGATGGCCTTCGGCACGAAGGCGCTGGAGCCGCTCGTCTACGGCGGCGATGCCGAGACGAACGGAGTCGGCTACATGAGCAAGGACATCTGGGAGGGGCTGCAGCGGCAGCTCGTCGAGATCGGCCTGCTGACGGAAGCCGAGCCGATCGACGGCGTGTTCACGAACGAGTTCCTGCCGAGCCCATGACGATGGAGGCGGTTCGATGACCATACCCTATGACCTGCTCCTGACGAATGCCCGCCTGCCCGGCGGCGGCGCCGTCGATATCGGCATTGTCGACGGCCGCATCGCGGCGGTCGGAGCGCTTGCCGCAGAGCCGGCAGCGGCCGGGCAGCCGCTGCCGGAGGGGAGCGCGCTTCGGCTGGCGCCGGCGAAGCGGCGCTTCGAAGCCGGCGGACTGCTGCTGCTGCTGCCGTTCGCGGAAGCTCATGTCCATCTGGATACCGCGCTCACCGCCGGCATGCCGGCTTGGAACGAGAGCGGCACGCTGGCGGAGGGGATCGGCATCTGGAGCTCGCGCCGAGCCGCCCTCACCCGCGAGGATGTGCTGGAGCGGGCCGAGCGGACGCTGGAGCTGTACCTCGGCTACGGCGTGCTGGAGCTGCGGACGATGGTCGACATCGGCGATCCGCAGCTGACCGCCCTGCGGGCTGTGCTTGAGCTCAAGGAGCGGTGGCGGGACCGGATCCGCCTGCAGGCGATCGCCTTTCCCCAGGACGGGATCGAGTCGTGTCCGTCCAACCTGGAGCGGATGCGGGAGGCGCTCCGCCTCGGAGCCGACGGCGTATCGGCGGTGCCGCATCTGGAGCGCACGCGCGAGGAAGGCGTCGCCTCGCTGCGCGCGGCGTTCGCGCTGGCCGAGCGGAGCGGCGCGCAGGTGCATCTGTTCTGCGACGAGACGGACGACGGGCAGTCCCGCTTCCTCGAGGTCGCGGCCTCGCTCGCCTTGGCGACCGGCCTGGGCGGGAGCGGGCGGGTCGCGGCGGCGCATGCCAACGCGGCGGCCTATTACAACGAGCCGTATTTTCAAAAGCTGCTGCCGCTCGTCCGGCAGTCGGGCCTGTCGATCGTCGCCTGTCCGCTCATCAACAGCGTGACCCAGGGGCGCAGCGACGGCTATCCGAAAGGAAGGGGGCTCACCCGCATCAAGGAATTCCATGAAACGGGGGTGAACGTCGCGCTCGCCCACGACGACATCCGCAGCCCGTTCTACCCGCTCGGCACGGGCAATCCGCTCGACGCGGCCCATATGGCGGCGCATCTGGCCCATATGAGCGGCCGTTCGGAGCTGCGCGCGCTGATCGGCATGATCGCCTCGGGCGCGCGGGCGGCCATGGGGCTCGGCAAGCCGGCGGACGGAGCGGCCGGCTTGCGCGTCGGCGATCCGGCGTCGTTCCTGCTCTTCGACGCGCTGGACGAGAGCGAGCTGATCCGGCTGCGCCCGGCGCCGCGGCAGGTGTTCCGCGAAGGCAGGCTCGTCGCCGAGACGGTCCCGGCCGTCACGAGGCTGCTGCCCGGCGGCCGGGCAGCCGGGCCTCCTGCGGCCGCCGACGGCGGCCAGGGAGCGGCGAAGGAACGGCCGATCCTCTCCGGGACGGAGAGGTAAGCAGGAGAGTAGCAAGCCCATGCGGCAGGCCGCATGGGCTTTTTGCCGCTGCTTGCCGGCAACATCCGTCCCTCTTCCTCCGTCAGGAGGGGAAAGGGAGGGCGAGAGGCATGAACAAGCTGGCGGGAATCGGGATGGCGATGACGATCATGATGGCGCTGCTGCTGGTCCGGCCGCCGCAAGCGGACGCGCTGTCCTGCGTGGAGATCCGTTCCGGAGCCGATGCTTATGCCGCGTATGACGGAATCGCAGTCGGCCGCGTGAAGAAGGTCCGCGAAGGCGTGGAGCGGAACTCGCTCCGGATTGCGGTCGAAACGAGCTACAAGGGAGTCGTCTCCGAGCGCATCACGGCGGACGAGGATAAGTTCTGGGGCGCGCTGAACGGTCCGAGCCAGGCCGGCGAGAAGTATCTGTTCTTCCTGAAGGCGAAGGGCGAGCGCTGGGAAAATCCGCTCTGCGCGCCTTCCAAGTCCATGCAGGACGCGGCCGCGGAGCTCGCGTTCCTGAAGGGCAAGGAAATTCCGCTGGAGCGCGAGCCCGCGCCGCTGGCGGGAGCGGACTCGCGCCACCCTGCGCGGCAGGCCGCGGAACGGGGCTTTGCCGCCGCTTCTTTCCTATGGATCGCGGCGGGCATCGGCATGGCGATGCGCAAAAGGCGCGGCTGAGCGGGCTTGGACCTGCGATCGATGCTATAATGCGGTTAACCCTTCCTGAGGATCATCCTTCATCAGGCTTATCCTCCATGCGGTTAAACTTATCGTCCGAAGGAGAATGAGCATGTCGGAATCAAACGTATTCATCCGCTATCCAGAGGAATCCGATGCCGCGCAGCTGGCCGATCTTTACAGGCGGAACCGCTCCTTTTTCGAGCAGTTCTCGCCCGCGCCGGGCGATGAATTCTATACGGAGGAGCATCAGCTCGAGTCGATCCGCGCCGCCAAAGCCGACCGGGAGAACGACTCGCGCTATTCGTTCGTCATCTGCCTGCGGGCGGACGAGTCGGTCATCGGCAGCATCGGCTTGTCGTTCGTGGCGCGCGGGGTGCTCCAGAGCTGCATGGCCGGCTTCAACCTCGACCAGGCGCACAACGGCAAGGGCTACATGTCCGAAGCGCTGCGCCAGGTCGTCCGCTATGCCTTCGAGGTGCTGCGCTTCCACCGCGTCACCGGCGAGGCCTCGCCGCGCAATCCGGGCTCCATCCGCACGATGGAGAAGGCCGGCTTCCACAAGGAAGGCATCGCTCGCCAGAACGTCAAGATCAACGGCGTCTGGGAGGATCATCAGGTGATGGCGATCCTCAATCCGTCCGGGGACGTCTAGCTTCCCGACAGGACAAGGCCGGCGCATGCCGGCTTTTTCTATTTCTTCAAGTCGCCGGCGGCGGCCATTCCTGCTGCATGAACGCGATCCACTCCCGCGCGGCATAGCTCAGGTACTTGTCCTTTTTCCAGATCATGTTCAGGCTCCACACCATCGTCGGGCGAACGACCGGGATGACGAGGAAGCGCTCCGGATCGAGCGAGCGGCGCATGCCGCCGGGCAGCAGCGTGATGCCGAACCGCGCTCCGACGAGCTGCACCATGAAGTCCCACTGCGAGCTCTCGAACACGATGTCCGGCTCGAACCCGGCCTGCCTGCAGCGGTCGAGGATGAGATGATGGAGCGTGAACTCGTCGCGGAACAGCAGGAACGGCTCGCGCTCCAGCTCTCCGAGCTCGACGCTTGCGCGGCCTTCCGCCCAGTGGCCGCGAGGCGCGATCAGATGCAGGGGCTCGTCGAGGCACGGGAGCAGATGGAACTTCTCCTGCTGGGCCATCGGCAGGATGACGAGCCCGACGTCGAGATCGCCGCTGTCGACCTCCTGCTCGATCCGCTTGCCTCCGCGCTCGACGAGCTGCAGCCGGATCTGCGGATAGCGGCTGTGGAACCGCTCGATCAGCGCGGGAAATACATGCACGCCGATCATCGGCGGGATGCCGAGCCGCAGCGTGCCCTTGCGCGCCTGCGCGAGATCGTCGAGCTCGGCGGCCATCGCCTCGATCGAGCGCAGGATTCCCTGCGACGAGCGCAGGATCGTCTCGCCCGCATCGGTCAGCGCGATCTGCTTGGACGAGCGGTCGAACAGCGTCGCGCCCAGCTCCTCCTCGAGCAGGCGGACCATCTTGGACAGCGTCGGCTGCGTCACATGCAGCTCGCGGGCCGCCTTTGTAAAGCTGCCGTGCCGGGCGACGGCGGCGAAGTAGGTCAATTGCCGGATATCCAATGAAATCGTTCCGCCTTTCGTTCGTGACGCTCGGCTTTACTATAGACATATGGAATGAAATCCATTCCTTATATGTATTTTATCTATAGTTTAATCGCGTGTACAATTAAGGGCACTTCCGGTCCAGGCTGGAACCGATCCGAACGAAAGAAGGGTTATGGCTATGATTCCCCACCACCAAGCGATGCCGGCCAAGCCGGCCAGCGATTCCTATACGATCAAAGCGTCGATCGTGCTGCCGCCCGACACGAACCATCACGGAACGATTTTCGGCGGCAAGCTGATGGCCTACATCGACGACGTCGCCACGATCGCCGCGACGCGCCATGCGCGCCGTCCGGTCGTCACCGCCTCGACCGACTCGGTCGATTTCCTGCACCCGGTCAAAAAAGGCGACGCGGTATGCCTGTCCGCCTTCGTGACCTGGGCGCACAAGACGTCGATGGAGATTTTCGTCCGCGTCGTCACGGAGGATCTGCTGTCCGGCGAGCGCAAAGTATGCGCGACGTCGTTCCTGACGTTCGTCGCGCTCGGCGAGGACGGCCGTCCGGCCGAGGTTGCGCCGGTCATCCCGGAGACGCTGGAGGAGCAGCGGCTGCATGAGACGGCCGCGGAGCGCAAGCAAGCGCGCCAGGTGCGGCGCAAGGAAAGCAAGCTGTTCGCCGAGGTGCTCGGCCCGGACTTCAGCCTGCGCAAGGCGAAGCAGACGCTGGACGAGAAGCGCGCGAGCCGTCCTCAGCGGGTCGGCGGGCGCTCGGCGGCGCGCGCCGGGCTGGAGCCGGCGGGCGCAAGGCTCGAGCCGCGGGAGGAGCCGGCGGCCGGCAGCGGCGCGCCCGCGGGTCCGCGGCCTGCCGGCCGCCTCGCGGCGGCCGACGCGCCTGCTCCGCGCCTGACGGAAGCGTACGCCAATGCCTGGGGCAGCGAGTGGTAGACAAGCTGCCGCGAATGTGGTCCATTTGCCCGCCGGGGCTGTCCGGCGGGCTTTTTTTGAGCAAAACCCGCGTGCAGGGATTGAACTCCGAAAAATCTATGGTACGATCATGTTATATATTCTTACATTGATAGTCATAGGGGGATCGCTCATGAAGAAATGGACGACAGTCGGCATGATCGCGCTGCTTGGGGTGACGCTGGCGGCCTGCGGCGGCAACGAGGCGGCAAGCGGCGGAGAGACGCTGAAAATCGCCACCGATGCGAGCTACGCGCCGATGGAGAGCATGGACAAGGACAAGATCGTCGGCTTCGACGTCGACTTCCTCGATGCGGTCATGAAGGAAGCGGGGCTGAGCTACGAGCTGACGAACACCGGCTGGGACCCGCTGTTCGCCGATCTGGAGAAGGGCGAGAAGAGCGCCTACGACGCGGCGATCTCGGCGATCTCGATCAGCGACGATCGCAAAAAGACGTACGACTTCTCGATCCCGTACTTCGAGTCTGTGAACATGATCCTGACCAAGGAAGGCGCCGGAGTCAAGGACGCGCTGGAGCTGAAGGACAAAAAGGTCGCGGTCCAGGGCGCGACGACGGCCGAGGAGCTCATGAAGGGCATCATGGGGGACGGCAACACGGACCTCAAGCGCTTCGCCAGCAACGCCGAGGCGCTGCTCGAGCTGGACAAGGGCGGCGTCGACGCGGTCGTGGCCGACTTTGCCGTCGTGCAGGCTTATGTCGAGAACAATCCGGACAAGAAGTTCGACGCCATCTTTGACAAGACTAACTTCGCTCCGGAGTACTACGGCATCATGTTCCCCAAGGGGAGCGAGCTGAAGGCGAAGATCGACGCCGCCGTCGAGAAGGTGCGCGCGAGCGCCGAGTACAAGGAGATGTACAAGAAGTGGATCGGCGTCGAGCCGGACACGAGCGATCTCGTGAACGTCAAGTAGGACGAGCGGGCGGGAGGGACCGATCGGAGGCATGCGCGGGCGCAAGGCTGCGGCGCATGCCTCTTTTCGCGGCTGGGCTTCCCGCCCCGCGCCTCATCATCCAAGAGGGGAGAGCGGCTTGTGAAGTTCGATTTCGACATCGTGTGGGACTATCTGCCCCTGCTGCTGAGGGGCACGGGCATTACGATCGGCATTTCGCTGCTGTCCATCGCGCTTGGCGCGCTGCTCGGGCTCGGCATCGGCTTCGCCAAAATGTCGCGCCGCTGGTGGCTGCGCTGGCCGGCCAGCGCCTACATCAACTTTTTCCGCGGGACGCCGCTCATCCTGCAGATCATGATCACCCACTTCATGCTCGTGCCGATGGTGCTGGGCACGACGCATGCCTTCGCCGCCGCGATCGTCGCGCTGTCGCTCAACTCGGCCGCCTACACCGGCGAGATCTACCGGGCGGGCATCCAGTCGATCGATCCCGGCCAGGAGGAGGCGGCGCTGTCGCTCGGGCTGACGCGCTGGCAGTCGATGCGCTACGTCGTCCTGCCGCAGGCGGTCAAGCGGATGATCCCGGCGTTCGGCAACGAGTTCATCGTGCTCGTCAAGGACTCCTCGCTCGTCGCCTATATCGCCGTGCCCGAGCTCATGTACTGGAGCAACGCGATGAAAGGCCAGTATCTCAAAGTATGGGAGCCGTACATGACCGCGGCCATCATCTACTTCATCCTCACCTATCTGCTGAGCAAAGCGCTGCAGGCGGTGGAGAAGCGGGTGTAGCCGCCAGGACGCATGGAAGTAAAGACGCCTTCGACGAGGCGTCTTTTTTTTCGCCTGCGTTCGTCAAACCGCGCCTCCAATCCAATCGTTTTGCCTTAGAAAAGCGGAGGTTTACCCTATGTAAAGGCTTTCAAAGGAACGGTACGATGGGAATATCCGGCATGGGCCGCAAAGCGTGGCTATTGCCGTCGACAAGCAGCGAAAGGGGGGGCAGGACGAAGAAAAAAGACGCGAATGCGGCATGAATGCTGAAGGAAGGCGTCATGTCCATCCGATCCATCTCAACTCGAATCAGGGAGGAATGAAAATGTCGGGTAGAAAGAAGAGCGCTCATCGTTCGATGATGCTCGTCATGGCCTTCGCCATGCTCCTTTCCAGCTTCATGAGCGGGACAGGCCTGCAAGGGATCGCAAAAGCGGCGGAAAGCGGAGCCGGAGACCGCTTCACCAGCATCCTGTCGCCGGCGTATCGGTCTGAGATCACGGACGATACGATCGACATCGAGTTTTACAACCAGCTTGGCACCACGGCCAAGATTTATTCCCAAAAGCAGCCTGCCGATCTGGCAAGCGACAGCAACGGGACGAAGGAATTGGTGGGCGAGGTCGCCTTGAGTGACGGCAATGGCATGATCTCGTTCCCCGCCAGCCAATATCCGTACGGTCCCATTACGATTCGAATCCAGGTATTTCAAAATGGGGCGGAGCTCGACAACGCCTACCTGCAGCTGTACAACAAAGCCGGCGTGCGGTGGAAGCTCGGACTCGACGAAGCGCCCGCCAATCCGGTGACGGCAGGCATGGACGTCGTGTTCAGCGACGATTTCAAAACGATGCCGGCCATCAACAAAACCGGCATCGGAGCGAAGTACGCTTCGGCTAAAATCGACGAGGCGCGCGGCGGCATGTTCGGCTGGGGCGCATTCGAGGATTTCGACGGGCCTTACAATCCGTTCGCCATCCAGGACAACGAGCTGATGAAGCTGACGACGACCTATCACCCGACCGGCTATGTCCGCAACGACTATTGGGGACAGAAGATCAGCACCGGCTACCTGAGCTCGATGAACCAGGCGGGCGGAGGCTTCTACACGGAAGGCGGACGCAACCAGTATTTTGAAGCGAAGATGTTTTTCGGCGCCAATCCCGGCATGTGGCCGGCTTTCTGGACGTTAACCGCCAACGGTTATGTGCAGAACGCGAACTTGCCCAACGAGCCGAGCGATGAGATCGATATTATCGAAGGCTACATGGGCACGCCGGCCGGCTATCAGATCGCCTGGCATCCTTGGGGCTACGACAAAGGGCCGGCAGCCGGCTACGATGCTTCGAAGCTCGGCGGCGGAGCAAAGGTGGAGCTGGATGCGCCGGAATTCGGCAACATCAACCTGGCGATGGGATTCCATACGCTGGCCACCTACATCACGAAGGAATGGACGTACTACTACTGCGACAACATTCAAGTCGCGAAGCACAAGACGCTGCCGTTCAGCTGGGAGTACGGCAATTATTTCATCATCAACGCCGCTGTGTCGGACCACTACGGAATCAGCGACGGCAGCAGCGATCCAAGATCTTTGCTGATCCGGCGGGCAGCGTCAATCCGTTCGCTGTGCTCGGCGAAAACTTCCTGCGCATCCGCGCAAGCAAGGCTCCGGCGGACTACGCCGATCCGCAAGGCTGGCACCGCGAGCACGTGAGCGGCTTGTTGTCCTCCGTGAGAGTTGACGGCTCGGGCTTTGCGGCGACGAACGGCTACTTCGAGGCCCGCATCCAGATGCCGGCCGGCAAAGGCGCATGGCCCGCGTTCTGGCTCATGTCCCAGGACAGTACCGGGGCAAGCGGCCGCCCGTCTACGGCGGAGATCGACATCGTCGAAGGCTACGGCCATAATCCGCAGGGGGTATGCCAAGCGAAGCATTGGTGGGCCGGCCAGCCCGAGACTCACGGCACGAGCTGCCTGCCGAACAGCTTTTCCTTCGGCGACAGCGCCTCGACCTGGCATCTGTACGGCGCGAAGGTGACGAAGTCGGAAGTCATCTATTATATCGACAACATAGAAGTGTGGAGGCATGACACGTTCGAGCAGGCGAATACGCCGCTTTATTTCATGTTGAACCTGGCTCTCGGCGGAGGCTGGCCGATCGACCTGGCGCAGTACGGCGACCAGCTCGACATGTATGTCGACTATGTGCGGGTATTCGAGCCGAAAAAGGGCGAGGCGACGCCGACGCCGAGCGCCGGCGCAAGCCCGACGCCGACGCCGAGCGCCAGCGCAAGCCCGACGCCGACGCCGAGCGCCAGCGCAAGTCCGACGCCGACGCCGACGCCGTCCGTGGAGAACGGCACGCTGCGTCTGCCGTTGTCCGGTTCGGTCAAGGACGGAGCATGGACGGCTGGACTTGCGCCTGAAACCTGGGCGCAGCTGTTGAAGCAGTCGGACGGCCTTCGCAGCCTCGTCCTCGATGCGCAGCAAGCCGCGACGTCCGATTCCTATTCGCTGGAGCTGCCTGCGGCGCTCGTCGACGGCTCCCGCGCCGGCTTCACGACAAGCATCCTGCTGCCCGGCGGCATGATCGCAGTCCCGGGCAGCCTCGGAGCGAGCGGCGGCCTCAGGCTGACGCTGAGCATCGGTCCTACGCTGCAGCTGCGGCTTGAATCCGGAGGCAATCCGTTCGCCGTCGCCTCAGGAGCGACCGGGCTGACGCTTGAAGCTTCCTTCCCGGCGAGAAGCTTCGTCCACAGGCGCTCGTCGCGAAGCGCGTGCTGGAGGGCGGCCGCCTGCAGCCGATCCCGAACAGCCGATTCGATGCGGAGCGGGGCGTCCTGAGCTTCACGGTCGGATCGTCAGGCTCGTTCGTTCCTGATTTCGCGCCGGCCGCCTTCACGGATACGGGGCATCTGGGCTGGGCGCAGAAGCCGCTGGATGCGCTCGCCGCGCGCGGCATCATCGCCGGCACCGGCGCCAGCCGCTTCGGGCCTGCCTCGGAGATGAAGCGGGCCGATTTTATCCTTATGCTCTCCCGCCTGTTCGAGTGGCAGCCGGTTTCCTCCGACGCCGGCTTCAAGGATGTGGATGCCGCCGCTTATTATGCGGCTGCCCTTTCCGCCGCGCGCAAGCTCGGCATAGCGGCAGGCGATGGAGTGTCGTTCCGCCCGGCCGCCTCGGTGACGAGGGAGGAAATGATGACGCTGCTTTATCGCGCCATGCAGGCGCATGGCATCCGCTTGCAGCCTGGCTCTGCTGACGCGTTGAACGCTTTTGCCGATAGCGGCCGGATGTCGGGCTATGCGCAGGAAGCGATGCAGTCGCTTCTTGGCATGGGCATCGTCCAGGGCAGCGGCGGGAAGCTGCGTCCGGAAGAAAAGGCGACACGAGCCGAAGCAGTCCGCTTGCTGTACGGAGCTCTTGAACAGCTGGGACATAGTTGATAGCGGTAGAGGGAAAGTAAACAGACGACGATTTTACCGGGATGCCGCATCCCTTATGATGGACTCATGGAAGAAACGCAAGGCAGCGACAAGCATGACATAAGGGGAGGCAACGCAGATGAAAAAGATCCGTCAACGAAGCGCAGCGCTATCGCTCGTCCTGCTGCTCGCCATTACGAGCGCCTGCAGCAGCAACGGAGGAAGCGGCGGCAACGCGGCGAATGGAGCCGCAGGCTCGCCGGAAGGGACAGCGTCGCCGTCCGCCCAGCCGTCGGCCGCTCCGGTCGATCCGAACGCCAAGTACGATCCGCCGATCGAGCTGACGACGGTCCGCTACACCGACTCGAGCTTCAAGTTCAACGGAGGCGACTCGATCGACGACAACGTCTGGTACCGCGCCTACGAGAGCGAGCTGGGCATCCAGGTCAAAAACCAATGGGTCGTCAGCGGCGACCAGTACAGCCAGAAGATGAACCTGTCGATCACCTCCGGCGAGCTGCCGGATCTGTTCATGGTCGACTCCAAGCAATTCCAGCAGCTGGCCGAGGCCGACATGCTGGAGGACCTGACGCCGCTGCTGGAGACCTACGGCTCGCCGCTCACCAAGGAGATGGTCGAGCGCGGCACGAACGCCAAGGCGGCCGCCTCCTATGACGGCAAGCTGCTCGCGATTCCGCCGGCCGAGGATTATCTCGGCGGAGCTCCGCTGCTGTGGGTGCGCACGGACTGGCTGAAGAAGCTGAACCTGCCGGAGCCGAAAACGATGGACGACTTCATGGCGATCGCCGACGCCTTCACGAACCAGGATCCGGACGGCAACGGCAAGAAGGACACGTACGCGCTGGCCGGCTCCAAGGATCTGTTGGGCGGCTACCCGGACTTCACCGGCCTCATGAACGGCTATCACGCCTACGCCAACATCTGGATCAAGGACGACTCCGGCAAGCTCGTCTACGGCAGCGTCCAGCCGGAGATGAAAACCGCGCTCGGCAAGCTGCAGGAGCTGTACAAGGCCGGCATGATCGACAAGGAGTTCGCCGTCAAGGACGGCGGCAAGTCGGCCGAGCTGCAAGCGGCGGGCAAGGTCGGCATGAGCTACGGCGCGATGTGGAATCCGCTCTGGCCGCTGCAGGACAGCGTGACCAAGGACCCGAACGCCGAGTGGGGCGCCTACCCGGTGCTGTCCGCGGACAGTGAGCCGGCCAAAGCCCAGTCCAAGGCCGACTTCAACTCCTTCTGGGTCGTCCGCAAAGGCGCGGAGCATCCCGAGGCGATCATCAAGCTGTTCAACCTGTACAACGAAAAGATCGTCAGCGAAAACGCCGAGCCGGCGACATTCCACAGCAAGGACGGCGTGGAGTTCTTCAAATACGCGCTCATGTCCAACGGCTTCGGCACGCCGGAGGGGCTGCTCGCCATCCACAAGCAGGTCGTCGCCGCGCTCGAGTCCGGCGATCCTGCGGCGCTCAATCCGGAGGGCAAGGACTACTATGACAAGATCAAGAAGTTCCAGGACGGCGACAAGGCGAACTGGGGCACGAACAAAGTCTTCGGCGTCGGCGGCTCATGGGATGTCATCGGCAAAAACTACGTCGATGCCGGCAACCTGATGAAAAGCGAGTTCTTCGGCGCTCAGACGCCGACGATGAGCGAGAAGCAGGCCATCCTCGACAAGCTCGTGCTCGAGACGTTCACCAAGATCATTCTCGGCGCCTCGCTCGATACGTTCGACAAGTTCGTCACCGACTGGAGCAAGCTCGGCGGCGAGCAGATCACCAAGGAAGTGAACGACTGGTACGCCACTAAAAACGGCTGAGTTCCTCCGGACTCGGACGGACGAATCGGGGGATCGGAGCTGCTTCCGATCCCTTTCCTGCGGTTTGGCTGCGGATGGCGGTCTCTTGGCCGCCGCTTTTTTTCAAAAGGAGGGCATTCCCATGTTCAGCGCCAAGGCGAGACGCCAGCTGCCTCTTCATCTCATGGTCTTACCGTCGCTCGTGCTCGTGCTGATCTTCAGCTACGGTCCGATCGGAGGGCTCGTCATCGCCTTCCAGAAATTCTCGATCATCAAAGGCATCTTGGACTCCCCGTTCAACGGGCTGGACAACTTTCGCTACATGCTCCAGCTGCCGGAGATCGGCACGGTCGTGCGCAATACGCTCGTCATCGCCTGCATGAAGATCGTCGCCGGCCTGGCCGTGCCGATCGTCGTCTCGCTGCTGCTCAACGAGCTGCGGCTGCAGCTGTTCAAGCGCTGGATCCAGACGATGATCTACCTGCCGCATTTTCTGTCCTGGATCATTCTGGGCGGCATCCTGATCGACATCCTCTCTCCGTCGCAGGGCATCATCAACCAGCTGCTCGGCGCGTTCGGCATCGAGCCGGTCTTTTTCCTCGGCGATGCGCGCTGGTTCCCGGCGGTCGTGGTCGTATCGGACGTGTGGAAGGAATTCGGCTTCAGCACGATCGTTTATCTCGCGGCGCTCGCCGGCATCAATCCCGCGCTCTACGAGGCAGCCGTCATCGACGGCGCGAACCGCTGGAAGCAGACGCTGCACATCACGCTGCCCGGCATGATCCCCGTCATCGTGCTGCTGGCGACGCTCAGCCTGGGCAACGTGCTGAACGCCGGCTTCGACCAGATCTTCAACCTGTACAGCCCGGTCGTCTACGAGACCGGCGACATCATCGACACGCTCGTGTACCGGATCGGCCTCGAGCAGGCCCAGTACAGCCTCGCGACCGCCGTCGGACTGATGAAGTCGATCGTGTCGGTCATCCTCATCTCGGTGTCCTACTACCTCGCGTACCGGCTGGCGAACTATCGGATTTTCTAGAAAGGAGCGAGTCGCCATGAATCATCTCACCCGCGCAGGGCGCGTCTTCAACGCCTTCAACGCCGGCTTCCTGCTGCTGCTCGCGCTGCTCTGCCTGTTCCCGCTCGTCAACGTGCTCGCCGTCTCGCTCAGCTCCAGCTCCGCCGCCGGCGCCGGACTCGTCACGCTCTGGCCGGTCGACTTCACGCTGCAGTCGTACGAATTCGTGCTGAACAAGCCCGAGTTTCTGCGGGCGCTCCTCATCAGCGTCGAGCGGCTGCTGCTCGGCACCGCCATCAACATGCTGCTGACGATCACGCTCGCCTATCCGCTGTCCAAGGAGCCGGCCGCCTTCAAGGGCCGCACCGTCTACGTCTGGTTTTTTGTCGTCACGATCCTCGTCGGCGGCGGACTCATCCCGTGGTACCTGATCATCCAGAAGCTCGGCCTGCTCGGCTCGATCTGGGCGCTCGTGCTGCCCGGCGCGGTCAACGTGTTCAACGCCGTGCTGCTGCTCAATTTCTACCGCGGCCTGCCGCGGGAGCTGGAGGAGGCGGCCTTTGTCGACGGCGCGGGCCACTGGCGCATCCTGTGGAGCATCTATGTGCCGCTGTCGATGCCGGCGATCGCCACGCTCATCCTGTTCTCGATGGTCGGCCACTGGAATTCCTGGTTCGACGGCCTCATCCTGATGAACTCCCCGAGCGAGTATCCGCTGCAGAGCTATCTGCAGACAGTCGTCATCAACCGCGACCTGACGCTCGTCACGATGTCGGACGCCGCGACGCTTGCCGCCGTATCCGACCGCACGCTCAAGGGCGCGCAGATTTTCCTGGCGGCGCTGCCGATCATCTGCGTCTATCCGTTCCTGCAGCGCTTTTTCATCAAAGGCATCGTCGTCGGCAGCGTCAAGGAATAGAGAGGAGACTGCCTTATGTCAGACGTTCACCCAAAGTCAGACGTTCATCCTAAGTCGGACGTCCATCCATTGCCGGACCTGGCCCGCCTGCACGCTCCGCATCGCCGTCCCGAGCCGGTCCTGCTGCCGTCGGGCGAGCCCGGGCGCTATGATTCCGAGGCGGTCGACTGCCCGTTCGTCTTCCGCCATCGGGATCGATTCTACATGATGCATATCGGCTTCGACGGGCGCGGCTACCAGACGGCGCTCGCCGCGAGCGACGATCTGCTGGCCTGGACGCGGCTCGGCGTCATTCTCGGACGGGGGACGGACGACTCCCGCTGGGACCATGTCGGAGCGGCGGGCTCGTGGATGCTGCTGGAGAGCAGCGATCTGGACGAGACGCCCCGGCTCAAGAAGGTCGACGGACGCTACTGGATGATCTATCACGCCTACCCGGACTTCGGCTATGAGGAGGGGGGAGCGGCGATGGGGCTGGCCTGGTGCGAGGACGAGGAGCTGCTGGAGTGGCATCGGCTTCCCGAGCCGGTGATGACGTTCGGCGATGGCGGGGAGTGGGAGCGCGGCGGACTGTACAAATGCTGCCTGCTGGAGCATGAGGGGCGCTACTGGATGTTCTACAACGCCAAGGAGAAGCCCGACTGGCCGTGGATCGAGCAGACCGGACTCGCCTGGTCGGACGACCTGCGCGTCTGGCAGCGGCATCCGGCCAATCCTCTGCTTGCCGTCAGCGAAGGAACGTTCTACAGCCGGTATGTCAGCGATCCGTGCATCCGCTTCGACAAGCCGAGCGGCTGGTGGGTCAATTTCGGGTTCGGCTTCGACGGTGAGCATGCGCAAGGGCTGCTCGCGCTCTCCCGCGACCTGGAGTCGTGGCGCATCCTGCCCGAGCCTTCGCTGCCGCATGGAGCGCCGGGCGAGATCGACCAGACGCATGCGCACAAGTCGTTCGTCGTCCGCTGGGAGGGGACGCTGTACCACTTTTACTGCGCCTGCCGCCCCGCCCGTCCCGGAGATCCAGCGTGGAGCGGAGCGGGCGGCGAGCTGCGGAGCATCGCCGTCGCGACGAGCCGGCCGCTCTGATCAGCCGCCGCCTTCCCGATCCCGGTATTCCTGGGGAGTCGCATTCATTTCCCGTTTGAAAAACCGTCCGAAGGATGTCGCCGAGTCGAACCCGACTTTCGCTGCGACATCCTGTATTTTCATGCGCGAATATTTCAGCAGATCGCAGGAGCGGGCGAGCCGCAGGCTCGCGATATGCTCGGACAGCCCGACGCCGGCCTGCTGCTTGAACAGCCGGGACAGGTAGGTCGGGTTGAGGTAGACGAGATCGGCCAGCCGGTTCAGCGACAGGTCCTCGTCGAGATGGCTTTCGATGAATCCGGTCAGCCGGCCGATGACCTGATGGGTGCCGGCCTCGCTTTCGCGCCGACGGCTCTCCAGCAGGCTCTCGAGCGCGGAGCGCAGCGCATCGAGGGCATGCTCCCAGGTCGGATGGGCGTCCAGCGAGGACAGGCGCGCCGTCCATGACGCCGGCTCGGACTCGTCGCCGCGCGCGGAGCGGTTGGCGGTCGACAGCAGCATGTAGGTGATGCCGTTGTACATCTCGTAAAGGAACGGATGCCGCCCGCCGAGCTGGCGCGAGAGGGCGGCGAGCCGGTCGAAGTCGTCCAGCAGCTTCATGTCCAGCGCCGGATCGGCGTCCAGCACCTGCTTGAGCCGGTTCTGCGCCTCGACGAGCGCTTCGCTCGGCTGCCCGGCTCCTGCCGGGGCATGGTTGAGCAGCACGCGGTCGGTGAGCAGCATTTCCTTGCGCTGGCCGTAGCCGTAAAAAAGGATGCGCCGCAGCTCGGCCTGCTTCGCCGGCAAGCCTTGCCAGGGCACGGCCTTTTCGGCGGCGACGAGCGAGACCGGCAGCTTGAGGTACGTGCGGCTCGCTTCCTGCACCTGCTCGAGCTGATCGTGCAGACGCTTCGCCCAGCCGTCTGGCGCGGCGTCCGGCTCCGGCTGCGCCAGGCCGACCAGGCCGTCCTCCTCCAGGAAGCAGACGATGCGGCTGCCGGCCAGCAGCTCCTGCATGATATTGTCGAGCGCATAGCATAGCAGCGCCTTGTCGGCGTCGGAGCGGACCGCGCCCCATTCGTCGATGCGGGCGAGCAGCGGCAGGACGGGGCGCGACGCGTCGAGCCCGAGCCGCAGCTCGTCGAAGCGCTCCTGCCGGACGGGGGCCGTGCCGGCCAGCAGCTGCCGCGCGTAGTCGCGCCGCAGCGCCGACAGCGACTGCTCCATCGCCGCTCGGGCCTGCTCCAGCAGCCGGCTCATCCGTTCGGACTCGGCGAGCTCTCCGATCGCCTTGCCGACCGCCTCCAGGATCGCCTCGTCGCCGTCCATTTTCAGCACGTAATCGACGCTGCCGCCGCGCATAGCCTTCTGGATGTAGGAGAAGTCGTCATACCCCGAGAGAAAGACGACCTTGCAGGCCGGCCATCTCTCGCGCATGACCGCCTGCAGCTCGAGGCCGCTCATGCCGGGCATGCGGATGTCGAGCAGCGCGACGTCGATCGGATGCCGCTCCAGCTGCTCCAGCGCCTCGGCGGCGGATGTCGCCGTGAGCGCCTCCAGCGGCCAAGGCGCCTCGGTCTCCATCAGATGCCGGATTCCCCGGACGATATTCGGCTCATTGTCCACGATCAGCAGCTTCATCTTGGATGCTCCTCCTTTGTTGTTCGGCAGGCAGGACGAGAGTCAGCGACAGGCCGCCGAGCGGGCTGCGGTCGGCTGTCAGGCGCGCGCCTTCGCCGAAGTGCAGCCGCAGCCGCAGCTGGACGTTGCGCAGTCCTTCGCTGTCCGACGGGAAGCCCGGATCGCCCAGCAGCTTGCGGATCGCGTCCAGCCGCTCCTCGTCGAGCGCTTCGCCGTTGTCGTCCACATGGACGAGCAGCCGGCCGTCCTCCTCGCGGAACGACAACCGGACAAGTCCTTGCCCGGAGCGGTCCTCCAGGCCGTGGTGATAGGCGTTCTCCACGAGCGGCTGCAGCAGCAGCTTCGGCACGGCGAGCTCCTCCCATCCCGGCGGGATCGGGTCCAGCTCGACGCGGATATGCTCCTCGAAGCGGATCGTCTGGATGGCGGCGTAGGCGTTCACGAACATCATTTCCTGCCGCAGCGGCACCTTGTCGGCGTTTTTGGTCACATAGCGGAAGTAGTCGCCCAGATGCTTGGTGAAGGCGGCTACCTTGTCATGCTCTTTCAGCTTGGCGAGGCGGTACAGATTGAACAGGCAGTTGTACAGGAAATGCGGATTGATCTGCGACTGCAGCTGCTTCAGCTCGGCTGCCTTGACCTGATACTGCTGCACGTACGCCTCGTCGATCAGCTCCTGCAGGCGGGAGACGGTCCGGTTGTACTGCAGGTACAAGTAGTTGAACTCGTCGCGGGACCGGTAGCGGAGCTTGAACGAGAGATCGCCCTTCTCCAGGCTCTTGAAGGCGCGGACCAGCTCCCGCAGCGGGCTGTGGATGATCCGGTACAAGCCGTACGCGAACAGCAGGGCGAGCAGCGTCGAGGCGGCGGCCAGCAGCAGCGTCCAGTTGCCGAAGCGCTGGATCGGTCCGAGGAAGCTCCGCTCGTCGAGGAACAGCACGAGCGTCAGCCCGAGCCGGGAGGAGGTCTCGTAGAAGGCATACTTGCGCCCATCGCCGCCGCGCAGCAGGAACAGGCCGCTTTTGCTGCCGGCCTCCATGCGGGAGGCAAGCTCCTCGCGGAATCCCGTGGCGTCGTCCGGCAGCGGGCCGTAGCTCTCTTGCCAGCTCATCTGCGCGTTCGTCAGCATGGCGGCTCCTTCTCCGGTCAGCTCGAAGCCCGACAGCAGGCGCCGGATCGACGCTCCGGACAGCTCCATGCCGATCGTGAAGCCCTTGCCGACCGGGGGCGAGCTTGGATACGGGCTGCTCAGCCAGAGGCGGCCGCGATCGACGAGGAAGGGCGCCTCATAGGGATTGATGACCTGGTTGAGCGCCGCCGCCTGCTCCGGATCGACCGATCCGTAGCTGTCCGCCGATACTTTGCGGTCGAGTCCGGGAAACAGCACAAACGCGTCGGAGACGTACGAGCTCATGAACTTGAGCGTCGTCAGCTTTTTCTGCACGTTCTGGATCGACTCTGTGTACTGCTGGTCCGACATGATGATCGAGGAGTAGGCGAGCGCCCGAATCTCGTCGTCGAAGGCATACTGCTGCTGGAGCGTGATGAGCGGACCGAAATCGTACTCCAGCACGCGCATGTAGGAAGCGGCCTTGGCCTGCGTCGAGCGGATGATCTCGTCGCGCACGAGCCTTTCGCTCTGCGCGTTCATGAGCAGGCTGATGGCGACGAGCGGGACGAGCAGCAGCAGGAAGCTCAGCACCAGCTTCGGGTAGATGGTCAATCGGCTCAGGAACGTTCTCATGCCGTCAGGCTCCTCCCGCTTGGGGGCGTCTTTTTTTTTCATTATAGCCCGGATAGCCCGCCGCTCCTACGCATCGGAACGAACAAGTCAAGGAGGGCAGAGCGGAAGGTTGACAGCTGCAGATGGAATGGAAACGCTTCCGGTCTAGAATGGGTGAGCCAGGCCAACTTCGGTTCAGAGAGAGGATGATTCAGCTTGATGAAAAGCAAGAAGCGAAAGGTGTGGAGTTATGGACTGCTCGTCGCGCTGCTGGCGGGAGCCGGCGCGCCGCCGGCTCCCGCGTCGGCGACAGACAGCGGAGCGGCCGTGTCGGCGTCGTATACGTTCTCGATGGACAGCGTCGCGCAAGTCAAGGACGGCATCGTCTCCTACACGGATTCGCCTCGCAACCGCTGGTCGGCCTACGAGTCGCCGAACGCCTCGGACTGGGTGCAGACCGACTTCGGCAGCGCGCAGAGCCGATCCAAGGTGGACCTGCATCTGTACGGAGACGGATCGGGCATCAAGGCTCCGGCGAGCTACGACGTCCAGTACTGGACCGGCTCGGCCTGGGCAAGCGCGCCCGGCCAAGCCAAGTCTCCCGCCCAGCCGGCGGCGAACCAGCTGAACACGGCGACGTTCACGGCGGTATCGGCGTCCAAGTTCCGCGTCGTATTCACCCACGCCTCCGGGGCGAAGAGCGCCGCGAGCGAGATCGCCTACGGCTTATCGTCGACGCCGACCGCGACGCCGACCGTCACGCCAACGCCGACCGCGACGCCGACCGTCACGCCAACGCCGACCGCGACGCCGACCGCCAGTCCGACGGCGACGCCGGCGCCGATCGCCGGCGGCACGGCCTCGGCTTCCTACACTTACGGCATGGATGCGGTCTCGCAGGTGAAGGACGGCATCATCTCCTACGCCGACAACCCGCGCAACCGCTGGACCGCCTACGGATCGCCCAACGCTTCGGACTGGGTGGAGACCGCCTTCGGCGGCGCGGCGACCGTCAGCCAGGCGAAGCTGTACCTGTACTCGGACGGCGCCGGGGTGCAGGCGCCGGCCAGCTATGACGTGCAATATTGGAGCGGCACGGCCTGGGCGAGCGTGCCCGGCCAGACCAAGTCTCCGGCCCAGCCGGCAGGCGGCCAGCTGAACACGGTCAGCTTCAGCGCGGTCGTCTCCTCTAAATTCCGCGTCGTATTCACCCACGCCTCCGGCGCCAAGTCCGGCGCGACGGAAATTGTCTACGCCGGCACGGGAGGCGGCTCGACGCCGACACCGACGCCAACTCCGACCGTCACGCCGACGCCGACGCCGACCGCCACGCCAACGCCGACGCCGACCGCCACGCCGACTCCTGGAGCTTACCCGAATTACCAGGTCAGCGTCGTCTCGCCTTCGTACGGAGCCTCCATCAACGGTACGGTGACGATCAAGTTCTATGCGCCGGGCATGCAGAACGTATGGGCGCGCTCCTGGCATCAGCCGGACACGGCCAACCCGGGGGCCAACGGGTACGACAGCTGGTTCGCCCGCACGACGCCCGATGCCAGCGGCTACGGCGAGATCGTCTTTCCCGCGAACTCGTTCCCGCACGGTCCCGTCACGGTCATCCTGAGCGCCTGGGACAGCCCCGAGGGCAATCCGAACTTCACCCGTTCCGACAACTGTTATGTGCAGCTGTACAATGAAGGGGGAGTCGTCTGGAAGCAGGGGCTGCCTTCCGCGCCGCCTCAGGCGTCCGGCATGAGCGTGCTGTTCGCGGACGACTTCACCGGCCCGCTCTCGGCCTCCCGCACCGGAGCCGGCGCGACATACGCCGCCGCCAAGCCGGACAGCCCCGGCGGCTCGGAGTTCGGGGAGGCGATCTTCGCCGATCCGAACGGTCCGCATAATCCGTTCTCGATCCTGGGCAGCCAGTACCTGCGCATCCGCTCGACCAAAACGCCGGCCGGCTATGTCGATCCGATGGGCTGGAACCGGACGCACTTCGGCGGCTTGCTGTCGTCCGTCCGCACGGACGGCACCGGCATCGCCGCGCAGTACGGCTACTTCGAGGCCCGCATCCTGATGCCGGCGGGCAAAGGCGCATGGCCTGCGTTCTGGCTCATGTCGCAAAACAGCATCTCGCAGAACGTGCCGTCGACGGCGGAGATCGACACGATCGAGGCCTACGGCCACAACCCGGCCGGCTCCTGCCGCTCGCAGCATTGGTGGAGCGGATCGCCGGAAATCCACGAGACAGTGTGCACGAGCAATTCGTTCGCCTTCGGCGACAACGCGTCCGTCTGGCATGTCTATGGGACGAAGATTACGCCGACCGACACGATCTACTACATCGACAACGTCGAGGTGTGGCGGCATGCTACGTTCGAGCAGGCCAAGACGCCGATGTACTTCATGCTGAACCTCGCCCTCGGCGGCGGCTGGCCGGTCGAGCTGGACCGCTACGGCAACCAGATCGACATGTTCGTCGACTACGTCCGCGTCTTCCAGTAGCGGCCGAACAGGCTTGTCCAGGAGCGCCCGGGCTTTTCCCGCGGCGCTTTTTTTGCATGACGAACCCGAGGCTGCCAGGGCGAGGGGGACTGGAGCGGCTGCTCGTGCTCGGTTCCATTTGATTCTAGATCGAGGAGCCGTTGGAATCGGCCATTAGACCGGGC
This sequence comes from Paenibacillus pasadenensis DSM 19293, assembly GCF_000422485.1. Lineage (GTDB taxonomy): Bacteria > Bacillota > Bacilli > Paenibacillales > Paenibacillaceae > Paenibacillus_O > Paenibacillus_O pasadenensis. Next base: position 84,130 of record NZ_KE383854.1, read on the forward strand.
TTGGGAACGTCTGCAACCCGATTATTTCGGGTTACAGTTCGGGAACCGGGCTTGGGAACGTCTGCAACCCGATTATTTCGGGTTACAGCTCGGGAACCGGGCTTGGGAATGTCTGCAACCCGAT
>NZ_KE383854.1:84513-133893 GCF_000422485.1 Paenibacillus pasadenensis DSM 19293
ATTTCGGGTTACAGCCCGTAGACCGGGCATTGGAACGTCTGTAACCCGATTATTTCGGGTTGCAGCTCGCAGACCGGGCATTGGAACAGCGACGAGCGCGGAATCTTTCACGGCTGCGACGAAAGGGAGCGGAGAACCGTCTGGGCAAGCCCGCTTTCTCCGCGACCGAGCGGATAAATCGCCCCCGGGCTGGGGGAACTGCCGTGGCGATCGCAGGGGCTTTTACGACAGGACCGATCCGTTCCGCAGGGGGAGTGGTTTGGAGTAGGATTGAACCTGGAGAGCGAAGCGGACGGGGGCTCGTGGAGAAGCGGCAGCGGTTCCCTTGGAGGCCGGATTCCTTCCTTTTCGGAACAGGGAATCAAAGGAATCTGGGCTCCAGGGAGATCGGAACGAGTCTCCGTACCGCGAAGCGGGTGCAGGTTCCAGTCGCTAGCCGGCGGTGTGCAGAGACGATCTTCGGGTTTCAGCCGCGGAAGTACGCTGTTCGGCCGCCCCTCCGCCCCGCGACCGATTGACAGCGTACCTCTGCCCGCTTATTATCTTACAGTATAAGCTATTTAAGCAGGTGAACCGTCGTGGATTACAAGCAGCTGGCCGAAGAAATGTTCGAGCATGTAGCTCGCGCGAGCAAGCCCGCCTTCGAGGAGTCGGGACAGTTCTCGCGAGGGGAGATGGGCATCCTGCTCTACTTGCTCCTGCGCAAAAACGGCGCATCCGCCGGAGAGCTGAGCGAATCCCTGTCCGTCAGCACGGGCCGGATCGCCTCGGCGCTCAAGACGCTGGAGAAAAAGGGGATGATCCTGCGCTGCACCGATTCCGAGGACCGGCGCCGCGTGCTCGTCTACTACACCGATGCCGGCAAAAAGTTTCTGATCGACCGCAGGGCCGAGCATATCGCCCAGACCGAGCAGATGCTTAGCCGGCTGAGCGAGCGGGACGCACGCGAGTTCGTGCGGCTCGTCAAGCTGCTGATGCCGTGAGCGCCATTCGGCGCGGCGGCTCTCGGGGAACGCCAGCAGAGCGCCCCGTCGTTGCCTCAGGAAGCGCCGGCAGGCGCCCCAGCCGAAGCCTCGAACGCGCCTCCAAAGCGCCAGCAGGCGCCCCGTCGTTGCCCCGGAAGCGCGCCTCCCAAGCGCCGGCAGAGTGCCTCCAGAACGCCGGCAGGCGCCATGAATGCGGCAGTTCCGCAGCCCCATCCGGGCGCTGCGTTTCTTTTGCACATGTATCTTATACTAGAAGAAATATAGGAGGGAAGGAATTCGATGCTGAAGCTGTTCAAGTATCTGACGAAGGGCGAGTGGGGGTTCGTCCTGTACAGCCTGATCTTCATCATCGTCCAGGTGTGGCTTGACTTGCGGCTGCCGGATTACATGGCCGAGATCACGACGCTCATCCAGACGGAGGGCACGCGCGCGGCCGATCTGATGGAGCCGGGCGCCTACATGCTGCTGTGCGCCGTCGGCAGCGTGCTGACGTCGGTCATCGTCGGCTGGTTCGCCGCCAAGGTGGCGGCGGGGCTGGCGATGCGGCTGCGCGGCATGGTGTTCGATCGGACGCTGTCGTTCTCCCATCAGGAGATCAACGGCTTCTCGACGGCCAGCCTCATCACCCGTTCGACCAACGACGTGACGCAGGTCCAGATGATCGTGGCGATGGGGCTGCAGGTGATGCTCAAGGCGCCGATCCTCGCGGTCTGGGCGATCGCCAAAATTTCCGGCAAAAGCTGGGAGTGGACGGCGGCGACCGGCGCCGCAGTCGTCGCGCTCATCGTCATGCTGAGCGTCATCATCGTGTTCGCGATCCCCAAGTTCCGCATCATCCAGGGGCTGACCGACAACCTGAACCGCATCACCCGCGAGAACCTGACCGGCCTGCGCGTCATCCGCGCCTACAACGCGGCGGCGTACCAGGAGGCCAAGTTCGACCGGGCGAACCGCGAGCTGACCGGCACGAACCTGTTCGCCAGCCGGCTGATGGCGATCATCGGTCCCGGCATGACGATCATCATGTCCGGCCTCAGCGTCTCGATCTACGCGATCGGCGCTTACCTGATCCAGGATGCGCCGGGCACGGACCGCATCGGGATCTTTTCCAATATGGTCGTGTTCACCTCGTATGCGATGCAGGTCGTGATGGCGTTCATGATGGTCAGCATGATCTTCATCATGGCGCCGCGCGCGGCCATCTCGGCCAGGCGGATTCTGGAGGTGCTGAATACGGAGGCCGCGATCAAGGACGGCGTCGAGACGAAGGGCAGCGGCGAGGGCGGCATCGAGTTCCGGAACGTCAGCTTCAAGTATCCGGGCGCCGAGGAGCCGGTGCTGCGGGACATCAGCTTCAAGGCGCGCAAGGGCGAGACGGTGGCGATCATCGGCTCGACCGGCAGCGGCAAGACGAGCGTGCTGAACCTGGTTCCGCGCTTCTATGACGTCGCCGCAGGCGAGGTGCTCGTCGACGGCATCGACGTGCGCCGCTACAGCCAGCACGCGCTGCGCGCCAAGCTCGGCTATGTCTCCCAGCGGGCGGTGCTGTTCAGCGGCACCGTCGCCGCCAACGTCGCCTACGGCAGCGCCGAGCCGGGGCGCGAAGCCGAGGAGGGCGTCCGGCGTGCCGTCGCGATCGCGCAAGGAACCGATTTTGTCGAGTCCATGGAAGGGCAGTACGAAGGCCGCATCGCCCAGGGCGGGGACAACGTCTCCGGCGGCCAGAAGCAGCGGCTGTCGATCGCGCGCGCCGTCTACCGGCGGCCGGACATCTACCTGTTCGACGACTCGTTCTCGGCGCTCGACTACCGCACCGACCGCGAGCTGCGCGCCGCGCTGCGCCGGGAGACCGGCGGCGCGACGACGCTCATCGTCGCCCAGCGCATCGGCACGATCAAGGACGCCGACCGCATCCTCGTGCTCGAGGACGGGCGCATCGTCGGCAGCGGCACGCATGAGGAGCTGCTGCAGGACTGCCCGACGTACCAGGAGATCGCCCTTTCCCAGCTATCCAAGGAGGAACTCGCCCATGGCACGATCGAATCAGCCTGACACGACGGAAGACAGCCGCAAAACGCCTCGACGGGGCCATCCCGGAGGCGGCCCCATGGGGGGCGGACCGATGGGCGGAGGCATGATGCCCGGCGACAAGGCGAAGGACTTCCGCGCCACGCTCCGAAAGCTGGCCGCCTACTGCCGCAAGTACATGCCGGCCATCGCGCTGGCGCTCGTGCTGGCGCTGGCCGGATCCGCGCTGAACGTCATCGGGCCGGACCTGCTGCGCGACATTACCGACAAGATCCAGGAGGGCATCCGCGGGACGATCGACATCGACGCGATCAACCGGATCGTGCTGCTGCTCGCGGCGCTGTACGGCGCCGGCCTGATCTTCAACTACGCGCAGGGCTTCATCATGGCGACGGTCACCCAGCGCATCACGAACAAGATGCGGACCGAGATCTCCGCCAAGATCAACCGCATGCCGCTGCGCTACTTCGACTCGACGAGCTACGGCAACGTGCTGAGCCGCGTCACGAACGACATCGACATGATCGGGCAGACGCTGAACAACAGCCTCGGCATGCTCGTCTCGTCCGTCGCCCTGTTCGTCGGCGCGCTCGTCATGATGGTCTATACGAACTGGATCCTCGCCATCACGGCCGTCGTCTCGACGATCGTCGGCTTCGCGCTCATGAGCGTCATCATGAAGCATTCGCAGCGCTGGTTCGTCGCCCAGCAGGAGGTGCTCGGGCGGCTGAACGGCCATATCGAGGAGACGTACTCCGGCCACGCGGTCGTCAAGGCGTACAACGCCGAGGAAGAGGCCAAGGCCGCCTTCCACTACCTGAACGGCAAGCTGTACGGCAGCGCCTGGAAATCGCAGTTCATGTCCGGCCTCATGATGCCGATCATGGGCTTCGTCGGCAACCTCGGCTACGTCGCGATCTGCGTCGTCGGCGCGATGCTCGTCACCTCGAATACGATCAGCATCGGCACGATCGTCGCGTTCATGATCTACATCCGGCTGTTCACGCAGCCGCTCGGCCAGATCGCCCAGGCGGCGACGAACCTGCAGGCGACGGCCGCCGCGAGCGAGCGCGTGTTCGAGTTCCTCGAGGAGGAGGAGCTGGCGGACGAGAGCGCCAAGACGACGAAGCTGGCGCAGGTCAAGGGCGAGGTCGAGTTCCGCCATGCGCGCTTCGGCTACACGGCCGACAAGGACGTCATCAAGGACTTCTCGATGAAGGCGGAGGCCGGGCAGAAGATCGCCATCGTCGGCCCGACCGGGGCCGGCAAGACGACGCTCGTCAACCTGCTCATGCGGTTCTATGAGCTGAGCGGAGGCGAGATCCTCATCGACGGCGTGCCGATCGACCGGATGACGCGGGAGGACGTGCATGACCTGTTCAGCATGGTGCTGCAGGACACCTGGCTGTTCGAGGGCACGATCCGCGACAACATCGCCTTCGCCCGTCCGGACGTCACCGACGCGCAGATCGAGGAGGCTTGCCGCGCCGTCGGCCTGGACCACTTCATCCGCACGCTGCCGGACGGCTACGACACCGTGCTGGGCGACCGCGCCAGCCTGTCGGCCGGACAGAAGCAGCTGCTCACGATCGCGCGGGCGATGATCGACGACGCGCCGCTGCTCATCCTCGACGAAGCGACGAGCTCCGTCGACACGCGCACCGAGCTGCTCATCCAGCGGGCGATGGACCGGCTCTCCGCCGGCAAGACGTCGTTCGTCATCGCCCACCGGCTGTCCACGATCAAAAACGCCGACCGCATCCTCGTCATGAAGGACGGCGACATCCTCGAGACCGGCACGCATGACGAGCTGCTGGCGCGCGGCGGCTTCTACGCCGAGCTGTACAACAGCCAGTTCGAGCAGGTTTCCTGAGCCGACGGAAAGCAAACCAGCCGCCCAAGACCGATTCCCGTTTCCGGGGCATCGAGCTTGGGCGGCGTTTTTTTTGCAGGGCAGGGGGAGCATCGCTCGACGCTCACGGTCCCTTCAGCCGGACTGCGCCGGAGCCGCTCAGAGGCTGCCTTCCTTCGAAAGGAACTGCTCCAGCTCCCTCTGCTGCCGCAGGTGGTGGCGGAAATGCATGCCCGCCAGCTCCAGCCACTCGCGCGCGTCCAGCCAGCCGAACCAGCCGTGCTCGATGCGCCCGCCGGGAGCGGCGCCGATGTCGCCGTCGCTTCCGCCAGCGGCAGGAATGCGCCCGGCCAGCTCCTCCAGCCCCTGCTGAAGCTCGTCGCGGCTGCGCGAGTTGGACGGCGGAGGGAACTGCTCCTCCGGCAGGCGGACCCGGATATCGGGGAATCCGCCTCTCGCCCGCATCGCCTCGATAGCCGATCTTTCTCCCTGCCGAGGTTGCCGCCGTCCGAACGGGCTCCTATACTGGAGGAAAGGGGGATTGGTACGGATGGCAAATCACGTTGCCGGGAGACGCCGGACTCATGCAAAGCCTGATTGAGGGGCGATCCTTTGCATGGGGCATATCCGGCTGAAGACGATATCGCCCGCCGATCGTTTCCGAAAATGGGGCTTTGCACCTTATGAAGATTCAACCATCTTAACCATAAGGAGCGTTAATCATGACCCCCCCATTTATCCGAAACCATCACTTCAACATCATTCAGAATCAGGCGCGGCTGCTGCAGCAGGCCTGCGCCTCGGCGGCAGACCCGAAGGTGCTCCGCTCGGTGCGCGAGGGCGTGCAGCTGGCGCTGTACGAGGCTTTCCCGGACGCGGACGCCGGGCAGCGCGCCCTGCTGGAGCCGATCGCCGATTGGCATGCGGCGGATGATTTCCGCCTCGGGCTGCAAGCGCTGCAAGCGTACCGGCTTCCGTTTCCGGCGCTCGCGGAGGGCGAGCTGCGCCGGCTGTTCCCCAAGGCCAAGAAGCTCAAGGGCCCGGATCCGGGCGCGCTTGAGCTCGAGCGGACGACGTATCTCGGCTGGACGGAAGCCGGCAGCGGGCGCATGTTCCTCGTCTGCGACATCGACGGAAGCCGCGTCGGCGTCGAGGGCAGCGTGACGGGCTCCGTCCGGGGCAAAAACGTCTGCTTCGCCTGCCGGCATCATAGCGAGGTCGGCCTGTTCACCGCCATCGCCAAGCATCGGCCAGCCAAGGCGTCGCCGGACTACTACAAGGCGATCGGCAACTACATCTGCCTGGACAGCGCCGCCTGCAACCGGCAGATCGAGGATGCCGGTCCGCTGGAGCGGTTCGTCCGCGATGTGACCGCGCGCTGACCGCGCGCAGGCTTCGGACCTGGCCTCGTGCAGGGGCCAGGTGCTTTTTCATCCGTGAGCGGAGGAGCGATGAGGACGGAGCAGGAGAGAAAGGTCGCGACTCTGCAGTCGCGATGCTGCAGCTGAAGCGTAGAGAGGGGCTTTTTCGACACATGGACATCCGCTTGCTGGAGCCGCGCGACAACGAACGCATGGCCGGCATCATCCGCGCCAGCCTGATCGAGTTCGGCGGCAACCGCTCCGGCCTCGCCTGGGAGGACGCCAGCCTGCATGACCTGCACGCGTATTACCGCGAGCCGGGGCGCGGCTACTGGGTCGCCCTGGACGACGAAGGCGAGGTCGCGGGAGGCTGCGGCATCGCCGAATTCGCCGGCTCGGCCGACGTGTGCGAGCTGCAAAAGATGTACCTGCGGCCGTCCGCGCGCGGTACGGGCGCCGCCCGGCTGCTGCTCGCCGAGGCGCTCGGCTTCGCCCGGGGCCGTTATCGGCAGTGCTATCTGGAGACGCTGACGAGCATGAAGGCGGCGGAGCGCTTTTACGAGAAGAACGGCTTCGCGCCGCTGAGGGAGCCGCTTGCGGGATCGGAGCATTACGCCTGCGACGCCTGGTATATCCGGGATCTATAACCCCCACTTCGAGGAGGAAGAACAATGGCTCAAGCGCTGCTGGTGATCGACGTGCAGAAGGACCTGGTAGAAGGAAACGGAGGAGAGGTTCCGATCTTCGAGCCGGAGCGGCTGTTCGCCGCGATCGGCAAAGCGGTCGAGCAGGCGGAGCGGGCGGGAGCCCGCATCGTCTTCGTGCGGGACAAGTCCATCGGCGGCGGAGAGGGAGAGGGCTTCGACGTCCATCCCGCGCTGCGGATTCCGCCGGACGCCGTCCTGTTCGACAAAACGGCGGTCAGCTCGTTCCACGAGACCGGACTGCTCGAGCATCTGCGCGAGCATGACGTGACGCACTGCGTCATCGCCGGCTGCATGACGCAGTACTGCATCGATACGGCGGTGCGCGCCGCCACGCTGCACGGGTTCGACGTCACGCTCGTGCGCGACGGCCATTCGACGAGCGACTCGCCTGTCCTGCCGGCCGAGCAGATCATCGCCCATCATAACGCGACGCTGCACGGCTATGCGAACAACGGTCCGTTCGCGCTGGCACGCCCTGCGGACGACCCGCTGTTCGAGCCGCCGCATGACAAGTACCGCTGACGGACGGCATGCCGGCGCGTGATGGGAAGTCGATGTTTTTTCATGCAAATGGAGCGCAGGATAACATCCTGCGCTCCATTTGTTTCATTCCGCCTTCTCCTCGGCGCTGTCGCCGTCCAGCGAAAGCGCGGCCAGGATCGTGAAGATGAACATCGTGCCGTCTCCGACCTGCGACGAGGCGCTGATCGTGCCGCCCATCAGCTCGACCAGCGTCTTGCTGATGGACAGGCCGAGGCCGGTGCCGCCGCGCTTTGCCGAAGGGGCGTCGAGCTGGATGAACGGCTGGAACAGCAGGTCCATCTTGTCCGGCGGGATGCCGATGCCCGTGTCCTCCACGACGAACTCCAGCTGCAACGATGCGTCCGACGCTCCGCGCTCGTTGACGTACACCTTCACGCCGCCCGCCTCGGTGTGGCGGATCGCGTTGGCGATCAGGTTGGAGAGCACCTGCTTCAGACGGCCGGCGTCCCCGATCAGCGTGCGCGGCAAGGAAGGGGCGACGTACGATTCCAGGCTGAGCCCCCGCTCCTCGGCCATCGGACGGAACAGGTCGAGCGTATCGCCGAGCACGACCTCCAGCTCGAACGGCTGGCGGTGCAGCTCCATCTTGCCGTTTTCCATCCGGGAATAGTCGAGGATCTGGTTCACGATCGTCATGAGGCCCTGGCCGCTTTTATGGATCACCTCGGCATGATGCCGCTCCTCCTCCGGCAGATTGCCCTCGAGCATCAGCTCGGACATCGAGAGGATGCCGCCGAGCGGCGTGCGGATCTCATGGCTGATCATGTCCAGGAAGCCCGATTTGACCCGCAGCGCCGCCTCCGCCTGCTCCTTGAGCGCGGTCATCTCGCGATTGCGCGCCTCCAGCTCCTGCGTCCGCAGCAGCAGCTGGTCGCTCTTGAGCTGCAGCTCCTTGCGCGCGAGATAAAAGCTGGCGAAGGCGTCGATCTTGCTGAGCAGGATGTCGGGATGAAGCGGCTTCGTGATGTAGTCGATCGCGCCGGCGGAGTACGCCTTCATATAATCCTCCAGCTCCGAGGTGAGCGAGGTGAGGAACACGATCGGGATGTCCTGCGACTTCTTGCGCATCTTGATCCGGCGCGCGGTCTCGAAGCCGTTCATGTCCGGCATGAGGACGTCCATCAGGATGAGGGCGATGTCGTTTTCCAGCAGCGCCTTGAGCGCGAGCATGCCGGAGGTCGCGCCGAGCAGCTTGTAAGGGCGGTCCTGCAGAAGCGCCGCGATCGAGGTGTATTCGTCCGGCCGGTCGTCGACCAGCAGGATGTTGACGGGAATATCCGATTGCCTGTGCAATGGGGCACCGCCTTTCTTTCTAGTTGATCAGCCAAGTCTTGAGCATCGTGACGAGCTGCGTCGTATTGATCGGCTTGGGCATGTAGTCGGAGGCGCCGGCGTCGAGGCAGCGGATCCGGTCCTCCTCCATCGCCCGCGCGGTGAGCGCGATGATGGCGAGGGTCCGGAACGCCGGATCGGAGCGGATCGCGCGCATCGTCTCGTAGCCGTCCATCTCCGGCATCATGATGTCCATGAAGACGAGCTCGACATCCGGCGTCTCGCGCAGCAGCCGCACGGCCTCGCGTCCGTTCTGGGCGAAGCTGATGTCCATGTTGTAGCCCTCGAGCACGCTCGAGAGGGCGAAGATGTTGCGCATGTCGTCGTCGACGATGAGGATGCGCTTGCCCTCGAACGCGGCCGCGGGATCATGCAGCTTCTCGATCAGCTGCCGCTTGTCCGGCGGCAGGTCCGCGGTGCGGCGATGCAGGTACAGCGCCGTCTCGTCGTAGAGCCGCTCCATCGAGCGGACGTTTTTGATGACGATGCTCTCCGCGTATTGCTTGAGCTTCTGCTCGTCCTGGCGGCTCAGCTCCTTGCCGGTATAGATGATCGTCGGCAGCGTCTGCAGCTTGCGGTTCGTCTTGACCTGCTCCAGCAGGTCGAAGCCGGAGATGTCCGACAGGCCGAGATCGAGCACCATGCAGTCGAAATGCTGCATCATCAGCTGCTCCAGCGCCTCCCGTCCGCTGCCGACGGCGGTGATGCGGACGTCGGGGTGGCCGATATAGGCGACGAGGCTATGCCGCAGGTCGGCGTTGTCCTCGACGATGAGCAGGCTTTTCTCCTTGCGGCGGATGTAGGAGTCGATCTCGAGGAACGCCGTCGCCAGCTCGTCCTCGCCGCTCGGCTTCTTCCAGAAGGACAGCGCGCCGAGGCTGAGCGTCTGCTGGTCCCGATCCTCCGTCGAGATGACGTGGACCGGGATATGGCGCAGCTCCGGACGGCTCTTGAGCCGGCTGATGATCGACCGGCCGTCGAGCACGGGCAGGTCGGTGTCGAGCACGATCGCGTCGGGCTTGTACGCATGGGCGAGCGCGAGCCCTTGGTCGCCCTGGAAGGCGACGAGCGCCTTGAAGCCGCGGTTTCGGGCGAGCTTCAGCAGGATCGCGGCATAGGCCGCGTCGTCCTCGATGATGAGCAGCACGGCGTCGCCCGGCTCGATGCGGTCCCGATCGTCCTCCATTTCCGAAAATTGCAGCAGCTTCGGGTTGGAGATCGAGATGTCCGGCACGAACGATTCCATGAACTTGGCGGCGGCCGGAGCCTTCGCCTTCTCGGCGATCGAGATCGTGGCCTGCGCCGCCGCGGCGGCTTGGGCACGGGCCTCGCTCTGGCGAGCAGGCAGGACGAGCCGGAACCGGCTGCCCTGTCCCGGCGTCGACTCCGCCTCGATGCGCCCGCTGAGCAGCTCGGCCAGCTCGCGGCTGATCGTCAGGCCGAGTCCCGTGCCGCCGTACTTGCGGCTGGTCGTGCCGTCCGCCTGCTGGAACGCTTCGAAGATCGACTCGAGCTTCGCGGTCGGCACGCCGATGCCGGTATCCTCGACCTCGAAGACGACCTCGTCGGCTGCGGCCGCGCCTTTGCGGATGCTCAAGGCGACGGAGCCCTCGTCCGTGAACTTAAGGGCGTTGGACAGCAGGTTGCGCAAAATCTGCTGCGCCCGGTGGCCGTCGGTATCGATGGAATCCGGGGCGTCCGGCGCGATGCGGATGTCGAACGCGAGCTCCTTGCTCTGCGCCTGCTGCTCGAACATGCGGTACAGCCGGCCGGCGATGTCCTGCAGCTCGGTCGGCTCGATGACCGGCGTCATCTTCCCGGTCTCGAGCTTGGCCAGGTCGAGGATCTCGTCGATCAGCTGCAGCAGGTCCTTGCCGGAGGAATAAATCGTATGGATGTACTCCAGCTGCTTGCCGACAAGGTTGCCCGGCCTGTTCTCCGCGAGGATCTGGGAGAGGATGAGCAGGCTGTTGAGCGGCGTGCGCAGCTCATGCGAGACGTTGGCGAGGAACTCGGACTTATGCTGCGCGGCGAGCAGGATCTCCTCCGCCTGGGCCTGAATCTCCAGCTTCTGGCGTTCGGACAGCTCCGTCTGGGCAAGCAGCGAGCGGTTGGACGCCTCCAGCTGCTCCGTCTGCCCGCGCAGCTCCTCGGCCTGCAGCCGCAGCTGCTCGTTGGACGCCTCCAGATCGAGCGACTGACGATGCAGCTGGTCCGTTTGGGCTTTGAGCTCCTCGGTCTGGGCCTGCAGCTCCTCCGTCTGCAGCTGCAGCTCCTCGGCCTGGACCTGCAGCTCCTCGGTCTGGGACTCGAGCTCCTCCTTCTGGAGCTGCGTCTCGCGCAGCAGCTCGTCGATGCGGGCGACGTCCGCGAGCGTGTTGATAAGGATGCCCATGTCCGCGCCGACGCGGCCGATCAGCTGGCGCTCCTTGCCGCTGAAGCCGCGGAAAGAAGCCAGCTCCAGCACGGCGACGGCTTTGTCCTCGTAGAGGATCGGCACGAGCAGCAGGGCGGCCGGCTCGGCGGCGCCGAGTCCCGAGCGGACGCGGATATAACCCGGCGGCACCTCGGCGAGCTCGATCATCGCGCGGTTTTCCGCGCATTGGCCGACGAGTCCTTGTCCGAGCCGCACCGGCTCGGACGGCAGCTCGGCCTCGTCATGCGCGTAGCCGGCGGCCGCATGGTAGGCCCCGTCGGGACGCAGCGCGTAGAGAGCGCCGCAGCTCGCGTCGACCGACGAGGCGAGCTTGGCGAGGAAGATGCGGGAAGCCGCGCCCACCTCGATCGAGCCTTGCAGCAGGATGGCCATCTCCGAGACGCGGGCGTTGAGCCAGGCCTCCTCCTCGGCTTGCAGGCGCAGCGTCCGCTCCTGCTCGGTCTTGACATGCAGGCTGCGGGCGATCTGACGGAACGAGCCGGCGATGGCCCCGAGCTCGTCCGCTGGCGCATCCGCGGCGGCGGACGCGACCGGCTCGCCGCGCTCGATGCGCTCGGCGATGCCGGCGGTCTCGGCCAAGCCGGCGCGCATCCGCCGGCCGAGGCTCCGGCTATGCCAGGCGGAGGCGGCGATGCCGGCGGCGGCGACGGCCGTAGAGACGGCCGTCAGTACGGGATCGGCTTGAATCCAAGCCAATCCGATGAAATATGTCAAGGTCAGGACGACGACAAGCGAGCTGATCTTGCTTTGAATTCTCAAGCGTCCTCACCTCCCGGATGGAATCTAGGCATCGTTCCATTATACCTTCTTCAAACCTCCAATAGATAGGGAATGCGAGGGAAGGAAGAGGCGATAGAAGGATCGGAGAGAGAAACGGCGGGAGAGGGAGGAGGAGGGGCTCGGGCGGCCGGAATGGCAAAAAAAGGCCCCCTGGGCGTGAAAGGGGCCGAATGACGGGAGGGGACGGACTGGCGTCGGCGGCCCGAGGGCGCATGCGGCCGGCCGGGATCGGCATGGAGGCCAGGCGGCCGAGCCGCCTTCGAGGGAGCTCCGCCAAGCCGCCCGCCTAGCGTCGAAGGGCCGGCGCGGCGTCTGAGCCGCGGGAGCTCAGGCTGCCGGCGATCAGGAACTGGGCGCCGTAGTAGGTCAGCATGATGAGCGCATGGGAGAACGGCACGTCCGCGACGAAGAGGTTCCAGGAGAGGATGGAATCGGAGGCGACGAACAGCAGGCTGCCCGCGATCGCCTGGCGGTCTCCGGTCTGGATGGCCGACCAGGCCATCAGCGAGATGACGGCGACGTACGCGATGACGGGAACGATCAGGCCGGTCTGGCCGCTGCCGCGCAGCGCCTCGACGAGGCGCATGCCCATGAAGATGCCGTAGGCGGCCAGCGGCAGGAGCGCGGCGATCCGCAGCGGCGAGAAGCGCATGCGCAGGAGGAACGACGACAGATAGAACAGATGGCCGATCAGAAAGGCGCTCAGCCCGATCACGAACCAGCGCAGCGTGCCGTCGCCGACCGCGCAGAAGACGAGGCCGATCAGCCCCAGCGTCTGCCATGGCCGGCGGTCGGCTGGCTTTGGCAGACGGGTCCAGGCGTAGGCGAAGATGAGCGCCATCGGGACGAGCTTGAACGTCAGCTTGAGCGCTTCCGGCTCGAACGGAACGGCGAAGATGTAGATCAGCCCCATCAGGGCGATGAGCAGGGGCAGGACGAGCCGGGAAGCGGACTTGGGCTCGGCTGGAGACTTGGGGTCGAGCTTGGGCGTTGGCATGAGCGTTCCTCCATGGCGGCGAATGTTGCGGCTGCATCTGCAACCGTTTACACAGATTATATAGCGGGAACGCGGATTCGAACAGCAGCCGAGGGCGGGCGGCGGGGAGGCGCTGCCGGGCAAGGCTTGGCCAGCCGCGCCAAAAAGCCGCATGCGGTTCAAGCGCATGCGGCTTTTGGCGCGGCTTCAAGCGGCGAGGGGCGGCGGCCGCCGTCCTAGCCCGGGAACGTCGGATGCGATCCGCGGCGGCGCAGCGCGGAGCTGCGGGAGCCGCCCGGCCCGAGCAGAGCGGCGCCGGCCGCCGCGCAGAACAGTCCGGCCGCGTAGCCGGCGGCGATGTCCGTCGCGTAGTGGACGCCGAAATAAAGGCGGCAGTAGCCGACGGCGCCGATGACGAGGACGGCGGCCGCGGCGGCTGCCAGCCTCAGCCAGCCGCTGCGCGCTCCGCGCCAGGCGATGACGGCGAGCAGGCCGTACAGCGCCATGCCGACCATCGCGTTGCCGCTCGGGAAGCTGTAGCCGCTCGCTTCGATCCAGCCGGCGTGCTCCGGGCGGGGGCGCTGAAGCCACTCCTTGAGCCCGCTGTTCAGCAGCAGGGCGGCCAGCACCGTGCCAATGACGACGACGGCCTGGCGCCGCCGTCCGAATGCCCACGACAGCGCCGCGGCCAGCAGCGTCGCTCCGGCGAAGACGGCTGTCGAGCCGAGCTTGTTGAGCGCCTCCATGGCGGCGGCGGGCTGCTCCTCCGCCGTCAGCGACCAGGAGCCGCGGATGGAATCGTCGATCGGTGCCGTGCCGTCCATCGGCGCCCAGAGCGCGAGCGCCGCGAAGGCGAGCGCGGCCGCAGCCGCGATGAGCCATGCTTTCATGTCAATCCGCCTTTCTTCCATGTTTTCATCCCGCATTATAGCACGGGAAAGAAGCGGGAACACAGGAAAACCGGTCCGGAGGGCCTCGGAGCCGCGACCAATCGGGAAGGCGCTATCGCCCGCAAGCAGATCGAGGTGTCGGACAGAGGCGGAATTGCCGATATTCCCCTTAATCGACCATAAAAAGGGAGGATTTCAAGTCATGTCTACTGATCCGCAAAACCGTCCGATTCCAGCCGATCTCCGCGAGGAAGAGGAGCGTCCGCCGTCTTACGGCCGATCCGCGCCGCCGTTCGCGGCCGAGCATGAAGCGGCTGCCTCCTTGGCGGCCCAAGGCGCTTCGGCCAAGGGCATGGGCGGCGCGGCTGCGGCGCGCCTCAAGCAGGTGGACGGCCGCCGTCTGGCCGCGCTGCTGCGCGATCCGCTGCAGGGGCTGCGGGAGGAGCCGGAGCGGGACTCGGCTTACGGCTGGATCGGCCTCGGCGCATCCGTGCTCGGCTTCCTGGTCTGGACGCTGTTCATGCAAAAGGCGCTGCAGGGGCTGTTCTACAGCCTGTTCGGCTTCGGCGGCCTGTTCGCCTACGAGCCGGGCTTTGACTTCGGCCTCGCGCTGAGGATGCTGCTCGGGGGAGCGCTGTCGCTGGCGGCGCTGCTGGGCAGCCTGTACCTGTTCGGGAGCCGCTTCGGCAGCCGCAAGCGCAGCCTCCTCCAGGCTGCCGTGCCGCTCGGCGCGATGCAGCTCTTGTCGGGCGCAGGCTTCGCCGCAGCCGGCATCGCGGCGCTGGCGAGCATCCGGCTGTCGCTGCTGCTGCTCGTCGTCACGCTGCTCGTGACGCTGGCGACGACGGTGACGGGCGCGGCGGAGCTGTTCGAGGTGCGCCAGGAGCGGCGCTTCGCGTTCATCGCCGCTTCGATCGCGTCGTATGCGGTCGTGCTGCTCGTGCTGTTCAGCCTGCTGTTCTAGGGCGTGTTTGCAAACCCGCTCAGGGGCATCTATCACCGCCTTTTTGCCCCCTGCTTTGTCACGCAGACTCGACGTACCCCCGGTACGCCTTCGCCTACGTTCCTCGCAAGGACCAAAAATTCGGCCCTATCGGCTCCCTTCGGAGTATGCAAACACGCCCTAGCGCTCGCGCCGAACCCGTCGTCAGGCGCGCCTCCATGCCTCGGCCGACGACGACAAACAAGCGAAGCCCGGAAGGTCGGGCTTCGCTTCTTTGCTGTCCGCTACACGCTGCGGATGAGGCGGATATAGAACTCGATGCCTTTGCCGAGCTTGCGGATGGGCAGCGACTCGTTCGCGGCGTGGATCGTCTCGCGCTCCTCGCGGCTCAGCTCGTACGGGGTGAAACGGTATACATACGGCCACACCGCGGCGAAATGCCGCGAGTCGCTGCCTCCGAGCATGACGTACGGCGTCACGGCCGCCTCGGGATACGTGCCGCGGATCGCCGCGGCCACGATCCGGTACGGCTCCTCCCGCGTCGTCGAGACGGGCGAAGGATCGCCCGCCCGCACGATGCGGAGCTCGACGGCATCGTCGGCGATCGCCCGCCGCATGCGCGTGGCGACGCCTGCGGCCGTTTCTCCGACGGCGACGCGCACATTGGCGCCAGCCTTCGCCTCGGCGGGCAGGACGTTGGCGGCCGGACTGCCCTGCAGCGTCGTCACGGCGATCGTCGTCGAGCTGAGCGCCCTCGTTTCCGGCGAGAGCCGGTGGAACAAGCGCGCCAGCAGCGGACGCAGCAGCCATAGATTGGCGAACAGGATCCGGTAGCCGAACGAGGAGCGCCGTCCGAGCGTATCGAGCATGTCCAGCGTCGGCGGCGGGAAAAACGGCTTCGGCGGCCGCCGCTCCAGCCGCTGGATCGCCCGCGCCAGCCGGAACGCCGGACCGAGGCGGGGCGGGGCGGAGGCATGTCCGCCCGCGCCGCGCACGACCAGCTCGAAGTCGCTGACGCCCTTCTCGGCGACGCCGACGACGGCGATCGGTCCGCGCACCCCGGGGAAGATGTTCTCCACTACGGCGCCGCCCTCGTCGACGACGAGGCCGGGCCGGATGCCGCGCTCCTGCAGCAGGCGCACATGGGTCGGCGCGCCGTCGCCCGCGATCTCTTCGTCGTCGCAGAACGAGAGGTAGATGTCGCGCTTCGGCTTGAAGCCGCTGGCGACGAGCTGCTCGACCGCCTCGAGAATGCAGACGAGCGTGCCTTTCGTATCAATTGCGCCCCGCCCCCAGACGCGTCCGTCCGCGATCTCGCCGGAGAACGGCGGATGGAGCCACCCTTCTTCTTCCGCAGGCACGACGTCAAAATGGGACATGAGCACGGTCGGCGCCTCCGGCTCGGCCCCTTGCCACCGGTAGAGCAGCGTGCGGCCGTTCACGATCTCCCGCTCCAGCGCCCGATGGGCGGCGGGATAAAGATCCGGCAGCAGATCCAGCAGCGAGCGGAACTCGGCGCGGTCGGCCGATGACGGCTCGCGGCTCGAGACGGTGCGCTTGCGGATCAGCTGGGACAGCCTGCCGGCGGCGGCGTCCGCGTCGACAGGGATCGGCTCGCCGCCGCCGGCATGGGGCGCGAGGTCGGCCGCATCGGGCCGGAACCGCGCTGCCCGCACGAGCAGGACGGCCGCCAGGACGAGCAGGAGCGCGAGCAGGAGAAGCAGGATCGAGACTGCGGGCTGGGGCATGGGGGATCTCCGCCTTTGCATGGGGGATAGGTTCGGGGAGTACAAGTCCACCGTACCAATGCCGCCTCCGCGCGTCAACGGATAACATTCTCTTCCCGAAGAAGAGCGGATTCCCCCGGCATGCCGGCCCGAATCCGATGTGGGGTCCGGACCGGGACGAAGCCGCATCGCCGCCGGCGGGCGGCGGCAGCCGGTTCGCCTCGGCCCGTCCGGTTCAGGCGGATTGAACGGCGGCCAGATGCTCCTCGAGCCGGTCCCATGTTTCGCGGACGCCATGCTCCATGCCCATGTCAATGACCGACTGCAGCTGCGCCGCCGTCTCGTAGCGGCTGCGGTTGATGACGGTCGTAGAGCCGTCCCGCTCCACGAACTCCAGCTCCGTGAAGCACGGAGGCAGCTCCTCGTTGATCGTGCCTTCCTCGTCCGAGAAGTAGTCCGTACAGGAATAGAAGTCTTGCGGATTCGTTTCCTTATAGATCGTCTTGCCCCAGGATTCCATGCCGTAGAAGTCGCCCTGCGCCGGATCCTCGCACTTCATGCAGTAATGCCAGACGCCGCCGGGGCGGAAGTCGATGTCGCATCTTGTCAGCGTCCAGCCGTGCGGTCCCCACCATTTCTTCAGATGCTCGGCTTCGGTAAAAGCGCGGAATACGAGATCCTTCGGAGCGCCGAAGGTCCTCTCTATTATGAACTGATTGCCCTCGACCCGGATCCTCGTGGTCATGATCCCATTCCTCCTCGAAAAGTAGTCGGTGCAAGTTCCATGGATGCGTTAGCCATGAATCCACTATAGCTTCATTTGAATATTCCTGTCAAGGAATATTCAAATGAAGAATAAGAACCGGCAGCAGGCGGCTGTCCGTCTGCCCTTCTACCGGCTCTTCGTATCTTCCGCATCGACCGCTCCCGCCGGCGTCCGAACCGCCGCATAGGCATCGACAGCAGCATCGGCTTGACTGCCGATCCGATCCGTTGCGGCCTACGCCTGCGCCGAAGGAGGCTGCTGGGCCTTCTCCTTGAGCGCCCGCCGCAGCGTCTTGCCGGAGCTGTTCTTGGGCAGCTCGGCGAGGAACTCGATCGCCGTCGGCCGCTTGTACTTGACGAGGCTGCCGCTGCAGAAGGCGGCCAGCTCCTCGGCCGTCAGCGCCTCGTCGCTGCGGACGACGTACGCCTTGACCGCCTCTCCGAGCGTCTCGTCAGGCACGCCGACGACGGCCGCCTCGAAGACGCCGGGATGGCGGTAGAGCACCTCCTCGACCTCGCGCGGATAGACGTTGAAGCCGCCGACGTTGATCATGTCCTTCATGCGGTCGACGATATAGATGTAGCCTTCCTCGTCCATGCGGGCGATGTCGCCGGTATGGAGCCAGCCGCCCCGCAGCGCCTCGGCCGTGGCGTCCGGCAGCTTGTAGTAGCCTTGCATGACGTTCGGCCCCTGCACGATCAGCTCGCCGATCTCGCCGCGAGGCACCTCGTTGCCCTGGTGATCGACGATGCGGTTCGTGACGCGCGGGATGTCGACGCCGACCGAGCCCGGCTTGCGCTTGCCGCCGAGCGGATTGAACGCCGTCACCGGCGCCGCTTCCGACAGGCCGTAGCCCTCGTAGATGACGACGCCGAACCGCTCCTCGACCTTGCGCAGCATCTCCACGGGCAGCGAGGCGCCGCCGGAGGAGCAGAGCCGGAGCGTGGCGAAGTCGGCGGCCGTCGCGTCCGGCACCTGCAGCAGGTAGGCGTACATCGTCGGCACGCCGGAGAACATCGTCGCCCGCTGCTCGCGGATCGCCGCGATCGTCTCCACCGGATGGAAGCGCGGGAGGATGATGATGCAGGCGCCGACCGCGAGCGGAGCGTTCAGGCAGACGGTCAGGGAGTAGATGTGGAACATCGGCAGCACGGCCACGGCGCGCTCGTTTTCGGTCAGCTCGAACATCGTATAGACCGATTCGGCGTTTGTCGCCAGATTGCGATGGGACAGCATCGCGCCCTTCGGCTTGCCGGTCGTGCCCGAGGTGTAGAGGATGACGGCGGTGTCCTTTTCATCGATGTAAGCGGATTCAAGATGTCCGGCGCCGAGCTGAAGCAGACGGGCAAAGGAATCCTCGCCTTCTTCTTCGCCGACGTAGAAAGGCTGGATCGGGCGGGGCAGCCGGGCTTGCAGGGCGGCGAGCAGCGGCCGCAGCGGCGCGGCGGCGATCGCGGCGCGAGCTCCGCTGTCGGCGAGGATGTACGCGAGCTCATCCGCCGTATAGGTCGGATTGACGGGCACGACGATCGCTCCGAGGGCGAGCGCGCCGTAGAGGGAGACGATGAACTCCGGGGCGTTGCCGAGCAGCAGCACAACCTTGTCGCCTTTGGCGATGCCTTCGGCGGCCAGGCCGGCGGCGCAGCGGCGCACCTGCTCGATCAGCTCCGCATAGGTGGCGCTTGCTCCTCGGTAGACGTACGCTTCCCGTTCCGGGAAGCTTGCCGCGCTGTTCTCGAGCGCTTCGACCAGGTTCCAGCTCATGCTTCAGTCAGCTCCTTTTTCGTCTAGGTAGGCGGGGAAGGATCTGCGATGACTCACTGCCATCTTATTCGCGGAAGCGCTTCCGAATCCCTGCGCGTTTTTTGCCGGGATGCCGGCAGCGAGGGTGGGGCGATCGCGATGGAGGTGGTATAATCTAGTGAAGCAAGGGAATTTATCCAGATGACTAGATTTGGAGAGGATGAGTGAGATGGAGCTTTATTTCCGGGACAACTTCTTCAGCTCCGGCGAAACCGAGATCATGGACGCGTCCGGCCGGCCGATCGGCAAGGTCGACCTGAGGAGCGCGTTCGGCTCCTCGCTGGAGATTTTCGGCGCAGCGGGCGAAAGCTTGTACGAAGGAAGGTTCCTGGCCTTTTCGAGCAAGTGGAGGGTGCTGCAGGCCGGCGGCGAGGAGATCGGACAGCTGCGCTGGCGGATGGCCTTTTTCTCCAAGCGCTTCGAATATGACAGCTACGGTCGAGGCGTCTACCAGCTGACGTCGCCCGCGATGTCCAAAGAGTACGAGATCGCCGACGAGGACGGGCGGATCGTGGGCCGCTTCGAGCGGGTGAGCGGCTGGATGTCGGCCGGAGCTTTTCGCCTCGAGTGCGGCGAATGCCAAGTGCCGCCGCTGGAGTGGGCGGCGGTCATTCTCGGCATGAACGCGATGCAGAAGCAGTCGTCGGCAGCGGGAGGCGTCTGAGCGCTGGCGGAGAACCGCTAGAGCAGACGATAGCCGGCGGGCAGCGAGCCCGTGCGGCGGATCTCGCGGATCTGCGCGTCGGTCAGCGATTGGTTCGTCGAGATCAGCGACTCGACATCCTCGCCGCCGATCAGATCGTCCAGATCGGGCAGGTTGCGGACCGAGCCGCGGTAGACGCGGTAGTTGCCGCGGAAGCGCGTCTCCGAGAAGACGACGAGCGTGGCGTTCGGGCTGGTGGAGAAGAAGCGGAGGCTCTCAAAACCGTCGAGGATGCGGTCCGTATCGCGGATGCCGAGGTTGCCCCGGTAGATGCGGCTGACGCCGCCGTAGCGCTCTTCGGAGTAGACGGTGAGGCGGGGATAGGTCTGGCTGGCTTGCACAGGTTTCATCGGAGGGAATCTTCCTTTCGGATTGGCTTCCCTAGCAGATTATGATAGAAGCTGCGAAACGTTCGGGGCGCCTGCCGGGGGAGCATGAAAGACTACTTCCTTATCCAGGGCCAGCCTGTGGCAGCATGCCTCCGGTCGGACCGCCGCGTGCTGCCGATTGGTTCGACTCGCGACTTTTGCAAAAGTTGGTTTCCGACGGTTCCGCTGGACTTGAGTCGTTCCCCATCCGTTGCTAACGACGCCTCAGACGCTTAGAGCCCTTTTTTTCGCACTTCCAAAAATGTAACGACGCGTCAGACGCTTCCAATAGGCCGATCGCATCATTCTGCATGTTTTTCCGGCCTTTTTGCAGGGCTAAGCGCGTGACGCGTCGTTAGAATCGGGAGCCGCCCTTTTTGGGGCTGCCAACGCTCTGATTCGTCGCAAGCGGTCCTCCGCGCTTCGACTGGATTAGCCGCTCGCAAGACCGAGCGCCGCCCGGCCCGCAGGCGCCCGCCTAGGCGTCCCGGCCCGCGCCCGGCCCACAGGCGCCCCGGCTCGCGCTCAGCGCGCGCGCCCCGGGTTCAGCCCTCGCGCAGCGCGGCATCGCCCTCGGCGATCCGGCCCGGCTCGAGAACCGAGGCGTACAGCCCGAAGCTCAGCCCGAAGCGGTCGTTCACGACGCGCAGCAGCGACGGATCGCGCTCCAGGCTGTCCGGATCGTAATTGACCATCGAGCAGCGCTGGCAGAAAGAATCGACCTGCAGCAGCGCGCCGCCGATGCGCAGCCGCGCGCCGAGCAGCGACTCGTCGTCGAACTCGGGATCGTCCGTCCGCAGCAGCAGGTTCGGCCGAAAGCGAAGGGCTTCGGCCTCCTTGCCCCAAGCGGCCTTCAGCCGCCGCAGGGAAGCGTCGGTGACGATCAGCACGCTGGCGGCGTCGACCGCCATCAAGCCGTTGCCTTCGCGGCCGGGAGCTCCTTCCGCGCTCATCGACATGCGCGTGCCCGTCACCTGCTCCAGCTCGTCCCCGAGGGCGGGCTCCCAGCGGTAGGAGGGGCCGAGCGGGGAATCGACGCGCACGCCTTCTTCCCCGTAGGCGGCGCGGTACATCAGCAGGGCGGGGAACTTGCGGGCGGTATGGTAGCTGCTCCAGCCTTCCTTGGCTTCGTCGTACAGGCTGCAGAAGCGGTCGCCTTCCAGGCCGTACCGTTCGACGGAGACGCCTTGCAGCCGCTCGCCTCCCATCGACTTGACGGGATAGCGCCAGATTTCGCTTGTTTGTCCGATTCGCATGCGTTCATCGTTCTCCTTTGTCGAGATCATAGGGCCGGGCCGAGAGGCGAGCCGACGGCAGCAGGCAAAGGGCCAGCCACAGCAGCAGTCCGGCGGCCAGCATGCCGCCGATCAGGCGGACGACGCCCGGCCAGCCGTCCGCGCTCCAGGCGAGGCCGCCGGCCGTCCCGCCCAGGCTCGAGCCGGCATAGTAGAAGAGCAGGTACAGCGAGGACGCCTGCGCGCGTCCTGCGGGCGCGGCCGCTCCGACCCAGGCGCTGGCGACGGCATGTCCGCCGAAAAATCCCGCCGTGAACAGCGCCGTGCCGAGCAGCGTGAGGCCGAGCTGCTCCGGCAGCGTCAGCGCCAGTCCGGCGGCCAGCAGGCCGAGCGCCAGGCCGAGCGCGGCGCGTCGGTCGCGCAGCCTGCCCATGAACGGGGAGCTGACCGAGCCGGTCAGGAACAGGATGAAGATCCAGCCGACCCACGCTTGCGGCAGCTCGAACGGCGGGGCCAGCAGCCGGAAGGCGAGATAGCTGTACAGCGTGACGAAGCCGCCCATCAGCACCGCGCCGATGCCGAACAGCGCGAGCAGGACGGGCCGCCGCAGATGGCGGCGCGAATGCGCCAGCATCTCCTGCGGCGTCGTCCGATTCGCCGCGCTCCGGCGCGGCTCCGGCAGCCGGCGCATGAGCTGCCAGGCGGCGAGCAGGCCGCACAGCGCGACCGCGCCGACGCCCCAGCGCCAGCCGGCGAGGTCGCTGATCGTGCTGACCGCTCCGCGGCCGGCGAGGCCGCCGATGGAATTGCCGCTGATGTACAGTCCCATCGCGGCGCCGAGGCTGGCGGGATCCATCTCCTCCGCGAGATAGGTCATCGCTACGGCCGGCAGTCCGGCCAGCAGGATGCCCAGCAGCGCGCGCAGCGCCAGCAGCGAGGCGAACCCCGGCGCCAGCGCCGCCGCGAGGCAGATCAGGCTCGCCAGCAGCAGCGATGCTTCCATGACGCGCTTGCGGCCGATGCGGTCGGACAGCAGTCCGGCGATCGGCAGCGCGGCGGCGAGCAGCACCGTGCTGACCGACAGCGTGAGGCTGGCTCCGGCCGGCGTCTGCCCGAACTCGCGGGCGAACTCGGGCAGCAGCGGCTGCACGCTGTACAGCATGCCGAACGTGGCCGCGCCGGCCACGAACAGCGAACGGCCGGCGCGCCGGTAGTCGTCCGAGCCTCGGACGATGCGTCCCGGCTCGTCCGGGATTGGGTTCATGAAGCCGACCTTCCTTTCTTTGATGCGGGAAGCAGCGTCTGTTTCGTCCAGTATAGCGATTTTTCAGAGAACAAATAAGTAGCCGTAGGACGTTTTCCCGCGAGCGGACTGCAGTTTTGCCCGAAGATGGGCTATAATGAGGGCAAAGGCTCATCCAATGCGCGGGAGGGAAAGAATACCTAATGACGGATAAAGTGAAAATTTTCAGCGGATCCTCCAATGTTCCGCTGGCCAAAAGCATCAGCGAGCAGCTCGGGCTGCCGCTCGGCGAGGTGACGCTGAGCCAGTTCGACAACGGCGAGCTGTACGTCTCCTACGGCGAGCCGATCCGGACCTGCCATATCTTCATCGTGCAGTCGCTGTCCGATCCGGTCAACGAGAACTTCATGGAGCTGCTGATCATGATCGACGCGGCCAAGCGCGCCTCGGCCAAGACGATCAACATCATCATGCCGTACTACGGCTACGCCCGCCAGGAGCGCAAGCGCCATCCGCGCGAGGCGATCTCGGCCAAGCTGGTCGCCGACCTGCTGCATACGGCTGGAGCTTCGCGGATCATCACGCTGGACCTCCACACGGCGGCGATCCAGGGATTCTTCACCTTCCCGGTCGACCATCTGACCGCGCTGGACGAGCTGACCGAGCACATCCGCGCCAAGAACATCGAGAACCCGGTCATCGTCTCGCCGGACGCCGGACGGGCCTCCACCGCCGAGAAGCTGGCCAACTATCTGCATGCGCCGTTCGCGATGGTCGTGACGAACCACGATCCGCATACCGGCGAGGAGAAGATGCATGTCATCGGCGACGTCAAGGACAAGACGCCGGTCATCATCGAGGACATCATCGACACCGGCCGCACGCTGTTCAACGTCGTCGAGAAGCTCGTGGAGAAAGGCGGCCGCGACGTCGTCATCGCCGCCACGCACGGCCTGTTCTCCGGCGACGCGCTGGAGAAGCTCAACCATCCGCATATCCGCGAGATCGTCGTCACCGACTCGATCCTGCAGCAGGCCAGCCCGTCGGACAAGCTCACCGTCATCCCGACGGCGGGCCTGTTCACCGAGGCGATCCGCTCCAACATCTACGGCGGCTCTATCGCCACCTTGTTCAAAAACCGCGGCATCTGACGGCGCGCCGCGCGAGTCCGCGCCCGAACGGCCGCGCCCCAGGCCCTGCTCCCCGGATCCGATCCGGCAGCAGGGCTTTTCGCGTTCGGCAGAGGCTTCACTTTTCCGGCGAAAGCCGGCAAAAATCCGGAAACATGCCCGCTGCGCGCCCTCGGCGGCGGCTTGCGTGCTATACTTTCTAATAAAAACTCGGCCTAGGGCCGAGACCGCCATCCGCATCCGAAGGAGGTCCGGCATGCCGCGCCTGAACCGAATTAGAAGCGCTTACAACAATCTGTCGATCCATCACAAGATGCTGCTGCTGCTGTCGGTGCTGATGATCGGCTGCTTCGTGTTCTACCAGCTCGTGCTCGGCTATGTGTTCCGAATCTACGACCGCCAGATCTACGAGAAATCGTCGCAGGTGCTCGGCACGTCGTCGATCGCCATCGAGAACCGGCTGCGGGAGGTGGAGGGACTCAGCTTCCGCGTGCTGGCCGACCCGGTCATCCAGCAGGCGCTCGGCAAGCTGAGCGGCTCGCTGACGTCGTACGAGCAGAACGTGCTGCGCAAGCGGGTCGCCGACCAGCTGATCAGCTATGCCGGATCGGAGAAGGATGTCTATTCGATCCTGCTCATCGACACGCGCGGCATCCCGATCTCCGCGGGCAACCGCGAAGGCATCACCGCTGGCATGCAGCTCGATCTGGTCGCGCTCGCCGAGCGGACGGACGGGGCGCATGCGTGGAAGGTGACCGCGGACAAGCGGGCGGCGCTGCTCTCGGTGCGCAAGATCCGCTCGTTCACGACGCAGAACCTGACGTTCGACAACCTGGGCACGCTGATCATCCGCACGCGCATCGACCGCATCATCGAGGATCAGATGGATACGGGCCCGGGCCAGGCGCGCCTCATCCTGACGGACGGCAAGGACATCATCTATCCGCTCGCGGACGACATGCCGCTGACGGCCGCGGAGGCGGCCCGCACCGCCGCGCAGGGCAAGCCGTACGGCGTGGAGTCCTATGCCGGAGGCGAGTATTTCACGGCGCTCATGGCGTCCAAGGACATGGGCTGGACGTATTTGTACGTCACGCCATTCGACGAGATGTTCCGCCAGCTGACCGCGGTCAAGCGGATCGTGCTGGCCAGCTTCGTCGCCATCTTCCTCGCCGCGCTGCTGCTCGGCGCGATGCTTTCAAGCAGCATCAACCGGCCGATGCTGCTGCTGCTGCGCAAGATGCGGCAGATCGAGAAGGGCCAGCTCGACCGGCTCGAGGAGCAGTCGCTCGGCGCGGTGCCGGAGCTGTCCCATCACGAGGCGGGCATCCTGCATCGGACGTTCACGATGATGCTGCAGCGCATCCGCGAGCTGATCGACGAGAACTACGCCAAGCAGCTGACGATCCGCGAGGCGGAGCTGAAGGCGCTGCAGGCGCAGATCAATCCGCATTTCCTGTACAACACGCTCGAGTCGATCAACTGGCAGGCCAAGATGAACGGGCAGAGAAGCATCTCCGAGATGGTCGAGGCGCTCGGCCATCTGATGCGCAGCTCGATCAGCGGCACCGAGGACCTGCTCCCGCTGGAGCAGGAGCTGGAGCTCGTGCGCAGCTACGTCACGATCCAGGCGATCCGCTACGAGGAGCGGCTGGACTTCCGGCTGGAGGCGGAGGAGGAGGCGCTGCCGGCGCTGCTGCCCAAGCTGACGCTGCAGCCGCTCGTGGAGAACGCCGTCCACTACGCGCTGGAGCCGATGATCGAGCCATGCGTCATCACGGTGAGCGCGTCCACGTCCGGAGGCCGGCTGCGGCTGGCCGTATCCGATACGGGGCCGGGCATGCCGCCGGAGTTCGTGGAGCGGCTGCGCCGGGGCGAGGTGCGCACGCGCGGTCAAGGCATCGGCCTGGCGAACATCGCCGAACGGCTGCGGCTGACGTATGGAGGCGACGCGAGCCTCGAGATCGAAAGCGCCGAGGGCAAGGGAACGACGGTCAGGCTGGACATGCCTTATACGGAGGAAAGGGAGGAGACAAGCCATGCGAAGCGTGCTGCTGGTCGATGACGAAAGGCTGATCGTGGAGGGCATCGCCAAAGTGCTGGACTGGAGCGGGCTCGGACTGCGGCTCGCCGGAACGGCGCGCAACGGGCTCGAGGCGCTGGAGGCGATCGAGCGGGAGCGTCCCGACCTCGTGCTGACCGACATCCGGATGCCGGGCCTCGACGGGCTCGGCCTCGTGGAGCGGACGGCGGAGCGGCATACGCGCATCCGCTTCGCGATGCTGACCGGGTACAAGGACTTCGACTATGCCCGCCGCGCGATGCAGCACGGCGTCCGCCACTACCTGCTCAAGCCATGCAGCGAGCAGCAGATCGGCGAGGCGCTGACGGAGCTGGCGCGGGAGCTGGAGGAGGAGGACGAGCGGGACGGCTTCCTCTCGGAGATGGAGCAGCGCTACCGCCGCATGCTGCCGCATGTGAAGGAGCAGTTCCTCAAGGAGTTCATCACGAACCGCACCTACGGCAGCCGCGATCTGGCGCTGTACCAGAGCCTGTTCGGCATGGAGCTGGACGGCCGGCCCGTGCGGCTCATGCTGCTCAGCCCGGCGGGCGAGCCGGATTACGCGCAGCTGTTCGCGCTGTCCAACATCGCGGCGGAGCTCATCCCGGGCATCCTGCTCAGCACGACGATCGACGGCACGCTGCTGGTCGTGCTGGACGACGGCGGCGAGCCGGACGACGAGGCTGCGCGCGGGACGGACGGGGCGGTCGAGGCGGTCGGGACGATGCGGGTTAAGGAGGCCAAAGCCGGCTCGCCGCAGC
This sequence comes from Paenibacillus pasadenensis DSM 19293, assembly GCF_000422485.1. GTDB lineage: Bacteria > Bacillota > Bacilli > Paenibacillales > Paenibacillaceae > Paenibacillus_O > Paenibacillus_O pasadenensis. The sequence continues at coordinate 111,147 of NZ_KE383854.1, forward strand.
GGCTCGCGCCGGAGCTGGAGGCGCGCATCGGCCGCGTGCAGGAAACGTTCCGGCGCTTCTACAAGCTGGAGGCGACGGCCGCGCTCAGCAGCGCGGGCCGGATGGTCGAGGCGCGCCGGCTGTATCGCGAGGCGCGGGAGTGCCTCGCGCACCGGTTCTACGTCGGCGACGACAGCCTCATCGTCCGCAGCGACCTGCCGGCGGCGCAAGGCGCCGAGGCGCTGCCGGAGCCGGACGAGGAGCGGCTCTGCCTGCTGCTGCGCTCCGGCCTGGCGGACGAGGCGCGCCTGGAGATCGAGCGCTTTCTCGGCGAGCTGGCGGAGCGGCGGGCGGCGCTGCCGGCGGCCCGCTCCTGCGTGCTGCAGCTGTATGCGGCGATGATCCGCGTCTGCCCCGAGGCGGAGGCCGAGGCGTTCACGCTGCGGGCGGCGGAGCTGTCCGGCATCGACACGCTCGCCGGGCTCGGCGAGTTCGTCACGGACAGCGCGATGCGGCTCGCCGACCATTACCACCGCCTGACGCTGAGCCGCCAGTCGTCGGCCGTCGAGCGGCTGATCGCGATCATCGAGCAGGACTACGCCGATTCCGGCCTGACGCTCGGGGCGGTCGCGGCCGGCCAGCTGTTCATGAACGCCGACTATGTCGGCAAGATGTTCAAGAAGGCGACCGGGGAGAGCTTCTCCGCCTACCTGAACCGGCATCGCATCCGCGAGGCGTGCCGGCATATCCGCAGCGGCGGAGACGCGCGCGTCGCCGAGCTGGCGGAGCGGTTCGGCTTCGGCGACAACGCGCCTTATTTCAGCCAGGTGTTCAAAAAATGGACGGGACGGACGCCGAGCGAGTTCAAAAAATGCCCCTCTGATTTTTGACGGGATGGCTCTGCTTTTTGGATTCCGGGAGCAAGCCGGACTTGAGACAATAGAGCCAAGGGAAGAAAGAAAGCGCTGACAGCCGGCGGGCAAGCGACCGAGCCGGCAGCGCCTTCGGCTTCCGACTTGCCAACCAAGGGGAGATCATGCGATGAAAAGAAGAATGCTCGGCCTGCTGGCCGCCGTTACGCTCGCCTCTACAGCCCTATCCGCCTGCAGCTCCGGCAACGACGCGCCGGCCGGCGGCTCCGCAGACGATCCCGTATCGCTGCGCATCGCCTGGTGGGGCTCGGATTCCCGCCACGCCTATACCCAGCAGGTCATCGACCTGTATACGAGCAAGCATCCGAACGTCAAGATCGACGTGGAGTACGCGTCCTTCGACGACTACTGGAAAAAGCTCGCTCCGCAAGCGGCGGCGAAGCAGCTGCCGGACATCGTGCAGATGGACATTTCCTACATCAGCCAATACGCCAAGAACGGCCAGCTCGCCGAGCTCGAGCCGTACCTGAACAACCAGATCCAGGTCGGCGACGTCAGCGAGAGCGTGCTCGGCACGGGCTTGCTGGGCGGCAAGCAGTACGGCATCCCGATCGGCGTCAACGTGCTCGGCTTCCACTACGATCCGGAGCTGCTGAAAAAGGGCGGCATCGACAGCATCCCGGCCGACTGGACGTGGGAGAAGTACGAGGAGATGGCCCGGCAGACCGGCTCCAAGGGGCTGTACTTCGACTCCGGCTTCGCGCCGGACATCTTCTTCAACTACTACCTGCGCACGAAGGGCGAGACGCTCTACAACGAGGAGGGCAACGCGCTCGGCTACGACGACGACAAGCTGTTCACGGACTTCTTCCGCATCCAGGCGGATCTCGTCAAGGAAAAAGCGCTGCGCTCGCCGGATTACCTGAACCAGATCAAGGGCGTCCTCGAGGAGTCCGACCTCGTGAAGGGCACCGGCATCGGCGTCTTCCAGTGGTCCAACCAGTTCGTCGGCCTGCAGAAGGCCGCCGCCCGCCCGCTCGCCCTGGCTCCGATGATGGGGCCGGACATGGAGAAGGGCATCTACATGCAGCCGAGCATGTACTGGGCGATCACGAACAACTCCAAGGCCAAGGAGGAGGCGGCGAAATTCATCGACTTCTGGGTGAACGACGTCGAGGCGAACAAGATCATCAAGGGCGAGCGCGGCGTGCCGATCAGCTCCGCGATCAAGGAAGCGATCGCCGGCGAGCTCGACGAGCCGGTCAAGCAGGTGTTCGATTTCGTCTCCGAGATGGAGCCGAAAGCCTCGCCGATGAGCCCGCCGCCGCCGACCGGATCGCCGGAAGTGATCGCCGCGCTTGCCGACCTCATCGAGGAGCTGAACTTCGGCCGCATCACGCCGGAGCAGGCCGCGGCCTCGTTCCGCAAGACGGCCAGCGAAGTGCTCGCAGCCAACAAATAGAGAATCGTCCGGCCGCGGCGCTGCGAGCAGCGGGGCTTTCCCCGAACCGGAGCGGCGCGCTGCGGGACGGGGGAGCAAGGGCTTGAGGGGAGAAGCCGCCGTCCGGGCGGCTTTTCTCCTCTGCGGGGACGCTGGGCGCCTGCGCGCCCCGCGCCCGCTGCCGGCCCGCCGGGCTTCCGCCGCCGGATGAGAAAGGAGAGAGACCATGCTCAAGCGAAACACCGCGCTCCGCAACGATCTGACCGGCTATGCCTTCATCAGCCCGTTCGTCATCGGCTTCCTGGCCTTCACGCTGATCCCGATGTTCATCTCGCTCTACCTCAGCTTCACGAGCTACAACCTGTTCAGCGCTCCGCGCTGGATCGGGCTCGACAACTTCGTCAAGATGTTCACTGGCGATCCCAAGTACATGAACTCCCTGCGCGTGACGTTCCTGTACGTCTTCGTCGGCGTGCCGCTGCGGCTCATGTTCGCGCTGTTCATCGCGATGCTGCTCAACAACGGCTCGCGCCTGATCGGGACGTACCGCACGCTGTTCTACCTCCCGTCGATCATCGGCGGCAGCGTGGCCGTATCGATCATGTGGCGCAACATCTTCGGCAGCGAAGGCATCGTCAACAGCGCGCTGATCGCGATCGGGCTCGGCCCGGTCAGCTGGTTCGGCGATCCGAACGCGGCGCTCGGCATGCTCGTCACGCTCTCCGTCTGGCAATTCGGCTCGTCCATGCTCATCTTCCTGGCGGGCCTCAAGAACATCTCGCCGGAAATGTACGAAGCCGCAGGCGTCGACGGCGCGGGCCCGGCCCGGCGCTTCTTCCGGATCACGCTGCCGCTGCTCAGCCCGATCATCCTGTTCAACCTGATCATGCAGACGATCAGCGCCTTCATGACGTTCGTGCCCGCCTACATCATCTCCAAGGGCGAGGGCGGCCCGATGGACGGCACGATGCTCTACTCGCTGTACCTGTTCCGCCAGGCGTTCATGTTCAACAACATGGGCTACGCCTCGGCGATGGCGTGGGTCATGCTGATCATCGTCGGCATCATGACCGCCGTGCTGTTTTTCGTCTCCAAGTACTGGGTGTTCTACGAGTCGGAAGGGGGGCGCTGACCGATGGCCTGGAAAACGATCAAATGGCCCGTCTATCATCTGTTCGCCATCGCGCTGGCCGTGCTCATGCTCTATCCGGTGCTGTGGATGCTCATGAGCAGCTTCAAGGAGAGCCGGCTCATCTTCGTCACGGCCGAGTCGCTGCTGCCGGACAAGTGGGTGTGGAGCAACTACGCCGACGGCTGGAAGGGAACCGCGGGCTACCCGTTCATGACGTACATCTGGAACTCGCTCGTCATCGTCGTGCTGTCGACGATCGGAGCGGTGCTGTCGAGCTCGCTCATCGCCTTCGGCTTCGCGCGGCTGAGCTTCCGCGGGCGCAACCTGTGGTTCGCGCTCATGATGGTGACGCTCATGCTGCCGCATGACGTCGTGCTCGTGCCGCAGTACGTCATCTTCACCAAGCTCGGCTGGCTCAACTCGATCGCGCCGATCGTCGTGCCGCAGTTTTTCGGCATCCCGTTCTTCATCTTCCTGATGGTGCAGTTCATCCGCACGATTCCGCGCGAGCTTGACGAGGCGGCGACGATCGACGGCTGCGGCAAGCTGCGGCTGTACGCCCGGATTATCCTGCCGCTGCTGCGCTCCTCGCTGGCGACGGCGGCGATCTTCTCCTTCTACTGGCGGTGGGAGGACCTGCTCGGTCCGGTGCTCTACCTCAACTCTCCGGACAAGTACACCGTCTCGATGGCGCTCAAGATGTTCCTCGACAGCGAGTCGACGTCCAACTGGGGCGCGATGTTCGCCATGTCGATCGTCAGCCTCGTGCCGGTCATCGCCCTGTTCTTCGCGTTCCAGAAGCATATCGTGCAGGGCATGGCGACGAGCGGGCTGAAGGGATGAGCGGCATGGAAGAGGAAGCGGCGAGGATGAACGCGGAGCTGCCGGATGGAGAAGCCGGGGCGCGCCAGGACGGAGCTGCGCCTGTCGAGGGCGCCAGGCGGCAATCGGGCGAAGCGCCCGAAGCAAGCGCCGCCGAGACGCCGGCAACGGGCCGGGGCGCGACGGAGCTGCGCTTCGCCTTCGGGCCGGGCGAGCCGCCGCCGGGCGCGGCGCAGGTGCGGGCGGACGACGCCTACAGCGACGAGCGCGGCTGGGGCTTCGAGCCGGGCTCGACTGTGCACGAGCGGCTGCGGCCCGGCGGCGAGGGCATCCTGATTCCGGTGCAATCCGTATTCGCCGTGGCAGTGCCGGACGGCATCTATCACGTCCGAGTGCGCTGCGGCGACGAGCGGCATGCGACGTCGACGAGCGTGAGGCTCGGCGAGGGCAGCCTCGTGCTGCCGCTGCTGGAGCGTCCGGCGGGCGTCTACGCCGAGGAGCTGTTCGCTGCGGCCGTGCGGGGCGGCCGGCTGCGGCTGCGGCTGTCCGGCAAGGCGCCGCGGCTGTGCGAGCTGACCGTGACGCCGGCTCCGCAGGCGGTCGGGCTTTTTCTCGCCGGAGATTCCACCGTCTGCGACCAGCCGGCGTCCGGCTATCCGTATTTCGGCTGGGGACAGGCGCTGCCGGCGCGGTTCAAGCATGACGTCGCGGTCGACAACCACGCCGTCTCAGGGCGCAGCTCGCTCAGCTTCATTCGCGAGGGGCGGCTGGAGGCGATTCTGGAGCGGCTGAAGCCGGGGGACTGGCTGTTCGTGCAGTTCGGGCACAACGACCAGAAGAACGACGCCGAGCGGTTCACCGAGCCGTTCGGCAGCTACAAGGACACGCTGCGCCGTTATGTGAGCGGCGCTCGCGAGCGGCAGGCGCATGCGGTTCTCGTCACGTCGATGCAGCGGCGCGATTTCGATGCCGAGGGACGGCTGCGGGATACGCATGGCGACTATCCGGCCGCGATGCGCGAGCTGGCCGCCGAGGAAGGCGTGCCGCTGATCGACCTGGCGGAGCTCAGCCGGGAGCTGTTCGAGGCGGCCGGTCCCGAAGGCACCAAGGACGACTTCATGTGGCTGCTGCCCGGCGAGTCGCTGAACCACCCATCCGGCACGCGCGACAACACGCATTTCCAGGAGCGCGGCGCCGTCCGCCTCGCCGGCCTCGTGGCGGCGGAGATCCGCCGGCTCCGGCTGCAGCCGCTGGCCATGTACCTGCGCGAGAGCGCGGAGGACCCGGGCTCCATTTGACGCGGGCGTGCAGTCCGCTGCCGGCCGACCGTGGACCGTGGACCGTGGAGGATCCGTTCCAGCCCGCGTCGAAAAGAAAGCGGCAGGCGCGTCGTCGCCGACGCTGACATCCGACAACCGACAACCGACAGGAGGAGCCATCATGTCCCAAGCTTTAGGCAGCCGCAGCTGGATCATCCCGGACGGCTACATCCCGCCCCTCAGCAGCGGGTCGCTGGAGAGCCACGAGAGCATCTGCGTGCTCAATGCCGGCGACGAGCCGGCCGAGCTGGAGCTAACCGTCTACTTCGAGGACCGCGAGCCGCTCGCAGGCATCGTCGAGACGGTGCCGGGCCGCCGCACCCGCCATATCCGCACCGCCGGCCTCGCCAGCGGCGGCGAGCGCATTCCCGCGGGCGTGCCCTACGCCGTCACCGTGGCGAGCTCGGTGCCGGTCGTCGTGCAGTACAGCCGGCTCGACTCGACGCAGCCGGAGCTCGCGCTCATGAGCGTCATGGCGCATCCGCTGGAGCGGAGCTGAGCCGGGCGGGGATGCTGGCGCGTCGAGGACAGCGTTCGCTTTGATCCCATAAAGCCGGCAGCATAAGCAGACCGCCCACCTTCGAGGTGCTGGCGGTCTGTTTTTGCTTGATCTGTATGATGGATCATCCAGATTTTAAATGTCTGGCGAACGTCGGGATCGTTTTGTGCGATTTATCGTACAAACGATGATGCTCGCTTGTCTATCCGCCGCCGGCTCGGTAAAGTAAATCTATGGCATTCCGCAGCGGGAAGAAGGCTGCGAGCCGGGACAGATTTCGCCGGGGAGAGGAGGCGCCGCGATGCTCATCTATTTCTTCGCCTTGCTGGCCGCCGGAGCGGCGGCGCTGCTGGCGCGGCCGCGCGAGGCGGAGAGCCGCTGGGCGGCGGCGTTTCTGGCGCTGGCCTCGCTGGGCGGCGCCGCTTCCTGGCTGGAGCGGGCGGGCCAGCCCGCAGGAGCAAGAGCGCTGGAGCTGCTCAACGCCTGCCTGACGCCGTGGGCGGTGCTCGTGTTCGCGCTCGTCTGGAGCGGCCTGCTCGCCGGGACGGGCGGGACGAGCAGCGCAAGTGGATGGAGCGGTGCGAAGGGCGGGACGAGCGGCGGAAGCGGGTGGCGCGGCGCGAGGGACGGGGCGAGCGGCGGAAGCGGATGGCGCGTCGCGAATGGCGGCGCCAGCCTGCTCGTCGCCCTGATCCTGCTGCTGCCGCCGCTAGTGTCGCTGGGCGAGGCGCTGCTGCGGGGAGGCGGTCCCCATTACGGGCTGCTGCTCGTCTGGACCGCTCCGTACTATCTTGCCGCATGCGCCGCGATGATCCTGGCCGTGCGCCGCGAGGCGCATCCGCTGAAGCGGCGCTCGCGGGCGATCATGGCCGTCATCATGGTGCCGACGCTGCTCGCGGTGCTCGGGCTGATCAATGTCGGGCGGGCGATCTCGCCGGACTTCGATTTTTTCCGGTATGTATCGCTGTTCATCGTCTTCTCGATGGGCGCCGCGGCGGCGGGGCTGTTCCTGTACGGCGTGCTCGGCATCCGGCTGCGGCTGGAGCGAGATCCGCTGGAGAGCGCGATGCGCGCCGCCGGCCTCGGAGCGTCGATGCTCAACCACTCGCTCAAAAACGAGCTGGGCAAGATCAGCCTCGCCTCCGAGCTGCTGCGGCGGGAGCTGGAGCGCGGGGATGCCGCCAAGGAGCCGGCTGCTCCTGCAGCGGAGCCTCCCCCGGCGTCGGCGCCTCCGCCATCGAAGCCGGCGGCCCGCGGAGCCGAGCAGCTGCAGCAGATCCAGCGCTCCGCCGGCCGCATGCTGGAGACGGTGGAGCGGCTGCAGACGCAGCTGAAAGCGATCCGCTGGCAGGCGGAGCCGGTGCGGCTGCCCGAGCTGCTGGCGCGCGCGGCGGAGCGGAGCGCTCCGCTCGCCGCGTCCCGGGGCGTTCAAGTGAGCGTCCGGTCTGGGGGCGTGCCGGAGGTGGCGTTGGCGGATCCTTTTCACCTGGAGGAATCGCTCGTTAATCTGCTCGCGAATGCGATCGAAGCGACGCCGGCTGGCGGCGAGGCGGTCGTGAGCGCGCAGCGGCAGCGCCGGCGCCTGCTCATCCGGGTGGACGATACGGGGGAGGGCATCGCGGCGGAGCGGCTGGCGCAGGCGTTCGAGCCGTTCTACAGCACGAAGAGCGGGCGCATGAACTACGGCATCGGGCTGTCCTACGCGCATCAGGCGATGCGGATGGCGGGCGGCAGCGTGCGGCTGGAGCGCCGGGAGGGCGGCGGCACGAGGGCGGAGCTGCGGCTGCCGCAGCTCGGCAGGCAGGGCGGAGAGGAGGAGCGGCGATGAGAGATTCGGAGGCGAGGCCCCCGAGCACAGGCGGAGAAGCGGCGGAGGAAGCGCGGGAGCGGGAATCCGGGAACGGAGGAGCGGACCGGGGCGAGTGCCGGGGCGAGTACGGCCGCGCCGTGCGGGAGCCGGACGGGAAGCGGCATGATGCGGCGTCGATCCGGCTGCTGATCGTCGAGGACGACCCGGAGTGGGTGCGCTCCATGACGCTGTACCTGGAGGCGGAGCCTGACCTGGTAGTGGCGGGCTGGGCGGCGGGGCCGGAGCAGGCGCTTGATGCGGCCCGCTCGCTCGACTTCGACGCGGTGCTGATGGACATCCAGCTCGGTGACGGCATGCGGGACGGCATCGCGGTCGCGGCCGACCTGCTGGAGCTGCGCGAGGTGCCGATCGTCATGCTGACCTCGGTCGGGGACGAAGCGATGATGACGCGCTCGTTCGGAGCGGGGGCGGCGAGCTATGTGGAAAAAAGCCGCTACGCGGACCTGCCGGCCGCGATCCGCGACGCGGTGCGCCGTCCGGCGCCGATGCAGGCGCTGCTCAAGGAATTTCGCCGCCTGAAGCGGGAGGAACGGCTGCAGCCGCTGACGCCGGCCGAGCGCGAGGTGTTCGAGCTGATCGAGGATGGCCGCACGCAGGCCGAGATCGGGCGGAAGCTGTTCAAGAGCGAGAGCACGCTCAAGAACCAGGTGAACCGTATCCTCAAGAAGCTCGGCGCGAGCTCGAGCCGCGAGGCCGTGCGCCGGCTGCGCCGGGGCGACGACCGCGAGCCGGACGGCGGCGAGCAGCGGTAGGAGATTCGTTTCGGCGGAGGATCAGAGGCGCGAGGAGCGCATGAATCGAAAGGCTTGCGCCTGGCAAGCTTTTTTTGGCGTGGAGGGACTCTGGCGGGCTGTCCCGGAGTCCGTCATGCCGCAGCCTTGAAGCGGGTATTTTTGACGAGAACCGCGCGTGCTAACGTCATTTTTGCCTTTAGGGAGCGAGGTTCGTCGGCATCAGCGCATCCTAACGTCATTTTTGCCTTTAGGGAGCGCGGTTTGTCGGCATGAGCGCGTGCTAACGTCATTTTTGCCTTTAAGGAGCGCGGTTCGTCGGCAGCGCAGCGTCCTCAGCACCATGTTCAATGATCCGAAAGGTTAGCCCGCTGCGCAAGCCGAGCCTTTCTCCGGTTCCACTGGAAGCCGGATGCCCGGATTTTCCGACGTCCCAGGCGAAGGCCATCCGACTTCCAAGAGGACCTCTCTGTCGCTTCTACGAAAGGCATCGGCTCGTTCCGCTCCCCTCGTTTGCATGATTTGGGGGACCATGGCCTGCGCCAGCGATGAGGAACGTTCATGAGGCCGGAATTCCAATACGACCCACGAATGAAGAGTGGATAAGGTAGCGGACAAATTGCGCGATCAGCTCGGCATGCAGGCGAACTGGCGGAACGACTCGGAAAAATCGAGCATACGGGCATGTAGACGGGACGGAGGGGGGAGCGGGCATGGACAGTAAAGGAAAGGAGTCCGTGTCCCGCCAAACGCTCTCTGCAGAAGCCAGAAGCGAGACGGAGTTCGTGTGGAAGAAGGAAGCGGCAGCGGTTTTTTTGGCGTGGAGGGTCTCTGGCGGGCTGTCCCGGAGTCCGTCATGCCGCAGCCTTGAAGCGGGAGCCGCATCCGCCGGGACGCGGAGTGGAGGCGCAGCGGCAGAGGGCCTATGAAACTGGGGCCTGCCGCGAAAGCAGCCGCAGCGGTACGATGATGGCAGATCAGGGACGACCACGGACAGCCGTCCCGCGAAGGGAGGGAGCCGCATGAGGCCGATCGAGGCGGTGGCGCTGGTGGACGGGGAGTGCGCGCTATGCGGCGGGCTGGCTCGTTTCGCGGCCAAAAGAGAGCGCGCGGGCGGACTTCGCTTCGCCGCTCTCCAGTCGGAGGAGGGGCAGTATCTGCTGCGCGGCCACGGGCTCGACGGAGCGCGGACGGACAGCTTCGTGCTGCTGAAGGACGGGCGCGCCTACGCGCGCTCGTCCGCCTCGCTCGAGCTGTTCCGGCTGCTGGACGGGGGGTGGCCGCTGCTGAGCGCCCTTCGCCTCGTGCCGCGGCCGCTGCGCGACGCCGCTTACGCCGGCATCGCCGCCGTGCGGCATCGGCTCGGCCGGCTGACTGGAGTCGGCGCGCCGATCGGCGTGCACGGAGCAGCTTGCTCCGTGGAGCAAGGACGCGAGCTGAGCGGCCGGCTGCTGCAAGGCATGGAGCAGGCGCGGACGTTTCGGCTCGGGCAGGAGCGGCTGGCGGTGAGAGAGGATGCTGCGGCGGCATCGGAGACGGGAGGCGGAAAAGATGCGTGAGCGGAAGATAGAGGCTGCGGCGGAAGCCCGCCGCCAGCCGGAGCAGGTGGAGTCGTCGGCGGAGGCTCGCAGGCAGTCCGGTCGGCCGGAGCCGCCAGCGGAAGCCGGCCGCCAGCCGGAGCAGGTGGAACCGTCGGCGGAGTCTCGCAAGCAGTCCGGTCGGCCGGAGCCGTCCGCCGATGCTCGCAGACCCGTTGGCAAGCCCGTATACGTCGAGCTGGCCATGCGCTGCACGATGGAGGAGCTCTGGCGGCATACGCAGCAGCCGGAGCAGCATGAGCGCTGGGACCTGCGCTTCAGCTCGATCCGTTATCTCCCGCGCGAGGAAGGCGAAGCGCAGCGCTTCCTCTACACGACGCGCATCGGCTTCGGGCTGGCGATCCGGGGCAGCGGCGCGACGCGCGAGCGCACCGGTCCGGATGGCGTACGGGTATCCGCGCTGCAGTTCCAATCACCGCAAAGGCTGTCGCTCATCCGCAGCGGCGCCGGCTTCTGGCGGTACGAGCCGGGCGAGCGGCCCGGCGAGCTGCGCTTCCTGACGCGCTACACGTACTCGACCCGCTTCGGCGCGTCCGGCCGGCTGCTGGACCGCTTCGTCTTCCGCCCGCTCATGGGCTGGGCGACCGCCTGGAGCTTCGACCGGCTCCGCCTCTGGCTCGAAAAAGGCTGGGCGCCCGAGCTGACGCTGCGCCTCGCGCTCGTGTACGCCGTATCGCTGGCGCTGCTCTCCGGGCTGTGGCTGTACGAAGGCCTCGTGCCCAAGCTGCTGCTGCCGTCGTCGGAGGAGCTGCGTCTGCTGCATGGCCTCGGCTTTTCGCCGGAGGCGGCCCGGATGTCGCTGGCCGCGCTTGGGCTCGGCGAAGCGGCGCTTGGAGCGGCGCTGCTGCTCGGCCGCTCCGCCCGGCTGCTGCGCTGGCAGGGCGTGCTGCTCGCCGCGCTTGCCGCCGGCGCGCTGATATCCCGCCCGGAGCAGCTGGCCGAGCCGTTCAGCGCGCTCACGCTGACGCTGCCGATGCTCGGCCTGAGCGCGGCCGCGCTGCTGGCGCAGCCCTTCGTCCCGCGCGCCGGCCGCTGCCGCCGCCAGCCGCCGTCCGCATCGGAAGCGGCTCGGCGCCGAGCGGATGCCGATTCGCCGCTCCGCTCGCGTTCGGGCGCGGACGGATCGCACGGTGCCGCTGACATCCCACTCGACTTCGAAAGGAGCCTTTTCGATGATCCGTCCTCCCGCTGATTCCAGCGCCTCGATCACGCCCTGCGGCTTCGCTTCTTCCGCAGCCTCGATCACGCCTCGCGGCTTCGCTTCTTCCGCATCCGCGAGCGTTCTCCGCCGTTCAAGCCCTGCCGGCGCTTCCGCTCTGCAGCTGCCGCCCGCGCCGCCCGCCGCCTCCGCGGCGGACCGCATGCCGCTTGGCCTGGACGAAGCCCCACGCTCCATCTATGAGCAGGCGCTCGGAGCCCGCTTCGCGGAGCTGCATCCTCGCATCCGCGAGCGCTTCTCGCTGCACAGCCGCTCCGGCCTCGCCGCGCTCGGCACGGGAGTCATGCACGAGGTGTGGCATAATCGGCTGGCCGCGCTTCCGCTCTGCATCGGAACGACGCGCCATATCATGTTTCCGCAAAGCGGCTGCGACGTGCCGTTCACGATCCGCAACTACGCTTACCGCGACCGCTTCGGCCGCGAGACGGTCACCTGGATCCGCTCATTCCGCTTCGGCCGGCAGGAGCGCCGCTTCGACGCGACGATGATCTACAGCCGCGAGCGCGGCTGCATCGTCGATTATCTCGGCAACCGCCAGCATCTGGCGGTGGACATCGAGGCGGAGCCGTCGGAGTGGGGCGGCATCCGCATCCGTTCGGGCGCGCAGCGCTTTTACGAGGGCTGGCTCGGCTTCCGCTTCCCGGAGCTGCTGACCGGCGCGGCCGATGTGCATGAGTGGTACGACGACCGCGCCTGCCGCTTCCGCATCGAGGTGCGCGTGCGCAATCCGCTGCTCGGCGACGTGTTCCGCTACGACGGCAGCTTTGCCGGCGAGCTGCTGGAGGTCGGCCAGGAGCCGCCGCCGGCGGACGTCCTGCCGCGGAGGACCGAGGGGCGCGAGTAGCGGACGGGGCGCAGCCGCCGGCTTGATCCGGCCTGGAGCGGGTCTGCCGGCCGGGCGCCTGCCGTCCCAAGGCCCTCCTCCTTTGAAAGGGATGCTCCGCCGGCTCTTGTTTCTCCGTATGCGGATCTGGACCTTTCTCCCGCCGCTCGCCCGCTCTGTCCACTCTCGCTCAGCCTGTCGCTCGGCTGCTCTCGCTCCGCTCTTTCCGCTATAACCGTTCTTGCCCTGAAGCTCCTCTTCCGCTGGAAGGGGAGTTCGTTTACGATGGAAGGAAAGCCGCGCTACGGTCCGGTCCGATGCGGCCTCGCCGCCCCCGGCAGCCGCTTTTCCCATCCCAAAACGACAGGAGACCTGTTCATGGAAGCGAGCGTATCCATCCTTTTCACCCCCGACATCCTCGCCCGCGCCGCCGAGGCGTTCGGCCTGCAGGGAGAGCCTCGCAAGCTGGGCGACTTCGAAAACTACCTCTTCGAGCTGGAGGATCGCGAGGGCGATCCGGCGATTCTGCGCCTCACCCACAGCAGCCACCGCAGCGCGGAGCAGGTGGAGGAAGAGCTCCGCTGGCTGCGCCATCTGGCCGCCTCAGGGCTGGAAGCGGACGTCGCCGCCTGCGAGCCCGCGCTCTCCGGCGAGTGGGTCGTGCCGCTGGAGGCTGCGGACGGCAGCCGGTTCTACGCCAGCCGCTTCCGCAAGGCGCCCGGCGCCCGCGCCGCGGCCGGGCCGGACGGCTGGAATCCGGCGCTCGTGCGCGAGTGGGGCGCCGTCACCGGTCGCCTGCATCGGGCCAGCGCCTCGTATGAAGCTCATCATCCGCGCCATCATTGGCATGAGGAGGAGCTGACCGTGAGCCGCGGCCAGTACCTGGACGGCGAGCCGGAGCTGCTGGACCGGTTCGAAGAGGTGCTGGAGGAGCTGCGGCGGCTGCCGCTAGCGGACGACAGCTACGGCCTCATCCACGGCGATATCCACCAAGGCAACTTCCACGCGCATGAAGGCAAGCTGACGGTGTTCGACTTCGACGACGCGGAGTACAACTGGTTCGTGCACGATCTGGCGATCCCGCTGTACTACGCGCTCGGCGGAGCGGCGGTGCAGCAGCTGCCGGAGGTCGAGCGGGAGGCGTACGCGGCTGCGTTTTTCCAGCCTTTTTACGAAGGCTACGCCTCCGAGCATGAGCTGGGCCTGGACTGGCTGGACCGGATCGGGCTGTTCATGCGCATGCGGGACCTCGTCCTCTACACCGTGCTGGCCAAGAAGCTCGACGAGTCGGAAAAGGTCGGCCGCATGGCCGACTGGATCGCCGAGATCCGCGCCCGCATCGTCGCCGGCGAGCCGATCTCCAAGCTCGACTTCCGCGCGCTGGCCGTCGAAGCGGCGGGGCAGCCGGCTCCGGCGGCCAAGGCGGCATCGGAACGGAAGGACTGACATGGAGCGGATGTCGCTGAGCCGCGATCCGGCTCTGTTCGAGCGGGCGGAGGCGGCCTTCCGCCGGGAAGCCGCCCGCATCCGCGAGCTGCTGCCGGACGCGGACGTCCAGCATATCGGCAGCACGGCGGTGCCGGGCAGCCGGACCAAGGGCGACCTCGACCTGCAGGTGCGCGTTCCGCAGGAGCGCATGGCGGAGGCGGAGGCCGCGCTGGAGAGGCTTTACGACGATAACGAGGGCAGCGGCCGGACGGAGAGCTTCCGCTCGTTCAAGCGCGACGACGCCGATCCGCCGCTCGGCGTGCAGCTGACGGCGATCGGGTCGGACATGGATTTTTTCGCGCAGCTCCGGGACGCGCTGGCGGCCGATCCGCAGCTGCGCGAGCGGTACGACGCGCTCAAGCTCCGGTTCGACGGCGAGAGCATGGACGAGTACCGCGAGGCCAAGGCGGCGTTTTTCGCGGAAATTTTGGGTAGGGGGGCGAATTAGTCTTCGGGCGAAAGAATATGCCCTTCGTCTAGGAGCACCGTGCCCTCCTACGTCCCGCCGAACGCCCGATCCAAGGCACAAATCTGCCCTGGATCCGCTGGAATCCCGCCGAACAGCCCAATCCAAGGCACAAACCTGCCCTGGATCCGCCGGAATCCCGCCGATCGGCCCGATCCAAGGCACAAATCTGCCTTGGATCCGCCGGAATCCCGCCGAACGGCCCAATCCAAGGCACAAACCTGCCCTGGATCCCTGGGAATCCCGCCGAACAGCCCGATCCAAGGCACAAACCTGCCCTGGATCTGCCGGAATCCCGCCGAACAGCCCAATCCAAGGCACAAACCTGCCCTGGATCCCTGGGAATACCGCCGAACAGCCCGATCCAAGGCACAAATCTGCCTTGGATTTTTTCCATGCCTCCAAAACCTGTCCGCCGAACCGCGCAGCCCGTCCTCGCATCCGGCCTGTACGGGCAAGGCAGCGCGCCGCGCCGGTAACCGCTCGCTCCTTCTTGCCAATAGGCGAAGAACCGATCAAGCCAAGCGCCATCCCTAAGGCCAAGCCCGCCGCCAAGCCTGCCGCCAATCTTTTATTTCTAAGATAGAGTTGGGGTATACTGGTAGCATAGAGACCATCATCTGGGAGGTGCACCACTCGACTCATGGACAAGGTTCTGTCATCGCTGGGCAAGTACCGGCTGTCGGCCGGCGTCGCCCTCTTCATGATGCTGCTGGAGCTGGCCGTCGAGCTCTCGCAGCCGTTCATCATCTCGCGCATCATCGACGCGGGCATCCGCGCCGGCGACACCGGCGTCGTCTGGATGTGGGGCGGCGTGCTGGCCGGAGGCGCGCTGCTGGCGTTCGCGGCAGGCATCATCGGTTCCTACTATGCGGCCTACGCCGCCCAAGGCTTCGGCTACGACCTGCGCGAGCGGCTCTATGCCAAGGTGCAAGGCTTCGCCTTCGAGACGTTCAGCCGCTTCGCCTCTTCCTCGCTCATCACGCGCCTGACCGGCGACGTGAGCCAGGTGCAGGAGACGATCTTCATGGCGCTGCGCTTCATGACGCGCATCCCGCTCGTCGTTGCTGGAAGCGTCATCATGGCGATGGTCGTCAACCTCAAGCTCGGCCTCATGCTGGCGGCGAGCGTGCCGCCGCTGCTGCTGTTCGTCTGGTGGATGATCCGGCGCGCGGGCCGCTTGTTCCAGCTGGTGCAGCAGCGGCTTGACCGGGTCAACGGCGTCATTCAGGAAAATCTGACCGGCATCCGCCTCATCCGCGTCTTCGTCCGCATGGACCAGGAGAACCGCCGCTTCCGCGAGGCGAGCGGCGAGCTCATGCGCGGCACCGTCGGCGCGCTGCGGCTGACCGAGACGACGCTGCCGTTCATCATGCTGCTCGTCAACGCGGCGATCCTCGCGATCCTCTGGTTCGGCCGGCTCGACATCGCCTCCGGCACGGCGACCGAGGGCGAGACCGTCGCCGTCGTCAACTACGCGCTGCGCACGATCGGCGCGATGAGCATGCTCGCGTGGATCGCCGCGATGTTCTCGCGCGCGGGCGCCTCGGCGGGCCGCATCCGCGAGGTGCTGCGCTCGGGCGACGCCGCCTCCAGCGCCGAGCGCGCGGGCGTCGAGCGACTCGCCGGCGCGGATGTCGAATTCAAAGACGTCTCCTTCACCTATCCGGACAGCGACCGGGCGACGCTGGAGGACATCTCGTTCCGCGCGCCGGCCGGCTCGCGGATCGCCATCCTCGGCGCGACCGGCTCCGGCAAGTCGGCGCTCGCCCAGCTGCTGCTGCGGCTGTACGACGCGGACGCGGGCGAGGTGCGCGTCGGCGGGACCGACGTCCGCCGGCTCGACGTGCGCTCGCTGCGCGGGAGCATCGGGTACGTGCCGCAGGAAGCGGTGCTGTTTTCCGGCACGGTGCGCGAAAACATCGCCTGGGGCCGCCCCGAGGCGACCGACGCGCAGATCGCCGAGGCCGCCCGCGCCGCCCAGCTGCACGAGACGATCCTGAACCTGCCGCAGGGCTACGAGACGCGGCTCGGCCAGCGCGGCGTCAACCTGTCCGGCGGCCAGAAGCAGCGGCTGTCGATCGCCCGCGCGCTCGTGCGCGAGCCGCAGCTGCTCGTCCTCGACGACAGCACGAGCGCGCTCGACGTCAAGACCGAGGCCGCGCTGCTCGGCGAGCTTGAGGCGCTGCGCTGCACGACGTTCCTCATCACCCAGAAGATCGCATCGACCGCTTCGGCGGATCTCATCCTGCTGCTCGACGAAGGGCGCCTGATCGCGTCCGGCACGCATGCGGAGCTGCTGCGCGGCTCCGGCCTGTACCGCCGCATCGTGGAGTCGCAAGCGGGAAAGGAGGCGCGCCATGCGTGAACGATGGCTGGACCCGTTCCGCGTCCCCCAGCCGGAGACAGACTCTGCCGCCTCCATGCCGGAGGCGGCGCAAGGCGGCGGCCATCGCGGCGGCACGCGCCCCAAGGCCCGCGCGAAAAACATGTCCGGCACGCTGCGGCGGCTATGGGGCTACCTGGCGGAGCGCAAGCTCAAGCTGACGGCCGTACTGGCGCTCGTCGCGCTCAGCTCCGGCCTCGCGCTGCTCGGGCCGTACCTCGTCGGCCAGGCGGTCGACCTTTATCTCGATGAAGGCGCGGCGAACGCGCCCGATTTTCCATGGGGATGGTTCCTGCTGCTGCTCGGCGGGGTGTACGTGCTGACCTCGGCCGTCTCCTGGACGCACAACGTCTGGATGATCTCGATCGCGCAGGAGACGGTGTACCGGCTGCGGACCGACCTGTTCGCGCATCTGCACCGGCTGCCGATCACGTTCTACGGGCGGCGCCAGCAGGGCGAGATCATGAGCCGCCTGACCAACGACATCGAGAACGTCAGCGGCACGCTCAACAGCTCGGCGATTCAGATCTTCTCCAGCGTGCTGACGCTCGTCGGCACCGTCTCGGTCATGCTGTGGCTGAGCCCGCTGCTGACGCTGCTGACGTTCACGGTCGTGCCGCTTATGTTCATCGGCATCCGCTGGATCACCCGCCGCACCGGCCCGCTGTTCAAGGTGCGCCAGCGCAGCCTCGGCGAGCTCAACGGCTACATCGAGGAGACGCTGTCCGGCCAGCGCATCATCAAGGCGTTCTCCCAGGAGGAGCGCGTCCAGGGCGAGTTCCGCGCGCGCAACGAAGGCATCCGCGCCGCCGGCTTCTGGGCGCAGACGATCTCCGGGTTCATCCCCAAGGTGATGAACAGCCTCAACAACCTCAGCTTCGCCATCGTCGCCGGCATCGGCGGCATCCTGGCCACGCGGGACGTCATCACGGTCGGCACGATCATCGTGTTCGCCGAGTATTCCCGCCAGTTCACGAGGCCGCTCAACGACCTGGCCAACCAGTGGAACACGCTGCTGTCGGCGATCGCGGGGGCGGAGCGGGTGTTCGAGATCATGGACGAGGACACGGAGGAAAAGGAAGACGGCGCGGCGCAGCCGATCGAGCGCGTCTTGGGGGAAGTGCGGTTCGAGCACGTCGGCTTCGCGTACGACGAGGGCAAGCCGATCCTTTCCGGCGTCAGCTTCACGGCTCGGCCGGGCGAGATGATCGCGCTCGTCGGTCCGACCGGCGCGGGCAAGACGACGCTCATCAACCTGCTGTCGCGGTTCTATGAGCCGACGGAGGGACGGATCACGCTCGACGGCCGCGACCTGGCGTCGATCCGGCGCGACAGCCTGCGCTCGCAGATGGCGTTCGTGCTGCAGGACTCGTTCCTGTTCGAGGGCACGATCCGCGAGAACATCCGCTACGGCCGGCTGGACGCCACCGACGCCGAGGTCGAGGAGGCCGCCAAGCTGGCCAACGCCCACAGCTTCATCGTGCGCCTCAAGGGCGGCTACAACAAGCGGCTGAGCGCGGACGGCAGCGGCATCAGCAGCGGCCAGCGCCAGCTGCTCGCGATCGCGAGGGCGATTTTGGCCGATCCGTCCATGCTCGTGCTCGACGAGGCGACGAGCAGCATCGACACGGTGACGGAGATCAAGATCCAGGAAGGGCTGCAGCGGCTCATGCAGGGCCGCACGAGCTTCGTCATCGCGCACCGGCTCGGCACGATCCGCGAGGCGGACCGCATCCTCGTGCTCAAGGACGGCCGCCTGCTGGAGCACGGCTCGCATGACGAGCTGCTGGCGCAGGACGGCTTTTACGCCGAGCTGTACCGCAGCACGCAGCGCGGCGAGTCGGTCGACAGCGCCAGCGAGTCGGCGGGGTCGAGGGTGTCGGAGGCGGCGGAGGCGGACGTGCAAGCCGCCGGCTCCGGTCCGAAGCGCAGCTCTTTCAAATGACGAGGCCAATAGAGAAACAGCCGTCCCGGGTTGCCGGGACGGCTGTTGGTCGTTGCGGAAAGGGGAGACGACTCGGTCCATGGGCTCTGTTTCTCAGACCGCCTCAGGCTTCTTCTCTTTTGGACGATCTGTGCCAAAGCGTCGGGTAAAGACATTCTTTTTGGGAACCACTCTAATGTACTCTCTTAGGACCCTCGATAAAATAGATATAGGATTTTACGGATTAAATAACTCTTTATAGTTGGAGGAGTGTTGTTGAGAAGAGCGGGACTTGTACTTTCACTCATGTTTATTATTTCTATAACAGCAATCATCGTAAATTATTTTTCGAAAGATAATCTGACCGTCTTAGAATCTGACGATGGAATAATAGCTGAATGGAATAAGAAACCTCTTGATGGAATAGTCACCTCTATTGCTTTTGGAAACTCCATGTTCGTGGGAGTAGGAAATGGGATAATCGTTACTTCCACCAATGGAGTTGATTGGAGAAGTATCGTCAATGATTCCGAATTTAATTATAATGAAGTATTAAATGATATTAGATTTGTTGAAAATCAATTCATTGCAGTTGGTAATAATGTGATTTATAGATCGTTAGATGGAATCGAATGGGTTAAAGTATTGGAAGACTTTAAAAATCAACGTCATAATGTTGCATATGGAAATGGTGTTTTTGTTTCTTTGGGACATGGAGGTGTGATGAGATCCAAAGACGGAATATCATGGGATTACGATGAATCCTCCCTATATTGGAGTCCAAGAAGTGATTTATGTTTTGCAGATGGGAAATTTGTTGCCGTTGGCCCTTATGAAGCATCTACTTCCAAAGACGGCGTTTCATGGGAGACCACGCAATTTCCTTATATGGATGGAGGAGGGTATCTAACTTCAATTGCATATGGGAATGGAAAGTTTATTGCTATAGGTGGATTAGATGATAATGGAGCTGTTATATGGAGTTCATTAGATGCTATAAAGTGGGATCCTGTTTTACGAGTAAAAGATACCTTCCAAAATGGGCATTTTTTTAATAATAATTTTTACTTTGTTGGAAACAATGTAATAATCAATTCTTCGGACGGTGTTAATTGGAGTATAAAAAATATTCCTAAAAATAAATTCATTTATGACGTTGCCTACGGGAATGGAGGGATAATCGGAGTAGGTAGGTTGGATGAAGATATCGAATTTAAGTATAGAGATGTTTCTCTTAAGCTAAATTATTAACCGCAGCAGGCTGGTGTGCAGGGCGAGTAGGATAAGGACGCTGGCAATTTAGGTCACGCTCCACCCCCTTGCTGACTACCGTTTGGAATAAGCTGCTTTAAGTTCGGCGTCTTCGCTGTGCTTCATCATCTGCGTGATCGGAGGGAGGATAATTCTTCGCAGGGCCGGCGTGCCAGCCATGGCATTTCTTTACGGACTGATGTTCATCTTTTCCATGCTCATCCTGGCTTATGCGATTTTGAGCCATCCTCGCAAAGGGGAGGCCGCTCTGTTCGCGCTTCTGCAGCTGCTGCTGCTGAACAGCGTCTACTCGGTGTACAAAATGATGGCGCTGAAGGGCTCGACGGAAAGCGACAGCTACCTGGTTCTGTTTCGAACGGACTCCTCCGGAGCGGAGAATGCGGCGCTGTTCTCCTTCGCTGCGGCTTTGCTGACGCTGGCGGCCTATATGGCGGCACGGACGTCGCGAGCCAATCAGGAATGAAGCCGACGACTGGACCCCTTGGATTTCTAACGATACGGACGAGCGCTATTCGGCGTTTTTGCGTGCTTTTTTGAGGCTAACGAAACTGAGAGACGCTATTTGGTTGAAAAAGCCGTGTTTGGAGCGAATTCGGCGGCAATAAGGTCATGTAGGTTCGTTAAAATTCAGCGAGGCGAATATTTTACGGAATAAGGCTTGTCAGTATCGTTAGCCCGGAGGCCGAGGGGAGGGAGGCTTCGGCCAAAGGGCAGCTCCGGCCAGCGGCTGAGCGCGGTCGGCAGCGTCATCAAAAGGCGGTCTGAGCGTATTTCTTTGGGGAATGGCAAAGATAAAAAACCGGAATGCCCGAAGGCATCCCGGTTTTTTGCTCTGCTTTTCAACCCGTGCCGTCCTAAGCCTTCATCGACCCGAGCTTCGCCCGGGGATGGTTGAACGTCTGGATCCAGTTGCGGATGGCCGCGACGATGATGATGATGCCGAGCACGAGCATGATGATCGACAGCACGCCGTTCAGCACGTTGTAGCCGGCGGCCGCAGCGTTCAGGTACACGTTGGTCACCATCCAGTAGCCTGCATAGTTGACGGTGACGAACAGGTAGGCGAGCGGGATGAGGCAGGTCAGCATGTAGCGCCGCTTGTCGGCGACGCGCAGGATGACCGTCGCGCCGATGATGAGGCCGATCGAGGCCATCAGCTGGTTGGAGACGCCGAACAGCGCCCAGACGGAGCTGATGTCGCCGGAATACAGCAGGTAGCCCCACATGAAGCAGGCGAGCACGCTGGCGAAGATCGTGCCCGGCACCCAGTCGACGCGCTTCAGCGGCTTGTAGATCTCGCCGAAGAAGTCCTGGATCAGGTAGCGGGAGACGCGCGTGCCGGCGTCGATCGCGGTCAGGATGAACACGGCTTCGAACATGATGACGAATTGGAAGAAGTACGGCGCCATGTTTTCGAACCACGGAATCTTGGTGAAAATGTACGTCATGCCGACGGCCAGCGTGACCGCGCCGCCGGTGCGGCCTTCGAGCTCGAGGCCGATCTCGCGGTTCAGCTCGGACAGATGCACGGTGCTCATGCCGAGCGCCTCGAACACTTCCGGCTTGGAGTTGATGGCGAAGTAGTCGCCCGGCATCAGGGCCGTGGCTGCGATCAGCGCCATGATGGCGACGAGGCACTCGACGAGCATCGCGCCGAAGGCGACCGGCTTGATGTCGCTCCAGCGGTTGATCATCTTCGGCGTCGTGCCGGAGCCGATGAACGCGTGGAAGCCGGAGATCGCGCCGCAGGCGATCGTGATCGAGATGAACGGCCATACCGGTCCGGCGATGATCGGGCCGCCGCCGCCGATGAACTGCGTGAACGCCGGGAACTGGATCTCCGGGTTGATGACGAAGACGCCGATGATGAGCGCGATGAACACGCCGATTTTCATGAAGCTGCTGAGGTAGTCGCGCGGGGCGAGCAGCAGCCATACCGGCAGGGCGGCGGCGAAGAAGGCGTAGATCGGCAGGATGATCGCCAGCGTCTTGGCGTCGATCGTCAGCCAGTCGCCGAGCATCGTGTCCTGGATGTACGGACCGGCGAACACGCCGATTAGGAGCAGGATGAAGCCGACGGTCGAGGCGAGCTTGAGGTTGCCGGTCTTTTTGTAGAACAGGCCGACGCCCATGGCGATCGGGATCGTGATGGCGACCGCGAACGTGCCCCAAGGGTTGTTCTCGAGCGCATGCAGCACGACCATCGACAGGCCGGCCATCGTGATCGTGATGATGAACAGCATGGCCAGGCCCGTGCAGAAGCCGGCGACTGGACCGAGCTCCTCCTTGGCGACCTCGGACAGCGACTTGCCGCCGCGCCGCATCGAGGCGAACAGCACGACCGCGTCATGCACCGCGCCGCCGACGACGGCGCCGATCAGCAGCCAGAGCAGGCCGGGCAAATAGCCGAACTGCGCCGCGAGGATCGGACCGACGAGCGGACCGGCTGCCGCGATGGCCGCGAAGTGGTGGCCGAAGGCGACCCATTTGTTGGTCGGGACATAGTCCTTGCCGTCCTCCAGCTCATGCGCCGGCGTCGGCTTGGAGTCGTCCAGCTTGAGCACTTTGTAGGCGATGAACGTTCCATATAGGCGGTAGGCGATCAGAAGGAAACAGATCGACCCGATGACGATTGAAACCGCATTCATGTTGTGACCTCCCTAAGAAACCCGTTGTTTCGTCCAGCATAAGGGATGCAAACGGGTTCGGGAGCGTTTTCACGATGAAAAGCGGCCGTCGGGGGATGAAATGCACGGCGAGCCGGATGAGCGGAAGCGCCTTCACGAAAAAGTCGGGCGCTTGGAGCGTCCTGGGGCCGGGGATAGGCTCGGCCAAGCAGCCGCTTCGGCGGCCGTCGGGAGACCCTGCGCCTGCCGCTCCGCCTGCCGCTCCGCCTGCCGCTCCGC